>NZ_NCXM01000025.1 GCF_002104765.1 Mycolicibacterium vulneris
CCCGGGTACCCCGCCCCCTCCTCCCCGCTCGGTCGCCATCGATACGTCACTGTGACGAATATCGTTGTGGCGCAGGGGTTGCTGAGACGCGGTGTTAGCCGATGTTAGTTCGGCTTGTGCCCCCACGACCTGGGGCGCGTGCGGCGGTGCGTGTCGGTCGACCAGAGATGGCCGCAATCCGAGCACTGCAGATGGACCAGGGTGCCCTTGTTGCTCAGCAGATACTGCCAGTGCGTATCGCAGTTGCGACTGCTTCGGCAATCACCACACCTGACGCCGTGATCGCAGCGCGGGCAGGGCAACCAAGCGCGACGGCCACGGTCGGCGGTCGGATCAATCGGTAGCACGAGCAACCGTCCGTTCGGGCAGGATGCCGGCGCGGACCAACTCGTCGTAGATCCGTTGCTGATCCTCATCCAGATTCGAATACAGCATGTCGTACGCCTGGTCTTCGTCGCTCAGCACAGCGATCGGGTCCCAGTCGTCACCCATCGCTTCGAACATCGCGCTGCGCCTACGCGCCTCGTCGAGGGTCAGGTCATAGGCAAAGTCGAGCTCGGCCATCGCACTCCCAGCCATTAGATACATATGCAAACGAACGGTCAGGATTCCCCAACTGACGCCGATCAAGCTATGACCTACGTCACGGTCCCCAGTTGACGTTCGTCACACTCGGCGTCGGCACGCGCAGCGGCCGACAACCAAACGACCGTGTCGTGGCACATGAAGGCGACGGCCCACGCCGCCAAGCCGTCGCAAGTCCAAAAAGGCCCGCGCACCCCCGACTCCCCCTCCCCGCCCATCGCCGACAATACGTCACTGTGACGAATATCCTTGCAGGGCAACGGCTATTGATGACTATCGATGCTTGCCCGCCTAGCCCGATGAGAGACCACCGAGGCGGAGTCTCAGGCGGTGTGCGGCGGGAAGTACATCTCCTGCTTGACCGTGCAGACCAACTCGCCGCCGCGGTTGAACATCGTCCCGCTCGCCAGCGCCAGGGAACCAGCGCTACTCGGCGACGACCGGTCGTAGAGCAGCCAGTCCGACAACGTGGCCGGCGCGTGGAACCACACCGAATGATCACGCTGAGCCGACGCCCCGACACCTCCGCGTGCGGCGTATGCCGGCTCGGTCAACGTCACCGCCGACAGGTAGGCCACCAGGCTGGCGGTGAGCGCCGGATCGGCGGGGACCTCGCCGTCGGGCCGCCACCACATCGGCGCCCGTGCGGGTGGCGCTACCTCGGTGTCGATGATCCGGCGCTCGAACCAGCGCAGGCTCGACCACCGTCCTGAAGCGCTCTCGTCGGACTCCGCCAGATGCGGCGCAACCCACGGCAAGGACTCCGGGCTGGACGCCTCTGGCATGGGTGGTTGATAGACGACCTGACTGGGCGCGGAATCGGCGACCTTGAACGACGACATCGCCTCCATCAGAATCTTGCCGTCCTGGCGCGCGGTGACCCGTCGCGCCGAAAACGTCCGGCCTTCCTGGAGGTCGACGACCTCGAAGTCCACCGGCCGGCGCGAATCGCCGGGCCGCAGGAAGTACGTGTGGACGCTGTGCGGGGTGCGACCCGGAGCGGTGTGGCTTGCCGCCAACAAAGCCTGAGCGGAGATATGGCCGCCGAGAATGTGGTTGGCGGGTGCCGGTAGTTGCTGCCCGACGAAGACCCACTGGTCGACCCTCTCGAGCTCCAAGGTGGCGAGCACGTCGCCCAGCGAAGATGACATCACGACGTATCTTGCCGGATCGCTTGTCAGGCGCCGAGTCGCCGGTACCTCTGCAACCGCCGCAGGGCCTGCGCGGACGCCGGCCCCGACGCCGGCTGCAGCGCGTCGTCGAGTCGCGCACGGACGCCGCCGATGTCGAGATGCATTCCGATCGCCACCAGACACTTGGCCGCGACCCCCGGTGGTGCCGTTCCGATGTCGATCGCGCTGCCCACCAGGTTGACGACGTAGTCACGGACGGTCACGCGATGGCGCACCGCCACAATGCCTTTCATCCTGAACACCTGCGGTGGCGGATCTTCCAGAAGATCGATCAGGGCAGCCGGGTCGACGCAATCAGCGCTGCTGACCGTGACGGCATCGGCGTGGATATGGTCATGGTCGTGCTCGATCTCCAGATCCAGAAACGAGAGCTGCCCAACCTCTCGGGGCGCGGCGGACGCGTCGAAGAGTAGCCCCGGGTCTATCCGGCCAGCCGTTGTGCCGACGACATGTACCCGCGGATTGCGTTGTCCCGCCCGTTGCGTGACGCGTTGGACCACCGCCGACCGCTCATCCTCAGGAATCTGATCAAGCTTGTTGACCACGATCAGCGAGGCCGCCCCGTAGCGCACCGGTGGCAGTGCGCCGCAGTCCACGGTGTCGAAGTGGTTCACCGCATCGACGACGTCGACAAGCCCGCCCGCCCGGACACCACGGATCTCGCTGAAGCCGATGATCCGTGCGATCGCGACGGGGTCGGCCAGACCACTGGCCTCGACGACGATGGCATCGAGGCCCCGGGCCGGGTCGGCGAGCTTGATCAGTGCCTCATCGAGCCCACCGTCGTCGGGCAGGCAGCAGATGCATCCTCCGGCGATCGAGGCCGGCTCGTCGACCTGGCCGGCCACCAGACCGGCGTCGATGTTGATATCGCCGAAATCATTGACCACCACACCGATTCGTGTGCCAGGATGCCGCAACAGATGGTTGAGCAGCGTCGTCTTTCCGGCTCCGAGATGGCCGGTGAGCGCGATGACGGGTATCGCAGCCAAACCCTTGCCCTCCCCATCGACATCCGGACACCCGATGCTAACCGCGGTCCCGAACGGCTCTGCGCCCGGCCGAGAATAACAGAGCACTCGCTCTGTTATTGTGGCCGCATGCCACGCCCCCGCGTCCACGATCGCGACGTCGTGCTCGACGCCGTCGAGGACCTGGTGGCGCGGTCGGGCCCGACTGCGGTGACCATCCGGGCGATCAGCGCGGCGGTGGGTATGTCCAACGGCGCTGTGTATCACACGTTTACGTCGCGGGGCGGTCTGATGGGCCAGGCTTGGCTGCGGGCCGGTCAGCGATTTTTGGCGGTGCAGACTTCGTTAGCCGACGAAGCAATGGCCGGCGCCGGCCCCTTCGAGGCCGTGGTCGCCGCCGCCGACGCGGCGGTGGTGTTCGCCCAGCAGTATCCCGGCTCATCGACCCTCGTTCTGCGCGTACGCCGCGAGGAAGTGCTCGCCGACGACGTTCCGGAGGACGTTGCTGATGAGCTGCGGCGTCTTGACAAGCTTCTCGTCGCGTTGATGGTGCGGCTTGCCATCGCAGTCTGGGGCCGCAAAGACGCCGCGGCGGTGGACGCGATAACGAGCTGTGTCGTCGACCTGCCCACCGCGCTGCTGCTGCGTCGCGACCGGCTCGGGAGTGCCACCGCGCGTGCGCAACTGCACGCGGCCGTCCGCGCCGTGCTGACGGTCGGGCCCCCACCGCGACAGCGGCGCACCTGACGAATCTTTCTAACTACCAGCGCAACTCAGAAGGAACACATGACCGTGAGATTGGACTACGCCGACAAAATCGCCATCGTCCGCCTAGGCGAGGACGAGAACCGTTTCTCCCCTACGTTTCTGGATGACATCGATGATGCGCTCAACCAAGCCGTCTCGGACGGAGCCCAGGGACTGGTCACAACCGCCGGCGGAAAGTTCTACTCCAATGGCCTGGACCTGGAATGGCTGGGCACTCACACCGACCAGGGCCAGTGGTACATCGGCCGGGTGCACCAGTTGCTGGCACGCATGCTGACCCTGCCCCTGCCCACCGCGGCCGCGGTTGTGGGTCACGCGTTTGGCGCCGGCGCGATGCTGGCCGTCGCGCACGACTTTCGCGTGATGCGCGCCGACCGCGGGTACTTCTGTTTTCCCGAGGTAGACATCCGCATCCCGTTCAACCCCGGTATGGCCGCGCTCATCCAATCCAAACTCGCGCCCCGCGCCGCCGTCGCCTCGATGACCACGGGCCGACGTTTCAGTGGCCCCGACGCGGAAGGGTTCGGCATTGTCGACTCCGCCTGCCCCGAGGACGCGGTCATCGACACCGCCCTCGACATGCTGCGACCGCTGCACGGCAAGGATCCGGGCACGCTGGGGGCGATCAAACAAACCATGTTCGATCACGTGGTGCGCGCACTGATCGATGACCCGGACGAGTCGCAGTAACTGCCCTTGGACACCAAGCCCGTTCCTGTATGGTCAGCGATGTCTGCCGGCGCAAGGGAACAGGGGCTTTTCGATGGCAAACAGGCTCCCCGACAACGCCTTCACGTCCCCCCAAGTTCTAGACCCCGGCCTTCGCAAGGTCGCGCGATTCGTGCCGCGTGGCTACGCCCTGCACCGCGGTATGAAGTTTCAGCGTGCCGTCATGAACCTGATGGGCAATGCGGGACGCCTCCGCACCGTGCCCGTCGCCGCCGTCAACGAGCACGTCACCGTCCGTCTCCATCGCCCGGCCGGCCTTCCGGACCACGCACCCGCACTGCTGTGGATCCACGGCGGCGGGACCCTCATGGGGCACGCCGCCCAGGACGATAAGTTCCTGCGCAAGCTGTCTCACCGCACCGGGTTCGCGATTGCGGCGGTAGAACACCGCCTGGCTCCCGAACACCCCTACCCGATACCGGTCGAAGACTCTTATGCAGCCCTGCTGTGGCTGGCCCGCCAGCCGTGGGTCGATCCGGATCGGGTTGCCATCGGCGGCGCCAGTGCCGGTGGGCATTTCGCGGCCGCGGTCGCCCAGCGAGCGCACGACCGCAACGACGTCCGACTCGCCTTCCAAATGCTGGTCTATCCGATGCTCGACGATCGCACCGGCGCCAAGCGCAACGGCCCCAGGCGCATCATGTGGACCGAATCCGACAATCAATTGGCCTGGCAGTGGTACCTGAACGGGGCCGATCCCGAAGAGGCGGCACCGGCTCGCCGAAAGGATCTGTCGGGCCTGCCGCCTGCCTGGATCGGGGTCGGAACGCTGGACCTCTTCTATCAGGAGAGCCTGGAGTACGCGCGACGCCTTCGCGAGGCGGGCGTGCCGGTGCACGAGGAGATCGTCCCGGGCGCGTTTCATGCGTTCGATCAGATCGCGGAGAAGGCGCCGATATCGACGCGGTTCTTCGAAAGCCAATGTGATTACCTGCGGGGCGCGCTTGCCCCCAGCGGATGACCGCCATCATTGGGCCCACCATCCGCCGCAGTCAGCCGAAATACGTTGTGCGACAACCGTTAAACCCCGCTATCGAATCACCCCGCGTGTCGTTTCGGCGACCGAGCTCGATCGGCCAATCTTTGCTAGCGGACATGGCGGACGACGTCGTCGACCCCGAACGCGGCACCTTTTGACTGCAAAGTGTGCACAACGTGCAACTATATGGGTATGGGCAATCCCGTGGGGCTACGAGAGCGCCGTCGCCGTCAGACGAGCGCCGACATCCGCGATGCCGCGGTGCGCCTCACGCTGCAACGCGGATTCGACAAGGTCACCGTCGACGAAATCTGCGCCGAAGCCGGAATTGCCACGCGCACGTTCTTCAACTACTTCCCCAACAAGGAGTCCGCGCTTGCCTACGGCCCCTCGGACATACCTCCCGAACTGGTCGCGGACTTCGTCGCCGCAGGTCCCGCCCCCTACTCGGTGGTGCTCGCGGAGCTGATCACCCTGGCCGCACACCACCTCCGCGACGTGCCGCCGCGCCGCGAACACGCGGCCCACATGCTCGAACTCGCCAAGACCTCTCCCGCCGTCTTGGCGGCGTTCCTCGCCGACTTGGAGCGATTTCAGAACCAGTTGACCGACATCATCGTGCGCCGCCAGGCGATGAAGCCGGATGACGAGATGGCGGCGCTGATCTCCGCGCTGGCGCTGACGGCGGTGCGTTCCGGCATCGAGAGGTGGGCGAGCGGCGAGGCAAATGAACCCGCCGACACGCCGATGCCCTATGTTGAGCGTGCCGCGGCGCTGGTGAACAGCATCTTCACAAAGTGACCTGAAACACCAGTAGCAAATGTTGCATGCACTGCAAGATATGCACATCATGTACTATGCGCTGGTGGCGGTGCCCGGGGAGGCTTCAGCAACAAGCTGAGCCGGGTGTCGGTGCCGGGGGCGACAGCCGGTGTGGGCGGGCAGCATTCACCGCGTTTGACGCTCCAGCGCGCGCGAACCGTAGCAATCGACGTACTTCGTTGTTGAGCAACGCGACTTGTGGGCACTCACCTGCCCACGACCTCCGGTCGCGCAAACGCTGATCCACGTCACGACCGCGTGGCGGGGAAGGGATCACCTAGTGCAGATTTCGAGACTTGTGCGCAACGCCTGGTTGCCGCTGTTGATCGTGGCGGTCGTGGTGGTCGGCGGCTTTGCGGTCGTCAGGGTGAAATCGTTCTTCGGTGCCCACGACACCGGCATCATGACCAGCCCGCGGCTCGATGACTCGAAGCCGTTCAAGCCCAAGGTCGTCAAGTACGAGGTTTTCGGCTCGGCCAGCCAGGCCAACGTGAACTACTTGGACCTGTCCGCCGATCCGAGGCGGGTCGACGGCGCACCGCTGCCGTGGACGCTGGTCCTGAGCACGACCGCCCCCTCCGTCTTCCCGAACCTTTCGGCACAAAGCGATGGCAACTCCCTCGGCTGCCGCATCACGATCGATGACGAAGTCAAGGCCGAGAACATCACCAACGGCGTGCACGCCCTGACCTTCTGCCTGGTGAAATCCGCATGAGCACAACAGTCGACGACACCCGAACCGACACCATCCCCGTCGTCAAAGAACCCGTGCATGACAAGATCCCCCGGATCATCCGCACCCTGGCCGTGCCGATCATCCTGGGCTGGATCGCGATCATCGCGGTGCTCAACGTCGTCGTGCCGCAGCTGGACGAGGTCGGCAAGATGCGTTCGGTGTCAATGACACCCGACGATGCGCAATCGGTGGTCGCGACGAAGCGCATGGGCGCGATATTCAACGAGTACAAGTCCAACAGCTCGGTGATGATCGTCCTCGAGGGCCAGAATCCCCTCGGTGCCGACGCGCACGCCTACTACGACCAGATCGTCAAGAAGCTCGACGCCGACACCAAACACGTTGAACACGTTCAGGATATGTGGAGCGACCCACTGACCGGGGCGGGTGCGCAGAGCAATGACGGCAAGGCCGCCTACGTCCAGGTTTACCTCGCGGGTAACCAGGGTGAGGCCCTGGCCAACGAGTCGGTGGAATCGGTCCAGAAGATCGTCAAGAGCGTGCAGCCCCCCAAGGGGGTCAAGGCCTACGTCACCGGGCCCGCGGCGCTGTCAGCGGATCAGCACACCGCCGGCGACCGCAGCCTGCAGCTCATCACGGCGGCCACGTTCACCGTCATCATCGGCATGCTGCTGTTGGTCTATCGGTCGATCATTACCGTGCTGCTGACGCTGGTGATGGTGGTGCTCGAGTTGTCGGCCGCGCGGGGCATGGTCGCTTTCCTGGGCTACTTCAAGATCATTGGGCTCTCGACATTCGCCACGAACCTGTTGGTCACGCTGGCGATCGCGGCCGCCACCGACTACGCGATCTTCTTGATAGGCCGATATCAGGAAGCCCGGGCTATCGGCGAGACCCGCGAAGAGGCGTACTACACCATGTACAAGGGCACCGCCCACGTGGTGCTCGGATCGGGTTTGACCATCGCCGGCGCGACCTTCTGCCTGCACTTCACCAACCTGCCGTATTTCCAGACGCTGGGTATTCCGCTGGCTATCGGCATGGTGGTCGTGGTCGGCGCGGCGCTGACGCTGGGTCCCGCGGTGATCTCGGTGGCGACGCGCTTTGGTAAGACACTCGAACCCAAACGGACGCAACGGATTCGCGGGTGGCGCAAGATCGGCGCGCTCGTCGTCCGCTGGCCCGGCCCGATCCTGGTGCTGACGATCGGGGTCGCGCTGGTGGGATTGCTGACCCTGCCGGGCTACCGCACCAACTACAACGACCGCAACTACCTACCCGCGGACCTGCCCGCGAACGAGGGTTACGCGGCCGCGGACCGGCACTTCTCCCAGGCACGGATGAATCCCGAAGTGTTGATGATCGAGAGCGATCACGATCTGCGGAACTCGGCCGACTTCCTGGTGATCGACAAGATCGCCAAGACGATCTTCCGGGTGCCGGGAATCGGTCGCGTGCAAGCCATCACCCGCCCGCAGGGCACGCCGATCGAGCACACCTCGATCCCGTTCCAGATCAGCATGCAGGGCGTCACCCAGCAGATGAACCAGAAGTACCAGGAAGATCAGATGGCCGACATGCTGCATCAGGCCGACATGATGCAGACGACCATCGAAAGCATGGAAAAAATGTCGAGCATCACCGTGCAGATGTCGAACGACATGCACCAGATGGTCAAGAAGATGCACGACATGACGATCGACATCAACGAATTGCGCGATCATATGGCGGATTTCGAGGACTTCTTCCGCCCGATCCGCAGCTACCTCTACTGGGAGAAGCACTGCTACGACATCCCGGTGTGCTGGTCGCTTCGCTCGGCCTTCGACGGCCTCGACGGCATCGACACGATGACCGACGACATCCAGAGCCTGCTGCCGATCATGGATCATCTCGACACGCTGATGCCCCAGATGGTGGCGCTGATGCCCTCCATGATCGAGAACATGAAGGCCATGAAAACGACGATGCTGACCATGTATTCGACCCAGAAGGGCCTGCAGGATCAGCAGAACGAGGCGCAGAAGAACTCCACCGCGATGGGTAAGGCGTTCGACGCCTCCAAGAACGACGACTCGTTCTACCTGCCCCCGGAGACGTTCAACAATGCCGAGTTCAAGAAGGGCATGAAGAACTTCATCTCCCCCGACGGCCATGCTGTGCGCTTCATCATCAGCCATGACGGCGATCCGATGTCTCAGGAAGGCATTTCGCACATCCCCTTGATCAAGAAGGCCGCCTACGAGGCGCTAAAGGGCACGCCGCTGGAGGGCTCGAAGATCTATCTCGCGGGTACCGCGTCGATCTACAAAGACCTCAGCGACGGAAACACCTACGACCTGTTGATCGCCGGGATCGCTTCGCTGTGCCTGATTTTCATCATCATGCTGATCATCACGCGAGGCGTGGTGGCATCGGCGGTCATCGTGGGAACCGTCTTGCTCTCGCTGGGCGCGTCCTTCGGGCTTTCGGTACTGATCTGGCAGCACCTGATCGGCATCGAGTTGCATTGGATGGTGCTCGCGATGTCGGTCATCATCCTGCTGGCCGTCGGCGCCGACTACAACCTGCTGCTGGTAGCGCGGTTCAAGGAGGAGATCCACGCGGGCCTGAACACCGGCATCATCCGGTCGATGGGCGGCACCGGTTCGGTGGTGACTTCGGCGGGGCTGGTGTTCGCCTTCACGATGATGACGATGGCGGTCAGCCAGCTGACGGTCATCGGGCAGGTCGGCACCACGATCGGATTGGGTCTGCTGTTCGACACCCTGATCGTGCGGTCGCTGATGACACCGTCCATTGCCGCGCTGCTGGGCAAGTGGTTCTGGTGGCCGCAACGGGTCCGTCAGCGCCCGGTTCCCTCGCCCTGGCCCCAGCCGGCCAAGGAACGCGAATCGGTAACCGCCGCTACGTAACCCAGTCCGGCTGCTCGGCGGTCTGCACGTTGGAGAAGTCCTTGTGCCCCAGGCCGGCGGTGGTGCCACCGTCGACGACGAACTCCGAGCCGGTGGAGTAGCTGGACTCGTCGCTGGCCAGATAGACCACGAGGTTGGAGACCTCCACGGGTTGGGCCGCGCGGCCCAGCGCCGTCTGGAAGAGGTCGTCGGGAACCCAATCGGTCATCGGGGTTTTGATGAGCCCAGGATGGATTGAGTTGACCCGGATTCCGCTCGGGCCCAGTTCGAGCGCGGCCGACTTGGTCAGTCCCCGAACGGCGAATTTCGTTGCGGTGTAGCCGTGGCAGGCGATGGTGCCGGCCATGCCCTCGATCGACGAGATGTTGATGATCGATCCCCGGCCCGCTTCCTTCATGGGTTTGACCACGGCGCGGATGCCGAGAAACACGCCCGTCAAGTTGATGTCGAGGATGCGCTGCCATTCCGAGAGCGCGTAATCCTCCAGGGTGCCGATGTTGATGATGCCGGCGTTGTTGACCAGCACGTCGATGCGGCCGAACTCGCCGAGAGCGGTGGCCACCGCCGCGTCCCAGTCCTCGGGCTTGGTCACGTCGAGGTGCAGGTAGCGGGTTGCGTCACCGACCTCCGCCGCGACCGCCTTGCCGTCATCGTCGAGGATGTCGCCGAACACCACCTTCGCTCCCTCGGCGACCAGCGACCGCACGTGCGATGCGCCCATCCCCCGGGCACCGCCACTGATGAGGGCGACCTTGCCCGCCAACCGTTCTGCCACTGCGTTCTCCTGTCATGTGAGTTCGTCTACGCACCATACGTAGCGGAGGCTATGTATGGCCATAGCCAAACTTTTCGGGTCAGGAGTCGTACGCCCGCAGCAGCGCGCGCGTGCGCGCCCGGCCCTCCGGCGACGGATCGAATGCCGCCGCGACGTACTCGTCGACACCCGCGGCACGCAGTTCGTCGAGCCGGCCGCGGACCGTGTCCTCGTCGCCGATGATGGCGGCATCCTCCGGCCCCGCGTAGCCCTCACGGTCGAGCATCGCGCGGTACGACGGCAGCTGGCCGTAGATGGCGAACTGTTCGGCCGCCTGCTTGCGGGCGGCGTCGACGTCGTCGGTGACGCTGACGGGCAACGACGCGGCGACGCGCACCTGACCCTCACGTCCGGCATCGGCGGCGGCCTGGCGCAGCGTCGGCGCGACGTGCCGGGCCAGCGTCGCGGGTCCGGTCATCCAGGTGCAGGTGCCTGAGGTGCGCCGCCCCGCGAGCTTGAGCATTTGGGGTCCCAGCGCCGCGATGTAGACGTCGGGCCGCGGCGCCCCCGCGATCATCAGCGCGCCGCGAGTGGTCACCGTCTCCCCCACCGCGTCGGCGCGTTCACCGGCCAGCAGGGGCAGCAGCCCGTCGAGGTATTCGTTCATCCTGCGCACCGGCTTGTCCCACGGGATGCCCCACATCCCCTCGGTGACCGCCTGGTGGGTCATGCCGAGTCCGAGCGTGAACCGGCCGCCCGAGGCGAGGCTCACCGTGAGGGCGCGCTGCGCCATCTGCATCGGATGTTGATTCTGGATGGGCACCACGCCGCTGGCCGCCTCGATCGTGTCGACCTCATGCAAGGCGATGGCGAGGACCGTGAGAAGGTCCGGCTCGTAAGGTAATTGACTCATCCACACGCGTTTGAAGCCTTCGTCGCGAAGCATCGCGAGGTTGGCGATCGTCGCGTCGATCGGCGATTCGCTGCCCGTTCCGCTGAGTTGCCCGAACATACTGACCTGCATGACCACACGCTCCTTTGCGTCACCCTTCCGTGGTGGGAAGTTCGTCGTGAAACAACTTTACGGCTAGGCCACTCTTCAGCATGCTCTTTGGGCGACGGGCTTTGTTGAGGAGCGCCGCGCTCGGATAGCGTTCGGCAGCTGGGCGAAGCCATCGGGCCGTCTTCATTGCCTCCGCTCTCACCGAGCGAGAACGAACCCTGGCAGTGAATCGCGATGTCTGGCCGGGCCGTTCACGCCTGAGCCTTGACTTTTGGCGGTCTGGCCTTAGCAGCGTGGTTACGTTGATTCGTTCGGCCGGCCCTTACCAATCGCTCGACACCGTCTTCGATTCCACGGGCGAGCGCTTCGATGTCTGGTGCGGTGTCGTAGTCGGCGGTGATGCCGAAGGTGAAGTTATCGGCGTAACTGACCATCGCGATGCCCGTGCGCAGCTGAAGAGCTATCGGAGGAATGGGCAGAATCTCCAGCACCCGACGCCCCATTAATCGCTGCTGTCCTCGCGGGCCGGGAACGTTGGTGGCCAGGGCGACGATCGCTCGTTGGGGCAATCGCATCAGCAGTCGGATCGTCCACGCGGAGAACGCGAACGGGACGCGTCTGACCGCGGAAATCACAGCACTGCCGCCTTCGCTCTGGCCGCTCGCTTTGGCTCGATTGAGCCGATCATGCACTAGCCGCAGCTGCTCGACCGGATCCTCCTGGTCGACCGGTAGGAGCGGCAACATGGCCGAGACTCGGTTGTCGGCCACATTGAACTGGTCGGCGGAACGGACCGAAACCGGAACCAGCGTGCGCAGCGAGTTCCGTCCGGGCTGCTCACCGCGTTCGAGCAGCAGCGTGCGGTAACTGCTGGTAATCGCCGCCAGCGCAACGTCATTCATTGTCACACCGAATTGCTTCGACACCTTCTGCATGTCGGTCAACCGGACCCGGGCTGCGTGGTATCGGCGCATCGTCGTCACTTGCCCGTTGAGTGACGATTCCGGGGCGGGGACGAGCAGGCTGGCCGCCAGTTCGGCCGCACCCACCGCAATGTGCTCGACTGCGGCTGCCGCACCGATGGCGCTTCGTCCGAACTCACCCACCCAATTCAGTGGGTTGAGGCTCGGTTTCACCGAACCCGGTTGGTGCTCGGCCGACCGCCGAGCCGCGCGAATATCACTTGCGAAGGTACCGCCCGTGTCATCGTCGCCGAACTTCGCCATCAACTGCGTTGCCGCGATGCCGTCGGCGATACAGTGGTGCATCTTGGTCAGCACCGCCCACCGATCGTCGCTGAGCCCTTCGACGAGCCAGCAATCCCACAGCGGCCGTTCGCGATCCAGTCGGCGCTCCATCAAAGCCGCGACCATCTCGAACAGTTCGGGATCGCCCCCGGGATGCGGAAGCGCCAGCCGGTGAACATGCCGCGAGATCTCGAAGCTGGGGTCGGCGACCCATTCGGGTGGGCGCAGATCGAGCGAATGAGTCCGCAGTACCTGCTTGAATCGCCGGGTCGCCGAGATTCGCGCGGCAACAGTGGAGACGAACTCGTCGTAGCCGGGGGCCGGGCCCTCCACGATCGAAACAGCGCCCACGGCGAGGCTCACGTGTGGGTCGGAGTCTTCGGCTTCGAGGAAACCCGCGTCCAAGGCGGTCAATTGCTCCATTCGGCCACCTTCCCCGCCGTTGCACCCGACTCAGCGACCGCGAATGCCGATGGTTGTTGGCGATAGAGAGCGGCGCCGCCAGTTGTGCCGGCACCGGCGACGACGAACAAGATTTGCGCGCCGGCGGGTAACGTTTCGGCGTGCTGTCCGAATGCGGCCGCCAACGCCGCGGTGTGCATGTGCTGATCGTCAGCGACGGTGATCTTGTCGACCGGTACCCCGAGCTTGTCGCTGAGCGACGAACGGTATCCGTCGCGCGCGGGTGCTGCGACAATCACGTCCACATCGGTCAGTTGCGCCGATTGGGCTTCGAGGCATCTGCACACGGCCGACGCGGCCGCCGCGGCGAACCGCTCATCCATGTCGCCCGACTGGTCGAACCGGAGAACATTGCGCGAGTCCGCGAATCCCACTGTGGCGGTGAAGCTCTGCGCTTCTCCCATCGGCTCCTCAGCATTCCACCACGACACGGGGCTCAAACCGTAGTCCTCGTCGGTCCATCGACATAGCAATGCCGCACCGGCGGCCGAGAAGGGAAAGCGCTCGCTCATTCCGTGTCCGGGATCGGCGTCGCTGGCGACGATGAGTGCCAGCTGGATGGCACGTGACCTCAAAAAGCCATCGACGACCTGCAGCGCGGTGAGCATTCCGCAAGCGCCGTTGGCGATGTCGAAAGAAAACGTGCCGTGAGCACCGGTGTGCGGATCTTCGGGATTCGCCCCGATGTCACCTTGGATCAGCGCCGCCAACGCCGGTTCTCCGAGATTCCGGTCGCGATAGATCCCGGCGTTGACGACGAGATCGAGTTCGTGGGGATCCCGACCTGCTCGCTGCAGGCAATCCTTGCCGGCGGCTACGGCCAGGTGCAGCGCGCTGTGCCGATTGCGCCACCGCGGACGCGCGATGGCGATTCGATCAATGATCATGCCCATAGCGGCTCACCAGATCCTCGTCCAAGGTCACCAACACCACGCCGATCTCCAGCCCCGACGCCAGCGCAAGCAGCGCGATCCTCTCCCCCGCCGCGATCCGCCCCGCTTCGAGTTCCTCGACCAGTGCCACCGTGTGGGTCGTCGAGGCCGTGTTGCCATAGCGGTCAACGGTGATCACGGCGTCATGCCGGGGAGTATCGCCGAACGACTCCGACATGCGTGCCATCCCTTTGCGAATCGCACGGGCCGAGGTCTGGTGGGTGATCACGTGGTCGATGTCGTGAATCGAAATGCCCACAGCATCAAGGACTTCATGCAGCAACAATGGTGTGTCGGCGATGGCGGCCCGCTGGATCGCGCGGGAATTCGTGAACATCCGCGCACCCGGATCGTGCCCCTGCGGGTAGGCCAGGCAGAGCCTGCTGTAATCGGCAACGGTGGTGAATCCGGCCAGGGTGATACCGGCAGAGCCGACGGGAGCCCGCTCGAGCAACAGCGCCGCCCCTGCGTCGCCCAGGGTCAGGCACGCCAACTCTTTGCTCATGATGTTGCGAATGTGGCGTGCCGCATTGTGGCTCAGCTGCGAGATGTACTCGCCGCTGACCACCAGCCCACGCTCGACGATGCCCTGCCGAATCCAATTGTTCAAAATCGTCACGCCGGTGAGCATCCCTGCGCACGCGTTGGAAACGTCGAAGGTCATCGCTTGCCGTGCGCCGATCCCGCGGGCAACAGCGCTGCTCATCGTCGGCTCGAGCCATTGGGTCAGGCCGCCGCGGAATTTCGTGATACTGCAGCTGATCACCACGTCAAGCGAACCGGGATCTTGTTGCGCCCTGGAAAGACAATCGATCGCTGCCGAGGTGGCCAGGCTGTATGAATCGTCCTCGCCCACGGAGACACGGCGCTCGCGGATTCCGGTCAGGCGTTCCAAATCAATGTGCGTCCGATGGCGCGTGGTGGCCATCAATTCCTCGGTCGTCAGGTGTGTCGCGGGCAGATGCCGGCCGGCACCTGCCAATCGAGTGACGTACGGTGCCGCGTTTCCTGCCCCCACGGCGTCCATCACCAGCCAATGCCGCGGCATCGGTCACACCTGGCTTCGCCGCGTGGTCCAGTCGTTGGCGGCCGCCGCATCCAACAACAACCGCCGTTCGGCGGCGGCAACTGCATGCCGGGTGGCTGCGACGGCATCGGGGTTGACCGACACCGAGGTGATCCCCATCCTGACCAGCTGCTCAGCGAAGGCCGGGTTGGTCGACGGTGCCTGGCCGCACAGCGACGACGTGATGCCGTGTTTGCGCGCTGTCGCAATAATGCGGCCGATGGCATCGAGAACGGCCTCATCGGATTCGTCGAACAGTTCGGCACAGATCTCGGAATCGCGATCGACTCCCAGTACCAGTTGGGTCAGGTCGTTGCTGCCGATGGATACTCCGTCCACGCCCAGCCCGATGTATTCGGGCAACCAGTACGTCACCGATGGCACTTCAGCCATCACCCACCGATGCAGGCCGCGCTGGGAACCCAGCGGGCTCATGTCAACCAGAGAAAGGCAGGTCTCCAGTTCCCACCGGGTCCGGACGAACGGAATCATCAGGTGTACGTTCGGATTCTGCTCACGGACCCGCGCCAGGGCCTGAAGCTCCAGACCGAACAGATCCCGTTCTTTGACGTATCGATAGCACCCGCGGTATCCGATCATCGGGTTGTGCTCCACCGGTTCGTAGGCCTCACCACCCTGCAAACCGCGGAACTCGTTGCTGCGAAAATCCGTTGCGCGATATATCACCGGCCGGGTCCCGAAAGCCGATGCAATGCGGCCGATCGATGTCGCGATGGCGTCGATGAGAGCGAACTGCTCACCGTGAGCGATGAAGTCACGCGGGTGCCTGCCGGAAAGTGCCTGAGTGAGCAGGAATTCGGCCCGCAGTAACCCCACGCCGTCGACGTCTTGCGCCGCCACCGCTTCGGCGGTGTCGGGTATGGCCAGGTTGACGTAGATTTTTGTACCGGTCGTCTCGACGCCACTCGTCGTGACCGTCGACGGCCTTGCCGCCGAAACTCGCATCTGCGGGCTGAGGCCCCCGGCTATGACCTTCCCGCTCGAGCCATCGACGGTGACGGCCTGGCCCTCGCGCAGGACGGTAGTCGCGTCCCGAGCTCCGACCACGCAGGGAACTCCGAGTTCGCGCGCAACGATGGCCGCGTGGCAGGTCATCCCGCCCGTCTCGGTGACCACTGCTGCCGCGCGCCGAATAGCGGGAAGCCAATCTGGATTGGTCATCGGGGCCACCAGAATCTCGTTGTCCATCAACCGGTTACCCTCTTCCGGTCTGCGGAGCACTCGAACACGTCCGGAAGCCGAACCGGGCGCCGCCGGCAGACCCCGCACCAGGATGCCCGTTGTCTCAGACTCATGCGGTGCGTGTGTAAACAGTGTCGTGATCGGCCTGGCCTGGACCAACCAGGCCTTGCCAGAGGCAATCGCCCATTCGACGTCCTGCGGGCAACCATGATGCGCCTCCACAGCAATCGCCAACTCGGCAATGCGGCGCAATGACATATCATCGAGGACTCGCGCTTGGGCCTGTACGGGGTCCAACTCCACGATGACGTCGTGTCCCTCGGGACCCCGCTCGATCTTGAAAGCCTGGTAACCGATTTTCACATCGACCACGTTCAATGTGTTTTTGTCGACGACGTAGGTGTCGGGCTGGACCTTTCCGGACACCACCACCTCGCCGAGCCCGAGGGCGGCTTCGATGACGATGTGATCCCGCTCCCCCGTGCTGGGGTCGGTGGTGAACGCGACGCCGGACTGCTCGGAGGCGATCATCTGCTGGACGACGACCGCCATTGCGGGATCGGCCCCGAACCCCCGGCTGGCCCGATAAGTGAGGACGCGCGGGCTGAACAACGAGGCCCAGCATGTGGCGACCGCCTCGAGAAGGGCGGTTTCGCCTGCCACGTTGGTCACCGTCTGATTCATTCCGGCGAATGATGCGTCGCGGCCATCTTCACCTGTTGCCGAAGACCGCACCGCCACAACACAGTTCGTCCCCAGAACACGGTACGCACTCAGCAACTGATCGCGGACGTCCTGACTTACTCCCGCTTTCGCCACCAACGCCCGCATGCGTTGACAGAGCTCGGCCAGGCGGGCGGCGTTGTCCACCTGCGTCAACGCTTCGCGATGGAGAGCGGAGAGTTCGGTGTCGACCCCGGCCGCTTCCATCGAGGCCAAGTAGCTACTGCGCATCAACACAAACCCCGGGGGGACCGGAAGCCCGGCGGCGACCAACTCGCCCATGTTGGCGCCCTTGCCGCCGGCCTCCTCGGCGTCACCGAGGCGCAACGTCGCGATGTTGGAAACATAGTTGCCGGTAAGGGTTTCGGTTGACATGTCTAGCTCTTTTCAACTTGGTTTAAGCGGTTCTGCAGTGCCGACGCCCAGACCGCATGGATCACCATCGGTTTGTGCGTCGCCGGGGACATCGCTGTGACCTAGGACGGCCTGGCCACGATCACCGGCATGCGAACAGAATGAACGACTGCGTTGCTCACCGAGCCCAGTAGGACGCCGGTCAAGCCACCGCGGCCGTGGCTGCCCACGACGGTCAGCTGAGCGGTCTCCGACTGCTCGATCAGCTGGCGCGCCGGCTGGTCGCATACGACGGTTCGGTGCACCGTGACGTCGGGGTAGCGTTCTTGCCAGCCCGCCAGACGTTCGGCCAGGCTGCGCTTCGCTTCCGCCTTCACCGCCGCCCAGTCCATTCCGGGAAGCTCGAAAACCTGGGTGTCGCTCCAGGCATGAACCGCCTTGAGTTCGACGCCACGTCGTGACGCTTCGTCGAAGGCAATGGCCGTCGCAATTTCGGAGGCCGGCGAGCCATCGATCCCGACCAGTACCGGCGCCTGCTGAGGGTACGGCATCAAGGGATCTTCGTCGTGAATGACAGCGACCGGACAACGCGCCCGTCGCACAATGCCGGAGCTGACTGAACCGAGCAGGGCGCGGCCGATGGCTCCGCGTCCATAGGATCCGACGACGACCATTTCTGCCTCTTCCGACATTTCGACCAGCGTCGGCACTGGGGGCGCATGCCACAGCTCGCGCGTGATGCCGATCCTCCGGCTTGTCCTCGTGGCGTCTTCAGCGATCTTGACCGCCTCTTGCAAGATCCGGCGGCCGTCGTCCTCCTGCCAAGCCAACGCTTCAGCCGCCATCGGAACCTGTGGCCACGTCGTCGTGGCGTTCACCATATGGACCAGGGTCAGCGGAACATTACGCATCGCCGCGTCCCGCGCGGCCCAGCAGACAGCGAAATTCGACGCAGGTGATCCGTCGACCCCGACGACGATGCCGTGCCGCTTCATGGATGCAGTCATGTCCTTCTCCCTCGGTCATCCAAAACGCTATTGCCCGAACGGGCACCGGTCAGGAGACTTTCGTCCTCAACCGCATGGACGAGAGACCCTCATTGGGCGCTGGGGCTTGATCAGGACCGGAGCTGTGGGGATCGTGACAGAAATGACCGAGTGGCCCGCCACTCTCGACAGGCGCTACCACGATGTCGTGATCTTCGACCTCGCTTGCGTGGTCGTCGAGACAGCGCCAGAAACCGTGCAGGCTCGAGACTCCACTCCCTTGCTGCTCCGTCGGCTGCGCGATGTAGGCATCGCAACAGCCGTCTACTCACGTGATCCGGGCTGCAGGCAGAGCCTGTGCAGCGCGGGGTTGGACGGTTTCGTCGACGTTGCTATTGACGCCCGAAACCCTCGGCTTGCCAACTGCGCTTTTTTGGTGGAAGTGGCGGCGCGCTTGGACGCCCGCCCCGAGCGTTCCGTGGTGATCGGATGCGACCGACCCGGCGTGGAAGCCGCCATAGACAACGGATTCGGTCTGATCATCGGTGTCGCGCATCGCCCGGATGCCGGCACCGAACTGCTGGCATGCGGCGCCGACACGGTTGTCGACGACCTCGCCGGGATCTCGGTGCGAAGCGGTGGCACTGCGATAGCGAACATCGCCGATGCCGTCGAGGTCTACAACCAGCTGAAGGAATTGGTGGCCGTGCGGCGGCCGGCGGTATTTCTCGACTTCGACGGCACGCTGTCCGATATCGTCGAGCATCCCGAGTCGGCAACCCTGGTCGCCGGCGCCGCCGCTGCGTTACGCGCGCTCGCCGAGCAGTGTCCGGTGACAGTGATAAGCGGCCGCGATCTGGCGGATGTCCGCGGGCGCGTCAACGTCGAAGGGATTTGGTACGCGGGCAGCCACGGCTTTGAATTGCTAGAGCCCGACCGCACCCATCACGAAAAAACCTCCGCCACTGAAGTTGTCGATGCCCTTTCGCTTGCCGCCACTCGGTTGACAACGATGCTGGCCGATATCTCGGGAATACGAGTGGAGCACAAGCGGTTTGCGGTTACGATCCATTACCGCAATGTGGACGCCGGGAACGTCGGTCGAGTAATCGCGACCGTCCGCAAATACGGTCACGCCGAGGGCCTGCGCGCCAGCCTCGGTCGCAAAGTCATCGAACTTCGCCCAAATACTCTCTGGAACAAGGGTACGACACTCGACTGGCTACTCGAACACATTGAGAGCCGCAACGCTGGCTCCAGCGCGATGTTGCCGATCTATATCGGCGACGATCTCACCGACGAAGATGCTTTCGACGCAGTCGAATTCGATGGTGTGGGCATAGTGGTGCGGCACGACGAGGACGGTAATCGCTCATCCGCTGCTTTATTCAGCCTTGGAAGCCCCGCCGCAGTTTGCGGATTCATTCGGCGGCTTGCAGACGATCTGCAGGAGATTGCGGCGACGCCGGCGGATCCGTGGGAACTTGTCTACGACGGCTACCGGCCAGAAGATGAGCGGCTGCGGGAAGCTCTCTGCACCGTTGGCAATGGCTATGTCGCCACCCGCGGTTGCGCGCCGGAGGCATCGGCATCCGCGGTCCATTATCCGGGCACCTATGCGGCCGGCGTGTACAACCAACTGAGCGACAGGATTTCGGGCCGTACTGTCGAAAATGAAAGCCTGGTCAACCTGCCTAATTGGCTCTCGTTGACATTCCGCCTCAACGATGGGCCGTGGTTTTGCGTTGATGACGCCGAATTGATCTCCTACCGGCAAATATTTGATCTGCGCCATGCCACCTTGACGCGCACCATCCGGTTCCGCGACAGCGCCGGGCACGAAACGACACTGAGCCAGCAACGATTTGCGTCGATGCACCAGCCTCACCTGCTCGCTATGAGGACCACCATCTCAGCCGAAAATTGGTCGGGCACAGTTGAGTTCAGGTCGTTGTTGGATGGAAGCGTACGGAATACCCTCGTAGAGCGCTATCGACCATTGTCGGACACCCATCTCGCGGACTCGGCGATCGATGACATCGGACCCACGTCAGTGCTGTTGCAGACCCAGACATCGCAGTCCCGGATCGCGATCGCGATCGCGATGCGCAGCACGGTCTGGCGCGACGAGGTCCGGGCCGAGGCGCGGTACCGAACCGTGCGAGAGGGTGGTCGTGGCGGCCATGACATCCAGCTGACCGTATCCGCAGGACAATCGGTCACGCTGGAAAAGGTCGCGACGATCGTAACCGGACGAGACTCGGCCATATCGGAACCAGCAAGTGCAGCAAGTCATTACCTTGACGAATCCGGCCGCTACGCCGATCTCCATCATCAGCACGCCCGGGCCTGGGCGCGGCTATGGGAACAATGCGCCGTCAACCTGGATGACAACACGGTCGCGTTGCGAATCCTCCGACTGCACCTGGTGCACGTGCTGCAGACAATCTCGCCGCACACAGCCGAACTCGACGCTGGGGTCCCGGCCCGGGGTCTGCATGGTGAGGCCTATCGCGGACATGTCTTCTGGGACTCGCTGTTCATCGCACCGGTTCTCAGCGTGCGCATGCCGAATCTGGCGCGCTCTCTGCTGCTGTACCGATATCGACGGCTTCCCCAAGCGCGTCGCGCTGCACGCCGGGCGGGTTACCGCGGGGCTATGTACCCTTGGCAATCCGGCAGCGATGGCCGCGAGGTGAGCCAGCAACTGCACCTCAATCCGCAGTCCGGAAAATGGAATCCGGATCCCAGTGCACGTGCGCACCATGTCGGTCTCGCGATTGCATTCAACGCTTGGCAGCACTATCAGGTGACCGGCGATCGCCAATATCTTGTCGACTACGGGGCCGAGATGATGGTCGAGATCGCCCGATTCTGGGTCGGTCTGGCGAAATTCGACGGCCGTCGTGCCCGCTACACGATAAATGGAATCATCGGCCCCGACGAGTTTCACTCGGGCTATCCCGGCATGCAGGACGATGGCATCGACAACAACGCGTACACGAACGTCATGGCGGTCTGGGTGATCCTGCGAGCGATGGACGCGCTCGACATGCTGCCGTTGCGGGATCGACTTGACCTCGTGGGAAGGATCGACCTGACCGCAGAGGAACTCGACCGATGGGAGCACGTGACACGGCGGATGTTCGTCCCGTTCCACGACGGTGTGATCAGTCAGTTCGAAGGATACGAGAATTTGGCAGAACTGAATTGGGAGCATTATCGGCGGCGCTACGGGAACATACAGCGCCTCGACCGCATCCTCGATGCTGAGGATGACAGCGTCAACAACTATAAGGCGTCCAAACAGGCCGATGCGTTGATGTTGTTCTACCTGCTGTCATCCGAGGAGTTGCTCAACCTGTTCGGGCGCCTCGGCTACCGCTTCGCGCCAGAGCAGATCCCGAAGACGGTCGACTACTACCTCGCGCGCACTTCGCACGGATCAACGCTGAGCGCCGTCGTGCATTCGTGGGTGCTAGCTCGCGGCAATCGGCAGCTGGCCATGGATTACTTCGGCAAGGTGCTGGAGTCCGATATCGCCGACATCCAGGGCGGCACGACGTCGGAAGGAATACATCTGGCGGCGATGGCCGGCAGCGTCGATCTGTTGCAACGATGTTTCACCGGTCTGGAAATGCGCGACGATCGGCTGATACTCGGTCCCCTGTGGCCGGAAACACTGGGCCCGATGGAGTTCGCCATCGTGTATCGCGGCCAGCGCCTTCATCTTCGGATCAAGGGACGAAGCGCTACGGTGACGGCCGAAGCCGGGAAAGGCCAACCGATTGAGCTGGAATGTCGTGGCCGCGTGCGACAACTCGCGCCGGGACACACCATCGAGGTCGGGTGAGGTGGTGACCATTGCCGCCAAGCGAGGGGCCGAACGGCCCTGCCGCCGGCCGGCACGGCCCAATAGCGTCTGCGATTGACCACGGGTTACCCCGCCAGTCCAAGCCTTTGATCGGAGAAATGTGATGAACGCTCCGCACTCACCACGCTGGATAGTCGTGGGTATCGACGGCTCCGATGCGGCGATCAACGCGGCAAAGTGGGCGGTCGCCGAGGCGACCAGTCGGGACATCCCGCTTCGCCTGGTGTATACGATCCCTGAGCGCAAAGCCGACGATTCCCGTCTCGATGTGGAATGCGGCGAAGCCGCCTTGCGCGCCGCTTGTGCAGCGCTTCACGCCACGACTACGGAAGTCAAATTGGAGACCGATCTGGTACACGGCTCGCCGACCGACGCTTTGGTCGAGGAATCGCGCCACGCGGCCATGGTCTGCGTAGGTTCTGTGGGGATCGGCCAGATCGCCCGAAAGATCATTGGGTCAACTGCCGAGGGTGTGGCTGAGAACGCGCAGTGCCCGGTGGCAATTGTGCGCGCCAATCGCGATGCCGGAGAGTCACTTTCGGGATCGATTGCCGTGGTGGTGGACGACTCACCACAGAACGATTCTGTGCTCGAGCATGGTTTCAGGGAAGCCCGGCTTCGCAGCGCGCCAATTCTGGCGATGGGTACGTGGCGATGGGGCTTCGGAGAGATTCCGTACCGTCAGTTGGACCGTCGACTTCGCCGGTGGGTGACTCAGTATCCCGAGGTGCATGTGCGTCCCGCCGCGGCCAGACATGGGGCCGCCGAGTATTTGATCGGCACACAGGAACCGGTGGAGCTCGCGGTAGTGGACCGCTGGTATTCCGACAAGGTCGCCCGAATGGTCGGTCCACTGACTCCCCGCTTCGGACACACCGGATGTTCTGTGCTCGTGGTGCGCTGAGCGTTAAACGGAGGTCAGCGACTAGCGGGTCACGATCACCGGAACCGTCGCCGCCTGAGCGACGTGCCGGCCCACCGACCCCAGCAGCATGCCCGCGAACCCACCTCGCCCATGGCTGCCGACGACTACGAGCTGAGCGTGCTCGGCCTGTTCGAGTAGCCAACGAGCAGGTTTGTCGCACACGACCACTCGCTTCACGCGCACATTGGGATACTGTTCGTGCCATCCGGCGAGACGCTCTGCAAGGATCTCGTGCCCCTGAACCTCGTTGTCACGCCAGTCCATTCCCAGTATGGGAAAGACGCCCACGTCGCTCCACGCGTGGAGTGCAACCAGGCCCACGCCCCGCCGAGACGCTTCGTCGAAGGCCACGGCGATCGCCGGTTCCGATGCGGGCGATCCGTCGGTGCCCACCAGCACGGGCGCATCGGCAGCGGGCGTCGCGCCTGCGTCGGAGTGGATGACCGCCACCGGGCAGTGCGCATGGTGTAACAACCCGGCGGTGACCGAACCCAGCAGCAAGCGGCCCAGCGCCCCGAGTCCCTGGCTGCCGACAACGATCATCGATGCGTCCCGGGAGGCAGTGATCAGTGTCGGCAGAACACTCGAATAGATGATCTCGGTGCGCATTTCAGGCGGCTTCACGCCGCCTAGATTGGCAGTAACCGTCTTACGGGCCTGGTCGATGATGTGCTGTGCGCCTTCCCGCTGCCATTCGGGAATGTCGGCATATAACTGGCCGACCGGCCAACCCACGACCACCGGGGGCGCGGCATGCACCAGCGTAATCGGCAGGTCGTGCATAACGGCCTCACGGGCCGCCCAGGCCACCGCGGCGTCAGATGCCGCCGATCCGTCGACGCAGACAAGAATTCCGCGGTTTTTGGTCTCTGACACGTCGATCTCCTCTACGAAATCTCTTGGCCGGCTGGCAGTGACACGCCAATGCGGTCGGGCAGGCTGATGTCCAGGTGAAGGATTGATCCGAAGTTGCTTCGCTCACGCGGCCAGCCGAAATCGGACAAGACGGCGAGCATCAGGTGGTTCTGAGCCAACACGTCGGCGACGAATCGCCGAATCCCATGGTCTCTGGCGATGTGTGCCAGGCGTCGGAGTAATGCCGTTCCCACGCCGAGCGAATGGTCCTCATGAGCAACCACAATGGCGATGTCGGCGGCCGTCGGATCACCGCAGACCGTGTAGTTCGCGACACCTAGGAGCCGGTCTCCTTCGAACGCGCCCAACGCGTATTGCCCGTCCTGGGGTTTGATCAGCTCCCTCACGAGCTCGTCCAGGTGGGCTGGATGCAGGGTGAAGAAGCGGAAGTAGCGGTCGTGATCGCTGAGTTGTTGGTGAAGAGCGACAACAGCTTCGGCGTCTTTGCTGTTTATGCGACGCAATGAGATCACCCGGCCGTCCAGCAATCGGGATGTGACAGTGTCCGCCACCGCTTGACTGCCCATTGCGTCTCCTCGGACCGGGTCAGGTGTTGCGGTCATTTCGCCGGCCTCCACATGACGCTATGGGTAGAGCTGAAGATCGGGCAGGGCCATTGGACCCCGCATCGGTGCCATTGGTCCCGTACGCATTGATGCGGACGGCGGGTCAGCGAGTCGTGAGCGGAGCGCTCCAGTGAACGCGCGTACCCCCGGTAGCCTCGTTGGAAATCGCGCAGCGGCCCCCGAGTTGTTCCGCGCGGTAAAGCATATTCGCCAGGCCGCTGCGCCTGTGATTGTCAGCCGGCATGCCGCTTCCGTTGTCGACGATGTCGAGCGTCAGCATGTCTCCGACATTGATGTCGACTGTCAGTCGCGAGGCGCCGGAGTGACGGACGGCGTTGCTCACGGCTTCCGCGACGACGGCTTCGGCATGCTCGGCAAGCTCACCGTCGACAGCGGTCGTCGGCCCGTGCACACGTACGGTCGTGACAATGTCACGGTTTTCCGTGAGGTCGGTGATGACTCGCTGAATCCGTTGGCGGAAGCCACTTTCGTGCCCCAGTGGGGATTTCAACTGAAAAATGGTGGTGCGGATCTCCTCGATAATGGTCTGGAGATCATCCAGCGTTCTATTGAGTCGTTCGACAATCTCGGGCGAACGTGCCCGGGCAACGGTGCCTTGTAGGTCCATGCCCGCTGCGAACAATCTTTGGATGACGTGGTCGTGCAAGTCGTGCGCGATGCGCTCACGCTCGGCCACCAGGGTCAGCTGGCGGGCATGCTCGCGAGCGGAGGCGAGCATCAGAGCCAGTGCCGCGTGGGTGGCGAAATCGCGTACCAGGTCTAGGTAACCGTCATCGAACGGCGGCCGATCGGCGCTGCGCGCCAATGCAATCACTCCGGCGACTTCATCCTGGGTCCGCAACGGCATCAGGATCGCGCTGCGTTGCCCGACGTCGGTGAAAGCCTTGATCGGATAGCTCAATGACTCGGTGATCACCGGCTCACCAGAGCGGAACACAGCACCGCTAGTCGAGGCATCCACCGGAATCCGTTGACCGATCACCTCGGAGGCGTTGAGTCCCACCGCCGCCGAGATCACCAGGGTGTCAATCTCGTCGACGGGTAGGTCGGCATCGGGCGGCACCAGCACGATCGCCTGCTCGGATTCGGTGAGAGCGCACGCGCGGTCGGCGATCAATTGCATTGGGGTCAGATATGATTCAGCATTGGACAGCAGAGCGGTGGTGATCTCTCGACTGACTTCCATCCATTTCACCGACATGCGTTCGCGCTCGAAGAGTTGCGCATTGTCGATCGCAACGGCCGCCGCAATCGCGAGAGCCCGTGCGGCAACCTCATCGGAGTCTGAGAACGCTCGACCCGGCTCGTCGTGGGTCAGGTAAAGATTGCCGAAAACCGCTCCACGGATGGTGATGGGCACCCCGATAAAGCCTTGCATGGCCGGATGATGATCTGGGAAGCCGACCGCAGCCGGGTGTCTCGTGAGGTCGTCCAGGCGCAAAGCCGGCGTGTCGAGAAGCGAGACTGAAAGAACTCCCTTACCGATGGGCAGATGCCCGATCCGTTCCGTTGTGGCGGAGTCGATGCCGTCGTGGATAAACGAGATCAACGTACCGCCGGGATCACGTACGGCAAGCGCCGCGTAGGGAGCACGGGTCAGATCCTTGGCAGCGTGAACGATCCGGCGCAGCGTCGCGTCGAGATCAAGATCTGAGCCGATTTCAACGATCACACGCAGCAATCGCTCCATCTGATCGCGCGCTGCCAGCAGCTCGTCGAGCTGCTGGTGCATCTTGCTCACCAGTCCACGATCGCCCAGTCCGGCAAAAGCCGACCCGTTATCGTCGTTGGCCACCCGACGTGATACCTCCGGCAACTAACCCCCGTAGCAACTGCGCGTTACACAATGCGAGTCCGAAGGCATCAACGCGGAGGTGCTCAGCCCAGCTTAGTCCCCTCAGGCACTCACCCCCAACAGTAAATTGGGCCGCCGATGACCGTCCTCACAGGTCAGAGGCCTGCCGCCGGGGGGTTGAGTGCTGATCCAACCTCGTTGCAAAGACCGCGGCTTGAGTACGCCGCTCCATGCCGAGTTTGGCCAGCAACCGCGATACGTAGTTCTTCACCGTTTTCTCGGCCAGGAACATCCGGGCGGCGATCTGTCTGTTGGTCAAGCCCTCGCCGAGCAGGCCCAGAAGCGTTCGCTCCTGCTCGGTCAATCCGGATAGCGGATCCTTGTGTTCCGTGCCGCCCCGGAGCTTGGCCATCAGCGCTGTCGCCGCGCGACTGTCCAGCAGCGATTTACCGGCACCCACGTCCTTGATCGCTTGAGCAAGTTCCATCCCCCGGATGTCCTTGACGACGTACCCGCTGGCACCAGCCAGGATGGCCTCCAGCATCGCCTCGTCGGACGTGAACGACGTCAACATCAGACACCGCAACTCCGGAAGCTCCGACAGGAGGTCACGGCACAACTCGATGCCGTTTCCGTCAGGAAGGCGCACATCGAGTACGGCTACGTCGGGCTTCGTCGCGGTTATCCGCACCATCGCTTCGGACACCGAACCCGCATCACCGATGACTTCCAGCTCGGGATCGGAGGCGAGCAGATCGGTAAGCCCGCGGCGGACGACTTCGTGATCGTCGACCAAAAAGACCGTAACCATGGCGAGCCCGTCCTTTCACAGATGTCGGCCGTTGACGACCAGCAGCGAGCAGCCGGCGTCTTGGAGTACGGCACTGCCGACCGGTCCTATTAGTTCCTGGAGATGGTCACGGTTGTCGGAGCCGACAATCGCCAGTTGCACCGATCCGCGGTTGCCCGCCAGATACTCCAGAAGAGTGTTGTGCACCGCCGCCGACTCCACCTGAACATGCGGGTAACGACGTCTCCAACCGGCCAGCCGACGATCCAGGTCGGCGACTGCCGGGCGGTCGTGCTTGCCTTCGATCGCCGCATCGTAGGACACGCTTCGCCGGCACATGATTGCGCGAACGGTGGCGTTACGCATCCGAGCTTCCTCCATGGCAATGCCCAGCAACTTGGCGCTGTCGGGAGAATTGTCCACCTCGACGACGATCCCCGGCGCCGAACGGTCGGGTTGATCGTGAGACCTGCGAATGATGGCCGTGGGACACGGCGCGGAGACGGCCAGAGCGGCAGCGGTGGAACCCACCCGGCCCGGTCGAAAATGGCGCAGGCCCACCGCACCCACACATGTCATGGCCGCGGATGCCGACGCGTCGAGCAACGACCTGACCGTCGGCCCCCGGACGATCTCCATCTCCGTCTTCGCTTGGCGTCCCGTGGCTTCGATTGCCCTGAGCGCGCGTCCGATTGCGGTTTCCGCGGTGGACGACATGCGGTCCAGAGCTTCCGGCTCGACATGGCGCCCATCGCCATACTCGATCACATGAAGCAATCGCAGCGGAGCGTCCCGATCCACCGCTTCGTCCACAGCCCAGAGAGCGGCCTGCAATGCCGCCTTCGACCCGTCGACACCCACGACGATTGGGCGCTCTCTAGGTAACTCGTTCATGGGCAAGCTCTGCGACCTAGTCACGGACGATCAGCACTGAGCAGCTCGGATAACCCACAATCGGGTGATAATTTGGTGTGCCAAGGTCGGCGATGTGGCTGGCGTCGGCCCTGCCTACAACCGCGAGTTCGATCGCACTGCTGCGGTTCTCAGAAGACCTTGAGCCGGTGCCGGCTGCGACGATCTGGACGGGCACGTCCGGATAGCGCCGAATCCAGCTGTTCAGGCGCCGATCGATCTGCCGCACCGTGGCGTTGCGCCGACGTCCTTCCTCCATAGCCTGGTGGATAACCTCTTCGTTGTCGGGCTCGTCGTTGAGCACGACGGCGATCACCCCGGGCCGTGCCGGCGTTCCGTCGGGGCTGGTCCGGATGATCGCCACCGGGCAATGTGCCCGCGAGGCCAACGCGGCCTCGGTTGCGCCCAGCAGCTTGTCGACCGCCCACCGGCGCTGGTCGGTACCGACACACACCAGCGCGGCGTCCAACGATTCATCGATCAGTACCTGTTCTGGGTCGCCTGACAGCAGGACCGTTTCAACCTCAACGGGTTTCCCCATGCCGTGCACCGCAACTTCAGCTTGGTAAAGGGCGGTTTCGCCGGCCTCGACTTCCCAGTCGGACGGTTGCGCCGACGTGGATCGCGATCCCCTGCGTCCGGCGACATGGACGAGGCGGAGGGGCAGCTGTCGCGTGATCGCCTCGTCGACCGCCCATTTCGCCGCGTTCACCCCAGCTTGCGACCCGTCGATGCCGACGACCACCGACTTCGAGTGCAGCTGATTCATCAGAGCTCCTGGTCTAGCTGTTGCGGTCGCTCACCGATCGCCTCAATGACAGGCTATGGATTCTTCACCCGTTATGGAGGGGTCCTTAGGCCCCATGTCAACAGCCGTTCGTCCCATACCGTTCACGGGCGTGTGAGGTCATAAGGCTCAGCGGCAAGGGCGAACAATTTCTCGATGTCCGCTCGGCTGCAGACTTCCGTACCGGGTGTCATCGACATCGCTGCGCCCGCGGCTATACCCAAGCGAACGGATTTGACCAGCGGCCATCCGCGACTGAGCCCAGTCGTGATAGCGCCAACCATCGCGTCGCCCGCGCCAACGCCGCTCCCACCGCCACGTACCGAGATTGCGGAGAATCGCTGGCTGACGTGCCGGGTCGCGAGAAGCGCTCCCCGAGACCCCAGTGACACCAGGACCACTTGCGCACAGCCGTTTTCGACAAGCGAACGTGCGGCGGCCAATTGCTCCGACTCGGTGGCAAGGAGGCGCCCAACACGCTCGCCCAGTTCCCGCACGCTCGCCTTGAGGAGATGAACACCCGAAACGATGTGCTGCAATCCACCGCCCGACGTGTCCAGAACAAGGCGTGAGTCCGCATCCTGGCAGATGTCGGCAACCCGCTGATAGTAGTCAGGCGGCACGCCCGGTGGCAGGCTTCCGCTCGCGACGACCAAGTCGGCGGACTCCGCCTGCGCCCGTAGCCGACGGAGGCACCGCGACTGTTCGGCAGCCGACAGCCGCGGGCCGGGAAGAACGAAACGGTATTGCTTGCCGGAACTGTTCTCGTTGACGGTGAAGCTTTCACGTGTCGGCGCTGCGATGTCGACCTGCTGACAGGGCACTCCCTCATCCGCGACCAGCGATGCGACAAGAGCACCGGCCGGTCCGCCGGCGGTGAAAACGGCCGATACCGAAGCGCCGAGGACGTTCGCGACGCGAGCAACGTTGATGCCGCCGCCACCCGGGTCGTAACGCGTTGTCTGGCAGCGCATTTTGTCGGTCGGCCGCACCACGTCAACACTTGTTGTGATGTCCAGAGCCGGATTCATGGTCAAAGTGACGATCTGCACTCGGCCGGGGGTCGATTGGGTTCGCGCATCCATGTCCGTTGACTTCGCTTCGTTGATCACAGTCCGGTGGGATACGTTTCCGGTGTTTCCCCGGCGATCCACAGGCTGGTGGGCTCCAGAGGTTCCAGCGCCCTGGTTCCATCAATATGGATCATCGCGTCGAATTGGTCGGCGGGCCGGACATGAAAGTAGTGGCTCTGCCGTTCCGTTTCGGGCCGGTAAATGACGCCGATGGCACGACCCAGCCGAACCGCGCTGAGCGGCTCGGCGGCTTCCGGGCTGATGAGCGGCGAAATCAAGAACGAGGTCTTACCGGTGTCGTGCAGAAGTTCTTCGATGCTTCCGTTGAGCGCCGGCCGAATGGCCTTTCGTTCGGCCAAGCCGCCCCACTCGCTGGCAGCGGTCACCGTGCCGCAGTAGGTGCTGAAACCGATCAGCCGGGACTCCTCACCGAATTGCTGCCGGACAAGCTGTCCGAGCGTGAGCTGCCCGTCCGCCCAGACCTCGGTCGCCCGGGCATCACCGACATGAGAATTGTGGGCCCACACCACGATTCGCGCTGATGGAACATCCGAATGACGGTCCAGATGTCTTACCAGCGCCTGGAGTGTCTGCGCCATGTGCCTGTCACGCAAGTTCCACGAGTTGACGCGCCCGCTGAACATCGCTCGGTAGTACATCTCTGCGTTACGAACCGTCTGCGCATTCTGCTCGGCGTAGAAGAGTTCATCTTCGGCGAGCAGTCCATCCATGCGCGCGTAGGTCAGTGCGTTGCGATGGATCTCGACCAGCTGTTCGACCGCTTGCGTCTCACATGACGGGCCGGCACCGAACGCCGCCGAAAAACCATACGCCTGACCATCATCGGCCGAGGCATGGTCGAAGCATGCATAACGCTCCCGCGCCCGCGCCGCCGCCTTCGGATCGACCTTGTCGAGATAGCTGATAACTTCCTGCAACGATCGGTGCAGGCTGTACAGATCGAGCCCGTAGAACCCGGCCTGCCGATGCCCGTTTGCCCCCTGCCGTTGGTTTCGCAGGCGCAGCCAGTCAACGAAATCACGAACGACCGTGTTGCGCCACATCCAGGCCGGAAAGCGCTCGAAGCCGCTCAACGCCGCGTCGGCGCTGTCGTCTTCGCCCCGACCGTGAACGTACCGATTCACCCGGTAGGCGTCAGGCCAGTCAGCCTCCGCGGCGACTGCGCAGAAGCCTTTGTCGTCGATCAGCCATTTCGTGATCGCGGCCCGTGCCTCGTAGAACTCCTGCGTGCCATGCGAGCTCTCGCCGATCAGCACGATTCGCGCATCGCCTATCAGCTCGTCCAACGCCTCACGCGGTGGGACACCCGCCGGCGCGTCGATGGCCACGCTGGCGATGACCTGCGCAGGCATCACCTCGGTGACAGTTGTGTTCGACGCTCCTGTGGTGGGTGTGGCAAGAAGCTGGCGCACCTCGTCATCGGTTACCTGACGAAAATCCCAGAACGACTCACCGACGGCGAAAAATGGGGTCGGCATGCTGGCGCACACGACGTCGTCCACCAGGCCCGCGAATTCCCGGCATGTAGATTCGGGCGCCGCGGGCACGGCCATCACGATGTGGGCGGGCTCGGCCTCGCGCAGAGCCTGTACCGCCGCGAACATGCTTGCGCCGGTGGCCAATCCATCATCGACGAGGATGACCGTCTTGCCGGTCACGTCTACCGGTGGACGCCCGTCGCGATAAACGGCCTCGCGCCGGACAAGTTCCCGCCCTTCACGTTGGGCGATGAAGCGTAACTGCTGCGGCGTTATCCGCAGGCCTCGCACCACATCGTCATTGACGACGACGCGCCCCCCGCTGGCGAGAGCCCCGACCGCGAACTCTTCATGCCCGGGAACACCGAGCTTGCGGACGATGAAGGCATCCAGCGGGGCGTGCAACGCAGCTGCTACCTCCCACGCCACGGGCAGCCCTCCCCTGGCCAAACCCAAGACGACCACGTCGGGTCGGTCGCGGTAGGCGCCGAGGAGGTTCGCCAGGACCCGCCCGGCCTCGCCGCGGTCACGAAACACGCGCCGTGGCGAGCGCCGGGCTACGTCAGCCGCTCTGGTCATCGCGCACCGCGGTCACTGTCCGTTGGCGCCGAATGCACTTCAATGCGCCGCTCGGCCGGCTTCGCTTCCGAGACCGCCACCGAGACAGTGAGAATCCCTTGATCGTAGGTGGCGTCGATGCTTCCCTCGTCGGCGCCGGCCGGCAGCGACACGCTCCGGATGAATGAGCCGTACGAGAACTCCGACCGTCCATCGAAGTCCTTCTTCTCGGCACGCTCTGCCCTAATGGTCAGTTGTCCGTCGCGCACGGTGATATCGATGTCCTTTGCTGGGTCAATACCCGGCATTTCGGCGCGAACCACGTAGTGGCCGTCCTTCATCTCGTCCTCGAGCCGCATCACGCGGGTGTCGAAGGCGGGGCGCAGCCCTGTCAAGGACGGAAAACCGGCGAACAGCTCCGAAAACTCCGGGAACAGCGATATCGGTCGGCGCCGAACGGAAACGGTACTCATCGTTATCTCCTGATGACGAGATTGGTATCTGCCACTATCCATCGCACCAATCGGCCGGCGGCGCCGAAAGGGACCGAAGTCCCCGGGTGGTAGGTCGTTCGTCAGCTCGCTCCACCGACCATCAGCTATGCCCGCTAGTCCCGTCCGGACAGTGCGCTGATGCACGCCATGACGCGGTCGAGCACGAAACCGAACGCGTCGCCGTCTTCAGCGATGCTGAAGAGTCCCCGCTGACGAAGGAACCCCTCAAGCCGCCGATCCAGCGGCCAGTCCGCATAAGTGTCGCCCGCATACGGGGAGTTGGTGAATTGCCAAGCGAGAGCATCGACATCGGAGTCGGTCAGCAACGACCGATCGCCGGTGGGAGACGCCATAGCACTTCCTAGCGTCGGATTCGCAGCACGTCGCGCAGAGGGCGCCGCGGTGTCGGGTGGGGTGTCAACTCGCCCTCGGTCTCGACCCCCACCCGGATCAAGATCTGCGGCGATGCGATGCGACCTGTGAGGTCCCGAATCATCTCCCGGGTAGCTTCCAGCTCCGTGACATGTGTTACCGGACAGGTCGACAAGCCGGCCATCGTGCACTCCAGCAAGATCGTTGACAGCGCCTCGCCGCATCGGAGGGCATCGACCCCCGTGTCTCCCAGCGTCGACAGCACGAGGATCTTCGCTTCGTCGTAGGTGCCTGCGGAGCTCCGCTCGTCGAGCGGGTCGATGGGGAACCGGCGGTTCGCATCGACCCTGCGGTCATCTGACTCTGAAACCAGTGCGCTTTCTGGAATACCTTCGAACTTCCTCAACGGCGATGTCCACCAATCTAATTCATGGTGATAATCGTCGTCGTAGCGGCGCAGGGCTTCGGTCAGCCGGGCCGCCTCCGCCAGGCGCGGTCGCGCATCTTGGCCCAGCACGTCGAGAGCGACGGAATCGCCTACCAATGCATTACGAAGCACCGGTTCCAACGACGCCCAGTGCTTGGGCGGCCGGAACGGTAGCCGGCTTGTCCGGCGACGCGCTATCGCGCCGGCAAGGTCGCGGCGAGCCTGCGCCACATAGTCGGCCGGCATGAGGTCTATCGAGGCGAGATGGTCGAGATTGCTCGGATTGGGAAACTCATCGACCTTCGTGTTCCAACCCACTGCAGCCATCGCGACCCGGAAGTGATCGAGCGCCGCGCCACAGCTGATCATCGCCTCTCGACCGGACCTATCGGCCGATGTCACGGTTCTATGCGGGTCAAGGAATAGGTCGACGCTGCTGCCGCCGGCAACCCAATGCCAGGGCTGACTGTTGTGCAGCGACGGAGCGCGACATGCCAGCTCGACTGCCGCTGCGATCACCTCGGTGTCCGCGGTCATCTGGGCCATGACTTCACCTGCCTGTCCTATGGCTACGACCTTCTGGCATACGGACAATCGGCGCCAGGGTCCTAGGTCCCCACAGGTCAAGTCGTTGGACTCCGCTCGCGGCGGTGCTTGAGAAGCCAAAAGGACGAAGCGCGCTCTTGCCGATGACTTTCGTCTCTATTGCGGCGGCAGCGCCGGGAAAACGATGGGGACACCCACGCGACGAGTAGGAAAAGACATGGTAGCGAGCTGCCGCATCGAGGACTGCGCCGGAACAATTCACCCGAGGTCGCGGGAGGCCGACGCTCTCACCTATTGGTCAGATCCCTAGGACTTCCGCATGGACATCATCCGCAAAGACCTTCACGACCTGAGCACCCCGCCGAATCTCACGAACTACACGGAAGCCCGCGCCCGATTCCAGTGGTCCGATGTACCGCAATTATGCGAAGGCATGGGTCCGGGCAAGTGCAACATCGCCTACGCCGCCGTCGACCGGCACGCAGTCGGCGTGACCGCCAGGCGCACAGCGTTACGCTTCATCACCGATAAGGGCTGGGATGGCGCGGTCGCGACGCGAGACCTCAGCTACGCCGAGCTCGGCCGGCTTTCCAGACGATTCTCCGGCCTACTGCGCTCACTGGGCATCAACAGGGGCAACCGCGTGTTCACGCTGATGGGCCGTGGCCCCGAGCTCTACATCACTATCATGGGTGCGCTGCGCAACGGCAGCATCGTCTCACCCCTGTTCTCGGCCTTCGGCCCGGAGCCGATCGCCACCAGGATAGACATCGGGCAGGCCGACGTCCTGGTGACCACCAGGACCATCTATCAGCGCAAGATCGCCAAGATTCGCGATCGAATTCCATCGGTGCGACACATCTTGGTAGTGGACGAAAACAAAGCCCTCGTCCAGCTGCCCGGAACGCTCAACTTCTGGAACTGGATGGACGCCGCCGACGAGAACACGCCGATCGAACCCACGACCGCCGATGATCCCGCACTGTTGCACTTCACCAGCGGCACCACCGGCACACCGAAGGGCGCCATTCACGTCCACGGTGCGGTCGCGATGCACTACGTCACCGGCATGTATGCACTTGACCTACATCCCGACGACACCTATTGGTGCACAGCGGATCCGGGCTGGGTCACCGGGACTTCGTACGGCATCATCAGTCCACTGTTACACGGAGTCACCTCCATTGTGGACGAAGCGGAGTTCGATGCCGAGCGGTGGTACGGAATTCTACAGGACCAAGGTGTGTCGGTCTGGTATACGGCACCGACCGCGCTGAGGATGCTGATCAAAGCGGGCCCCGAACTGCCTGCGCACTATCATTTTTCACGGCTACGCTTCATCGCGAGCGTCGGTGAGCCACTCAATCCCGAGGCGGTGTGGTGGGGAAAGCGAGTGCTGGGTTTGCCAATTCACGACAATTGGTGGCAGACGGAAACGGGCGGCATCATGATTGCGAACACCCCCGCGTTCGACATCAAGCCAGGTTCGATGGGCCGCCCTCTTCCGGGCGTGGACGCATATATAGTGCGCCACAACGATAACGGGACGATCACCGTCGTCGACGAACCCGACATCGAGGGCGAGCTCGCGCTCAAGCCGGGCTGGCCATCGATGTTCCGGGGCTATCTGAACGCCGAGGACCGGTATCGGAAGTGCTTCGCAGACGGGCTCTATCTGACCGGAGACCTCGCGAAGAAGGATGCCGACGGGTACTTCTGGTTCGTGGGACGCAAAGACGATGTGATCAAGTCAGCAGGTCATCTGATCGGGCCGTTCGAGGTGGAAAGCGCGCTGACCGATCATCCGGCGGTGGCCGAAGCGGCGGTCATCGGCAAGCCCGACCCGACAGTCGGTGAGATGGTCAAAGCCTTTGTCACTCTGAAGAACGGCATAGTCGGCAACGACGATCTGCGCCTCGAACTGATAGGCCATGCACGCAAGCGACTCGGGGCCACAGTGGCGCCCAAAGAACTCGAGTTCGTCGACTCGCTGCCACACACGAGCAGCGGCAAAATCATGCGCCGGCTGCTGAAGGCTCGTGAGCTGGGCCTGCCCGAAGGTGATACCTCCACCATCGAACAGCGTCCTGATCACCAAATTGAGCGGGTGCCGTGATGAGCGATACAAAGTTGGCCCACGAACTTCTATCGGACATGATCCGCGTGCGCCGCATGGAGGAAAAATGCGCGGAACTGTACAGCGCGGGCAAGATTCGCGGCTTCCTCCATCTGTATGTCGGTGAAGAGGCCGTCGCCGCCGGATCGCTACGCGCGCTGGCCGATGATGACGCGGTAGTCGCGACCTACCGCGAGCACGCGCATGCGCTGCTGCGCGGCATCCCCATGGCCTCGATCATGGCCGAGATGTTCGGTAAGCAGGAAGGGTGCTCACGCGGCCGTGGCGGGTCGATGCACCTGTTCAATGCCTCCAAGCGGTTCTATGGCGGCAACGCGATAGTTGCGGGTGGCCTGCCGCTCGCCGTGGGCATCGCGCTCGGCGACGCCATGATGCACCAGAAGCGGTTGACCGCATGCTACTTCGGCGACGGCGCGGTGGCCGAGGGAGCGTTCCACGAATCGTTGAACATGGCCGCGCTATGGCACTTGCCCGTCTTGTTCTGTTGCGAGAACAACCTTTACGCGATGGGCACCGCATTAGATCGGGCGCAGTCACAGACGGATCTCACCGTCAAGGCGGCGGCGTACCGGGTTCCGACGCTGGCGGTCGACGGCATGGACGTCGAAGCATGCCATACCGCTGCGCAACAGGGCGTCGATCACGTTCGCGACACCGGTGGGCCCTTTTTCATCGAGTTCCGTACCTACCGCTTCCGGGCGCATTCGATGTTCGACCCGGAACTGTATCGAGACAAGTCCGAGGTTCAACGCTGGCGCAAGCGCGATCCGATCCAAGTCTTCAGCGAGAAGTGTCTGGCCGACGGCACCCTGTCCAAAGTCGACGTGCGTGGAATCGAGGAGTCGGCCGCGGCCGAGATCGACGACGCGGTGGCGTTCGCCGAAGCCGGAACGTGGGAGGACGTAGAGGATCTCGAACGCGACGTGCTGACACCGGAGGCGGCGCAATGAAGACCACTTACCGAACCGCGGTCCACGACGCGATTCGCGACGCCTTGCGCGACGACCCGCGCGTCGTGCTGATGGGTGAAGACGTCGGACGGTACGGCGGAACATACGCCGCCTCCAAGGGTCTGTTGGACGAATTTGGTCCGGAGCGAGTGCGCGACACCCCACTGTCGGAACTCGGCTTCGTTGGAATCGGAATCGGGGCGGCCCTGAACGGGCTGCGGCCGATCGTGGAAGTCATGACGGTGAATTTCAGCCTGTTGGCGCTCGACCAGATCGTCAATACCGCTGCGGCTCTTCGCCATATGTCAGGTGGGCAGTTCTCGGTCCCCCTCGTCGTCCGGATGGCGACGGGCGCTGGGCGCCAGCTCGCCGCCCAGCATTCGCACAGTCTCGAGCCCTGGTATGCGCACATCCCGGGCATCAAGGTGGTCGCACCGGCCACGGTCGAGGATGCCTACGGCATGCTCGGACCGGCGCTGGCCGATCCAGATCCGGTGGTCATATTCGAACACGTCCAGCTTTACAACACTTCGTCGGATATCGATAGCCTCGCACCCACCGACATCTGCCGGTCAGCAATCCGTCGTAGCGGAGACGATGTCACCGTGGTGGCCTACGGCGGCTCCCTTGGCAAGGCGCTCGACGCCGCAAACGAGTTGTCGTTGACTGGAATTGAGTGTGAAGTCGTCGATCTGCGGGTGCTGCGACCGCTCGACGATGGCACCGTCCTCGACTCGGTGCGCAAGACGCATCGCGCCGTCGTCGTCGACGAGGCCTGGCATACCGGCAGTCTGGCCGCGGAAGTCATGGCGCGGGTGATGGAGGGGGCCTTTTACGACCTCGATGCCCCCGTCGTCAGGGTCTGCAGCGCGGAAGTCCCCATGCCCTACGCGAAGCACCTGGAACAGGCGGCCCTGCCCCAGACCGCCAATATCGTCGCGGCCGTGCAGAGTTTGTTCGGTGAGCGGTCATGATCGACTTCAAGATGCCCGCGTTGGGTTCCGATATGGATGAAGGCACCCTGAACGAATGGTTGATCAAGCCCGGTGACAAGGTCACTCGCGGCCAGATCGTGGCCGTGGTCGAGACCACCAAAGCCGAAGTCGAAGTCGAGTGCTGGCAGGAGGGCACGGTAAACGAGCTGCTCATCCCGATCGGCGAAACCGTGCAAGTAGGAACGACTCTGGCCACGCTGCTGGCGCCGGGTGAACACGCGGAGAAGCGAGCCCGGGCTGCTGCGAGGCCCCGGTCCGGAAACAAAGCCGCCACAAAGCCGGCCGCCGCAGCGTCGATGAAGCCGTCTGCTCCTGTGGCGGCCGCTCCCGGGCATCGGCGGTGGGTATCGCCCGCCGCGCGACGGCTGGCCCAATCGCTGCATGTCGATGTCGATGCGGTGAGCGGTACCGGTCCGCAGGGCGCTGTGACCATCATTGACGTCGAGCACATGGCTTCGGTTGCAAACACGGCCATCAAACCGCCGGCCAAGCCGGCGACGAAGGCCACGCCGGCCGATCGCGCGGCCCAGATGCGCAAGTCGATCGCGGCCGCGATGAGCCGGTCCAAGCGGGAGATCCCGCACTACTACCTCGCCGAGGAAATCGTGTTGGAGAAGTCGCTTTCCTGGCTGACCACACGCAATGCGCAACGGTCCATTGACGAACGGGTCCTGCCGGCCGTACTGATCCTCAAGGCAGTCGGCCTCGCGGCGCAGCGATTCGATGAGTTCAACGGGTTCTGGCGACAAGACGGCTTCGAGCCGGCGACCGGGGTGCATGTCGGGGTCGGGATCTCGTTGCGCGGTGGCGGCCTGGTCGCCCCGGCCATTCACGACGTTCCGGAGAAAAAACTGGACGAGTTGATGGACAACCTCACCGATCTGGTGGCTCGAGCGCGTTCGTTCTCGCTGCGGAGTTCGGAGATGTCGGACCCCACCATCACGGTCACCAATCTCGGCGATCAAGGCGTCGATGCGGTGTTCGGCGTCATCTATCCTCCGCAGGTTGCCATCGTCGGGTTCGGCCAACCGACCGAGCGGGTTTGCGTCATCGACGGAGGAATCCGAGTGGTCACCACCGTGCAAGCCACCCTTGCTGCCGACCATCGCGCAAGTGACGGTCACCGCGGTGCGCTGTTCCTCGCCGCAATCGACGAGTTGCTCCAGCAACCCGATCTCCTGGAGAAGTGATGTGCCATGACCGATGAATCACGTGCTGTTGTCCTGTCTGTCCTGACATCCATTGCACCCGAAGTCGAACCCGACGACATTGACGATGACGTTCTGCTACGAGATCAGGTCGACCTCGATTCCATGGACTGGCTCAACTTTCTGCGCGGCATTCATCGACGGTTGAACGTCGATATCCCAGAAGCGGACTACGCCTCGCTACGCACGTTGGCAGACGTGGTGAGTTACGTCGAACGGAACGCATCCAAAACCCCGCGCTGATAACCGAAGCGCAGACCGCTGGGCTACTGCGCGCTGCGCCGAGTCGGCTGGGGCGGGTGCGGCACGAACTCCAGCGACAACAGCACCGCCAACGCGATCGGGACGTGGTGGACACACAACACCACATAGCGCCGGCCGCCCAGGGAGTGGTACTTGCTCAGGTACCGATAAAGTGACTCAAGCCGGATCAGCGGATCCAACAAATGGATCAACCGGTACGCCAGGCGCTGCAAACGACCAGGCCGAGTGGCATCGAAGATCTCTGGAAATGCGGCAAACGCCAGCGACAGCCGTTCTGCGCCAGCATTTTTCGAGACGGTGATCATGTCAAACGACAGCCGTTCGTCAACGCCGTTGGGGGCAATTGGTAGCCGGAAAGGCACGTCCAGGCTGACTTCTGACCCTTCTCCGGCGGTGGCGTATCGGTGGAACGCAACTACCCGCCCACGCCGGTCGCGCGCCATGGCAAGTTTGACGCCGGGCAAGCGACCCTGTAAAGCCCCGTCCAGGTTCATACAAAATCCGCGTTCGGTGCGCCCGGCCCGGCGCGCGGCATACAGCACATCGGTCAGTTCGGCGAGCAGTGGACCGTCGAGTTCCTGCTCATCGACGAATTCGGTGGTGATCCCGCAGTTGTGCGTGCGCTGGACGGCCTGGCGTAAGTTGCGATGGCTGCGGCCCTTCAAGCTGAACTGACGAACGTCGACGACGACATCGCACCCGATCGGCACCGCCAACCTCGGGTGTCCGATCATCTGCTCGCGCCAGAGTCCCAGCTGACGCTGACCACACCCCAACACGATGATCCGCCAGCCACGGTCGCGGCACATTCGGGCGAAATGACTGACCAACGAGGGGAATTGGGTGGGATCACCGATCGGATCGCCGCTCACCACCGCGAACCCGAGCCGGGTGCGGTACGCAATCGCCGCGGTTTCGTCGCGGGCGAAGTAATAGCTTTTGCTCGAATGCATCGCGAAGGGCGCCAGAGGATCACCCCGTGTCGCGTCGACCAGCGCCCATACCCGTTCCAGCATCTCCGGTTGCGGCCGCGTCGAGGTGGGCAACACGAGGGTCAACCCGCTGCCGCCGATGAGGACGTTGCCGAGAATGTCGAACGAGAGAAAGTGTGCACCCAGTCCTGCAAACGCCACGGCCGCCGCGGCGGCCGCATGCGCGCCCGTCACCGGCCGGCCAAGGAAAATGCCGCGCGCGATCAGGGCCACCGCGGCAAGCAACGCCAGTGACCAGCCGAACCGGCCGGGGGCGATCCGTTCGAAGCCGGAGTTTTGGTACACCAGCAGGATTACGAGGCAGCTCAACGTAGACAGCAACAACAGGATGCCGATGGTGCGGGCCGCCCGCGCGTCACCTCTGACTAAGAATCGGTCGCCCGGTGCGGCACTGACTCGGCCCCGAAGATGGCTGATTTTCACGGTGCCCACTTCCTGAGCAGATACCGCAAGATCTCGTCGGCTCCCCAGACGATCACCGGATATGCCGGCAGCAGAAGCAGATCCGAGGCCGGTAGTGGCACGGTGCCCAATAAAGACTGCATCGGCGGCGCGTAAACGAACAGGGCCGCCAACGCGATCTCGGCTGCAATGGCGGCCAGTAGGTACCGATTCGTGAACACACCTACCGACCGCAAAGAAGCCCGTTGGGTCCGCACGGCAAAAGCCGTGCCGACCTGCCCGGCCATCATGCCCAGGAACGCCATCGTCGTCGCTTGCTGATAGGCATGGTGCAGCGGGGCATCACCGTTCACGGGTGCGCCCGGATGCCAGCCCGCTTTCACCAGAACGTAGAAGAATCCACCCATCTGTAGTGCGGCGACGATGGCACCGAGAAACAACCAGGCCCGCGCCAACATCGGAGCACGGATCACGCCCTCCTTGTGCGGGCGCGGCGGACGCGCCATGATCCCCGGTTCGGCGGGTTCGCGGCTCAGCGACAGTGCCGGCAGCGTTTCGCTGCCCACGTCGAAAGCCAATAGCTGCATGATCGTAATCGGCAGTGGTATCAGTCCGCCGCCGATGGCAAATACCAAGAACGGCACGGTTTCTGGCGTGGCATGAGCGAAGATGAAGACGATGAATTTACGCACGTTGTCATAGATCCGCCGGCCCGCGTGCACAGCGGTGACGATCGTACTGAAATTGTCGTCGACGAGCACCATCGTTGCGGCTTCACGAGCGACGTCGGTGCCGGACTTACCCATCGCCACCCCGATATTCGCGCAGCGCAACGCCGGAGCGTCATTGACGCCATCGCCGGTCATCGCGACCACGTGCCCGCCGTCGCGCAGTGCCTCAGCTATGTGCAATTTGGCTTCCGGAGACGCCCGGGCGAAGATCACCTCGGGGTTGTCCTGGATCAGCGCGGCGAGCTGCGCCTCGCTGAGTCGCTCGAATTGATCTCCGGTCACGACGGTGGGGTGCTCGCCGGTGATGCCGACGCGCTGGGCGATGGCTCTCGCGGTGAGTGGGTGGTCGCCGGTGATCATGATGATGCGGATCCCCGCCGTGCGGCACTGGGCGACCGAGTCGGTGACGCCCGCGCGCGGCGGATCGAGCAACGCGATCAGGCCGGTGAAGCACAGGTCCCGCTCCGCCTCGGTGCGGCGCTGCGGTTGCGGTTCGTTGACGGTCAGCTCGCGCGATGCGAAAGCAAGCACACGCAAGCCTTCGGCGGCGAACGCGTTGACGGCCGCCTCGACTTCCCCGCGCCCAGCAGCGCTGAGTGTTGCCGGGTGGCCGCCGGTGTCAAGCACGCGGCTGCATCTCGACAACACCGCTTCCGGCGCACCCTTGGTATGAACGACGGATGACTGGTCGGGCACTTGGTCGACGGTCGACATCAGCTTCAGTTGGGGGTCGAAGTGAAATTGACAGCGGCGCTGCGCGTCTCGCCAGCGGTGGTTGGGGTCCGCGCCCAATGCCTGGGCGGCCATCAGAATGGCAATCTCGGTCGGGTCTCCGGTCGGATCACCCCCGTCGTGCAGGCTCGCGTTGTTGCAGCTGGCCGCGGCACCGGCCAATGATCGCACTGCCGTGGAGGTGGTGGCTGCGGAGGCTGCAAAAGCCCTGTCGTCCAGCTCAACTCGTCGCCCCGGCACCCAGGCGGCGACCGGTACCATCCGGTTCTCGGTCAGAGTGCCGGTTTTGTCCGTACAGATCACGTCGGTGGAGCCCAACGTCTCCACCGCTGAGAGGCGCTTGACGAGAGCGCCCCGGCCCGCCAATTGCCGCACCGCCACGGCGAGCGCCAGCGTTATCACCGGCAGCAAACCTTCTGGCACCATCCCGGCCAGCAGGCCGGCCGCAAACACCAGCGAATTGATCAGGGTCAGGTGCGCAGCCAGGGTAGCCACCGGGATGAAGGACAGCGCCAGCATTACCGATACCGCGGCTATCAGCCAGGCGACCCGACGGACCTGATGTTCCAAGGGACTCTGATCGGCTTTGACTCGCTCGGAAAGCGCCGCGATGCGGCCGATCTCGGTCGCCATGCCGGTCGCGAACGCCACCCCGCGCGCCTCGCCGCTGGTGCAGCTGCTGCCGCTGAAGACCAACTCGTGCGCGGACAGCAGCGGCACATTCGCATCCGCCATGGCAGCTGAACGCACCACCGGCACGGATTCCCCAGTCAACGCCGACATGTCGACTCCGACGGCACCATCGAGCAGTCGGACGTCTGCGGCGATGCGGTCCCCCTCCCGGATCAACATGATGTCACCGGGCACTAGCTGGGTCGCGTCGACTTCGGTCATCATCCCGTCGCGTTCGACCGTGGCGCGTTGCGGCAGAAACTTGGCGAGTTCTTCCACCGCACGCTCGGCTTGCAGCTCCTGAACGAATGAGAACGCCGCGTTGAGCACGATGATCAGCACGACCGCGGTGGCGACGACACTGGAGCCGACGACCAGCAGCAGTCCAGCGGCCAACCACAACAGCAGGGCCAGTGGATGGGTGAACTGACGCGCCAAATCGACCGGCCAGCGGCGCACGCGCTGGTGCCGCAGCGTATTCGGTCCGTATTGCAGCAACCGCCGCTCCGCCTCGCGGGTCGACAGGCCCTCACTGGTGCTGCGCAGATCCCGGAGCAGCCGATCGGCAGCCTCCTCCGGATCGAGAACCACCATCGGCGCGCCCTGATCGTCAACGGCCGTCGGGTGACTCCTGTGCGTTCTGATGTCGCTCATCCGGGCCGGCACCACCGCAGGTTGTCGAGGGGCGGCGGGCGCCGAATCCGACACGGGTCATCCCTCCTTCAGCGCTGCAAGCAACCATTTCGACGGTATTAGTGCCTCGGCGCACCGACGAGGGTCATTTGTCCTTGAGTCACAGCCCTTGGTCACCACACAAATGGCGATGGGCGGGTGGGGCGGATTCACGACGAATGTCCCGATGGTCTGGGACTTCCGTCCCTCGTCGGGCATCCCGTTTGAATGCTCAGATATCACTATGAGATGGATATCTCACGCGCAACGACCTGTCGTCGGATAGATGCCAGGCGCAGCAATGGAGGTGTGACAAATGAGTACTACAAGTACAGAACTACCAGGGTTTCGCACCCGAATGTTCGCACGCGTGCTCGGCCCGTTCTTGGTCATCTTCGCCGCAACGACCGTGGCCCGCGCATCGGATATGCGGAAGCTGCTGTCAGATTTCGAGGCCAACTCCGCGTTGCCGTGGGTGACGGCCGGTTTCCTGCTGCTGGCGGCCCTGGTTATTGTCGGGCTCCATCAGTACTGGCGAGGTGCGGCGGCGATCACCGTGTCCGTCGTGGGATGGGTATTCGCGCTGCGCGCGATATTTCTGATGGCGTTCCCACATGCCTTCATGGGGGCTGCCGACGCCGCGATGCGCATGACCGCCCTGTGGGTGAGTGTCACCGTTGTCGTCGGGTTGGTGGGGCTCTACCTGACCTACGTCGGCTGGCGGCCGGTGCCGGCTCCCCCGTCGACACAAGCCAAGACGTCTAGTCCCGATATCCCCCGCGCTGCCTGACGCAGGCGCCCGGCTAGCCGGCATCCGAGCTGGAATTGATGCCCTCCGGGGCGAATGAACCCTGGAGGGCGTCAATCATGAGCCGGCCGCCAAGTCTAGACCTTCGCCGATAGTGTTCCGGCCGATGAGGATTCATGTCATGGTGATATCCGACACCCCCGCGGCCGACCGCACGTTGGCGCAAGCTATCAAACCCATTGAGCACCGGCCGATGAAGCACCCACGACTAGGGGTTAGGTCATGTTATCGCGAAATGCACCGTTGGGGATCGTCGTCGGCGTCGACGAATCACCAGGCGCCCAAGTGGCGGTGCAATGGGCGGCATGCGACGCCGAACTCCGCAGAATCCCGCTGACACTCGTGCACGCGATCTCACCGGAGATCGCCACGTGGCCGCAGATGCGGCTACCCGCGGGCCTGGCACGCTGGCAGCAAGACCGCGGACGTCGGCTCATCGACGAGGCCTTCGAGATCGCCGAAAAGGCCTCGCGGCGTGGTGGTCCCGCCGAAGTGCACACTGAGGTCTTGCCCTCGGCCGCAGTTCCGACACTGGTGGAATTGTCCAACAATGCGGAGATGGTGGTGGTGGGGTGTCGTGGCACCGGACAGTGGACCGGCCGGCCAATGGGTTCGGTGAGTTCCGGACTGCTCCGCTACGCGCATTGTCCGGTGGCGATTGTTCCCGACGAGGCCGAGTCGATATCGCACAAGAGCCAAGCGCCGGTGCTGGTCGGTATCGACGGTTCGCCGGCCTCAGAGCTGGCGACCGCGTTGGCTTTCGACGAAGCTTCGCGGAGAAGGGTCGGATTGCTCGCACTACACGCGTGGGCCGATACCAACATCTCAGAGTGGCCGGAAATCGATTGGCCGACGACAGAGTCGATGGCCGAAGAGTCTTTGGCCGAGCGTTTGGCCGGGTGGCAGGAACGATATCCCGATGTACGGGTCGATCGCATCGTCGTGCGCGACAGGCCGGCACAGCAGTTGGTGCAGCGGTCCGAAGGTGCCCAACTGGTTGTGGTGGGCAGCCGCGGCCGTGGCGGATTTACCGAATTGTTGGTGGGTTCGGTCGGTGAGAGCGTGACCCAGATGGCGCGGGTGCCAATAATCGTGGCGCGCGAATCGCCGGCCTTGGCCGGACCCGTTCACCGACACGTGAATTCGTGAATTACTCTGCTTTGGAATAGTTTTCAGTTTCCCAAGGATGCGCGTCCCGCCCCGGGCCCGGGCGGGCGAGCCGGTACACCTGAATCAACCGCGCGAGATCGCTCGGCGTGATGATGCCCACCACCCTGCCGCCATCGACGACCAGGGCACGGCTGCAGTGGCCGGCCGCCGCCAACCGTTCGATGACCGCGCTGAGCGACTCGAGAGGTGCCGCGGTCGGCACGCGGTCCAACGGCAGTGCGATCTCGCGGACCATCGTCGTGGCGCGACGGCCGGGCGTGACCTCCCGCAGCTGCCTCAAGGTGACCAGCCCCATGATCGAACCGTCGTAGTCCGCCACCGGATATGCCGAGTGTGGGGCACCAAGCAGATACCGCTCGATGAATTCCTCCACCGTCACCCCGCCAGGAGCCGTACGCGGGTTCGCTGTCATCGCGTCGACCACGCGGACCCCGGTCAGCGCCTGCCGCGTCGTCACTTGTAGCTCCTCCTCACGCGCGGCGGAAAAGATGAACCAACCGATGAATGCCAGCCAGACACCGCCGATAACGCCGCCCACCAAGAACTCTGCCAATCCCAGCACGATCAAGATGACGGCAACGACGCGCCCAGCATGCGCCGCGCCAACCGCGGCGCGCACGCTGTCCCCGTACCGGCGCCACAGATAAGCACGCACCAATCGACCGCCATCCAGTGGAGCGCCGGGCAGCAGATTGAACAGCCCCAGCACGAGGTTGATCACCGCGAGCCACCAAACAACGCTTATTGCAATGGTTCCGGCGCGCACCATGGACAGCTCGGTAGCCAACGCGGCAAATGCTGCGGATAAGGCAAGGCTGGTGGCCGGGCCCGCGACCGCGATCCGAAAAGCCGCCTTCGGCGTTTTCGCCTCCCCTTGCAGCGTCGTCACGCCGCCGAACAACCACAGCGTCACGTCACCCACGCGAACTCCCATACGGCGGGCGACAACCGCATGCGCCAGTTCGTGCGCCAACAGCGACCCCAGCAGGACCAGCGCACCACACGCGCCGGCCACCCAATAAATCGGTCGCGAATACCCCCTTACAGCATCGGGCAACGCGGTGGCCAAGCTCCAGGTGAACAACCACAGGATCACGACGACGCTCCAGTGGACCTTGATCTGGAACCCGGCAAATCTCCCTAGCGGAAACGCGCCATGCACCTCATCGCCTCCGAAATCGTTGCGTGATAGTTCTTTAAGCGTCAGTGGCTAACTTGACCGTAGAGCCAAACCGCCCGCCGCCCACTCAACTGGTGATGGCCGCGGGCGAGCAAATCGCCTTGACGAACTGGACGACGGCGTGCTCGGGCAGATGCCGGGCAATGTCGGCTTCGGTGACCATGCCGATAAGGCGTTGGCCCTCGATGACCGGAAGGCGCCGAATCTGGTGCTCTTCCATCACGTTGAGCATCTCCTGGATGCTCGCATCAGCACTTACGTGGTAGACACCGTTTTGCGCCAGCTCCCCGACCGTGGTGGTGTTGGGATCCAGACCCGACGCGAGGCCTCTGATCACGATGTCACGGTCGGTCACGATGCCGTGCAGTCGGTCGTCATCACCACAGATCGGCAGGGCGCCGATATCGTGCTCGCGCATGTGTTGCGCTGCCGCGCTTAGCGTCTCGTGCTCTCCCACACAGGCCACACCGGCATTCATGATGTCACGTGCGGTGGTCATCGCATCCTCCTCGGACTGGGTAAATCCCGCCTCTTGCCGAAACTAAAGTGACTCCTTTGCCGACGCTAGGGTCGTTAGACCCCCGGTCGACTGCCAATAGACCCGGGGGCGTGCCCTGGCAGCCAGGCGGCCGTAACCAGCAGGGAACGCCGGCTGTACGCACTGCGACTCAGTGGGATTCACCCGGATGTCAGTCGAGTGTTGACCCCATGGAACGAAACTCAGCGGGCAAAGCTCAACTTAGGACTTCCGTCCCCACCGCGTCACCAGCTTGCGTGATCGGATCCGGCGCCGAGATTTGTTTTGTGGCCTCATCGAGATTGTGTCGATCGATCGCTCGGCCCGGTGCTTTATTCCAAGCAACAGAGCTCGGGCGCCGAAGGCAATCGCCGGCCTGACCATTTCCATGGCGAACACCTCACCAGGGTGGCGCAAGGCGATCCTGGCGCGGGTGAGCAGCCGGACCTGTGCCTCCCAATGGGGCTGGATATGGAACGACCACACCGCATTCCAACGGTCATCTTCCCTCGTGGCATCGAGCACCAGGTGCTTCTCGGACATGATCTCGGCAACGGTCACCGTCACGCCATCTGGTAAACCCATCCAGCCCTCGGGAGCCAGCCGCACCACATCCCCCACCTCGAGTTGTTGCCATTCCGGGTGGATCCGGTCGGCATCGTGATGGTCGAGGCCGGCCAGGTTCTTCAGGCCCTCACAGCCGTAGAAGCCAGCCCGGTCCTGGCCCATCTGCGTTAGCCAGGGCCACACAGCGGCGACCGGCGCGTCGATGTACACCGCTTCGGTCGTCTGAATCGCCGGGTCGGCTACCAGAGCGTCACCCGGCAATAGCATCTGAGACTCCAACTTTGTTGTACCCCAATCGCGGTAGTACCGTCGCGCACCACACAAAATCGCGAACAGCGCGGCGGTTTCAGCGGTCCGCCTTGTGTTCGTACTCATAACGCCAGTCTGGTTGAGACGCAAGCCCGTCCAACAAGGCCGTTGGTACCCGCTATCAGAAACTTGGGCCCGTCGGGCCACGCAAGTACAGCTCGGACAAGCTCGATCGTCGCCTCAATCGACTTCCCGAGCACCGCCGCGCGGATTTCAGTGCACCGTCGTTGCGCGCACGAAGTTTTCACCGGATAGCCCATTGGATTGCGGGGACCTCGAGGCGTCGGATTCTCGCGTCAAGAAACCGGTGAGTTCCCCGATTGCGCTCATCAACGGGGCGGGGAAAACGATGGTGGTGTTCTTCTCCACCCCGAGTTCGACCAGAGTTTGCAGGTTTCGCAACTGTAAGGCCAGCGGGTGTTGCATCATGGTGTCCGATGCATCGCCGAGGGCGGCCGCGGCACGCGCCTCGCCTTCCGCGGCAATGATTTTGGCCCGCTTCTCCCGCTCGGCCTCGGCCTCACGAGCCATGGCTCGTTTCATGCTGTCCGGAAGCTGAATGTCCTTGAGCTCGACGAGGGTGACCTCAACACCCCATCCCACGGTGGTGGTGTCCAGGATCTGGCGGATGCTGCCGTTGATCTTTTCCGTCTGGGCGAGGACTTCGTCCAACGAATGCTGGCCGACGACGTTGCGCAGGGTGGTCTGGGCGATCTGATCGATGGCGGCGTGCACGTTCTCGATGACGACGACGGCTTTGCGGGCATCGATCACTCGAAAGTAGGCAACCGCGGCGATGTCGACGCTGACGTTGTCGCGGGTGATGATCCCCTGCGACTGAATGGGCATGGTCACGATACGCATCGAAACCCGCGGCAGACGGTCGATGATCGGGATGATGAACCGCAATCCCGGCTCGCGAACCGCGATGACGCGGCCGAGCCGAAAGTGCACGCCGCGTTGATACTGCTGCACCACCCGAATCGAGGCCGCCACCAACAACAGCACCAACATCAGAACGAAAGCCAAAAGAACTACCGTGCCGTGGCTCACGGCGACCACCTCGATCCATTTGCTGTACACGTTTGCAGTGACCAACGGGTTACCACCAACGCTAGAGCCGTCATCGTCTCCCCTCAGCGGCCGAAAGTCCCTGTCCGACCCGCCGAAAGGCCTCTGCCCGATGCGTCCGAGCATCGGCGCGGCGCTGCACCGCTGCGGGCTGATCGCTCAACCGTGCACGCCAACCGCAGTTTCCAGTTCGCATAAGGCCAGCTCGGTCAGCGGAATCAGGGAGTCGATGTCGCGCAACACATCGGCTCCCGCAACGAATCCGATTCCGATCCGGTCCGCGTAGGAGCACGTCGTGATGTTGAGGGCCTGGCCGTCGTAGACGGTTGACACGGGATACATCTCCTCGACATGCGCACCGTTGAAGTACATTTCGTCGCGAGGTCCGGGAACATGCGAAATCGGCAGGTTATATCCGGTCCGGATTTTCTGCGGCAAAGGCAGCATCGGGAAGATGACCGTCGCGGCGATACTTCCCGCCGTGGTCAGCAGTGATGCCGCTGATCCGCGTTTTGACACCCAGTCCTTCCCTTCCGACATCGAGCGATGGATCATAGCCAGCCGTGCGGCCGGATCATCGAAATTGGTGCCAAGTGGGCAGAGCCAGAGGCCGAACCTGTTGCCGTAGTCATCATTTCCCGCCGCAGAGTGCGTTCGACCGCGGACCGTGATCGGACAGATCGCCACCAACGACTGGGTGGGCAATTCCCGGCGATCTCCCAACCATCTCCTCAGGACAGCGGCCAGCACCGCGTTGATCACGTCATTGCCGGTCACCCCCGCAGTTCGTTGCACTGCCCGAATACGGTCCTTCGGCCAGCTGCCCGCGCACACCGCACGCGCAGGGCCGAGGCGACCGTTGAACCGGGTGCGGGGTGCACCAAGAGGCAGAACGGTAGTGTGCCTCACCAGGCTCGCGACCACGGTGGACAGCTCGCCCGTGATCACCCGTTCGATCAGGCCGGCACCCGACGCTGCCACGCCGGCCAGTAATCGAGCCGGGGCGACCACACGGTGCAACAAGCCGGTCGATGCCGGCGACGGCAGTGGTCGCTGACCGTAATCCGTGTAAAAGGGTGGCATTGACCGGCACATCGGGTTAGTGCTCAGCGCGTCGGCGATCATCTGGAAGCCGGCAACGCCGTCGATGATGGTGTGGTGCACCTTGACATAGAAGGCGAATCTGCCGCCTTCGAGGCCGTCGATCAGATACGACATCCACATGGGGCACGACCGGTCAAGGCGCTCTGCATCCAGCTCACCGATCAACCGCCAGAATACATCGTGGCCGCCAGAAACCCTGCGACGCCGGCAATGTCGGCTCAGGTCGACGGTATCGACATCCCGCCAGACCCATATTCCAGCGGTGTCTACACCTCGGTGCGGATACCTGCGAAGCCTCGGATCGATCGAGGCCTCGTTCGCGAGCGCATCGCGATGCAGCCTATCGACGAAGTCCGGCCCGGCGTCCGCAGGCGGCGACAGTAGCAGTACGGCACCGACATGCATCGGACTGGACACCAACTCCGCCGTCATCATCGCGGCGTCCAGCGGATTCAGCAGGTTCACGGTGTCCTCGCACTATGCGGACCTGTCGCGGCGCACCACTGATGCGTCCAGGAGCTTGGATTGATGTAGAGCCCCCCACACGCCCATCTCGGTGCCATGCACACAGACGAGCCAGGGACGTGGTTGCGGATGGCGCAACAACAGCGCGTACTCACGGTTGTTCCCGGTGTACGTTCGCCACCGACGCGCACCCGGTTCACCTGGACACGGCCGGTACCCGCTGTCGTAAGAGAGGCGATAGAAAGAACGCATGTATCCCCTGACGTGCCGGATGGTGAGTTGCGGAAGGGGCGGAGGTTCGGTGAAGAATTCCGCGGGATTCTCCAGCCATCCGCTATTGCCGTAGAACTCCAGCCCCGCGATGACCTCGCGGGTGATGTGCTCGAACGCCTCGGGCCGGCTGACCGGACGGCGTGCCTTGAGTCCGGTCAGGACGATTTCGTCGCGAAAAGCCTGTGCGGCCAGAGCCAGGGTGGGCCGTGCTATCGGAAGTTGATTTGGCGCTTGATCGAGGTAATCGCGCCACGACTGAGCGATGTACCGACCCGTATGCGTGAACGGCTTGATTGCTCCGCCCAAGCTACTGGCAGCGAAATCGCTCCAATCGAGTGGGCCCTGTCGCTGGTGGTCATGGCTGGCGGCTTCGGCGGCCATGGGGGCACGTTAGCGCTTCACAGGAGCACCGCCTTAGGGGCTTACGACCCGACAAAGGTCTCCAAAGTCCTTTCCCGACAACCCAAAACGCCCTGTGTGGATCTGGGACCAATTACCGCGTGTGAAGGGACTTTGGTCACTCGCCTCCGCGCCCGGGTGGTCGTAACCTCGGGGCGTCCCATCAAGCCGGGGTCAACGGTGAGATCAACAGCCGGCCGCGACGAGTTCAGCATGAGGAGTTGTCATGACACAGGCACAGGCACCGCAGAAATCCGAGCCACCGCGCTGGGCGGAACTGTCCGATGAGGTACTCGAATCGGTCGAGTCGGGCCGTAAGCAGGCCATCGAGTCTGTCCGCAAGTTTGTCGACCAAATCAGTGCGCAGGTTCCCGATCAGTCTCGGCGCAAAACCGTGATCGACGCCGCTCTGCAATTAGCCGAGGAGTTGGTCACCACCCGGATGGAGTTTTACCGCAGCGTGGTCCGAAGCGCCGGCGAGGCGGTCAGCAAATAGATAACCCCTTGGAATACATCGGAATACATCGCCGGCCGGATGCGCTGCCGCTTCCGGCGGGCGCATCCGGCCGGCGATCACGAAGCGGTCGTGGCGGCCTCAACCCGCTTGCGCAGACCTTCTGCGAACGCCCTCGGCTCGTTCAAAATCGTGGCTGTCAGGCCGCTCCAGGTTGATGCCGCCGATCAACCCGAATGGCCCCAGCGTGTCGAACCCGCGGCACGAATACGAACCGATTACCTCAAACCCCTTGGCTTCGAGCCGTTTCCGAAGCGGCTTGTGGTAGCTCAGGAGTGGAACTTCACGGGCGCCGCTGGTGAAGTATGTGAACGCACGGGTGTGGTCAACGGCCGGTAAGTGGCGGATCAGGTTCCGAAGCCGAGGGTCCACACTCATGTAATAGATGCCAGAGCCGAAACCGATGAGGTCGTACTCGCCCAGCGTGGCGGGATCAACGGCCTCGGGCGCGACGACCTCGGCGTCGAGCACCTCGGCCATCCGATCGGCCACCAGGCGGGTATTGCCGTGCGACTTGGAAGTGCAGATGATGAGCGACTTTATTGCTCTACCCCTTTCGGCGAACCATCCCATGCTGCGTGGCTCGTACGTCGCCAGATAAGGGCGCAAAGGCATAAGGGGCAGAGGCTTTCGTCACACGTAGTGATCTTCCGTAGCGTACGGAAGCACGGCCGGGGCAAGGCCGCGCAGGAGGGACGTTCGCCGACTTCGGCGTGACATTCGCCTCTACTGGCGGCGGTCACCAAGGACTGCACTGACGGTATTCACATTGGCACCATTTTGGGTTGGCACCATGAAAGCATCACGCGTTCCCGCCGAGAGTCCCGACTTCGCCAAGATCGAGAATCGCCCACCGTCGGTGGCGCACATGTTCCTCAACCGGGTCGCTGCCAGTCCGCACAGTGAGGCGTTTCGATATCCACAAGACCACACCTGGGAGAGCGTGACGTGGCAGCAGGTCGGCGAACGAGTCTGCAATGTCGCCGGCGGTCTGATCTCGTTGGGCATCGCACCAGAGGATCGAGTCGCGCTTGTGTCGTCAACGCGCTATGAATGGGTGCTCACCGATTTTGCCGTGATGTGCGCCGGCGCGGCGACCACCACGGTGTATCCGACGACAAACGACCGCGACACCGCCTACATCCTCGCCAACTCGGGAAGCAGAGTGGTGATCGTCGAGAATCGCAGTCAGCTCGACAAACTGCTCACCCACCGGGCTGAACTGCCGGTTGTGGGCAAGGTGGTGATCATCGACGGGAATGGTGACGGCGACTGGGTGATCACTCTCGGTGAGCTCGAACAACTCGGAAAGCAATTGCTCGCCGACTCACCCGACGCCGTCACCAAGCGCGTCGCGGCCATCGGACCCGATCAGCTCGCCAGCTTGATCTACACCTCCGGCACCACCGGGCGCCCAAAAGGCGTGCGGTTGAACCATGGCGCATGGACGTACACCGCGGCGGCCATCGACGCACTCGACATCCTCGGCCCCGACGATCTGAACTTTCTATGGCTGCCGTTGGCGCACGCATTCGGCAAGGTGATGCTGGCGCTGCCGCTGCAGATCGGGTTCCCCACCGCTATTGATGGCCGGGTGGAGAGGATCATCGATAACCTCGCGGCGTTACATCCCACCATCATGGGCGCCGCACCACGCATCTTCGAGAAGGCCCACGCCCGCGTCCAGGAGATGGTCGCCGAGCAGGGCCGGTTCCGCAGGAAGGTGTTCGACTGGTCGATCGCAGTCGGGTTGAAGGTGTCGGCCGCCCGGCAGGCCGGGAAGAAGCCCTCGCTGACGTCGTCGCTGGCCTACAAGGTGGCCGACCGGATGGTCTTTTCGACTATCCGGCAGCGGTTCGGTGGCCGGCTGCGGTTCTTCGTCTCCGCTGCCGCCGCCCTCGACCGTGACGTAGCGCAGTGGTTCGACGCCATCGGCATTGTCGTGCTCGAGGGCTACGGTCTCACCGAGACCGCCGCCGCGTCATTCATCAACCGCCCCGGCGCCTACCGATTCGGAACGGTTGGCTGGCCGTTCCCTGCCACCGAGGCCAAGATCGCCGATGACGGTGAAATCTTGCTCAAGGGACCAGGTTTGATGACCGCCTACCACGATCTGCCCGACGCCACCGCCGAGGCGCTCGCCCCGGGCGGTTGGTTCCGCACCGGCGACGTCGGGGAAATCGACGCCGATGGCTTCCTGCGAATCACCGACCGAAAAAAGGACATGTTCAAGACCTCGCAAGGCAAGTACGTGGCGCCATCGGCGATCGACGCGAGATTCAAGGGCATCTGTCCGTATGTGAGCGAGCTCCTGGTCTACGGGGAGGCGCGGCCGTACTGTGTGGCGCTGGTAGGTCTCGACGCCGAAGCGATTACCACCTGGGCAGCCAAGAACGGCATGGCGAACAAGCCCTTCGCCGAGATCGCCCGCGACCAAAAGACTCACGACATGATCGCTGGATACCTCGCCGCGCTGAACACTCAACTGAACCGCTGGGAACAGATCAAAAACTTCACGATCGCCGAGCGCGAACTCTCTGTCGAAGCCGGCGACCTGACGCCGAGTATGAAGCTGCGCCGCAAAGCGGTCATCGAAGAGTTCGCCGACCGACTATCGGCCTTGTATGCCTCACGCAACGAAAACTCATCAATAGCAATATGAGTCAAGCAGCGACGCCGCTCGCGATCAAGAGCGGCGGTTGGCCCCGGGCAGGGACCAACCGCCGCAGAATCACGTCCTAGTTGTCAGCATCCGCCTTCAGTGGCGCAGGCCGGTGACCGGCTCGTGAGTGCTGGCTTGAATATCGGCTGATGTCATGGCGAACAACTGATCGGCCAGATCTGACAGAGCCCGGGCTACGGCGAGTTCGTCGCCAATCCGGGTCACCGGTTCGTCAGCAGGATCGAGCCGTGCCAACCCTATTCCAACAAGATCTGTTCCCGCCCAAGGTATCCGGGCCTTAGCGCGAGTTCGTTCCTCGCTGCGTTCTTCGATCAGCACGTCGATCTGATAGGACTTGGTGCCGCGGTCGTCAGCCCTCATTCGAATCTCCTTTCAATGGCTCATGTGCTCTAGTCGGCGAACCTGTGCTTGTGGGAGAAGGCCGACTGGATGGCCTCGAAACGATCTTGCGCGCGTTTGTCTGCGTCCGCCTGTTCCGCGGCCGTCACCACGATGGCGTCCGGGCCCGGGAAGACGGTCGACTCGTGGTCGTTGGCGAGCCACCGCACCACATACGGTGGTGCACCATCTGGAGCGTGAACTTCGGTGATGAGTCCTCGCTGGTCGTGTTGCTCGATCCTGGTGCCTTTGATCACCAGCCAGTCACCGACTTTCGCCTTCATGAGCTGCTCCTTCCTGCTGGGTTTCTCTGCTGGAGTCAGCGTGTACGTTCGTGGCCGGGTGGCGAAAGGGGTATCACGTCACCACCTTGGATGGCCACAAGTCCTTATGACACTAAAAGTTTCGGCCGGGTCAGGAGGACGGTCCGGTGCCGGCGGCCCACGTTTTGGCCTGTTCTAGCTCGTCGAGTCCGAACACAGCAACTTCACCGGGGAGCATCCACGCCAGGGCGTGCAAGGTACGCGCGACCCACTCTTTGTCGGATACGACGGCGATTCGCCGGAATGCCGAATGGTGCGGCAAAACGGTGCCCAAGCCCAGCTTGACGTCCTCGACGAAGCCACCGGGGCCGAAACCCTCGTAATCGGAGTCGATGACCTCCACGATCCTGACTTCGCCGGCGTTCAGCATCTCCTCAATGGCGGGTCTGGCCTCACGCAGTTCATCACCGCGCAGCCGGCCCGATATGCGGATACCGATCACCCCCTGCGGCATGTCTGGCAAAAATTCGATCATCGAATCCTCCTTCGCTACGCGCGTAACTCTGTATGCGCCCCCAACGACCGGCTAGTGCCCTAGGTCACCAAACCGAACGGAGGTCCTCTGCGCTCGGGACTTCGGTCCCTATCAACCGTTCCGGTGAACCGCTCAAATGAATGGTGTGACTGCGACACTTCCGGACCGAAGGGACATGCTGTGGAGGCTTTCTCACGCCACCCGGTTCATTTCATCGCCGTTGCGGCCGTTGCTAGCACCTGCATGCGGGAGGAGCGATCTAGGGTGACATCGGTTGTCGGAGGGCAGGTAATCGTCCTCGCGTCGCATCCCACCTGGATTTCGGCGCAGCGGCGCGCGGCCGAGCGCCTGGCGGCAATAAACCGTCATCCGTCATCGTTGGGCAAGCGTTGTGCGCAGGACGAGCTCGGCCGGTCCGGGCGGTGAGTGAAATGACGGCTTGCCCCGCAGCCCACGACGTATCACATCCCCGTTGGTTTCGAGGGTTGGTGGTCCTCTTAGCGGCCGTACTGATGCTGCTGGCTGAGCCGCCGGGCTCGGCATTCGCCGATAACGAACGTCAGCAAGCCAAACCGGAGGAACGGGCGGCCGACCTGATACGGCCATCGGTTATGTACCTCGCCGGCGAAGGCTACGGCCTGGTGCGCCTGGCCAACGGCGAGGTTCTGTCTCAATTCGGACGCGGGTCCAGCATGCCTTTCCTGGCCACCTGGAACTGCACGGCTTTCGTCGTCAATCCCGACGGATGGGTGGCGACGGCAGGTCATTGCGTGGACCCGGCGAGCGCCAAGCTGCTCATCCTCAAGCGGGCCGCTACCGAGTACCGAAATCAGTACCCGGATGCTGCGGAGTCGCGCGAGCCCTCCGAGACCCTCGACTGGCTCCAAAAGAACGCGATAGTGGAAGGTGACGCTCCAGGGCAGGGTCCGCACGTGAGTTTCAAGGTCATGTCCGGCACCGGGGCCAAGCTTATCGCGAAGCTGCCTGCCAGCGTCGTCGATTTCCGTCCCCTTGGAGAGGGCGACGTCGCTGTACTCAAGGTAGCCAAGCCCAACCTTCCGTCCTCCGAACTCGGAGCCGACGCTGACATCGCCATCGGCACGCCCATTCTCGCGGTGGGTTTCCCCGAAAGCACCCAAAACATCACCGGCCCATCGCTGGACCCCACCTACAAGAGCGGCACTATCAGCAAGAAGTCGACCGTGGGGCCAAGCCCCGAGTACGAGATCGACGCTGCGATGACGGAAGGCATGAGCGGTGGCCCCACAATCGGGCTGAACGGCAAGGTGGTCGGCGTGAACAGCTTCGCCCCCGCCGGCGAAACCCAGCCGTTCAACTTCATCGCACCTGCCGACGAGCTCGCCGCACTCTTGGCTGCCCGCGGCGTGAAACCGGCGCTCGGGCCTGCCGACCTGTCTTACCGACGAGGGCTGAGGAACCTCTATTCGGGTCGCTACACCGATGCGATCGGCGAATTCGACCAGGCTTTGGCGATGTCGCCCGAGTATCCGGGCCTGGACGATCTCAGGACCAGCGCTGTCAACCTACGCCAGCAGTACGGAGATACATCGCCGTTGAGCGGCGCAGTGCTGTGGTGGTACCTGGCCATCAGCATCGTGTCGGTGCTCGCAGTGGGCGCCGGGCTGACTTCGATGATGCTCAAGATGCATTCCCATCCCGTTCGTTCCAGCGCTAAATCGACTGGCGCACGGTCGTTTACATCCGCACAGGAGACATCGGTGAAAGACACTGCCGGCGACACCAGCGGCGTACAGTCGCTTCGTCTGATACCGAGCCAGTCCGACGCCAACGAACCTCACTTTTGCGCGCATTGCGGTGCGGAGCATCACCCCGCCGAACGATTCTGCCCGAACTGCGGCCAGCAGGTAGAACGTCCAAAAGCCAACGGCGGTATCAGCTCATAGGCGGGGCCCGGTTGATCTCGGCTATGACCATATCGACCACCATGGGCACGGCAGCTGCGACAGGCGGGCTCAGACCGATGCCGTGATCGGTATCCGGCACCTCGATCGTGAACATCACAAGCTCATCGGGAACCCGCCCAAGCGCTTGACCCAGTGCATGGGCGCGGCCGATATCGATACTGTGCGAATGCAATCCGTCGGATTGAGTAGCCACATCAGTCAGATCGCAGCGACGTATTCGCCCGGGATTCGGCGGGTTAGCGATCGCGGCGTCGATGATCACCGCCAGTGAAGCGCCCGCCCACGCCTCGAGCAGACTCATTGGATCCGCGATACCGGTCTTCACAACGACGTTCGGAATCGCTCGGACATCGACTGCCGCCGCAGCGGCAAGTCCTGCGCCGTCATCGCGCCGGTAGCCGTTTCCGATGCCGATGACGACGATTCCACCGATCGCGCCCGTCACTCTCGATTCACCGTCAGCCGTAGGAAGTGTGCCGAGCACGAGATGCACGGGTCGTAACTGCGAATCATCTTTTCGCACAGGGTGGTCAGCGCGTCATCATCGAGAGACAGATTGTCCGTGACGACGCGGGCCAGGTCCGCCTCGATGGCCGCCTGATTTTGGGAGGTGGGTGGAATGATGGTTGCCGACCGTATCAGCCCGGCGTCGTCGATCTGGTAGCGGTGATACAGCAGGCCACGTGGCGCCTCGCTGACGCCGTGTCCTATGCCGGGGCGGGCCGGAACGTCGACGCACGGGCGCGACGGACGCTCGTATTCGTCGATGATGCGTAATGCCTCTTCGAGCGCATAGACTACTTCTATGGCGCGAACGACGATGCTCTGGAATGGGTTTCGACATTCTGCTGACAATCCGGCGTTCGACGCCGCCTGGGCGGCGATGGGCGACAGCGCCGACGAGTTCAATGAATACCGTGCGAGCGGCCCGGTCAAGTAGCGTTCGCCGTCCAGCGTCGCATGCAACGCGGTCGAGTACGGCACCTGCGCTTCGGCGACGTGGCTGGTGAAATCACCGGCCGGAAACGCCGGGCCGGCACTGCGTGCGATCAGGCCATTTTCGATGGGATATCGTTCGGTTGCCGTTAGCGCTACGAATTCATGGTCGATCTCGAGGTCGGGGAACTCGAACCCTGACACCCACTCCACCATTGCCAGTGCGTTGTCCAGCGCCGTACGCAACTGCTCGGCCACCGGTTTGAACTCCAGCTTGGTTGGCACGGAATAGAATCCGCCCAGGCGCACATTGACGGGATGGATCGCCCGGCCACCGATAAATTCCATCAGCTGGTTACCGGCCTTCTTCAATGCCAGTCCTCGTTCGACGGCCGCCGGGTGATCACGAGCCATGCCGATGATGTCGGCGTAGCCGAGGAAGTCCGGTGCGTGCAGCAGGTAGATGTGCAGGGCATGACTGTTGATCCATTCGCCGCAATACAGCAGCCGGCGCAACGCGACGAGATCGTCGTCGACCTTGATGCCACAGGCTTCTTCGATCGCATTGCAGGCACTGACCTGATAGGCGACCGGGCATATTCCGCAAATTCGGGCGGTCAGGTCCGGGGGCTCCGTGTAAGCCCGGCCGCGCAGGAACGCTTCGAAGAACCTCGGCGGCTCGTAGATGTTGAGCTGGACGCCCTGAAGCTTGTCCCCCTTGAACGTGATGTGCAGCGCGCCTTCGCCTTCCACCCGGGTGAGCGCGCGCACACCCAGTGTGCGCGTTTCCGGCGTCATTGCTTGTCTCGCTCCGCGGTGAACGGTGCGACGTTGAATGTGGAGAACACCCGGTCGACGTCCCCCTCGGACATTCCGTCGCGGCGCAGCAGCGGGATCAGTGTCGCGGTTCTGGGTACCGCCGACGGCCCGAAGCAGCCGTAGCAACCTCGATGATGCCGCGGACACAGGGCTCCGCAGCCGGCGTGCGTGACCGGCCCGAGGCACGGGATGCCCTCCGCGACCACGACGCACGTCACCCCGCGCAGTTTGCATTCTGTGCACACCGTCTTGGCCGGCAGGCGTGGTTTGCGCCCGATCAGCAGCGCCGCGAGGGTGTCGAGCAATTGTCCGCGGTCTATCGGACACCCCTGCAGCTGATAGTCAACTTTGACATGCGCCGATGCCGGCGTTGAGGTGGCCAGCGTATCGATGTACTCGGGTTTGGCGTACACGACGGACGTGAACTCGGCGATGTCGGCGAAGTTGCGCAGCGCCTGCACTCCCCCGGCCGTTGCGCATGCGCCGATGGTAACCAGCACTTTCGATTGGTCGCGAATCTCGTTGATCCGCTGGGCATCGCTCCGGGTGGTGATCGAACCTTCGACCAGTGACACGTCGTACGGCCCGCCGACGACAGCGCTGGACGCTTCGGCGAAGGTGGCGATCTCGACCTGATCGGCCAGGGTGAGCAGTTCGTCCTCGCAGTCCAGCAGGGTCAGCTGACAACCGTCGCAGGAGGCGAACTTCCACACGGCCAGCGTCGGTCGGCTCATTCAGAGCTCCTTCACCCGCAGCAGGGGGCCGGCAACGTCGTAGCCGACCACAGGACCGTCGCGGCACAGCAGTAGCGGCCCCAGCTGGCAGTGACCGCACCACCCAACTCCACATTGCATGTTGCGTTCTAGTGACACTCGAATGTGCTGCGCCGCCAGTCCTTTTGCGAGCAGGGCCTCCGCCCCGAAGCGCAACATCGGCTCCGGCCCGCAGAGAAATGCGGTCGTGCGATCGGGATTCAGCTCCAGCCGGCTCAACGGTGCGGTGACCAACCCGACTTCGCCGGTCCAGCTGGGCGTCACGGCGTCGACGATCAAATGCATTTCGATCTGCGGCTCTTCCGCCCACTTTTCCAGCTGGGCGGCGAACACGAAGTCGGCCCGGGAACGCGCGCCGACGACGAGCATGAGCTTGCCGTAGCGCGCACGCTTCGCCAGCGCGCCGAGCACCGCGGGGCGTAATGGGCACAACCCCACGCCACCTGCGACCATCACCAGATCCCTGCCGGCCGCTTCGTCCAACCCCCAGGTGGTGCCGAACGGACCCCGCACGCCGACAACGGTTCCCGGCCCGGCGTCGTGTAGGGCTCGGCTGACGGCGCCGACCGCACGAATGGTGTGCGTGATCGAGCCGTCTGTGACGGTCGGATCGCCACTGACGGAGATCGCAGCTTCACCGACACCGAACGCGTAGAGCATCATGAACTCTCCCGGTTGCGGAATCCGCAGCGTTTCGTCGACCGGTGCCAGGGTCAGAGTGGCCGAGTCGGGGCTCTCCACCACGCGGGTGCGTACCCGATACGGAACCGGCGCCATGGCTGACGCCGGTGCGGCAGGGCTGACCGCCTCGTTAGTCATCACCGGCCATCTTGTTCATCTCCGCGGTGATGTCGATGCCGGTGGGGCACCAAGCGATGCAGCGACCGCAGCCGACGCAGCCCGACATGCCGAACTGGTCGTGCCAGGTGCCCAATTTGTGCGTCAGCCAGTGCCGATAGCGCGATGCGCCCGACTGGCGGACGCTGCCGCCGCCGTGAATGTACGTGAAATCGAATTCGAAGCACGACGCCCAGTGGCGCCATCGTTCGGCGTGCTCGCCAGTGAGATCGCTGACGTCTTCGGTACTGGTACAAAAGCACGTCGGGCATACCATTGTGCAGTTTCCACACGTCAGGCAGCGGCTGGCCACTTCGTCCCACTGCGGCGACTCGCGGGAGCGGATGAGCAGGTCCCGCAAATCCACCTGCGGCATACTGCGGCCCATTCGGCCTGTTGCCGCATCGACATCGGCACGCGCAGAATCGATTTCGTGTCCAGCGGCGGCCCGGCAGGAGACCGTCGCGAGCACGTCGGCACCCTCGGGAGTGCCGACGTCGACAAGGTAGGACGGCTCGTCGCCCGCGAGGCGCTCCGTGAGGGCCAGGTCGTAACCCGGTCCTGCCGCGGGGCCGGTGCCCATCGATGCGCAGAAGCACAGGCCACCCGGTTCCGTGCAGTTGACGGCGATCACGAACGCCTGGCGCCGCCGGCCGACAAACGACGTGTCGGGATGCTGGGAAGTGCCCAGCACACGGTCGAGAGTGGCGATCGCCGCCAGGTCGCAGCCGCGCACTCCTAGAAGTGCGTATCGCGGAGTTTCTTCTTCGGCTTGCGCTTCTCCGGCCCCGTCCCGAGTGCCTGCCCACAACCGCTGCCGCGGTGGATGGAGAAATTGCTTCCACGACTGCGGACCCGCCGAGTGCCCGAACGCCGCATCGTCGCCGCGGCGGCGGACCCGGTAATGTCCCGGGCCCACATCGACGCCCCAGCCTCGCGGCAGATCGTCTGCCGAGTCGAGCTCGGCAAGCACGATTGCGTTGTCCCGCAATGTGGGACCGACCACGCGGTATCCACGTTCGATCAACACCTGGACAAGCCGGTGTAGCCCGGCGGTGGTCAGCATCGCGGGACCGGGAATATCGCCGTGGCCGCTCATCGCCCCATCATCCGCCTGACCCGCATGCCCTGCATAGAGGCGTTTGGCCCGGATGTCATCGCTGGTTCGTTCGGCCTCCGTTTTCTGGAAGCATCTGATCTCACGCTCCCATTGATCGTCGCGGGCAAGGTCGCCGACACCGTCACAAACTCCCTCGAGGCCCCTCGATTCTGATGCCTCACACCAGCGGTCGGCACCCACGGGACCCGATGGCCTGTTCAGAGGCCGCTGCGTTCGCGGTCGGCCATCCATTCGACGAAATCGGAAAAGTCGCGTCGCGGAGTCGCCGGCAAGGGATCGGCGTTGATCGGCGCCCATCCGACCCGTAACAGCATCTGCGGGTAGCCGCTGCCGCCGAAGATTTCGGTGCGTACCGCCTCGCGTGTTTCCGCAACTTCGAGGGGTTCGGTTACCGGACAACTGGCCAAGCCGATCGATGTCGCGGTCAAGAGCACGATGCTAGTGGCCTCTCCAGCACGCAGCTGGGATAACCTGTCGTCGCTGCGGGTCCCAAGCGCAAGCACTACGGCATTGTCCTCGGCGGCAGACGATCCCGGTGGCATCGATAATGCAGGGCTGGCGAACAGCCGTCCCGGAATTTTTGCGTTGGGGTCGGATCGCGGCGTATTTCTCGCCGGCACGCCAGCTTCCGACGCGTGGCGTCCACTCCATGCGGTCAGCTCGACGAGGTAATCGTGATTCATGTGGTCCCAAACCGATTGAGTCACAAGCTTGCGCAGTTGGGCGGTGTCTTCGACTTGGCACAGCATCACCCCGTTGCGGGCGGCCCGCGCGGCCATTAGTGCGATGTCGGCGATCGGTACCGCCCAGGAGTTGTAGTGGCGCCGGTCAGTTCGGCGCCGGGGTATCGCCGCGGCAAGCGCTATGTCAACAGGATCTGCAGTGGAGCGAGACAACTCGATTGCGGCGAGGTGGCTGGGATCATCCGGGTTGGGCAAACGGGTAACCTTGGCTTGCCACCCGACCGCGGCCAACGCAGTGACGCAATGGTTCAGGGCTGCACCGCAACTCAAGATCAGGTCACGGCAGTCGGGATCGGTGTTGAGAAGCTGCCGGTCGAGGTCGGAGTAGAGATGCAGGCTCTCCTCTCCGACCAGCCACCGCCACGGTTGGGTGTTGTGCACGGACGGGGCGCGAGACGCCAAGGCCAGAACCGTCCGAACGGTGCCCTCATCGGGGAAGCGTTTAGTCATAACTTGGCCCCTTCCGCGGCGTGGTCATGTCAATGATCTTTCGATCACAGCGACTAGGCGAGGGGATGACGTCCCGAGCTCCGAGTGACTTTGGGCCACAGATTGGATTTCGGATGCACGTTACGGTGGTGGTGGCGGTTGGCGCGCTGCTCACGGTTTCGCCACTTGCGCACACCCTGGGCTTCTTCCTTCTACGTGGCAGTTCTTCGGTGTTTTGGGCGCGTTCGTGATCGCCTACCTGGTCATGGTGGAGCTGGCTAAAACGGCATCCCATTCCGAACCGATGCGACTTTTCGGCCAGCCGCGCCGGACCCGCGAACACGCCCACCGCATCCACCGCCGCGCAGCCCGCTTCTCCCGCGTCGGCGCCATCAACGCCTAGACCGCCAAAGCGGCGTAGCCGGACCTGCCATGGCCGCCGAACCCGGCTCAGCCCACGATGTCGAAGACCGCGGCGGCCGAGGTGACCGCCTTATCGGCGTTGCCCTCGTCGTGCAGCAGCATGCGCACGCCGACGCGCCCGGGTCCGCCCGCGTGCGCGGTGCCCTCGACCCGGAACGGCCCCACCTTGCCGCGCGACATGAACATCACATGCCAGCTGACGACCTGGAGCTTCTTGGTCCCGGCGACCTCGGCGGCGAGATCGATCGCCGCGGTTTCGAGGACGACGTGCTGGGGTCCGATGTGCAGCGCGGCATCCGGCGACGCGAGTTCGGTGCTCAGCTCGGGCAATATCCAGTGGCCGTCGCCCCGACGGCTGGCACCGAAGGCCTGCCACAGCGGGGGCAGATCGGGAGAGTCCTCGACCACCAGTTCAGTGCCCGAAACATCCATGCGGTCCAGGCCTTCCGGCGGGACGCCGATGATCGCGCCCTGCCCCTCGTTGAAGGCGATCACCCGGGTGGGGTTGTCGGCGTCGACGATGGTGCAGCGCCCGTAGCCCATGGTGCGGCCCTGGTGCACGATGCCCGACCCGACGATCTCGATCCTTTCGACGTCGTAGCCGGGATCGACGATCTGTACCGACGCGATGACCGGATTGGGCACGGCGACCATGTCGGTCTGGCAGCCCTCCGGAGAGGAAATGGCTAACGGCGCCACCATGATTCCGCCCGCTTCGTTGCGCATATCGCGGCGGATGGGCACGGTGTCGTCGGTCTCCCCCAGATTCATCGATGAGTGTTTTCGACCGATGTAGCGGTAGCTCAGCAGGCCCGTCCAACGCCGGTACAGTTCGTCGCGGTAGGCGTCGGAGTCTCCCATCAACTCTCGGATGTCACGAAGTTGACCGCTCAATTCCGCTCGCCTCCTTGGCTTTTGCCGCGCCGCACCTGATTGAAAGGCACACCGCGGTCGTCGGCACGCTCGCGTGGGAAGTTCAGCACCCGCTCGCCGATCACATTGCGCGCCATCTCGGTGGTACCGCCGCCGATGCTCGCGGTCTGCCGTCCCAGATAGCGCGTCCCGATGCCTACGAACCCGCCGTCGTCGTCGACCACGGCCGCCGGGCCCGCCACGGCCAGCGCGGTGTCGGTCTCGACATCGTGCACCTCGGCCATGTACAGCCGGATGATCGACCCGGCGGCGGGGGGCAGTGATCCGCCGGCCACGGCGTGGAAGACGTGCTCACTGAGTTGGCCATGCACGGCCCGATGCACCAGCGCCCGGCCGACCATCTCCTCGAGCCGTTGGTTGCCGGCCTGATTCGTTTTTTCGAGCAGCGATACCAGGTCGGCCGAAACATCGTGGGCCTCAGCGATTCCCGGCCCACTGGTGTACTCCGAGCCGTCCCCCATCGTGCGCCGCTCGTGATAGAGCTGCCGTGACGCGACATCCCATCCCTTGCCAGGTTCACCCACCACCGCGTCGTCGCCCACGTCGACGTCGTCAAAGAACTCCTCGCAGAACTCGATGGAGCCGTTGACCTGCTGAATGCGGTTGATGGTGACGCCTGGATGGTGCAACGGCACCAGAAACATCGTCAGCCCCTCGTGCTTGGGCACGTCCCAGTTGGTCCTGGCCAGGCAGAGACCATAGTCGGCGGCGAACGCCCACGTGCTCCAGGTCTTGGCGCCGTTGATGATCCATCGACCGTCCCGGCGCTCGGCGCGGGTGATGACGCCCGCCAGATCCGATCCCCCGTTGGGCTCGGACAGCAGCTGCACCAGCACCTCGTCGCCGCGCAACGCGGCGGCAATGTGCGTGCGCTTCTGGTCCTCGCTGCCCATGTCGAGAATCGTTGCGCAGCAGATAGCGAACGACGGGACGTTGAGCAGGAGCGGAGTCTCATACCCCTGGGACTCGACGTCGAACGCCTTTTTGTATTCGTAGCTCAGTCCGAGCCCGCCATACTCGCGCGGGAAACAGATCCCGGCGAATCCACCGTCCCACAGCAGCTTTTGCAGTTCGCGAGCCCGGTGCCAGGACGGCAACTCATCGCGCTCCAGCTGCGCCGCCTCGGCCGGGTCGAGTCGCGGCATGGTCGCGGCCAGCCAGGCCCTGGCCCGGCTCCGAAATTCCTCGACCGACTCGGAAGTCACCGGATGGCCTCTCATTCGAGCGTCGCCCTTGTGCTGGGCGACTGTACAGCACCGCCACGCGGGTGTACAGGTTGGCGCCTTCAGGACCCGTTCAACGCCACCGCGGCGCGAATGAGCGCCGTCAACGCCTTCTCATCGATCTTGTCGCCCTCGTGGAAGTCAATCGCGCGTCTGGTGTTTCCGTCCAGGCTGGAGTTGAACAGACCCGCGGGATCCTGCAGCGAAGCGCCTTTGGCGAACGTCATCTTCACGACGTTTTTGTACGTCTCGCCGGTGCAGATCATCCCGTCGTGATACCAGGTGGGAACGCCCCGCCACTTCCACGCTTCGACCACGTCGGGGTCGGCCGTCTTGATCAATTGCCTGATGCGCGCGAGCATCTCACCGCGCCAATCCCCCAATTCCTTGATCCTGGCGTCGATCAGTTCGCCGGGAGATTTGGCTGCGGCGTCGTCCTTGGGGTTCGCCATCGTGGCTCGCTTTCGGTGAGGTTGTCGCTCGCCGGACCGTACATCAACCGATGGTGTTCGCCGCGGGCCACACGCCACGACCCCGTGTCGGGCAGCGAGGCCGCCCGCAAGTAATCTGCGGTCGACTCGTGCCAGCGCCTGTGACGATTGCGCGGCCCGGCCGGACGGCGCTACCCGCCCCGCGAACAAGGAACCCATATGACCGACACACATCCCTTCGACGAAGCCCTCCGGCTCGACCCGATCGGCGCGGGCGTCAGGCGCGGCCGCACGCACCCGGAGTGGGCCAACATGGTGGGACCGTTCGGGGGAATCACCGCGGCCGTCATGTTGCGCGCCGTCGAGTCACACCCCGATCGCATCGGGGAACCGCTGGCCCTGACCGTCAACTACGCCGCTCCCATCGCCGACGGCGACTTCGACATCACGCTGCGGGCAGCGCGCACCAACCGGACCAATCAGCACTGGATCGTCGAGCTCAGCCAGGACGACGCGGTCAAGACGACGGCGACCGCGATCTTCGCGGTCCGGCGCGAGAGTTGGGCCGACACGGAGAGCCATCCGCCGAGTGCGCCGGCGCCCGAGCAGGTGCCCGCGGTCGATCCGGGGCTCGTTCGATGGACCAGCCTCTACGACATGCGGTACGTCGAGGGCACGATGCCCGGCAAAGGCGGGGATCCGAGCCCGTCGTCGACGTCCACCCTGTGGGTCCGCGACGGCGCGGGGCGCCCGATCGACTATCCCGCACTCGCCGCGCTGTGCGACATCTTCTACCCGCGGGTGTTCCTGCGCCGCGGGGGCTTCATCCCGTCCGGGACCATCTCGCTGACCACGTATTTCCACGCCGATCAGCCCCACCTCGACGCCCTACACAACGACTTCGTGCTGGCCACCGCGCACGCGAATCGATTTTCCCGCGGCTATTTCGACCAGAGCGCGAAAGTGTGGACCGCCGACGGCGGGCTGCTGGCGACCACACATCAGATCGTCTACTTCAAAGGGTGACGGGTTTACACTTCGCCAGTGAAACGTCACGCCGGGACGCTTACCGAAAGAATCGAGCCGCAATGACAGAGCGCGCACAGGGTCTGGTGGCCGAGACGCTGCCGGCGATCGAATCCATCAAGCAGCTCAAAGCCCGCTACTGCCGCTACCTGGACACCAAGGACTGGGCGGCGTGGCGGACGATCTTCGCCGACGATTTCGTCAGCGACACGTCGGAAGCCGGCGGGAAGGTCATCGCCGGTGCCGACGATTTCGTTGCGTTCACCCGCCGGGCCCTCGGCCGCCTGACGCAGCCCACCGCACACCAGGTGCACACACCCGAAATCGAGCTCACCTCGGCGACGACGGCGCAAGGAATATGGGCGCTGCAAGACGTGGTCCGATTCGGGCCCGGGGTAACCTTGGTCGGCTACGGCCACTACCACGAAACCTACGAGAACGTCGCCGGCCAGTGGTTTATCAAGAGCTCCAAGCTAACTCGACTCCGCGAGGACATCGTGACGCCGTTCTTCTCGATCTACGTCTCGCCCCGGCTGCGCATGGCGATCGGCAGTATCGCCGGCCGGCTGATGGATCGGTGACGCACCCATGACAGTCGATACCGTGTTGGTCACCGGCGCGTTCGGGCAAGTCGGTAAGCGCTGCACGCAGATCCTGCTGGAGCGGGGACGAACCGTCGTCGCGATGGATCTGCGCAACGACAACACCGTCGCCGCCGAAAAGGAACTCGCCGCCGGCGGGCAGCCGGGGACGCTGATTCCCGCGTACACCGATCTCCTGGACGCCGAGGCGGTGAGCCAGCTCGTCGCGGCTCACAACCCCGGAGCCGTCGTTCACCTGGCCGCCGTCGTCTCCCCGCTGTCCTACCGCACTCCCGGGCTGGCCCGGCGCGTCAATGTCGGTGGGACCGAGAACCTTTTGGCGGCCTGCTCGACGCTCCCCCGCCCGCCACTGTTCCTGATGGCCTCGAGCGCCGCGGTATACGGATCGCGCAACCCCTACCGTCAGCCCGAGCGCATCACGCCGGACACCCCGGTGAACCCCATCGATCAGTACGGCCAGGACAAGGTGCTCGCCGAGGCGGCCATCCGCGGCAGCGGACTGCCTTACGCGCTCTTCCGGCTCGGCGGGGTCATCTCGCCGGACACCCACACGACCGTCAACGGCGATTCGCTGCTGCTGATGCGATCGATGCCGGGTGACAACCGCATGCATGCGGTGGACGCGCGCGACGTGGCGGTGGCATTCGCCAATGGGGTCGATCGCGAGGCGACCATTTCCGGCAAAGTCGTGCTCATCGGCGGCAACGAGTCTTACGTGCTGACGCAGCGCGGCCTCGAGGACAGCCTGATGCAGGCCATCGGCCTGGGCCCGCTGGGGCCGTCGGCGAGTCTGCCCGGCGACCCGGCCGACGACCGCGGCTGGAGTTTCACCGGCTGGTACGACACCACCGAAGCGCAGGCACTGCTGGACTTCCAGGAGCACGACTGGAGTCAGACGATGGCGTGGGTTGCCGAATCGCAGGGCCACCTGCGCCTGCTGCTGCGGGTGCTTGCCCCGGTGCTGCGGCCGGCGCTGCGTGCGGTTCTGATCGTTCAGCGCCGGCTCGAGGGACGCGGCCCTTACGCCGACCCATGGTCGCTGATCGAAAAGAAGTACGGCACAGCTGCATTGGCGAGTGTCGACTAGCGCGACTAACGGTCAATCCAGGCCATTTGCGCCTCGGCGTGGTGCCCTCCGACGGGCGGGGTGAGTCCATCGAGTCTGGCCAGCTGGTCGGCGGACAGTTCCACCGCGTCGGCACCGACGTTTTCTTCCAGGCGCGTGACACGCTTGGTTCCCGGAATGGGCACGATATCGGGGCCTTTCGCGAGTAGCCAGGCCAAGGCGACCTGAGCCGGCGTCGCACCGACGTCCGCGCTGATGTCGCGCACCTCGTCCGCGCACCGCAGGTTGTGCTGAAAGTTGTCGTCGAAGAACCGCGGGTTGGTCTTGCGGTAATCGGTATCGGGCAGCTCCTGGGTGGAGCGGATGGCGCCGGTGAGAAAGCCACGACCCAACGGCGAATAGGCGACGAAGCCGATCCCCAACTCGCGCAGCGCCGGCAGGATCTCGTCTTCTTGATCGCGTGTCCACAGCGAGTATTCCGACTGAACGGCCGTAATGGGGTGCACCGCATGGGCGCGACGAATGGTGTCCACGCCGACTTCGGACAGGCCGATGTGCCGGATCTTCCCGGCAGCGACCAGCTCGGCCAGCGCACCGACCGTCTCTTCGATCGGGGTCTGACGGTCGAGGCGGTGCTGGTAATACAGATCGATATGGTCAGTCGCCAACCGTTGCAGCGAACCATCCACGGCGACGCGGATACTGGCGGGGCTGCTGTCGAGGCCGTTGCGACCGGTGTGCGAAATCAGGCCGAATTTGGTTGCCAGAACTACTTGATCACGTCGCCCCTGCAGGGCACGGGCCAGAAGTTCCTCGTTGACATACGGGCCGTAGACCTCGGCGGTGTCGATCAGGGTGACACCCAGGTCGATGGCGCGATGAACGGTGCGGATCGATTCGGCGTCGTCACTGCCCGCCCCTGCATAGGCCACCGACATCCCCATCGCGCCCAATCCGAGGCGACCGACCTGTAATTCGGCGAGTTGAGCCAATTTCATCGATTGTCTCCTGTTCGACGGTTGCCCGCTGAGTGCCGGACGGTACCGTGGCGCTGTGTACCGCGTCGAGCTTCCCCCGATCTGATGGACCGCGCAAACACCCCGCGACCGGCCCGCAATCTGGCGGTCGACTACTACCGGGTATCGGGCGTGGTGCTGATCGTGCTGGGACACTGGCTGGCTGGATCGGTGACCTACCACGACGGGCAATTCGGCCGGCAGAACCCGCTCGTTGACCTGCCCTGGACCCAGTGGCTGACGTGGCCCTTTCAGGCGGTGCCGGCGTTCTTCCTGGTTGCCGGCTATGCCGCCGCGGTGTCCTGGACCCATCGGCACGACACCGACGGCGTTTCGCGTCGAACCTGGGTGCAGCACCGGTTGGCGCGGGTCCTCGGGCCGACGGCGGTGTACGTCGTGCTGGTGTCGCTGGTGGTGGTGATCCTGGGCGCCTGCGGGGTGGCCGGCTCGGTGCTCGAGTACGCCGGCTGGGCGGTGGCGATGCACCTGTGGTTCCTAGCCGTGTATCTGGTCGTGGTATCGCTTACGCCGATTGCGATTGCCGCACAACGCCGTTGGGGACTGCTGGTGCCGGGGGTGCTCGCGTTGGTCGTTGCGGCGGTGGACGTCGCCCGGCTCGCCGGGCACGTCCCCTACCTCAACTGGGTGAATTATCTGCTGGGTTGGGGCACGCTGTATCAGCTCGGGATCGCTTGGCACGGCGGTTCATTGACCGGCCGCAGGCCCTGGTTACTGGCCGGTGCTTCCGCGGTGGCGCTGGCGCTGCTGGTTTGGCTCAAGATCTACCCGGTCAGCATGATCGGCGTTCCCGGACAGACCATCGACAACACGACACCGCCGACCGTGGCCCTGTTGGCGTTCGGATGCGCCCAGACCGGAATCGCGATGGCGGTCGCGCCCGCGCTCAACCGTGCGCTACGCGCCATCCGCGTGGAGCGCGCGTTGTCGGTCGCCAACAACAACATCATGGCCCTCTACCTGTGGCACATGATTCCCGTCGTGATCGTGGCGATCGTCGGTTACCCGGCCGGGCTCTTGCCGCAGCTACCTGAAGGTAGCGCGGACTGGTGGCTGGCCCGGCTGGAATGGGTGGTCATCCTGAGCGTCGTGACCGCGGTAGAGATGGTGCTGCTGTTCTGGGCGCGAAGACTTTTCGCCGCTCCCCTGCCCCGGCTCGGTGTCCCGCTCACCGAGCGCTGGGTGGAGCCGGTGATGCTGGCGGGTGCCGCGATGGCGGCCTACGCGCTGTCCATGATTGCTGCCGAGGGTTTCGCCCCCGACGGGCGCTATCCGTGGCTGACCGCAGTGATCTTCGCGGCCGGAGCGCTACTGGCGGCATTTCGCCCCGCCGCCGAGTCAACAACCCGTGGCCCGACGGTCGGGCACAGAACCGCATAGCCGCGCGCGGAGCGACTTACGGCCCCACGAGAGGGGCCGTAATACCCTGGCCGGACCGGTATTCACGGAGAAACGTCTCCGGCAGGCTTCGGATTACGTGAGTATCGAGCGCTCAGGCCCGGACGTAGATACCCTCGCGACGGGAGTACACAAATGTCACATACCGCTACGCTCCACACCAACCATGTTCCTCGGCAGCGCGCTCAGGACGCCGAGCTTTTGAAAGAGTCGGGGGTTCACAAGCTGGTCGTCACGGACCGCGACGGGAACTGCCTGGCATTCGTCTTAGCCTGGGAGAGCTTCGATTACGACGCCGAGACGGACACCTACGTGTGCGTCGCCGACGGCGATGGCAGAGAACTGATGACTGTGTACACCGCCGGTGAGATCAAACCATCACCTCGCGCGAACACCTATGTGGTAACCGCGCCGAACATGTTCGATGGTCGCAAAGGCCCCTAGACCCCGCTGAGTTGCGGACGCCGGCCGCCGCCCGCCGTGGAGCGTCTCGGCTTCGCGTTCCCGTATGGCCACCCGCCCGCATCCTGCAACGGCGAGGGAACTTGACTTTGCGACGGTTATGATAGACCGTTCGTACGGTTAGTTTGTGCCGAAGGGTGGAAGATGCCCCGATCGCCAGGTAGGCGAAGCGAGATTTTCGACGCGTTTGTCCGCTATGTCGCCGAACGCGGCTACGACAGAACGAATATGGGAGACATCGCCGACGAGCTCGGTATGTCGAAGGGCACCATCGTTCATCACTTCGGTACCAAAGCGCAGATGTTGCGGGAGCTGGAAGAGACCCATCTGACCCGGCAACTCGACGTTTTGCAGATGGCGTGGACTCGCGTGGCCGCACCGCACGAGCGCATCGCCGCAATCATTTTCACCTCGGCACTGCTGCAAGTGATGGCCCGAGATGCGACGGTGGCAAGCCAGCGCGAGGTGGTTCAGTTATCCGATGATCCGGCGATGCAGCAAGTCCGCAAGCTGCGCAATCAATTGCAGAGCTTGGCGATTGACGAGATCCGCAACGGAATAGACAGCGGTGTGTTCCGAAGCGTCGATGTCGACCTGGCCGCACTCCAACTGTGGGGATCCCTGCAGTGGATGTGGGTGTGGTTCGATCCCACCGATTCCCGGACACCCGAACAAGTAGGGGCCGCTTTCGTCGACGTGTTCCTCGGCGGACTCCTGCTCGACCGGTTAGGGCTCGGCAAGTGGGCGGACCCGTCCTCGAACATCGTCTCGGTGGTGCGCGAATGCCTTGCCACGGTCACCGGTCCGACAGATTGACCGTAATAGCATCGAAATGATTTGGGCGGGACGGTAACTGGTTGCACCGGTTTCGCTTGAAGCGCCGAGTCGTCCTGCACTGACATCCGTCGAACGATTGCGACAAGGCGTCATTACCGTACGGATAGTCAGTTCTGACCCACGGCTTCCGCGCGGCACCATTGCGAGAATACCCTGCCGCCGGCCACGGAGCGGCCGTGCCTATGACACAAACTGCCAGGTAATGGAGGTTTCGGCGGGTTGGGCAGCCCGAAGATTCGTCCACGAACTTCTTATCGTCAGCCCGCGTGCACCTGCCACGTTATTGACTGTCCGTACGGTCAAATGTAATAGTGGCTGCGTGGCGCAAACGCGTGCGGCATGGAGCCGAAGGGCGCAGGCCCAGAGTGCCGAGTGGGAGGACCGGCTGGCCGGCTGGTGTCGTGACCGAGGTGATGGGCCACGCAACGTGCCTTCCCAGCCATCGGGGCACCGATACTTAGGGCAACGGCACCCGATGGCGTCGTCATTCCAAATGGACACGAAATATTCAGTGATGCAACTCGTTTCGCGACGCGGTCGCGCGGCAAATGAACCCGGCGATCGGGACCACGTTCACCGTCGCCATCGCCACCCCGGGACAGCGGGTTGCCCGCTCGGACAATCAATGCGGACCTTGCGACACGTTGCGTGCCCGCGTCAAGGGCGGCACCGGTGACTACCGCGCACCTGGTCCCCAGCAAATTAGGGCGACACATCCGACCGGGCACCGAAGTGGCCGGCGGTTTCTTCCGCATGTGCATGTTGACCGGTAAAGCGCTGCGGCAGCCATTCGAGTGGCGCGAGTTCATCTGGAATGGCTGGTTTCTCATGCGGGTATCGCTCCTGCCCACCATCGCGGTGTCCATCCCGGAAACCGTGCTGCTCATCTTCACGCTCAACCTGCTGCTGGCCGAGATCGGCGCCTCCGACGTCTCCGGTGCCGGTGCCGCCATCGGTGCGGTCACGCAGCTCGGCCCGATCGTGACGGTGCTGGTGGTCGCCGGCGCGGGCGGCACCGCCATCTGCGCCGACCTCGGCGCGCGCACCATCCGCGAGGAAATCGACGCGCTCGAGGTGCTCGGAATCGACCCGATCCACCGGCTGGTGGTGCCCCGCGTCGTCGCCTCGACGCTCGTCGCGGTGCTGCTCAACGGCCTCGTCGTCGCCGTCGGCCTCGGGGGCGGCTACCTGTTCAGCGTGTACCTGCAGAACGTCTCGAGCGGTGCCTACCTGTCAACGCTGACGGCGCTCACCGGCCTGCCCGAGGTGGTGATCGCATTCATCAAGGCCGCCACGTTCGGTCTGATCGCCGGGCTGATCGGCTGTTACCGCGGACTGATCGTCCGCGGCGGTTCCAAAGGGTTGGGCACTGCCGTCAACGAGACGGTGGTGCTGTGCTTCATCGCACTTTTCGCGGTCAACGCGGCGCTGACCACCATCGGCGTGCGATTCGGAACGGGACGCTGACATGACCGCGACTACAACAGTTCCCTCACGGCACATCCACTTTCCGCGAGCCACCCTCAGTCGATACGGCGCCGCCCCGGACCGGTTACTGGTCGAGATCGGTCAAATAGTGTGGTTCGCCCTGACCGCCATCGGGCAGATTCCCTTCGCCATGCATCGCTACCGCAGGGAGATGCTGCGCATGGTTGCCCAGATGGGCATGGGTACCGGCGCGATGGCCGTGGTCGGTGGCACCGCCGCCATCGTCGGCTTCATTACCCTGTCCGCGGGTTCACTGGTCGCCATCCAGGGCTACGCGACGCTGGGCAACATCGGTGTCGAGGCGTTCACCGGTTTTTTGGCCGCACTGGTCAATGTGCGGTTCGTGGCGCCGGTGGCCGCCGGTCAGGCGCTGGCCGCTACGGTCGGCGCCGGCGCCACCGCCGAACTGGGCGCCATGCGCATCAGCCAGGAGATCGACGCGCTCGAGGTGATGAGTATCCGGTCGGTCGCCTACCTGGCGTCCACCCGGGTCGTGGCGGGTCTGATCGTCATCATCCCGCTCTACGGGTTGGCTATAACCATGGCCTTCCTGTCCCAGCAAGTCACCACGGTGTTCTTCTACGGACAGTCCATCGGCACGTACAACCACTACTTCCACACATTCCTGCGCCTCAACGACGTGGGCTGGTCCTTCGCCGAGGTGATCCTGGTTGCAATCGTCGTGATGACCACCCACTGCTACTACGGCTACACCGCCACCGGCGGGCCGGTCGGCGTCGGCGAGGCGGTCGGCCGGTCGATGCGTCTGTCGCTGATCACGATCGTCGTGGTGGTCGTGCTGACCGCGATGGCGGTCTACGGAAAAACGCCGAACTTCAACCTCACCGTGTAGCCGCCATGACACGCCCGGCGCAGGAGAACTCGCCACGCATCCCGCCGTACCGGACGGCGGCGACGGTGTTCCTGGTGGTCGCCGCGGCGGTACTGGCGTTCGTGTGGCTGCAGTTTCGGGGTCAGCTCACGCCGACGACGCGCCTGACGATGTTGGCTCCCCGGTCGGGTTTGGTGATGGACCCGGGATCGAAGGTCACCTACAACGGCGTGGAAATCGGCCGGGTGGCCAGCATTTCGGAGGTCGAGCGTGACGGCACACCGGTGGCCAAGTTCGTCTTGAACGTGAATCCGAAATACATCGAACTGATTCCGGCCAACGTGGACGCAAACATCAAGGCGACCACGGTGTTCGGCAACAAGTACGTGTCGCTTACATCACCGAAACACTCTACGCCGCAACGCATCACATCACAGCGCGTGATCGATGCGAGGTCGGTGACGACGGAGTTCAATACGCTGTTCGAGACGCTCACCACCATCACGGAAAAGCTGGATCCGGTCAAGGTGAACCTGACACTGGCCGCGGCCGCGCAGGCGTTGTCCGGCTTGGGCGACAAGTTCGGGCAGTCGATCGTCAACGCCAACGCCATCCTCGACGACATCAATCCGCAAATGCCGCAGATCCGGCACGACATTCAACAGTTGGGCGCCCTGGGCGACATCTATGCCAACGCCGCGCCGGACCTGCTCGACTCCCTGAACAATGCGGTGACCACGGCGCGCACGCTGCACCGTCAGGAGGCCGACCTGGACGCCGCATTGTTGGCCGCGACCGGGCTGGGCCACACCGGCGCGGATATCGTCGCCCGCGGCGGCCCCTACCTGCAACGGGGTGTCGCCGATCTGGTGACCACCGCCGGACTGCTCGACACCTACAGCCCCGAGATCTTCTGCACCATCCGCAACTATTACGACGAAGAACCCCATGCCTACGAAACAACGGGCGGAGGCAACGGCTACGCGCTGAAAACCATGACCGAGCTGACGTCGGGGTTGGGCGGCATCCTCACGCTTCCCGGGTTGACCGGCACGGCGGCCACCCTGGGACTTCTCGGGCTGGCCGGACTGGTCGGCGGGGCGCCGAATCCCTTTGTGTACCCGGACAATCTGCCACGGGTGAACGCCCACGGCGGACCGGGGGGTGCGCCGGGCTGCTGGCATGCCGTCAGCCATGACCTGTGGCCGGCGCCGAGTCTGGTGGTGGACACCGGCGCCAGCCTCGCGCCGTACAACCACCTGGACACCGGCTCACCGTACGCAATCGAGTACGTCTGGGGCCGTCAGGTCGGGGACAACACGATCAACCCATGAAGATCACCGGCTCCGCTATCAAGCTCGGCATCGTCTCACTGGTGCTGCTGGTGATCACCGTGTCGATCGTCGTGGTGTTCGCCCAGATGCGCTTCAACAGCACCAACACCTATTCCGCGGAGTTCAGGAATGCCGGCGGGCTGAAAAACGGCCAGTTTGTCCGCGCCTCCGGAGTCGAGATCGGCAAGGTCAAAGCGGTGCGCCTGATCGACGGCGGCCAGCGGGTTTTGGTGGACTTCGACGTCGATCGCTCGGCGACGCTCTACCAGTCGACGACCGCGCAGATCCGCTATCTCAACCTGTTCGCCGACCGTTACCTGGAGCTCAAGCGCGGCGAGGGCGAGGGCGCCGACCGGGTCCTGCCGCCGGGCGGATTCATCCCGCTGTCCCGAACGTCACCGCCGCTGGACCTCGACGCCCTGATCGGTGGTTTCAAGCCACTGTTCCGGGCGCTCGACCCGGAAAAGGTCAACACCATCGCGTCGGCCATCATCACCGTCTTCCAGGGGCAGGGCGGCACCATCAACGACATCCTCGACCAGACCGCGAGGCTGACCGCGCACCTCGCCGAACGCGACCAGGCGATCGGCGAGGTGATCAAGAACCTGAACACGGTGCTAGACACCACAGTTCGGCATCGCAAGGAGTTCGACCAGACCATCGATAACTTCGAGAGATTGATCACCGGGCTGCAAAACCACGCCGACCCGCTGGCCGCCGGCACCGCGAACATCAGCAACGCCGCCGGAACGGTGGCCGACCTGCTCTCGGACAACCGCGCTCTGCTGCACAACACGATCAACTACCTGCAGGCCCTGCAGCAGCCGCTCGCCGACCAACGCGATCAGCTCGGCGATCTGATCCACAAGACGCCGACCGCGCTCAACCTGATCGGCCGCAGCATTGGGCTCTACGGCGACTGGGTGAACTTCTACGTCTGCGACCTCACGATCAAATGGAACGGACTGCAAGCCGGCGGCCCGGTGCGCACGGTTCGGATCTGGCAACAGCCCACCGGTAGGTGCACGCCGCAATGAGAACACTGACGGAATTCAACCGCGGCCGGGTCGGCCTGATGGGCATTACCGTGCTTTTGCTCGTGGTCGCCGTCGGCCAAAGTTTCACCAGTATCCCGATGATGTTCGCCAGTCCGAGCTATTACGGGCAATTCACCGACACCGGTCAACTCAATAAAGGCGACAAGGTGCGCATCTCCGGCGTGAACGTCGGCAAGGTGGAAGCGCTCGAGATCGACGGCGATCACGTCCGAATCAAGTTTTCCATCGGCGGCAACACCATCGGCACCGAGAGCCGGCTCGCGATCAAGACCGACACCATCCTGGGCAAGAAGGTGCTCGAGATCGAGCCGCGGGGAAGCCGGCCGTTGCGGCCCGGGGAGGGGTTGCCGCTGGGTCAGAGCACCACCCCCTATCAGCTTTACGACGCGGCCTTCGACGTCACCAAGGCCGCCACCGGCTGGGATATCGACACCGTTAAGCAGTCGCTGAACGTCTTGTCGCAGACCGTCGATCAGACCTACCCGCATCTGAGTTCGGCACTCGACGGCTTGGCCAAATTCTCCGACACCATCGGTAAACGCGACGAACAGATCAAACACCTACTCGCTCAGGCCCACCAGGTGGCCAGCGTGCTGGGTGACCGCAGCGAACAAATCAACAGGTTGTTGGTCAACACGAAGACGCTGCTGGCCGCGTTCAACGAACGTGGCCGCGCCATCGCCGCCCTGCTGCAGAACGTCTCCGCCTTCTCGACCGAGGTCCAGGGGTTCATCAACGACAACCCGAACCTCAATCCCGTGCTCGAACAGTTGCGTGCCATCAGCGACGTGCTGGTGGCACGCAAAGACGACCTGGCCCAAACCCTCACATACGTCAGCCAATTCGCCGCATCGCTGGGTGAATCCGTCGCATCGGGACCGTACTTCAAGATAGTCCTGTCCAACCTGCTGCCCTATTGGGTCTTGCAGCCGTGGGTCGACGCCGCCTTCAAGAAGCGTGGCATCGATCCGGAAAACTTCTGGCGCAGCGCCGGTCTGCCCGAGTTCCGCTGGCCCGATCCCAACGGCACCCGACTCCCCAACGGCGCGCCGCCGCCCGCACCTCCGGTGCTCGAGGGCACCCCGGATCATCCGGGACCGGCCGTCCCGCCCGGAACGGCGTGCTCTTACACGCCGCCGCCTGACGCGCTGCCGAGGCCGTGGAACCCGTTGCCGTGCGCTGGTGTTGACGCCGGCCCGTTCGGTGGCAGCTTCCCGGCACCGATCGATGTGCAGACGTCGCCGCCCAATCCGAACGGCCTGCCGCCGACTCCGGGGATCCCGATCGCCGGGCGCCCGGGTGAACCGCCACCCGACGTCCCGGGCACACCGGTTCCGCTGCCCACCCAAGCGCCGCCGGGCGCGCGCACCGAGAACCTGCAGCCCGCCGGCCCCACCCCGCCACCGTCGACGTTCGCGCCCGGACTGCCGCCGGGGCCACCCGCCCCACCGGGGCCCGGGCCGCAGTTGCCGGCACCGTTCGTCAACCCCGGCGGCACGGGCGGCAGCGGCATCACGGGGGGGAGCCAGAATTGAGCAGCGTCTTGCATATCCGCAAACTGCGGCCCCGGACGGTCATCGGAACGCTGGCGGTGCTGCTGGCCCTGGTCGCCGCCGTCGTCGGCTGGCGGCTGTACCAGAAGTTGACCAGCAACACGGTAATCGCTTACCTGCCAACGGCGAACGCGCTGTATTCCGGGGACAGGGTACAGATCATGGGCGTTCGCGTGGGTTCGGTCGACAAGATCGAGCCGGCCGGCGACAAGATGAAGGTGACGTTTCACTACGACAACAAGTACAAGGTGCCGGCCAACGCTTCCGCCGTGGTCCTGAGCCCCACCCTGGTGGCGTCGCGCAGCATTCAGTTGGAGCCACCCTACAAAGGTGGTCCGGTGATGGCCGACAACGCGGTGATCCCGATCGAGCGCACGCAGGTGCCGACGGAGTGGGACGAACTGCGCGAAAGCGTCGCCAACATCATCAACAAACTCGGCCCGACGCCCGAGCAACCCAAGGGCCCCTTCGGCGAGGCCATCGAGTCGTTCGCGGATGGGCTGGCCGGGAAGGGCAAGCAGATCAACACCACGCTGAACAGCCTGTCGCGGTCGTTGACCGCGCTGAACGAGGGCCGTGGCGACTTCTTTGCGGTGGTGCGCAGCCTGGCCCAGTTCGTCAACGCCCTGCACAAAGACGACCAGCAGTTCGTCGCGCTGAACAAGAACCTGGCCCAGTTCACCGACAAGCTGACCGGGTCCGACCGCGACCTCTCCACTGCGCTAGAGCAATTCGACAGCCTGCTCTCCACGCTGCGCCCGTTCTTGACCAAGAACCGCGAGGTGCTCGCACACGACGTCGACAACCTCGCCACCCTGACCACCACGCTGGTCCAACCCGACCCGCTGAACGGCTTGGAGACCGCCCTGCACGTCCTGCCGACGCTGGAGACCAACCTGAGCCAGATTTATCACCCGTCGCACGGCGCCGTCATGTCCATCCCGGCGATCCCGAACTTCGCGAACCCAATGCAGTTCGTCTGCAGCATGATTCAGGCCGGTAGCCGGCTGGGCTATCAGGATTCCGCCGAACTGTGCGCGCAATACCTGGCGCCGATCCTCGACGCGATCAAGTTCAACTACCTGCCGGTCGGACTGAACCTGTTCAGCACCGCCGAGACGCTGCCCAAGGAAGTCGCCTACTCCGAGGGTCGGCTGCACCCGCCGAACGGATACAAGGACACCACGGTGCCCGGAATCTGGGTGCCCGATACCCCGCTGTCGCACCGCAACACCCAGCCCGGCTGGGTTGCGGCACCCGGCATGCAGGGCACGCAGGTCGGGCCAATCACGGGCGGCCTGATGACCCCGGAATCCTTGGCCGAATTGATGGGCGGCCCGGACGCGGCTCCCCCGCCGGCGGGCCTGCAGACCCCGCCGGGACCGCCGAACGCGTACGACGAGAACCCCATGCCCCCTGGGCCGGTCGCATCGACGGAACCGTGATGAACACCAAGCGCGCGTTGGGTTTTCGCGCCCGGCACCGGGCCCGGCAGGGGCTGGTTCTGTTGACCGCCGCGGCGGTGCTGACGTCGTGCGCGAAATGGCATGGGATCGCCAATGTTCCGATGCCCGGTGGCCCGGGCTCCGGGCCCGGCTCCTACACCGTCTACGTGCAGTTGCCCGACACGCTGGCCCTCAATGACAACAGCCGGGTGCGGGTGGCCGATGTCTTTGTCGGCACGGTGCGCGCGATCGAACTGAAGAACTGGGTCGCGACGCTGACGCTACACCTGGGCAAGGGCGTCAAGTTGCCCAAGAACGCGACCGCCAAGATCGGGCAGACCAGCCTCCTGGGTTCTCAGCATGTGGAGCTGGCCGTGCCACCCAACCCGTCCCCGGAGCCACTGAGGGACGGCGACACCATCCCGCTGAAGAATTCTTCCACGTATCCCACGACCGAGCAGACTCTGGCAAGCCTCGCCATCGTGCTGCGCGGCGGCGGAATCCCGAACCTCGAAGTGCTGCAGAACGAGGTCTACAACATCGTGCACGGACGGGCCGACCAGATCCGCGCGTTCCTCGGCAAGCTGGACACCTTCACCGCCCGACTCGACGAGCAGCGCGCTGACATCACCCGAGCCATCGATTCCACCAACCGGCTGCTGGCGTACGTGGGTCCCCGCTCGGACGTCCTGGACCGGGTCCTCACCGAATTCCCGCCACTGTTCAAACATTTCGCCGACAAACAGCAACTCCTGGTCGACGCGATCAACGCGACCGGGCGGCTCAGCCAGCTCACCGACCAATACCTGTCGGCCTCGCGGGGCGACCTGCACCAAGATCTGCAGTCGCTGCAGTGCCCGCTGCGAGAACTCGGCCGTGGCGCTCCGTACCTGATCCGCGCGCTCAAGCTGATCCTGGTCCGCCCGTTCGACATCGACGCGGTGCCCAAGGCGTTTCGCGGCGACTACTTCAACCTGTCGCTGACGCTCGACCTGACCATGAGCGCCGTCGACAACGCGGTGCTCACCGGCACCGGATTCTCCGGAGCGCTGCGCGCGCTCGAGCAATCGTGGGGCCGCGACCCCGAAACGATGATCCCCGACGTCCGGTTTACGCCGAACCCCAACGACTTTCCGGGCGGCCCGCTGGTCGAAAGGGCGGACCGGCAATGCTGACCCGCTTCATCAAGCGACAGCTGGTCATGTTCGCGATCCTCACGGCGGTCACGGCGGTGGTGCTCGGCTGGTACTACTTGCAGATCCCGACCGCGGCTGGGATCGGCCAGTACACGCTGAAGGCGGACCTGCCCGCGTCGGGCGGTCTGTACAAGACGTCCAACGTCACGTATCGCGGTGAAACCATCGGCACGGTCACCGGCGTCGAGCCGACCGCCACGGGAGCGCGGGTGACCATGAGCATCGGCAACCGCTACAAGATCCCGATCGACGCCTCGGCGAACGTGCATTCGGTGTCGGCGGTCGGTGAGCAGTATCTGGACCTGGTTTCGGTGGGCAACCCGGGCCAATACTTCTCGCCGGGACAGACCATCACCAAGGGCACGGTGCCCACCGAGATCGGTCCGGCGCTGGATGCGGCCAACCGCGGCCTTGCGGTGCTGCCCAAGGAGAAGATCGGCTCGCTGCTCGACGAAACAGCCCAAGCGGTCGGCGGATTGGGCCCGGCGCTGCAACGGCTGGTCGATGCGACACAGGCAATCGCCAGCGACTTCAAGACCAACATCGAAGACGTCAACGACATCATCCAAAACTCGGGACCGATCATCGACAGTCAGGTCAACTCCGGTGACTCGATCGAGCGCTGGTCGCACAACCTGAACATCCTGGCCGCCCAAAGCGCGGAAAACGACCAGCACGTGAGAAGCATTCTGTCCCAGGGGGCCCCGACCGCCGATCAGGTCAATGAGGTGTTCGGCGACGTCCGCGAGTCATTGCCGCAGACACTGGCGAACCTCGCGATCGTGCTCGAGATGCTCAAGCGCTACCACAAGGGCGTCGAGCAACTGCTGGTGGCCTACCCCCAGGGCGCATCGGAGGGCCAGACGGTCACGTCGGCCTTCCCGGGTTACGCGTCGCTCGGCACCTCGCTGACGATCAACCAGCCCCCGCCGTGCCTGACCGGATTTCTCCCGGCCTCCCAGTGGCGGTCTCCGGCGGACACCAGCCTGGAGCCGATGCCGGGTGGAATCTATTGCAAGATTCCGCAAGACACTCCCGCTAATGCCGTGCGCGGCGCACGGAACCTTCCGTGTGTCGATGTCCCCGGTAAACGCGCCGCGACGCCGCGGGAGTGCCGCGACGGCAAGCCGTACGTTCCGCTGGGCACCAACCCCTGGTACGGCGACCCCAACCAGATCCTGACCTGTCCGGCGCCCGCGGCCCGTTGCGACCAGCCGGTGAAGCCGGGCCAGGTGATACCCGCGCCGTCAGTCGACAACGGCCTCAACCCGGCGCCCTCCGACAAGGTGCCTGGGACGCCACCGCCGACCAGCGATCCACTGACCCGGCCGGGAACGGGAACGGTCGAATGCAATGGGCAGCAACCAAATCCGTGCGTGTACACGCCCGGCGGGCCACCCCGGGCCGTTTACGCTCCGCAGAGCGGCGAACTGGAGGGTCCCGACGGCGTGAGGTACGCGGTTGAAAACTCGGGGAAGACGGGAGACGAGGGATGGAAGGACATGTTGGCGCCGCCAGCAAGCAGGTGAGCACGATGCCGAGCGAAAAGCAGGAAGCGATTGGCCTAGGCCAACTTCGGAGTAACGCGTGTGCGTATCTCGAGCGGGTCGGCACAGGGGAAGCATTCGACGTCATACATCGCGGCAGACTGGTGGCGCGGGTCATCCGTGACGGCAGGCCGGTCGCACGCATTATGTCGGTCGCCTAGGAACAGCGCCCGCGCATTGCCGGCCGGTGATCTCTCCGCGAGCGTCGGGAAGCATTGCGTCGGCGACATTGTTACGACGATTATGACAGCGACCGGCTTCCACGAGGGAGAACTGGTAGTGCAGCGCCAGGCGGGTGTGGAAGCCGAGGCGGGGCGGCTCGAGAGCATGCTTGACTCGTCGGATCTGTCCCAAGGCGCCGCACGCTTTCTCGCGTCACAGCGGTTCGCCGCGCTGACCGGACGCGACCACAACGGCCTCCTCTGGGTCTCGCCGTTGGCCGCGCCACCGGGTTTCCTCCGCGGTCAAGGAGGTGTCTTGCACGTGTCTACCACCCCCCGTGACGGGGATCCCCTGCATGAGATCCAGATCGATCAGCAAGTCGGACTGATCGCCATCGACTTCGCCACCCGCCGCAGGCTACGGATAAACGGCGAACTTGTCGGTGCTGACCACAAGAGCATGACCGTCCGCGTCGACCAGTCGTACGGCAATTGCCCCAAGTACATTCACCGCCGCGCGATCGATGTCGCTTGTATTGCTGCCCTTCGTTCGAAACGCCCGGGACGCGCAGCGCTTCTCGGCCCCTCCGATCGGGCATTGATCGCAACATCCGACACGTTCTTCCTGGGCACAAGCCATCCCACACGCGGTAGCGATGCCTCACACCGTGGAGGACCCCCCGGATTTGTCCGCGTCGACTCACCGGACGGTCTCTGGTGGCCGGATTTTCCGGGAAACAACATGTTCAACAGCTATGGCAACCTGGCGGTCGACGACAAAGCCGCCTTGCTGTTCCTCGATTTCGATACCGGCGCCAGTTTGCAGATCAGTGGGACCGCGCACGTGCGGTGGACCACTCCCGGCGCCGCCGATGATGATGGCGCTGTTGGAAGGAATGTCGCATTCTCGGTCGACGCCGTCGCAACGCTAGCTGGTCTGGCCGTCCATAAGTAGCGACGCCCATCGACATGCCTTGAGCCACAACGTGATAGGCCGTCGGGTCACAACTGCTAAGCGTCGTTGAAGACACTGTCGGGCAACGGACGTCGACACACCGCGCGTGCCTCGGCGGCGCTGAGCCCGAACAGCCGCAGGACGCTCTCGGTGACCGTGTCAGCGGCGTGCGCGTCGTCGCGGTCCGGTTGATCCCGCAACAGGTTGCCCAGCCCCAGCAACGCACCTCCGGCCATGGCCAGGGCGAGTTCGGGATCGTCCACAGTGAACCTGCCGGCCTCGACGCCCGCCTTGATGTCGCGCAGAGCGCGCGGCGCCAGCCCATTGGGCGAGGACAAAAGCGCCAGCCCGTTGGCCAACAGAATCTGGCTCTCCTGCGGGCGTCGCCGGAAGAGCCGACCGGTCAGCCGGAAACTCGTGGCGAACGTCTCCGCCGGGTCGTCGATGGAGTCGGTGAGCCGGTCCAGCATCGCCCCGTACGCGTCGAGCACGTCGGCGACGGCGGCGTCGAACAGCTGCTCCTTGCTGTCGAAGTGGTTGTAGAACGAACCCATCCCGACGTCGGCGGCCTGGGTGATCTCCAGGACCGGCACGTTGACCTTGCCCTCGGCGATCAGCCGCTGCGCTGCACTGACCAGTGCGGCTCGGGTGCGCTGTTTGCGCCGCGCCACGCGGTTGGGCGTCTGACTGTCGGACATCGCACTCATCTCCAGCAGTATGCATCAGTGATGAGGATTCCGTCAGAAAGCTTGACTGAACGTTCACACGTATGTGACGATTTCGTCAGTTAGTGTGGGAGACGGCTGATGAACCTGAGCAACAGCGCCCCGCGGGGTGCGCACAGCCCGCAGGGCGCGCTACCCGGCGAGCACCCCGGCCGGTCGCGCAACGCGGTGATCAAAGTCGTCGACATCGCCTGGCTGGTGTTCGAGCGACCAGACCTGACGCGCGCCGAGGCATTCGCGCGGGCCTTCGGTTTTCAGACGGCCCAGCGCACCCCGGACGAAGTGCAGTTGCGTGGCGCGTTGCCCGGCGGACCGTGCCTCATCCTTCGTCGGGGACCCAGGCGACGCTTTGCCGGGGTGGCGTTCCGGGCTTGCGACGAAGCGGACGTGTTGAGGTTGGCCGATGCCCACGGTGCTCGCACGCGGTCGCTGCCCGATACAGTCGGTGGGATCGCGGTCGATCTGGTCGACCCCAGCGGTACACCGGTAAGCGTTGTCGCCGGCCTAATCGAGCTACCGGAACTGTGTGCACAGCAACCTCTTTCGCTTAACTACGGGGCCACCCCGCAGCGCCTCAACCTAACCCAGCGTCCGCGAAGGGCGCCCGCCCGCGTGTTGCGTCTGGGCCATCTGGTGATGCAGTCGACGAAGTACCTCGAGGCGCTGAACTGGTACCTGGAAAACCTGGGGATGATCGTCAGCGACTTCTTACACTTCCCCGGCCAGCGCGACCGGGGACCGGCGATGAGCTTCATCCGCTGCGATCGAGGCCTCACCCCGGCCGACCATCACACGCTCGCGTTGGCGCTGGGCCCGGCCAACCGCTACGTCCATTCGGCGTATCAGGTCAGCGACCTCGACGCCCTGGCCGCCGGCGGCGAATACCTGCGCGAGCGTGGTTATTTCCGGTCCTGGGGAATCGGCAGACACATTCAGGGCAGCCAGATCTTCGACTACTGGCGCGATCCCGACGGCTACCTGTTCGAGCACTTCACCGACGGCGACCTCTTCGACAACACCCTCGAACCCGGATGGGCCCCGTTCACCGCCTCTGGATTGGCCCAATGGGGACCCGCGGCGAGTAGGGACTTCCTCGGCACAGACCTCAAATCTGCTCGACACGAACTGGTTTCGATCGCCACCGCACTGCGCACACGCAACGAATTCGATATCGGCCGCCTGGCCGGACTACTGAAAGTGCCTACCTCATGACCGTTTCCGTCCTGCACACCGCTGACGCCTGGTGGCTCAAAACCGCGAACGGTGCCGCGAAGATCGACACCGCGGCCACCAGCACCGCCGGCCTGCTGGCCGACCGGGCCGCTATCGATTTGGCGGCCAACAGTGCCGACATCGTGGAGCTCGACGCTCTGCGATTGGTCTCGCCGGTGACCAGGCCGTGCCGGGTGATCGCCCAGATGACCAACTTCGAATCGCACGTCAAAGACGCGGGCATGGACCCGTCGTCGGTTCCACTGACCTTCTTCCGCAAGGCGTCCGCGTCGATCAACGGCCCGTTCGACGACATCGTCAAACCGGCACACGTCAAGCTCCTCGACTACGAGGTGGAGATCGGGCTGGTGATCGGGCGCACGGTCCCGGTCGGCACCAGCATCTCCGATGCCAACCTCGGCGAGCTCATCGCCGGGCTGGTCGTCACCAACGACGTCTCGGCGCGCGATGTCCAGCTTCCGCAGACCCAGTTCTACGAGGCCAAGTCGTATCCCACGTTCACCCCGGTGGGCCCGGAGCTGGTGCTGCTCAGTGCGGACGAGCTCAAGCGGTTCGGCGATCTACGGCTCCGGTTGAGCGTTAACGGCGACGAACGCCAGAACGCGCTCGTCGACCCAGACATGCTCTACCGACCGCTGCAGGCCCTGCAGTCACTCACCCAGTTCCAGGAACTCGCGCCGGGCGATCTGGTACTTACCGGAACCCCGGCCGGAACCGCATTGAGCGCTCCGCCGAAGCCGCTGCAGATCATCGGAAACCTGTTGCCGCCCAACCTCAAGTGGAAGGTCTTCTTCTCACGCCAGGCCGACAACACGAACTACCTGCAAGACGGTGACATCGTGGAGGCATCGATCGGCACCGATGACGGTGCCATCGATCTCGGAACACAGTGCGCCACAGTCCGATTCGTGTGAGGCATGGAGACGGTCGGCGCCGCCCGGTTGTCATAGTCGGCGCTGGACCGACCGGCATCACCGCCGCGACCCTGCTGGCGCAGCACGACGTGGATTGCCTGGTGCTCGATCGTTGGCCCACCGTGTACCCGCAGCCGCGGGCCGTGCACTTGGACGACGAGGTCTATCGCATCCTCGCCCGTCTTGGGATCGCCGACGAGTTCGCGTCGATCTCCAGGCCCACACTCGGGTTGCGGTTGCTGGACGCGGATTTCGGTGTCCTCGCCCAGTTCAACCGTGACCAATCGCTCGTGGCGAACGGCTTCCCGCAGGCCAATATGTTCGACCAGCCGGATCTGGAGGCGCTGCTGCGCGCAAACCTCAAGCGCTACCCCGCCGCGCGGTTGCGCGGCAACGCCGAGGTCACCGAGATCACCGAGATCACCGACGGCATCCGTGTCACGTTCACGGACCGCTCCGACGGCCACGTGCACCACGTGGACGCCGACTATGTGCTGGGATGCGACGGCGCCAACAGCATAGTGCGCGCCCACATCGATGCCACGATGCGGGACTTGAACTTTGAGCAGCGCTGGCTGGTCGTCGACGTCGCGACCGGCGCCGATTTGGGCCAGTGGGAGGGCGTGCACCAGGTATGCGACCCCACCCGCGCCGCCACCTACATGCGCATCGGAGATGCACGCTACCGATGGGAATTCCAACTGCTGGCCGACGAAAACGCTGATCAATTCGGCACATTGGACGCAGTACGGCCGTTGATCACACCGTGGACGGCAACGGTGGCCGACAGCGAGCTGACCCTGCTACGGGTCGCCGAATACACCTTTCGCGCTCAGGTCGCCGACCGCTGGCGCCGAGGCAACGTGTTCCTTCTCGGGGACGCGGCGCACCTCACTCCCCCGTTCATCGGCCAGGGTATGGGAGCAGGGGTTCGGGACGCGGCCAACCTGGCGTGGAAGCTCGCCGCGGTTCAGCACGGCACCATGGGTGCGGACGTTCTTGACACCTATGAACAGGAACGCGCGCCGCATACCCGGCAGATGATCCGCTTGGCGTTGGGCGTCGGCTGGGCGATGACCGGCGGTGGCCGCGCGGGCGACGCGGCCCGCCGGCTGGTGTTGCCGCGGCTGCGCTTCCTCCCGGGCCTGCGCCACCGGATCGTCGATTCCAGCACGCCGCCACTGCATCGCTCTGCGCTGGTGTGCAATTCGCGTGGGCTCGCCGGCAGGCTCTGCCCGAATCCCTTGCTGCGCGATGGCCGGCGCCTCGATGATGCGCTCGGCACGGGTTTCGCGCTGATCACCACGGTTCGCCCGACGGCCGCCGACGAAGCATCCTTGCGGCGCCGCGGCGTCGTCGTCCTGATCCCCCAACCCGGCGATGACCTGGCGACGTGGTTGCGCCGGGGGCGCGCCGGCGCCGCCGTGGTGCGCCCCGACCGGACCGTCGCCCGGGCCGGACGCGACGTCGCGGCGTTATGCGCGTGGACAACCGGGGTGCTGCGCGAACGGCAGTGACAGGTTTATACGGAGGGCGGCCGAGCGACGATGACCGGAACCCGGACCGAGTGCAGGACCGCGTTGCTGACCGAGCCCAACAGCATCCTGCTCAGACCGCCCCGACCGTGACTGCCAACGACCACCAGCTGTGCAGCATCCGCCTTATCGATGAGGTGCCGCGCCGCCCGGTCCCGAGCGACGAATCGATGTACGCAGACATCGGGATAGCGTTCTTGCCAGCCCGCCAGGCTCTCGGCCAGGCTGCGTTGCGCTTCGCCTTCGACCGCCGGCCAGTCGATGTCGAAGACTTCGACCATCGCGGCGTCACTCCATGCGTGAATGGCTACCAGATCCGCGCCGCGACGCGACGCCTCGTCGAACGCGATTTCCGTCGCGAGTTCGGACGCCGGTGAGCCATCGGTGCCCAACAGGACGTAACCAGTCCGCGGATCCGGCAGCTCACCGTCCCGGACAACCGTGACCGGACAGTTCGCGTGCCGCACCACGGCCGAGCTCACCGACCCGAGCAGACCACGTGCCAACAGCCCGCGGCCGGAGCTGCCCATGACGATCATCTCCGCCGCATCTGACGTCTTCAGCAGGGTCGGCACCGGGGGCGAATACACCAGTTTCCTGCCGATGGGCACCGCGCGGTCGGCCGGCATCGCGTCTTCGGCGACTTTCGTCGCGTGCATGATCGCCTTTTTGCCTTCGTCTTCCAGGCTCGTGACGAGGGACTCCGGGTAGGGAACCGGCGGGAATGTCGCGGTGGGAGTCGACACCGCGTGCACGACGGTCAGCGGGATGTTTCTCATCGCCGCCTCCTGGGCCGCCCAGGCCGCGGCGGCAGTTGACGCCGGCGAACCGTCGACCGCGACGACGATACCGAGTTCTTTGACGGGTGCGGACATTACGATCTCCCTCCATCGTTGCCGACGCTATCCGAGGAGGGCGTGTCAGTCGTGAGGCTTTAGTCCCCAACCGTCGGGCCGGAGGTCTCTCGTTGCCGGCTAGATCTTGCGGCCTTGCAGTTGCGCGATGATCCAGAACGGCAACGCCACGAACACGGTGCCCCCGATGAGGTTGCCCAGCGTGGTGATGCCGATGTTGGTGAGCAAACCGTGTTGACCGAAACCCCAACCGATCGTGCCTCGTGGTGCGATCGGGTGAAAGAGGTTGAGCAGCAGGGGAAGGCCGAGAAATCCGACATTGGCGATCACGTGCTGGGTGCCGCCGATCACGAACGCGAACGGCCCGTAGAACGCGAATGCCATCCGGGCGACGTCACTGCGGGCCTTGAAGAACATGCACATCGAGGTCTGCAGGAACCACGTGCATACCACGGCGAGCAGCAGTGCCGTCCAGAAGGGCTGGCCGGCCTTCAGCGTGCCGACGGTCGCCGCTCGCTCGGCGAACGCGCCCAGGTAGGGGCCGCCCGCCGCGGCGCACACCGTGACGAACACCAGTGCGCCGAGAATGTTGCCGATTAGTCCGACGGTCACCAGCACGATGTAGCCGCGCACGCTCAGCGTGCGCTTGAGCACGGCGAGAAAGCCGGCGGCCATGTCCGCGGTGATCAGTGACATGCCCGACACCAGGATGAGGACGAAGGACATCCCGAAGGCCAGGCCCATCAAAAGGCTTGCCACACCGGGGGTCTTGACGCCGGTGCTCACCACCAGCGACAGCAGGGCCCCGAACGCCACCATCACACCGCCCACCAAGGAGCGCATCAGGAATGCCCAGGGGTGCGCGGCCTTTTCCACCGCCATGGCCGCTACCCGATCCACCATGGCGCCGACCGACAGCGGCTCGAACGGATCCTCGGGCGGGCCGCTTGCCCTGACACCAGAAGGGAACGCAGTCACGTTATCCGCAACCACGGCATCGCTCTGAAGCTGCGGTGCTTCGGCGTTGATCGTCATCCGTGTTCGCCTTTCTTCAAGGTGTTGATCGCGTTGATGACACCGGCAATGTGGTCCTCGCTGAGCTGCTCACCGTCGAAGACGTGGCTGAGCAGGATTTTGAGGTCGAGTATCTGTTGCAGGTAGATCAGGCAGGGCGGGCATTCGTCGAGGTGTTTGGCCACGATCGGTCCCCAGTGTTGCGGGTCGGAGTCGACGAGATCGTCGACCAGGCGCACGAAGTCGACGCAATCGATGGCGGGAACGGTGTTGTCATGAACGGTCATCGTTGATACCGCTTCTCCAGTTCGGCTCGAAGTTTTCCCCGGGCGCGGTAGAGCAGCGCCCGCTGTGCCTCGGCGGACAGCTCGAGAAGCGCGGCCGCCTCGTCGGCCGAGGTTCCGACGATGTCACGCAAGATGACCAGTTGCCGCTGCCGCTCGGGTAACGCCTCCAGCGCCGCCCGCACGTGGCCGAGGAGTTCGCTTTCGACGGTGTGATCTTCGGGGAGAAAACGCCGCGACGGCGGCAGGCACCAATGTCCGGCATCGGGGTGACCGGCGGGATGCATCCGGCCCAAGAGCGGGTCGTCGGCCTCACCATCCGTGGCGGCGGACAGCACCTCATGGTGGCGGATCCGCGATTCCCGTCGCCGGTGCCGGGATGCGGTGTGTTTGACGATGCCGAACAGCCAGGTGCCCACCGACGAGCGGCCCTGAAACGAATCCGACGACTGCAGCACCTGCACCCATGCCTCTTGCACGGCTTCCTCGGCGACCGTCGCTGAATCCACCATGGTGCGAGCGAAATTCACCATCGGCCGGTGAAAGTCGCGCACCAGGCTGGCCAGCGGAACCCCGCCGACCAGCCGTTCGGATTCGGTGCCCTCCGGCGGCACCGCCACCGGAGTCACCATCGACCCGCGCTCAGGCGCATCTGGCCAGTTCCCAGCGCAGTTGCCCTTCGGACGGCGACTGGACTGGGATGAACGCGGCCTCCCGATAGCGACGGCTTGCCGGCGTCCTGCTCGCGTATCCCTTTCCGCCGGCGGTCCGGATCTCCAGGTCAGCGCTGGCGCTGGACAATTCGGCCGCCGCGAGCCGCAGGGACAGCAGCTCCTTCTTGGCGGGTGGCTCGGCTCCTCCGACGGCCGCGGCCAGGTTCGCCAGCGTGACTTCGGCGCCGATCAGCTTCTGCGTGACGCGTTCGACATCGTCACCGAACACCGCGTTGACGCCATTGAGCCCCAGCCGGGCCTGCTCCAGGGACGTCCGGGTCAGGCCCAGGCATATGGCCGACTGCAGGACAAGGAAAGTCGGACGCACCGCTTGCAGGAAGCCCCCGAAGTCGCGCGACAGCACCTGTTCGGCGGGAACGTAGGCGCCGTTCAGGTTCAGGTAGGAGGAGGCGGTGCTGCCCATGGCCAGCAGATCGAAAGGCTCGCCAACGACCACCCCGGGTGTGCCCAGGGGCAGCGCGACGATCAGTCTCTCGCCCGCCTCGGTACGCACCGCGGTCACCATCGTCGAGTCGGGATACAAATTGCTGGCCCACCTGATCGGCCCCGACACCTGGTAGCCGCCGGCCACGGACGTGGCGGTCAACTCCACGCTGCCGCAACCGGCCGCCTCCTTGAACGCCGCGGCCATGCCGGTGACCCCCAGCACCGTTCCCGAAAGCAACGGCGCGACCGCAGCATTACTGAATTCGGTTGCAGCCGTGAGCAAATACTCGATCGCCATGCGATGCGCCCACAACGAGAACCCGGTGCTCATGCATGCCCCGGAGATCAACCTGATCACCTCGGCCATCGCCGGAAGCCGGTTGTCGATATTGTCCGGTGCACCGATCCCGAGCAGTCCGGCCTCCCCCAACCCGGTGAAGCTGCGACGGGAGTGGCCTTCGCCGCGGTCCAGCGCGGCGGCGTGAGCCCGAATATCCTCCAACAGTTCGACATCCAGCGTGCCGGCCGCCGGATCGATGGTCGCCGTCATTTCACTCATTCCGTGCTCAGAGTCGAGTCGACAATCACCGGGTTGCGAAACGTGTTCAGCACCGGTGACCAGGCGATGGCGTTGTCGTGGATCTCTTTCAGCGTGGCATCGTCGGCGTCGCCGGCCAGGCTCACCCGGCAGCGGACCGCGCTGAATCCCAGGCGCTTGTCCTGCGGGGTGTCCCCCACCCCCCACACCGCGGAGATGTCGATGTCGCCTTCCATCTCGACCTCGATCTTGGTCAACGTCACGCCACGATGGGTCGCGTTGGCCAACAGGCCCACCGACACGCACGAGCCCAGCGCGGCCAGCGCGGTCTCCGACGGATTGGGGGCCGAGTCATCACCGAGCAGCGCGGGTGGCTCGCCCACCAGCATCGGCGCCAGGTCCCGGACGTAGGTCATGTTACGGAACCCGGTCTCGCACACCGTCTTGGCTTTGAGTGTTTTCCTGCCTGTCTCAGGATTGGCCTTGGCGTTACAGGACAGTCGATAAAGGCCTTCGGCGTCGATGACGAGCGCATCGGTCATGTGACCCTCTCCGTTTCTCGCTGATTCTGCGGCTTCACGGAGTTAGTGCGCGGCGGGCGCCGATGCGTGACGGCCGGCGCGCTTGAAATACCGGCCCGACACGAAACATCACACGTCTGAAACGCCGCCCGGTCGAACGGCCACCGCCGATCGGCGAGATTTGCTCAGCTGAACAGGCTTTGCCCGATGTAGTGGCCTTCAGCCGGCGGCGGCGGCACCGCGAAGATTGCTGATCCGATGTGGCGGATGTATTCGTTGAGCAGATCGTGCGCGCCCAGCCGGTTCTGTAGGCGAATAAAATCTTGGGGATCTTTTTGATACGAGATGAACAGCAGGCCGGCGTTGAGTTGGCCGTTGGCGTCGAGACCGTCGGTGTAGTTGTAGGAACGTCGGCGGATCATGATGCCGTCGTTGTTTTCCCGGGCGGCGAGGCCGACGTGAGACATCGGATCGATGAGCGGGTTGCCGTCGGCGCCTTTGGCGGCGAAATTCGGTGTGTCGAATTCGTGCTTGCCGCTCAGCGGCGCCCCTTCTTCTTTGGTGCGCCCGAAGATCCTCTGCTGATTGCCGATCCGGTCGACATCCCATGTCTCCATCAACATCCGGATCTTGCGGACGACCTGGTACGTCCCGCCGTTCATCCAAGGCTGGTCGCTGTTGTCGACCCAGACGAACTTGGCGTACTCCTCGTCGGTGGCGATGTTGCGGGTACCGTCCTTGAATCCCAAGAGGTTTCGTGGCGTGTGCTGGCCGGGGCCGGCGGAGGCGCGACCGAAGCCCAGCACCGCCCAGTATGGCGAGACGATGTTGCGGCCGAGCCGGGCCAGGTTGCGCACGGCGTGGTAGCAGACCTGGGGGTCGTCGGCGCACGCCTGCACGGACAGGTCGCCGCCGTGCAGGCGCGGATCCAGGTTGTCGCCGTTGAGCGGCGGCAGGTCGGTGAACACGGCGGGTCGCCGGGCGGCCAGTCCGAACCGGTCGCCGAACAGCGACGGGCCCAACCCGATGGTGACTGTGAGACTGGCGGGGCTCAGCCCGTAGGCCTCGCCGGTGTCGACGGGCGGCTGCACCTCGACCTGGGGCTGAACGGTTCCCACCGGCTTGCCCTGCTGCAGGATCGCGGCGGCCGCCGACCAGCGCGCCAACAGGGTCTGCAGCTCGGTGCGGCCCGCGCCGGCGGCAACCGAGAACGACATGAACATGGCGTAACGCTGTGGCGGCGTGTCAATTCCGCCTTGATGGGGCTGGCCGTAGAAGGGGTAGCTGCGGCGCAGATCGACGGTGTCATCGTCGTCACCGCGTTGTCCCGCCGCCATCGCGTGACCGGCGAAACCGCCACCGACGGCACCGAGGGCGGCGCCGCCGAGCCCGGCCAACATGGCGCCGCCAAGCGCGCGCCGACGCGACACCGCGGTGGCATCGGTCGGTGTGCCGGCGTGGTTCGCGTCGCCGTCGGAGCGTCCGGTGATGTCGTCGGTCATGATCAGCCGGCCGTGACTACTTTTTGGGCGACTGTGGACAGGCTCTGGTGCAGCGGCTGGATCACGGCGGTCAATTTCGTTGCGTCGCTGGCCTTCAGCGCCGGGGTGTAGGTCTTGTAGCCGCCGAGTGCGGCCGGGTCGCGATACCCGTCGAGAGTGGCGAGCACGGTCTGGAACTGCTGGTCGATCTGGTGGACCAGATTGGTGTCGATCTTTTCCAGGCCCGGCCGTAGCGACGCGTATGCCTGCTGGGCGCCTTCGACGTTGCCCGAAAAGTCCACCAGGTCAATGTGACTGAAGGCCTCCTCTTCTCCGGTGATCTTGGTGTTCTGGATCTCTTCGATCAGATCGCTGGCACCGTTGGCCAGATCCTCGGGTTTGTACTGCAGGCTTGCGACGATGCCGTTCAATTTGCCGACGTTGCCCACCAATTCGGTGCTGAACGCCTTCGTCCCGGGCGTGATCGCGCCGCCCTGCCACAGATCGCGCTCGATGGCGTGGAAGCCCTTCCAGCCGACCTTCGCGTCGACCGGCGTCGACTCACGCATGTCGATCAGATAGTCCAGGCTGCCGGCATTGTCGCCGACCGCGAAGCCCGGTAGCACGAAGCCCTCCACAGTGGATTCCGAACGCTCCCAGAATAATCGGGCCTTGGCATAGGCTGCCTTTGCCGCGTCGACGTTGCCCGATTGCACGGCCGCATCGAGTGCCTTCACGCCGTCGTTGAGCTGACCGATCTGGTCCACGATGTAGGCGGCGTAGTCCTTGGTGCCCTGGCTGAGGATGCTGGCCACGGTGCCCGTCGGCGTCGCCGGCGCTTTACCCGTCACCGTCAGCGCCTGGTATTCGGTGCTCGCCCCCGGGCAGTAGAGCTGGTAGGCGCCGCCGTCCAGCGAGACCGTGAACGACACCGGGTCCAGGCCGGGCGCGAGGTTTTCCTTCTCACCCACAATCCGCTGGTCCCTGAGCAATTCGACCTCACTGATGCCCGGTGCATTCGTGTTGGCGACTGTGAAGGTCACCGGCCCAGCGGGCACGCTGGTGGTGTCTAGTGCGCAGCCGTCCGTGCCGCCGTTGTTGGCCAGGGTGACCTTGACCGCATTGGCGGTCCCCGGCTTCGGCTGCTGAGCATGGTTCGAGTTGTCGCCCGAGTGGCCGCACGCGGTCACCGGCAACACCGCCGTCGCAACAAGAACCGTCGCGGTCAACCAGAAGTCACGAGACCGGCACGTTGCCGAGGCGATGCGACTCACCATCAATCGATTTCCTCTCATCCTCTTGCCTGCGGTCCACGCGCACCGAGGCTATTGCTGACAGCGCGCACGCCAACGCAAATCCCGCTAACACCAGTGGAAGCCAGACAGTCCAGAGCTGCCGCTCCCCGCGATCGCGGTCGCTGGCGACGATCTCAGCCACCGTCGCGTGGTCTTCGGCAGCGGACGTGGACCAGTCCGTCGCCAGCCCGCCGAGACTGACGGTCTTGGCCCCGGTCAACCCGCCGCCGGTCAAAATCGCCGTGCGGTTGCTCGTCGTGTGCGCACTGATCACGGAGTCACCCCGCGCGAACACGGTGTACACGGTGGTCGTTGACCATTGACCCTGAAATGGCCCCGGAGTGCGGCCGGCCGCGAGACCGACCGGCAGCCGGCCCCCCGCCATGCTCAGCAACTGGTCCAGCGTGACTTCCGGCGCACCGCCGGCCCCGGCGGCCTCGTTAGCCTGCCAGACCTGTACGGGCACGCCGTCCACCGTTTGGTCGTCTGCGGGGATGAGCACGATGTTGCGAACGGTCGAGGTGTCCTGGGGGGCGACGGTCAGCTCGCGTCCGTGCGGGCCGGTCGCCATCGACACCGCGGCGGTGTGGCCGTCGCGGTCGGTGACGGTGCGCGCCCGCTGCGTCTGCGACGAGCCGGCGGCGGGCGTCATGAGGACCAGCCCCGCCCCGACGATGATCAGCACCGAAGACGCCGCCGCCAGCAGCCTGCGGCGGGCTCGCGGCGTGGCGGCGAGCCGGGCAGGCCAGAGAAACACGACCAGCACCGGCACGGCATAGAGCAGCCAGCCCAGCACCTCGATGAGGCGAGGGTCGGCGGGAATGCCGAACACCCCGGTCGTCGCCGCGCCCAGCACCGAGTTGCTGGGTATCCAGCCGGACAGGTCGAGCACCTGTTGCTGGCCGATGGTCACCCAGCCGGCCTCGTGCGCGGTGCGTAGCGCTCCCAGCACCAGCCCGGCGGCGATCAGCACCAGAAACACCCCGGTGACCCGGAAGAACCGGCCGAGGTTGATCCGCAGGCCGCCGTAGTACAGCCCCACCCCGAGCCCGACCGACGTGACGATGCCCACGGCGCCGCCCAGCACGGCGAACCACCGGTTGCCGTGCGATGTCTCGGCGGCCGCCAGCAAGAACACCGACGTCTCGAACCCCTCTTTCAGAACGGCCAGGAACGCCATGACGATCAGGGCGAACGCGCCACCACGGTTGACGGCCTGGCGGGCTTCGCGCTCGAGTTCACCCTTGAGCTGCGCGGCGTTGCCGTTCATCCAGATGATCATCGACGTCACGAACACCACCGCGATGGCGTTGATGACGGTCTCCATCATCTCTTGCTGGGCCTGCGGCAGGCTGGCGGCGAACAGGTCGAGGCCGACGCCCACGCCGACGCTGAGCAGCACGGCCAGGGCGACACCGGCGAACATCGGGCGGATGGACTGGCCGTTTCGCTTGAGGAAGGCACCGACGATGCTCACGATGAGCGACGCCTCTAGGCCTTCGCGGAGACCGATGAGGAACGTGCCGATAAATACGCCGAATACGCCCTGCATATGCCCTGTTTCCGTCCCGCCGGTCGGGACTGTCGGCTAGCGTAGCCTAACTGAAGCGATGGGCATCAGCCCTGGTCCGCTGGCTGCCGTGTCAGGAGATCGGCGCCGTGACGAAGTCGATCAGTTCTTCGACCCGGCTGATCAGTGCCGGCTCCAGATCGTTCCAGTCGCGCACCCGCGAACGGATGTGCCGCCAGGCTCTGGCGATGTCCGCCTGGTCGTTGTGCGGCAAACCAAGCGCCTCACACACGCCGTGTTTCCATTCCACCTGCCGCGGCACCTTCGGCCAGGCGCCCAGGCCCAACCGCTGCGGCTTGACGGCCTGCCAGATATCGACGTAGGGATGACCGACGACCAGCGTGTCGCTGCCGCCCGGCCCCCGCCGCACCGCATCGGCGATCCGCGCCTCCTTGGAACCGGCGACAAGGTGATCAACGAGCACCCCCAGCCGGCGCCCCGGCCCCGGCGCGAATTCGGCGACGATGTCCACCAGGTCGTCCACGCCACCGAGTTGTTCGACGACGACGCCTTCGATTCGCAAGTCCTCACCCCACACCTGCGCGATGAGCTCGGCGTCGTGGCGACCCTCGACGTAGATGCGGCTGGCCCGCGCGACGCGGGCGCGAACGCCCGACACGGCGACCGAACCGGACGCGGTCCTGGCCCCGGCGGTCGGCGTCGGCCGGCGCGGCGCGATGAGGATGACGGGACGCCCCTCGAGCAAATACCCGGGGCCCAAGGGGAAGCCACGCACATGACCGCGCCGGTCTTCCAGGTCGACTCGACCGTATTCCACGCGCACGATCGCGCCGACATAACCCGTCTCCACGTCCTCGACCACCAAGCCGAGTTCGGCCGGGTGCTCGGTCGAACGCGGCTTGCGTCGCCCCGCGGCGAGGACATCGGTTCCATAGCGATCCACCACGCGGCAATACTAGAAAGCCTTGCGGCCAAACACCGTTACGGCGCGCCAGGTTCGGCGAATCGTCACCCGAATCACTCTCGGGGCGCCGGCAGCTGCGGCCGTAAAAAATGCGTTTTAACTGTGTGGCGTTACGCAGCTGATGGGCTCGCCGATGGTACGTTGCTAGCTAGCAAGCACTGCCGCTTACGCGCAACTTGCGGCGGTTAGCGAGGTGGACATATGGACCTGTCGCATTGGGTGACGAGCATTGTGGCTTTTGTGCGGGCCGGCTACCCCGCCGGCATGCCGGCCACCGGGTACGTGCCGCTGGTGGCATTGACGCGCCGACGGCTCTGCGACGACGACATCACCGCCATCGCAAGGGATTTCATCGCGCGTCGGCTCTGGCCGATCGGCTCCGTTGATATCGGCGTCGAGATCACCCGGATTACCAACCAGCTGCCCTCCCCCGACGACGTCGCGCGCATCCAGCGACGCGTTCATGCGCTTCGCTGCTCCCGCGGATAGGCGTCGCCGAGCGATTCACAACCGTCACGGTGACGTACGCACCGGGGCGCCGCAGGCCGCCAGGTAATCCGTGTAACTCCACGACCGCAGAAACTGTTGGCCCGCTTGCAATCCTCGTGCGTAGAGGGCCTCGCGTTGCCGCGTGGCGATGTCGAAGTCGATCGGACTGACCTCGTCGGCCGGCACGAAGATGGTGCGCCGGACGGTGCACGGGTCGTCGATGTAGGCGTTGTCTTGATTGCTCACCAACGTCTCAATCGCCGCGATTCCCAACGACACCGGCCCGTGCAC
>NZ_NCXM01000026.1 GCF_002104765.1 Mycolicibacterium vulneris
GGGCGGGATGCCGGGGCGCGCGGACAGCCGAATCCCGAACGTGGGCCATCGCGGTTGTGCGTCCGGCCGGTCGAACAACTCGACCGGGAAGCCCGACAGCAGCCCGCCGTCCACCCACGCCGCGCCGCCGACTCGAACGGGCTCGAACACATAGGGAATGGCCGACGACGCGTGCACGGCGCGGGCGACCGGAAAGTCGTCGGGATCGATGCCATAGGTGCTGAGATCCCACGGGATTCGAACCAGCCGGCGCCGGGACAGGTCGCTGGCCGTCACCACCAGCGACCAAGCGAACTGTTCGGGCTCTTCGCCCGTGCGCAGATCGCCGAAAGTCCGCACGCCGAGATCGCCGAGCAGACCGGCAAGCAGTTGTTCAAGATACGCCCCGCGGTAGACACCGTCCGACGTCATCAGCGACAGTCCCCCGCCGATCAGCGGCACTCGCCCGATCAGACTGCGGTCCAGAAACTTCCGGTAGTCGATGGTGCGCATCACCTCGGCCAGCCGGCTCAGCGGCTCACCGGCCACCTGCAGCGCGGCGACCAGCGAGGCGACGATCGCTCCCGCACTGGTTCCCGCGACGCGTGGAAATCGGTAGCCGGCCTGGGCGAGGGCATCGACCGCACCAACCAGTCCGATGCCCCGGACGCCACCGCCTTCGCACACCAAGTCTGCACGGTTTATACTCACGCCAATCCCCCTAACCGGATCGAGATGGGGTTCAACAGATTCGGCGGCCATCCACACCGAAGAAGTGCAGGTGCCCGGGTTCCGGATGCAGACGTACCCTGCTGCCTTTCTGCGGTGGGTTGCGCCCGTCGGCCCGCGCGACGACGGGCGCGCCGATTACCTTGCCGGAGCCGGTGATTCGCCCATACAGGTAGGCGTCGGCGCCCAGCTCCTCCACCACGTCGACCTCCATCTCGACACCGAGGCCACCCAGCTCGAAATGTTCGGGACGGACCCCCACCACGACCTCACCCGCGCTGCTGGCGATCTCTCGCGGCAGAGTTATGGGCCAATCACCTAGCGAAACGGCTGAATCCACGATGGGGAGGGTGAACAGGTTCATCGCCGGCGACCCGATGAAGCCCGCCACGAAGACGTTGTCCGGGTTCCGGTAGAGCTCGCGGGGTGGTGCAAACTGCTGCAGCACCCCGTCGCGCAGGACGGCAACGCGGTCGCCCATGGTCATGGCCTCGACCTGGTCGTGGGTGACGTAGACGGTGGTGGTGCCCAGCCGCCGTTGTAACGCGGCGATCTGGTTACGCGTCTGAACCCGGAGTTTGGCGTCGAGATTGGACAGCGGTTCGTCCATCAGGAACACGTGCGGCCGGCGCACGATCGCGCGGCCCATCGCCACGCGCTGGCGTTGCCCACCGGAAAGGTCCTTCGGCTTGCGATCGAGGTAGGGCTGCAGGTCAAGGAGTTTCGCCGCATCCAACACCCGCTCACGAATCTGGTTCTTCGGCGTCTTGGCGATCTTCATGGCAAAGCCCATGTTCTGGGCCACCGTCATGTGCGGGTAGAGCGCATAGTTCTGAAAGACCATCGCGACGTCACGATCCTTGGGGTCGACGTTGGTCACGTCGCGGTCGCCGATCCGAATATGCCCTGAGTCCACAACTTCCAGCCCGGCCACCATGCGCAGCGACGTGGTCTTGCCGCAGCCGGACGGTCCGACCAGGACGACGAATTCGCCGTCGCCCACCACGAGGTCCAGGTTGTCCAGGGCCGGGCGCTCGGCTCCCGGGTAGCGCCGCGTTGCTTGCTCGAATGTCACCGAGGCCATGGCTAGCCGCCCATTCCGGTGACAGCGATTCCGCGAACAAAGGAGCGTTGCGCGATGGCGTAGATGATGACCAGGGGCAGCATGATAAGCATCGAGGTTGCCATCAGAACCGGCCACCGGGCAACATATTCGCCCTTCATCCTGACCAGGCCCAGGGTCAGGGTGGCCAGGCTGCTGCGCTGAATCATCAGCAGTGGCCACAGGAAATCGTTCCAGACGTTGACCCAGGTGAGCACGGCGAGCACCATCACCGCCGGTCGTGCGTGGGGCAGCAGGATTCGCCAATAGACCTGCCAGGGCGTACAACCGTCGAGTATCGCGGCCTCCTCCAGATCGGTGGGCAGGGTGCGGAAGAACTGCCGCATCAGATACGTGCCGAATGCGCTGCCGAAGAAACCCGGTGCGATCATCGCCCACGGCGTGTCGACCCAGCCCAGGGTCCGCATCACCAGGAATTGCGGGATCACGGTCACCGTCAAGGGCACCATCAGCGTGCCGAGATACACGATGAACAGCGCATCGCGGCCGCGGAAATCCAGTCGCGCGAAGGCATATCCGGCCAGTGAGCAAAAGAAGACATGCCCCGCGGTGACGCACCCCGCGTACAGCACGGTGTTGAAGAACATCCGCCCGAACGGCATCAGCGCGAACACCTCGGTGTAGTTGGACCACCGCGGGTGGGCCGGCAGCAGGGTGGGCTCGCTGACCTCGCCTTCCGTTTTCAACGAACCCGACACCGCCCACGCGATCGGGAACAGCGCACACCAGGCGACGCCGAGTAGCGCGCCATAGACGATGGCGCCGCGCACCACGGTGTGCCTGATGACGCCCTCACTTAAGGCCACGCGATGTCTCCAAAGATCGTCGATGGCTGACGCGCAACTGCACTACGGTCAGCACCAGCAAGACGGCGAACATCACCCACGCCAACGCGGAGGCGTATCCGAATTCGAGGAACGAGAACGCATGCTGGAACAGCATGATGCCCAGGACGTAGGTCGCCGATTCCGGCCCGCCGCTGGGGCCGTTGAGCACATAGACCATGTCAAACGCCTGAAAGGCGTGGATGACCGAGATGATGATCACGAACGATATCGACCCGCGGATCAATGGAACGGTGATGGAGACGAATTGCCTTATCTCGCTGGCGCCGTCGATCTTGGCCGCCTCGTAGACCGTTCCCGGTACGCCTTGCATTGCGGCCAGCAGAACGACTGTGGCGAAGGGCACGCTGCGCCAGACGCTGACGATGCACAGCGAGGCCATGGCCCAGTGGGGGTCGACCAACCACGGCACCGGGCCGAGCCCGACCCAGCCGAGCATGATGTTGAGCAGGCCGTTGTCGGTGTTGAAGACGAACTGCCACACCACCGCCATGACGACCGACGAGATGGCCAGCGGCAGAAAGACAATCGTTCGGAAGATGCCGATGCCCCGGACCTTCTGGTTCAGCACGCCCGCGACGGCCAGGCTGATGAGGACAGTCGGCACCACCGTTCCGAGGGTGAAGATCACCGTGTTGCGGATCGCGATCAGGAAGAGCGGGTCGGAGGTGAAGAGGTCTGAAAAGTTCCTCAGGCCCACAAACTTTGGCGGGGTGAACACATCCCACTGCTGAAAACTCATGTACAGCGAGAAGCCAAGCGGAAAGAGCATGAACACGGCGACCGCCACCATGTTGGGGGCGACGAACAACCGGCCCGCCCAGGCGTGCCGGCGCCATGGGCTCGGATCGTCCGGCGCCTCCCGCGTCGCCCTCCCGGCCGGGGCGGTCGCGCCAGGTGCGTCCATTGAGGTCATGGGCTGCGCAGCACTTCGTCGACGGAGCGGGACAACCCGCTCAAGGACGTAGCCGGCTGGCGGCCCCGCAGGACGGGCCCAAAGTTGCGGTCCATCAAGGCATTGACCTTCTCCCATGCCGGCGTGATCGGCAAGCCCTGCGAAAAGGCCGGCCCTTCGGTGAGCACGCTGAGATTGCCGAGCCGTCGATGGGCCTTGGCGAATCCGTCCGATCGCAGCGCCGACCGCAGCACCGGAACGAACAGGCAGGATTCACCGATCAAGGCTTGCCCGATGGGCCCGGTCGCGAACTTCACGAATTCCCACGCCTGCTCCTTGCGGGGGCTGCTCGCCGAGATGGCCAGTCCGGTGGCGCCGATATCGGAACACGCGGCGTGGCCCTTTCCCAGCGCCGGACCGACGGGCAACGGGGCGACATCGAAATCAAGGTCCTCGGCGCGGATGTAGGTCTGGTAACGCCAATGTCCGCCGAGCGCGATCGCCGCCCGCCCCACCGCAAATAGGTTGGGCGTCGACATCGACTGCGTCTCAGATGCGTTCGGCGCAACCCGGTATTTGTTGGACAGATCGGCGTAGAACTGCACCGCTTCCTGGAACGCCGCCTTGTCGAAGTTGAAGTGGGTCGGGTTCAGCCGCGGGTTGGACCAGGCGACACCGTTGTTCATCGCGAACAGGCCGGCCGAGTAATAGGAACCCCAGGTGTTGACGAAACCGTACCGCGCGGCCCGCCCGGATGCGTCACGCTTGGTCAGCGCGCGCGCTGCGTCCACGAATTCGGTGAAATCCCAAGGCTGTTCCCAAGTCTTGGGTGGTGCGGGCACCCCGGCTTCGGCGAAGTGCCGCTTGTTATAGAACATGTAGTTGCCCGACCACTGTTCGGGCAGCGCGTACTGCTTGTCGTTGAAGGTGAAGGTTTCGTACAGCGCCGGGATGCTGTCCGCCTTGAGCTGGTCGGCAAACGTCTTGTCGCGTGCCAACAGCGTGTTCATGTCCAGCAGCACACCGCGGTCGGCGAGTTCGGCGTAGGACAGTTCCCACGCCATCAGCACGTCGGGGCATTTCCCGCCGACACAAAACGTCGAAAGCTGTTGCATGACGCCCGGACCGGACTGCACCGGCCGAACCTTGATATCGGGATGGCGCCGGGCAAACTCGTCGACGATGCGCATCCTGGCGTCACGCTCGTCCGGGTTGGCCGCAAAAAAGAACGTCAGGGCGTCGTCGTCGTCGGAAGCGCACCCGGCCGGCCACGGTGCCAGCGCAGCCGCGGAAAGCGCGCCGGCACCCCGCAGCAGGTTGCGCCGTCCGAACGGCTTATCGAGCATGGCTCTCCCGGTCTTGCCCCGTAGCCGGTTTCCCGGCCGACTGTGTCTGACGTACTTGGTACCCGATCAGGTTGTGATGTTCCTGGATCGGCCACCGCGGCAGCGTCAGCGCGGCCCGGCGGATTCGCTCGGCGTTGTTGGTGATGTCGATCGTGTGAATGCGATCGTCGGCGCCGACGCCGATCACCAGCAGGACCTGAGCGCGCCCGCGGGCGGCGAGCACGATGCCCGGTGCCCCGTCGATGAGCATGACAGCACCGGCGCGCGCCCGCTGAGCGAACCGGCGAGTCTCCTCGGCGACCCGGCGGGCGCCGCGCAACGTGGTTGGCACGTCCGCCGGAACGAGGGCCGGATCGACCGTGCGCACCACCTCGGGAGCGAGCAGCTCGAGCAGACCGGCGATGTCACCGCCGCGCGAGGCCGCCAGAAACGCCTCGATCACCTGCAGGTGGTCGAGGGTGCGGCGGGGCGGGGCGGCCGGGTCGGCGTGCAGGCGCCCACGCGCCCTGCTGGCCAGCTTCTTGGTGGCCGCCGGTGACCGATCCATCAGCCCGGCGATCTGCTCGAACGGCATGGCGAAGACGTCGTGCAGCACGAACGCAACACGCTGCGCCGGGGACAGCCGGTCGAGGACGACGAGCAGGGCACTGCTCACCGACTCCGCCAGCAGTGCGTCCTCGTCGGCCGCGGCCGACGCCGTCTGGGCCAGTCGGTCCAGTTCGTCGGTCCCGCCGAGCGGTTGCTCGGCGCGACGCTTGCGCACCCGAAGCTGGTCGAACGCCTCACGCGCGGTGATCGTGGTGAACCAGGCGGAGAGGTTGTCGACAGCATCGAAGTCCGCACGACTGGCCTTGAGCCACGCCGATTGCACGGCGTCGTCGGCGTCGGCCACCGAGCCCAGCAGCTGGAACGCGATGGACCTCAGGTGTCGTCGGTCGGCATCGAAACGCCGTGCCAGATCCGCCAAATCCTTAGTTGCGCTCATGGGTCACCTTTTTCGCACGGAAGTCGTCAAGAAGATGACCGCGTCCAACGGACTTCTCGTGGCAAAGGAGACAAGCACCATGACCTTATCGATTGTGCGCCGCGGCGCGCACTGCACGCATTCGACTCGCCGCTGCCGAAATCGCTGCGCGACAAGGGATTGATCCAGATGAGCACCGCACTTGTCGTGATCACGCTGATCACCGCCGCCATCACCGCCGCGATCGCCATCGCCGACTTCGTTCCGGCGCGATTCGTGCTGGCGAGCTCTGCCCAGGTCGGGGTCCCGCGGTCGCGGTTGCCTGCGCTGGGCGCAGTGAAGCTGGCCGGAGCCGTCGGGATCGTTGTCGGCCTGCTGGGCCTGCGGGATTTGGGCGTCGCTGCCGCCGCCGGCCTGGTTGTGTTTTTCGTCGCAGCGGTGGCGACGCACCTGAGGGCACGCGTTCTGTACAACATCGCGTTTCCCGGCGCGTTTTTGTGCCTGTCCGCGGCTTCGCTGGCGCTGATGGTGGTCCGGTGAGGCATCCGGGGGTCAGGCGGGAAAGTACCTGATCCGGTTGATCGCGTTGCCGCGCCAGGCCACATCGGCGAACACGATGGCACGCCCGTGACCCGAGTGGAGCGACACCGCGACGGTGGGGCCCGCGCTGTTCATCTTGGTCGCGCCGGCCCCGTCCAGTTGCTCCGCCAGCTCGACCAGTTCGAGTGGGTCGCGATCGCCCAAAGTTATCGCGGCATCCGAGCACAGCAGCCGTGCCGCGGAAAACGTGTCCTTCCGCGCAACTGCGTCGAGAAAGGTGGTCACCAGCCGCTGGTGACGCGCTCCCACCCGACGGAATCCGGTCATGAAACCGGCGGTCCCCCGCCAGCCTTGGTTGCTCACCAGCCCCCTGGACAGGTTCAGCGCGGGGCCCACCGCGCCGGAGCCGGAGCGCAGGAACTGCACCATCATGGCGGGAAGCTCCCAGTACGCGCGTAGTTCGCCAATCTTCCACTCGCCGTTGGTTTCTCGGAGGTCATAGCGCAGGAAGGCCGGAATGTACATCGTCACGGCCGAACCCATCGCCACCTCGAGCTCGAGGTCACGCAGTACCGCCGTGCCGACGACGATGTCGAGATCGCGATGGAACTTGATGTCACGCGGACCGATGAATGTGTCGTAGAAGCGGCCGATCTGCTCATGCCCCACGTGCGGTCGCGAGCCCACCGGGTCCTCGATCCGGCCGTCGCGGGTGAACAGTCCCACCCACCCGGCGCGATCATGGGCGGTCGCCGCCTGCGGCGAGCGTTCCACGGCGGCCAGCAGATGTTCCCGATCCAACGGCACCACCATTACGGCCCCCCGACCAACTCGATGCCGGCGGAGCGCATTTCCACCAGCGCCTCGGCAGCGGAATCCACGGCCGCGGCCGCGGTCAGGCCCAACAGCACCCTGGTGGTCAGGCCCGCCGCCGCCGCATCCTCGGCGGTTCGGCGGACGCAAAAGTCGGTGGCGATGCCGACCACGTCGACCTCGTCGACCCCTCGCCGCCGCAACCAATCAAGCAGCGTCGTCCCGTTCTCGGCGACGCCCTCGAAACCGCTGTAAGCCGCTGCGTGAGCGCCCTTGCGAAAGACCGCATCGATGCGCCGGATGTCCAGATCGGGCCGAAGATCCGCGCCCGCGCTTCCAGCGACGCAGTGCACTGGCCAGGAGGATGAAAAGTCCGGCCGGTCGGAGAAATGATCACCCGGGTCGATGTGGAAGTCCTGGGTGGCCACGACGTAGTGGTAGCCCGGGTCGCCGGACAGATAGTCGTTGATCGCGGGCGCCACCTCTGCGCCGCGGGCGGTGGGCACGGAGCCGCCCTGGCAGAAATCGTTTTGCACGTCGACGATGATCAACGCTCGCACGCGCTCCACCCTATCGGTGCGCACCTCTATGTCTATGCCGATCTAGCTGGGGATATCGACCCCACGGTTTGCTCAACAGGCAGCCGGGTAATACACCCGCCATGGTGCTCAGGAGAATCGCGCGACCCCTGTTATCAGTGGCTTTCATCGGGCAGGGAGTCAATTCACTGCTCAATCCCAAATCCGCGGCCGAGGCCGCGGCCCCGGCGGTGGACGGTCTTCAGGCGTTGCCGGATTCGGTGAGCAGCAGCATCCCCAGCGACCCCGAGACGGTCGCGCAGATCACCGCGGCCGTTCAAATCGGCGGCGGCCTGCTGCTTGCCACCGGTAAGCTCCCCCGCATCGCGTCGGCGGCGCTCGCGGTGACGGTGTTGCCGGCCAACCTTGGTACGCACTCGTTCTGGAACGAGAGCGACCCGGTGGTTAAAGCCCAGAAACGCCAACAATTTCTCACCGACCTCAGCCTCTTGGGCGGCCTGTTGATCGCCTCCGCCGACACCGCCGGTAAGCCCTCACTCGGGTGGCGTGGCCGGCGCGCGGCGGAACGGCTCTCCGAGCGCGTGTCGTCGGCGTGGCCCGGCTCTGACGACTCGGCCTTCGATGCAGATTTCTCCGAGCTGGGTGATCGGATCGCACACGGCTTGCAGATCGGCGCCGAGCGGGGCCGCGAACTGGCCAGCACCGCGGCCGAGCGTGGTGCGCCCTACGCCGAGGCCGCACTCGAACGCGGCCGCGAACTGGCCAGCACCGCGGCCGAGCGTGGCGCGCCGTTGGCGAAGAAGGCGCGCAAGCGTGGGGAGGAATGGGCAGACGAGGCCGCCGACCGCGCCGCGCACCTGGCCGAGAAGGCACGCAAGCGCAGCGAAGAGTTAGCCGACGAGGCCGCCGACCGGGCCGCGCCGCTGGCCAAGAAGGCCCGCAAACGTAGCGAGAAGCTGGCCAAGAAGGCCCGCAAGCGCAGTGAGAAGCTGGCCAGCACGGCGCGGGCGCGCGGCGAGGAGTTCGCCGAAACCGCCCGTCAGCGCGGCAGCGATCTGGCCGACACCGCGCGCGAGCGAGTCGGCAGTCAGGTCGACACCGGCCGCCGCAAGCTGTCCTGGTAGTCACGGGCGCGGGCAGCCCGGTTGAGTTAGTCGGGCCAGCGCGACCGCAGGTTCTCCGGCGCCCACGCCGGCCACTCCGGCGAGCCGATTGTCAGGCCGCCGCTGAGCCGGGCGACGATGCGCGGGCCGCGCAGTCGGCTGTTGTCGTAGACCGTCGCGAGGTCAGAAGAGGCGATGGCCTCGGCGACTGGCGTCCACAGCCGGCGGTGGCGCCCCCGGATCTTGGCTTCCGGCACGTCATGACCGCCGGCCCGCACGCGGTGCCGTACGCGTTCCACCGCAAGGTCTTCCGGGACGAGCAGCACATGCAGCACGACGGTGAAGCCCGCGCGGCGCGCGGTATGGATGAGGTCCAGCTTGGAGGGATGAGAAAACACCGTCTCGGCGATGAAGGACCGACCCAGTTCGATCAGCTTGGCGCGGGTGTCGGCGGCGATGCGCGCGGCGTCGTAGGCGTGCGAGGCCGGATCCTGCGGCCAGCGCTGCCGCGCGATCTCGTCGGCGTTGACCACGAGGCTTCCCGGCAACAGCGGCGCCAGGGTGAACGCGATGAACGTGGATTTACCGGCACCGTTCGGCCCGACTACCAGGTCAAGTCGATCCATCGGACCGCCGAACCGCCGACGATCGCCGGGTCAGCGCCCGCCCGCAAGCACCACCGCGGCGCCGTCGGGCCGATGCTCAACGATCTCGCCGTCGTCGTTGAGGGCCACCGTGGTGACCCCCTGCCCGGCCAGCGTCGCCCCGTAGTTGGTGCGCGCCAGGCTTTCTTCGATGGCCGCGGAGATCTCGGCGTTGAACACCACGCCCTCCTCGACGGTGAGCTCGCTGGTCGCGAGCTGGCCGGCAAGGGCGGCTTCCACCCGTCGCCGCGAGGCGGTGTGCTGGCTGGACACCGCCCGCCCGACCCGCGCCCAGTGGTCGAGTTGCTGCTTGGCCGAGCGGCTCTGCCGGGCACCCTCAGCCGCCGCGCTGTCCATCAGGTCGGATGCGACCCGGGTGACACGATCGAGAGCCTCGGCCATGGCTTCCTCCAATGCAACACTTCGTTACAAACTGTAGCATAATGCTACATGGTTGGGCAGGCCCCGGCTACCCGCGAGCCCGTACGACGGTATCCACGATGGCGTCGATGCCGGGGCCGACGTCGACGGTCATGCCGGCCTCGTCGGGACCGAGGGGCTCCAGGGTGTCCAGTTGCGAGCGCAGCAGCGCGGCCGGCATGAAGTGGTCGGTCCGGGTCGCCAGCCGGCCGCCGATCAGCTGGGCCGAACCCGAGAGGTGCAGGAACTCCACGCCCGGGCAGTGCGCGCGCAACTGGTCGCGATATTTCCGCTTCAGCGCCGAACAACTTACGACGCCGCCGTCGCGGTGGGCCGCCAACCAGTCGCCGACCCGTTCCAACCAGGGATAGCGATCGCCATCGTCGAGCGGTTCGCCGGCCGCCATCTTGGCGATGTTGGCGGCCGGGTGCATGGTGTCGGCGTCGACGAACGGGACCCGCAAGCGCTGCGCGAGCGCCGCCCCCACCGTGGACTTGCCCGATCCGGAGACGCCCATCACCACGACGGGGACCGATCCGTTCACCTACGTGTGGTCGCCGAGATTGCGGTTCCATTCCAGCCAACCCACACCGCTGCGCCCGTCGGCAGCGCTGATCGTGGCCCAGACGCGGGGGAACTGGCTGACCCGCCCGTCCGTCGCGACGAGCCGGACCGGCGCCTGACCGCGCACGTTCACGTCCGCAGTGATCTCCGCCGGCATGAGCCGCAAAGTTGCGTCGAGCGGTAACCCGTTGTCGGCGAACGACTCTCGCGAATCAACGGCCTGCAGTTCGGTGACCTTGCCGTCGGCACCCTGTTCGTAGCCGATGCTGAACGCGGGCGCCCCGGGAATCCGGATGTTCACGCCGTGCAGGTGGGTGCCGTCGTCCAGGTGCAGCGCGCTCCAGATCCAGTCCATGCCCCACCAATCGCGCACGCCCCAGGAGTGATCACGCTGCCCGGGAACGGATTTCATGCGGTAGCCGGTGTCGTCGATCGTGACGGTGCCCGACACGGTGCACGGAATTTCATAACGCGTCGTCAGCCCATACTTGTACGGCGTGCCGTCGGTGGCCCACACCAGGTTCATGGCCATCTCGACCGGCGTTCCGGGCTCCCCGCGCAACAACGCGGACGGATCGGCGTAGGCCTGGCCCCGCGCCCGCACGTCGACGCGGTAGCTCTGCAGCGGCACCTCGGCGGAATGGCCGAGATCGAAATCCTCGGTGCGCACCGCCCACGGGTCCGACGGCAGCGGTACCTGCGCATCGACGGCGACGGTCGGCATGTCGGGGCCGCACAACAGGACGTGCACCCAGGCGGTCTGCTCGTTGGCCACCCGGCCCAGACGGAACCAGCCGCCCAAACCCTGTGCCGCGTCGGCGAAGTCGGCGTACCAGCTCTCGCTCCACAGCGGTTCGGCGGTGGGATCGTGGGCGAGTTCGTCCTCGTCCGTGGGCCGCAACGGTTCGGACGCGACTGGTGCGGGCAACGTCGACAGCGCGCCCGTGTCGAGCACATGGTCGCAGTGCCGTTGCAGCATCGTCATGAACATCCGGTCGCCGCGGTCGGTGCGCTCGACCAGCATGGGCGAGACGATTGCCATCATCACCCCGAAGAAGCTCTGCCGGCGCACCCCGTCGGCGACGTCGGCCAGGGTGACCGGCGCCTGCGGACCCAGCGCGTCATGGTAGGCGCGCAGCAGCGCGTCGTAGTGCTGCCGACGGTCCTCAGTGGGCATCGCGCCACCGAGGAAGTAGGCCAGGTCGGTCAGGGCCGGACCCCAGGACACGGTCTGCCAATCGACCACCGTCAGTGCGCGATCGGCGCCATCGGTACCGAACAGCATGTTGTCCAGGCGGTAGTCGCCGTGCACCAGGCCTTGGAGGCGTCGCCGCTCGGGCGCCTCCCCTTCCTGAGCCAGGTAGCCGTCGAACGCGGCCACCAGGCGTTCGCACACCACGCGGTGCTCCGGCGCGATCTGGTCGCCGTAGCGGTCGACGAAACCGGCGTACAGCGGCGTGATCATGGCCTGGTTCAGCGGAGGCTCACGGTTGAGCCACGGCGCCTCGGCCAGCGAGGCGTCGCCGAGCAGCGGTCCGTGCAGCCGACCCAGTTCGACCGCCCCCAAGCGGGCCTGTTCGACTGTGGCGCCGGCGATTTCGTCGCCGACGACGGCCGGCCCGGCATCGCCCAGCAGCAGGTCGAACACGCCCGTCGAGGTGTCGACCGCCGCGTGGTAGCAGGGCGCGACGGGCCCACCCAGCCGCGGCGCGATGTCGCCGTAGAAGCGCACCTCCCGCTCGTAGAGCCCCAGCGCCAGCCCGGTCTGCCGGCTGATCGGGTCGGTGGCCGCGACCTTCAGCACCACCGACTCGGGTCCCTCCGAGGGCCCCTCGGCATAGCTGAGCCGGACGCGGTAGCACTCGCTCATCTGGCCGGTACCGATGCGTTCCACCGAGAAGTCGGCGATGGGTCCGGTGCCGACGACCGTGGCCAGCCAGGAGGCGGTGAGGTCACTGGGTCGTTCGATGACTTGCTCGGTCTCGGCATGCATGAGGGTTAGCGTGCCAGGTCATCGCGCCAGTGAGAAGCCGTCCCATGCCATTCGGCGATGCGGGTGCGGATCGAACTCGACGCGGGACTTGCGGTCGAAGACCATCACGGCCCGGTCGTCGGCGGTGTAGAGAGGCCAGTCCTCCCCCGGCACGCCGGTGCGGCTGAAGGCCCGCCAGCGCCGCTGCACCTGGTTGCTCACCCGCAACGCGGCGCGCCGGTCGGCCGCCGCGGTCAACAACGCGCCGAATCTGGTGCGGTAAACGTCGAAAACCGCGAGCAACTCGGTGGCATGGGTGGCTCCGAAACCGGACCAGCGCAGCGTGCGCGGCGCGTAGTCGTACCGGTAGAGGTACGTCGGCGCGTGCGTGCCGTGGGCCTCCGCAATCTGCCAGGCCGCCGACGCGAACGCGAAGTCGCCACCGAGCTGGATGCACGCCGCGCGCTCGGGATAGTCGGGATATGCGGCGGTAATGCGTTCGCGGACAGCGGGTTCCGCCTCGGCAAGCAGCTCCTCGACCATCGTCTCGTTGGTCGGCAACATCGCCAGGAACCGGGTGAACAACCGTCCCTCCTCGGCGTTCGTGCCCACGATCAGCGGGACCCGGTGGGCCTCGCCGTGCCGCATCGCCTCCACCGGATCCAGGGGCAGGATGTCGTCACCGAAGACGGGGCCGATCGGGAAGGCGCCCAGCCTGTTCCGCATGCCCTCGTCGATCAGTTGATGTTGGGTTTCCACCAGTTGGGCGGCGGACACCGACATCAGCGCGTTGGCCGCGTCCTGCCTGCGCACCCCGAGCAGGTTGGCAAAACGGTTGGCGAACTCCGCGGCAACCTCCCTCGACCGCACCAGTCCCGAGGCCGGGCTTTCCGAGATCGCCCGGGCGAAAAGGCCTTTGGCGGCGGGCACCGCCAGCAGTGAGGCGGTGATGCACGCGCCGGCGCTCTCGCCGAAGATGGTGACGTTGTCCGGGTCACCGCCGAATCCCGCGATGTTGTCGCGAATCCACTGCAGCGCCAGCACCAGGTCACGCAGGTACAGGTTGCTGTCGATAGTGATCTCCGGCGTCGACAGGGACGAGAAGTCAACGCACCCCAGCGCGCCCAGCCGGTAGTTCACCGATACATATACACATCCCCGGCGTGCCAGGGCGGCGCCGTCGTACAGCGGCGTCGCCGAGCTGCCCAGGAAATATCCGCCGCCGTGGATGAAGACCATGACGGGCAGCGGACCCTCGACGGCACCCTCGGGTGCCACAACGTTCAGGGTGAGGCAGTCCTCGCTCATCGGCTGGTAGCGGCCTCCCAAACCCGACATGCCGAGCAGGGTGTAGCGGCGCTGCTGGGGCGCGCAGTTGCCGAAGCCATGGCAGTGCCGAACACCCGACCACGGCTGGGCCGGCTGCGGCGCCCGGAAGCGCAGATTTCCCACCGGTGGACGGGCGTACGGAATCGACCGCCACCGAGTGACCCCGTCGCGGGTGAAGCCTTCGACGGTGCCGATAGCCGTGCGTGCGCGGACCGTGCGCTGATGCATAACCCGACGGTAACCGACATGACCGTCGTAACGCGCGCGCAGCGCCTTATTTGCCCGGCGCGGCGGTTAGCCTGACTGGATGCGGATAGCTGCGGTGATCGCCGCGTCATTACTGGTCGCGGGGTGCTCACACACCACGGGCGGTCATTCGGAGCCCACCGGAAGCACCACCCAGGCATCCACCGGCGCCGGGACGCCGGGAAGCGCAACACCGGGACCAGCCGCCGCGCCGGCCGCGGGAGCGGCGATCTCCGACGTCATCGCGTGGATCGAGGCCGGTCACCAGGCCGATCCGGGCCGCTTTCACACGGCCACGCGCGACGGGGCGGCCACGCCACTGGGCGATGACATCGCGCTGACGGCGATGGCGGGCAAGGTCTCCTGCATGACTGACACCAAACACACCGGCGGCGCGCTGGCCTGCCTGGTGAGTCTGACAAACCCGCCGCCGGCGCCCGCGACGGCCTACGGCCAGTGGCAAGGCGGCTGGATCGGCTTCGACGGGGTGAACCTGCAGGTGGGATCCGCCCGAGCCGACCCCGGCCCGTTCATCAACGGCAACGGACCGGAACTGGCGAACGGGGATTCGCTGTCGTTCGGTGACTACCGGTGCCGCGCCGACCAGTCCGGTCTGTATTGCGTGAACTACGCGCACCAGTCGGCGGCCAGATTCAGCCCCGCCGGCATCGAGCCGTTCGGCTGCCTGAAGCCGGCGCCACCACCGGACGGTGTCGGCACGGCGTTCAGTTGCTGAGGCCGGCCATGATGGTCGCGAACAGCTCGCTCATCTCGTCGGCTGATCCGCCCGGCACGGTGTAGCCGGTTTCGTCGCGGATTTCCGCGAGGTGATCGCGCACGTCCTCGATGGACAATCCGGGCCGGTAGAAGCCCTTTGTCCTGCCGATGAAGAACCGCGAAACATGGCCGGCGCCAACGGTATAGATCTCTCCCGACACCGGACAGTCACGATGGGTCAGGAAGGCGGCCACCGGAGCCACCAGCGCTGGATCAAGCTTCTGAAGATATTGGCCCACAAGGTCGTCCAGCACCGCCTGTGCGGCGGGATCGTCCGGCGGCGCGGCGCCGTGCACGGAGTGCGCCAGCATCCGGGTGTAGGCGATCGGGGCGACCGCATTGACCTTGATGTTATGGTCGGCGCCTTCGGCGGCCAGCACGCGGGTGAGGCCTAGCAACCCGGTCTTGGCCGATCCGTAGTTGCTCATCCCGGCCGCCCCGAGTATCCCTGCGGCCGAACAGGTATGGAGGATGCGGCCATATCCCTGCTCGCGCATGACTTTCCAGGCCGGCCTCGTCACGTAGAACGCGCCCTTGAGATGCACGTCCAGCAGTGGCTCTAACCGTTGCGCGGTCATGTCCTCGAACGGCGCGTCCCCGACGATGCCGGCGTTGTTGATCACGATGTCGACGCGCCCCCACGCGTTCAGCGCGGTGTCGATGATGGCCTGTCCGCCTTCGGGGCTGGTGACGCTGTGGCCGTCCGCCACGGCGTCACCCCCGAGGTCGCGGATCTCGGCCGTCGCGATATCAGCGGCCCGGCTGTCGGTGCCGTGTCCAGTCACCGAGCCGCCCAGGTCGTTGACCACGACGCGCGCGCCACGGGAGGCCAGCAGCAGCGCGTACTGCTTGCCCAGACCGCCACCGGCGCCGGTGATGACGGCGACCTGGTCGTCAAACCGCAGCTCGCCACTCACCAGCTCACCGGAAGTTCCTTCATGCCATAGATGTTGGCGTCTTTGAACCTCAGCTGCTCCGGTGGCACCGCCAGTCTGAGCCCGGGCAGGCGGCGCGCCAGCGTGGCGAACGCGACCTGCATTTCGACGCGGGCCAGGTTCGCGCCGATGCACTGATGCACGCCGTAGCCGAAGCCCAAGTGACCGCGGGTGTTTCGGTCGACGTCGAAGGATTCGGGATTGTCGACGAATTCGGCGTCCCAGTTCCCGGCGAGCAGGCTCATCATGACGTACTCCCCCGCGCGAATCAGCTGGCCGCCGATCATCAGATCTTCGGTCGCAATGCGGTCGACCTGGCTGTGCACGATGCTGAGGTAGCGCATCAGTTCTTCGACGATGTTGGCGATGACTGCGGGGTCGTCGCTTTGCCCGAGTCGCTCGAACACGTCGGGATGTTCTAGCAGCGCAACCGTTCCCAACGAGATCATGTTGGCGGTCGTTTCGTGGCCGGCCTGCATCATGATCACGCCGTTCATGGCCGTGGTGTCATGGTCGAGTTGGCCCGTCGCCACGTATTCAGTGGCCAGCCGGCTGATCAAGTCGTCCCCGGGCTCGCGCGCTTTGCGCTCCACCAGTTCCTGGATGTAGGCGTACATGGCTCCGAACGCCTGTCCCTTTTCCGCGTCGGTGGATTTCTGGTCAAGCCCCTTGGTGGTGTTGAACTGAAAAAGTTCGAGGTCTTCGGGCGGCACGCCCAGCAACAGCGCGATCACCATCGACGGGACCGGTAGGGCGAATTCACGCACCAGATCGGCCGGCGCGCCGCCCTCGATCATCTGGCCGAGATAGTGGTCGACCCAGTCCTGAATGTGCGGACGCATCGATTCGCAACGCCGGAAGGTGAAGTTGCTCGTCATCATGCGGCGCAAGCGATGATGCTCGGGATCGTCGGTGCGCGCGAACATCACCGGGACCTTGTTCTCCTCGTCCTTCGGCATGATCGAGTCCGGAATTGTCTTCGCGGACAAGCGCGGATCGACCAGCGCCGCCCTGATGTCCTGGTAGCGGCTGACCACCCAGACCGGGTTGCCCTGGAATATCGCCTTTCGGAGTCCCGGTTGTTCCCGCCAGTCTGCGAATTCGGACGGGGGCGCGAGCGGGCAGCGCGCGGGCCGCGGTAGCGGCAGCTCCGGGAGACCGGCGTCGGAGCAGGAGTCGGCGGTTCCGAAGGATTTGGAAGTTGTTGACATAACCCGCGTTTCCCATTAACTGTCAGATGCCTGCCAGTTGTAGAGCGTAAGGCTACGGTCGTTGGCAGTCAACTGTCAGTTACGCTGTCACGATGACCGCGGTGGAGGACCGGCCGTTGCGGGCCGACGCGGCGCGCAACGTCGAGCGCATCCTGCGCGCGGCGCGCGAGGTCTACAGCGAGCTGGGGCCCGACGCCCCGGTGGAAGCGGTCGCTCGCCGCGCGGGCGTCGGCGAGCGAACCCTGTACCGCAGGTTTCCGGCAAAGGCCGACCTGGTCCGCGCCGCCCTGGATCAAAGCATCGCCGAGGACCTCACCCCGGTGATCGATAACGCGCGCCGCGCCGAGGATCCGCTGCGCGGCTTGACCCAGCTGATCGAAGCCGCGATCTCGCTGGGTGCGCGGGAACACAGCCTGCTGACCGCCGCGCGCCGGGCCGGGTCACTCACGTCCGACGTTTCGGTGCCGCTCAACGACGCACTCGGCGAGCTCGCCCACGCGGGCCAGCGCGCCGGCCGCATCCGCGCCGACCTGGTCACCGACGACCTGCCTCGCCTGATCGCGATGCTCTTCAGCGTGCTGTCGACCATGGATGCGGGCAGCGACGGCTGGCGACGCTATGTCGCCCTGGTCATCGACGCGATTTCGGTCAACGACCATCAGCCGCTGCCGCCGGCCGCCGCCTTGCGCTATGAGGTGCAGCCGGACAGCTGGCCACTATGACCAGCGGCGGCTCAGCTGGCCGGTAAGCCCGCCTTGACCGCGTCGTCCTGCTTACGGGCGAGATCGAGCATGATGTCGGCCGGCGTGGGATTGCCGATGACACAGTCGGACTCCAGGTCGACCATGGCCCTGCCCTCGACGAACACCGCCTCGGAGATCTCCATCGGGTTGGCCGGGTCGGTTCCCTGCCCGATCACCATGAACCCGTTGGTGCCGACGTCGATGGGCTGCTGCTGCCCGTTGACCTTCTTACCGACGACGTCGCGCATGTTTGCCGCGGTCTGGGTGGCCGTGGCCGCGTCGGGAAACACCGCGATCGTGTCGATGATGGTGCGCTTGCCGTCGGGGTTCTTGAAAACCTGTCCCACGCCGGTGATGCCGCTGGGATTCTGGCTCGGCGGCCCGTCCACGGTGGCGTTGGGGCCGACGTCGCCGGGCTTGATCAGCAGATTGCTGTAGTCGGCTGGCGCTCCCGGCGACGCGCTGGTCGGGGAGCCCGACGAGGCGGCCGAACCGGACGACGAGGCCGAACCCGATGACGCCGTGGGGCTCTTGTCCCCGCCGCAGCCCACCACCGCCGCGCCGATCAACATCGTGGTAGCCGTCAAGCCGAGCGCGGAGGTCCGCACCGTGTTCATAAGGCTCTCCTTTTAGAAGTCAGCTATTTGTATCCGTTACCGCGCGCGCCGGCAGCGCGAACACGCGAAATTCGCACCGCCAGATGAATGTCATCTGAGAGCCCAGCCTATGGGCTTGACGCGATCTCAGTAAGAGTGACTAGCGCTCTTTCCACATCACGCCGCGCATGGTCACCGAGAGCGGAATGTCCTCGACACCGATGAGCCCCTGGGGCGCCCGGCACACCCAGTCGATCGCATTGACGACCCGGCCGGCCGTCGAAATGCAACCGGCATCAGTGGAATCGAACAGCGGATGGGAAACGTGGGTGTTGATTTCGACTCGCGGCTCGCCCTCCACGACGACGCGATGCACCCCGGTATGACCGTCGGGCGGGAATTCCCAGTCGGGTGCCGCTGCCTGGGTGAGCCTGGTGACGTGCTCGAGGGTGATGACGGGTTCGCCGTCGCGGACGCCCTCGGTGGCGAACCGGACGGCGGCCATCTGCCCCGGCTCCACCGTCATCATCGTGCAGTCGATGCGCTCCGGCGTGTACCAGGGTTCGATGCGCTGACGCACGTCGTCAAGCTCGATGCCCAGATTGTCCGCCAGACTGCGGACCTGACTACCCCACATCGACACGATCACCCCGGGCAGGAACATCATCGGCGAGTCGTCGTCCGGGGCGGTTCCGAATCCCATTGCGGTACCGGTGAATTCGGCGTCGTCGTAGTTTCCGTAGTCGAAGATCTCCTGCACGGTGATCGACGAGACCCGGGTGGTCAAACTGACCGCCGAGTGCACCAGCGTATCGCCGGAGAACCCGGGGTCGATGCCGTTGACGTAGAGCGAGGCGTCGCCGGCCGCGCAGGCACGCTCGAGCGGTTCCCGCAACCAATCGTCGGCGTGGCGGGGCGTGACCAGCCAGACCATCGACGTACCGACCACGTTCGTGCTCGCGGAAAGGAATTTCGACATCTGCTCGATGGCTTCCATCGGCCGGGTCTCACCCTGCGATGTGTAGACGACGCAGTCGGCGCCCAGGGCCACCAGGGCGTCGATGTCGTCGGTGGCGACGATGTCGGTTGGTTCGTCGAGACCGCACAACTGCGCCGCGTCCCGGCCGACCTTCTCCGCGCCGGCGGCGTGCACGCCGACCAGTTCCAGGTCTGGCCTGCCGATGAGTGCCCGCAACGAATGCCGGCCAACGTTCCCGGTGGAGAATTGGATGACTCTGCGCACGGCTGCCCTGGTCCTTCCGGCGGTGGGTGACGACCCATCATGACGCGTTCGAACGCGGTGCGGGGTCAGTAATCCGGTATCTGCAGCGGCGAATTATTCGAATCGATGCCACCGTCGACGTGAAAGATCGCGTTGGTCGCGTAACAGTCGTCCAACGCCATGTCGGGCTCCCTTGTCAGTATATGTGCGCCGTTTAATCTAAGAACCTTACTGACTAAAGTCAACGAATAGCGACGGCAGATGTCGGTGACAGTGAGACCGGACCAAGAATGGCCAAGTTATGCAAGCGGTTTTGGCAGCGGCACGGCATAATGGTCGAGTGAGCCTGGCCGCTTTGGTATGAGTCAGGTCAACCGTGAGGAATGACAATGGCTGTGACGGACCGGCTGTCGGCGCGAGAAGCCAAGCGCCTGCAGACGCGGGAGCGTTTGATGGGCGCCGCGATCGCGGAGTTCGCCCGCGCCGGCATGGCCGAGGCCGACGTCAGCGCGATCGTCGCCGCTGCGGGAGTTGCCCACGGGACCTTCTTCTTCCACTTCCCCACCAAGGAGCATGTGCTGCTGGAACTGGAACGCCGCGAAGAGGAAAGGATTGCCAAGCAGTTCGCGCAATTCCTCAAATCCAAGCACGATCTCGTATCCGCGTTGAACGAGGCGGTCCGCTTGGTGGTCGGATTGGAACGCCGGCTGGGCGACCTGCTCTTCAATGACTTTCTCGCGCTGCACTTCTCCCAGACCCGTCCGCAGACCGAAGACGGCCGGGACCACCCGTTGATCGTGTTGGTCGCCCGGGAAATCGAGCAGGCCCAGCAACGCGGTGAGACGGACCGAGAGGTCAATCCCATGAACAGCGCGGTGTTCTTCTTGCTGGGCCTCTACGCGCTGTTGATCACCACCAACCACTGGCCCACGGGGCATACCCTGCTGGAGGACTACGTCGCGAGGACTCTGCGCAGCCTGAAGCCGTGACGTTGTAGCGGCTTCCGCGTGCTAGCGGATCACGCCGAGCAGCGGTACCAACCCGAGTTCCTTGTGGATCAGGAATCCCGGCGCGGCATCACATACGGCCGGAACGGTGTTCGCCGGCGGCCCGGCCATGAATTCCTCGGGGTCGCTTCCCATTCCCATCTCGTGCAGGTACTTCAGGGTGTCCTTGCCGAAATTCACCACCTCGTAGATGTGGATGGCGTCGACCCGGCTGACGATGCGGGCCAACGTCAGGACCAGCAGGTCTCCGGCGAAACCGGGGTTGACACCGCCCGCGTGAAAAGACGTCCCACCCTCGTGGCACGCCGCGTCGATCTTGTCGATGTCGGCCTTGCTGTGCTCGGTTCGATACCACCACGCGCCGCCCGAGGCGACGACGTTCTTTCCGCCGCGCAGCAGCCGGCACACCTCGTCGGGATCCGACCACAACGGCGCGTAGAACACACAATCGGCGTCGAGCGCTTCGACTGCCGCCTTGTCTGTGGTCGCGAGCACCCCGGTCGGCGCGGCGCCGACCAATTCTCCGGCGTCCCTGCCCACCTTCTCCGGACGGTTACAGAGCACGCCGACGACTTCGAAGGCGGGATTGTGCGCGAAGTGACGCAGCGCCACCGTCCCGACATTGCCCATGCCCCACTGGATCACGCGGTACTTCTTCTCGGCCGGCGATGTGAGCGTCATTGCTACTCCTCTGCATGGCCGCGACGGCTGAGCGCTCGCCGAGCGTAGGCGTCCCCGAAACCTTGTGTCAACGATTCCGGGCTGACTTTCATCAGTAAGAGCGGCTTTGAGGTATGGCTTTGCAGCGCTACACAGCATGAATTTCAACCGTTATGCCGCGTAGTGGCGCGGACTTGCTCGACGCCTTCTGCTGACTATAGTCAGCTTGTTATAGTGCAAACGCCGATCCAATCAGTGTCGATGGCGGGGAGGGTTCGTGAATCTGCCGAAGCTCGAGTCAAGCGGCACCGCGCAGGCGAGTCTGACCATCGACGAGCACATGGAACGCTCGCAACTCGCGCAGCGCCAGGCCGACAAATGGCTCATCTCCGGGAGTCTGCTGATCGGCACCGCGGCCCTCGGCATCTTCGGCCTGCCGCTGTTCCTTTGGGGAGTGCGGTTGCTGCGCAGGGCCCAACGGAACGGCCTCTCGGTGCGGCCGATGCTGGTCATGCTGCTCGGCTACCTCGTCATCATCGACGCCGCCATCAACACCGTCGGATGGGCGCTCGACCTGGTGGCAAACCACACAATTCTGGCCCGGGTGCTGCTCAACGGCTGGGGCAACATGTTCGACGCCGGCTACTTCTGGCACTACAACGAGCTCTGGGTCGGCGGCGCGGCGGGCCCCGGCGAAAAGGCCTTGGAAGTCGGCCTCATCCTGACTGTTTTCACCATGCGCATCGCCGCGGCCATCGGCTTCCTGCAGATGAAGCGGTGGGGTCATCAGTGGATGGTCGTCACGTGCTGGATGGGCGTGGTCATCTGGATTACGTACGTCTTCAACATGACCATGTTCGCCGACGTGCGCTTCGCCGGAGTCGTGCTGCCGGTCGTCGGCTGGTGGCTCTACGACATCTTCTACATCACCCCGTTCCTGGCCATCCCCTATCTGCACACCGTCAACCGCGAACTCTTCTCCGACTGAAATGTGCGACCTGAAATCCACTACGCCACCGAGGAAGTCACATCATGGGTTATCTATGGGAGATGCTTCGCTACGTCGCCGCATGGGGCGGCACCGGACTGATCATCTGGTTCTGGTACTGGCTGTTCTCCAACATCGGCACGTTCTGAACCGCGGCCTACGTAGTCGGAGCGCACGGGGTTTCGTCGATGATTGACCAGTCCGACGGTCACGCGATGGCGCTGGAACGGCGTTGCTCGGTGACGGCGGTCGCGCTGAGCGATCAACGTCGCGAAGGCGTTCGGCTGGTCACCGGCGACCGGCGGGGTTTCGGCGCAAATGCGGCGCTCACGTTCGTTCACGTCCCCTACCCCGCACCGCCCGATTGGACACGCAGGACCTTGACATGCGGTGTGGCGCTGCAGTGTTCGCCGTCGAAAGAACGCGTCACCGAGTATCGCCTGAACGAGCTCTCTGCCCGCGAGCTACGTGCGCTGACGCTTGTCGAGTCCGGCGTCGCCCTCGGCTGGATCGCGTCGCGGTGGCCCGGCCTGCTGCCCGAGGTCCGGCGATGGCTGCCCGAAGTCCAGCTCCGAGACGGCGACATGCCTGCCGTCCAGATGCTCGACCTGGCAATCGCATTGGCGGCCACGCGCCAGGAATTGACCCTCCATCCCCTGCTGGGCTCGTTGCCGATGGCGTACACGGCGCCACGCGGATGGGCCGACAAGCTGCGACGCAGCTTTGGCCGGATGCCGTGGACCACAACACAGAAGCGTCTGCCGCGACCGTACTCGGTTCCGGTCGGCGGCGACGGCGGTGTCCGCAACCCCAACCTGCCACCGCCGAGCCGGCCGCAGGACAACGATCTCGACGTCACACCGCGGCATCGGCCCGGGATCCCCTATCCCGAATGGAACATGTGGACACAGCGATTCATGCAAGACCACGTCGCCGTTGTCGAGCACGCCGACGGCCAGCTCGCCCGCCGCCCGGTGCCGGTGGCCGTCGACGTGCGCAAGTGGTTCGAAGAACACACCCACCGCGCGATGACGAACCGCCTCGAAGACGGCTCCGACCTCGATGTCGACCAATACGTCAACCACTACATCGACCTGGCGACCGACGAGGCCAAGGAGCCGAAGGTGTTCCGCGACCTGTTGCCCAGTAGTCGCGACGTCACCACGGCGCTGCTGCTCGACGGCAGTTCGTCGCTCGGGGTGCGCGGCGGGCGCGTCTTCCAACTGGAATTGTCCTGTGCCGATGCACTTTCACGAGCCATGACGCTGGCGCGCGAACGGAACGGTGTCTTCGTCTTCACCGGCAACACCCGCCATCGAGTCGAAGTACGCTGCCTGAAGGACTTCGAAGAACGTCGGTTCGTACCGCCGAGCGCGCTGGGCCTGTCTACCCGCGGATACACCAGACTCGGTGCGCCGCTTCGCCATTTGACGAGCCGGCTGCTGGCGCAGGCCTCCGAGCGACGTCTGCTGATCGTCATCGGCGACGGACTGATCTCCGATGAGGGATACGAGGGCCGCTATGCCTGGGCCGATGCCGCGCACGCGGTCGAGGAGGCCAACGACGCCGGGGTGTCGATCTACTACGTGGGCGTGGGACCACCCGCGTCGATCCCCTGCCCGAGGTGTTCGGACCCCGCCGGTCGCAGCGGATCCGGCGCATAGAGGAACTACCCCGGGTATTGGCCCATGTCCATCGTGAATTGGTCGCCGCGTGAACGCCGGCCTGCTGAGGAAGAGATGACCACCGACACATACTTCGCCAACGGCAACGAGGTTCAGCTGTTCGAGCAGGCCTTCCACCGCCGCATCCCGGTGATGCTCACCGGCCCGACCGGATGCGGCAAGACCCGCTTCGTCGAACACATGGGCTCCTTGCTGCAGCGGCCCGTGGTCACCATCAGTTGTCACGACGACCTCACCAGCTCCGACCTCGTCGGCCGCTTCATGGTGACCGGCGGCGACGTGGTCTGGACCGACGGCCCGCTGACCCGGGCCGTCAAAGCCGGCGCGATCTGCTATCTCGACGAAGTCGTCGAGGCCCGCCACGACTCCCTGGCGATCCTGCACTCGCTCACCGATCACCGGCGGTCGCTGTATCTCGACCGCGCCGGCGAGGTTGTGCAAGCACCCGAGGAGTTCATGCTGGTGTGTTCATACAACCCGGCCTATCGCAGCTCGCTCAAGGAGCTCAAACCGTCATTCCGTCAACGCTTCGCCACACTGGCGATGCACTACCTGCCGCCGGACCGCGAGGCCGAGGTGATCGTCGCCGAATCCGGAATTCCCCTGGCAACAGCGACGCGGCTGGTCGGGTGCGCGGTCGCGATCCGGACCGCCGACCAGGCCTTCCACTTCGAGCCGCCGTCGACCCGGGTGCTCGTTACGGCCGCCCAGTTGATCGCCGCCGGGGCAACCGAATTGGACGCGGCCGACGCCTGCATCCTCGCGCCGCTGAGCACCGACGGCGCGGTCACCGACGGTCTACGTGAAGTCGCGGCCGCCAGCCTGGGCGCCGCCGACACATCGAGCAGTCCTTAGAGAAAGGAGCAATCGGCATGGACCGACAGGAGCAGAAGCGCAAGAGGGCGCTCATCGTCTTCCAGATCTTCATCTACGGCTACCTGCTGGCGATGTTCGGCGTCCAGCTGTACATGTCGTTTGCGCGGGGGTGGTGGGATCTGTGACTCTCCCTGCAGCGCAAGCGAGTTCAGTCGGCCTCCAGGATCACCACGACGAATCCCGTCAGGCTCAGCGCCGCGCCGATAAGTGGATGATCATCGGCGCCGGCCTGATGGGCATGTGGGCGCCGGGCCTGATCGGATTTCCCATCTTCATGCGCGGGGTGTGGCTGCAGCGCCAGGCCCTGCGCGCCGGGCTGTCGGTCCGGCCCATGATCGTCACCCTGATCGGCTATCTGGTGCTGATCGACGGAATGCTCAACAGCCTGGGCTGGGCCCTGGACCTGGTGGCCAACCACACGTTGATCAACCGCGTGCTGATGGTCGGTTGGGGCAACATGTTCGACGCCGGTTATTTCTGGCACTACAACGAACTTTGGGTCGGGGGCGCCGCCGGTCCGGGCGAGAAAGCCTACGTGGCCGGCCTGATCCTCACGGTCTTCTCCATGCGGGTGGCCGCAGCGATCGGCTTCCTGCAGATGAAGCGGTGGGGTCATCAGTGGATGGTCGTCACGTGCTGGATGGGCGTGGTGATCTGGTCGGCCTACGTCTTCAACATGACCATGTTCGCCGACGTGCGGTACGCCGGAGTCGTCTTCCCGGTCATCGGCTGGTGGCTCTACGACATCTTCTACATCACCCCGTTCCTCGCCATCCCCTATCTGCACACCGTGAACCGCGAAATCTTCTCCGACTAGCAAGGAGTAGTGCCATGACAAGCCCTTCCGTACCGGCAGCCGCCGAAGGCAAAGACCCGAGCACCGAGCTCGAGCCGGGGACGACACCGTACTACGCGCGGATGCACAAATGGATCAAGCGGGCCGTGTTGGTGTGCCTGGTGGCCCTGGTGATCGAGGGCGCTTTCACGTTGCCGTTCATGGCCGTCTACTACGGCTATCCGACGCTGAGCCTCACCCAGATCTGCAGTGAGCTGCTCAAGATCCGGTACTCCAACGACACCCTGGAGTGCAAGTACCCCTACCCACCATTCGGTCCACCCGAGGGCGCCGAGGGGAAGGCCACCGCGCAGGACGTGTGGGGCATCCAGCCGATACCGAAGTATCACCGGTTGGGATTCCGCGAACTCGTCAAGATCCACAATGACAGGCTGGCCCGCCAAGCGGCACAACAACAGGCGGCGTCGCACCCATGATAGGGGCAGCCCGTTGAGCTACCGGGTTGTCAAGTGGACGACGGGTAACGTCGGCAAGAGCTCGGTCAAAGCGATCGCAGCCAACCCGACACTGGAACTGGTCGGATGTTATGCCTGGTCGGCGGAGAAGGCCGGGCGTGACGTCGGCGAGCTGTGCGGCATCGAACCACTGAACGTGACGGCCAGCACCGATATTGATGCGCTGCTCGCGCTCAAGCCCAGCCTGGGGCGCTCACACGCCAAGCTGCTCGCCGAGCGGGGAGCCACGGTAGTGGTCAACGACCTCGGCGTCGGACCCGACGGGCGAAACTTCCTGCGGGCCAACGCCGAGGAGGTTGCCGACGAGATCTCTGCGACGGGCGGTGAGGCGGTGCCAGACCTGCACACCGTCGCCGATCAGGATAGCGCGCGCCGGGTCGTCCAGACCGCGCTGGATGGCCGCACATGCGGGACGCCGGTACTGAGCAGGCCGGTAGAGCTGGAGATGGAGTTCGACTAGCTCAGCGAGTCGTCTGCAGCCAGCTCGAGCACCCGGATCTCGCCGGTAGCACCGTCGACCTCCACCATGGCTCCCGGCGGCAGTGCCTTGGTGGCCCCCTGGACGTCGACGACGCACGGAAATCCGAATTCGCGGGCCACTACCGCGGCGTGTGACATCGGGCCGCCGAGTTCGGTCACGACGGCGGCGGCGTAGCAGAACGCCGCGGTGTACCCGACGTCGGTCACCTCTGCGACAAGGATCTCGCCGGGTTGCAGGTCGTCGATCGTCTCGGGCCGCACGATCCGCACCCGCCCGCGCACCCGTCCCCCGCATACGCCGACGCCACGCAAAGTGTCCCCGCTGGCCAGCGTGCCCGATGAGGTCGCGGTTGGCTGCCACCTTCCGCTGAAGACCGTCGGCGGCGCCACCGCGACCAGCCGGCGTTGTTCGGCGCGGCGCCGGGCCACCAGCGCGCCCACATCCGCCGGGAGGGCGTCGAGTTCGTCGACGAGCAGATAGAAGACGTCGTCGGCGGCGGTGAAGAGCCCGGCCTCGGCCGATCTACGTCCGTATTCGCGAAGCAGCGTGCGTAGCACCCAGTTAGCCCGCACCACCTTGTCGCGGCGGACCTCGCGGTCGCGCAGTTGCTGGGTGGTCAGAGCCGCAATAGGCTTGGCGTGCAACGGGATCCGGGGCCGCTGCGGCTGCGGCGCGGATGGCGCGCTCATCGCTCTGGCCACCATCCGCACGAGCAGCTCGGGATCGTCGGCGTAGCTGGTTGACAGCATCTCAAGCTCGGCCGGACCACGGTGTCCGATGAGCGCCAGCTCATCCAGCACGGCGGCATGGAATTCCGGCGCCTCGACGGCGAGCTTGTCCAGCCGGTCGCCTGGTTCGGCAAGCAGCGCCGTCACTTTCGAATCGCACTGCGCGGCGAGCACCAACCGCTGCATCGCCTCGACCGAACGCGCGCTGACCAACTCCGGCCCGCCGGGTGCGGCGATGTCTCGCCCGCATAAACCGCGTAGCAGCACGTTGAACGCCGCGCACAGCAGAAACGAGCCCGCCGCCAGCACCCAGCCGTGCACCACCTGGTCACGCGCCAGTGAGATCAGGCTCAGCAGCCGACGATCGTCGAGCCCGGCGAGGTCACCGTCGGTCAAGCGTTCCAGGCGATCGACATCGGCGACGAACTCTCGGGTGTCCAGGGGCGCGCCGGCGGACAGGCCGATCAGGTTGACGCCGAATACCCCGATGTTGCGGACGGCCCGCAGTTGCTTGCGAATTCGGCCGGTGTCGGAGTGCGGACGTTCCTCACCGAAGATCGGCAGGGCGGCCATGCTCGGGCCGAAGAACCCGCTGTTGCTCACCACCGTCGTGGGCTTGACGAAAGGCACCGTCTCGGCCATGAAGTGTGCGGTCGTGATGGCGCCGTAGAGCCGGTGGGCAAACACCGCGACCATGCGCATCGCGATTTCGCGCTGGATCGTCCCGCCGGGCCGCAGCCGCTCGGCGACGCACACGGCGCTGGCCCGCAGTCCGCGAACCGTCGCCGATGCCGACGCCGGCGAAAACGGGCCGGGCAGCGCCTCAGACAGATTCGTGGCGAGGAAGGTGGGGAAACGCGGGTCGATCGGCGTGTCAAATTCCCCATTATCCCCTTCTGCGCCCGCCCAAATGGGCTTGACTCCGTCGCTGCTCGGCGCGTCCACCGAAGGTAGGTCCTGGATGTTGGCCAGCCGCCAGGGCAGCGATACCAGCCGATTGCCCACGGTTATCCGGCCGCGCACCGCCAGCGCGAAATCCTGGACACATTCGCCGGATTCCCACGCCGGCTGGAATGCCCATTCGTCTGCCAGCCGCGAGGTGTCCATAAGCGCAGCCCCCCGGACCAGTCGCAGGTCCGCCGTTTCGAGGCCCATGCGCACGATCGGGCGGCGCAGCGCAGTGGCGAGTTGCCGGAAGGTCAGTTCGCCCGAAGCCGCGAGATTCACCGGCCCATTGGCGATTTCGTCCTCCACGATGGCGCGGTTGAATAGCCGAAGCGCGTCGTCGAGGTGGACGACCTGCATGTGGCGATCACCCGACCGGTCGGGGAACGCCGGTAACGCCAGCAGGCGGCGCACCCAGTTATCGACGCTTCGCCCGAGGATCAGCGCGGAGCGGATCGCGACCCATTCCGCGCCCGATTCCGCAAGCATCTGTTCGACGCGGGCTTTGAACCGGCCTTCGGCACTGACCGGAGTCGTGAGCTCGTGTTCGGCCCTCGGCGCTTCACCCCCACCGTACACGTGGCCCGAAGACGCGAAAACGATTCGCCTGGAACCGGTCTCGGCCATCGCGTCGAGCACGTTCCGGGTGCCACCGATGTTGACCTGGTCGTCGTACCCGGAACCCTTCGCCCACGCACAATGCGCGACAACGTCCGCGCCGGCCAGGGCGCGTTTGACGGCGGCGACGTCACGAATATCGGCGGCGACGAAGTCCGCTGCGCTCGGCCAGCTGTCGGGCCGATGGCGCGCGAGCCCGACGACCTCGTGGCCCGCGCCGAGCAGCCGCGTGGCGAGGCCGCGCCCGAGCACGCCGCTGGCCCCGGTGACCGCGATTCTCACAAAGAGCCCTCACTCAATTGCTATTCGCCATCGTCGTCCAGCAGCGCGGCGTTGAGCAGGTCGTCGAGGTCCATGTCCGCGATGTCCTTCTCCGTGGTCACCTCGGACGGCGCGCTCCCACTGGAAGATTCGTTGGCCAGGGCCAGCAGCAGTTCCAACACGCCGGCCTGGCGAAGGCGCTTGACCGGAATCGACCCCACGACCCGTTGAATCTCGGCTTCGCCTGGTGCGGCCGCCACCGCGGGCTGGTCCGACGAGCCGACCAATTCTCGATACATGTAGCCGGCTAGCGCGGCGGAGTTCGGGTAGTCGAAGATGAGCGTCGGCGAAAGCGCCAGCCCGGTCGCGGCTTTGAGCCGGTTGCGCATCTCCACGGCCGTCAGCGAGTCGAAGCCGAGTTCCTGGAACGCCCGGTCCGGGTGGATTGCCTCCGGACTGGCGCTGCCGAGCACGGTGGCGATGTTGGCGCGCACCAAGTCCAGCAGGATGGCCTGTTGCTCGTCCTCGGGCAGCCCTTCGAGGCGCTGCAGCAGAGCGGATTTCGACTTGGCGGCGGCCAGCGAGTCGTCGACCTGACGACGCGTCGGCGCATTGATCAGATCGACGAACATCGGCGGCAGGGTGCCCCCGTCGAACTTGACCCGCAACGCCGCGAGGTCGATGTGGGCGGGCAGCATGAATGGCTCGTCCACAATCAGCGCGGTATCCATCAGGTCCAGCGCCTGGTCCGAAGACATGGCGACAATCCCGTCCCGGCCGAACCGGGCGCGGTCGGCGGCGCCCAACCCACCGGTCATGGCGCTGGCCTGATCCCACAGACCCCAACCCAGCGAGATCGCTGGCAGCCCGTGCGCCCGCCGGTGCGCGGCCAACCCGTCCAGGAACGAGTTCCCGGCCGCGTAGTTGGCCTGACCCGACGCACCCGCGAGTCCGGCGATCGACGAGAACATCACGAACGCAGACACATCCAGCTCGCGCGTCAATTCGTGGAGGTTCCACGCCGCGTCGACCTTGGAGCGCAGCACGGCTTCGATCCGGTCGGGCGTCAGCGAGGTGACCACGGCGTCGTGCAGGACCCCGGCGGCATGGATCACCCCGGTCAGCGGATGCTGCATCGGGATTTCGGCGATCACCTTGGCCAGGGCCTCGCGGTCGGCGGCATCGCAGGCCACCGCCTCCACGTGCGCGCCGGCGGCGCTGAGTTCGGCGACCAGTTCCGCGGCACCCGGCGCATCCAGGCCGCGGCGACTGACCAGCACCAGATTCCGTGCACCGTGCCGGGTTACGACGTGACGCGCGACCGCCGAACCGGCCATGCCGGTGGCGCCGGTGATCAACACCGTGCCGGCCGTCCAGGCATCGGGCATCGTCATCACAACCTTGCCGACGTGGCGCGCCTGGCTCAGATAGCGCAGCGCGGCGGGTGCGCGCCGCACATCGAACCTGGTGACCGGCAACGGCCGCAGCACGTCTTCACCGAACATGGCGGCCAGCTCGTCGAGCATCTGCGCGATGCGATCTGGTCCGGCTTCGAACAGGTCGAAGGCGCGGTAGCGCACGCCCGAGTGGTCTCGGGCCACGACCTCGGGGTCACGGATGTCGGTCTTGCCCATTTCCAGGAAGACCCCACCGGGGGCCATCAGGCGAAGGGAAGCGTCGACGAACTCACCGGACAGCGAGTCGAGGACGATATCCATCCCGGCCATGCCGGTCCCGCCGGTGACCGCCCGGAACTTCTCCTCGAACTCCAGGCTGCGCGAGTCGGCGATGTGATCTTCGTCAAATCCCATGGCGCGCAAAGTGTCCCACTTGCCGCGGCTAGCGGTCGCGAACACCTCCAGACCGATCTGGCGGGCCAGCTGGACCGCGGCCATCCCGACCCCACCGGCCGCGGCGTGCACCAGCACCCGCTGCCCGGGCTTGGCCCCGGCCAGGTCCACCAGAGCGTAGTTCGCCGTGGCGAACACCACCGACGCCGTCGCGGCGGCGGTGTGTGACCATCCGGCCGGCACCTTGACGAGCAGGCGATGGTCGGTCTTGGCAATGGTCCCGGTGCCGTCCGGGAACAACCCCATCACGCGGTCGCCGACCGCGAAACGCCCGTCTGGCGAAGCGGTTTCGATCACCACGCCGGAGGCCTCGATGCCCATGATCGCCTCCGGGTCGGGATAGAGCCCCAACGCGATCATGACGTCGCGGAAGTTGGCCGCGATGGCCGACAGCGCAACCCGTACCTGACCGGGCCCCAAGGGCGCGTCGGCGTCGGGAATGCGCTCTATCCGCAGATTTTCGATGGTGCCGTAGCTGCTCATGCCGAGTCGCCACGGTCCGTCGTCGGGGGGCAGCAACAGGCCACCGACGGCGCGGCTGCCGAGCACCCGCGCGGTGTAGACCGTCCCCTTGCGCAGTATTGCCTGCGGTTCGCTGAGCGCCAGAACCGCTGCGATCGCGTCGGAATCCAGGGGCGCGTCCGTGTCGACGAGCACGATCCGTCCGGGGTGCTCGGTCTGCGCCGACCGCACCAGCCCCCAGACCGCCGCGCCGGCCAGATCGGTGACGTCCTCCCCCGGCAGCGTCATCGCGCCCCGGGTCGCTACCACCAGGGTTCCGGCGCCGTCACGGGACAACCACGACTGCAGCACGGGCAGCACCGCTCGCGTCGCCGCGTACACCTCGGTGATCACATCGCCGGACACCGGCTGCGACTCGAACAGCACCGCCGACCGCTCGGCCTCGGTGTCGTCCGATTCGGGTGCGCCCCAAGCGGACAGCGATACCGGCTGCACGGCCGCTGACGGCTGCGCGGACCAGATGACCTCGAAGAGCCGGTCCGGTCCCGAATTCGACACCGCGGCCAGCAGTTGCTTGTCGGTGACCGGGCGGGCAACCATCGACGCCACCGAGAGCACGGGCAGCCCCAGCCCGTCGGCCAACTCGATCGACACGGTGGAGGGGCTGACCGGCACGATCCGTGCGCGCACCGCGCCCGCCCCCGCGGCGTGCAACGACACCTGCTGCCAGGAGAACGGAACCAGCATCGAGCCTTCGGGCAGTTCGTCGCTGTCGGAGGCCAACATGACCGCGTGCAACGCCGCGTCGAGCATCGCAGGGTGGACGCCGAACCCGGCCGGCGAAACCCCGGCATCGGTGGGGAGCGATACCTCGGCGAACACCTCGTCGCCGCGGCGCCACATCGACGTCAGGCCGCGGAACGCCGGCCCGTACGCGTAACCACGCTCGGCCAGTTGCTCGTACCCGTCGCCGACATCCACCGGGACCGCACCCACCGGCGGCCACGCCGACAGGTCCGCGCTCGGCTGCATCGACCCCGCCCGCAGCACGCCTTCGGCATGGAGCGACCAGCCCGAGCCCGCTTCGGCCCGCGAAAACACCGACACCGCACGGGCGCCAGAATCATCCGGGCCGCCGACAACGACCTGAACGGCGACCGACCCACCGGCCGGCAACACCAGCGGCGCCGCCAGATTCAGCTCGTCGACCACTCCGCAGCCCACCTCGTCGCCGGCGCGGATCGCCAACTCGACAAATCCCGCGCCCGGGAACAGCACCACGCCGCCTACGGCATGATCGGCCAACCAGCCCTGGGTGCCGGGCGACAGCCGGCCGGTCAGCACCACCCCGCCCGAGGCGGGCAGTTCCACCACCGCGCCCAACAGCGCGTGCTCACTGGCGGCCAGGCCCAGACCCACGGCATCGGCCGGGGCGCCGTCGGCGGCAAGCCAGAAGCGCCGCCGATCAAAGGCATACGTGGGCAGCTCGACCAGATTGGCGTCCCCCAGGGCACCGCGCCAGTCCACATCCATCCCGGCGACGTACCCCTGCGCGACGGCGTTGATCAGGGCGACGGGCTCGGGGCGGTCCTTGCGGAGCGCGGACATGGTGGTCACCGAGGCTGCCGTCGGATCGGAAGGCAGGGTTTCTTCGATCGATGCCGTCAGGCCGCTGCCCGGCCCGACTTCGAGGAAGCGGTTTGCGCCGGCCGAGTGCACGAAGCGCACGCCGTCGGCGAATCGCACCGCCTCGCGCACGTGTCGCTTCCAATACCCCACCGAGGCGAAGTCGTCGCCGGCCAGCTGTCCGGTCACGTTGGACACGATCGGAATGGTGGGCTTGCCGACGGTCAATCCGGCTGCGACGGTGCCGAATTCGTCGATCATCGGGTCCATCAACGGGGAGTGGAAGGCGTGCGAGACGGAGAGCTGATGCACGCGGTGGCCGTCGCCGCGGAGCTGATCGGCCACCGCGGCCACTGCTTGTTGTGCGCCCGAGATCACCACCGAGGTGGGTCCGTTGACCGCGGCGATGCCCACGCCGGCCTGATCGGAGGACACCAGCAGTGCCCGCACCTCTTCCTCGGTGGCCTGCACCGCGACCATCGCGCCGCCCTCCGGCAGCGCCTGCATGAAACGTCCCCGCGCCGCCACCAGCACCGCGGCGTTCTCCAGGGACAGCACTCCGGCAACGTGCGCGGCCGCCAGCTCCCCGATCGAGTGGCCCATCACGAAGTCGGGCCGCACGCCCCAGGATTCGAGCAGCCGGAACAACGCGACTTCCACCGCGAACAGCGCGGGTTGCGCGAATTCGGTGCTGTTCAACAGGTTTTCGTCGTGCCCCCACATCACCTCGCGCAGCGGGCGGAGCAGGTGCTGATCCAGTTCGGCTACGACCATGTTGAACGCCTCGGCGAAGACCGGATAGCCGGCGTGCAATCCCATTCCCATGCCCAATATCTGGGAGCCCTGGCCCGGGAACACGAAGACCGTCTTGCCGGCGGTCGCCGTGCCACGAATGATGGAGCCGCCCAGGTCGTCGCCGGCGAGCTCGTCCAGCCCCGCCAGCAGCCGGTCGCGGTCGCTGCCGACGACGACGGCCCGCTGCTCGAAGGCCGACCGGCCCGCCAGCGACCACCCCACATCGGCGATGTCCAGATCCGGGTGGGCGCGCAGGTGGGCCGCCAGCCGCGCAGCCTGAGCGTTCAACGCCGACAGCGATTTCGCCGACACCGGCCACGGCACCACCGGCGCCTTCGGACCGTCCACGACACGCGGCGACTCGGCCGGCACCGCCTCGACGATGACGTGCGCATTGGTGCCGCTGATGCCGAAGGACGACACACCCGCCCGGCGCGGACGGCCACCGGGCCACGCCCGCGCCTCGGTCAGCAGCGAAACCGAACCCGTCGACCAGTCGACGTGCGGGCTGGGCTCGTCGACATGCAATGTCGCGGGCAACATCTCGTGGCGCATCGCCAGGACCATCTTGATCACACCGGCCACCCCGGCGGCGGCCTGCGTGTGGCCCATGTTCGACTTGATCGAGCCCAGCCACAGCGGCTCGCTGCGGTCCTGCCCGTAGGTGGCCAGCAGCGCCTGCGCCTCGATCGGGTCACCCAGGGTGGTTCCGGTGCCGTGCCCTTCGACGACGTCCACCTCCGCCGGCGTCAATCCGGCGCTGGCCAACGCGGCTCGCACCACCCGCTGCTGCGAGGGGCCGTTGGGCGCGGTCAGCCCATTGGAGGCGCCGTCCTGATTGATCGCCGAGCCGCGCACCATCGCCAGCACCGGGTGCCCCAGGCGCTGGGCGTCGGACAGGCGTTCCACCACGAGCATGCCGCCGCCCTCGGAGAATCCGGTGCCGTCGGCCGCGCCGGCGTAGGCCTTGCACCGGCCGTCCTCGGACAACCCGCGCATGCGGCTGAACTCGACGAAGATGTCGGGCGTGGCGTTGACGGTGACCCCGCCGGCCAGGGCCAGGTCACACTCGCCGGAGCGCAGCGACTGCGCGGCCATGTGCAGCGCCACCAACGACGACGAACACGCCGTGTCCACCGACACCGCCGGGCCTTCCAGGCCCAGCACATAGGACACCCGGCCCGACGCCACACTCGAGGACTGGCCGGTCAGCCGGAAGCCCTCCGCGGTGGGAGCCGCGCCCATGCCGTAGCCCTGGGTGTACACCCCGGCGAACATTCCGGTGGCGCTGCCGCGCAGCTTGCCGGGCTCAATTCCCGCCCGCTCCAACGCTTCCCAGGACAGCTCGAGGAACATGCGCTGCTGCGGGTCCATGGACAGCGCCTCGCTGGGCGCGATGCCGAAGAAGGCCGGGTCGAAGTCCGCGACCCCGTCGACGAAGCCGCCGGTGCGGGTGTAGCAGGTGCCCGGAACATCGGGGTCCGGGTTGTACACGCCGGCCAGGTCCCAGCCACGATCGGTCGGGAATTCGGACAGCACGTCGCGGCCCTCGGTCAGCATGTCCCACAGGTCCTCGGGGGAACTCACCCCTCCCGGATAGCGGCACGCCATGCCGACGATGACGATCGGATCGTCGTCGGTGGCGCGAGCCACCGGGGCGTGCTTGATCTCTTGCGGAATCCCGGCGAGTTGGGTGCGGATGTAGCCGGCCAGGCCGTTGGGCGTCGGGTAATCGAAGATCAGGGTGGGCGAGAGCGACAGTCCGGTAGCGGTTTTGAGCCGGTTGCGCATTTCGACCGCGGTCAGCGAGTCGAAACCCAACTCCTGGAACGCCTTGTCGGGGTCGATCGCCTCGGCGGTGGTGTTGCCGAGCACCGTGGCGATGTGCGAGCGCACCAGATCGAGGAGCACGGCGTGCTGCTCCGCCTCGGACAGCCCGTCCAGGCGATGCGCCAGCGCCGATTTCGATTTCGCGGCGGCCAGCGAGTCGTCGACGCGGCGGCGCGTCGGGGCGTTGACCAGATCGGTGAACATCGGTGGCACCGCGACCGCGTGGGCGCGCAGCGCGCCGAGATCGATGCGGGCCGGCGCCAGGAACGGCTCGTCGACGATCAATGCGGTGTCGAAGAGTTCCATGGCCTCGTCCGAGGAAAGCGCCAAGATCCCGTCGCGACCCAACCGGGCGAGGTCGGCGGCGTCCAGTCCGCCGGTCATGGCGCTGGCCTGATCCCACAGGCCCCAGGCCAGCGAGATCGCCGGCAGTCCATGTGCCCGCCGGTGCGCGGCCAACCCGTCCAGGAACGAGTTCGCCGCCGCGTAGTTGCCCTGGCCCGACGAGCCGACCAGCCCGGCCATCGACGAAAACATCACGAACGCAGACAGATTCAGGTCGCGGGTCAACTCGTGCAGATTCCAGGCCGCGTCGACCTTGGCCCGCAATACCGCGTCGACACGGTCTGGGGTCAGCGACGTGACCATCGCGTCGTCCAGCACACCGGTCGCGTGAATCACGCCCGACAGCGGCCGCTGTACCGAAAGGTCGTCGATCACCTGCGCCAGAGCCGCCCGGTCGGCCGCGTCGCACGCGACCACTTGCGCCCGGGCACCCGCGGATTGCAGCTCCGCGATCAGCTCGGCGGCCCCGGGCGCGTCGGGACCGCGGCGGCTCAGCAGCACCAGGTCCTCGACGCCGTGGTGTGCCACCAGGTGGCGAGCCAACGTCGAGCCCGCCATGCCGGTTCCGCCGGTGATGAGTACGGTGCCCGATGCCAGGCCGGACGGCAGCGTCATGACGACCTTGCCGATGTGGCGGGCCTGGCTCAAGTATCGCAGAGCGGTATGGGCGCGTCGCACGTCAAAGGTGGTGACCGGCAACGGCTCCAGCACCCTGGCGTCGAACAGCCCGGCGAGCTCGTGCATCCACTGATGCATCCGGGGACGGCCGGGCTCGAAAAGGTCGAAGGCGCGGTAGCGGACACCCGGGTATTCCTGGGCGACCGCGCCCGGGTCGCGGATGTCGGTCTTGCCCATCTCCAGGAACACCCCGCCGGGAGCGACGAGCCGCAGCGAGGCGTCGACGAATTCGCCGGCTAGCGAGTCCAGCACCACATCCATGCCGCGGCCGCCGGTGACCGCCCGGAACTTCTCCTCGAACTCCAGGCTTCGCGAATCCGAGATGTGATCGTCGTCGAAGCCCATGGCCCGCAACGTGTCCCACTTGCCGCGGCTGGCGGTTGCGAACACCTCCAGGCCCAGATGCCTGCCCAGCTGCACCGCGGCCATGCCGACCCCGCCGGCCGCGGCGTGCACCAGCACCCGCTGCCCCGGCTTGACGTCGGCCAGGTGGATGAACGCCATGTAGGCGGTGGTGAACACCGCCGAGATGCCTGCGGCTTCGGCGTAGGACCAGTGAGTCGGCTTGTGCTGCAGCAGGCGCACGTCGCCGGGCACCAGCGTGCCGCTGCCGTCGGGGAAGAAGCCGTACACCGAATCGCCGACCGCGAACTCGGTGACTCCCGGCCCCACTTCGACCACCACGCCGGCGCCTTCGCCACCGAGCAGGGCGTCGTGGGTGAACATGCCCAGGGTGATCATGACGTCGCGGAAGTTGGTGGCGATGGCGCGCAGGGCCACCCGAACCTGGCCGGGCTCCAGCGCGGCGCCGGCGTTGGGAACCGGCTCCAATTGCAGGTTTTCGAACGTGCCCGCGCTGCTGATTCCCAGCCGCCAGGGTCCCTCCGCCGGGGGCGTCATGATCCCGTCGACCGCGCGGCTGCCGCGCACCCGCGCGATGTAGGCCGTACCGTCGCGCAGCAACACCGCGGGCTCGCCGACCGCCAGAACGGTCGCTATCGCGTTATCGGCAAGCACCACATCGGAATCCACCAGCACGATCCGGCCGGGATGCTCGGTCTGCGCCGACCGCACCAGCCCCCATACCGCCGCGCCGGCCAGATCGGGGACGTCCTCCCCCGCCAGTCCCATCGCGCCCCGGGTTGCGACGATCAGCACTCCGGAGTCGTGCTCGGTCAGCCACGTCTGCACGGCCGCCAGCGCCCGATGCGTGCGCTCATACGATCCGGAGACCGGATCTTGTTCGTTCGCAACGGATTCGAACACCTCATGGGCGGGCGGCTCGGTGCCGGCGGCCGTCGTCGCGGCCGGCGACCACGCCAGCTCGAACAGCCGGTCCGGGCCCGAGGCCGACACCGCCGCGCGCAGCTGCCGCTCGCTCACCGGGCGCGCGACCATCGCGCGCACCGACAGCACCGGCAATCCGAGTCCGTCGGCCAGCTCGATCGAGACCGCCCTGGAGGTCGCGGACGTGGCCGCCGGCGCCGGCGCCGGCGCGATGCGTGCACGCACCGCGGACGCGCCCGCGGCGTGCAGCGACACGCCCTGCCACGAGAACGGCAGCACCACTTCGTCGGTCTGGCCGCTGATGTGGTGGCTGACGACCAGTGCGTGCATGGCCGCATCAAGCAGCGCCGGGTGGACGCCGAAACCGTTGACGCCGCCGGCCGCGTCGGGCAGCCGCACCTCGGCGAACACCTCGTCGTCGCGCACCCACGTCGCGGTCAGGCCCTGAAATGCCGGGCCGTAGCCGTAGCCACGCGCCGCCAATTGCTCATAACCGTCGGCAGCGTCGATCTTGACGGCTCCCGCCGGCGGCCATGCCGACAGATCCGCGCCCGGCTCGACCGAGCCGGTGCTCAGCGTTCCCTCGGCGTGGCACACCCAGCTGGAGCCGGTGTCGGGGCGCGAGAAGATCGACACCCCCCGCTGGCCGGATTCTTCCGCGGGTCCAACCACCACCTGCACGGCGACCGATGCCGACCCGGAATCCTTGGCCGGCAACATCAACGGCGCCTGCAGCGTCAGCTCGTCGACCGTCGAGCAACTGACCTCGTCGCCGGCGCGAATCGCCAGCTCCACGAAGCCGGACCCGGGGAACACGGCCGTGCCGGACACGGCGTGATCGGTCAGCCAGCCCTGCAGGCTCGGCGACAGGCGGCCGGTCAGCACCACCCCGCCCGAAGACGGCAGCTCGACGACCGCGCTCAGCAGCGGGTGCTCGCTGGTGCCCAGGCCCAGGCCCGAGGCGTCGGCCGCGATGCCCTCCCCGGACAGCCAAAACCGCCGCCGGTCAAAGGCGTACGTTGGCAGCTCGACGAAGCCGGCGCCGTCCAGCGCACCGCGCCAGCGCACGCTCACTCCCGCGACGAACGCGGTGGCGGCCGACGTCAGGAACCTGTCGAGACCGCCGTCGTCGCGGCCCAGGGTGGGGATGACTGTGACTTCAGCGGCCTCGGCGCCGCTGCTGACATGGTCGTTGGCGGTGTCCTCGATGCCCGCCACCAACGCCGGATGCGGACTGGATTCGATGAACGTCCGGTAACCGTGCTCGCAGGCGCTGCGCACCGCTTGGTCGAACTGCACAGTCTGCCGGATGTTGCGATACCAGTACTCGGCGTCCAATCCGGCTGTGTCCAAACGGTTTCCGGTGACCGTGGAGAAGAACGCGATGCGCGAGGGGCGCGGCTCGATGCCGGCCAGCACCTCGGAGAGGTCGGCACGGATCGCCTCGACCTCAACCGAGTGCGAGGCATAGTCCACGTCGATCCGCCGGGTCCGCAGCTCGAGGTCGGCGCAGAAGCCTACGAGCTCGTCGAGCGCAGCCCCCTCACCGGACACCACGACGGCCGACCGGCCGTTGACGGCGGCGATGCTGACGCGATTCCCATAGGGCGCCAACAACTCCCGGGCCCGCTCGGTGCTGCAGGCGATGGACAGCATCCCGCCGGGCCCGGCCAGGGCCGTCAGCAGCTTGCTGCGCAACGTGACCACCCGGGCCGCGTCCTGCAGCGACAGCGCCCCCGCGACGTAAGCGGCGGCGATCTCGCCCTGCGAATGCCCGATCACCGCGTCCGGGTTCACCCCGACCGACTTCCACAGTTCGGCCAGCGACACCATCACCGCGAAGAGCACCGGCTGCACGACGTCGACGCGGTCCAGTCCCGGGGCATCGGGGGCGCCACGCAGCACACCTGTCAGCGACCAGTCGACGAATTCCGCGAAGGCCTCTTCGCATTCCCGGATCTGTTGGGCGAATACCGGTGCGGTGTCCAGCAACTCAACCGCCATGCCCGGCCATTGGGAGCCCTGGCCGGGGAAGACGAACACGGTCTTGCCCGCCGGCGTCGCGGTGCCCCGGATCACCGATCCGGTGGGGTCATCGTTGGCCAGCTCGTCCAGCCCGGCCAGCAGCCGGTCGCGGTCACCGCCGACAATGACCGCGCGGTGCTCAAACGTCGCGCGGCCCGCCAATGACCAGCCGACGTCGGCGACGTCCAGATCACTGTGCGTGCGAACGTATTCGGCCAACCGCGCCGCCTGCGCCGCCAACGCCGACGGCGATTTCGCCGACACCGCCCACGGAACCACCGGCCGCACCGGTCCGGCCTCCCGATGCTGGGCCTCCGGACCCGAAACCGGCGCCGCCTCGACGATGACGTGCGCGTTCGTGCCGCTGATGCCGAACGACGACACGCCCGCCCGGCGCGGCCGCTCGGCGTTCCAGGGCTGCGCCTCGGTCAGCAGCGACACCGAGCCCGCCGACCAGTCCACGTGCGGACTCGGCGCGTCCACGTGCAGCGTCGCGGGCAGCGTCTCGTGACGCATCGCCTGCACCATCTTGATGACGCCGGCCACGCCGGCTGCGGCCTGCGTGTGGCCCATGTTCGACTTGATCGAGCCCAGCCACAGCGGCTCGCTGCGGTCCTGCCCGTAGGTGGCCAGCAGCGCCTGCGCCTCGATCGGGTCACCCAGGGTGGTTCCGGTGCCGTGGCCCTCGACGACATCGACGTCGGCCGCGGACAGCCCGGCATTGGCCAGCGCCGCACGCACCACCCGCTGCTGCGAGGGACCGTTGGGCGCGGTCAGCCCATTGGAGGCGCCGTCCTGATTGACCGCCGAGCCGCGGACCACGGCCAGCACCGGGTGCCCCAGCCGCTGCGCATCCGACAGGCGTTCCACGACCAGGATGGCCCCACCCTCGGACCAGCCGACGCCGTCGGCCGCGCCCGCGTAGGCCTTGCATCGTCCGTCCGGCGCCAACCCGCGGTGGCGGCTGAACTCCACGAAGACCGTCGGCGTCGCGTTCACGGTCGCACCGCCGGCCAGGGCCAGGTCACACTCCCCCGAGCGCAACGACTGCACGGCCATGTGTAAGGCCACCAGCGACGACGAACACGCCGTGTCCACCGACACCGCCGGGCCCTCGAGGCCCAGCACGTAGGACACCCGCCCCGAGGCGACGCTGGAGGTCATGCCAGTGAGCCGGTAACCCTCGATCTCCTCGGCGAGCATGCCGTAGCCCTGAACGATCAGCCCGACGAACACGCCGGTGGCGCTGCCGCGCAACCCGCTGGGGTCAATTCCGGCCCGCTCCAGCGCTTCCCACGACAGTTCGAGCAGCATCCGGTGCTGGGGGTCCATCGCGAGCGCCTCGCTCGGCGCGATGCCGAAGAAGGCCGGATCGAAGTCCGCGACCCCGTCGACGAAGCCGCCGGTGTTCACGTAGCACTTGTGCCGCGCGTCGGGGTCGGGGTCGTAGAGGCTCGCGACGTCCCAGCCGCGGTCGGCGGGAAACTCCGAGATGACGTCGCGTCCGTCGGCGACCATTTGCCACAGCGCCTCCGGGCTGTCGACGCCACCCGGGAAGCGGCACGACATACCGACGATCGCGATCGGCTCGTTGGACCGCTCCAGCAGCGCCCGGTTGGTGCGCTTCAGGCGCTCAACCTGGACCAGCGCTTTACGCAGCGCTTCGGTCGCATGCTGGAGTTGATCAACCATCACAAACCTCACCTAACGACGTTCGGCCGTCTTTCACCGCACGATGCGGTTTTCGCCGAGTGACGGACTTTGCTGCACGGAGCGACACCGTTTCCCGTTCGACCAGCGTCGTGCTGCTCTCCGACCCAAGAATATTGCTGGTGAGTATGGCCAACTCCGACTGGATTTCAAAACGTCCGCTGCTCCCGGCTGCTACCGGAGGACCGGCACGGACCGCTGCGCCGCGCCGCGCAAAGAAGATGTAAGACCGGGCGCCCGGTGTGCTCGCTGGACAGCGGCGCGCTGTAGACATGGCCCGACGTCCATGGCGCGACTGTACCCGGCTGACCATAGCTGATGGTCAGGCGCGTGTCGTAAAGGCTTCGGTCCAGCGCCGGGTCCGGCCGGTCCGGTGCGGGAAACGGTCACACACCCGCCCGGCGCCAGCCATCGGCGGCCCTGGCGGCTTGGATCAGCGCGTCGCACAACTGGCGAAGCTCGGTGGCCCCGGCGCCTTCGTCGACCGCCGTGGCGACGTCCTCCGCCGCGCATCGCACCTGGTAGACGCGATCCGACAGGTCGGCGGCATCCTCGGCCGACAGCACCACCGCGTCCTCGGGCACGGCTGCCGCGCCGTTCCGGTGCAGCGAGGCCCGTTGTTCGTACGCGCGCTGCCGGCACGACTGCCGGCAGTACTGGCGACGACGTCCCATTCCCGCATCGGTAACGTCTCGGCCGCACCAGCGACAGGGCTGCGGGTGGGTACGGCGGCTCACGCCTGCCGACTTTAGTCGGGTTTGCTCGGCGATCCCGGTATCATTGAGGGTCGCGTCGCGTATGCCGGTCCCGGCCGGGAACTGCGCAGATCGCGGCAGCGTTTGCTAACTGGACAGACTGCACCGAACAGCAGTAAGGGAGCCGGAGAGCTCCGAGAAGAAGACCTGAAGGAGTAGCAGCCATGGCTGATCGCGTACTGAGAGGCAGTCGCCTCGGGGCCGTGAGCTACGAGACTGACCGCAACCACGATTTGGCGCCGCGTCAGCTCGCGAAGTACCGGACCGAGAATGGCGAGGAGTTCGAGGTTCCCTTCGCCGACGACGCCGAGATCCCCGGCACCTGGCTGTGCCGCAACGGACTGGAAGGCACCCTGATCGAGGGCGACCTACCCGAGCCGAAGAAGGTGAAGCCGCCGCGGACCCACTGGGACATGCTGCTGGAGCGTCGCTCGGTGGAAGAGCTCGAAGAGCTGCTCAAGGAGCGCCTCGAGATCATCAAGACCCGCCGCCGGGGCTGACCGCGGCTTGAGCCGGGCCGGACCGCGACCTAAGTGCGGTTGTCGGCCCTGGTGGCCAGGGCGCCGGACCGTCGGCCCTGAACACCCCAGCGGGTGACTTTGACCAGGGCTTCGCGGATGTTGGAGCCGCTCATCTTGGACACGCCGAGTTCGCGCTCGGTGAACGTGATGGGCACCTCGGCGATGGTGAACCCGTTGCAGATCGTGCGCCAGGTCAGGTCGATCTGGAAGCAGTAGCCCTTGGAGTCGACGCCGTCGAGGTCGATCGCTTCCAGCACTTCGCGGCGGTAGGCACGGTAGCCGGCGGTGATGTCGTGCACGCCGATGCCGAGCGCCAGCCGGGCGTAGGTGTTGGCCGTCCAGGACAGCGCCCAGCGCCGCCACGGCCAGTTGCGCACCGTCCCACCCTCGACATAGCGCGACCCGATGGCCAGGTCGGCGCCGGCGTCGACGGCGTCCAGCAGGCGGTGCAGCTGTTCGGGCGCGTGGCTGCCGTCGGCGTCCATTTCGACCAGGACCGAGTAGTCACGGCTCAACCCCCAGGCGAAACCCGCCAGGTACGCCGCGCCGAGGCCGTCCTTGACGGTGCGGTGCATGACGTGCGTGCGGCCTGCGTCGGCCGCCGCCAGCTCCTCAGCGAGCTGGCCGGTGCCGTCGGGGCTGCTGTCGTCCACCACGAGCAGGTGCACGTGCGGGCACGCCTCTTTGAGCCGCCGGTGGATGACCGGAAGGTTCTCCAGCTCGTTGTAGGTAGGGATGATCACCAAGACGCGCTGGCTGGGACGGTTGCTTGGGACTTGGGGCGCCGGCTGGCCGGTGGTCATGTAGCTCCTCTGTGTCGCCCGAAATCGAAAGTGTGTCGGCCGTCCTGGTCGGACGGAGGGTGGTCAGTCGCCGTCGTCTGCCGGCGTGCGGTCCCGGGAGTCGGGCGCAGGGTCTTAGTCGTGCTCGTCGGGCGGGGGTTTGCCCGGGGTTGCACCGGCCCCTTGCGATTGGCGTGTGGACCTGAGACGTACCGAACGCGGGAACCATCCATTGTGCCGTATCCCGGCCAGAATCACCGCTCCGGCCGCCAGCACCATGACCCACTGCACCAGCGGGGCCCATTGCGTCGCCGGCGTCAGCCTGGTCTTGAGCCGCACCTGCATGTCCAGATAGGCGGGCTGGAAGAAGTCGGTGCGCGCCAACTCGCCGCCGTCGGGGGCCACCACGGCACTGATCCCCGTGGTGCCGGCCACCACCACGTACCGGTCGTGCTCGACGGCCCGGACCTTGGCGAACGCCAGCTGCTGCTCGCTCATCCTCTTGTTGAAGGTGGCGTTGTTGGCCGGCACTGCCAGTAGCTGGGCACCGCCGAGCACCGCCTGTCGCGGCACCCGGTCGAAGATCACTTCCCAGCAGGTGGCGACGCCGAGCGGCACCCCCGCGATGTGCACCACCCCGGAGCCCTCCCGGGGCACGAAGCTTCCGGCGCGGCCGGCATATCCGGACAGGTGTTTGAACAGCCAGGGCATCGGCAGGTACTCGCCGAACGGCTGCACGATTTCCTTGTCGTGGCGATCGGCCGGGCCGGTGGCCGGATTCCACACGATCATGGTGTTGGTGTAGTTCGGATCCTCCGGCGAGCGTCCCGGCACTTCGAGCACGCTGCCGATCAGGATCGGAGCGCCGATCGCCGACGCGGCCTGCGAGATCTCCAGGGCGGCGTCGTGGTTGACCAGCGGGTCGATGTCCGACGAGTCCTCCGGCCAGATCACGAACTGCGGTTGCGGGGCCGCCCCGGAGCGCACGTCCTCGGCTAGCCGCAGGGTTTCCTGGACGTGGTTGTCCAGCACCGCGCGCCGCTGTTCGTTGAACTCGAAGCCCAGCCGCGGCACGTTGCCCTGCACGGCCGCGACGGTCACCGCCGGCTCGCCACCCGACCCGGTACCGGCGTGGCGCACCTGCGGCCAGACGATGAGCGAGGCGAAGAGCACCAGGCAGATGCAGACGCCGGGCAGCACCACCGCGGGCGGCGCCTGGTCGGGGTGCGCGGCATTTGCGGCGCCGCTGTCGCGGGCCGCGCGGGGCGCCGGGTGGCCGGAGTGCCACCACTTCATGATCTCCAGCGCGATGGCCGTCGCGCTGAAGCCCACCAGCATGATCGCCATGGACAGCAGCGCCACGCCGCCGAGCTGGACCAGCGGCAGGAACGGACCGTGCGTCTGACCGAATGCCACCGACCCCCAGGGGAAACCGCCGAACGGGATGGTCGACTTGAGCCACTCCTGGGCCGCCCAGATCAGAGCGAACCAGATGGGCCAGCCGGGCAGCCGGCGCACGACGACGGCGCACAGGCCGAAGAGGGCGGGAAACAGCGCGCAGACGGTCGCGAGCGCGATCCACGGGATGGGGCCGACCAGGAGCCCGACCCACGGCAGCAGCGGCAGGTAGAAAGCAAGCCCGAACAGGAAGGCGTAACCCAGGCCGCCCGCAGGCGTGGTCGCGGGGTGCGTCAACACCCACGCCAGCAACGCGGCGGCCACCACGGCACCCCACCACCAATTGAGCGACGGGAAACTGGCGCAGAGCAGCAAGCCGCCCATCACGACGCAACTCAGCCGGGTCAGGCGGGGCAGCATCGCGGCCTGGGCGGCGGGCAGCCGCGCGATCACCGCGGCCGCCAGTCCGGTCACCGCGCCGCGCGCCGCGGCCCCGAGCCGACCGCCCGGGCTCGCGCCGACCGGCGCGCGCCCCTCGTGCGATCGCGGTTCTGCGGCATCGTTGTCCCGGTCGGGTTCGCCGTCGCGCTCGTCGTCCTCGGCTTCGGGCTCGGCGCGCACCTCGGCGGGCTGGTCGTCGCGGTCCGACTCGGCCTCGTCGCTGATGGGATCGGTGTCAGGCCGCCGCGGCAGGTCCTCGTCGGCCGCATCGGTGTGGTCCGCGGGCTCGTCGTCGCCCAGTCGGTACCTAGCCATGGATGACAGCGCCCCGATGCACCGTTCGCAGGCACCGCGGTAGGGCATCGTCGCGACCCAATCGCGGCAGCGCCGGCACCCGCGACCGCGGGTCCGTCGACCAGCGCTGGACGGTGTCGCGGGGGGCGTGCACCTCGAGGCCCCCGGCGTCCCAGACGACGTACGAGGCCGGCGCTCCCGGCACCAGCGTGCCCGTCTTGCCGTCGCGGTCGCCGGAGGCCCGCCAGCCGCCGCGGGTGGCGGCAGCAAACGCGGCCCGCGCCGAGACCCCGCTGCCGGGGGTGCGGTGGTTGACCGCCGCGCGCACGCTCACCCACGGGTCGAAGCCCGTGACCGGAGCGTCGGAACCGAGCGCGAGGGGCACGCCTTGGGATGCTAACAGCGCAAAGGGGTTGAGCCGACTGCCTCGCTGGGCACCGAGCCGTCGCGCATACATGCCGTCGACGCCGCCCCAGAGCGCATCGAAATTGGGCTGCACGCTGGCAATGACGCCCCACTGGCCCAGTTTGGCGGCCTGATCGGCGCTGACCATCTCGACGTGCTCGAGGCGGTGCCCGCAGCGGGCGACGGCGACCGGCCCGAGGTCGGCGACGACGCGCTCGAAAGCCTCCACCACAGTCGCGACCGCGGCGTCCCCGATGACGTGGAATCCGGCGGTGACCTCGGCCTGGGTACACGCCCAAACGTGCGCCTCGACGGCATCGGAATCCAGGTAGCAGGCTCCGGTGCACCCCGGGGCGTCCGTGTACGGCTCGTGCAGCCACGCGGTGCGCGACCCCAGGGCCCCGTCGACGAACAGGTCACCGGCCAGCCCGTGAGCTCCGGTCGCCGCCATCAGCTCGCGTGCCTGGGCGGGGCCGCTCACCGCCTCACCCCAATAACCGATCACCTCGACGCCGTGATCGAGGGCCCGCAACTGCAGCCAGTCGTCGATTCCACCGATCTCGGGGCCGGCGCATTCGTGGACCGCGACGATGCCGGCCGCCGCGGCGGCCCGCAGTGCTGCGGCGCGCGCTTCGGCGAGCTGCTCGCCCGTCAGCAGGCCCCGGGCGACGGCCCGCACCAGATGGTGTGCGTCGCCGACCAGCGGCCCCTCGGCGCTGAAACCCGCCGCCGCCGGAAGCTCCGAGACCAGCCGCCGCAGGCCCGTCGACGCCAGCGCGGAGTGCACGTCCACCCGCGCGAGGTAGGCGGGCCGGTCGCCGAGAACTGCGTCCAGGTCGCCGACGCTCGGCGGGGTGTTCTCCGGCCACGAGGTTTCGTCCCAGCCATGGCCCCACACCGGCTGGCCGGGGTGCGCGGCGGCGTACTCGGTGACCATCTGCAGGCATTGGGCGCGCGAAACCGCCGGGCGCAGGTCCAGCCCGCAGAGCGTCAGCCCGGTGGCGGTGAGATGGATGTGGCTGTCCACGAACCCCGGCGCCACGAACCCGCCCAGGAGATCTTCGACGTCGGCGTCGGGAAACAGCTGACGGCCGACCTCGTCACTGCCCAGCCACGCCACCACGCCGTCGCGGACGGCCATCGCGGTCGCATCGGGCTGGGCCGGGCTGTGCACCCTGCCATTGATCAGCAGGGTCACCGGTGCGGGACTAGCGGTCACGATCGGTCACAGGCCAAAACTACGTGGACCGGTCCGGATGGCGATAACGGTGGGCGGGTGCCCCGCGCCCGCGTCAGCGTCCGTCGAATCGTTGCGGCCGCGCCGGCGCCTCGACGTCGTGGACATCGATGACCTCGCCGTCGATGTAGTCGCCGTGGCCGCCTCTCGAGCCGGCATCCGGGTAGTACACGCTCGCCGGGTGAGGCTCCGGGCGAAGGACGCTCGCATAACTGAGTCCCGGCATCTGCCGTTGCAGCTTGCGCACCGCCATGGCCGTCAACCCGGGACCGACGGCCGACCGCACCGGCGGGATCAGCAGCAACAGGCCCAGCGCGGTGCTGACCAGGCCGGGAGTGAGGACGAGGAGGGCGGCCAGACTGATCAGCGCACCATCGCCCGCAGCGCGTTGGTCGGTCAGCCCCGAGCGCAGTTGCCCGATCCGGCGGATGAGGTGCGACCCGGCCATCGGGGCCACGATGCCCCAGCCGAGCAGGAAGGTCCCCACCAGCGCCAGCAGGGTCCAGCCCCATCCGATCGTCGACACCAGCGCGAAGATCACCGCGAGTTCGACGACGGCGTAGATCAGCAACAGCCGCGACACCATGCCAGACCAACGTGTGCGGACCACGCCCAAGTTCCCGTGGTGCTCGCCAGCGTGATTGCAGTTAGATGACGCTATGACGACGATTCAGATCGATACCCCCGACGGACCGATCGATGCGTTACTGAGCACGCCCTCGGGGCAAGGCCCGTGGCCGGGTGTGGTGGTGATCCACGACGCGATCGGCTACGGCCGGGACAAGCAGTCGATTAACGACCGCATCGCCGCGGCGGGTTACCTGGCGCTCACCCCGAACCTGTACTCCCGCGGCGGCCGCATCCGCTGCATCACCCGCGTCATGAAGGAACTGCAGACGCAGCGCGGCCGCGCCCTCGACGACATCCTGGCCGCGCGCGATCACCTGAAGGCCATGCCGCAATGTTCCGGCCAGGTGGGCATCGCGGGTTTCTGCATGGGCGGTCAGTTCGCTCTTGTCATGTCGCCCAAGGGTTTCGGTGCCTCTGCCCCGTTCTATGGCGCTCCCCTGCCCCGCAACCTGGACAAGACACTCGACGGCGCGTGCCCGGTCGTGGCCAGCTTCGGCGGCCGCGACCCGCTGGGCCGGGGTGCGCCCGAGAAGCTGAACAAGACCATCGCCGCCAAGAACATCACCGCCGATGTGAAGACGTATCCGACCGTCGGGCACAGCTTCGCCAACGAGCTGCCCGCCCAACCGCTGCTTCGCATCGCTGGTTTCGGCTACGACCGGGACGCCACCGAGGACGCCTGGCGGCGGGTGTTCGCGTTCTTCGGCGAGCATCTGGGCACGGGCGCCGCGACGTAGCGGGTCAGCGCGCCGCGTTCAGTTTCTGCGCCAACACCGTTGCGAACGTGTGGGTATCACCGGGCCAGCGCGCCGACACGTAGCCGCCGTCATCGACGACGAATGCGGGCCCCGAGTCGGTGGCCGTATCGCGCGCCATGCCCGAGGTTTTCCGCCGCCAGTGCGGTGATCCTGGCGCCACGTCACGGAAGTCGGCCGGATCTTCAAGCGCGCGTGTGACTTCCGACTGCACCGACATATACCCGCCGGGTTGGCCCGGCTCTTCGGTATAGGTCCGGTAATAGTCGCGATCCCAGAACCGGGTAAGTCGGGTGAGGCGCCAGGCCAACCGCTCCATTGCCCACGTCAACGCCGTCGTCTTGCGTCCATACAGGACGGAACGGCCGGTTTTGGGATCGACGCTGCGCGCGGCGAGCAGCACCCCGTGACAGATGGCGGCCACCACCAGCTCGCGGGCGAAGGCCTCCACGACCAGCCGGTGCAGGATGCCGCTGTCGATGTAGCTACGCATCCCGCGGGCGCGGTGCCCGCCCGGCAACAGCAGCGCATCGACGCCGTCGAGGCTGGCCCCCGCCCACGTTACCGGATGCTGAAATTCGTTGGAGTGCACCATGTCTCGGTAGGCATTGCGCCCGTCTTTGTTGGCGCGCAGCGTCAAGCCGATCAGCGGGATGGCGCCCAGCAGTGGCAGCGCGGACCAAATGTCCAATCCGCGGCCCGTCACCATGATGTCGTCGGCCACCCCGGGCGCGCCGGTTTCGGTCGCGAAGGTCACCCGGTGGCCGCTTCGCGTCAATACCTTCCAACTGACCGCGACTTCGGTCGGGTCGAAGTCGCGGTCCGGGATCGGGATGAGAACGGTGGCCACGGCGCCTTCGCGTTCAGGCCACTTTCAGTTCGAGGCCGACGTTGTTGTCCATGCCGCCGCGCAACTTGCTGAAGAAGTTGAACACCTTGCCCACGACGCCGTAGCGCTTGCCGATCGCGTCGTAGACGGCGGCCGTTTCCGACTTGTCGAGGATGGCCGCGGTCCCCTCGATGGCCTCGCTGGTGGGTCGGCCGTTCATGGTGCAGGTGGCCAGCGTGACCCGCGGGGTGTTGCGGATTCGCTTGACCTTCCACGACTTTTCCTGGGTGATGACCAGAAGTCGGTCCCCGCGCTGCTTGTCCAGGGCTGCCCAGATCGGCGTCGGCTTGGGCCTGCCGTCCTTGGTGAACGTGGTCAGCAGGATGTACTGCGTCTTGGCAAGGTCAGCAAAGGTCGGCGTCACCAGAACAACTTACCGCTGCGGGGTCGGGGCGTTGACATTCTCGGCACTCGGCTGCGATAGTCATGACAGCTTAACTGAAAACGTTATTTTCAATTAAGACCGCGGGACACCAATCGAAGTAGGCAGTCATGGGCGATCCGAAGAAGCCGCTGGCGTGGCTGCCGTTCACGATCGCCGAGGCGGCCTTGGAATCGTCGGGCGAGGCGAGCAATCGCGATCCGTTCGCGGCGTGGTCGCAACTCTTGAGCCGGCTCAACGAAGCCGCGCAGACCGTCGAATCCGAATCGGCAAGCCGCAACCTGATCGACGTCGCCGCCGGCATCCGGCACCTGCTGGTGCTGCTCACTGCGGGTATCGACGAGGCGCTGCGGTTCGATCCCGATCCGGCACTGCGCGTCCAACGCACCAGCACCGATGACATCGTGACCTGGGGAATGGAATGCCCGGACTGCCTCTACACCCGCGCCGCGTTGCGCGGCGGGGAGAGCTATCGGCTGTACGGCAACCGCGGCACCGCCCGCTACGTCGGGCTCCAGACGATGAACGGCATCACCGCCACCGCCAACGAGTTGGTCGACGAGCTCGAAACGGATCCCGACGGGAACTTCGAGGTGGTGCTGTCGGCCTCGAAACAACCTGGGCAAGTGGGCAATTGGATGCGTATCGAAGGTGAGCATCCCACGCTGACGGTGCGGCACTTCTTCTACGACTGGGACACCGAGCTGGCGTCGTCGCTGCGCATCGAGCGACTCGGTGATCCCGTCCGGGCTACAGCCCGTCCGGTCGATCCCTACTCGGCGGTGACCAGCCAACTGACCGCACTCGGTGACTTCGTCGCCGACAACCTGGCGTTCTTCTTGCAGTTCGGGTCCGCCGCACCGGTTAACGGCTTCCTGCCCCCGATCGATCGCACCGACATGGGGGCCGCCGCGGAGAATCGGCCGGTGATCGGCCGGTGGGAACTGCACCCGGGCGAGGCCCTCATCGTCGAAGTGGAACCGCCACAGGGAATCTATTGGAGTTTCTCGATCGGCAACCCGTGGTGGGAGACGATCCATTACGGGCGCCACCAGTCCAGCCTGAATGCCCATCAGGCCGCGATCGATTCCGATGGATTAGTCCGCGTGGTGCTGTGCGATCGTGACCCCGGGATCGCCAACTGGCTCGACACCGCCGGCCACAGCGACGGCCCGATCATCCTGCGGTGTGTGCGAACCGAAACGGCGCCCACACCGATGACACGAGTGGTGCCGTTCGACGACATCCACACCGAGTTGCCCTCGGATACACCGCAAGTCACCCCCGAAGAGCGCGCATCAATCCTCGCGGCACGGCGCCGCGCGGTGCACGAAAGGTTCGGACGGTGACCTTCGACGCTGACGAGTTGGAGGGCGGTGCCCGAACCGCAACCGGTCTCGACGATTTCGGATCGTCCTACTACCGCGAGGGACTCGAACGCATCGTCGACGCGCTGAACAGCGAGGCGGACCTCAACGACATCGGGCGGGTCATCCAGCACGCCACCATCAGCAACGCCCTGATCCAACGCCTCAAGATTGAGGACGCCTACCGGCAGCACCCCGAGATCGACGACCAGGCGGTCGGGGGCCCCGTTTTCGTGATCGGCCTGCCCCGCACCGGGACCACCGCGCTGAGCCAGCTGGTGGCCGCCGATCCCCAGTTCCGGTCGCTGCGGATGTGGGAGTCGCAAGCGCCCACCCCGCCGCCGGAGGCCGCGACCGAACACAACGATCCGCGGATCGCGCAGGCCGAGGCCGGCCTGAAGATGCTCGACGACATGTTCCCGCTGATGAAAACCCTGTATAACTCCGAGGCCACAGCGCCGACCGAATGCCAGGACCTGATGGGAATGAGCTTCCGCACCTTCCACTTTGACGGCGCCGTGCGCGCACCCGGGTATCTCGCGTGGTTGATGAGGTGCGACATGCGCGAGACCTACGTCTTTCATCGGCGAGTGCTCCGGCTGTTGCAATGGCACTGTCCGCCGGTGCTGTGGCATCTCAAGACGCCCGTACACATGTTCGCCCTCGACGCGCTCGTCGAGGCATACCCCGACGCCAAATTCCTGTGGAGTCATCGCGATCCGGCCAAAGTGATGGGTTCGGTCTGCAGCCTGATCCGATATGTGCGTAGCTGGAGCAGCGACCGCGACGACGCCAGGGAACTCGGCGCCGAGCAAGTCGAGAGCTGGGTCGAAGGTGTCCGGCGGGCGATGGATTTCCGCGACCGGATGGGCGATGACCGATTCGCCGACGTCTCGTTCGCGGACCTCCAGACGGATCCGGTTGGCACACTGCAAACCAGCTACGGCACGCTGGGCCTGACCTTCACCGATGCCACCCTCGCCTCGGTCAAGCGTTGGGCCACGGACCACCGGCCGGGCTCCCGCGGCGCACATGACTATGACCTGGCCGACTACGGCCTGACACCCGAACACGTTCGCGAGCGCTTTGCGGACTATCTCGCCGCCTACGACGCGAGCGCCTGAATCCGTGAGCACTCCCCGCACGCGCCGACGCGAAAAACTCGGCCCGGACGCAGCGGTGCGCCGCGAGATCCTGGCTGCCGCTTCAACAGTTCTGCGAGAGCAGGGAATTGGGAAGCTCAGCATCGGCGCGGTGCTGGACCGGGCCGCGCTGGGCACCCGGGCGTTCTATCGGCACTTTGAATCCAAGGACGATTTGGTGGCGGCGCTGTTTCTCGACATGGCGCGCGCCGAGGAACGGCGACTGCGACGCCGGATGGCACCTGCCGTCACCGAGGTCGACGCGGTCGCGGCGTGGATCGATGGACGACTCGACCTGGCGTTCGATGACAACATCAAATCCGACTTGCGTCGTCTGTCGATGGAAGCTCAGTCGCAGTCCTCCGCACTCATTCAGCCCGCGTACGCGGAGATGCTCAAGCCGCTCAGCGAGGCGCTGCAGCGCGGCCTGCAGAGCGGGGTGTTCCACCACGTCGACCCGATGACGGGCGCCCAGTTCATTCACGGGGTGGTCTGGGCGGGCATCAACCAACACTGGGCGACGGGCGATTTCGACCGCAACGTTCTCCGCGAACGCATGCTGCGGTTCTGCCTGCGCGGGCTGGGCGTGCGGGTCGCGGAACCGATCAAAGGAGACTAGCGATGGACCTGGGCTTTGCCGGATCGACGGCCGTGGTCACCGGCGGCAGTAAGGGTATGGGACTGGCCATCGCCGAAACCCTTGCGGCCGAAGGGGCCAGCGTGGCGGTGATGGCCCGAGGCCACCAGGCGCTCGATGCCGCCGTTTCGTCGCTGCGGCGGGCGGGCGCTCCGGATGCCGTGGGCATCAGCGTGGATATGACCGACGCCGAGTCCATCACCGCGGGCTTCGCCGCCGTCGCGCAACGTTGGGGGCAACTCAACACCCTGGTCCACACGATCGGACCGGGTGACGGCTATTTCGAGCAGATGGACGACGCACAGTGGGACGAGGCGTTCACCCTCGGCACCATGTCGGCCGTCCGGTCGATTCGCGCCGCTCTGCCGCTGCTGCGCTCCGCGGACTGGGCCCGCATCGTCACGTTGTCCGCGCATTCGATCCAGCGCCAAAACCCGCGGATCATCGCCTACACGGCATCGAAATCGGCCTTGGCCAGTGTCACCAAGAACCTATCGAAAAGCCTTGCCACGGACGGCATTCTGGTCAACTGCGTGTGTCCTGGAACAATCGTCACCGCGAGCTTCACCGAAGCGCTCAAGGACATCCTCGCCGCCGACGGCCTCGACGCCACCAATCCGGTCGACGTCATGACCTGGATCGACAACAACTTTCACCAGCCCTGCGACCTCGGCCGCGCCGGACTGCCCGAAGAGGTCGCCTCCCTTACCGCCTACCTGGCGTCGCGGCGCAACGGCTACGTCACCGGCGCGACGGTCAACGTCGATGGCGGGTCAGACTTCATCTGACTGCCCCGTCACGCTCGAGCCACACAGGGCCCCGTCAGCCTTCCAGATCGCCCTCGGTTTCCAGCAGCGCCTGACGCAACCCCTCCAGGGTTTCCGGTTGCGGATGCGCCCACATGCCACGCCCGGCCGCCTCCAGCAGCCGTTCGGCCATGCCGTGCAGCGCCCAGGGATTAGATTCCGACATGAACTTGCGGTTCTCCGGGTCCAGCACGTAGCGCTCGGTGAGCTGTTCGTACATCCAGTCGGCCATCACCCCGGCCGTCGCGTCGTAGCCGAACAGGTAGTCCACCGTCGCCGCCATCTCGAACGCGCCCTTGTATCCGTGCCGGCGCATCGCCGACATCCAGCGCGGATTGACCACACGCGCCCGGAACACGCGGGTGGTCTCCTCCGACAGCGTGCGGGTGCGGATCGCATCGGGGCGGGTGTTGTCGCCGATGTAGGCGGCGGGCGCCTGGCCGGTCAGCGCGCGCACCGTGGCCACCATGCCCCCGTGGTACTGGAAATAGTCGTCGGAGTCGGCGATGTCGTGCTCGCGGGTGTCGGTGTTCTTCGCGGCCACCGCGATGCGCCGGTACTGCCGGTTCATATCGTCGACGGCCTCGCGGCCATCCAGATCGCGGCCGTAGGCGAACCCGCCCCACGCCGTGTACACGGCGGCCAGGTCGGCGTCGTCGCGCCAGTTGCGGCTGTCGATCAGCTGCAGCAGGCCCGCACCATAGGTGCCCGGCTTGGAACCGAAAATCCTTGTGGTGGAGCGGCGTTGATCGCCGTGCTGAGCCAGGTCAGCCTGGGCGTGCGTACGAACGTAGTTGTCTTCGGCGGACTCGTCGAGCTCAGCGACCAGCCGCACCGCGTCGTCGAGCATCGTCACGACGTGCGGGAAGGCGTCCCGGAAGAAACCGGAGATGCGCACCGTCACGTCGATGCGCGGGCGGCCCAACTCGGCCAGCGGAATCGCCGCCAGATCGACGACGCGCCGCGACGCGTCATCCCACACCGGGCGGACACCGAGCAGGGCAAGGACTTCGGCGATGTCATCACCGGCGGTGCGCATGGCCGAGGTGCCCCACACCGACAGCCCGACCGATTGCGGCCACTGCCCGTGGTCGTCCCGGTAGCGGGTGAGCAACGAATCAGCCAGCGCCACACCGGCTTCCCAGGCCAGCCGGGACGGCACTGCCTTGGGGTCGACGGAATAGAAGTTGCGGCCGGTGGGCAGCACGTTGACCAGGCCGCGCAGCGGGGATCCGGACGGGCCGGCCGGGACGAACCGGCCGTCCAGGGCGCGCAGCACCTGCTCGATTTCGGCGGCGGTGCCGGCGAGCCGTGGCACCACTTCGGTGGCCGCGAAACGCAGCACCGCGGCGACGTCGGCGTCGTCGGCGATCCTTACGGCCGCATCGGCATCCCAGCCGGTCGCCTGCAACGCGGCGATGAGCTCGCGGGCCACGGCCTCGGTGTGATCGACCGTGGTCCGGTCGTCGGTGCCGTCCTCGGCCAAACCCAGGGCCTGTCGCAATCCGGGCAGGGTGTGCTCGCCGCCGAACAATTGGCGGGCCCGCAGGATCGCCAGCACCAGATCCAGTTCGGCACCCCCCGTTGGCTTTTGCCCAAGGATGTGCAGGCCGTCACGGATCTGAACATCCTTGATCTCGCACAGCCAGCCATCGACGTGCAGCAGCATGTCGTCGAACGAGTCTTCCTCGGGACGTTCGGTCAGGCCCAGATCGTGGTCCATCTTCGCGGCCCGCATCAGCGTCCAGATCTGCTGGCGGATGGCGGGCAGCTTGCCGGGGTCCAGCGCGGCGACGTTGGCGTGCTCGTCGAGCAGCTGCTCCAAACGCGCGATGTCACCGTAGGATTCGGCGCGCGCCATCGGAGGGATCAGATGGTCGACCAGAACGGCGTGCGCGCGCCTTTTGGCCTGCGTGCCCTCGCCGGGATCGTTGACCAGGAAAGGGTAGATCATCGGCAGGTCGCCCAAAGCGGCGTCGGGGCCGCAGGCCGCCGACATGCCCAGCGTCTTGCCGGGCAGCCATTCCAGGTTGCCGTGCTTGCCCAGATGCACCACCGCGTGTGACCCGAAGCCGACGTCCAGCCAGCGATACGCGGCCAGGTAATGGTGGCTGGGCGGCAGGTCCGGATCGTGATAGATGGCGACCGGGTTTTCCCCGAAGCCGCGGGGCGGCTGCACCATCAGCACCAGATTGTCTGATTGCATTGCGGCGATCACGATTTCGCCGTCGGGATCGTTGCTGCGGTCCACGAAAAGATTCCCGGGTGCCGGGCCCCAGTGCTCGGTGACGGCGTCGGTGAATTCGGTGGGCAGGGTCGCGAACCATTCGCGGTAATCCCTGGCGGAGACCCGGATGGGGTTGCCAGCCAGTTGGCCTTCGGTGAGCCAGTCGGGGTCCTGTCCGCCCCGCTCGATCAGCGCGTGGATCAGGGCGTCGCCGTCGTTGGCCTCGACGCCCGGCAGCTCACCCACCCGGTAGCCGTGCTCACGCATCGCCTGCAGCAGCGCGATGGCGCTCGCCGGCGTGTCCAACCCGACCGCGTTACCGATGCGGGCGTGCTTGGTGGGATAGGCCGAGAACACCAGGGCCACCCGCTTGTCCGGCGGGGGGATTTGGCGCAGCCGCGCGTGGCGGACCGCCAGCCCCGCGACGCGGGCGCAGCGCTCCGCGTCGGCGACGTAAGAGATCAGGCCGTCGTCGTCAATCTCCTTGAAGGAGAACGGCACCGTGATGATGCGGCCGTCGAACTCGGGCACCGCCACCTGGCTGGCCACGTCGAGCGGGCTCAGGCCGTCATCGTTCGCGCGCCATTGGGCGCGCGGGCTGGTCAGGCACAACCCCTGCAGGATCGGGATATCCAGCGCGGCAAGGTGTTCGACGTTCCAGCTGTCATCGGCACCACCGGCCGCCGCCTCCGCAGGCCTCAGTCCCCCGGCCGCGAGGACGGTGACCACCATGGCGTCGGCGTCGCCCAGCCGTTGCAGCAGTTCGGGTTCGGCGGTGCGCAGCGATGCGCAGTAGACCGGCATCGCCCGCGCGCCGGCGTCTTCGACGGCCCGGCACAGCGCCTCGACGTAGCCGGTGTTGCCGGCCAGGTGCTGCGCGCGGTAGTACAGCACCGCGATCGTCGGGCCGTCGGCATCAATGGCGTTCGGCCGCGGCAGTTCCCCCCATGTCGGGGTCACGACCGGCGGGGTGAATCCGAACCCGGTCATCAGCACGGTGTCCGAGAGAAAGGCGTGCAGCTGGCGCAGGTTGTCCACGCCGCCGTGGGCCAGGTAGATGTGGGCTTGCACAGCGATGCCGGCCGCCAGCGTGGACAGACCGGTCAACTCGGCGTCGGCGGCCTGCTCGCCGCTGACCAACACCGTGGGCACCCCACTGGCGATCACGGTGTCGATCCCGCTTTGCCATGCCCGGTAGCCGCCGAGGATCCGCACCACCACGATGGCGGCGCCGGCCAGCAGCCCGGGCAGCTCGTCGTCCGACAGCCGCGACGGGTTGGCCCACCGATAGTTCTTCCCGCTGGAACGGGCGCTGATCAGGTCCGTATCGGATGTCGACAGCAGCAGGATGGTCGGCTCAGCCACCCGTCATTCGTACCGCAACGAGGCGTACGCGCGCCTACTGGGACCGGTCAACCGCCCAGCATCGCCGCGATCCGGTCGGCGACCTGTTGCGCCATGATTCGCGCGGGGCCGTCCTTCGCCGGTTCGTAGCGGTCCGCGAGGGCGTCGTAGTTGGCGCCGGCGATCGACCCGTGATCGGCCGCCAATTCCACCACCTCCACGGGCCAGCCGATACGTTCCAGGCGGGCGGCGAAATCCCGGCTGGCGTCCACCGGCACGACGTCATCGTCGAGTCCGTGCAGCAACGAGAACGGCGAACCGACATCGGCGGCGCTCAACCCGTCGGTGAGCGGTTCACCGGAGATCGGATCGGGGACCATGAAGGCTCCGGCGAGGCACACCGTGTGCGCGGGGGCGAAGTCGAATTGCGCCGCGCGCAGCGTCACGCCCGCCGCGGCGGCGCCGCCCATCGACCACCCGACGAGCAGGATGCGCCCGGCGTCGGTGGCGAGGTTGCGGGTGAACTCCAGCGACCGCAGCAGATCTGCCCGCCCGCCGTCATCGGCATGGGAGTTCCAGTCCGGCGCCACCACCACCGCGGCGCGCCCGGCCAGCATGCCGGCCAGCGGGCCGACGGCGGCGCGGGCATCGGTTTGCGCACCATGCCACAACAAGATCGTGGACGGCGCCGGCTCGCCGAAGACATCGGCCCACCGACCGGGGGCATATTCCACCGTTCTCACGGGCACGAGGATGCCCGCACTGACGCGTGTTCAATCCTCGATCAGGCAACGCCCTTGTTGCGCAGGATCGGCAGCACGCCCTCGGCAAACCAGTAGGCCTCTTCCAGATGCGGATAGCCAGACAGGATGAATTCGTCGAAGCCCAGCGCGTGGTATTCGGCGATGAGGTCGGCGACCTCCTGGTGGCTACCGACCAGCGCGGTGCCCGCACCGCCGCGCACCAGCCCCACCCCGGCCCACAAATTCGGATAGATCTCCAGCTTGTCGAGACGGCCGCCGTGCAGCGCGGTCATGCGGCGCTGCCCCTCGGATTCCGAACGACCGTGCTGTTCAGTGGCATTCGCGATCTGCTCGGGGCTCAATTGGCTGACCAGTTCCTCGGCCACGGCCCATGCCGCCGCGGAGGTGTCGCGGCTGATGGTGTGCAACCGGATCCCGAACCGCACGCTGCGGCCGCGTTCTTCGGCCAGCGCCCGCACCTTGGCGATCTTCTCCGCGGCGGCCCGCGGCGGCTCACCCCAGGTGAGATATACGTCCACGTATTCGGCCGCGATCGCCAGTGCCGGCGCTGAGGATCCGCCGAAATAGATCTGCGGCAACGGATCCGGCGGCTCCGACACCCGCGCGTCTTCGACGTGGTAGTACTTGCCCTCGAAGTCGACGGATTCCTGCCGCCACACGGAACTGACGATGTGCAGGAATTCACCCGTGCGCGCGTAGCGCTCGTCGTGGCCGAGCCAATCACCGAAGCGGCGTTGCTCGCGGTCGTCGCTACCGCTGACGACATTGAGCAGCACCCGACCATCCGAAAAGCGCTGCAGCGTCGCGGTCTGCTGCGCGGCCAACGTCGGCGGCACCAGGCCCGGCCGGAAGGCAACCAGGAACTTCAACCGTTCCGTCTCGGCGAGCAGCGCCGATGCCGTCAACCACGCGTCCTCACACCAGGTTCCGGTGGGAGTCAGCACGCCCTCGTAACCGAGCCGGTCCGCGGCGCGCGCCACCTCGGCCAGATAGCGACGAGTCGGCTTGCGATGACTCGCCGGAACCACGTGATGCGGCGACGCATGCGAGCCGCCCACGATGGACCGGCTGTCGCCGGTGGTCGGCAGGAACCAGAAAAATTTTGCCGCCATAACTCCTCAGATCAGCTGGTGAGGCCTGGTCGCAACACCTCATTGAATCGACGGTCGACCCAGTTGGCCAACCTGGGCGACGACGCGAGCTGGCCTGCGGCCGCGAACAAATTGGCCAGCTTCTGTTCCGACGCGACCACGTCGTCACCGAGTTCGGTCGGCAACCGCAGGCTGCGCGTCGCCGCGACCGCCGCCACCTGGAGATCCAATCCTACTGCGGCGGAATAGTCTTGGGCCCATTCTTGGGGATGAGCCCTGGCCCACTGAACCGCCTTCTCGAAACGTACCAGCAGGTCGGACAGCGCGGTGTTGCGTTTCGGGTCGTCCAGCGCCTGGTCGGAGGCGACGCCCACCCAGTCGCCATTGGTGACGCCCTGCGCCTCGGCGATGCTGCGCACCGGGATCTGCTGCTCGGCCTGGGCCGTATAGGGATCCCAGATGGCCCAGGCGTCGGCCTGGTGCTGGCTGAACGCCGACAGGGCGTCGGCGGGCTGGAGGAACACGAACTTCACCTCGGCGGGTTTTAGCCCGGCCTTGTCCAGCTGGGCCAGCAGGTTGGCGTGCGACGAGCTGCCCTTGGCGACGGCGATCGCCTTCCCGTGCAGATCGGAGACCGAGGTGATAGGCGAGTCAGCATGCACCAGAACGCGATTGCCCGCCCCGCCGCCACCGTACGCGGAGACCGCCTTGATCTTCGCGTTGCTGGCGGCCCCGAAGATCGGCGGCGTGTTACCGGTGATCGCGAAGTCGATCTTGCCCGCGGTGGCCGCCTCGACTTGCGGCGGCCCGGACGTGAACGTCGAGAACGCGACGCGGTAGGGCAGGTTGTCCAGCTGCCCGGCGGCGCGAAGCAGCGCTTCGGTGCCACCCTTCTGATCCCCCACCTGCAGGGTGAGACCGGACAGCGCCGACAGGGGCACCGCCCCCGGCGGCGGCTTAGGCCCCAAACTTGCTGTGCGCGAGACACATCCACCCAACAGGAACACGACCGTCGCGGCCAGCGCGACGAAGCCCCGCGTCAAAGCCGCACACCAAGACGATTCAGCAACTCCGCGCGATGCCGCTCGGTGTGCGCACCGGGATCGCCGGGTGGGCGGCGAGGCTCCTCGATGGTCAGCGTGTGCACGACACGGCCTTCCTCGAGCACCAGCACACGATCGGCCAACGCGACCGCTTCGTCGACGTCATGGGTGATCAGCAGCACCCCGAAACCGTGCCGGCGCCACAGATCCAGCAGCAGGGTGTGCATGGTCAGCCGGGTCAGCGCGTCCAACGCGCCGAACGGTTCGTCGAGCAGCAGCAATTGCGGCTCGGCCACCAGCGCGCGCGCCAACGAAATCCGTTGCGCCTGACCACCGGACAGGGTCAGCGGCCACGCCCCCGCATGGTCGCCCAGCCCAACGTCGGCCAGCGCCCGGTCGGCGCGATCGCGGACTTGCGCCCGCGGCAGGCGGCTGCGGGTGAGGCCGTATCCGACGTTGGTCCGCACATCGCGCCACGGGAACAGGCGCGGCTCCTGGAATGCCAGCGCCGGAGCGCCGGCCACCACGCGCTGTCCGCTGTGGTCATCCGAGAGTCCGGCGAGCACCCGCAGCACAGTCGATTTGCCCGAGCCGCTGCGTCCGACCAGCGCGACGATCTCGCCGCGCTGCACCCGCACCGAAACGTCGTTGAGCACCTGCCGGTTTCCGTACCACTTGTCGACGTGCCGCAGCTCGCCGGCAATGTCGGTCCGCCCGCGGGTGGCGGTGGCCGATTCCGCGATGAGTGTCAAGCCTGGACCTTTCAGTGTCGGTACCGCAGCGTGCGGCGTTCGATGAGCCGGACGAGCGCGTCGGTCATGATGCCCAACAGCGCGTAGATGGTCAGTCCGAAGATGATGATGTCGATTCGCAGAAAGTCGCGGGCATTGTTGATCAGGAAGCCAATTCCCTTGTCGGCGTTGATCTGCTCGGCGACGATCAAGGTCAGCCACGCGATGGCCAGCGATTGGCGGAAACCGACGAGCACCTGTGGCGCCGTGCTGGGCACGATGATCCGGGTGAACCGCTGAGCGAACGAAAAGCCCAGCACCTGAGCGGTTTCCAGCATCTTGGGGTCCACCTGCCGGATCGCCGAAAACGTGTTGAGGTAGAGCGGGAAGACCACACCCAGGGCGACGAGCAACACCTTGGGCAGCTCGCCGATTCCGAACCAGAGGATGAACAGCGGAATCAGTCCCAAGTGCGGCAGTGCCCGGATCATCTGCATCGGCGGGTCCACGGTCGATTCGACCCAGCGCGACAGGCCGACCGCCGCGCCCGCCACGATCCCGATGATCCCGCCCAGCAGCAGCCCCGCTACAACGCGGACGGTGGAGATGTGCAGTGCGTCGGCGAGCTGGCCGTTGCGGGTCACCTCGACGCCGGCCTCGAGGATCAAGGAGGGGGCCGGGAGCACGTCGGCGGGAATCAGGCCGAGCGCGCTGCCCAATTGCCACAGCGCCAGCAGCGCCAGCGGCGACGCGACGCGCACGACTTCCCATTTGCGGCGCGCCCATAATCCACTCGGCCCGCCGGCTCGGGCTCCGCCCGGCTTGCTCGGCGCAGCGTCGAGCGCGGTGGCAATGCTCACTGTGCCGACGCTATGGCGCGGCCGGGGGCCGGGGTAAGGGTTTACGTCTGGCTGAAGGCAATCGAAGAACACCGGGTCCGGCGCCAGATCCAGGACCACCGCGCGGCAGGCAGGAACGTGTCGGCGGCCCGCGGCGACGTTTCCCGCCTACCGGGAAGGCAGCCACTCCTACGATGGACAGGAAGCGTCAAAAAGGCGATCGATCAGGAAGCCAAGCCCGGCGGTGCCCCCAGTGCCCCGACTGCCCCCAATGAAGCGGCTGACTACGTCCAAGTGAGCCAGCCGCCAGCGCGTGAGGCCGGCGATGAATACATCGAGCTGCGCGCCGAGATGGAGGCGTTGCCGGCGGTTGCCGCCGTCGCCGTTGCGCCGGTCGGAGACGATTTCGAATAACGCCGCCACGGGAGCGTGGCCAACGCCGGCCAGTATGGTCGTGAACTGGTGCGACTGTCCGGCGCTCATGCCCTGTAAACCAGGCCGGAACTGGTGGAAGTCATTCACCGCAAGGTGTTGTAGGGCATTCTGTGTGGTTACGATCAGTTCAAGCAGGGCGTTGGCGCGCTTCAAACGACCGACCGCTCTGTCGAAGTCCGAATGACGGGCAAACTCAAGCGCAAGGTCGAGGTCGACCAAGATCTGCGACACCCACAGTTCAGAGGCTTGGTGGATGATCAGAAAGTACCTCTCGTCGGCCCAAACAGACCGGTCGCCGTCCCCAAACGAAGGCTGTACCGCGCCGAGCAACTCGTCGAGGTGCAGGTAATCCGCGTAGCGTAGCTTGGCCTCGGGCTGTCCCTCGGCCTCGATGTCGTCCGCCTGGTCTTGCAGATGCCTGAACGGACAAACAGCGGGAGTTACTTCCACCGAGCTGGCACGTTGGTCCAACTCCTGGGGCAACAGGCTTGGAGCTGTGTCTGCCGGCCACAGGCTGTGTTGCTCTTCGTCGTTGGTCAAGACGAAAACGCTGCCATTGTCGTCGAACGGTTTGATACTCACCAGTCCTCCAAAGCCTCGATTTGGCATGGGTCGAACAGTTTGGTGCACTAGCTATTTCTGACCCGGGGCCCTAGGGCTTGGCCCCGCAACCGTCCCGACCGATTGCATGATCCAGAGCGTTGTGGGTTTCAATCCTGTTGTCCGGCTTATGAAGCCCGGTAGCGTAGTCGAGACGCATACATAGAGTGGTGGGCGGCAGCAAACTGCGAGCAAACAGAGTGGCGGCTCCGGCAGCCACAGGAAAATTACGCGATCGAAAATGGGTGGCTTCGAGCACGGATTGCATTCTGCAACAGCGTTTTTCGTCGAAACCGCTAGGCTTCGGCCCTTACGCGGGAATGCGGCCTCGCGAGACGGCCATGAGGGTCGTGACGCCGCGCTTCGCGAACATCCGGCAGAGCTATCCCGCCATCAGCCGCACCGAGACGAGCAACCGATCGTCGATCCTTCGCCGAAGCGTAACGGCTGCGACCTACATGGTGCCGGCGCCCATGCACCAGGGTGCCGATCGTTACCGCGCCCCGTGTACCCCCACCGAGGAGGTCCTGGCCAGCATCTACGCCGAGGTGCTTGCTCAGCCGGTAGTTCCGAAATCGGTTCGATGAATCATGCGCTTGCGGGCTTTTCCGGCGTGCGTCGGACCTCAAAAAAATGGCTCCGGCGCTGGCGTCAGATTCAGTCCTGGTGTTCCGGAGATCTGCGGACCCGTACCGTTGACCGGTGGCCAGAACCAGTGCCGAAGACGCGTGTCCGGGTGCACTGCAGGTGCATCAGGCGGCCGACGGCCCGCTGGTTCGAATCCGGCTACCCGGCGGCATGATCACGGCCGCCCAGTTGGCCGCGTTGGGCGCCGTCAGTAGCCAGTCAGGGTCGGGAACGCTGGAGCTGACCTCCCGCGGCAACGTGCAATTGCGCGGAATCACTGACGTGACGGCGGCTGCCGAGGCGATCGCCGACGCCGGGCTGTTGCCATCGACGACGCATGAGCGGGTCCGCAACATCGTCGCCTCGCCGCTGTCGGGCCGGACCGGCGGAAAACCGGACCTGCGCCCATGGGTCGGTGAGCTCGACGCCGCGCTCTGCGCCGAGCCCAGGCTCGCCGAGCTAGGCGGCCGGTTCTGGTTCAGCCTGGATGACGGGCGCGCCGACGTCTCGGGGCTGCGCGCCGATATCGGGGTGCACGCGTTCCCCGACGGCTATGCGCTGGTGCTCGCCGGACGCGACACCGGGGTCCGGCTGGCGGCCGGCGAGGTGGTCGAGAAGCTGATCACCCTCGCGATGCGGTTCGTCGACATCCGCGGAAAGGCTTGGCGCGTGCAGGAATTGGATGACGTGCGGCGGATGCTACCCGGCGCCGAACCGGGCGCCACCTCCTTTCCGGCCGTCACCAAGGCGCCGGTCGGCTGGATCGGCCAGGACGACGGGCGGGTGACGCTGGGCGCCGCGGTGCCGCTGGGTGTGCTGCCGGCACGCGTCGCGGAGTACCTGGCCGCGATCGAGGCGCCGCTGGTGATCACGCCGTGGCGCTCGGTGCTGGTGTGTGATCTCAGCGAAGAGGTGGCCGACACCGCGCTGCGGGTGCTGGCGCCCCTGGGCCTGGTGTTCGACGAGCACTCCCCCTGGCTGACCGTCAGCGCCTGCACCGGCACCCCCGGCTGCGCGCGCTCGGCCGCCGACGTGCGGGCCGATGCCGGGCGATCGCTGGACGCCGACTCGACGGTGCACCGGCACTTCGTCGGCTGCGACCGGGCGTGCGGCAGTCCCCTCGCCGGTGAGGTGCTGGTGGCTACACCGGACGGATACCGGCGGCTGTAGCCGGGTGCGGCGGGTCGCCCCGCGTGTGAGCCTTAAGGTGGGCGGGTGCTCGACTACATCCGCGACGCGGCGGAGATCTATCGCCAGTCGTTCGCGACTATTCGCGCCGAAGCCGACCTGGCGCGATTCCCCGCCGACGTGGCGCAGGTGGTGGTCCGGTTGATCCACACCTGCGGCCAGGTCGACGTCGCCGAGCACGTCGCCTTCACCGACGACGTCGTCGACCGCGTCGGCTCGGCCCTGCGCGGCGGCGCTCCCGTGCTGTGCGATTCGTCGATGGTGGCCACCGGGATCACCGCCGCACGGCTGCCGGCCGACAACCAGGTGGTGTCCCTGGTGGCCGATCCGCGGGCGACCGAGCTGGCCGCACGCCGGCAGACCACACGCTCGGCGGCCGGAGTCGAGCTGTGGGCGGACCGGGTGCCCGGCGCGGTGCTGGCGATCGGCAACGCCCCGACCGCACTGTTCCGGCTGCTCGAACTGATCGACGACGGGCTCGCCCCGCCGGCCGGGGTACTGGGCGGGCCGGTGGGTTTCGTCGGGTCGGCGCAGTCCAAACAGGAGCTCATCGACAACCCGCGCGGAACGTCGTATCTGGTGGTGCGGGGCCGTCGTGGCGGCAGTGCCATGGCCGCCGCCGCCGTCAACGCGATCGCGAGCGACCGCGAATGACCAACCGGGGCATCCTGTGGGGCGTCGGTTTGGGGCCCGGTGACCCGGAATTGGTGACCGTCAAAGCCGCCCGGGTGATCGGCGAGGCCGACGTGGTCGCCTATCACAGCGCCCGGCACGGCCGCAGCATCGCGCGCGGTATCGCCGAACCCTATCTGCGGCCCGGTCAGATCGAAGAGCACCTGGTCTACCCCGTCACCACCGAGACGACCGACCATCCCGGCGGCTATGCCGGTGCGATCGAGGACTTCTACGTCGAGGCCACCGAGCGCATCGCGGCGCACCTCGACGCCGGTCGCAATGTGGCCCTGCTCGCCGAAGGCGATCCGCTGTTCTACAGCTCGTACATGCACCTGCACACCCGGCTGACCGAGCGGTTCGACGCCGTCATCGTGCCCGGCGTGACGTCGGTGAGCGCGGCCTCGGCGGCCATCGCGACACCGTTGGTGGCCGGCGACGAGGTGTTGTCGGTGCTGCCAGGCACCTTGCCGGTCGAAGAGCTGACCCGCCGGCTCGTCGACGCCGACGCCGCCGTCGTGCTCAAACTCGGACGTTCGTATCACGCTGTGCGGGAAGCGCTTTCGGCATCAGGACAGCTTGACGACGCGTTCTACGTGGAGCGGGCCAGCACCCCCACGCAACGCATACTGCCCGCCGCCGACGTCGACGCGGCCGGCGTCCCGTACTTCTCGCTGGCCATCCTGCCGGGCGGGCAGCGCGGCCGGCGCACGCCCACCGCCGGCAGCGTCACGGTGGTGGGCCTGGGTCCCGGCGACATGGACTGGATGACGCCGCAGACCCGGCGCGAGCTGGCCGCGGCGACCGACCTGATCGGCTACGGCGGCTACCTGGACCGCGTCCAGGCTCGCGACGGCCAGCAGCGTCACCCCAGCGACAACCGCGACGAGCCCGAGCGGGCCCGGCTGGCCTGCGCGCTGGCCGAGCAGGGCCGCGCCGTGGCGGTGGTGTCCTCGGGTGACCCGGGTGTGTTCGCGATGGCGACCGCGGTGCTGGAAGAGGCCAAAGAATGGCCGGGAGTGCAGGTCCGGGTGATTCCGGCGATGACCGCCGCCCAGGCGGTGGCCAGCCGGGTCGGCGCGCCGCTGGGGCACGACTATGCGGTGATCTCGCTGTCCGACCGCCTTAAGCCGTGGGAGGTGATCTCCAGGCGGCTGCAGGCCGCCGCGTCCGCCGACCTGGTGCTGGCCATCTACAACCCGGCCTCCACGACGCGGACCTGGCAGGTCGGCGCGATGCGCGACATCCTGCTGGCCCATCGCGAACCCGGCACCCCGGTGGTGATCGGCCGCAACGTCTCCGGCGCCGACGAAGACGTCCGTGTTGTCAGGCTGGCCGATCTCAATCCCGGCGAGATCGACATGCGGTGCCTGCTGATCGTCGGGTCGTCGCAAACCCAGTGGTACTCACACGATTCCACCGACCGCGTCTTCACGCCGCGACGCTACCAGGGCTAGTCGCGGTCCCAGGTGCTCGGCATCATCGGCACGGTGGGGCCGTCGCTCAACCCGTCACGGGTCAACGTCGACAACCCGGCGGCCTGCGCGGCGTCGGATTTTGCTGCGGCACCGGCGAATCCGAGCGGTCCCGCTTTGCCCTCGGAAGGGCTTGCGGCGTAAGGATCTTCGGTGTCTCCGGTTGCATCCGCACCCTCGTCCATGTCCATGAATTCGTAGCGGTACGCGCGCTCGGTGGCGGTGCCGCCGCGGCGCCGGCGGGCCCGGGCCTTCTTCTTGGCCGCCGCGGCCGCGGCGGCGGTCTCGGGCGCGTCGACGTCGTCGGACGAGGGTTCCTCCGACTTGCGCCGTGACCGGCTGCTCGCGCTGCCGCGCGCCGACAGTCCCGAAAGCCCAACCGCATACAGGGCATTGGACACGTTCGCTCCGATTCCGTCGGTCGCGGTCGGGCCGAAACCGACGCCCGGTCCCCCACCGACCGGTCCGCCGCCGGCCGAGCCGGCGACCGTCGTCGCGGGGGCGGTGGACGGTGTCGGCACGTGGCTCACACTGGCTGGTGTGCTGGCGATAATCGGCGCCGGAGCGGCCACCGGCGCGGGCGCCGCCGCGACGGCCGGCAACGGCGCCGGCGTCGAAAGCGGGACCGCGACGCTGATCGCTGTGACCGCGGCCGCCGCCCCGCCCGCCGCGGCAGCGCCGATCGCGGCCACGACAACCGGAGCGAGCACTACCGCCATCTGGATCGCGGCCTGCATGAAGGGCCAGAAGATCATCAGGGTGTGGAAGATGGCCCAGCCGAGCGCGCTCGACAGGGCCGGTGAGAAGCCCAACTGGCTGAAGAACGAGGCGAGCCCATTGACGAACGGCACCGGCGGGAAGGGCCACCCACCGGGGTTGAGGTCCTTGGACACCGGCCAGGCGAAATTCTGGGTGTACTGCTGCAGCCACTGAGTGAGCTGGTCCTGCCAGGACGGATAGGTCTGCGTCGCCGTCGTGGCCTGCTGCTGGACACTCGAGGTATGCGCGTTGTCCAGGTTGGAGGCGGAATCCGACGCCGGCGCCACCGCCGCCGCCTGTACCGCCGCGACGCCAGCGGTGCCCGCCTCCGCACCCGGCACGACGATCGTCGGCGCGGGCGTCGTTGCCGGGACCGCCGCCAGGGCGGATGCGCTGACGGCCTGGTAGGTGGTCATCGTCGTGGCGGCCTGCACCCACATGCGCGCGTAATCGGCCTCGTTGACGGCGATGGGAATGGTGTTGATCCCGAAGAAGTTCGTGGCGACCAGCGCCCCGTGCACCGCGTGATTGGCCGCGAGTTCACCGAGCGTCGGCATCGCGGCCAGGGCCGCGGTGTAGGCGGTGGCCGCGGTCTCGTGCAGGCTCGCCGCCGCCGTGCTCTTGGCCGCGCTCTCCAGCAGCCAGGCCTGGTAAGGGGCGTGTGCGGCCACGTACTGGTCCGCGCTGGGTCCGTCCCACGAACCCGCCTGCGCGGCGCCCAACACTCCGCTGAGCTCGGCTGCCGCGGTCGCATAGTCGGTGCTCAGCGACGACCATGCCGTCGCGGCGGCCAATAGCGGCGCGGGGCCGGGGCCGCTGCTGAGCAACGTCGAGTGCACTTCGGGCGGAAAAGCGATCCAGATCGGGGCGGTCATCGTCGGGGGCCTTCAGGCAAGAGCACGAATACCTCTTCGGTGAATCTTGGGAGGGGCGGGGCGATGCGTTCGACCAGAGGTCGGTTGTCCGCGCGAATAAGTTCCCGGCGATTTCGTTCTGGAGCTAAATTGCGCGAGTCTTTGCGCGCGGCCGGGCCATGCGCAACGATGCAGGGATGCGGTGTGAGATTGCGCGCGAAGCGCTGTCGGCTCGACTGGACGGCGAGCGCCCCCAGGTGCTCGCGCAGCAAGTCGACGCCCATCTCGAATCCTGCCGCAGCTGCCGCTCCTGGCTGATCGGGGCGGCGGTGCAGACGCGCCGGCTGGCCTCGGTGACTCCCGGCGACGGACCCGATCTGGTCGAGAAGATCATGGCCAGCATCGGCGAGCAGCCCACCGGCCACCGGGCCCGGATGCGCTGGTTGCGGTCGCACTACCGGCGGTGGGGCCTGATCGCCGTCGGCCTGTTCCAGGTGGCGATCGCCGCCGCCCAAATCAGCGGAGTCGATTTCGGCATGGTGTCCGGTCACATGCACGGCGCGATGTCCGGCGAGCACCTGATGCACGAGTCGACGGCCTGGTTGCTGGCGCTGGGTCTGGCCATGATCGCCGCCGGCGTCTGGCCCGCCTCCGCTTCCGGGGTGGCCGCGATCACCGGTGTCTATTCCGTTGCGCTAATGGGTTATGTCATCGTCGACGCCTTCAACGGCGACGTCACCGCGACCCGCATCGCCAGCCACATGCCCCTGTTGTTGGGCCTGGCGTTCGCATTGCTGGTGACGCGGGAACGGGTGGGCTCGCGCCGACGGCGTGGTTCCGGTGCCTCGGACGACGCCGGCTTCCCCGCTTGGGCGGCGAACTCACCCAGTGGCCGGCGGCGCGGACACCTGCGGCCCATCAATCGCGCGGTCATCGACCCCACTGCGTCCTCTACGACGAGCTGTCGTAGAATCGGAAAACCCGCACAACAAAGGTGGTTGGGCATGATCGCGCCGAGCGACGACGAGGCCGTAACCGAGCTCGCGTTGTCAGCTGCACGCGGAAACTCGCGAGCGCTCGAGTCGTTCATCAAGGCCACCCAGCAAGACGTGTGGCGGTTCGTCGCCTACCTGTCGGATACGGGCAACGCCGACGATCTAACCCAAGAGACCTTCCTGCGCGCCATCGGCGCCATCGAGCGGTTCTCCGCGCGCTCGAGCGCGCGGACCTGGCTGCTGTCGATCGCGCGCCGCGTCGTGGCCGACCACATCCGGCACCTGCAATCACGGCCCCGCGCCGCCTTGGGCGCCGATCCCGAACACGTAGCGCGTGGGGACCGGCACGCCCGCGGCTTCGAGGACCTGGTCGAGGTGACGACGATGATCGCCAACCTCAATGCCGAACAGCGCGAAGCGCTTTTGCTCACCCAGCTGCTCGGCCTGCCCTACGCGGACGCCGCCGCAGTCTGCGGCTGCCCGGTGGGCACAATCCGCTCGCGCGTCGCACGCGCCCGCGACGCGCTGCTGGCCGATGGCGAGCGCAGCCACCTAACCGGCTAGCGCGCCGACCCATTCGGCGGCCTCGGCCACCGTGCCGACGGTCAACGCCCCGGCGGGTAGCGACGGCCGCGCCACCATCACCACTGGAACGTCCAGCGCCGCCGCGGCATCCAGCTTCGCGCGGGTCATGTCCCCGCCGCTGTTCTTGGTGACCAGGGCGTCGATGCGGTGGTCGCGCAACAGCGCGAACTCGTCGTCGTAGCCGTATGGCCCCCGGGACAGCAGCACCCGGTGATGACGCGGCAGGGCGGACGCGTCGGGGTCGGTGACCGTGCGGATCAGAAACCACGCGTCGCTGCCGGCGAAGGCCCGCACGCCCGAACGCCCAGTGGTGAGAAACACCCGCGAATAGCCTTGCTGGGCAACGGTTTCAGCGGCGCCAGCGTCCGAGCCGACAACGATGGCGGTGCCCGGATCCCACGCCGGGCGGGCCAGGATCAGGTGAGGGATCCGCAAGTCCGTACACGCGTCGGCGGCGTGCGCCGTCATGGTCGCCGCGAACGGGTGGGTGGCGTCCACGACCGCGTCGATACGTTCGTCTTGCAGCCATCGTCGTAATCCGTCGACGCCACCGAAGCCGCCGATGCGCACCGGGCCGACCGGCAGTGCCGGATCCGGAACGCGCCCGGCCAGGGAGCTGACGATGTCGACGCGCGGGTGCAGGGCTTTCGCCAGGGCGCGGGCCTCGCCGGTGCCGCCGAGGAGCAGGACGCGCATCAATGCCTGCTCCCCCGGGCGCGCCCGGTCGAATACAGGTAGCTGTCGGTGAATCCGCCGGCGCTCAGCGCGTCGCCGACGACGATGACGGCGGTCTTGGTGATGTTGGCCCGGTGCATCTGCCCGGCGATGTCCGCGAGGGTGCCGCGCAGCACCACCTCTTGCGGCCAGCTCGCGAAAGCCACGACGGCTGCCGGTGTTTCGGGTTGATAGCCGCCTTCGAGAAGCTGCGGGACGATGGCGTCGATCTGGGCGGCGGCCAGATGCAGGACCAGGGTCCCGCCGGATTGGGCCAGGGCCTTCAGGTCTTCGCCGGGAGGCATCGCCGTCGACAGGGTCGCCACCCGGCTCAGCGTCACGGTCTGCGCCACCCCGGGAACGGTGAGCTCGCGCTTGAGCACGGCCGCCGCGGCGGCGAAAGCCGGTACGCCGGGCACGATTTCGTAGTCGATGCCGAGGGAGTCGAGCCGCCGACATTGCTCGGCCAGCGCGCTGTAGAGCGACGGATCACCCGAATGCAGCCGCGCCACGTCCAGGCCGGCGGCGTGCGCCTCGCTCAGCTCCGCGATGATCTGCTCCAACGTCAGCGGGCCGGTGTCAACCACTTTCGCGTCCGGCGGGCACAACGCCAGCAGGTCGTCGGGCATGATCGAGCCGGCGTACAGGCACACCCGGCAGGTTTGCAGGAGCCGCTGGCCTCGCACCGTGATGAGGTCGGCCGCTCCCGGGCCCGCGCCGATGAAATACACCGTCACTTGGTCACCGTCCACTGGGTGACGGGATACTGCGGGCGCCAGCCGGTGAAGGCGCCCAGCGGCTCGCCGTGATAATGCTGGAAGCGTCGCAGCAAACCACCCAGGCGCTGATGCGCTTGGGTCAGAACGGCTTCGGACTCGGTGGTGACCACGTTGGCGACGAGTCGCCCGCCGGCGGGCAGATTGGCCCAGCAGGTGTCGAACAGGCCGGGTTGGGTCAGTCCGCCGCCGATGAAGATCGCCGACGGCGGCTCGGCGCCGTCGAACGCGCCGGGGGCCTCGCCACGCACATCGATGCTGACCCCGAAGGCCGCGGCATTGACTTCCAGGTTGCGCCGGCGTTCTTCATCACTTTCGAATACCACTGCGCTGCAACCTCTTCCGCTCAGGCACCACTCCACACTGATGCTGCCGGAGCCCGCGCCGACGTCCCACAATCGCTCCCCCGGGCGGGGCGCCAGGGCGGCCAGCGTCACCGCGCGGATGCCGTGTTTGGTGATCTGCCCGTCGTGGGTGAAGGCGTCGTCGGGCAGCGGTGAAACGCGTACGTCGGGCAGGTACCGCACGGCAATGACGTTGAGGTCGTCCAGGTCTCGATCGTCGGCCCAGTCGCGGGCGGTGCCGTCGCGGCGGTGCTCGTCCGGGGCGCCGAGTCGTTCGAGGACGGTGAACTCCGAATCGCCGCGGCCGTGCGCGGTGAGCAGCGCGGCCAGCCTCGTTGGTGTGGAGTTGCCTTGCGTCAGCACGATCGCCTGACCGCCGCGCCGCACCGCGGTGTGCGGAGGCGCGGTGACCAGGCTGATCACCTCGGTGTCGTGGACGTTCCAGCCCATCCGCGCGCACGCCAGCGTCACCGACGACACGTGCGGCAGAACCCTGACGTTGTCGCGGCCGTGCAGGCGGATCAGGGTGCCCCCGATGCCGTGCAGCAGCGGATCGCCGCTGGCCACCACGTGCACGTCACCGGTGTATTCGTCGAGCAATGTTTGCAGCGCGGGCAACATCGGCGACGGCCACTGCCGCCGGGGTGCGCGCACCGTGTCGTCGAGCAGGTCGAGCTGCCGCTTGGAGCCGTAAATGATTGCAGCCCTGCGTAGTTCCGCGCGCGACGCCTCGCCGAGTCCGGCCATGCCGTCGGCGCCGATACCGACCACGATGATCATGGGCGCCGCTCCTCATCGCGTCGCTCTGCATCGTCAGCGGCGCGGATCATCGTGGCATCCTGCGCCAGACGAACTGCGGCAGCAGCCGCATCACCGTCGCCGCGGGGCCCAGCGCCCACGGGATCCATACGGTGCGGCGGCCCTTCGCGAGCGCACGCGCGGTCGCGGCGGCCACCTGCACGGGCGTGCTGGGCAGCGGTGCCGGCGACATGCCTTCCGTCATACGGCCGACGACGAATCCCGGCCGGGCGATCAGCAGCCGGACCCCGGTGCCGTGCAGCGCGTCGGCCAAACCGCTGGCGAAGCCGTCCAGGCCGGCCTTGGCCGAGCCGTAGACGTAGTTGGCGCGACGCACGCGCGCGCCGGCGATCGAGGAGAACACCACCAGGCGGCCCGTGTCGGCTTTGCGCATGGCCGTGGCCAGGTGGGTGAGCAGGCTGACCTGGGCGAGGTAGTCGGTGTGGACAACGGCGACCGCGTGCGCGGCGTCGGTTTCGGCGCGGGCCTGGTCGCCCAGGATGCCGAAGGCCAGCACCGCGGTGCCGATGGGACCGTGGTCGGCGACGATCGAGGCGACCAGCGGGCCGTGCGAGGCCAGGTCGTCGGCGTCGAATTCCCTGGTGTGCACCGCCGCGGCGCCCGCGGCTTTGAGAGCGTTGACCTGCTCAGCTAGCTGATCGGCCTTGCGGGCGGCCAGCACGACCGTCGCGCCGGGCGCGAGGAGTCGCGCCAGCTCGATCCCGATCTCGCTGCGGCCGCCCAGGATTAGTACTGGACCCGCGCCCGTGTCGTCCACGGCTGCGATTATCACCTGCGCTAGCGTGAGCGGTGATGGCGAATACCACTACCCGGCTCACCGACGACGCGTTGGCGTTTCTGTCGGAACGCCATCTGGCCATGCTGACCACGCTGCGAGCCGACAATTCACCGCACGTGGTGGCGGTCGGTTTCACCTTCGACCCCAAGACGCACATCGCGCGGGTCATCACCACGGGGGGTTCGCAGAAGGCCGTCAACGCCGATCGCGGCGGGCTGGCTGTGCTCAGCCAGGTCGACGGCGCGCGGTGGCTGTCGCTGGAGGGCCGGTCCAAGGTCAACAACGACGTCGACGCGGTGCGGGATGCCGAGCTGCGATACGCCCAGCGCTATCGCACGCCGCGACCCAACCCGCGACGCGTGGTCATCGAGGTTCAGATCGAGCGGGTGCTGGGGTCGTCGGATCTTCTGGACCGGGGCGAGTAGTTAAGCCGGGTTAGCTCGCTCGATCACTCGCGAACAGACAACGGGCTCGCTCACACGCCTTCACGATTCGAACGCCGCTTTTGCGTCCCTAGCTCTGTTTCTTGCGAGGGTCATACTCAGTACCCGACGTGTCATCCCAGAACTTCGGTGACACGTCCGTCACTCGGTCTTCCGGAGCCACGGCGTCAACTTTCGCCTGGAACTCATCAAACATTTTCCGCGCGACCGCCAACTCTTCTTCTGTCGGCACAGTTACGCCGGCCTCTTCCGGCGTCGAGAAAATCTTTCCGGCGATCTCCCTACTCACTATGGGTTCTCCTAACTCGTGGCACTACCAAGCGTCACTTCTGATCTAGCGTTCGATCATCTCAATAATCGTTTTACCTGTTAGCGGATCTATTGTCTTACCCGCAACATAGAAGCGCGTACCGGGAGGGAACAATATCTCGCACTCGCCGGGGAACAATGACACGGATGAGATGTCCCGCCCTGTATTGGAAAAGATCCTAAACTCTACGTTTCCGCTAAACGCCGTGGATCGCGCAACGGCCGGATTCGTTGAAGTACTTAAGAATGCCTTCTCTGTGATAACTTCACCCGGTTGATATTGTGAGAGCACTTCAGTCGGAAGGTCTGTACCGCGAACGACGGGGCCACGATACGGTGGAAGCTTTTGTAGCGCACTTTTAATGGCTTCGATACGAGCAAGTTGAGACGCCTCCACGGCATTGCCCCTTAACGCGTCGTTTAGATCTCGATATCCGAGCCCAGTGTAATCGTCCATTGCCGAGAGGTCATCCGGCGTGAAGTCGTCTGCAGGGCTTGGATAGTCGTGGTCGGCAAGTTGATCATGTCCTGGTCCTTTATCACCGGGATTGGCAGGCACGTCGTCGTCGGGCGGCACTTTCGATTGGGGCGGACCGCCTTCTTGGGGCTTTGGGGAGCCATTGAGCTGTGGCTTCGGCCAGCCGCCAGGATGGCCGCCGTCACCTGGCAGATGCGGGTTGCCAGTGGGCGCCGGCACTTCGGTCGGGCGACCGCTCAGCGGCGGCGCGTGGGGCCCCGGTTTGGCCGACGCACCAGGTTGCAACGAGCGCGGAGCGGCGGGTGCCGACTCGACGGATAGTCCGCTATGCGGTGTTGTGGCACGATCAGGCACGTATTCGGCCGCATTGGGAATCGCGGACGGCGCTCTTTCTCCTGCCGTGGCGGCTAAGGGCGTAAGAGGTGCACCGGCGGGCACTCCGGGTGGCTCATTTGGACGGTTGCTCGGCACCTGCCCTGGCTCTCGCGCTTCGCTTTCTGGCGTGGGCTCATGCGGACTGCCCGGCGACATTGGCTCATGCGGAACCTGCGCCGGTACCGATGCTGGTTCGTGCGGGCCCCCTGCCGGCACCGACACCGGCTCACGCGGAACCTCTGCAGGCACTGACGCCGGCCCATGCGGGGCAGCGGCCGGGCCGCCCGCCGGCGTCGGCGCCGGATCATGCGTGCCGCCAGGAACTGTCGGTGCTGACGGCGGCGCGGGCGCCGGTTCGTGCGGACCGCCCGCCGCGCCAGGTTTTGGAGCATCAGGAGGCCCCGGCGCCGTCGTCGGCGCGTGGGGCGCGCCAGGAGCGCCATCGGCCGGACGGGGCGCCGGTTCAACCGGTGCGTCCGGCAACTTTCCTGGCGGCAAGCTCACGGGGCTGCCACTCGGCGGCGCATCGCCTTTCGGCAGGTCTCCAACGAGATTTTCAAGGCTTTTGGTTAAATCGCTGCCGGTTTTGGCGATGCCTGGCAACGCACCACCGGCGCCTTCCGCCTCGGCGGCCGCTCCTTTAACACCCTGGAGTGCCTCTTCGCCCTCCGCGAGTTCCCCCGTCGCCTCGGCGCCCCCTGCCGCCTCCGCCGCTTTCACGCCCGACTTCGCTGCGCCACCGCCGCCGGCCATGGTTGCAAGATCGAAGCCGATTTCACCGAGTGCTACCGCGGGCCGGTCTGAGGTCAAATCATCCCAGTGGGTAAGGCCTTTTGCGAGGCCGAGGTCGGTTTTCGCCGCGCCGACTGGGTCGAGCAGCGCATACGCCGGAATGGACTGAACCGCAGTCTTATCCAGTGCGGCCCAACTGGCTGCGGCGCCGGTGGGATCGAAGACGAATTGACTCGGATCAAGTTGGTCTTCGAGTTCCACCACTCCGACCGCGCTCTTGAAGACGCCTTCTCCGAAATCGGCCACAAGATCGAAGGAGCTCGCTGCAACACTCCCGACGTCCTCGCCGAAGAATTCGATCAACTGGCCTTCCATCAAGTTCTTCCCCTGAACCACCAGGCGATCAATGATCTGCATTCCGGTTTTCAGGACTTGTTCGCGTGAATGAGCTTCACGCTTCATGTTGTGCAGCACACCGTTGATGTCTTTGGCGATCTTTTCGAGCTCATCGAGCGCATCGCCTTCGAAGATCAATATGGCGTCGTGGACCAGATCGGTCAGGGACCCCAACCGATTTAATAGATCCCGAATCGTGTTTTGGGCGTCGTCCACCTCGTCCGCGAACTTGTCCAAGGTATCGGCCAGCTTGTCGCATTGCGCACCCAACTTGCCGATGGTGGCGGCGAGCAACGCCAGATCGTGCTGGACCAACTCGCCTTCCGGTACCTGCTGCCCGGCGATCACCGACTTCGGGCCGTTGAGCGCGGCCTGCACCCCGCTAAGCGACCCGCCGAGGCCGCGCCAACAACCCGCGGCCGCGTGCATTCCCACCGCATTGCCATTCGGCCACACATCATCCAGCAGCGATTCCACCACTCCCCACAGCAATGGTCGGGCGACGCCCGCACCCATGACGCCCGGCGCATTGGGAGGTGCGACTTTCGCGGGTGGCGCCGGTGATGGCAGTACATGCCCGCCGCCACCTACTTTCGAGGCTGCCTCTGCCCGTGAGTAGTTCGACGCGCAAAGCTGAATCTTGGCCCCGAGTTTCCGACACGCATTGATCCCGGCAGCTACCCCGGTCAACAATGACCGAGCCGCGTCCTGATAGTTCAGCGCGAATACCATTCCAGCCGAATCCTGGCCGCTGTTGATCCCGAATCCAGCCGACAGTGGGCCCAGGGCTGTGGCAATGCCGTCGCCAATGACGCTCACACCGGTGCCGGCGACAAACATCGCCTCCGGATCGACAGCCAAGGGAGCCACGCGCGGAATTTTCGCTCAGGTCCGCCCGTCGCCGCTATTCACCCAATGATCGCTCCGCCAAGCTAGCCACGATCACCTAGCACGACAACTCATTCGTCAACAGTCGCCGTCAGCGTGATCTGGTGTCGCCCGGGTGACACCGTGATGGTCGGCCCGGCCGGTTCCCCATCGAGCTGCACATCAACCGCCGCAGGCAAGCCACCGAGCGTGATCCGGGCGCCGACATCGGTGGACACCGTAATGGTCGACTTCGGCAACGCGGCCAGCCCGGCGCGCGCGATGTCAACCCTCAGACCGGCAACCCCCTTGAGGCCCAACGTCAGATACGGCAGCGGGCCGACGGGACGTCCGACCTGCCAGTCCAGCTCGCTGTACAGCCCGGGCGTCGGCTCAAAACCTGGAATGACGCCGCGATGGTGCCGAATGGTGTGCGCGGGATCCGGCCGCGCGTATGAGCGCGCGTCAACTTCGGCGACGGCCCCGCGCCGCGCGGTCACCTGGGGATCGGCGGCAAGCTCCGACAACCACCACACCTGGTGCGGCCCGATACCCAGATCGGCGCGCACCAGCTGCGGATACCAGGCGAATGTGATGTGTCCCGGATCCGCTTGGCGCACAGCGGTTCCCATGTGAGAGATCGGATCCTCGAACTTGTCCTGGAACACCCAGGCGATGTGATCCTCGAGCGGGTAAACGCTGAACCGGTGCCGGTAGCCCAGCCGGTCCAGCTCCAGGACCTGCTCGGCGGCCGAGGCGAAGGGCACCAGTTCGTCGAGCAGCCCATGCGCGATGACGTACGGCAGCCATCGGGCGTTCCCCAGCAGCTTCCAGGTGTCACCCTCACGGGCACAGGGTGTGTCCAGATCGAGGTCGGCGGGGATGTCGGCGTCAGGCAGCAACCGCACACCGCACGTCGGGGGCCCCGCCAGCACCACCGCCTGCGAGAACACCTGCGGGTAGCTCAGCCCCAGCTTGTAGGTCGCATACCCGCCCATCGAATAGCCGGAGATCACAGTGCGATTGGGATCGGTGCCCAGCTGTTCGGCAACCCGCGCCCATACTTCCCAGACATCGAGTTCGCCGGTGTCGAAGTACCAGGTGGACGGCCCCCGGGCCAACGGCGTGACCACCACCGAGTCGCGGCCCTCGCACACTTCGTGCAGCAGCCGCGGGTCGATCGCGGCGAACTGGCTCTGCCCGAGGGAAAGCGAGTGCAGCAGCAAGGTCAGCGGCAGCGCGCGGCCCGGCGCGTAGCTCGACGGCAGGCAGATCGAGTACGGCTGGACCCGACCGAGGAATTGCGGCTTGGTGCTCAAGATGTCGTTGGCGGCCCAACCTTGTTCCAGGCCCTGGCCGAGTTCGACCGACGACACGTACCACCGGGTCGACGGACCGGTGATCACCGGCTCGGGAGCGGTTTCGCGGGCCGCCAGCCGGGCCCACGGCACCGTCAGCGCGAACTCGGAGACGTCGCCATGTGTCAGGGCGGTGGCCTGAGCGGCATCCGACCAGAAGTTCAGGTGCGGCGGCTCCTGCTCATTGGTGCGGAATGCCACGTTGTAGACGTTGGGTTGCCCGGGCAGCGCGCCGTGCAGGGCGGACACGTCGGCGAACCCGTCCCCCGCCGCGTTGGCCAAACCCGCGACCAGGCGGACCGTCCAGCTCCCCGTGGGCTCCGCCAGCGGCCGCGGGACCTGCACCACGAACGACCGCGACTGCGTGTCGACGCTGTGTTCGACCGGCGTCCTGACCTGAGTGGCCAGGTCGATCAGCGCGGCGCCGCTTCCCGAGACCAGCAGGGCCATATCGATGCCCTTCGAGCGCACGCCGGCTCCGGCGGGCCAGTCCTCGGCCGCGGTTCGGGCGGGGTCGGTGTCGAAGGTGAACAGTGCGACGGGAATTGAGGCGTTCAGCAGGGTGTTCCAGTCGATCCGCCACCAGGTGTGGGTCTCGGTGAGCCCGATGGCGACGCGGAAGATATCGGCACCGTTGCCGGCCGCGGGCCCGTCGGGATAGACGTAGGTTCCGCGTGGCGGCGCCTGAATCTTCAGGTCGCCAATCGGGATACCGGTCGCGCCATGGTCGTCGTAGAGGAAGTCGGTCCAGAACAGGGCACCGCCGGCCACTCGTCCGGCGCCGCACGTGCGCGGGAACTCCTCACCGAACGGCCATCCCGCGGGCGTGGGAAGCTTCGGCTCGGGGCGCCGCGCGGCCGGCGGCACACCCTCGGGCATCCCGTCGACCACGATGAGCTCAGCCGGCGGCGCGGGCGCCGGTGCCGATGGCGGTGCGGCGTGGTGCAAGACCGCATCGGCGACGTGACGGGCAATGCGAATCGGCAGCAGCGGGAGATCCAGAAGTGACACCACGCCCAACCTACGCGGGCCTGGTGTCGCGTCGGTCAGGCCACCGGGACCACGATCAGTTCGTGTGGCCGATTGTTGACGGCCAGGGCGCCATCGGGCGTGACGACGACGATGTCCTCGATGCGCGCACCCCATCGGCCCGGGAAGTAGATGCCCGGCTCGATGGAAAAGGCCATGCCCTCGGCCAGGGGCAGATCGTTTCCGGCGACGATGTAGGGCTCTTCGTGTACCGACAGGCCGATGCCGTGCCCGGTCCGGTGCACGAAATACTCGGCGAGCCCTGCGGCGGCCAACACGTCGCGGGCGGCGGCGTCGACCTGCTCGGCCTTAACGCCCGGGCGCACCGCGTCATGCGCCGCGCGCTGGGCGCGTTGCAGCACCGAATATTGTTCGGCCACTTCCGGATTCGGCTCACCGATGCTGTACGTGCGCGTCGAGTCGGAGTTGTAGCCCGGTTCATAGGAGCCACCGATATCGACGACGACGATGTCGCCGGCCTGTAGTTCGCGATCCGAATACCCGTGGTGCGGGTCGGCACCGTGCGGCCCGGAGCCGACGATGATGAACGCCACCTCCGAATGCCCTTCGGCCACAATGGCATCCGCGATGTCGGCGGCCACGTCGGCCTCGGTCCGGCCCGGGACCAGAAACTCCGGCACCCGGGCGTGCACCCGATCGATGGCCGCCCCGGCTTTGCGAAGCGCGTCGACCTCGCATTCCTCCTTGACCATTCGCAGCGTGCGCAACACATCGGTGGCCAGGACCGGCAGCACGCCGAGCACTCCGGCCAGCGGTAGCAGGTGCAACGCCGGCATGGCATCGGTGACGGCGGTTGCGGCGGGGGCACCGCCCAACGCGGCGCCCACCAGATCGTAGGGATTGTCGCCGTCGACCCAATCCCGCACCGCCAGGCCGAGTTCGGCGATGGCAGACTCCTTGAGCGAGGCCAGCTCCAGCCGCGGCACCACCACCGTCGGGTCACCGGATGCCGGCAACACCAGCGCGGTGAACCGTTCCAGGGTCTGCGCGCGCGACCCGACGAGGTAGCGCAGGTCGTAGCCCGGTGTGATCACCAGCCCGGTCAGGCCTGCGTCGGCGGCCGCCGCGGCGGCCGCGGCCAGGCGGCGCTCATACACTGCTGCGTCGAAGCGGTGAGACTCCATGGCAGCCAGGCTAATGCTCGATCGCACGTCGCCTCGCAGCGGCGTGAGACCATAACCGGCATGCCAGCACCCCGATCACCGCTCGTGCTGCTCGATGGCGCCAGCATGTGGTTCCGCTCCTACTTCGGGGTGCCGTCCTCGATCACCGCACCCGACGGCCGGCCCGTCAACGCCGTCCGGGGATTCATCGACTCGGTGGCCGTGGTGATCACCCAGCAGCGGCCCCGCCGGCTGGCCGTCTGCCTGGACCTCGATTGGCGTCCCCAGTTCCGGGTGGATCTCATTCCGACCTATAAGGCGCACCGGGTGGCCGAGGAAGAGCCACAGAACGAGCCGGACATCGAGGAAGTCCCGGACGACTTGACGCCCCAAATCGACATGATCGCCGAACTCCTTGATGCATTCGGGATCCCGACCGCCGGGGCGGAGGGCTTCGAGGCCGACGACGTGCTCGGCACCCTGGCGGCGCAGGAACGCAAGGATCCGGTGGTGGTGGTCAGCGGTGACCGTGACCTGCTGCAGGTGGTGTCGGACGATCCAGTCCCGGTCCGGGTGCTCTACCTCGGCCGCGGGCTGAGCAAGGCCACGCTGTTCGGGCCCGACGAGGTGGCCGAACACTATGGCGTGCCGGTGGACAGGGCCGGCCCCGCCTACGCCGAGCTCGCCCTGCTGCGCGGCGATCCGTCCGACGGCCTGCCCGGGGTCCCGGGCGTCGGCGAGAAGACCGCGGCCACCCTGCTGGCGCAGCACGGCTCGCTGGAGCAGATCCTGGCCGCCGCCCACGACCCGAAGTCGAAGATGTCCAAGGGTGTACGTGCGAAGCTGCTGGGCGCGCTGGATTACATCGAGGCGGCCGGCAAGGTGGTGCGGGTGGCCACCGACGCGCCCGTCACCTTCTCGACGCCCGACGACGAACTACCGCTGGTCGCCGCCGATCCGCAACGCACCGCCGAACTCGCGACGGAGCTAGGTGTCGGCTCGTCGATCGCCCGCCTGCAGAAGGCCCTGGACGCGCTGCCAAACTGACGTGGCCGACGGCTACTGCGGCCGGCCGACCTCGTAGGTGCCCTTGTTGTCCTGGAAGGTCACCGTCACGCGCTTGGGTGCGCCGTCGATGCTGACGTCACAGTCGAACGTGGCGCCCTTCTTGACGGTGGGGTTCTGGCCGTGGTTGCACTTGACGTTCTGGACGTTCTTCGCGCCGTAGCCGTTGGTTTCGTCGCTGAGGACCTGCTGAACCCCGGCCTGCGCCTTATTGACGTCCAGCTTGGTGGTGACGAAGAACCCGGGCTGCCAGAAGCCGAGCACCAGCACGACCGCGACAAGCAGAAAGGCGATCGCGCCGCCCACGCCGGCGATCAGTCCGACCGGTCGCTTCTTTCCGGGCTGCTGCTCATAGCCGGGGTACTGCTGCGGGTACTGCCCTGGCTGGCCGTACTGACCGGGCTGCGGGTACTGCCCTGGCTGGCCGTATTGCCCCGGCTGCGGGTACTGGCCGGGCTGGCCGTACGGGCCCGGCTGGCCGTACTGGCCGGGCTGGCCATACTGACCCGGCTGACCGTACTGCCCGGGCTGCGCATACCCCGGCTGCTGCTGGGGGTACTGCTGCGGGTACGCCTGTTCGGCCGGCTGCTGGTATTGCGGGTAGTCGGCGGGCGGCGTGTAGGCCGGGGCCTGCCACGACGTCTCCTGGTTCGACTGCTCGTTCCAGGTCGGTGCAGCCTGAGTCGGGTCTGACGAGTGATCGCTACCTTGACCCTGACCAGGCGGTTGCCACTGCTGGTCCGATCCCTGCGGTCCGCTCATCTTTCTCCCTCAGCCCTTGTGTCTTGGCATGAACTGTGTCTTGGCGTGAACTATTCGGCGCTTAACGGTAGCTCCGGCCAAGCCTACCCGGCGTCAACTGCGACGACGCCGCGCCGAATGTCATCGATGGCCCGCTTGGCGGTGGCCCGTAACTCCACGTCCGGAGCCGCGTTGCGGACCTGGTCCAGTAGGTCGAGCGCCTGACGACACCACCGCACGAAATCCCCCGCGAGTAGGGGTGATCCGGTGCCGGCCGGGTCCGCGGCCGCCAGCGCCGCGGCCAGATCTCCGGTCCTGGCCCAGCGGTAGATGACGTTGACGAAGCCGTCGTCGGGTTCGCGGCTCGGGGCGATGCGGTGCGTTTGCTCATCGGCGCGCAGCGCCATCGACAGCCGCGACGTCTGCTGCAGCGCCTGCCGCACTTGCTGGGTGGGCGCGTCGGCCGCGAAGCCCGCCCCGGGCCCCTCCCCACCCCGGGTTTCGTAAAGCACGGTCGAGACCACCGCCGCCAGTTCTGCCGGCTTCAATCCCGACCACGCGCCGGTGCGCAGGCATTCGGCCACCAGCAGGTCGCTTTCGCTGTAGATGCGTGCCAGCAGCCGGCCGTCGTCGGTGACGCGAGGGTCGCCGTCGCGCCCTTCGATGAAGCCGCGCTCGGTGAGCAACCCGACGATCCGGTCGAAGGTCCGGGCCAGCGAATTGGTGGCCGCCGCAACCTTTTTCTCCAATTGCGCGTTGTCGCGTTCGATCCGCAGATAGCGCTCGGCCTGCCGCACCTGTGCCTCCAGGCCGGGCGTGTTGTGCGACGGGTGCCGGCGCAATTGTTCACGCAACGACGCCAACTCCGGGTCGTGGAATTCGCCGTCGGAGTCCCCGCGGCCGCCGCGGCGCCGGGCCGGGATGGTCAATCCGGCGGCGGCCGATCGCAGCGCCGACGCCAGATCGCGCCGGACCCGGGGCTGACGGTGTTCGACCCGCTTGGGCAGTGACATCGAGCCGACCGGTGCGGACGCGTCCGAGTAATCAGCCGTCGAAATCCTTCCCGCCCAACGACTTTCGGTGAGCACCAGCGGTCGCGGATCGGAGCTGTCGCGGGCGGATTCCAGCACCACGGCCAGACCGCCGCGCCGGCCATGGGTGATGTTGATGATGTCGCCGCGGCGCAGTGCGGCCAGCGCGTCGCTCGCGGCCTGCCGTCGCTGCAACCGGGACGCGCGCGACTGCGCGCGCTCCATCTCGGTGATGCGTGCACGCATCCGTGCGTATTCGAGGATCGGCGCCTTGGGCCCGCCCAGCTCCCCGGCGATCTCGTCGAGCATCGCGGTGCCGCGCTCGATGCCGCGGACCAGCCCGACCACGGAGCGGTCGGCCTGATACTGCGCGAATGACTGCTCCAGCAACCGATGCGCCTGCTCGGGACCCATCTGCTGGACCAGGTTGATCGTCATGTTGTACGACGGGGCGAACGAGCTGCGCAGCGGGAAGGTGCGGGTGGAGGCCAGCCCGGCCACCGCCGACGGCTCGGTGGTCTCCTCGGTGGGATTCCACAGCACCACCGCGTGGCCCTCGACGTCGATGCCGCGCCGCCCGGCGCGGCCGGTGAGCTGCGTGTACTCCCCCGGTGTCAGCGCCACGTGCTGCTCGCCGTTGAACTTCACCAGGCGCTCGAGCACCACCGTGCGGGCGGGCATGTTGATCCCGAGCGCCAACGTCTCGGTGGCGAACACGGCCCTGACCAGCCCGGCGGTGAACAGCTCCTCGACCGTGTGGCGGAAGACGGGCAGCATCCCGGCATGGTGGGCGGCCAGACCGCGCAGCAGCCCCTCGCGCCACTCGTAGTAGCCGAGCACACCCAGGTCGGCGTCAGCCAGATCACCGCACCGGTGCTCGATCACCTCGGCGATCTGTGCGCGCTCCTCCTGGGTGGTCAGCTGCAGGGGCGAGCGCAGGCACTGCTGGACGGCGGCGTCGCAACCGGCACGGGAGAACACGAACGTGATCGCCGGCAGCAGCCCCTCGGAGTCCAGGCTGGCGATCACGTCCGGCCGCGACGGCGTCCGGTAGAAGCGGGGACGCGACGGCCGCCCGGTGCCGCGGCGCCGGGGTTGCCAGTCGGTCATGCGGTCCGCCTCGCGGCGGTGCGAAATATGGCGCAGCAGTTCGGGATTGACGCGCAGCTGGCGATCCGCGGCCGGTTTTTCGTTGTCGTAATCGAACAGATCCAGCAGACGCTTGCCCACCAACACGTGTTGCCACAGCGGCACCGGCCGGTGCTCGTCGACCACGACGGTCGTGTCGCCGCGCACGGTCTGGATCCAGCCGCCGAATTCCTCGGCGTTGCTGACCGTCGCCGAGAGGCTGACCACCCGCACCTCGTCGGGCAGGTGCAGGATCACCTCCTCCCACACCGGACCCCGCATCCGGTCGGCGAGGAAATGCACCTCGTCCATCACTACATACGAAAGCCCATGTAGCGCAGGCGAATCCGCGTAGAGCATGTTGCGCAGCACTTCGGTGGTCATCACTACCACGGGCGCATCGGCGTTCACCGACATGTCGCCGGTGAGCAGGCCGATGCGGTCACGGCCGTAGCGCGCGGTCAGGTCGGTGTGCTTCTGGTTGCTCAGCGCCTTCAGCGGCGTGGTGTAGAAACACTTGCCGCCGGATGCCAGCGCCAGGTGCACGGCGAATTCGCCGACCACCGTCTTGCCGGCACCGGTGGGCGCACACACCAGCACACCGTGGCCTCGCTCGAGCGCCGCGCACGCCCGCCGCTGAAAGCCGTCGAGCGCGAAGGGTAATTCGGCGGTGAACCGGGTGAGCTCCACCAGCTCCGCCAGGTCGGGGGGCGGCGACGGATCAGGTGACATCGTCGTGTTGCCCGGCGGTGAACGACGGCTCCGGTATCGCGGTGGGCGGTTCGATGACCGAGGCTTCGTCGTGGGGAATCACGGCCTGGGCTTCACGTTTGGCCTTCCGTCTGTCGTGCAGCCGGGAGATCTGGATGGCCAACTCCAAGAGGACGGACAGCGCCAACCCGAGCGCGGTCATCGAAAACGGGTCGGATCCGGGGGTGAAGATCGCCGCGAACGCGAACATCGCGAAGATCAGGCCGCGGCGCCACGCCTTGAGCTTCTCGTAGGGCAGCACGCCGATGGTGTTGAGCATGACGATCAGCAGCGGGAATTCGAAGCTGACGCCGAAGACCACCAGCAGGTTGATCAGGAAGCCGAAATACCGGTCGCCGGACAGCGCGGTCACCTGGACGTCGCTGCCGACGGTCAGCAGGAAGCCCAGCGCCTTGGCCAGTACGAAGTAGGCCAGCACCGCGCCGACGACGAACAGGACCACGGCGGGGATGACGAACGCGACCGCGAAGCGGCGTTCCTTCTGGTACAGGCCGGGCGTGATGAACGCCCACAGCTGGTAGAACCACACCGGGCAGGCCAGCACCACCCCGGCCGTCAGCCCCACCTTGAGGCGCAGCATGAACTGGTCGAACGGCGCGGTGGCCAGCAGCCGGCACTGGCCGCCGGGGGTGATCTCCGCGCGCGCCGACTGCGGCAGCGAACAGTAGGGATGCCGGAGCCACTCGCCGAGGCTTTCCAGCCCGAAGATCGGATGCGAGTACCAGACGAACCCAAAGATGGTGGTCACCAGGATGGCGGCCAGCGAGATCAACAGCCGGGTGCGCAGCTCGGTCAGATGGTCGACCAGCGACATGGTCGCATCCGGGTTGGTTCGGCTCCGCCGGTTACGAGGGTTGAGGCGCCTCAGCAGGCCGGAAGTGCGCGCTGAAACCTTGAAGACTCTCACGATGCTCGGTCAGTGGCGCTCGGGCAGCGCGACGATGATGGCGGCTACGCCGGACGTGCTTCGCTGTGCCCCTGCTCGCTGGGCGCCGGCGCGTCGACCCGCTGCGACTGCACGGGAGTGGGGTTCGCCGCGGGGGCCTCGCCCTGGGTCCCCAGGGCCGACGTCTCCGCTTTGTTCTCCGTCTGCATTTCGCGGAGCTCGGACTTGAAGATCCGCATCGACTTACCCAACGAACGCGCCGCATCGGGGAGCTTCTTGGCACCGAACAGCAAGATCACCACGACCGCGAGGATCGCCCAGTGCCACGGACTAAGACTGCCCACTTTGATTACCTCCAGACGTTCACCCGATGCTACCGCAGTAGTGGCATGTGGCGGCGGGCCCGCGCCGCGCCGCGGTGGACCATGTCGCCTGGGCTTTTATGAGCTCAGCGCTTCGTAGGACGTCACGGCGGCCGCGGCGGCGTCCCGCACCCGCTGCGCCAGGGACTCGGGCTGCAGCACCTGCACGTCGGCCCCGAAGCCCAGCACCAGCCGCGTCATCCAATCCTCGGAGGCGTACGTCATCACCGCCTCGCACGATCCGTTCGGCAATTCGCGCACGTCGCGCATGGGGTAGTACTCGAACATCCAGGACGCCGCGGGCGCCACCCGCAGCGTGGCCGACGGCAGCGACGGGTCGCCGTCGAAGAGCGAGGTGTCCGGTGGGGCATGCAGCGCCGGCTCGGGCGGCGCGGCGGGCTCGTCGAGCTCGCTGGCGTCCACGATCCGGTCAAAACGGAACAACCGAACGCCTTCGGCCTCGCGCGACCAGCCCTCCAGATAGCTCTGGCCGCCGATCAGCAGCACCCGGATGGGGTCGACGACCCGGCTGGTCAGGGTGTCGTGCGAGGCGGAGTAGTAGTCGATGGTCAGCGCGTGCCTGGACTGGACGGCCGCGCGCACCGCGGCGGTGGCGCGGTTCTCCACCGGCGCGGGCTCGTCGACGGCGGACGCCGCATGGGTGGCGTCGTGCCCGACGGCTCCTGCGGCATCCTCGATCTTGGCGATGGCGCTGCGCGCGGCTTCGGGGTCGACGACGCCGGGAATGTCGGCCAGCGCACGCAACGCCACCAGCAGTCCGGTGGCCTCCGGCGAGGTGAGCTTCAGCGGGCGGTCGATGCCCGCGGAGAACGTCACCTCGATGGTGTCCCCGGAGAATTCGAAATCGATGAGGTCACCGGGGAAATAGCCGGGCAGACCGCACATCCACAGCTGGTTGAGGTCTTCTTCCAGCTGCTTGGCCGATACGCCGAGGTCGGCGGCGGCTTTGGCCCGGGTGACCCGGGGATTGGCCTGGAAATACGGCACCATGTTGAGCAGCCGGATCAGGCGGGTGGAGATGGGTGTCATGCGGACACTCCCCCGCGGCCGGGTGGTTGCCCCGCACCGACGGCGTCGACCCCCGCGTGCGCGCGCAGCCGGGCCAGCACGTCGTCGCGCAGCGACTGCGGTTCGAGCACCAGGGCGTCGGCTCCGTAGCCGGCGATGTCACGGGCCAGTTGGTCGGCGGACCTGATGTCGAGCTCGATCACCTCGCCCCCGCGACCGCCGATTTGGCGCGCGTCGACCGGCCTGCCTGCGCGCCGCAGCGCGGTGGCCCGCCCGTCGGCCACCCATACCCGGGCCTGTCCGATCGTCGGCGACGACACGTCGGTGACGGTCTGGGCCACGATCTTGCGCAGGTCAACGTCTCTCGGCACGGTGACGGTGCCCGGCGGGCCGATCGGCGTGATCTCCGGGCCGATCCGGGAGAGCCGGAAGGTGCGGGTCGCGTCGCGGTCGCGGTCGTGGCCCACCAGATACCAACGGCCCTTCTCGGTGACCACGCCCCACGGCTCGACGGTGCGGATGGCGTACGGCTCGGCCCGGGACGGCCGGTGCGGAAACTGGACGGCCTGGCGAGAATCGATGGCGGACAACAGGATTCCGAGGACTTCCTCCGACCCCCGCAAGCCCGGCACCCCGGCCGGCGACGCGATGGCGACCGGCGCGTCCGGATCGACGTCGACGCCGGCCGCGCGCAGTTTGAGCAGCGCGCCCTGGGTCGCGGTGATGAGTTCGGGCGACTCCCACAGCTGGGTCGCCACCGCCACCGCGGCCGCCTCGTCGGAGGTCAGGTCGACCGGCGCGAGCGAGTAGGCGTCGCGGTTGATCCGGTAACCCTCGGTGGGGTCCCAGGCCGACGCCCGGCCGACCTCGAGCGGGATGCCGAGGTCGCGCAACTCGTTCTTGTCCCGCTCGAACATCCGCGAGAACGCCTCGGCGCTGACGCTGTCCGAGTAACCCGCCACGCTCGACCTGATCTTCTCCGCCGAGATGTAGCCGCGGGTGGACAGCAGGGCGATGACCAGATTGACCAGCCGCTCGACTTTTGACGTCGCCATTGGCTCCAGATTATTCGATGAACCTCGTCCGGCGCTTCCGCGGCCGTCCGCGTCGGGCTATTCCCTGCGGCCAGTTCTGTGCCCGCGGGGCTGATGTGACAGGTGCCGAGCCGATTGCGGCTACATGCTCGCGATCAGGCGCTTGACCCGCTCGTCGACCGCCCGGAAGGGGTCCTTGCACAGCACGGTGCGCTGGGCCTGGTCGTTGAGCTTGAGGTGCACCCAGTCGACGGTGAAGTCCCGGCCGGCGGCCTGGGCCGCGCTGATGAACTCGCCGCGCAGCCGCGCCCGGGTGGTCTGCGGCGGGTTGTCGACGGCCTCGGCAATCTCCTCGTCGGTGGTGACGCGCGCGGCCAGCCCCTTGCGCTGCAGCAGATCGAAGACGCCGCGTCCGCGCTTGATGTCGTGGTAGGCCAGGTCCAGCTGGGCGATCTTCGGGTCGGACAGCTCCATGTTGTAGCGGTCCTGGTAGCGCTGGAAGAGCTTGCGCTTGATCACCCAGTCGATCTCGGTGTCGACCTTGGCGAAGTCCTGGCTCTCGACCGCGTCGAGCTGGCGGCCCCACAGGTCGACGATCTGCTCGATCTGCGCGTTGGACTCCCGGGTCTGCAGGTGCTCGACGGCCCGGCTGTAGTACTCGCGCTGGATGTCCAGCGCGCTCGCCTGCCGCCCGCCAGCCAACCGCACGGGACGACGGCCGGTGACGTCGTGGCTGACCTCGCGGATGGCGCGGATGGGGTTGTCCAGCGAGAAGTCCCGGAACGGGACGCCGGCTTCGATCATCTCCAGCACCAGCGCGGCCGTGCCCACCTTGAGCATGGTGGTGGTCTCGCACATGTTCGAGTCGCCGACGATAACGTGCAGGCGCCGGTACTTCTCGGCGTCGGCGTGCGGCTCGTCGCGGGTGTTGATGATCGGCCGGCTGCGAGTGGTGGCCGAGGAGACGCCCTCCCAAATGTGCTCGGCGCGTTGGGAAAGGCAGAACGTCGCAGCCTTGGGGGTCTGCAGCACCTTGCCGGCGCCGCAGATCAGCTGGCGGGTGACCAGGAACGGCAGCAGCACGTCGGAGATCCGGGAGAACTCGCCGGCCCGCACGATCAAGTAGTTCTCGTGGCACCCGTACGAGTTGCCCGCCGAATCGGTGTTGTTCTTGAACAGGTAGATGTCACCGCCGATGCCCTCGTCGGCGAGCCGCTGCTCGGCGTCGACCAGCAGGTCCTCCAGCACCCATTCCCCGGCGCGGTCGTGGGTGACCAGCTGTACCAGGCTGTCGCACTCGGCGGTGGCGTACTCGGGGTGGCTACCCACGTCGAGATACAGGCGGGCGCCGTTACGCAGGAAGACGTTGGAGCTGCGGCCCCAGGACACGACGCGACGGAACAGGTAGCGGGCGACCTCATCAGGGCTGAGCCGGCGGTGGCCATGGAACGTGCACGTCACGCCGAACTCGGTCTCGATGCCCATGATTCGTCGCTGCACGTAATCGAGGGTACTTGCTGTCCGACCGGGACGGTGAGCAAGCCGCGCGTATCAGTTCGACAGAAGTTTTTCGTCGACGCGTGGGTGGCTCCGCGGGGGGCGGTGAACCACCCGTCCGCCGGCACCGGCGGCCCGGCCACGCGTTGGCTCACCCGCACCTCAGGCACCACCAGACCCATCAGCACCGACCAATATGGGCAGCGCTTGGGGCCTATTCGGAGGAGTCGCCGTCAGACTCGGACGGTTCGCCGTCGCCTCCGGAGCCGTTGGAATCCAGCTCGCGCAGCAAATCCTCCAGGGTGGCGCGATTGATCCGCCGAAACGCCCGTCGCGGCCGGTTGACGTCCAAGATGGCGACTTCCAGACTGCCCACGTCGAGGGTGGACTGGTCGCCGTTGGTGGCCTCGCTGCCGGCCCGCAGCGCTTTCACGGCGATGTGGGTGGCCTCGCGCAGATCGGCGTTCTCCGCGTACGACTCCTTGAGCGCCGTGGTGATCGGTTCGGTGGTCCCGCCCATCACCACGAAATGGGGCTCGTCGGCGATCGATCCGTCATAGGTAATCCGGTACAGCTCAGGCGGTTTGGTCTCGCCGTAGTGCGCGACCTCGGCGACGCACAACTCCACCTCGTAGGGCTTGGCCTGCTCGGTGAAGATGGTACCCAGCGTCTGCGCGTAGACGTTGGCCAGCTGGCGGCCCGTGACGTCGCGACGGTCGTAGGCGTAGCCGCGGGTGTCGGCGAATTGAATTCCGCCGCGGCGCAAGTTGTCGAATTCGTTGAACTTGCCGGCCGCCGCGAAGCCGACGCGATCGTAGAGTTCGCTGATCTTCTGCAACGACCGTGACGGGTTCTCCGCGACGAAGAGCACACCACCGGCGTAGACCAGGGCGACCACGCTCTTGCCCCGGGCGATGCCTTTGCGCGCGAGTTCGCTGCGCTCGCGCATCGCCTGCTCAGGCGAGATGAAATACGGGAAGCTCACTTCTCACCACCATCGGGGCCGAAAGTGTCGGCGCGCGAACGGCTTTGGATCACTTCGCGGGCGAATTCGGCGATGCGTGCCGTCGGCACTTCCAGCGCACCCTCGGCACCGATGGTGACCGCGGTGGGATAGATCCCGCGCACCAGGTCCGGTCCGCCGGTGGCGGAATCGTCATCGGCCGCGTCGTAGAGCGCCTCGATCGCGACCCGCACCGCGGAATCGGCGTCGGTGACCTGTGAGTACAACTTCTTCATCGACGACTTGGCGAAAATCGAGCCCGAGCCCACCGACTGGTAGCCCTCCTCTTCCAGGTTCCAGCCGCCGGCGGCGTCGAAAGACACGATGCGGCCAGCGCGTTCGGGATCGGCAGTATCGATGTCGTAGCCCACCAGCAACGGCAACGCGATCAGACCCTGCATCGCGGCCGCCAGGTTACCGCGCACCATGATCGCCAGCCGGTTGACCTTGCCGGCGAACGTGAGCGGCACGCCTTCGAGCTTTTCGTAGTGCTCGAGTTCCACCGCATAAAGGCGGGCGAACTCGACGGCGATGGCGGCGGTGCCGGCGATGCCGGTGGCGGTGTAGTCGTCGGTGATGTACACCTTCTTGACGTCACGCCCGGCGATCATGTTGCCCTGCGTCGAACGCCGGTCACCGGCGAGCACGACGCCGCCGGGATATTTCAGCGCGACGATGGTGGTGCCGTGCGGCAGCTGCCCCGTGGCGGCATCCGATCGCGTGCCGGACAGGCTCGCCGGCAGCAATTCCGGCGCCTGGCGTCGCAGCAGCTCCGCAAATGACGAGAGATTTACAGCGGGGTCCGTGGAGAATGCGGAGCCGGGGAGTGCGGAATTGGCGGACAGGCGATTAGAGGAAGGCCAGGTCACTGTCCGCCCTTTTGGACATACGCGCGAACGAAGTCCTCAGCGTTCTCCTCGAGCACGTCGTCGATCTCGTCGAGCAGATCGTCGGTGTCCTCGGCTAGCTTTTCTCGGCGCTCTTGGCCCGCGGCGGTGCTGCTGGCGACATCGTCTTCGTCGTCGCCACCACCGCCACGCTTGGTCTGCTCCTGAGCCATCGCCGCCTCCTGCGTTGTGTGGGCCCGTTGAATGGCTAATGCACCGATCAAGCCACACTGCCCGTTGGTCTTTCCTAGCCTACCGGTCAACCCCGACGTTCCCGCGGTTAACCGGCACCTAGCTGGTGAGTTGTTCCACCAGTTCGGCGGCGCTGTCCACCGAGTCCAGCAGCGCCCCGACGTGCGCCTTGCTGCCGCGCAGCGGCTCCAGCGTCGGAATGCGGACCAGCGAGTCACCACCGAGATCGAAAATCACCGAGTCCCAGCTGGCCGCGGCGATGTCGGCGCCGAACCTGCGCAGGCATTCGCCGCGGAAGTACGCGCGGGTGTCCGTCGGCGGTTTGTCCACCGCCTCGAGCACCTGGTGTTCGGTCACCAGGCGCTTCATCGAGCCACGCGCGACGAGGCGGTTGTACAGGCCCTTGTCCAGCCGGACGTCGGAATACTGCAGGTCCACCAGATGCAGCCGCGGTGCAGACCAGCTCAGGTTTTCGCGCTGCCGGAATCCTTCGAGCAGGCGCAGCTTGGCCGGCCAGTCCAAGATTTCGGCGCACTCCATCGGGTCGCGCTCGAGCTGGTCGAGCACGTGCGCCCAGGTTTCGACGATGTCGGATGCGCGCGGGTCGGGGTCGCGGCTGTCGACCAGTTTGGCCACCCGATCGAGGTAAACCCGTTGCAGCGCAAGGGCGGTCAGCTCGCGACCGTCGGCCAGGGCCACGGCGGTCCGCAGCGAGGGATCGCGGCTGATCGCGTGGACCGCATGCACCGGCCGCGCCAGCGCCAGGTCGCTCAGGTCGATGCCGTGCGCCGCGCCCTCTTCGATCAGGTCCAGCACCAGCGCGGTGGTGCCCAGCTTCAGATACGTCGACGTCTCGGCGAGGTTGGCGTCGCCGATGATGACGTGCAGCCGCCGATACCGGTCGGCGTCGGCGTGCGGTTCGTCGCGGGTGTTGATGATGCCGCGCTTGAGCGTGGTCTCGAGGCCGACCTCGACCTCGATGTAGTCCGAGCGCTGGGAGAGCTGAAACCCGGGCTCGTCGCCGGAGGGGCCGATGCCGACCCGTCCGGAACCGGTGACCACCTGCCGGGAGACCAGAAAGGGGGTCAGCCCGGCGATAATTGCCGAGAACGGCGTCTGCCGCGACATCAGATAGTTCTCGTGCGACCCGTAGGAGGCGCCCTTGCCGTCGACGTTGTTCTTGTAGAGCTGCAATTTCGCGGCCCCGGGCACGCTGGCGACGTGGCGGGCGGCGGCCTCCATCACGCGCTCGCCGGCCTTGTCCCAGATCACCGCGTCGAGCGGGTCGGTGCACTCGGGTGCGGAGTATTCGGGGTGCGCGTGGTCGACGTAGAGCCGCGCGCCGTTGGTAAGGATCATGTTGGCCGCGCCGACCTCGTCGGCGTCAACCACCGGGGGTGGGCCGGCCGAGCGGCTCAGGTCGAAGCCGCGGGCATCCCGCAACGGCGATTCCACCTCGTAGTCCCAGCGGGTGCGCTTGGCGCGCTGAATGCCCGCCGCGGCCGCATAAGCCAAAACCGCTTGCGTCGACGTGAGGATCGGGTTGGCCGTCGGGTCCGATGGCGATGAAATGCCGTATTCGACCTCCGTCCCGATGATTCGTTGCATGACCTAAGCGTAGGCCGGGTGACGAAGCGGCCCGTGCGGCGGGGCGCGCAGGAGCCGGCCAATCGGGTCAGGCCGGGTGACGAAGCGGCCCGTGCGGCGGGGCGCGCAGGAGCCGGCCAATCGGGTCCCGCCGGATGACGAAGCGGCCCGTGCGGCGGGGCGCGGCGGGGCCGTTCAGCGAGCCCGCTGATGTCGGCAAAATGCCAGTCCGGCAACCCTTCCGATAAGGCCACCGCCGGCGACTACCGGCCGTAGGGTGAGCCGGCATGGAGCTACTTCGCGGCCGCGCTCCGAGCCGCCAGGCCGAGCCGAGCGCCGCGGCCGAAATCTGGTTTTTGGAGCGCGGTTTGCCGTCGGTACTCACCAGGCGCGCGCGATGGCGGAGGCTCTGGACGCGGTCGGCGCCCATGCTTGCCGCGTACGCGGTGCTGCAGGCCTGCATTTTGGCGGTCTATCTGATCACCGGCGGCCACGATGTCGAGATCAGCGGCGAGCCGACAACCTCGGAATTGGCCGTGCTGGCTCTGCTTGCGCTGGCGCTGCCGTTGATGGCGGTCGTCGGCTGGCTGGTCTCGCGATCGCGAAGCCGCAAGACACGCACCGCGATAACGACGTCGTCGGTGCTGGCCGTGGCGTGCGTGGGAGTCGCCGTGGGCGACGTCGCACAGGAGGCCATCGTCGTCGCCGCCGTGCTGATCCTGACCGGCAGCGGGATCGGATCGGTCCTCGGCTGGGCGATACGGATCATGCTGTCGCACCTTGCGACCGTGGGCGCCTTGGCCGTTCGGGCCCTGCCGGTCGTGCTGCTGACCGCGTTGGTGTTCTTCAACACCTACGTGTGGCTGATGGCCGCGACCATCAGCGGCAACCGGCTGGCACTGGCCATGGCGTTCCTGGTCACCGTCGCCGCGGCGTTCGTCAGCTCGGCCACGCGAGAGCGCGCCGGGCCGATGCTGCAATCGGCGACGGCGCCGCGCGACGAACCCGAAAAACTCGTGGGCACACCGTTCGCCACGTTGCCCAACGCCCCCACCGGCGCAGCCTTGAAGAAGTCGGAGCGCCTCAACGTGGTCTTTGTTCTGGCTGTCTCTCAGCTGGTGCAGATTCTGGTGGTGGCAGTGGTGACCACCGCGATCTACTTGATTCTGGGGCTCATCGTGCTCAGCCCCGAACTACTCAACGAGTGGACCCACACCTACAAGAGCAGCGCGACGGTGCTCGGATTCACGCTGCCGGTGCCCGACTCGCTGATCCACATGACGCTGTTCCTCGGCGCGCTGACGTTCATGTACGTCAGCGCCCGCGCGGCCGGCGACGCGGAATACCGCTCCACGTTCCTCGACCCGCTGATCGACGACCTGGACACGACGTTGGCGGCGCGCAACCGCTACCACGGCGCCGCCGTCTGTCGTGTTGACGGCGCCGACACCAGTGACTAATTTCACCCTGTGTCCGCCCCTGGATCCGACCACGCCGTCGGCAAGCACGCACTCGACCTGTCCGGGAAGCGCTACGGCGAGGTACTCCTCGTAACGCCGGGCGAGGCGGGTCCGCAGGCAACGGGGTACAACAGCTTCCCGCTCAACGACTGTCCTCAAGAGCTGTGGTCGGCGCTGGACGCGCACGCCATCGCCACCGAACACGGGGCGGCCGCGGCCCTGCTCAACGGTCCCCGGTATTGGCTGATGAACTCCATCGAAAAACAAGCCCGGGGGCCGCAGATCACGAAATCCTTTGGCGGGATCGAAATGATCCAGCAGGCGACCGTGCTGCTGTCGTCGATGAACCCGGCGCCGTACGTCCCCAACACCGTCAACCGCCACACGGTCTTCGTCTTCAACGCCGGCCAAGAGGTATACGAACTCATCGATCCCCAAAGCCAGCACTGGATCATGCAGACCTGGAGCCAGGTCGCCGACGCCACCCTGTCGCGCGCGGACCTACCGGGCCTCGGCGATCGTCTCGATCTGCCGGCGGGGTGGGCCTACCAACCGCGCGTGCTCACCGAGGAATTGCGCGTGGACACAACACAGCGGCCGGCCCAGGTGCTGCAGGACAATCTGACCAACAGCTATTCGCTGGTGACCGACTGACCGCCGGCGACGCCGAGATATAAACCACGCACACCCGCCTCGGCGTGTCGTGTGCGTGGTTTATATGTCGCGCTGAAGGTGCCGGGCCCTACAGGTACTGACCCAGGTTGGATTCGGTGTCGATGGCCCGAGATGCGCTCGAGCTCTTGCCGGTGACCAGGGTGCGGATGTAGACGATCCGCTCGCCCTTCTTGCCCGAAATCCGCGCCCAGTCATCGGGGTTGGTGGTGTTGGGCAGGTCCTCGTTCTCGGCGAACTCGTCGACGATCGAGTCCAGCAGGTGCTGGATGCGCAGACCGGGCTGACCGGTCTCCAGGACGGACTTGATCGCGTTCTTCTTCGCGCGGTCGACAACGTTCTGGATCATCGCCCCGGAGTTGAAGTCCTTGAAGTACATGACTTCCTTGTCACCGTTGGCGTAGGTGACCTCCAGGAACCGGTTGTCGTCGATCTCGGCGTACATCCGGTCGACAACCTTTTCGATCATCGCCTTGATGCATGCCGACCGGTCGCCGTCGAACTCGGCCAGGTCGTCGCCGTGCACCGGCAGCGACTCGACCAGGTACTTCGAGAAGATGTCTTGCGCCGCTTCGGCATCCGGCCGCTCGATCTTGATCTTCACGTCCAGACGTCCCGGCCGCAGGATGGCGGGGTCGATCATGTCCTCGCGGTTGGAGGCACCGATCACGATGACGTTCTCGAGTCCCTCCACGCCGTCGATCTCACTGAGCAGCTGAGGAACCACCGTCGTCTCGACGTCCGAGGACACCCCGGTGCCACGGGTGCGGAAGATCGAGTCCATCTCGTCGAAGAACACGATCACCGGTGTGCCTTCCGACGCCTTTTCCCGGGCGCGCTGGAAGATCAGCCGGATGTGCCGCTCGGTCTCGCCGACGAACTTGTTGAGCAGCTCGGGCCCCTTGATGTTCAAGAAGTAGGACTTGGCTTCGCGGGCGTCGTCGCCGCGCACCTCAGCCATCTTCTTGGCCAACGAGTTGGCCACGGCCTTGGCGATCAGCGTCTTACCGCAACCGGGCGGGCCGTAGAGCAGCACACCTTTGGGCGGACGCAGCGCGTACTCGCGGTACAGCTCCTTGTGCAGGAACGGCAGCTCCACGGCGTCGCGGATCTGCTCGATCTGGCGAGTCAGGCCACCGATGTCCAGGTAGCTGACGTCGGGCACCTCTTCCAGCACCAGGTCCTCGACCTCGGCCTTGGGGATGCGCTCGAAGGCGTAACCGGCCTTGGTGTCGACCAACAAGGAGTCGCCGGGCCGCAGCTTGCGCGGCCGGGTGTCGTCGTTGAGCGCGTCGGGATGCCCTTCCGGCAGGTTCTCGGCGACCAGTGGCTCGGCCAGCCACACGATGCGTTCCTCGTCGGCGTGTCCGACGACGAGGGCGCGGTGCCCGTCGGCCAACAGTTCACGCAACGTGGAAATCTCGCCGACCGATTCGTACGTACCGGCCTCGACGACGGTGAGTGCCTCGTTGAGGCGGACCGTCTGACCCTTGCGCAGCAACGGGACTTCGATATTCGGCGAGCACGTCAGCCGCATCTTGCGACCGGAGGTGAACACGTCGACGGTGTCGTCCCCGTGGGTGGCGAGCAGGACGCCGTAACCGCTCGGCGGCTGCCCCAGCCGATCGACTTCCTCACGCAGCGCCAGCAGTTGCTGGCGGGCCTCTTTGAGGGTGTCCATCAACTTGGAGTTCCGCGACGCAAGGGAGTCGATGCGCGCTTCCAACTGATGCACATCGCGCGCGGAGCGGGCGCCGCCATGCGAGCCGGCGGCGTGCTCGAGTTGCTCGCGCAGCATCGCTGCCTCGCGGCGTAGTTGCTCCAACTCGGCCTCGTCGCCGCTGGACATGTCTGATTCGGGGGGGGTTCCGAAAGCGTCAGAACGCTCTGAGCTACCCATCTTGTGCTCCTTTCCCACACCGAATTGGCGCGGCGGATACTTCAAAGCTACCGGCGATTGCCGATTGATGTGCGTAGTCAAATACCCACGAAAAGTTAAGATTTTCGTCACGCTGGTAATCTCGGCCACTAATCGTGATGATCGAAAGGGCCTTGGGAGGTGCCAGAGTGACCGCAAAAAGCCTTACCACAGGCTCGACCCGCGTCGCCGTCGTAGCCCCCGCCGCCGCTGTGACTTCGGTTGCACCCATCGGCCCGACCTTAACGACACCCTTCCTTAGCGAAGCGGCCAGAGCCGCCTAGCCGGCCGACCGACTGGATGCACCGGCCACTGTTAGTAACGCTGAGCGCCGCCACCGCCGCGGCGACAGTTGGGCTCACGGCGTGTTCGTCGCCGCACCCGAAGAGTGATTCGGCGGCCGCCTCTTCGCTGCCGCCGGCCTCCTCGAGCCAGGTTGCTGCGCCGGTCACTGCTCCCCTGCCGCCACCCGAAGCGCTCACCGACGTGCTCGCTCGACTCACCGACCCGAACGTTGCGGGCGCCAGCAAGGTGAATCTGGTGGAAGGCGCGACGCCGGAGAGCGCGGCCACGCTGGACAAGTTCACCAACGCCTTGCGCGACAACGGCTATCTGCCCATGACCTTCAACGCGAACGACATCGCGTGGTCGGACAAGAACCCGTCGAACGTGAAGGCCACCATCGCCGTGCACACCGCTCAGGCCAACAACGCCAACTTCACCTTCCCGATGGAGTTCACCCCCTTCCAGGGCGGTTGGCAGCTGTCGCGGCACACCGCCGAAATGCTGCTGGCCCTGGGGAAGTCGCCGGCGGCTCCGACTTCGGGGGCTCCCGGCCCTCCCCCGGGCGGACCGGGCCCGCCCCCCCCCCGTGGGTGGGGAAAAAAAAGGAGTTCGCCCGCCAATACCTCGCCGGCGAACTCGAAGTCGAATTGACCCCGCAGGGCACCC
>NZ_NCXM01000027.1 GCF_002104765.1 Mycolicibacterium vulneris
GGGTCGGCAGCGTGCGGATCGCCGCCCCCGCCGTCGGCCGGCGGATACGCGCCGCCGCCACCCGGGCCGGCGATCCGCACGCTGCCGACCCAGGCCTACACGCCGTGGCTGACCCGCGCGCTGGCGTTCATCATCGACATCCTCCCGTACGTCGTGGTGCACGGGATCGGCACCGCGATCCTGGTCGCCACCCAGCAGACCGCCTGCATCACCGACGTCACGCAGTACGCCGTCAACCAGTACTGCGCCACCCAGAACTCGACCGTCGGCATGGTGGCGCAGTGGCTGGCGTCGATAATCGGGCTGTTCTATTTGATCTGGAATTACGGCTACCGGCAGGGCACCACGGGGTCGAGCGTCGGCAAGTCGGTGCTGAAGTTCAAGGTGGTCAGCGAGGTCACCGGTCAACCCATCGGGTTCGGGTTGTCGGTGGTGCGCTCGCTGGCGCACTTCGTCGACGCGATCATCTGCTTCATCGGTTTCCTTTTCCCGCTGTGGGATTCGAAGCGTCAGACGCTGGCGGACAAGATCATGTCGACGGTGTGCTTGCCGATCGACGGCGCCGAGAGGCCGGCCGTCACCTAGGCTGATCGTCGATGAGCGACGACCGCAACGGGCACCCCGAGTTCACCGGGCCGGCCACCAAAGCGATTCACGCCGGCTATCGGCCGGACCCGGCAACCGGCGCGGTGAACGCCCCGATCTACGCCAGCAGCACCTTCGCCCAGGACGGTGTCGGCGCCCTGCGCGGCGGGTACGAATACGCGCGCACCGGCAACCCGACCCGCGCCGCGCTGGAGGCCGCGCTGGCCGCGGTCGAAGACGGCGTCTACGGCCGGGCCTTCGGTTCGGGCATGGCCGCCACCGACTGCGCCCTGCGCGCGCTGCTGCGCCCCGGCGACCATGTGGTCATCCCGAACGACGCCTACGGCGGCACCTTCAGGCTGATCGACAAGGTCTTCACGCAGTGGAACGTCGAGTACACGCCGGTGGCGCTGCACGAGCTGGACGCCGTCGCCGCCGCGATCACGCCGCGAACCCGGCTGATCTGGGCGGAAACCCCCACCAATCCGCTGCTGTCCATCGCCGACATCGCCGCGCTGGCCGAACTCGCGGCCGGGCGGGATGCCACAAACCCGGCAAAGGTGTTGGTGGACAACACTTTTGCGTCGCCAGCGCTGCAGCAGCCGTTGACGCTGGGCGCCGACATCGTGCTGCACTCGACCACCAAATACATCGGTGGGCACTCCGACGTGGTGGGCGGTGCACTGATCACCAACGATCAGGAGCTGGACGAGGCGTTCGCCTTCCTGCAGAACGGGGCCGGCGCGGTGCCCGGCCCGTTCGACGCCTACCTCACCATGCGCGGCCTGAAGACGCTGGTGCTGCGCATGCAGCGGCACAGCGAAAACGCTTCTGCTGTAGCGGAATTCCTTGAAGGCCACCCCGCGGTGAGCGCGGTGCTCTATCCCGGCCTGCCCTCGCACCCCGGCCATGAGGTCGCCGCGCGGCAGATGAGTGCCTTCGGCGGCATGGTTTCGGTCCGCATGCGCGGCGGCCGCGACGCCGCCCGTGATCTGTGCGCCAAGACCAAGGTGTTCATCCTGGCGGAATCGCTGGGCGGGGTCGAGTCGCTGATCGAGCACCCCAGCGCGATGACGCACGCCTCGACGGCCGGGTCGCAATTGGAGGTCCCCGACGATCTGGTGCGCCTGTCGGTCGGCATCGAGGACATCGCCGACCTGCTGGCCGATCTCGATCAGGCCCTGGGCTAATGGGGATCGCGAGCGCGGCGGAGCCGGGTGAAGCGGCGGGTCGCCACCATCAGGGATAGCCCCCGATCAGGCCTGGGGTGAACCCGATCAGGAGTGGTAGGGCTCCGCGCTGACCAGCGTGACCTCGACGGTGTTGCCGTTGGGCACCACGTAGGTGCGGGTCTCGCCTTCCTTGGCGTCGATCAGGGCGCCGCCCAGCGGCGAATTGGGCGAGTACACCTCGAGCTTGCCGTCGTTGACGCCCTCTTGGCGGGTGGCGATCAGGAAGGTCTCCGTGTCGGACTTGTCGCCGTTGTAGTAGACCTTCACCACCGAGCCGGGCAGCGCGACGCCGGACTGCTTGGGCGCCTCGCCGACCTTGGCGTTGTTGAGCAGGTCCTGCAGCTGACGGATGCGGGCCTCCTGCTGACCCTGCTCTTCGCGGGCGGCGTGGTAGCCGCCATTCTCGCGCAGGTCGCCCTCCTCGCGGCGGTCGTTGATCTCCGCGGCGATGACCGGACGATTCGCGATCAGGTGATCGAGCTCGGCCTTCAGTCGATCGTGTGACTCCTGGGTCAGCCAGGTCACGGAAGTGTCCGTCATCTCGTCGTGCTCCTCGTATGTTGTTTCGCGAGTTCGCGTTAAGTCCTGTTAGCTCCGCCGCCCCGGAGCGTGCGGGTCCCTCCCCGTGTGCTGCCGCTCCGTTTTGCTCACGGTCGCTAATGCAGCAACACGGTCCCAACCGGAACCGTGCATCCATCCATGTTACCACCGCGCAAACAGTTGATGACCCCATATTCGCAGTTCGCCGTGGATCGGAGGATCACGTTGGGCGCAGGTAGGCGGGCACATCGGTGCCGCAACCATAGATGTCGGCCACCACCGGCGGTTCGAAGGATTTCACCGTCGTGGTCACCTGCACGGTGGCCGCGTCCGACGGTGGGACCAGCAGCTCGCGCCGGCCCGTCTCGCTGCCGTCCTGCGCACGGACCCGCACGATGCAGTCCACCGGCCGTGACGGATCCGATCGCGTCACGCTGATCGTTATCGAGGCGGTCTGGTCGTCGATCACCCGGTACCCGGCCATCGTCCCCTTGACGTCGCTGGTGCCGAACCGGTGATAACCGATGACGGCGACGACGAGTCCCGTCACGATCACCAGCGCGCCCAGTGCGGCGATCACCCACCGCCGGGGGATACGCGACAGCCGGGAGTGGCCGTAGCGCGCCTCCGGACGAGAAATCGGGGTTTCGGTCATACCTGGTTATGCCTGTTATGCCTGGTGGTCGGCCGCCGGGCACAAGCCGACGGCATGCAACGAAGTCGGAACTGGAATTATAGGGTCAGACCGGGCGACCACCAGAGGTGACAAGGGAGTACGTGAGCGAATTTCGGTTGATGGCGGTGCACGCCCACCCCGACGACGAGTCCAGCAAGGGCGCGGCCACGCTGGCCCGCTACGCCGACGAGGGCCACCGGGTGCTGGTGGTGACGTTGACTGGCGGCGAGCGCGGCGACATTCTCAACCCGGCGATGGACCTGCCCGAGGTGCATGGACACATCGCCGAAATCCGCCGTGACGAGATGGCCAAAGCCGCCGAGATACTCGGCGTGGAGCACACCTGGCTGGGTTTCGTCGACTCCGGGCTGCCGCAGGGTGATCCGCCGCCGCCGTTGCCCGAGGGCTGTTTCGCGCTGGTGCCGCTGGAGGAGTCGGTCGAGGCGCTGGTTCGCGTGGTCCGCGAGTTCCGCCCGCACGTGATGACCACGTACGACGAGAACGGCGGCTACCCCCACCCCGATCACATTCGCTGCCACCAGGTTTCGGTCGGCGCATTTGAGGCGGCCGGCGATTACCGGCTGTTCCCGGACGCCGGTGAGCCGTGGACGGTGTCCAAGCTCTACTACAACCACGGATTCCTGCGCGCCCGGATGCAGTTGCTGCACGACGAAGCCATCAAGCACGGTCAAGAACCCCCGTTCAAGAAGTGGCTCGAACACTGGGACGCCAAGCACGATCCGTTCGAGTCGCGGGTCACCACGCGAGTCGAGTGCTCGGCATACTTCAGTCAGCGCGACGACGCGCTGCGCGCGCACACCACCCAGATCGACCCCGACCACGACTTCTTCGCCGCTCCCATCGCGTGGCAGCAACGGCTCTGGCCCACTGAGGAATTCGAGTTGGCGCGCTCGCGTGTCCCGGTCCGGCTGCCCGAGGACGACCTGTTCGCCGGAATCGAGAGCGACGAGTGAATCATCTCTATCTGATCGTGACCGCCGCCGGCTGGCAGGCCGACGGCCCGCCCCACCACACCGGCCCCGATTTCGGCAAGGCCAGCCCGGTCGGGCTGCTGATCGTCGTGCTGCTCCTGATCAGCACGCTGTTTCTGCTGCGGTCGATGAACCGGCAGCTGAAGAAGGTTCCGGAATCGTTCGATCCCAAGCATCCCGAACCGGACCAGGCGGCCGACGAGGGCACCGACGCGGTCGACCGGGACGGCGCCCCCGACCAGGCGGACGGATCGCCCGGATCCCCGGGGCCCGGCGATGAGCCCGGCTGACCCCGCTTCGACGAATACCCTTGGGCTGGCGACCAGCCCGTATCTGCGCCAGCACGCCGACAATCCGGTGCATTGGCAGCAGTGGACCCCTGAGGCGCTGGCCGACGCCGCCGCCCGCGACGTGCCGATCCTGCTCTCGGTCGGCTACGCGGCCTGCCACTGGTGCCACGTCATGGCCCACGAATCGTTCGAGGACGACGAAATAGCCGCTGCGATGAACGCGGGGTTCGTCTGCGTCAAGGTCGACCGTGAGGAACGCCCGGACATCGACGCGGTGTACATGAACGCCACGGTCGCGCTCACCGGGCACGGCGGCTGGCCGATGACGTGTTTCCTCACGCCGGACGGGCGCCCCTTCTTCTGCGGCACGTACTATCCGAAAGAAGGCTTCCTGCAACTTCTTTCGGCCGTATCCGCCACCTGGCGGGAGCGTCGTGATGAGGTGGAGGAGGCCTCCGACAATATCGCCGGTGAGTTACGCAAGATGGCTTCGGCTCTCCCGGGTGCCGGTCCGGCCGTGGCGCCCGAGCTGTGTGACCACGCCGTCGCCACGCTGCTCAAGGAACGCGACACGGCGCACGGCGGGTTCGGCGGCGCGCCCAAATTCCCGCCGTCGGCGCTGCTCGAGGCGCTGCTGCGGCACTTCGAGCGCACCGGCTCGCCGGCGGCGCTCGCGGCGGTCGCGCACACCGGCAACGCGATGGCGCGCGGCGGCATCTACGACCAGCTCGGCGGCGGATTCGCCCGCTACAGCGTCGACAACGCTTGGGTGGTCCCGCATTTCGAGAAGATGCTGTACGACAACGCGCTGCTGCTGCGCGCCTACGCGCACTGGGCGAGGCGCACCGGTGATCCGCTGGCGCGCCGGGTCACCGCCCAGACCGCCCGATTCCTGCTCGACGATCTCGCCGACGGCGCCATGTTCACCTCGTCGCTCGACGCCGACGCCGACGGCCGCGAGGGTTCGACCTATGTCTGGACACCAGCGCAGCTGAACGAGGTGCTGGGGCCCGACGACGGCCCCTGGGCAGCAGGTGTTTTCGCGGTCACTCCGGGCGGCACGTTCGAGCACGGCGCCTCGGTGCTGCAGCTACCCGCCGATCCCGAGGATCCGCAACGACTGGACCGCGTGCGCTCCGCGCTGCTGGCCGCCCGGCATACCCGAACCCAGCCCGGGCGTGACGACAAGGTCGTCACATCGTGGAATGGGCTGGCGATCACCGCGTTGGTCGAGGCCGGTGTGGCGCTCGACGAGCCCGAATTGATTGACGCCGCAAGGCGTTGCGCGCGGGCGCTGCTGAAATTGCATGTCGTCGACGGCCGGTTGCGACGCGCCAGCCTGGGCGGCGTGGTGGGCGGCAGCGTTGCCATCCTCGAGGACCACGCAATGTTGGCCACCGGGCTGCTTGCGCTCTATCAGCTGAGCGCCGATGCGACCTGGCTGACCGCGGCCACCGACCTGCTGGACACCGCGCTGGCGCACTTCGCCGATCGGGCGCAACCCGGCCGCTGGTTCGACACCGCCGACGATGCAGAGCAGTTGGTGCTCCGGCCGGCTGACCCGCTGGACGGCGCGACTCCGTCGGGAGCGTCGTCGATCACCGAGGCGCTGCTGACTGCCGCGCACCTGGTCGACGGCGACCGCGCCGAGCGGTATCTGCGGGCCGCAGCCGAATCACTCGGCGCGCACTCGGTGCTGCTGGACCGCGCGCCGCGTTCGGCCGGGCATTGGCTGGCCGTAGCCGAAGCGGCGGTGCGCGGACCGCTGCAGATCGCGGTCGCCTGCGACCCGGCGGCCTCGGTGCTGCTGGCCTACGCGCGGCGGCTGGCGCCCGGCGGGGCGATCGTTGTGGGCGGGCAGGTGGATTCGTCGGCGCTGCTGACCGGCCGGCCGCGGGTGGGCGGCGCCGACGCCGCCTACGTGTGCCGCGGCCAGGTCTGCGACCTGCCGGTGACGGCCGAGGCCGAACTGGCCGCCGCCCTGGGTGTTTCCGATCACCACTGAAGCCGATGGTGGTGACCCGCTGCGCCCGGCCGTGCCGCGCTGGCGATCACCACTGAAGCCGATGGTGGTGACCCGCTGCGCCCGGCCGTGCCGCGCTGGCGATCACCACTGAAGCCGATGGTGGTGACCCGCTGCGCCCGGCCGTGCCGCGCTGGCGATCACCACTGAAGCCGATGGTGGTGACCCGCTGCGCCCGGCCGTGCCGCGCTGGCGATCACCACTGAAGCCGATGGTGGTGACCCGCTGCGCCCGGCCGTGCCGCGCTGGCGATCACCATTGACCCGGGGTTACCCTGCCTCCCATGCCGAATGCCGCCAAGACCGAAGCGATCAGAAACACGGTCAACCGCTACATCGAGTTGGTCGCCAAGGGCAGCGCCGATGACTTGGTCGAGCTGTACGCCGACGACGCCACCGTCGAGGATCCGGTCGGCGGCGAGGTGCATATCGGCCGGCAGGCCATCCACGGCTTCTACTCCGCGGTCAACGACCTGCAGCGCGAATGCGAACTGCTGACGCTGCGCGTCGCCGGCAACGAGGCGGCCTTCCAATTCCGGCTGACCGTGAAAGCGGGCGAGCACCGGATGGTGATCGAGCCGATCGACGTCATGATCTTTGACCCCGAAGGCAAGATCGCCTCGATGAAGGCCTACTGGTCGCCGGAGGACGACGTCGCCCCGGCCTAGCCGCCCAGCAACCAGGCGTGGTCGCTGGTGTAGAAGACGGCGAACCACATGGCGATGTAGTGCAGGATCGCCGCGATCGCGGTGAAGGCGTGGAAGAACTCGTGGTAGCCGAACGTCTTCGGCCACGGGTCGGGCCAGCGCAGGCCGTAGAAGATGCCGCCGACGCTGTAGAACACGCCGCCCACCGCCAGCAGCACCATCGCGGCCACGCCGGCCTGGTGCAGGATCGTCGGGGCGAACCAGACGGCCACCCAACCCAACAGCAGGTACAGCGGCACGCCAACCCAGCGAGGCGCCGTCGGCCAGCACATCTTGAGCGAGATGCCGGCCGCCGCGCCGCCCCACACGATGCACTGCACCAGCACACCGGTGTTCTGCGGCATGACCAGCCGCGCGAACGGGGTGTAGCTGCCGGCGATGAACACGAAGATCATCGAGTGGTCGAGCCGCTTCATCCGGCTGCGCGCGACGTCCGACTTCCACTGCACCCGGTGATAGGTGGCGCTGACCGCGAACATCGCCACCGTCGCCGCCGCGTAGACCAGCGTCGAATGGCCGGCACGCGGGGAGGAGACCGCCCAGGACACCGACACCAGCGTGGCGCCGGTGATGATGGCCAGCCACGCCGAGACGAAGTGGATCCAGCCGCGCATCCGGGGCTTGCCCAAGAACTGGGCGGCACCCTCGACGAACTGCTCGACAGTGTTGCCCGGAACGATCGACTCGGGTTCGGGATCCGGGGTGGGGACGGTGCTGGTCTGGCTGCTCATGTGTCCTGTGTCTTGTTCTCGCGACTTGGGATACCGGTGGGAAGGTCAGGGGTGTCTACTCAGGATCCACAGTAGCCAGGGATGGTTACGGCGCAGTCTCGACTTCTCAGCTGACCGCGCCGAAATGAGACCGGTGCATAAATCACCGCTGGCAGTAGGGTGGATGTTCGTGGAAATTATCCCGCCGCGCCTCAAAGAGCCGCTGTATCGCGTCTACGAGCTGCGGCTGAGGCAGGGTCTGGCCGCCTCGAAGTCCCAGCTGCCACGGCACATCGCCGTGCTGTGCGACGGGAACCGGCGGTGGGCCCGCGACGCGGGATATGAGGACGTCAGCTACGGCTACCGGATGGGCGCGTCCAAGATCGCCGAGATGCTGCGCTGGTGTCAGGAAGCCGGGGTCGAAATGACCACGGTCTACCTGCTGTCCACCGAAAACCTGCAACGCGATCCCGACGAGCTGGCCGGCCTTATCGAAATCATCACCGACGTCGTGGAGGAGATCTGCGCACCGGCCAACCGCTGGAGCGTGCGCACGGTGGGGGACCTGGAACTGCTCGGCGACGAGCCGGCCCGCCGGTTGCGCGGTGCGGTCGAGTCCACGCCCAGCGTCGCGCCGTTTCACGTCAACGTGGCCGTCGGCTACGGCGGCCGGCAGGAGATCGTCGGCGCGGTGCGTGCGTTGCTCAACAAAGAACTCGCCAACGGCGCCACCGCCGAGGAGCTCGTCGATGCGGTGACCGTCGACGCCATCTCCGAAAACCTCTACACGTCCGGGCAACCCGACCCAGACCTGGTGATCCGCACCTCGGGCGAGCAACGGCTGTCCGGATTCCTGCTGTGGCAGAGCGCCTATTCGGAGATGTGGTTCTGCGAAACGCATTGGCCGGCCTTCCGCCGCGTCGACTTCTTGCGCGCGCTGCGTGACTACAGCCGCCGGGATCGCCGGCACGGCAAGTAGCCGCGGAGACCTTCAGCGCGCGCTCGCGCGCGTGCCACACTAAGGGCATGGCTGCGCTGTCGGCGGTGGTATTCACGCTGAGCGCCTGGCTGGGCCTGTATCTGGCCGCCCGCGATCCGCGTAAACCCGTCCTCGCGCTGGCGGCGACCGGGCTGTGCGGGTTCGCGCTCGTGGTGGGCCTGGATGCGGTTCGGACCGCCGGCCCCGGGCATGCCCAGCTGCTGAGCCGCGTCGAGATCTACCTGACGGCCATCCCCGGCGTGGCGTGGTTCGCGGTGCTCGTGGAGCTGTCCCGGCCCAGTGATGGCTGGCGTTCACGCACCCGCGAGGTGTTACTCGTGGGCGGGATGGCCGCACTGACCCTGTTCGGGGCGGCGCTGGCCGGCAGCGTCGACGGGCCGCTGCGGCCGGGCCACTGGCTGATGTTCGCGGTGATCTCGGTGTCGACGCTCGGCGCGATGGTCGTCGCGCTGCGCCGCCCGCGGCGTCCGCGGCCGGCCGTGGGACTCGCCGTCACCGCCACGCTGTTCTTCGCGCTGAGCAACGCGATCCTGGTCATCCCGCTGGGCCTGGTGCCCAGCTGGGTTGCGCTGGCGTCGACGAGTTGCGACGTCCTCGGGCTCGGGGTCGCCGTCGCCCTGTGGGACGCCTTCGACGAGGGCCACGCGCTGCGCGCCGACATGCTGCGCTCGTTCGCCGGTTCGGTGGCGGTGGCGGTGCTGTTCGGCGGCCAGGCGCTGATCGGGTTGGCGGTGACCCGCGACGAGCCCGGCGCGCAGACCGCCCTGACCGTGCTGCTGTTCACCAGCCTCGCGATCGCGATCACAGTGCAGGTGCTCGCCGATCCGCTGGCCGGGGTGCTCGACCGGCTGGCGTTCTCGAAATCGCCTGCGCTGCGGGCGGATCGGGCCGCGCTGCGCCATACCGGGGCGGCGCTGCCGCTGCGCCAGGAGCATCCGCTGGCCGGTGTCGACGACGTCACCTTCGCCAGGCTCACCCGTCGCGCCCTGGGCCATTACGGCGACCTGACCAAGCTGGTCGCCAGCCCGCTGACCGCGTTGCCGGTGATCGACGCGCGGCTGGCGGCCCGAGGAGCCCCAGACCAACCGATCGAGCGGGCCAACGAACTCAAGGCCGTGCTGGCCGACGGCATAGCGCGGCTCAAGCCACGCGACGGCGGCGACTTCGGAACGACCGAGGAGTGGCGGCACTACAACTCGCTGTATTTCCCCTACGTCGCCGGGGTGCGCGCGTACGCGCAGAACGCCACCGCCTCGGGTCTGGACCCGATCGCGCGGCAGGCCTGGCAGTGGTTCGTCACCGAGGTTCCCCAGCGCTCGCTGCACAACTGGCAGAACGCCGCCGCCCGCCTGATCGCCGCCGATCTTCGCGGCCGGGTCCCGGTTCCCAGCGACTAGAACGGCTACTTCAGTCACCGCGGTCGCCGGCGGCACAGTGCTGTGCCCGTGTCCCTGTGACTCGTGGGGCCGCTGAGCCCCCGCGATTGGCGCGTGTCAAATGTTTACCCGCCGATGGGAATAGTCGGCCGAACCACCTCGTCGTTGTATCCGTGGCAGCAGTTGGCAGCGCCACGAGTCGATATGGCAGTGCACTGGCGGCACCCTCAAAGCTGTTCGACCCCAACCCGCCATCGCGAGGAGTAAGCACATGAGCTCGATCACCGGTGTTTCAAGCATCCCGACCCGGCCCCTCTACGACTCGACGGACTCGCTGTTGCGGTTTGCCGTGCGTGCCGACGCGACCCTGACGGGGTTGAGCGGGTTGGCCATCGCCTTTTTCGCCGACCCGATCTCGTCGCTGACCGGCCTGACGTCCTTCCAGGAGTACGCCGTGGGCGTGGTGTTCGTGATCGCCGGCCTGCTGGTCTTCAGCCTCGGGGCGCTCCCGGAACTGCGGCGTCTCGGTATCAGCGTCGCGGTGGTCAACGTCGCCTTCACGCTGGCCGCGATCGTGGCCGCCGAAGCGCTGCCGCTGACCGGCACCGGCGTCGCGATGACTCTGGCCAGCGGCGTGTACACGGCGGCGTTCGCGGGGCTGCAGTACCTGGGACTGCGTCGCCTCGAGGCGTGATCTGCCGACCCCGCCGGTGTGGGCCGCGTCAAAGCGTCAGAGCTTGCGCAGTCGCAACCGGTTGATGGAGTGATCGGCGTCCTTGCGCAATACCAGGGTGGCGCGCGGCCGGGTCGGAAGGATGTTCTCGACCAGGTTGGGACGGTTGATCGACCGCCAGATCTCGCGAGCGGCGGCGACCGCCTTGGTGTCGTTGAGGGCCGAGTAGTGGTGGAAGTGCGATTCGGGATCCGCGAAGGCGGTGCTACGCATGGCCAGGAATCGCGATACGTACCACTGCTCGATGTCTTCGATCCGGGCGTCGACGTACACGCCGAAGTCGAACAGGTCCGACACCATCAGGGTCGGACCGGTCTGCAGAACGTTGAGGCCCTCCAGGATCAAGATGTCGGGGTGACGGACCACATGCTTGGCCCCGGGGATGATGTCGTATTTCAGGTGCGAATACACCGGCGCGCACGCGTAGTCCGAACCGGATTTGACCGAGGTCACGAACCGCATCAACGCGCGACGGTTATAGCTTTCCGGAAACCCCTTGCGGTGCATCAGGTTCCGCCGGTCCAGCTCGGCATTCGGGTACAGGAAGCCGTCGGTGGTGACCAGGTCGACGCGCGGGTGGTGATCCCACCGCGCCAACAGGGCCTGCAGCACACGGGCAGTCGTCGACTTGCCGACCGCCACGCTGCCGGCCACCCCGATGATGAACGGCACCGGCCGGTCCGGGTTCTGCTGAGGCTCGCCGAGGAATTCGGCGGTGGCGGCGAACAATCGCTGGCGCGCTGCGACCTGCAGGTGAATGAGCCGGGCCAGCGGCAAGTAGACCTCTTCGACTTCGAGCAGGTCGATTTGTTCACCCAAACCGCGCAGCCCGACGAGTTCTTCCTCGGTGAGGGCCAGCGGCGTCGACATACGAAGCGCACGCCATTGCTTTCGGTCGAACTCCACATATGGGCTCGGCTCGCTAAGCCGCGGCATAGTGCAAGTGTTGCAGGGGCGCCGAAAAGCCCGACGGCTGGGCTGGCGAAAACTCGACGCTGGATAGACTGGCGGCCGTGACTGCTGCACCTGACGCCCGCCCCTCGACGTCCGTGATGTCCGCCCCGCTGGCCGACGTCGACCCGGATATCGCCGAGCTCCTCGGCAAAGAACTCGGCCGGCAACGCGACACCCTCGAGATGATCGCTTCGGAGAATTTCGTGCCGCGCGCGGTGCTGCAGGCACAGGGCAGCGTGCTGACCAACAAGTACGCCGAGGGGTTGCCCGGGCGGCGCTACTACGGCGGCTGCGAGTACGTCGACGTCGTGGAGAACATCGCCCGCGACCGGGCCAAGGCGCTCTTCGGCGCCGACTTCGCCAACGTGCAGCCGCATTCGGGCGCGCAGGCCAACGCCGCGGTGCTGCACGCGCTGATGTCGCCGGGGGAGCGGCTGCTGGGTCTGGACCTGGCCAACGGTGGTCACCTGACGCACGGCATGAAGCTGAACTTCTCCGGCAAGCTCTACGAGAACGGCTTCTACGGCGTCGACCCGACGACGCATCTGGTCGACATGGACGCGGTGCGCGCGCAGGCGCTGGAATTCCGTCCGAAGGTGATCATCGCCGGCTGGTCGGCCTATCCGCGGATCCTCGACTTCGCGGCCTTCCGGTCGATCGCCGACGAGGTCGACGCCAAGCTCTGGGTGGACATGGCGCACTTCGCGGGCCTGGTCGCGGCCGGGCTGCACCCGTCCCCGGTGCCGCACGCCGACATCGTCTCGACCACCATTCACAAGACGCTCGGCGGCGGCCGCTCGGGCATGATCCTGGGCAAGCAGGAGTACGCCAAGGCCGTGAACTCGGCCGTGTTCCCCGGCCAGCAGGGTGGCCCGCTCATGCACGTCATCGCGGGCAAGGCCGTCGCGCTGAAGATCGCGAGCACCCCGGAATTCGTCGAGCGGCAGCAGCGCACGCTGTCCGGCGCGCGCATCCTCGCCGACCGCCTGTTGGCCGCCGATGTCGCGAAGGCGGGCGTGTCGGTGGTCAGCGGCGGCACCGACGTGCACCTGGTGCTGGTGGACCTGCGCAACTCCCCGCTGGACGGTCAGGCCGCCGAGGACCTGCTGCACGAGGTCGGCATCACCGTCAACCGCAACGCCGTGCCCAACGACCCGCGCCCGCCGATGGTCACCTCGGGGCTGCGGATCGGGACCCCCGCCCTGGCCACTCGCGGCTTCGGCGACGCCGAGTTCAGCGAGGTGGCCGACGTCATCGCCACCGCGCTGGCGGCCGGCACCTCGGCCGACGTGGCCGGACTGCGGCAGCGCGTGACGCGGCTGGCGCAGGAGTTTCCGCTGTACGACGGCCTGGAAGACTGGGCGCTGGTCGGCCGCTGACCCGCGCCGGACGGCCCGGCCACGCGGCTTTGAGGACCAAAGTCACCAGTTGCCGCGACACGACCCGGTCGATTTCATGAACCTGTGTACGCGGGTTACAGTTATCTCATGGCCGAAAGACCTGTCGCTAACGCGCTGACCCTGGAACTCGAGCCGGTCGTCGAAGCAAACATCGACCGCCACCTGTCCACCGAAGAACTCTGGTTCGCGCACGATTACGTGCCGTTCGACCGGGGCGAGAACTTCGCCTTCCTCGGTGGGCGCGACTGGGATCCGTCGGCGATGACGCTGCCCAGGCCGTTGACGGATGCCTGCGAGATCATGTTGCTGCTCAAGGACAACCTGGCCGCCCACCACCGCGAGCTGGTCGAGCACTTCATCCTGGAGGACTACTGGGGCCGCTGGCTGGGCCGGTGGACCGCCGAGGAGCACCTGCACGCCATCGCGCTGCGCGAGTACCTGGTGGTGACCCGCGAGGTCGACCCGACCGCCAACGAAGAGGCCCGCGTCCAGTACGTCATGAAGGGCTACCGGGCCGACACCTACTCACAGGTGGAAACGTTGGTGCACATGGCGTTCGTCGAACGCACCCATGCCGTGTTCTGTGAAAACCTGGCCGCCAAGCTCGAGGAGCCCATCCTGGCCGGCCTCGTCGACCGGATCGCCCGCGACGAGCGCCGCCACGAGGTCTTCTTCTCCAACCTCGTCGCGCACTGCCTCGAGTACACCCGCGACGAGACCATCGCGGCGATCGCCGCCCGCGCGGCCGACCTGAAGGTGCCCGGCGCCGACATCGACTCGTACGCGGACAAGGTGCAGAACGTCGAACAGGCAGGCATTTTCGGCCCGGAGCAGCTGCGTCAGGCGATCTCCGACCGCATCACCGCATGGGGGCTCGCGGACGAGCCTGCACTGCGGCAATTGATCGTCGGCTAAGCCGGCCTGCACGCGCCCCTCAACATCGGCCGCCCGCGAAGGTGGTCGCGGCTCGCCACGTCGGCGCGCCTGCACAGCGCGCATGCGGCCACGGGAGTAGCGTCGATCCCGATGGTCAGCGTCATGCTCTGCTGCCAGGGCGGCACCTCCCGTCACCACAACGGAAGGACCGGCCCCGGTCCTGGTGCTGCGGTTCCCGTCGACATGCCTGTGCGGGTCCGCGCGGGCTCATCCCGCTCGAGGAGCGCTACGTGACCGAAATCCGGACCTACGTGATCGACACTTCCGTGCTGCTGTCCGACCCTTGGGCGTGCAGCCGGTTCGCCGAACACGAGGTGGTTGTTCCGTTGGTGGTGATCAGCGAGCTGGAGGCCAAACGCCACCACCATGAGCTGGGATGGTTCGCCCGCCAGTCCTTGCGGCTGTTCGACGATCTTCGGCTGTTGCACGGACGACTGGATCAGCCCATTCCCGTTGGCACGCAGGGCGGTTCGCTGCATGTCGAGCTCAACCACACGGACCCGTCGGTGCTGCCGGCGGGTTTCCGCAGCGACAGCAACGACTCCCGGATCCTGAGCTGTGCCGCCAACCTCGCCGCCGAAGGCAAGCGAGTTACGCTGGTCAGCAAGGACATTCCGCTTCGTGTCAAGGCTGCCGCGGTGGGCCTGGCCGCCGACGAGTACCACGCGCAGGACGTGGTGGCCTCCGGGTGGTCCGGGATGCGCGAAATCGAGACCGCCACCGAGGACATCGACGCGCTGTTCACCGACGGCGAGATCGATCTGGTGGAAGCGCGAGACCTGCCCTGCCACACCGGGGTTCGGCTGCTCGGTGGAAGCTCTCACGCGCTGGGCCGGGTCAACGCGGACAAGCGGGTGCAGCTGGTGCGCGGCGACCGCGAGGTGTTCGGGCTGCGCGGCCGCTCGGCCGAGCAGCGCGTGGCGCTCGACCTGCTGCTCGACGAGTCGGTGGGCATCGTGTCGCTGGGCGGCAAGGCCGGCACCGGCAAGTCGGCGCTCGCGTTGTGCGCCGGCCTGGAGGCGGTGTTGGAGCGGCGGACCCAGCGCAAGGTGGTGGTCTTCCGGCCGCTCTACGCCGTCGGCGGGCAGGAGCTCGGATACCTGCCCGGCAGCGAGAGCGAAAAGATGGGCCCGTGGGCGCAAGCCGTCTTCGACACCCTCGAGGGCCTCGCCAGCCCGGCGGTGCTCGAGGAAGTGCTGTCCCGAGGCATGCTCGAGGTACTGCCGCTGACCCACATCCGGGGCCGGTCGCTGCACGATTCGTTCGTGATCGTCGACGAGGCGCAGTCGCTGGAACGCAACGTCCTGCTGACGGTCCTGTCCAGGCTGGGCACCGGATCGCGGGTGGTGTTGACGCACGACATCGCGCAGCGCGACAACCTGCGAGTCGGCCGACACGACGGGGTCGCGGCGGTGATCGAGAAGCTCAAGGGCCATCCGCTGTTCGCCCACATCACCCTGTTGCGCAGTGAGCGGTCCCCGATTGCCGCCCTGGTCACCGAGATGCTCGAGGAGATCGCCGGCCCGCAGTGAGGGCGCCTGACTAACGCTCGACCCCGGGTAGGCCCCCCTTCGATAAACTTCGACGGTGGCGAAACGACCCGACACCCAAGCCTGGCGCTACTGGCGCACGGTTGTCGGTGTGGCGGCGGCCGTCGCGGTGCTGGTGATCGGCGGGCTCACGGGTCACGTGACGCGCGCCGATGACCTCAGCTGTTCGGTCGTCAAGTGCGTCGCCTTGACGTTCGACGACGGGCCGGGGCCGTTCGATGAGCGGCTGCTGCAAATCCTGAAGGAGAACGACGCCAAAGCCACCTTCTTCCTGATCGGCAACAAGGTGGCCGCCAACCCCGCCGGGGCCAAGCGCATCGCCGACGCGGGAATGGAGGTCGCCAGCCACACCTGGGAACACCCCAACATGACCACGATCCCGCGTGAGGACATTGCCGCCCAGTTCTCCAAGGCCAACGACGCGATCACCGCCGCGACCGGCCGCACCCCCAACCTGTATCGCCCCGCGGGCGGATTGTCCGACCCGGTAGTGCGCCAGGCCGCCGGCCAATTCGGTCTGGCCGAAATCCTCTGGGATGTGATCCCTTTCGATTGGGCGAACGACTCGAACACGGCGGCGACGCGCTACATGCTGATGACCTACGTCAAGCCGGGCTCGGTGGTCCTGCTGCACAGCACCTACTCGAGCACCGTCGATCTGGTGTATCAGTTCATCCCCGTGCTCAAGGCCAACGGCTACCGGTTGGTGACAGTCAGCGACCTGCTGGGATCGCGTTCTCCCGGCAGCAGTTACGGCAGTCGGGATAACGGTCCACCCGTCAACGGCCTGCACGACATCCCGCCCGCCGACATCCCCACGCTGCCCAACACGCCCTCACCGAAACCGATGCCGAATTTCCCGATAACCGACATCCCAGGGCAGAACTCGGGCGGGCCGAACAACGGTGCGTAGAGCAAATTTCGGACCAAACGCGGCTACCTTTATAGGGTGATCACCGTGGGCTGGCTTCGGGATCGGCTTCCGCCATCATGGCGTGGCCCGGCGCGGCAGCCCGATGAACGAAAGTCCTTTCGACGGTGGTTGTTTCAATACGCGTTCGATATGAGCATGTCCTACGTGCTGGCAGTCGTCGAGGCGGCGGCCATCCTGATTCCGTTGCGGGGCCACACTTCCGTCGGCGCCAACGCGGACTTCGCGCGGCAGAACACCGTGCCCGTGGTGCTGCTCATCGTGCTGGGCATCGTCAGCGTCGCGGTAGCCGGCGCGGTCAGCCTGGCGCCCACCGTGCGCTGGTTCGTCGCGGGTGACGAACCCACCCCACAACAACGCGAAGCCGTGATGAGGCTGGCCGGGCGCCAGTCGGCGATCCTGGTGACGTCTTGGGCGATGACCGGCGGGATCTTCATCCTGCTGAATCTGACTGGCGGACCGCAACTTCTGCTGCCCATCGTGCTCGGCGTGCTGCTCGGCGGATCGGCCGCCGCCGGCACCGGGATGCTGCTCGCGCAACGCACCCTGCGGCCCATCATGCGCGCCGCCACGCTGGGCGCCGAGCCGCGGCTGGCAGTGCCGAGCGTGTACGCGCGGCTGGTTCTGCTGTGGTTCTTGTGCAGCGCCTTTCCCATCGCCATCATCGCGACGCTGGTCGTTCTCCGCTCGTATGGCTGGCTGATCGAGAAGTCGGCGTCACTGGACGTACCGATTCTGGTGGTGTCGCTGGCGGCGCTCGTGCTGGGGCTGCCCACGATGATCCTGACCTCGCGGTCCATCTCGGATCCGGTCGGCGAGGTCGTCGACGCGATGGCCGAGGTCGAGCACGGCCGCATGGAAACGTATGTCGGCGCCTACGAACGATCCCAAATCGGGCGCCTGCAAACGGGATTCAACCGAATGGTGGCAGGCCTGGCCGAGCGCGACCGGCTGCGTGACCTGTTCGGCCGCCATGTCGGCGCCGACGTCGCACAACGCGCCCTCACCGAAGGGGCCACGCTGTCGGGCGACGTGGTCGAAGCGGCGGTGCTTTTCATCGACCTGGTGGGGTCCACCCAGCTCGCCGAAAGCCGCCCCCCGCAAGAGGTCGCGGAGGTGCTCAACGACTTCTTCCGGATCGTCGTGCACGCCGTCGACGAACACCACGGGCTGATCAACAAATTCGCCGGGGATGCCGCACTCGCCGTCTTCGGGGTGCCGTTGCCGATCAGCGAGCCCGCGTCGTCGGCGTTGGCGACCGCCCGTGCGCTCGGCTCCCAACTGCGCAGGCTGCCGGTCGATTTCGGCATCGGTGTGTCGGCGGGTCGGGTGTTCGCCGGCAACGTCGGCGCCGAAAACCGGTACGAATACACCGTGATCGGTGACGCCGTCAACGAAGCAGCGCGGCTGGCCGACCTCGCCAAAACCTCGGATCGGCGGATCCTCTGCTCGGCGGGCGCCATCGACGCCGCGGGTGAGGCCGAGCGCGCGCAGTGGGCCGAATGCTATTCCACCGTGCTGCGCGGGCGATCCGAGGCCACCCACGTCTCGGCACCGACCGGCCCGGCCGGCTAGCCGCGCATAGCCCGCGTCAGGACTTCGAGACCTTCAGCGCGGCAATGATTTTGCCGACGAGCCCCGCCGAGGCGGCGTCACCGATGGGTGTGCTGCCGATGAACACGGTGACCGGCTTGGTGTCGACGGCGATGATGGTGACGGAGTCGCCCTTGACGTTGCGGCTGGGATCGGCGATCGTGACGTCCGCGTCGACCCGGGCCGCCTTGGTGCCGTCGACGGTGATCGACGACGACTTCGTCGGTCCGAGCGTGGGCTGGGCGTTGGCGTAGCCGGGGCCCGCGACGATGCATTGCATCAACTTCGTGGCTTGCGCCGTAAGGTCCATGCTGGAAACGAAATTGGTGACGCCGACCTCGGCCGTCATCATCCACTGATTGGCTCCCGGCACGTCCTGGGCGACCCCCAGCCCGCCGATCAGGTTCGGGCCCTGGTCGTCGGAGAACACCGTCCACCCCCCCGGCGCCGCACTGGCGGGGAACGACAGCTTGCCCGCGGAGATCGAATCGCCCCGCGGCATCTCACCGCCGGACACGTTCGGGGTGCAGTCGGTTGCGTTCTGCGCGGAGTTCTTCGGCTGCGCGACCGAGGTGCTCGTTGTCGAGGGCGCGGTGGCCGCCTTGTTGTCGTGGCCGCCCCGCATCACCAGCAGGGTCGCCACCAGCGCGATGACCGCCAGCACAACCAGACCGGCGACGATCAGCCACGGCAGCTTGGAGCCGGACCCACCCGGCGGCGGCCCCGGAGGGTAGGGCCCGCCGGGGCCACCCGGCGGAAACTGTTGTCCGGGTTGGGGATACTGCTGATATGGGTACGGCCCACCCGGCGGCGGGTAGGCGTACGGACCGCCCTGCGGATAGGGCCCTGGACCGCCCTGCGGGTAAGGGCCTGGACCGCCCTGCGGGTAGGGGCCTGGACCGCCCTGCGGCTGGCCGCCCCAATTCGGGTCCTGGCCATACGGATTGCTTCCGTAGGGCCCCTGACCGTAGGGACCACCGGGAGGAGCCGTCATGCAAAACCACCCTTACTCTCGTCGACCACCGCCGTCACCCCCGGACGGCCGGCTCAGTCTTCGGGCTTGACCTTGGCCATCGCCAGCACGTCGAGCCGCCGGTCGAGTTCCTCGATCGACAACTTGTCGCCGATCAGGCCGCGATCGATCACGGTCTGACGAATCGTCTTGCGCTCCTTGAGCGCTTGCTTGGCCACCGCGGCGGCCTCCTCGTAACCGATCACCGAGTTCAGCGGCGTCACGATGGACGGCGACGACTCGGCCAGCTCGCGCAGGTGCTCCACGTTGGCGACCAGCCCGGTGATGCAGCGCTCGGCGAACAGCTTGGACACGTTGGTCAGCAGCTTGAAGGACTCGAGGATGTTGCGGGCCATCATCGGGATGTAGACGTTGAGCTCGAACGCACCGTTCCCACCGCCCCACGCGACCGCGGCGTCGTTACCGATCACCTGCGCGGCGACCTGCGTGACCGCCTCGGGCAGAACGGGATTAACCTTGCCCGGCATGATTGAGCTACCCGGCTGCAGGTCGGGTAGCTGGATCTCGGCCAGGCCGGTCAGCGGGCCCGACCCCATCCAGCGCACGTCATTGGCGATCTTGGTCAACGACACGGCGATGGTTCGCAGCGCACCGGAAGCCTCGACCAGCCCGTCGCGCGCCGCCTGCGCCTCGAATGAGTTTGCCGCCGTGCGCAATTCACTCAGGCCGGTGGAGGCGACCAACGTCTCGACCACCTTGGCGCCGAAGCCGTCGGGGGCGTTCAGGCCGGTACCGACCGCGGTGCCGCCGATGGCCAGCTCGCCGAGCCGGGGCAGGGTCGCGCGCACCCGCTCGATGCCCGCCTCGATCTGCCGGGCGTATCCGCTGAATTCCTGACCGAGCGTCACCGGGACGGCGTCCATCAGGTGGGTGCGGCCCGACTTGACCACGGTGTGCCACTCGCGGGCCTTGCCTGCCAGGGCGGCGTGCAGCACCTCGAGGGCGGGGATGAGATGACGCACGGCAGCCTCGGTGGCCGCGATGTGCGTCGCGGTGGGGAAGGTGTCATTCGACGACTGCGACATGTTGACGTCGTCGTTGGGGTGCACCGTCACACCGTTGGCGGCCGCGATGCTGGCGATCACCTCGTTGGTGTTCATGTTGGAGCTGGTGCCCGAACCGGTCTGGAAGACGTCGATGGGGAACTGGTCGTCGTGCTGGCCGTCGGCGATCTCGGCCGCCGCGGCGATGATCGCGTCCGCCTTCTCCGGCGCCAGCAGCCCGAGGTCCTTGTTGACCTGCGCGCAGGCGCCCTTCAGCAGGCCCAACGCGCGGATCTGGGTGCGTTCCAGGCCGCGGCCCGAAATCGGGAAGTTCTCGACCGCGCGCTGGGTCTGCGCGCGCCACAACGCCTTTGCGGGTACGCGCACCTCGCCCATGGTGTCGTGCTCGATGCGGTACTCGGTGTCTTCGACGTTTTCAGCGCCCATAAAGCGGCTTCCTCGTTCTTCGATCGGTGGTCAGGGCAGGGGATAGGCGGCGGAGGTATCGCCGGTGAAGTCGATGGCGGAGTACTCGTTGAGTTTCGAAAGCCGGTGGTAGGCCTCGATCATCCGGACCGTTCCCGACTTCGACCGCATCACGATCGACTGCGTGGTGCAGCCACCGGGGTAGTACTGCACCCCCTTGAGCAGGTCGCCGTTGGTGACCCCGGTGGCGCAGAAGAACACGTTCTCGCCGGAGACCAGGTCCTCGGTGGTCAGCACGCGGTCGAGGTCATAGCCGGCGTCGACGGCCTTCTGGCGTTCCTCGTCGTCCGTGGGAGCCAGCTGCGCCTGGATGGCGCCGCCCATGCAGCGGATCGCGGCGGCGGCGATGATGCCCTCCGGCGTGCCGCCGATCCCGGCCAGCATGTCGGTGCCCGAGTGCGGGCGGCACGCCGAGATGGCGCCGGCGACGTCGCCGTCGGTGATCAGCCGGATCCGGGCCCCGGTGGCCCGCACGTCCTCGATCAGCTTGGCGTGCCTCGGCCGGTCCAGGATGCACACGGTCATGTCCCGCACCGACAGCGCCTTGACCTTGGCGACGGCCTTGATGTTCTCGGCGATCGGGGCGGTGATGTCGAGCACGTGCGCGGCCTCCGGCCCGACGGCGATCTTGTTCATGTAGAACACCGCGGACGGGTCGAACATCGCCCCGCGGTCGGCCACCGCCAGCACGGAGATGGCGTTGGGCATGCCCTTGCTCATCAGCGTGGTGCCGTCGATCGGGTCGACGGCGAAGTCGCACTCCGCGCCGTCGCCGTTGCCGACCTCCTCGCCGTTGTAGAGCATCGGCGCGTGGTCCTTCTCACCCTCGCCGATGACGACTACACCGCGCATCGACACCGTGTTGACCAGCTCACGCATCGCGTCGACGGCCGCCCCGTCGCCGCCCTCTTTGTCGCCGCGGCCGACCCAGCGACCTGCGGCCATGGCGCCGGCCTCGGTGACGCGTACCAGTTCCAATGCCAGGTTCCGGTCCGGAGCCTCACCGCGCGGTCGCCCCTGCGCTGGGGCCCGGCCGGTGGTGGCGGTCGAGCGATCGCCCTCAACTGTCATGGTTGGGATTGTCCCAGAAGCGGATCGGTCCGCTGGAACTGGGATACTTGGGGGATGACGGAGGAGCCGCCGCTGAATGCCCAGCTTGATGGGAACGTAGCCGGCGCGCCGTCTCCGCAGCTAGGCCCGGCGCCGAGGCCGGCGAAACCTCGGCTGTTGCAGGACGGTCGGGACATGTTCTGGTCCCTGATTCCGCTGGTCATCGGGTGCATCGTGCTGGCCGGGATGCTGGGCATGTGCTCGTTTCAGCTCGGCAACCACGAGGGCCCCGTCCCGTCCTATGACGCCGATGCGGCCCTGCGTGCCGACGCTTCGGCGCTCGGCTTTCCCATCCGCGAACCCCGGCTGCCCGCAGGCTGGCAGGCCAACTCCGGCCACCGCGGTGGCATCCAGGGCGGGCGGACCGACCCGGCGAGCGGTCAGCGGGTGAACGCGCCCATCTCGGCCGTCGGCTACATCAGTCCGACCGGGATGTATCTGAGCCTGACCCAGAGCGATGCCGACGAGGACAAGCTCGTCAACTCGATTCATCCGTCGGCCTTCCCGACCGGCGCGGTCGACGTCGCCGGAACCAGCTGGGTGGTCTATCAGGGTTCCGGCCAGGATGGCGCAGACGCCGAGCCGGTGTGGACGACCCGGCTCAGCGGCCCGGGCGGTGTCACCCAAATTGCGATAACCGGCGCCGGAAACACCGATCAGTTCCGTACGCTGGCGTCGGCGACGCAATCGCAACCGCCTTTGCCGAGCCGCTAGCTCATCCGCGCAAGCAAAGGGACCCTGTCGACGTGACCGCACCAGAGGCTGATCTGTCCGGATGGTCGGCGGCACCGTTCAGCGGTGGCGGATACACCCATGACGTCTACCGCAAGGGCAGTGGCCCGGGGGTGGTGCTGATTCCCGAGATTCCCGGGATCCATCCCGGCGTGCTCGCTCTGGGTAATCACTTGGTGGACAACGGCTTCACCGTCGCGATCCCGTCACTGTTCGGCGAGCCGGGCAAGGCCAAGACGGCCCGTTACATCGTCGGTTCCCTCGGGCGAGCTTGCGTGGCAAGGGAATTTGCGGCACTCGCGCTGAACAAGCAGCGGCCGGTATCGCTGTTCCTGCGTGCGCTGGCCCGCGATCTCAACGCATCGACGCCGGGCAAGGGCGTCGGCGTGATCGGCCAGTGCTTCACCGGTGGGTTCGCGCTGGCCGCCGCGGTCGACGACAGCGTGCTGGCGCCGGTGCTTTCGCAGCCGTCGGTGCCGTTCCCGCTGGGCGCCGCTCGGCGAAGTGACCCCGGCCTGAGCGAATCCGAGCTGGCCACCGTGGCCGACCGGTGCGCCAACGACGGCCTGTGCGCCATGGGCTTGCGCTTCAGCGAGGACAAGGCGGCGCCCGCCGAGCGGTTCGCGACGCTCAAGGAGCGCCTCGGCGACGCCTTCGAGGTGATCGACATCGACTCGGGCCCAAACAATCAGCACGGCTTAGGCAAGATGGCGCACTCGGTGCTCACCGACGAGGTCCGCGAAGTCGACGGCCACCCCGCCTACGAGGCCCGCAAGCGCGTGGTCGCGTTCCTCACGCAACGTCTGTTCTAGGTTCTTCAGGAGATTTCGCACGCGCATGGCAATCGACGACCTGATGGTCGAAACCAACTACGGCCCGGTCCGGGGCATCGCAGAGGACAACATCAAGGCGTGGAAAGGCATTCGGTACGCGGCGGCCCCCACCGGCGAGCTGCGTTTCCGGGCGCCCCAGCCGCCCCCGCGCAGCACCGCGGTCGCCGACGCCACCGCATTCGGGCCGGCCTGCCCGCAACCCGTATTTCCCAACATGCCATTGGATCTGGGCGCGCCACAGGGTGACGACTGCTTGCGGCTCAACGTCTGGGCGTCTTCTGCCACCCGGCCCGGTGACGCCAAGCCGGTGATGGTCTGGCTGCACGGCGGCGCCTACGTTCTGGGGTCGAGCAGCCAGACGCTGTACGACGGCCGCAGGCTCGTCAGCCACGGCGACGTCGTCGTGGTGACCGTCAACTATCGGCTTGGCGTACTCGGCTTTCTCGACCTGTCGTCGTTCGATCGCCCGGGTAGGAATTTCGACTCGAACGTCGGCTTGCGCGACGTGTTGGCGGCGCTGGAGTGGGTGCGCGACAACATCGCTGCCTTCGGCGGCGATCCGCGGCGGGTCACGCTGTTCGGCGAGTCCGCCGGGGCCGGTATCGTCACCACCCTGCTGGCCAGCCCGGCGGCCGAGGGTCTGTTCGGCGCGGCGATCGCGCAAAGTTCCCCGGCCACTTCGGTTTACGACCGCGAGCGGGCCGCCCTGGTAGCCCAGGCCTTCCTCGACCGGCTGGGAATCACCCCGTCGGAATCGCAACAGCTGGTCGACCTGCCCATGGCGGCGATCCTGGCCGCGTCGCAACAGGTGTTCGACGAAGTGCCGGTGCGTAACCCGGGAAGGCTGGCGTTCGTCCCGATCGTCGACGGCGACGTGCTGACCGACTACCCGGTCAAGCTGGCGCAGGAGGGCCGCTCACATCCGGTCCCGCTGATCATCGGCACCAACAAGCATGAGGCGGCGCTGTTTCGGTTGATGCGCTCGCCGCTGATGCCCATCACTCCGAGCGCGCTCACGTCGATGTTCAACCAGATCGCCGCCGAACAACCCGACCTGCAGTTGCCCACCGAAGAGGTCATCGGCTCGGCGTATTCGCGAATGCGGCGCAAGGCAAGGAGTTTGAGCATTGCGACCGACGTCGGCTTCCGGATGCCGTCGGTGTGGCTCGCCGAGGGCCACAGCCGGGTGGCGCCGGTCTATCTGTACCGGTTCGATTACGCCACCCCGTTGCTGAAGCTGCTGATGGTCAACGCCGCGCATGCCACCGAATTGCCTTACGTCTGGGGCACTCTCGGTGCGCCCAAGGATCCCACCCTGAAGCTCGGCGGTAGCAAAACCGCCAAGGCGGTATCCAAGAGGGTGCGCGCCCGCTGGATCAACTTCGCCGCGCACGGTACGCCCGCGGGCCCCGCCGGTGAGCCGGAATGGACGCCGTATGCCCAGGACGACCGTTCCTGCCTGATCATCGGCCGCAGCGACGCCCTCGCGCACGACGTCGATGCCAACATCCGCGCGGCCTGGGGCAGCGAGATGGTGAGCTTCCGCTAGGCGGAAGCCTTGCCCGCCAGGACTTGTCGCTTCATCTGGTCGAACATCTCGACGTAGTACGACAGGCATTCCGACAGGGCCTGCTCGGTGTTGAACAGGGGCTGGTACCCGAGGTCGCGGGTCGCCTTGGCGATCGAAAAGAAGTTGTCGAGATACAGCCGCTCGACGGCGAGCGGCTCGAGCAGCGGCGCCGGGATCCCGAACCGGAAATGCAGCCGCTGCCAACCCGTCATCGCCGCGCGCACGATGGGGCCGTGCACCCGGACCCGCGGCCACTTCTCGCCGCAGGCCTCGACGACCGGCCTGGCGAACTCGAACATGTTGATCGGCTCGGCGTCGTTGATGAAGTACGCCTGGCCGGGCGCGGTGCCGCCCGGCGCCAGGTGCTCGGCTGCCAGGATGAAACCGTGAATCAGGTTGTGCACGTAGGAGTTATCCAGGCGGGCCGACTTGCGTCCGATGAGCACCTTGACGTGGCCGGCGATCACGCTTTCGAACAGCTTGCGGAACATCGTCTGATCGCCACGGCCCCAGATGCCGCTGGGCCGGATCGCACACGTCAACAGGCCGTCAACCCCGTTCTGGCCCAGGACGAATCGCTCGGCGATCACCTTAGTCTCGGTGTACAGGTCGTTGAATCGGTTGGTGTAGGGCAGCGTCTCGTCGCCGCCGGCGATGTTCTGGCCACCCATGACGACGCTGTTGGACGAGGTGTAGACGAAGCGCCGCACCCCGGCGGCCTGTCCGGCGCGGACCAGGTTCTCGGTGCCCCCGACGTTGACCCCGAAGCTGCGCTGCCGGTACTCGTCGGTGACCGACGCGCCGCCCATCAGGTCGATGATCGCCGCGGTGTGGAAGACGGTGTCGATGCCGTCGACCGACTGCGCGCACACGGCCGTGTCGGTGATGTCGCCCTGCAGCACCTCCAGCCGCGGGTGTGAGGGCAGCGGTGAAGGCGCACGGTCGAAGGAGCGGACCTGATGCCCGCGGTCGAGCAAGGTGGTCACCAGGTTGGCGCCGACGAATCCGGACCCCCCGGTGACCAGGACGCGGCCGAGTTCGGCCGTCAGTGATGCATCACCCATGGCTGAGAGCATAACTGAAACGTGTTCCAGTTTGGAAAAAAGCCTTCACCAAAGCCCTCCAATATCCCCGAATTCAGGAGTCCTCGGCATCGCCCGCCGCGAGCGCATCTTCTATCCTCTTCCGAGCGCCAGCTAAGTGCTCTTCGCAGCGTTTAGCCAGTTGTTCGCCTCTTTCCCATAATTTCAGCGACTCATCCAGGTCCAAACCGCCTTGCTCCAGCACGCGGACGACTTCGACCAATTCGTCGCGGCACGCTTCATAGGCCAGGTGACTAATAGGTGTAATGGATTCGCCCTCTTCCGGGGTCGCGGCGTCGTCTCCGCCGTCGTTTTTACGCGCCATCGGTCCGTCCCTCGCTCACCGCGGCGACGGCGCCGTCGGCCACCCGCACCCGCAGCCGGGTGCCCGCCGGCGCGTCATCGACCGAGCGGAGCACCCGGTTCGTCGGCCCGATGGCCTGCACGACGGCGTAACCGCGGGCCAGCGTGGCCGCCGGCCCCAGCGTCGCCAGCCGCGCGCTCAGGTGGCCGACACGCTCGCTCTCGGTGGCGGCAAGCCGGGTGATGTCGCGGCGAATCGCCGATCGGGCGCGGTGTACCTCCTCAGCGCGCGCGGTCAGCGCCGCCAGCGGCTCGGCCAGCACCGGGCGGCTGCGTATCTGGGCCAGCGCCCGTTGCTCGCGGGACACCCAGTTGCGTAGCGCCTGCGCGCTGCGCCGGCGCAGGTCGTCGATCAGCCGCTGCTCGGCGGCGGTATCGGGCACCACCTTCTTCGCCGCGTCGGTGGGAGTGGCCGCACGCAGATCGGCGACCAGGTCGCACAGCGGATTGTCGGGCTCGTGGCCGACCGCACTGATCACCGGGGTGCGGCAGGCCGCGATGGCGCGACACAGCGTCTCGTCGGAGAACGGCAGCAGGTCCTCCACGCTGCCGCCGCCGCGGGCCAGCACGATGACGTCCACCTCGGCGTCGCGATCGAGTTCGCCCAGCGCCTCGACGATTTGGGCGACCGCGTTGGGTCCCTGCACCGCGGTGTTGCGCACCGCGAAGCGCACCCCGGGCCAGCGTGCGGCCGCCACGGTTGTCACGTCTCGTTCGGCGGCGCTGGCCCGGCCGGTGATCAAGCCGATCACGTTGGGCAAGAAGGGGATTGGACGCTTGAGCCGAGGATCGAAAAGCCCCTCGGCGTCCAGCAGCCGGCGCAGCCGCTCGATGCGGGCCAGCAGCTCGCCTACCCCGACCGCCCGAATCTCGGTGAGCCGCAACGAGAATGTGCCTCGGCCCGTGTAAAAGGACGGCTTGCCGCGCACCACCACCTGCGTGCCTTCGGCCAGCTTCACCGGCGCGTTCAGCACCAGGTCGCGCGGACACGTCACGCTCAGGGACATGTCGGCGGCCGGGTCACGCAGCACCATGAACACGGTTTTGGAGTCTTGTCGCATCGAGATCTGGGCGAGCTGGCCCTCGACCCAGACGGTGCCCAGCTTGTCGATCCAGCCGGCGACCCGGATGGCCACCGCGCGCACCGGAAAGGGGTTCTCGGCGGAATTCGGTTCGGAGGTAACGGCCGGGGTCACTTCGCGTTCGCGCGGGTGATCCTGTTGGCGAGCAGCGTCTGGAACGGTGCGCGGCCCTTGGTGGCCTGCTCGTAGGCCAGCAGGGCTTCGAGTTCGTCCACGTTCAGCGATTGCAGGCGGGCCCGCAGCTGCGCCAGCGTCAGCGCCGAATAGTCCAGCTCGGTGACCACCGCCGGTTGCGGAACCGAGGCGTCGGCGGCCGGCTTCTTGGATTGCCGGGCGGGCTTGGTCAGGGCGCTGGCATCTTCGTGCGCGTCGGCCACCGAGTACAGCGCGAACCGGCCCTCGGCCCGGCGCTCGCCCTCACCGCCGTCCTGCACCGGGCTGAAGCCGCCGTCGATCGCGTCGTTCAGGTCCTCGTCGAAGGTCGCCCACTCCGGTTTCTCGTCCCGGGGCGGGAAGATCGATTCGAGGGTGCTGTCGCCCTTGATCGCCAGCTCGGCGAGGTTCTGCTGGAAGCGCATCACGATGTGTGCAGCCTGGCTGGCCAGCGTCATCGGGTACATCAGGATGGTTTTCGGCAGCCTGATGGTCTCCTCGACAGCGACTGTCGCCGCGCCGACCAGCAGCCGAACGCCATACGGTGCAGTGCCCATGGGTCCAAGATTGCCCTAAGCGGCGGCTAACTCCAAGCCCACCGGCGCGAGCTGGCAAGCCCGTGTCGGCAGTAAGTACCCTGGACGACATGCCGCCGACTATCGACATGGGGATTCCCGGCCGTGTGGGAGGACCAGCGCGATCGGTAGCCAGCGACCCAGCCCGTAAGCGAGTGCTCCTGGCCGAACCGCGCGGGTATTGCGCGGGTGTGGACAGGGCCGTGGAGACCGTGGAACGCGCGCTGGAAAAGCACGGCCCACCGGTCTACGTGCGTCACGAGATCGTGCACAACCGGCACGTCGTCACCACCCTGGAAAAGGCCGGCGCGGTGTTCGTCGAGGAGACTGACGAGGTTCCCGAAGGCGCCATCGTGGTGTTCTCCGCCCACGGCGTCGCGCCCACGGTGCACGCCGCGGCCGCCGACCGTAACCTGCGCACCATCGACGCCACCTGCCCCCTGGTGACCAAGGTGCACAACGAGGCCAGGCGATTCGCCCGCAACGACTACGACATCCTGCTCATCGGCCACGAGGGCCACGAGGAGGTCGTCGGGACCGCCGGGGAGGCGCCCGACCACGTGCAGCTGGTCGACGGGGTCGCCGCCGTGGACAACGTGACGGTGCGCGACGAGAACAAGGTGGTGTGGCTCTCGCAGACCACATTGTCGGTCGACGAGACCATGGAGATCGTCGAGCGGCTGCGGTTGCGGTTTCCGAAGCTGCAGGATCCGCCAAGCGACGACATCTGCTACGCGACCCAGAACCGGCAGGTCGCGGTCAAGGCGATGGCCCCGGAGTGCGAGCTGGTGATCGTCGTCGGGTCCCGCAATTCGTCGAATTCGGTTCGGCTGGTCGAGGTGGCGCTGGGCGGCGGCGCGGTCGCGGCGCACCTGGTCGATTGGGCCGACGACATCGACCCGGCGTGGCTGGAAGGCGTCACCACGGTGGGCGTCACCTCGGGGGCGTCGGTTCCGGAAGTCCTGGTGGAAGGCGTCCTGGCACGGCTGGCCGAGTGCGGCTACGACGTGGTGCAGCCGGTCACGACCGCGCAGGAGACCCTGGTGTTCGCGCTGCCGCGCGAGATCCGGTCAGGTCGCTGAGGCGCGCAGCGCTCAGACCGCTAGACGTCGTACTCCCAGGATTCCGCCGGCGACCGTCCGTGCGAGTGTCCCGGTGTCCGCGAGCGGCTGCGGCGCTCGGTGTGCGGCTCGCGCGGCGGGTCTTGTGAACCGGCGCCGCGGGAGCGCACCTGCGAGATGGGGTGATGCGTCCCGCTGGAACCGTTCGACGGGGGCCGCCGGCGCCTCGGTTCATACGAAGGCTCGTACGGCTCGCGGCTGTCATACCGGCTCGCGGAAGTGGGGCCGCTCGGCGGGTCATACCGGTCGCCGTAGGACTCGAAGCCGTCGAAACGGCTGCTCCGTGGGGTGGGCCGCTCGTAGGGATTGCGGCGGGTCCGCGGTTCGCGACGCGCTTCCCGGGGCGATTGGCCACGCGGATCGGCATCGGCGTCCGGCCGCGGCCGGCGTCGTGGCCGCCGGGCCGGGTCGGCGGCGTCATAGTCGCGAGCCGACGCTGCGCTGCGGCGCGTGCTGCTGCGTCTCGGGCGTTCGGGCCGCTCGACCGGTTCCGACCCGTCGTCCAGCGGCTCGCGTGAATGCCGGGAGCGGGTACGCGCCGACCGGGTGGAGGAGCGGGTGGTCCGGGTCGTGCGGCGGGTCCTCGACGACGAGCCCGACCTGCGCGCGCGACGGGAATCGGTAGTGTCGTCGGCCTCGTCCGCGTCGGCACCGGACTCCAGCACCGAGTGCGCTTTGGCGACGATGCTGTTGAAGAAGGACTTGACGTGGACGCTCGCGGCCCCGGCAGCCTCCTCGGAGGCGTTCGCCGTAGCGCTTGTCTTGTAGGCGTTACCGAAGTACCAGCGGGCCAGCCCGATCGCCAGCACGCCGCCGGCGGTGCCCAGCATCAGCGGGAACCGCTCGATCAGCGGGTAGCCGCAGTTGATCAGCAGGTCCTTGAGGCGGCCGACCTTGGCGTCGTGGAACAGCCAATAGGCGCCGGGGACCGCGCCGAACAGGATCAGGGGCGGCTGGATGATCGTGGTGAAGATGCCGTCCTGGCGCACCGCCAGCACCGCCGCCACGCAGCCGGCTATATAGAAGCCGGCGAAGACGTGGGTCAGTTCCTTGTGACCAGCGTCGATTCCGTAGCCGATGGCGGTCGCTGTGACGGCGATAAGCAGGGCTGCGTACCAGGGGACACCTGGGATATTTGGGTGGATCGAACGGTGAGCACCCTCCACCGTCGAACTTGCCCGCTGTGCTGACACATGTAGACCGTACCGGGAATGGGCCGAAAGGCCCGTAAATACCTCGTTGCGATCCTGCGCGTGCCATCCCGGCGTGCAGTATCGGAGGTGATCAACGGTCCCCGACGCCCGTCGCCGCCCACACCCCTAGACTTGGTTCCCCGTGAGCCTGAGCCTGGGAATAGTGGGTTTGCCCAACGTCGGCAAGTCGACCTTGTTCAACGCGTTGACCCGGAACAACGTGGTGGCGGCCAACTATCCGTTCGCGACGATCGAGCCCAACGAGGGCGTCGTCCCACTGCCGGATCCGCGGCTGGACAAGCTGGCCGAGATGTTCGACTCCGAAAAGATCGTGCCGGCGCCGGTCACGTTCGTCGACATCGCCGGGATCGTGAAGGGCGCGTCCGAGGGTGCCGGGCTGGGCAACAAGTTCCTGGCCAACATCCGCGAATGTGACGCGATCTGTCAGGTGGTGCGGGTCTTTGCCGACGACGACGTCGTGCACGTCGACGGCAAAGTCGATCCGGCCTCCGACATCGAGGTGATCGAGACCGAGCTGATCCTCGCCGACATGCAGACGCTGGAGAAGGCCGTCCCTCGGCTGGAGAAGGAGGCCCGCAACAACAAGGACCGCAAGCCGGTGCACGAGGCTGCCGTGGCCGCGGAGGCCGTGCTGAACTCGGGCAAGACGCTGTTTGCCGCCGGTGTCGACACCTCACTGCTGCGCGAGCTTAACCTGATGACCACCAAGCCGTTTCTGTACGTGTTCAACGCCGACGAGTCCGTGCTGACCGACGACGCCCGCAAGGCCGAGCTGTGCGCGATGGTCGCCCCCGCCGACGCGGTGTTCCTCGACGCGAAGATCGAGGCCGAGCTGCAGGAGCTGGACGACGAGTCGGCGGCCGAGCTACTGGAGTCGATCGGGCAGACCGAGCGTGGACTAGATGCGTTGGCGCGGGCGGGTTTTCACACCCTCAAGCTGCAGACCTATCTGACGGCGGGCCCAAAAGAGGCGCGCGCGTGGGTGATTCACCAGGGCGACACCGCGCCGAAGGCCGCCGGGGTGATCCACACCGACTTCGAGAGGGGCTTCATCAAGGCCGAGATCGTCTCCTACGACGACCTGATCGGCGCTGGGTCGATGGCGGCGGCCAAGGCGGCCGGCAAGGTTCGCATGGAGGGCAAGGACTACGTGATGGCCGACGGCGACGTGGTGGAGTTCCGGTTCCAAACAACGTCAGGTGGTAAGGCGGCCGGGCGGTAGTCTCACGAGGCATCGACGATGGGGGCGGCGGCATGGGACGGACGGATACGGCGTCGAGGGTGATTCAAGCTCCGCTTGCGGCTGTCTTTGCTGCACTTGTTGATCCAGAAGCACTTGTCCGATGGCTGCCCCCTTCGGGGATGACGGGGCGATTCGACTATTTCGATGGTCACGCCGGCGGGTCGTATCGAATGGTCTTGACGTACGACCGGGCACCGGCAGCGGGCGGCAAATCCGATCAGAATTCTGATGTGACCGAGGGCCGCTTCATCGACGTCGCACCCGATGAACGCGTCGTTCAAGCCATCGACTTCAGATCGGACGACCCTTCATTCAGAGGAACAATGACCATGACGTGGTCGGTGGCGGCGACGGACGGTGGGACACGAGTTGATATGCGTGCCGACAACGTGCCACCCGGGATCTCGGCAGAGGACCACGAGGAGGGAATGACCTCGTCGCTCGCCAACCTTGCGGTCTACATGGCTGAACGAGGGAGTCGGCCCGGCGCCGACTGACGGTGACGTGGTGGAGTCCGGTTCGGACAAGCATCTAAGACGAAGCAGTAGGGCGTTTTTTTCCGAAACACAGCCTCGTGCTCGTTGCGCTGTTCTACCCAGGGGCGTGGGCGATTAACAGGTGCGGTGCGTCGGCGTCCTCGCTGATCTGACGGTGTTCGACGGTAAGGCCGGTGCTACGCAATGTGTCGATCACGTCCGGCACCGGGCGGAGGCGAAAGCCGTGTCCGGTGAACGGCAGCTTGGCCATCACCTCCGGGTCGGCCAGCCCGACGACGAGCCGACCCCGCCTGTTCAGCACCCTGGCAAGTTCTCTGAATGCTCCGTCGAGCTCCGCGACGAAGTAGATCGTGTTGACGGTGATGGCGCCGTCCAATGCCCCATCGGGAAAAGGCAGCTGCGTCATGGACCCGGAATGCAAAGACAGCCGCCCGGTTGCGATGTCGCGTCGGTAGCGCCCTGCGGCCTGGCTGAGCATCGTCTCCGACACCTCGACACCATGGACTCTGCCCGCCGGACCGACACTGTCAAGCAGGAATTTCAGGCCCGCCCCTCCACCGAAACCGACATCGGCCACCGCCCACGCTTCATCAGGCTGCAGCGCCCGCGCGGCGGCGCGCATGAAGCGCCGGTTGCCACGATTGAGCGCCGCACCAACCACCCGCCCGCGCAGACCACGTGGATGACCAAGCTGCTTGGCAACACCCGCCATGACTGCGTCGCGGACCCCCATTCGACGACCGTAGAGCACAGACACTGGTGCGGCACGACTTATTGGATACACAGGCCGACGGCGACGTGGTGGAGTTCCGGTTCGGGTCAATGTCTACCTCCAAGAAGTAAGCCCCCCCAGTCGCGGAATCCGATGATCGTCGAGGGGCGGCCCCGCAGGGTTGAGCGTCCGAACGCTGCAGAACCAGACCCCTGCCTTCTGGCTGGCGGTATGCTCCGGCGACAATGGCCGCCGAGCCCTTCGACGCCGTCGAGCGAAGACAACTGGCCGATCTGCTCAATGAACTCGGTTCAGACGCACCGACCCTCCTCGACCCATGGACGACGCGAGACCTGGCTTCGCACCTCGTGCTCCGAGAGCACGACTTCGTCGCGGCACCGGGGCTCGTCATCCCCGGTCCGTGGGGCCGCTTCGCTGAACGGCGAACAAATGCACTTGCGTGCAGGGACTTCTCCTGGCTAGTTGAAACGATTCGATCGGGGCCGCCACCAGGCTTCTTCCGCATCAATTGGGTACGGCAGTTAGCCAACCTCAACGAGTTCTTTGTGCACCACGAGGACGTGCGCAGAGCTAACGGTTGTGACCCTCGGGCAAACTCACCGGCAATGGATGCGGCTCTGTGGCGCAACCTCAGTCGGGCGCCATGGTTTCTCTCTCGGCGCCTGCGCGGCACTGGCCTTGAGCTGCAGTGGGCTGGGACGGCAAATGTCGTAACGGCGCGGCGCGGGGAACCCACGGCACGCCTCGTCGGACTGCCGGGCGAGCTGCTGCTGTATCTCTTCGGTCGGCAGCATGCGGCGCGAGTCGACCTGTGTGGGCCGGCTGGGGCCGTCAAAGCTGTCCTGTGCGCGCGATTCGGAATGTAAGGCATGTAAGGAAGGTGTCGACCGCCAGGCGAGGATTCGACGGCAAAGCCGACGGCGACGTGGTGGAATTCCGGTTCAACGTCTAGGGCGACCCGTAGCGGAGCCCAAAAAAGGTACGATCGTGCCAGAAAATGCTTGCGCAATCGATACCGATTCGCATAACTTGGGCACAGTGGGTCAAGTCACACGTACGGGCCGATGTGGCAAACATCCCAGCATCAGGTGTGAGGCGGTCGCAACACTTTGCGGCCGGGACGAAGGAATAGCTCGTTGTCAGGAGAGAGACGGGCCGCGCGGCCCACAAATCTTGCGCTCGTAAAGACCACGCCGGGCGCCGCAGCCCAGGACGATCGCGCCTGGGTCTCACAGGCGCTGTGTCGGGGAACAGATCCGGACGCACTTTTTGTGCGCGGTGCCAAACAACGTGAGGCTACGGTCATCTGCCGTCGCTGCCCTGTGATGAGAGAGTGCGGCGCGGAGGCGCTCGACAATAAGGTCGAGTTCGGCGTATGGGGCGGCATGACCGAGCGCCAGCGCAGAGCTCTGCTTAAGCAGAATCCCGGGGTCGCCTCGTGGACGGAGTTTTTCGACAAGCGCAACGCCGGCTCCGTCGGTCAGCGGCTGGGCGCGCCGCTGAAGGCAAAAGGCTAAGTTTTTGCAGGTCAACCTGCGGCGTCAATACCGGTAAATCTGTCGATACCGGATGAGCTGTCGGACAAAAGGTGGGAGTTGGCGTGGGTCCCGAAATTTCCTACGCCTCGCCAACTTTGACCCTTCTATCGAGCGATCGTGCTTTCGTCAGGAGTCGGCCGGACCTGGCGAAGGCGGTGCTTGGCGCCGCATGGCTGGCGAGGAAAATCCCTCGGGCCGAACGCGGGGATTGTCGGAGGCGGCATCTAGCATTCGGTGCTCAGATACGCACCGTGTGACCTGGAGGGACCGCATGAAGTTCATTTCGACCCGAATCATCACGGCCGACGTCAAACGGCTCGTCGACTTCTACGAGATGATCACCGGCGGCCCCGCGGTCTGGGGCAACGAACTGTTCGCCGAGATCCCGACGCCGATCGGCACGCTGGCCATCGGCAGCGACAAGACCGTCCCGCTGTTCGGAGCCGGGTCCGCCGAACCCGCGGCCAACCGCAGCGCAATCCTGGAGTTCATCGTCGAGGACGTGGACGCCGACTACGAGCGGCTTCGCGAGCAGGTGGCCGAAGTCGTCACGACGCCAACGACGATGCCCTGGGGAAACCGCGCGTTTGTGTTCCGGGATCCGGACGGAAACCTGGTCAACCTGTTCACTCCGGTGACCGAGGAGGCTCGAGCCAAGTTCGGGGTGTGAGCCGGGACTTACGAATTCGGATTACCAGTTGCCCGGATCCTCGCCGAGGGAAATTCTTAGGAGATGGCGACTGTAAGGTGCGCGGTGCGGCGGACTGCGAGCGTCGTGGTGGGTGGCGCGTGGGCGCTGTCGGCTTTGGCTTTTGGCGGCGTCGCGAAGGCGGCCCCGCCCCCGGCACCCATCGGTCATTGGTGCCCGGGCAATCCATGGAACCCCGCTTGGGGCAACGTGGCGGACTGGGATTGGAATCACTGCCACGACTGGCAACACCCGGGAGGCCCGACCGGCCCGGCGGGATGGGGACCCTGGGGACCGCCGCCGGCTTGGGCGCCGCCGCCGCCACCTCAACCGGCCTGGGCGCCAGGGGCGCAAATGATGTGGAACCCCACCGGCGCCGGCAATTGGGGAATCTGGAACAACGGGATATGGACGCCCATCTGATCGGACCTATTGTCAGCGGTTGGCTCCGGACGAGCGGCCCCTCGCGGGTCGAATGGACAGGTGGGCAGCGCAAAGCGAGAGCAGGCCGACATCGACCGTGAGACGGCGCTAAGCGAACGAGGCTGCGATACCTCTTAGTCGGTGACGGCAGGGAAGCGTCGTCGGGAAGCCACGGGTTCCACAACGCGCAAGCCCGTATATTTTGCTGCGCAAAATATACCGATGTGTAATAAGTTTGCTGTAGCTGCGGCGCACGTCATTGTCCGCATAGCGAATGACCTGCGCCACAAATTTTGGTTCGCAATAAATGTTATTGCTAGCCTCCCTGCCCATGGTCGTTATTGCAACATTGATGTCGTTGATCGGTCAGGTCTCCGGCACGCCTTATATTCCGGGTGGAGATTCGCCCGCCGGGACCGATTGTTCGGGACTCGCATCGTGGATCGCGAATGCGGCAACCGATAGGCCCGTTTTCGGAAATCGATTCAACACCGGAAACGAAGAGGGTGCATTGCTGGCGCGCGGCTTCCAATATGGAACCGCCCCCAACGCGTTGGTCATCGGCTGGAACGGTGGCCACACCGCGGTGACGCTGCCGGATGGAACGTCCGTGTCCAGCGGTGAGCGTGGCGGCGTGCACGTCGGTGGTCCGGGTGCCTACCAGGCCGGATTCACCCACCACATGTTCCTCCCGATGCCACCAGACGATGGTGGCGCGCCGCCGCCGCTGTTCGCTCCGCCGCCTCCCGCGCCGGACGCTCCGCCGCCGCCGGCCGTTTTGATCGACGCTCCCGCGCCACCGGCGCCGGCTCCGCCGGGTCCCTGATTTACTTTTTATCCGGTGCCCGGGGAATTGCGAATTAATAACAAATGGAGCGCAAAATCGGCGCCCATAATGGTTAGTGTTGCATCATCGATCCGGTCGCTCCGCGCAATAGTGAAATGCTGCCGTTAAGGGTTGATTTGTGAGCTACGCCACTAACGGCGAAGGTCAGTCTGCGGCAACAGTGTGCTCATGTGTCATGTGTGACGCGTGAGCACACTTTGCTCTAGCCATTACCCAAGCAAACTACGTGGGCGTTCGGGGGCCGGACGCCGGCGTAGCGCCACCCACGGGCGGATAGGCTGGCGCTGCCCGCGGAGACCGGGCGGACGTAACCGGAACAGCGAACCGAGGCGGGGCCGCAATGATTTTCATCGTCGTCAAGTTCGAGACCAGACCCGAGTGGACCGACCGCTGGCCCGAATTCGTCGCGTCGTTCACCGCGGCGACTCGGGCCGAAGAAGGCAATCTCTGGTTCGACTGGTCGCGCAGTCTGGACAACCCCGCGGAGTACGTCTTGGTGGAGGCCTTCCGCGACGATGAGGCGGGCGGAGTCCACGTCAACAGCGACCATTTCAAGCGCTTCATCCAAGAGGCCCCGCAGGCGCTGACGTCGACTCCCAAGATCATCAACCAGACCATCGATGCCACGGGATGGTCGGAGATGGGCGAGATGGCGGTCGAGTAGTCCTCGACTAGCCGACCGCGATCTCGATTTCCTCGCCCAGGGCGTAGCCCGGTGTGAGCGGAAGCCTGTCACCGCTCCAGAATGAGCCGGGATCGAAGTAGTTGGAGTACTTCTCGGTGGTGAGCAACCCCATTTCCTCGTAGGTGATCGCCACCGTCTCCGCGCAGTAGGCCGCCTCCAGGCCGAGCCTTTGGCGCTCCTTGCGTCGCTGCGTCGATTCGCGAATCTTCTTGTCCACGAGGGGGATTCCGCGCGCCCAGTCGTAGGCGTTCGGCAGCCGGCCGCGCAGCCACCGGCCGGTCAGCCGCATGGTGGTGGGAAAGGCGGTCCCGTCCATCCGGGCGATCACGCGCAGCAGCGTGTTCTCTTGCTCCCGGTCGGCCGGCGGAATCAGCTGGCGTAGCCAGCACCGCTGGTGGTAGCGCTGCGACCACTGCCGCACCGACTGCGCAAGGTCGTTGAGTTGCACGCCACGATGATTCGTCCCGGTCCACAGGTCGATGAGCTTGTCACCGAGTTCGGCGTGCCAGATCAATGGCGGCAGGTCGTCAATGGCCACCGTCATCCCGACGTGGTTCACCGGGCTGTTTGTCAGCGTCTGGATGGCGCGGTCGGGTCCTGAACCGCCGCGAAATAACCAAAGGTCGCCGGTGCGGGTCTGTTCGAGCGCTTGGTTCAAAGTGAGCATCTTCGTGTAAGCCCGTCCGCCGCCGCGACTTTCGCGGCTGTCGTCGCCAATATGACCCCGCCGGTACGGCACGCGCGATGCGTTGCCGAACGTTGCGGGCACACAAGTCAATCACAACCGGGCCATAGCGACCCGGCTGCGCATAGCCTGGTGTCATGCGCAATGTGTGGAAGTGGCTGGGATTGGCCGGTGCCGCCGGTGTCGTCGCCGGGGGCGCACTGGTCATCCGCGACCAACGCAAGCGGCGCGCATACACAGCCGACGAGGTCCGCGACCGTCTGCATCAGCGGTTGGCCGAATACAACGGGGACGGCGTTCAGTCCGGCTCGGAGTCGGACGGAGACTCGACGGCGAATAGGCGGTAGGTGCCCGAAAAGCCCTTCAGCTCCACATTGCGTCCGTCGTCGAACCGGATGCCGTCAGAATCGGAAAGCGCGTCTCGCACCGGCTGACTCACCAGAATCTGACCACCGACCGCTTGCGCGGCAACCCGCGCCGCCATTGCGACGTTGCGGCCGAACAGGTCATCGCCGCGGCGCACCGAACGGCCCATGTGGATGCCGATCCGGACGCGAATTTCCTCGTGCCGCTTGCGGTTTGCCTCCCTGCGCAACGCGCGCTGCAGGTCGAGACCGCACAGGACCGCCTGCTCGGCGCGCGCGAACGCGATCATGAATCCGTCGCCCTGGCTCTTCACCACATGACCGGACCGTTGCTGCACCAGATCCGAGACCAGCTTGTCGTGCGAGCTGATCAGCTTGACCCACGCCCGGTCGCCGATCCGCTCGTTGAGTGCGGTTGATTCCTCGATGTCGGAGAACAAGATCACCACCCGGCCGTCCGGGGTGACGCGGGCAAGGTCGGGTCGCTCGACTTCGGCCCAGTCCGCGAGGTCCTCGATGCTGCTGCGCATCGCCGCCCCGAAGCCCTCTTTGCGCATCAGGTTGGCGGTGTTCCACACCCTTTTGACGGCCTCGCGACCGCCCGACAGCAGCTGATTGCGGGCGTCGGTCCGCTGGCGCAGCTCGTCGAGCTCCACCTGACTGTGCACCAGCAACCGCCAGAGCACGATCAGCGCGACACCCTCGATCGCGGCAATCCCGGCCAGGAGGTAGACCGTGACGTGCAGCGCGTCAGCCATGGCGGTCATCCTTTCAATGCGGTCCACTCAGGTTGTCGGCCCTATCTGCAGTGTCTAGTGTTGACTCCGCCGGCCGCGGGTAGTGATCTCAAGGGAGCCGATCGGGTGACTTTCGGGAGGAGCGGTTTTGGCCGAGGACGACACTAACCCATCTGACCTGCTGGTGATCTTCGGAATCACTGGTGATTTGGCGCGCAAGATGACGTTCCGGGCGTTGTACCGGCTCGAGCGTCGTGACATGCTGAACCACCCGATCGTGGGTGTGGCCAGTGACGACATCACCATCGAGCAGTTGCAGGATCGGGCGCGCGACGCCATAAAGGCTTCGGGGGAGACGTTCGACCAGGCCGTGTTCGACCGGCTGGCGGACCGGCTGTCCTATCTGCACGGCGACGTCACCGACGCCGCCCTCTACACGCAGCTCGCCAAGAAGATCCCCTCGGACTCCCATCCGCTCTACTACCTCGAAATGCCGCCATCCCTGTTCGCGCCGATCGTGGAAAACCTGGCGAAGGCCGACCTCCTGGAGCGGGCCAGGGTGGCGGTGGAAAAGCCGTTCGGCCACGACCTGGACTCGGCGCGTGATCTCAACGAGCGGCTGCGCGCGGTGCTCGACGAAGACCAAATCCTGCGCGTGGACCACTTTTTGGGCAAGCAGCCGGTCGAAGAACTGCAATACCTGCGGTTCGCCAACAACGGCCTGGCCAAGCTGTGGGACCGCGACAGCATCTCCGAAATTCACATCACCATGGCCGAGGACTTCGGCATCGAGGACCGCGGCAAGTTCTACGACGCGGTGGGCGCCCTGCGTGACGTGGTGCAAAACCACCTCCTGCAGGTGCTCGCCCTGGTCGCCATGGAACCCCCGGTCGGGGGGAGCGCCGACGACCTGAACGACAAGAAGGCCGAGGTGTTCCGGGCGATGCCGGCGCTTGATCCGGAGCGTTGCGTTCGCGGGCAGTACCGTGGCTATACCGACGTCGCCGGTGTGGCAGAGGATTCCACGACCGAAACCTACATCGCGTTGCGCACCGAGATCGACAACTGGCGCTGGGCCGGGGTGCCGATCTTCCTGCGCGCCGGAAAAGCGTTGCCGGAGAAGGTGACCGAGGTCAGGATGTTCCTGCATCACGTTCCCGGGTTCTCGTTCCTGCCCAACCGCCGGCCGCCCGAGTGCAACCAGATCGTGCTGCGCATCGACCCCGATCCCGGGATGCGGCTGCAGTTGTCCGCCCAGGCCGGCGATTCGTGGCACGACGTTCACCTGGACTCGTCGTTCGCCGAGGATCTCGGCGAACCCGTGCGGCCCTACGAGCGGTTGCTCTACGCCGCGTTCAACGGAGATCGCCAGTTGTTCGCCCGCGAAGATGCCATCGAAGAGACATGGCGAATCGTGCAGCCCGTGCTGGACAAGCCGGGCCGCATCCACCATTACGACCAGGACTCGTGGGGACCCGAGGCCGCACAGGCGCTGCTGCGAGGTCACCACAGCTGGCAAGAACCGTGGCTGCCGCGTAGCAAGCCCACCCAACAGTAAAGGAGACACCCACGATGCAGCTTGGGATGATCGGCCTCGGCAGGATGGGCGCGAACATCGTCCGCCGCGTGGTCACAGACGGACACGAGTGCGTTGTCTACGACCACAACCCCGACGCGGTCAAGGCGATGGCGGGGGAGGACAAGATCACCGGGGTGTCCTCGCTGCAGGAGCTCGCCGAGAAGCTGACGGCCCCGCGGCTGGTCTGGGTCATGGTCCCGGCCGGGACGATCACCACGGGTGTGATCGACGAACTGGCCAAGACACTCGACTCCGGAGACATCGTCATCGACGGCGGCAACTCCTACTACCGCGACGACATTCGCCACGCGAAGACACTGTCAGAGAGGGGAATTCACTTCCTGGACTGCGGAACAAGCGGCGGGGTGTGGGGCCGGGAACGCGGCTACTGCCTGATGGTCGGCGGCGACGACGAGGCCTTCTCGCACGCCGAGCCCATCTTCGCCAGCGTCGCACCGGGCGTCGACGCCGCGCCGCGCACACCCGGCCGGGACGGCGAGGTCGGGCAGGCGGAGAAGGGGTACTTGCACTGCGGGCCGGCCGGTGCCGGGCACTTCGTGAAGATGGTGCACAACGGAATCGAGTACGGCATGATGGCCTCGCTCGCCGAGGGGCTGAACATCTTGCGCAACGCCGACATCGGCAAGCACGTGCAGGAGGGTGACGCCGAAACGGCGCCGCTGTCGAACCCGGAGTTCTACCAGTACGACTTCGACATCCCCGAGGTGGCCGAGGTGTGGCGGCGTGGCAGCGTCATCGGTTCCTGGCTGCTGGACCTGACCGCGATCGCGCTGCACGACTCGCCCGACCTCAAGGAGTTCTCCGGCCGGGTCTCCGACTCCGGGGAGGGGCGCTGGACCTCCATCGCCGCGATCGAGGAGGGCGTGCCCTCGCCGGTGCTGACCACCGCGCTGCAGTCCCGGTTCGCCTCGCGCCAGCTCGACGACTTCGCCAACAAAGCGCTCTCGGCGATGCGCAAGCAATTCGGCGGGCACGCGGAGAAGCCGGCGAACTAGCCTCGCCGACCGGTCAACGGCGGTTGACGAACGCCACCACCGCGTCGCTGAACGCGTCGTTGTCGTCGCCGGCCGCGGTGTGCCCGGCGTTGGACAGCTCGACGAACTCGGCGCGCGGCACGGTGGCCAGGAAGTGCCGAACGCCCTCGGGGCTCACCACGTCGGACAGCTTGCCGCGGATCAGCAGGACGGGGATCGTCAGGTTCTTGGCGGCCTGCTCGAAGCTTTCGGTGCGCAGTTCGGGATCGTCGCCGGGCTTGGTCATGAAGGCGGGATCCCAGTGCCAATACCAGCGGCCGTCGCGCAGGCGCAGGTTCTTCTTCAACCCCTCGGGGCTGCGCGGCTTGCTCCGGTAGGGCAGGTAGGCGGCGACGGCGTCGGCGGCCTGCTCCAGCGAGTCGAAACCGTCGAGGCCGCTGAACATGAAGTCGCGGATGCGGGCGCTGCCGCCCTTTTCGAATCGGGGCACCACGTCGACGAGCACCAACCGCGTGACCTGCGCGGGACCGGCCCGGTGAGCGGCGAGGATGCCGGTCAGCCCGCCCATGCTGGCCCCGATGATCGTCACCGGCCGGCCGATCGCGTCCAGCACCCGCAAGACGTCGCCGGTGAGCGTCTCGATCTCGTAGTCGGCGTCGGGGGAGCGTGCGCTGTCCCCGTGTCCGCGGGAATCCAGCGCCACCACGTGCAGTCCCTCGTCGGCCAGCGTCTGGCCGGTGTTTTTCCAGGAAAACCGGTTCTGGCCGCCACCGTGCAACATCAGGATGCTCGGTCGCCCGGCCCCGTCGGAGCCGCGATTCCATTCGTCGGCGACCAGGGTGATCCCGTCGACGCCGGCAAACTCAATCGTCTCGGGACTGCTGCTGACGGTACTCATGCGACCTGACGTTACATAGGCCGGTTAAGCACTGTTGCGCGGGTGGACGAGGCGGTGAATTTTCGTCGCCGGCGGGGTCTATCAAGGGCAGAGACCAACGAGCCGTCAAGGAGGCCCCGGACATGCCATCGATCACCCCGTCGTTGTGGTTCGACGACAACCTGGAGGAGGCCGCCAAGTTCTACACCTCGGTGTTCCCCAAGTCGCACATCGAGGGCTTCAACGAGACCACCGACGCCGGACCGGGGGAGCCGGGCACGGTCCTGTCCGGCAGCTTCGTGCTGGACGGCACCCGGTTCATCGGGATCAACGGCGGTCCGCACTTCCGGTTCACCGAGGCGGTCTCGTTCACGATCCACTGCAAGGACCAGGACGAGGTGGACTACTACTGGGACCGGCTGAGCGACGGCGGCGAGGAATCGCAATGCGGCTGGCTCAAAGACCGCTTCGGGATGAGCTGGCAAATCGTCCCGGATCGGCTCTACGAACTGATCGGCGACCCCGACCGCGCGCGGGCGGCGGCGGCCACCAACGCGATGTATGGCATGCGCAAGATCATCGTCGCCGAGTTGGAACGAGCCGCCGCGCTGCAACGGTGAAAACTTCTGGTACAGCGACGGTTTGACCCTCTGTCGACCAGGGTCGGTGTGTCGCGCGGCCGCACAGGTTAGGTTGATCCCTGCGGAGACGTCGAGCAGGGAGTGAACATGGCGGAACCAGGCTGGATCGACGTGACCGGCCCTGCGGGGGATCTCAAGGCCCTCACCTGGGGGCCAGACGACGGTCCCATCGCGCTGTGCCTGCACGGCTTCCCCGACACCCCCTACGGCTGGCGCAAGGTCGCCCCCCGGCTGGCCGAGGCGGGGTGGCGGGTGATCGCGCCCTTCATGCGCGGATACGCGCCGTCGTCGATCCCGGTCGACGGCAGCTATCAGGTGGGCGCGCTGATGGACGACGCCCTGCGGGTGCGCACGGCCGCGGGCGGCACCGAGAACGACGTGGTCATCGGCCACGACTGGGGCGCGATCGCCGGCACCGGCCTGGCCGCCATGCCCGACAGTCCGTTCACCAAGGCGGTGATCATGTCGGTGCCGCCGTCGGCGGCATTCCGCCGGCGCGGCGGTGGCGCGGCCGAGCGGGGCCGGCTGGTGGCCCATCTGGCGCGCCAGGTCTTCCGCAGCTGGTACATCATGTACTTCCAATTGCCTTGGCTGCCTGAACGTTCCGCGTCCTGGGTGTTGCCACTGCTGTGGCGCCGATGGTCGCCCGGTTATCGCGCCGACGAGGACTTGCGTCACGTCGACGCGGCGATCGGGGCGCCGGAAAGCTGGCGCGCGGCGCTGGGTCCCTACCGCGCCACCATTCGCAACACCCGGCCGTCGGCGCGGTACGCCGCCTTGAACCGGTTGTGGACCGAAGAACCCGTGCTGCCGTGCCTGTACCTGCACGGTCGCGACGACGGTTGCATGACACCGGCTTTCGCGCGGTGGGCCGAAAAGGTGCTGCCCGCGGGCAGCGAGGTCGGCATCGTCGAACACGCCGGCCATTTCCTGCAACTCGAGCAGCCCGACAAGGTCGCCGACCTGGTGCTCGGGTTCATCGGCTCACCGGGCTGACACCATGGCTCGGGCCGTGTCGGGGCACCGGATGGCTGCCGTCGACGCGCAGTTCTACTGGATGTCGGCCAAGATCCCCAGCGACGAGTTCCTGCTCTACGCGTTCGACGGTGAGCCCGCCGACTACGCGCGTGCCGTCGACCAACTCTGCTTGCGGGCCAACGCCGAGCCCGCGCTGACGATGCGGGTGCGGGACCGAGGCCGATGGCGCTACCCGCGGTGGGTGCCGGTGGCCGCCACGCCCGAGCAGGTGGTCCACCACGACCTCGCCGAGCAGAACTGGGACGGCGCCCTGGCGGCCGTCGCCGGCCTCGCCGAGGACCAGCTGGACGTCCGGCGAATGGCCTGGCGGCTGCACGTCTTCACCCCGGTGCGCGGCATTCCCGGCGTCACCGGATCCGGCGCCGTGGCGGTGTTGCAGGTCGCGCATGCGCTGGCCGACGGCGCCCGCTCCGCGGCGATGGCGGCGTGGCTGTTCGGCCGGCCGGACCGGGTTCCGGAGGTGCCCAGGCCGCGGCCGGGCTTCCTGCCCTGGCGAGCCGTCCAGGCGGCACGCGCCCATCGCCGGCTGGAGCGCGACATCCGCGCGGGCCTGCTGGCCCCCGGCGCGGGGTCGCGTCCGCTGCTGCCGACGAATGCGCGTCCCGAGGGCGCCCGCGCGGTGCGGACGTTGGTGCGACACCGTTCGCAGCTGCCCGGCCCCACGATCACCATCGGCGTGCTGAGCGCGGTATCGCAGGCCCTGTCCAATCTGCTTGATGGGCAATGCGATTCGCTGGGTGCGGAGGTTCCTATGGCCAAGTCCGGTGCGGCACGGGCGCACAACCACTTCGGCAACATCGTCGTGGGGCTCTACCCGAGGCTCGGGCCGGACGCGCGCGCCGAGCGGATCGCGGCCGACCTGGCCAACGGCCGGCGCCGCTTCGAGCACCCGGCCACCCGGGCCGCCGACCGCGCGTTCGCGGCGGTGCCGGCCGGGTTGCTGCGTTGGGGCATAGGGCAATTCGATGTCGAGGAGCGCGCGACGCAGGTGTCCGGCAACACCGTGGTGTCCAGCGTCAACCGCGGGGCCGCCGATCTTAGCTTCGGCGGCGCGCCGGTGGTGCTGACGTCGGGGTATCCGGCGCTGTCGCCGATGATGGGGCTGACGCACGGCGTGCACGGCATCGGCGACACCATCGCGATCAGCGTGCACGCGGCGGCCTCGGCCGTGCCCGACGTCGACGCCTACCTGGCGCTGCTCGATGCGGCGCTCTAGCTATTGCGCTGTAACTATTGCGCGTCGCCGGATCTGGCCGCCTCTTCGCGGGTCAGGCCGGCGGCGACGATCAGCTCTTCGTGTAGCTCGAACCACACTGTGTGGTAGGAGTCGATTAACGGCCGGGTCAGCCAGGTGGTCTCTCCGGCCTTGACCTTGTTCAGTGCCGCAACCAGTTTGGCCGCGTAGGCGCTCAGCCGCGGCAGTTGTGCCGCGGCGGCCTCAATGATCGGCATCGTGCGGGCGTGCACGTCGTCGAGGCGGGCCAGCACCGCGGCGTCGTAGGCGGCGTCGTCGTGGGCGTTGGGGACGCCGTCCGGCCCGCCCTTGAGCTGCCAATCCGTCACAAGACGCTTGAAGTCGGCGTTGACGGCGCGGAAGTCGTCGTAGGCGGCCGCCATCGCTTTTGGATCGATGCCCTTGCGTTCCTCGGCGAGCAGCGCCGCAAGCCTGTCTGTCCCGCTGAGGGTGATCCGCAACGTCGCGCCTTCGGTCAGCAGGCCCGCCGCGGTCAACCGCTCGACAACGGGGGTGATGTCGGCAAGGTCCGCATCCAGCGTCGCGGCGAGGTCGGCGCGACTCACCCGTCCCTTGAGCCGAACCCCCTGCAGCACAGCCAATTCGGTCACGATGCGGACCCCGGTGTCAGGCGCAGCGCGGTCAGCATCACGGTCAACGGCGTCGCCGACACCACGTCGGCCTGCCCGCTGTCCAGGGCGGCGCGCACCGCGGCCTCGGAGCTGTCGTCCAGTCGCACGTGGTCGCCCGCGGCGTGGGCGCGCAGCGGGCTGATCCGCCGTGCAATGTCGGCCAGTTCACGCAGTTCCGGCGTGTCGTCTTCCGACCACGCGGATAGGCTCAGATTGCCTTCGCGCACTTCGCCTTCGGCGCCGTCGACGGTGATGTGCTTGCCGGCCAGCGCTGCCGCGACCCCGTGGCCGCAGCCCACCACCGCCACCCGGCCCAGTTCGCGGCTGACCACCGCCGCATGGCTGGAGGCGCCGCCGACCTCGGTGACGATGCCCTGCGCGGCCAGCATGCCCGACACGTCTTCGGGCCTGGTGTGATCGCGCACCAGGATCACCCGCTCGCCGCGATCGACGGCGCGCAGCGCCTCGTCGACGTCGGTGTACGCCTTGCCCGACGCCACGCCCGGGCACGCCGGTAGGCCCTTGGCCAATAGCGGTGCCGCCAAACGTATTTCGGGCTGCAACGCCGGTTGCAGCAGGGTCTGGACGTGCGCCGGGGTCACCCGGCGCAATGTCTCCGCGTCATCGATGAGTCCCTCGTGCCGCAGCTGCAGTGCCGTGCGCACGGCCGCCTGCGCCGACCGTTCCGCCGCCCGCGTCTGCAACAGCCACAGCTTGCCGTCCTCGACGGTGAATTCGATCTCCTGGATGTCGGAGTCCAGCCGTTCCAAGGTGCGGGCGGCACCGATCAGTTCGTCGTAGACGGCGGGCTGTTCGTCACGCAGCGCGACGATCGGTTCGACGTCGACCGATCCCGACACCACGTCGTCGCCCTGGCCGCCGGGCAGCCATTCGCCGAACGGTTCGTTGTCGCCGGTGATCGGATTGCGGGAAAAGAACGCTCCAGCACCGGAATTGGGGCCGTGGTTGCCGAATACCATCGCCTGCACGACCACGGCGGTGCCGTGCTGATCGTCGATTCCGTAGTGGGCGCGATAGGCGATCGCGCGGGGCGAATTCCACGAGGCGAATACCGCCTCGATGCCGGCGCGCAACTGCGCGTACGGGTCGGAGGGCACGTGCTCGGCGCCGCCGACGATGCGCAGATACATGTCCGAAAACCGCCGGCGCGTGTCTCGGGCGAACGCTTGGTCACCGGTCGCCGCCAGCGCCTGCTCGACGTCCTCGTTGATGCCGAGGTCCAGGATGGTGTCCATCATGCCCGGCATGGACCGGGTGGCTCCGGAGCGCACGCTGACCAACAGGGGATGAGGGCCCTGGCCGAACGTGCGCGAGGTCTGCGCCTCCAGCCAGCGCATCCGGTCGAGCACATCGTCCCAGACGGCGTCCATGGTTGCCGCGGGGTCGGCGAGATACCGCAGGCCCACCGCGGTGGTGATGCAGAACGCCGGCGGCACCGGCAGGTTGTGCCGGCGCATCGCCTCGATGCCGTGACCCTTATTGCCCAGCAGCTCCCGCGGGTGGCTCGATGTGCCGTCCAGCAACACCACGGAGTGCTCGGTAGGCGCAGACCCACGGCCGCTTGACGCTTTGCGGTGGGCGCCGCTGCCTCGTGCGGTGCCAGCCGTGGTGCACCCCCTTGGTGGTGTGGCTACTGATCGGGCCGACGTCGGAACGCCCGCTATGTTCCCACACGGACCAGCGGATAAAGCGGGGTAGCTGCTCGCGGCTCTTGTGGTGCCACCCTGCTCATGATCTAGGTTTGCAGTTATGACTTCATATGGCACGTTCCATGACGTCGGAGTACTGATCCTGCGGCTGGTGTTGGGCGTGACGCTGGCCGCGCATGGCTACAACAAGTTCTTCGGCGGTGGCCGCATCCCGGGCACCGCGCGCTGGTTCGAGAGCATCGGCATGAAGCCCGGCAAGTTCCACGCCACCGTGGCGGCGACCACGGAGATGGCCGCCGGCTTGGGCCTGGCCGCCGGGTTTCTCACCCCGATCCCGGCGGCGGGTTTCGTCTCGCTGATGCTGGTCGCGGCCTGGACGGTGCACCGCGCCAACGGCTTCTTCATCGTCAAGGAGGGCTGGGAGTACAACCTGGTGCTGGCGGTCAGCGCCGTGGGCGTGGCCACACTGGGCGCGGGCAAGTACAGCCTGGACTACCTGGTCTTCGGGAAGAACTGGTTCGACGGCTGGCAGGGCCTGGTGATCTCGGCGGGGTTGGGCCTGGCCGGCGCCATCGGTCAGCTGGCGATCTTCTACCGCCCGCCGGCCAAGCAAGTCGGTTAGTTACGGGCCGTCGTCGTCCTCGCCCCCCAACAGCTTCTCCGGGTGGTGAAAGGTGTTCACGCGGGGTTGGCCGCGGTCGAGGTGTGCGGGTGGGATCCATTCGGTGTCGCCGTTGGCGCGTTTTCGGGTGGTCCAGCCTTTGTCGAGGAGCCGGTGGTGGGGTCCGCAGGCCAGGGTGAGTTGGTCGATATCGGTGGTATGCGTATGTGCCCAGTCTTGGACGTGGTGGACTTCGCAGTAGTAGCCGGCGACGTCGCAGCCCGGGGCGGTGCACCCCCGGTCTTTGGCGTACAGGACGATGCGCTGGCCCGGTGATGCCAGGCGTTTGGTGTGGTACAGCGCCAGGGGATTGCCGTGGTCGAAGATCGCCAAGTAGTGGTGGGCGTGTCGGGCCAGGCGGATGACGTCGGACATGGGTAGCAGGGTTCCGGCGCCGGTCAAACCTGTGCCTGTTGTGCGTTCGAGGTCCTCGAGCGTGGTCGTGACGATGATGCTGGCCGGTAATCCATTGTGCTGGCCGAGCTTTCCCGAGGCCAAAATTGCGCGCAGGGCGGCGTTGAGACCGTCGTGATTGCGCTGGGCGGCACTGCGGGTGTCGCGGTGAATCGCTTCTTCTGAGGGGGCGCCGTCCACGACCGGCGTGTCATCGTCGGGATTGGCCATGCCCGGGGCGGCGAGCTTGGCCAGCACTGCCTCCCAGCTGGCACGTGCCTCCGGCGTCAACCATCCGCTCAGTCGCGACATGCCGTCGGCCTCTTGATTGCCGAGCACGAGCCCACGCATCCGCGCCCGGTCCGCATCGGTGTAGCTGCCATCGGGATTGAGGCAATCCATCAGGCGCTGGGCCAGCTTCGCGAATTGCTCGGACCGAAACTCGGCGGCCTTGGCCGCCAGATGCTTTTCGGCGTGCACACAGGTCTCGATGTCGACGGACTCGGGCAACTGATGGAAAAACCGCCGGATCACCGCCACATGGTCGGCCCCGATCGCCCCGTCCCGCTGGGCCGCCGCTGTCGCGGGCAACACCGGCGCCAACGGCTCTCCGGTCAACGCCCGACGCTGCCCCAGATCGGCCGCCTCGGCGATGCGCCGTCCGGCCTCCGCCCGGGTGATGTGCAGCTGATCGGCCAGCGCCCAGGACAACTTGCCACCCAACTCGGCCGGATCCGATTGCGCGGCCACCTGATTGATCAGCTGGTGGCTGGGCACTTGAAGGCGACGCGTCAGCGTTTCGAGGCGCTCTAATGTCCGCAACCGCTCGGGGGTGGTCAATGCATCGAACGACAACGCGCAGGCCCGGTCCATGTCGGCATCGAGGGCATCGAACACCGCATCGATGTCGTCCGGCGCACTCGAAAGCATGTTCGAATACTATGACGGCTCACCGACAAAACCCCGCCCACCGAAACCACTGAAACAAAAGTGTCACAAGTGATTTGGCTACGCGACGGCCTCGGTCTCGGCCTCGGCCACCTCGGCCGCGGCGCGCTCGCCGGAGCGGATCGCGCCATCGATCCACCCGCACATGACGGCCGAGCTCTCGGTGCCGGCCCAATGGATCCGGCCACAGGGTTCACGCAAGGTATAGCCGAATTCGGTCAGCACGCCGGTGGGGGCGTGGCCGATCATTCCGCCACCGGAGTAGCGGTCCACCGTCCAGTTCTGCTCGTGGACCTCCAGCGGCGCTTTGGCCTTGCTGCCGAACCGGTCGACGAGTTCGCCGATCACCAGCGCCCTGCGCTCGGCCTCGTCGAGGCTTGTCAGCCGGCGTGCCGCGGGCCCTTCGGTGATGACGCACATGATTCCCGGGTCCCCGGTGTCCGTGCAGGCGTCGATGGTCAGGGTGGCCGGCGACCCGGGCGCTGCGGACTGGCCGGAGAATCCGTCGGCGCGCCAGAACGGCTCGCCGTAAATGAGCGAGGTCTTGATGACCGCGCCGCTCGGCATGCGCTGGTGCAGAAATGCCCGGTCCACCGGGAGCATCGGCTCATACAGGATCGAGGTGGCGATCGCCAGTGGGATCGCGACAATGACGCGGCGCGCCCGCACCGTCAGGTCGGCCGCGGTGATCGTCACACTGTCGCCATCCTGGTTGATCTGCCGGACCGGCTGCGAAAGATGGAGCGCGTCGCCCAGTTCGGCCACCATCGGACGGTGCAGCGCCCCCATCCCACCGACCGGGCGGGCATCTTGCGAGCCGCCCTTGCCCGATATCGCGAAGGTGAGTCCGCCCGCGGAGGCCGTCTGCAGCAGCCCCCAGAGCAACGACGTCTCCGAGGCTGCCGAGGTGTAGAGGCCGGCGAAAGCCATGTCCAGCATCTCGGCGGCGTCCTTGGACATCGAGTTCTTTTCGATCCATTGCCCGATGCTGATGCGGTCCCATTCCTGGGCCTTCTTCGCCTTCCACGGGGCCTCGCGGGGAATGGCTTTGCACATCTTCTCGATGGCGGCCAAACCAAGCCCGAGGTTGGCGACGGCCCACGGGCTCATGGTCCACGGGATGGTGCCGCCGTAGCGGTGTTTCTTGCCACCCACGATCATCACGGCGTCACCGTCGTTGTGCTGCTTGTACTCCGGCACGCCGAATTCGTTCATCAACGCATAGATTCGGTCCTGGCCCGGACCGATCCATGCGCCGCCGCGGTCGATCCATGTCCCGTCGGTTCGGGTCTCGGTGAAGGTGCGGCCACCGACCCGATCACGGGCCTCCAGCAAGGCCACCGCATGGCCGGCCCGTTTGAGCCGCAACGCGGCCGTCAAGCCCGCGAATCCCGCTCCGACCACGCAGTAATCGACCTCAGACACGGCTGGCTCCTCAACCTCGTCCACCCCAGCAGCAAACTACACCGGCCGCATGCGCGCGGTGGCCGGTTAACTCAGGTTTCCGCGGGAGTTCGCGCGCCCGGCCGCCCGGCGGGTGGTAACGCAGGCCCGGCGGGTGGCTGAAGTATGGTGGCGCACAGGCTAATCGGCTGACGAAGGCCCGCCGTATTGCCAGACCAGGGCATGGGGTCCGGTGGTCGTTGGGTTGCACCACATCGGCCTGTTGTTGACGTCCTGAGTGGTCGAGTGCAACACCGTGCACTCGTCACCGGGCATCGGTGGGTCGGCGCGGCCTTCGGCGGCCGACGTGATCGCGAAGACGGCGATAACCGTTACCGATGTGAGGGACCAAGGCCTGCTCATGATGACAATCCCCCTAAGCGCACGTCGACCCGCCTTCAACGGTATCGGCGCGAAAGGCGCAGGCAAAGGTTTCTTGCCCAAGGTCGCAGTACGCAGCCCTAGAACAGGTTCTAGTCTGTGAAACCATGGGATTTCTGAAGCCCGAGCTGCCGCAGCTCGACATGGCCGAATGGAACAAGGGCACCCGTAGCGAAAAGATCCGGCCGATGGCCAAGCACTGGGCCGAGGTGGGCTTCGGCACTCCGGTCGTGCTGCATCTGTTTTATGTCGTCAAAATCCTGCTCTACATCCTCGGCGCGTGGGTGTTCGCGTCGGCCACCGACGGCCTCGGCGGCTTCACGCGCGTCGCGTCGTGGTGGTCGGAGCCGATCGTGTTCGAGAAGGTGGTTCTCTACACGATGCTCTTCGAGGTGGTCGGGCTGGGTTGCGGCTTCGGCCCTTTGAACAACCGGTTCTTCCCGCCGATGGGTTCGATCCTGTACTGGATGCGCTTCGGCACCATCCGCCTGCCACCGTGGCCGGATCGGGTCCCGCTCACCAAGGGCACCAAGCGCAAACCGGTCGACGTCGCGCTGTACGCGCTGTTCCTTCTGGTGACGCTGGCGGCGCTGTTCGCCGACGGCACCGGACCGATACCCGAATTGGGCACCAAGATCGGGCTGCTGCCCGCATGGAAGATCGTGCTGATACTGCTGCTGCTGGCGGTGGTCGGCCTGCGCGACAAGGTGATCTTCCTGGCCGCCCGCGGCGAGGTGTACGCGACCATGGCGGTGACGTTCCTGTTCGCCGCGCCCGACATGATCGTCGGGTCCAAAGTGGTGTTCCTGGTGATCTGGATGGGCGCCGCCACATCCAAGCTCAACAAACACTTTCCGTTCGTCATCTCCACGATGATGTCCAATAACCCGCTGGTGCGGCCCCGGTGGCTGAAACGTCGCTTCTTCGAGAGCTTCCCGGATGATCTGCGGCCGGGACGGCTGTCGCGGTGGATGGCGCACTTGAGCACCGCCATCGAGATGTTGGTGCCGTTACCGCTGTTCTTCTGTCACGGCGGCTGGCCCGTCACGATCGCCGCCATCGTGATGGTCTGTTTCCACCTGGGGATCCTGGTCTCGATCCCGATGGGCGTGCCGCTGGAGTGGAACGTCTTCATGATCTTCGGTGTGTTGTCGTTGTTCGTCGCGCACACCCACATCGGGCTGCGCGACCTGCGGCACCCGGTGGTGGTGGCGGTCCTGTTCGTCGTCGTCGCGGGAATCGTCGTGTTGGGCAACATGTTTCCGCGCAAGATCTCGTTCCTACCCGGGATGCGTTACTACGCAGGCAACTGGGACACCACCCTGTGGTGCATCAAGCCCTCGGCCAGCGACAAGATCGGCAGGGGCATCGTGGCGATCGCCAGCATGCCGCAGGCCCAGCTGGAGCGCTTCTACGGCAGCCCCGAGGCGGCGCAGATCCCGATCTACATGGGATATGCGTTCCGCGGCTTCAACACTCACGGACGCGCGCTGTTCACGCTGGCGCACCGCGCCATGGCGGGGCAGAACGAGGACGACTACGTCATCACCGACGGCGAGCGGATCTGCAGCACCGCAATCGGTTGGAACTTCGGCGACGGCCACATGCACAATGAGCAACTGATCGCCGCCCTGCAGGAGCGCTGCCACTTCGAACCGGGCGAGGTCCGCGTGGTCCTGCTCGACGCACAACCGATCCACAAGCAGACCCAGGAGTACCGGTTGGTCGATGCGGCGACCGGTGAATTCGAGCGCGGCATCGTTCGGGTCGCCGATATGGTGGTCCGCCAGCCGTGGGCCGACGACGTTCCGGTGCAACTGCTCTCGGACGAGTCACCGTCGACTGCCACGCCAGAGTGACGGCGAAGGCCGGGCGCCACGCTAGCGCGACGCCCGGCCTCGGCTGAGGGCTAGACGCCGGCCCGGACCTCCTGGGCGGCGGCAACCATGTTCTTCAGCGACGCGGCCACCTCGTCGGAGTTACGGGTCTTCAGCCCGCAGTCGGGGTTGACCCAAAGCCGTTCCGCCGGAACAGTTTTCAGCGCCGCCCGCAGCGACTTGGCCATCTCCTCGGTGCTCGGCACCCGCGGTGAGTGGATGTCGTAGACGCCCGGACCCACGCTGTTGGAGAAGCCGACCGAGTTCAGGTCGTCCAGCACTTCCATGTGCGAGCGTGCCGCCTCGATGGACGTGACGTCGGCGTCCAGGTCGGCGATGGCTCCGATCACCTCACCGAATTCCGAGTAGCACAGGTGAGTGTGGATCTGGGTGGAGTCCGCGACGCCGGAGGTGGCCAACCGGAAAGCGCCTACGGCCCAACGCAAGTAGTCCTCCTGGTCGGCCCGACGCAGCGGCAGCAGCTCCCGCAGCGCGGGCTCGTCGACCTGGATCACCGCGATGCCCGCAGCTTGCAGATCCACGGTCTCGTCACGGATGGCCAGCGCCACCTGGTTGGCGGTGTCGGCCAGCGGCTGGTCGTCGCGGACGAACGACCACGCCAGGATCGTCACCGGGCCGGTCAGCATGCCCTTGACCGGCTTGTCGGTCAGCGACTGCGCATACTTGGCCCACTCCACCGTCATCGGGTGTTGCCGGATCACGTCGCCGAAGAGCACCGGCGGGCGCACGCAGCGGCTGCCGTAGGACTGCACCCAGCCGTTCTTCGTCGCGAAGAAGCCGTCCAGCTGCTCAGCGAAGTACTGCACCATGTCGTTGCGCTCCGGCTCGCCGTGCACCAGCACGTCGATCCCCAGGCTCTCCTGCAGCTTGATGACGTCGGCGATCTCCTGCTTCATCCGCCTCTGGTACTCGGCCTCGTCGATCTCGCCGGCGACCAGCGCGGCGCGCGCCTTACGGATCTCGACGGTCTGCGGGAATGACCCGATGGTGGTGGTCGGCAGCGGCGGCAGGTGCAGCCGCTCGTCCTGGCTGGTGCGACGCTGGGCGGCGTCACCCCGGTGCGTACCCGACGCGACGATCGAGTCGATGCGCGCCCGGATGCGGTCGTTGTGCAGGCGCGGGTCGCTCTTGCGGGACGCCACCGCGGCGTTGGACGCGGCGATCTCGTCGGCGACCGCGTCGCGGCCCTCGTTGAGTGCCCGGGCCAGCGTAACCACCTCGGCGACCTTCTCCTGCCCGAACGCCAGCCAGCTGCGCAGCGCGTCGTCCAGGCCCGTCTCGGGCTCCAGCGAGTAAGGCACGTGCAGCGTCGAGCAGGACGTCGAGACCACCACGTGGGCCGCCGAGCCCCGCAGGGCGGCAAGCTTGCCCAGGGCCGACTCCAGGTCGGTGCGCCAGATGTTGCGCCCGTCCACCACACCGGCGACCAGCGTCTTGTCGGCTAAGCCGGGCGCCCCAAGAAGAGAAGCCACCGCGGTGTCGGTCCCGTAGACCAGATCGACACCGATCGCCTCCACCGGCGTACGGGCCAGCCCGGCCAGGGAGGCGCCGGGGTCACCGAAGTAGGTGGCGACGTAGATGGCCGGCCGATTGCTCACCGAACCCAGCCTGTTGTAGACCGCCTCGGCCAAAGCCGGCGCGTCGGGGGAGATGTCGGTGACCAGTGCGGGCTCGTCGAGCTGTACCCACTGCGCGCCCCCAACGGACGGGTCGGCGAGCAGCGACAGCAGCTCCGAGTAGATCGGGATCAGCTCCTGCAGCCGCTCGATCGGCGCTCCGCCACCGTCGACGCCCTTGCTCAGCAGCAGGAACGTGACCGGTCCGATGACCACCGGACGGGCCGGAATCCCAAGACCTCGTGCCTCTTTCAACTCCGAAAGCACCTTCTCTGGGTTCAGCGAAAATGTGGTCTTGGGTCCGATCTCGGGGACGATGTAGTGGTAGTTGGTGTCGAACCACTTGGTCATCTCCAGCGGCGCGATGTCCTTGTTGCCGCGCGCCGCGGCGAAGTAGCGGTCGAGGTCGTCGGGGACCTGCGCGGCCCGGGCCGGCAGCGCGCCCAGCATGACCGCGGTGTCGAGCATCTGGTCGTAGTAGGAGAAGGTGTTCACCGGCACCGAGTCCAGGCCGGCGTCGACGAGGCCCGTCCAGGTGTCGCTTCGCAGCGTGGCGGCGACCTTTTCCAGATCGGCCCGGCTGGTGCGTCCGGCCCAGTAGCCCTCTGTAGCGCGCTTGAGTTCGCGCTTGGGACCGATGCGTGGCGAGCCGACAACCGTTGCGGTGAATGCTTGAGGGGTCACGATATTCGTCCTTAAATCGGCGTGGTGGTCACCGCCGGCGGACGTGCAGCCAATCCGTTAGCGGTGCGTACCCGGGTACCAACCGCAACGGCTGCAGCCTAGCGCCCATTCCTCGAGGCGATGAGCCGCCGGACGCGGCGCGCCCGGCACAGCTGGCAGGTCTCCGGACTCGCAGGCGCGCACTTCGGTGGTGCTCCTAGTGGCCGTCGCTTCCCAGTCGTAGTGACCAGTGCTTGCCAAAAACTCTGACGGCGGTCGTTCCTGCATACCGTTGCGGGACAGTCCCGGATTCCCACCGGGTTCCCTCTTACGAAGCGTTACTAACGTTGCTTCGCTCGATGCCGGCGCCACGTTTGCGGCGACGGCAGACCAGCTGCGTAGCGCAGCATACTCGGCTGGTGGCGGCATTACCCAGCCAGTGCCTCAGTGATGGGAACTTCGCCGCAGTTGAAGTCGATGGTGCGGCCGATGGTGGAGTCGTCCGCCAATGCGGAGCTGAGGCGGCGTACCACCGTGGGGTCACGCAATTGCGATGAGTTTCGGGCCTCTTCCCCGGATTCCGGGATTAAGACGTCTCTTTGAACACCACGGTATAGGGCTAGTGACCGGCGACGTCGTCAATTCGGTCGTTAGCGGAGACTTCAGACATACCGGTGGACGAGCGCCCGAGTCGGACAGCTTCTTCCAGAAGATCGGCGGCGCTGGCAACGCTCTGGGCGGGCGTGGTCATCTGGGCCGCGACCTCACGGGCTCGGCTCATACATTGCGGAGTGAGGATGGAACGCAGGTCCGTGACGAGTGATGCTGCGGTGCTTTCCGAAAAAGCCCGACCGGCACCCACTTCGAGCCGTTCGACCGCGGCGGCCCACATCGGTTGATCTTGGACCGAAAACCACAGGATCAACGTGGGCACTCCGGCCCGCAGACCCGCAGCCGTGGTGGCCGAACCACCGTGGTGGACCACCGCGCGACAGGTCGGGAAGATGGTCGTGAAATTCACCGCATCCACCACCTTGACGTGCTCGAAATGGGGGACGTCGCTGAAGTCACTCCAGCCGGCGCAAACCAACGCCCGCTCGCCCAAATGCGCGCAGGCCGCGCTGATCGCGGCGATCGTGTGGGCCGGAGATTCGATCGACATGCTGCCAAACCCGAAATAGATCGGCGGTGTCCCCGCCGCAATCCACGACAAGACCTCGTCGTAGGCATCCGTCGGTGACTCCAGTGTCAGCGCGCCGATGAAGGGCGATCGCCCACCCTGTTTCGCCAATTCCGTTGCCATTTCGGGAAAGCAGAGCTCGTCGTAGGCATGGATCTCCAGCGATTCAAAGGATCCGGTTGTCTCCGGCAGGCCTAATGCGCGGCGTTGGGCGTCTTCAGCGTCCCTGGTTATGTGCCCGAGCATGCCATCCAAGCGCGGCGGTTCCCCAGGGAAGAAACTCAGCACGGCCAGCGGAATGTCGTGATACTCCGCGACGATGGCGGCCCGCCCCTGTCCGCCTTTGTTCACTACCAGCAGGTCGGCCCCTTTTGCCAGCGCCAGCAGAGTGGTGCACCACTCCGCCCAGGCACGGGCGACATGCTCCATGATTTCGACCATCGCACCAAACGGAATCTGGCCGTTCGCGTTGCCGATGAAATCCCCGTAGCCCTGCCACGGCGTGGACTCCCACGCAACCACGTCAAGCCCCACTGACTCCACGAAGCCACACATGTGAGGCGGCGCAGCCATGCACACGTCATGACCTCGGCGCAGCAGTTCCCGTCCGACGGCGGCGAGAGGTTCGACGTCGCCGCGAGTTCCGTAGGCCGCCAGCAGAACTTTCATCGGCGCAACCCGACTTCGAGGTGATGTCGACTTCGACGTGATGTCATTGAACGGCCTTAGACTAGCTCGTGACGTCGGCGTGAGCCCGACTCAGCGCCAGATGATGCCGCGCCCGATATCGCATACGCAAAAGACTGGCACGCTCGATGCCGGCGCCGCGGTTGCGGCTACCGCAGACCAGCTGCGCTGTGAAACTTACTCCGCTGCTTGCCGCGCTCAGCCCGCCAGTGCCTGAGCGATGGGGACATCGCCGTTGTTGAAGTCGATGGTTCGGCGGATCGTGGCATCTTCCGCCAGTGCGGCGGCTATGACGAGTGCGACGTCCGCACGCGAGACTTCGCGCATTTCCCGGTCGATCTCGATTCGTCCAGTCGCGGGATCGGAGGTGAGCCAGCCGGGTCCGAGCACCGTCCAGTCCAGGTCGCTGGCGCGCAGGTGAGCGTCCGCCGCCGCCTTGGACTCCGCGTAGGGGAAGAACGGATCGTCCGGCGGTACACCATGATTCGGGCCAGCGCCGAAGTACGACACCATCACGAACCGCTTGACGCCGGCCTGCGCGGCGGCGTCGATCACCCGAATGGCCGCATCACGGTCGACGGCGTAAGTCCGCGCCGGGTTGCCGCCGCCGGCCCCGGCGGAGAAGACGACCGCGTCTTGGCCGGCCACCAGAGTGGCCAGCGCACCCGTGTCGAGTTGCTCGATGTCGGCAACCACCGGGTGGGCGCCGGTGGCCGCGACGTCGTCGGAGTGGTCCGGATTGCGGAAGACCGAAGTCACCTCGTCGCCGCGTTTGGTCAGGATGGGGGCCAGTTGAAGCGCGACCTTGCCGTGGCCGCCGATGACGACGATGCGTGCCATACCCACCGACGTTACGCGCTGAAGACTTACGTGAGCTGCACTCGCCCCATGATCAGATCAATGATCGGCTTGCCGGGGGCGTAGGCGCCGGTCATCGAGGCCATGGTGTGTCCGGAGTCCACCAGCAGCGTGATCCCGCTGACGCCGCAGGCCGCCTCGCTGTTGAGGAAGGTCATCACGTCGCCCATCTGCTCGGGGGTGTGCACTTTTGAGCCGGTCTCGTCGCGATAGTCCTGGGCGAAGGACAGCCACAGGTCCGCATTGGCCTGGGCCAGCGGGGTGTCCGTCGGGCCCGGGCAGATCGCGTTGATTCGAATGCCCTTCTTCGCCAGCGGATAGCCCTGGGTGGCCACGTAGGTGTTGATCACCTTCTTGCTGGTGCCGTAGTGGTTGATGCCTTCGGCCTCGTGCGCCTGGCACCACGCCTCGGCCGCCGCGAAGTCCGGCGTGGCCAGAAATTCGAGCATCAGGTCCAAGTCGTTCTCCCAGCCCATGCCGGCGACCGAGGAGATGAAGCAGATGGCCGAGCCGTTGGGGAGCTTGTTGTGTTCCAGCAGCCGGTCGATGAGGTGGCGGTGGCCGATGAAGTTGATCTTCATCAGGTCGATCGTGCCGTCGGCGACGCCGGCTGCCGAGAACACCGCGTGGATGGGGCCGTCGATCTGCTCGAGGGCGGAATCGATGGACGCGGGGTCGCGCAGGTCCACCTGGACGGACTGGGCGACCTCGTAGTCCACCGGCGCGTAGTCCATCACGATGACTTCGGCGCCTAGCTCGGCCGCTGACTTGGCCGCCGCGGCGCCCATGCCAGTCGCGCCGCCGACAACCAGCGCCCGTTTACCGTCGTAGCGCAACCGATCGACAATAGACATGGAAATCCCCTTCTCGGATAATGCCAACGCGGTTCTAACTGCTCAACTGTATGGGTAACAGTTATTTGGTTCAAGACCGGGGCGGGTTAATTGAGGTTTACTTGCCGCGGACGGCGACGCCGCGCAGCACGGTGTCACGAACGTGCAGCAAAGCAGGGCGTTTGCCGATCTCGGCGAGGATGTTCTCCGGGATCCACTGCAATCCGATAAGGCAGCGCGCCAGCATCGCAGTCGACGGGGCGTCCATCGCGATCTCGCCGGAGCGCAGCCCTTCGGAGAGCAGCGATTTCATCTGCCGAAGGCGTGTGGCGTAGGACCAGCCCGGATTCGCGGTCGGCGGTGACAGCCGCATCCAGGCCAGTTGAATCCTGAACTCGTCGGAGAACTGATCCAACGCATTGACGTTGACCCAGCTCAGTGCGTCCAGCTTCTCGGTGGGTGTGGCGTCGGAACGCAGCACGCTGACCCAGCCCGCCTCCACCTTCTTGCCGAAAGAGCGCATGATCGAGTTCAGGAGTTCGTCCTTCGACCCGATCACCCGGTATACGGTGCCGGTGCCGAGACCGGCCGCCGAGGCGATGTCCCTGATGGTGGTGACCTCGTACCCCCTGCGGCCAAATTCCGCTCGGGCCACCGCGCGCACCAGCGCCGCCTTGTCGCTCGGGTCCGCGTCACTGTCGTCGGACCACGTCGCGATGACGTCCTTGGCTGCGGCGAAGGCGTTGGACCGGTCCAGCGCCGCGTCGGTGGGAGGACGAGTTGCCAAGCCCTGCAGGATGATTCGGCACAGCAGTTCGGCCACCTGGTTGGCCGACGAACTGTGGCGCATCACGTCCAGGCCGACCTGCAGCATGGTCTGGCAGATTCGATCGGCCAATGTCGGCAGATCGATGTCGGGTTTGATGTAGCCGCTCCACCGGCCGGCGCGCAGCGTCTGCAGCATCGCCTCCTGGATAGCCACCGGCCGCTGCTGCGTCAGCTTGGTCAGCTCCGGATCCGTACCCGGCCCCTCGTAGAACGACATCTGCAACGCCGCGCGGTGTTCGACGGCGCAGTTGGCGATCGCCGATCCGAGCTCGATGATCTGGTCGGCGACCGGACGGGCGTCGGGTCCGTCCAGCCTCTCCTGCGCGGACCGCCCGATGCGCTCCAGATCCTCCTGGTAACGCAGGATCAGCTCGACGAGGATGGCTTCCTTGGACTCGAAATGGTGATAGAGGCTGCCGGGAAGAATGCCCGCGGCATCGGCGATCTCCTGCAGCGACGTCCGCAGCCCCGAGGAGGCGATCAATGACGCGGCGGTGGCTAGGATCTCGGCGCGGCGGCTCGGAGAATCAGCTGTGCCGCTGCCTCGCAGTGACTCGGCCTTCGCCATGGTTAGCGGTGTGCAAATCCGGACGATTGCGGGCTGGCGAACATTCGCATTCGTCCTCTCTTGCCGAACCAAATCTTTGTTAGAGGCTATCAGACTGTGTGCGATGAATGCGCTGCACAAAGCGGTGAAAGCCCCATTCTAGAGCGGGGGGCCGTCCCAGCGGTCGCACGCAACCACCTCCTCGAGCGGCCGCCGGGGCGCCGGTGAGAACGTGCGACCCGCACGGAGCCGCCCCACCGGCAACAGACAACCCTAAACGTAGGTTGGCGGGATCCCGAGCAGGTTCCGAATTTCCTCTTCGTGATGCAGATGCAGGGTGGTGGTGCACGTCCCGTATCCCCGGGTGTGCAGCGCCAGCTGGAAATTCCACACCGGCGGGAAGAGCAGGTACTCGATATCCATCACTGACGGCCTCTCTTGGCAAGGCGCGCACCGAGTTCGGTGAGGTATTCGTCGGGGCCGCCGCGCAACGCGCTCCAGCTCAGCAGGCGCTTGAGGTAGAGGTGAGCATCGTGCTCCCAGGTGTAGCCGATCCCACCGAACACCTGGATGGCGGTGTCGGCCACGGTGGCCAATCGTCCCGCGAACGCCTTCGTGCGCATCGCGGCGAGATGACGCTCTTCGCCGGATCGACCGTCGGCTCCCGGGAACGCGTCGCTGGCCCACAGCGCGTGGATCACACCGCTGCGGGCCAGCTCGACCGTCTCGAACATGTCCACACACAGGTGCTGGATGGCCTGGAAGGAGCCGATCGGCTGACCGAATTGTGTTCTGCTTTTCGCGTATTCGACGGCGAGGCCCATGATGGCGCGCGCGGCGCCGAGCGCGTCGGCCGCGGTGGCGATCAACACGTCGTCGATCACCGCCGCCAGGTCGTCCGCGGGCACCGCGGCCAGTCGCTGCGCGGGTACCGCGTCGAACGCGACGCGGAACTGCTTGCGGGTCTGGTCGATGCCGTGCTCGGGCGCGACCGACAGCCCGGACGAGCCGGCCCGCACCGCGAAAAGCGCGCTGCCGTGGTCATCTTCGGCGACCACGAGCAGAACATCGGCGGCCGCGGCGTCGGGCACCGCGGTGATCTCGCCGCGCAACTCGATAGTGTCATCGCGTCGGCTCGCGGCGACCGAGGTGTTCGCCGAATCCGGGAAACAGACCGTGGCCACGGTGCTGCCGTCGGCGATGCCGCGCAACAACTTTGGTGCGATGTCGTTGTCCCCGAGCCGGGTCAGCGCCCGCGCGGCGGCCACCGCGGTCGACAGCCACGGCCCCGGATGCAACGCGGCGCCCAGCTCTTCGGCGACGATGCCGGCCTCGACCATCGTCATGCCGGCGCCGCCGTACTCCTCCGGGACCAGCAGGCCGGTGGTTCCGAGATCGGCGAGGCCGCGCCAGACCGCATCGTCCGTCCCGGCCGGATCGTCGAGCAGCGCCCGCACATGCTGCGAAATCGATGCCTTCTCGGCGAGGAAGCGCCGTGTGGTGTCGCGCAGCGCCACCTGCTCGTCGGTGAGTTCGAGGTTCATTTGCGCGGCAGTCCCAGCACTCGTTGTGCGGTGATGTTCTTGTTGATCTGCGTGGTACCGCCCGCGATGGTCAGCGACCGCGACGTCAGGCGGTAGTTCGCCCACGGCGCGCCGGCGCCCTGGGTGCCGAGGGTGTCGAAGGCCAGTGCAGCCAGGTCCTGGCCGATCTCGCCCCACACGGTCTTGGCGAGGCTGGCCGACCCCAGTGCGTCGCCGCCGTGCAGCGTCGCCGAGATCGACCGCTGACACAGGACCTCGAGATACTTGATACGAACCGCGATTTCGCCGAGGCGCCGCAGCGTCACCGGATGGTCTAGCGCGCCGGTGCCGGCCGCGGCGAGATCGTTGACCAACTCTTCGAGCCGCACCTGCATCTCCGCGTACAGCCTGGCGGCTCCGGCGCGCTCGTGGCTGAGCGTGGTGGTGGCCACCTGCCAGCCCGCGTTGAGCGGACCGAGCAACGCGTCCACCGGCACCCGCACGTCGTGGAAGAAGACCTCGGCGAAGTCGGCGTCACCGTTTAGCGTGACCAGCGGGCGGACCTCGATGCCCGGCAGCGTCATGTCGACGATCAGGCAGGAGATCCCCTTGTGCTTGGGTGCTTCGGGATCGGTGCGCACGTAGAGCTGACACCAGTCGGCCCGATGCCCCAGCGAGGTCCAGATCTTCTGGCCGTTGACGACGAAGTCACTATCTTTCGGGCCGTATCGCACGGCGCGGGTGCGCAGCGCCGCGAGATCGGACCCCGCCTCGGGCTCCGACATTCCCTGGCACCAGATGTCGTCGGCGCGCATCATGCGGGGGAGCAGCGTGAGCTTCTGCGACTCGGTGCCGTACTGCATGATTGCCGGGGCGGTGTTGTTGAGCCCAATCACGTTGAGCGGCATCGGAGCTCGAGCGCGCGTGGTCTCTTCGGTGTAGACCAGCTGCTCGAGCACGGTTGCGCCGCGCCCACCGTATTCGGGCGGCCAGGACACGGCGGCCCATCCCGCGTCGGCCATCGTCGCGTTCCACGCGCGCAACATCTCGAACGCGGCGTCGTCGCGGCCCGTGGGCCGGCGCGCGGCCACCAGCTCGTCGGTCAGGTTCTGCGAGAGCCAGTCACGCAGCTCGATGCGGAACTGTTCCACGTCCGCCGGGTATGAGAAGTCCACGTTCCTCTGTCTTTTGCGTCGTAAAACCCTGACCCAGCCGGACTCTACGGTTGAGCGGATAGCTGGTCAATGATGTTGGCGGCCATGCGCGACGCCGCTCCAGGCGATCCACGTAACGACCGCCGGAGACCGTCATGTGGTTCGCCGGTTCACGGTCGGTCCCGATGAACAGGTAGTAGGTCTCCGCGTGCGCCTCGTCGCCGTCGACGTCGATGGTTCAGCAGATAGTGCTGGTATCGCGTCTGGCTGCCGTGATACGCGAGCGCCCGGTCGATGAAATCGTCCACCTCGCCGACGAATCCGACGTGGTCGTCGACGGCGCCGTCGTGGTAGGCAGATCACCGCGCGGTCGGTGAGATGCCTGACCTGGTTGCGCAATTCGCCGTCCACGATCAGCTCCCTCGGGGTTCGGGGAATGCGACCTCAGCGTTGTCCGGCATCGGGCTGACGCCGCGTCGCTCACACACTTCCAGCACCTCATCGACGATCGATGCGGGCACGATGAACTTCTCGGTCGACGACATCTGTTCGAGATGCGCCTCGATGTCCTCGGCCGTTGGCCGACTCTCGGCCTCGGCGAGCCAGCCCTCGGTGAGACCAACGAACACCCGCGCATAGCGGCCGGCGGCCGCGGAATAGTTGCGGTGGGTGAACGTGCAGGCCGTGCTGGCCAGGAATGTCACCAGCGGCACCACGAGCTCGGGCCGGATGGCTTGCATGAAGCCGGATTCGGCGAGGAACTTCTCGTCGCCAACGGTCTCGGTGACCATCCGCGAGAAGCCGGTGGGCATAACGGAATTAGCGAGTATCCCGTGCGCCTCGCCTTCGATCGCGATGACGTTCGCCAGTCCGACCAATCCGGCTTTGGCCGCCGCGTAGTGGGCCTCCATCGGCTGGCCGAAAATCCCGGCGGAGGACGAGATGAACACGAATCGTCCGCCCCCGTTGTTCTTCATCACGCGATATGCGGGCTGGGAAAGGTGAAAGCCGCCGTCGAGATGCACGCGCAGCATCCGCCTCCAGTCATCGTGCGAGAGGTCCTCGAAGGGCACGCTGCCAAAAATGCCGGCGTTGCTGACGACCGCGTCGATGCGCCCGAAGGCGTCCACGGCCGCATCGATGATCGCCTGGCCGCCGGCCGGATTGTCCACGGAGTCGTACGAGGCGATCGCCCGGCCGCCGGCCTGCGTGATCTCGTCGACCACCTCATCGGCGACGCCTCTGTCGGAACCCTCGCCGCGCATCGAGCCGCCCAGATCGTTGACCACCACGGCGGCCCCGCGACGGGCCAGGTCCAGCGCGTACAGCCGACCGAGTCCCCGACCGGCCCCGGTCACCAGCGCCACCTGGCCGGTGAAGTCAATCATCGTGCGCTCCTGATTCATTGACTGCTGTGCAGCCGGACTTTACGGTGGAACAGATATTTGGTCAACAATCTGGAGGTTGAGCGTGGAGGACGGCGCCGGTGCCGACCGACTGCAGGCCCTGGGCATGCTTGCCTCCGCGCTCGCGGGCCGGGCCGTCGCGGTCGCCGGGCTGCCACCGGGTGAACCGGCATGGACCGACGGCCAGACGATTCACGTCGATGCCGCGGCCGCGCCGCGCGCGCAACTGAAAGCCGTAGCCGTGCAAGCGTCGATGATCGCCGCCGGCAGCCTGGAGCCCGATGTGGTGGGCGCGTTGGTTCGCCGCCGCAAGCTGGCCAAGCGTTACCTCTCGGTCGAAGGCCACCGCGCACTGGTCGCCAACGCCCCGTTGCTGCCAAGCGTTTTGGCGTCGCTCGGCGATCGCGACATCGCGGGTCGCAGCGATTCGCCCGACGCGTCGCTCGACATTGCCGCCAGACGGGGGGCGCTCGAGGACCCGCCGCCGGGGTTCGGCGTGATCCGTGCGGCGAAGGTCATTGCCGCGTGTGCCGGGGTGGCCAAACAAGACGAGGAGGAGAAGGCCGGCCATGTGCCGCGGCGCAATGGCGCAACGCAACTCGATGAGCTCGACGACGGTGAGGTCGACGACTCCGACGATCCCGACCTGTTCACCAGCCCGGTTGGCGGTGGCGGATTCATCGGCAAGTGGTTGAAGAAGATGCTGTCGTCCGCGCGCAAGACCGGAAGTGGCGGCGGCCCGCCCGGCGCGGACAATCCGACCCACCGCATCAGTTCCGGCAAGCGCGGCGCATACGCCGTCGCGTCGCTGGCCTCGACCTCCGGCGACGACGGCGACGCCGACCACGATGGGCAGACCGCCGCGGACGGCGTGCGGTATCCCGAGTGGGACGTCGCGCGCAAGAGCTATCGGCCGGCCTGGTGCACGGTGCGTGAGGTCGAGCCACAGATCAAGGGGTCGGCCACCCAGGCCATCGACGACGCCATCGGCGTGCGGCGGCCGCTGTCGCGGCTCGGCATGGGCCTGCACCGTCGGCACCGGCAGTCGCAGGGCGACGACATCGACATCGACGCGGCGGTCGAGGCTCGGGTCGAGGTGCGGGCCGGATCGGTGCCCGACGAGGCCGTGTACCTCGACAGCCTGCGGCGCCGTCGCGACCTGTCGGTGCTGCTGCTGCTCGACGTGTCGGGTTCGTCGGGCGAACCCGGAACGGCAGGGCGCACGGTGCACGAACAACAGCGTGCGGCCGTCGCCAACCTGACCGTGGCGTTGCACGATCTGGGTGACCGTGTCGCGCTGTACGCGTACTACTCGCAGGGCCGTCGCGCGGTGAGCATGGTGCCGGTGAAGCGGTTCGACGACCAGCTGAATTCCCAGGTCATCCGGCGGCTCAACAGCTTGGAACCCGGCGCGTATTCACGACTGGGCGCGGCGATCCGGCACGGTTCGGCGACTCTGGAGGCGCGCGGCGGTACGTCGCGGCGGCTATTGGTGGTGCTCTCCGATGGACTGGCCTACGACCATGGCTACGAGCGGGCGTACGGTGCCGCGGACGCGCGCCGCGCGCTGACCGAGGCCCGCCGCCGGGGGACCGGCTGCGTATGCCTGACGATCGGCGCGGGAACCGACGTGCTGTTGCTGCGCCGGGTGTTCGGCAGCACGGCGCACGCCACCATCGCGCGCCCCGATCAGCTCGCCGGTGTGATCGGACCGCTGTTCCGATCCGCGCTGCGCTCGGCGGAGGTTCGCCGCAGATTATCGGTGATGCCAAGTCCCAGAACACAGTTGGCGCGCGAAAACGTAAACACCGCCCGGCAGAGCACTTGAAAACAAACATCTGTTCCGGCTAGGCTCCAATCGCCGGAAGTAGCGGAAGGGAAGCTATGGCCAACGAGTCCGGTCTTGCGTACTTCAACGGCGGTCCGTCCGACGCGGACGGAAAGGAAGAAGTGCGGCCCTACTACCAAGCGGTCGGCGGCGAAGAGGCCGTTTTCAAGGCGGCTTACCGCCAGGGCCTGGCGCTGGTCCTGAAGGGTCCGACCGGGTGTGGAAAGACCCGATTCGTCGAGGCGATGGCCCACGACCTGGGGCGTCCGCTGATCACCGTCGCCTGCCACGACGACCTCACCACGGCGGACCTGGTCGGCCGCTACCTGCTGCGTGGCGACGAGACGGTGTGGGTGGACGGCCCGCTGACCCGGGCGGTGCGTGAGGGCGCGATCTGCTACCTCGACGAGGTGGTGGAAGCCCGGCAGGACACCACCGTCGTGCTGCATCCGCTGGCCGACCATCGGCGACAGCTGCCCATCGAGCGACTCGGCGTCACGCTGGACGCGGCGCCCGGATTCGGCCTGGTGGTGTCGTACAACCCCGGCTATCAGAGCGTGTTGAAGGATCTGAAGGATTCGACGCGGCAGCGGATGGTGGCCATCGAATTCGATTTCCCCACGGCCGATATCGAAGAATGCATCGTCGCGCACGAGGCGGGCGTCAACGGGACCACCGCGGCCGAGCTGGTCCGGTTCGGGCAGGCCATCCGCCGGCTGGAAACGGGCGGGCTGCGCGAGGTGGCTTCGACGCGGGTGCTGATCGCCGCCGGCAGGCTGGTCGCCGAGGGCCTGAGCATGCGGGAGGCGGCGCGGGCCGCCATCGCGGGTCCGCTGACCGACGACGTGGCGGTGGGCAAGGCGCTGGGCGAAATGATCCAGATTTACCTGGGTACGGACGGGTCCGGCGGGTCCGGCGGGTCCGATGATTGACGCTGCATACCGCCCCCGCTAGGGCCTGAACAAATATTAGGTTTTCGATCGGCGCGCGCAATTCAGTCACCTGGGAGGTCGGATGTCCTACGAGAGCAGCGCAGAACCGATCAAGGTCGGCTACCTGATGGACTTCAAGCTCCCGCCGGGGTTCCCCGAAGAGCTGTTCGCCTCCTTCACCCGTACGTTCGACCTCATCTTCGAAGAAGCAACCGGTCAGGGCCTGATGGACCGTCCCGTGCAGATGATTTATCGCGAGGTGGAGGGACTGCCCAAGGGTTCGGTCAAGGCGGTGATCGATGCGTATGGCGAACTGGTCGACGAGGGCTGCCTGGTGGTCTTCGGCCCGAACATCACCGATAACTGCGTGCCGTTGCGAGAAGCGATCGAGGAACGGTTCAAGGTACCCGCGATCAGCGTGACCGGCACCGACGACTGGCTGGGCGAGTGGACATTCGCCTTCCCCCAGGGATCGATGACCGATGAACCGATCTTCCTGGCCGACCTCATCGCCAAGCGCGGGCTCACCGAAATCGGTGTCCTGGTCGAGCAGAGCCTCATTGGTGAGAGCTACCTGAAGAACCTGCGAAGTGCCTGCCGGCGCAAAGGCATTCGGATCGTCGCGGAAGTCGCGATCGCGCAGACGGCCCAGGACATCAACGCCGCGGTGCAGACGCTGCACGAGGCAAAGGCCGAGGCGATCGTGCACCTGGGCTTCGGCTTCGGAATCGTCTTCATCAACCCGGCGCTCGAGTCCCTCGGCTGGGACCCGCCCCGCTTCACCACGACGGCGTGGCAGAACGCCTGGGTGAACCCGATCATGTGGAATGCATTCATGGGCTGGATCGGTGTCGACCAATACGACGAGGCGAATCGAATCGGCCAGGACTTCCTCGACAGCTACGCAAAGAAGTACGACGGGAGCCGCCCCGAATTCTGCGTGACCGTGGTCAACCGCGACGTCGCCGCGACCCTCGTGCGCGCGTTCACCGACGCCCATCCGCTCAGCCCGCGCGGCGTCAAAGAGGCGCTGGAGCGGGTCAAGATGATGCCCGCCGCGTCTGGCGCGCCTGGTACCCGCGTGTCGTTCGGCAAATGGACACGCCGGGCCTGGATGGGTGCCGGGTACCTGGTGGCGCGCACCCTCGACGCCGATGGCATCAACTCGCACTTGGTGGATCGCTTCGGAGAGGAAGACTGATGTCCACAGAACAAACCACACCTCCTGCCGAGCAGGAGGAACCGGCCGCCGCACAGCGAAAAGCCAAGCGCGGCTGGGGCGGTTGGATCGCCGCCGCGGCGCTGGCCGCCTTCGCGCTGTTCTTCATCGCGAATTGCCGTGTGGCCCTTGACCCTCGCGTCGCGAACCCGAATGTGCAGGGCCGGCCCCGCCCGGTGAAATTCACGTTCGGTCTGGACTACATCGCGTTCCTGGACTGGGCCACGGTCGGGGCGCTGATTGTGCTGTTGATCGTCTTCATCAGGGGCTGGCGCCGCAATCCCGGTAGCCCGGTGATGTTGATGTTCCTGTGCACCACGCTGATCGTGTGGCAGGACCCGATCATGAACTGGTCACCGTTCGCGGTCTACAACCCCGATCTCGTTCACTGGCCGGAATCCTGGCCACTCGTGTCGTTGTCGCCGACCGTCGAACCGTTCGTGGTCTTCGGCTACGTGATGTTCTACTTCGGCCCCTACTTCCCGGCGGTCTGGCTGCTGCGCAGACTGCAGGCAAAGTACGGACCCACCAGCTATGTGTCGCGGCATCCCCTGGTCAGCCTGGGGCTGATCACGCTGGTGATCGGGTTCATTTTCGATGCCTTCCTGGAAAACATCCTCATCCACTGGGGCATGTACATCTACTCGCAGGTGATTCCGTGGGGATCAGTGTTCACCGGCACCACCTTCCAGTTCCCGCTGATCTGGGAATCGTTCTCGGTGTGCTTCGTGATGGTGCCGGCCGCGATCCTCTGCTACCGCGACGACACCGGTAAGTCGGTGGCGGAAAAGCTTGCCGCAAAAGCGAAGTTGTTCCCGTCGCGCCCGGTGCTGGGCACGTTCCTGGTGATGTTCGTCATCATCAATGTGTCGTACTTCGCCTACGGCGGCTGGTTCTGGGTCATCAAGGTCAGCCACGCCGCCACCTCGGTGGCCTGCCCGTGGCCGTATCCGGAAGCCAAAGTGTATGACCCGCAAGGGTATTACGAGAAGGCGGGCGCTCAGGGCCCCTACTCGGTCGGCATCTGGTCGACCTGGGCGAGCGGGGAGCCCAACGGGCGACCCCACGTCATCCCCCCGCCGCCGGGTGAGGGCGCGTGTGCGACGGCGGGCCAGCATGGCTGAGCCGCGCACGGTCGTCATCACCGGCGCATCCCGCGGACTGGGCTTCGCCTCGGCGGTTCGGATGTACCGGGAGGGGTGGCGTGTGGTCGCGGCCATGCGCACTCCCGACCAGGGAATGCCGCTGCTGCGCGACGCTACCGGGGCTGCCCCCGATGACGAGCGGTTGATCGGCGTCCAGCTCGACCTGACCGACAGCGCGTCGATCGCCGCGGCGGCCAAGACAATCGAGGAAGCCGTGGGCGCACCGTACGCACTGGTGCACAACGCGGGTATCTCGGCCGCCGGCATGGTGGAGGAGACCGACATGGCGTTGTGGCAGCGCATGCTCGCCACCAGCGTCCTGGGCCCCGTCACGCTCACCCAGGCCCTGCTGCCGTCGATGCGGGCGGCGGGTCAAGGGCGAATCATCCTGGTGTCCAGCGCGGCCGGGGTGCGGGGCCAGCCCGCCACCGCGCCGTACTCCGCGGCCAAGGGAGCGCTGGAGCGGTGGGGGGAATCGATGGCGTGCGAAATCGCGCCGTTCGGTCTCGGTGTCACCGTCCTGGTCGCCGGCACGTATGACACCGAGATCATCACCGACGCCGGCACCACCGATGACCGAAACTTCGGTGGTCCGTATGCCCGGCTGCACAACACCATGAACAGCCGCGGGCGCTTCGCGATGAAATTGGCGCGGCCGCCGGAACGGTTCACCGACGGCCTGCTCAAGGCGATCGATGACCGGGGAGCATTCCGCCGCCGGGGCATCGGGCCGGACGCCTCGATGCTGTTGGTGGCCAACAGGATCCTGCCGGCGTCGGGCATGCATCACATGTCGCGGATCGTGCTGGGCATACCCCGGCAGGGGTCGATGCGCGATGGGGCGTGGCCGTTGACGACAAGTCAAAAGGCGATGGTTTTCGTCGCCCGGGTTCTTCCGCAGCCGGTACTGCAGCGCTTGGCCGCGGTGGCGGGGCGGTTCTCGTCGCAAACGAATGCTGCGCCGCAAGGGGATTAAGGGGCAATCATGGAACAACTTTTCGACGATCTAGAAGACTTCGGCGCATTCGACGAGGCGGTCTCCGGGGACGTGCGCGACCCGTACACCGAATTGGCCCGGCTGCGTCGCGAGGAACCGATTCAGCGCCTGGACACCTCCGGGATGCCCCATGAGGAATCCAAGCCGGTCTTCATCGTCTACCGGCACGAGGAGGCGCAGCAGATGCTGCGCGACAACGAAACGTTCTCCTCGGCGGCCGTCATCGCGGCGTTCGGCCCCGTCCTGGGGGAGCGCGTCATGCTCGGCATGGACGAGCCGATACACGGCCGGCTGCGGTCACTGGTGTCAAAGGCGTTCTCGCAGAAGGCCTTGGCGCGCTGGGAGGACGAGTTGGTCGGACGCGTGGCCAATGGTCTGATCGACAAGTTCGCCGCCAACGGCAAGGCCGACCTGGTCAAGGAATTCACCTTCGACTATCCCAGTCAGATCATCGCCGGTCTGCTGGGCCTGCCCGAGGCGGACTACCCACAGTTCCAGCGCTGGTCCATCTCGCTGCTGAGCTGGATCCTGAATCCGGAACGCGGACTTGCCGCCTCGGCGGCGCTGTGCGACTACTTCGCGCCGATCCTGGCGGCCCGCCGCGCGGAGCCCAAGGACGATCTGATCAGCGCGCTGGCCCAGGCGGAGATCGACGGCGAGAAGCTCGAGGACGAGGAGATCTATTCGTTCCTGCGTCTGCTGCTGCCCGCCGGGGTGGAGACCACCTACCGCGCGCTGGGCAACCTGCTGCTCGCTCTGCTGTCCGATCCCAAGCAACTGGACGCCATCCGCGCGGACCGCTCGCTGCTGCCGCAGGCCATCGAGGAGGGCGTGCGGTGGGAACCGCCGCTGTTGACCATCACCCGGGTCGCCACCCGCGACACCGAACTCGGCGGGGTGCCGATCCCGGCCGGGTCAAGCGTGATGCCGATGCTGGGCGCCGCCAATCGGCAGGAAGACCGTTACCCCGAACCGGACTCGTTCGACATCTTCCGCTCGCCCAAGGGCCACCTGGGCTGGGGGCACGGCGTGCACGTCTGCCTCGGCATGCACCTGGCGCGGCTCGAGATGCGCACCGCCATCAACCTTCTGCTCGACCGGTTGCCGAACCTGCGGCTGGACCCCGAGGGGATCGACCCGCATATTCGCGGCCAGGTCTTCCGGTCACCGACGTCGGTCCCGGTGCTGTTCGACCCCCAATAACCGGCCCCGTCCGAGGCTCCACTTGCCAATCGGCTAGTTTCCAGTAAGGCTCCCCGTAGGGTAACCAGCGCTCTGCGGGACGCCCCTCTAACGAGTCAGAAGAGAGTGACAGATATGACTGAGGCTGTAAAGGTCCGCTTCGAGCCGAAAATGATGATCGACGGCAAGCTCGTCGAGGGCCAGGCCGGCACCTTCGCCAACATCAACCCGGCGACCGAGGAGTCGCTCGGCGAGGTTTCGGACGCGTCGAAGGAGGACATGCACCGGGCCATCGACGCCGCCCGGCGCGCCTTCGACGAGACCGACTGGTCGACCAACAAGGAGCTGCGCAAGCGCTGCCTGCTGCAGCTGCACGAGGCGATCGAGTCCGAGATCGACGAGCTGCGTGAGGAGCTCATCCTCGAGGTCGGCTCCCCGCGGGCCATCACGTTCGGACCCCAGCTGGACGCCCCGCTGGAGGACGGGCTGAAGTACCCCGCACGCCTGATCGACGAGTACGCGTGGGAAACCGACCTGGGCGACAAGGTGATCAGCCTGACCGGCACGCTGACCACCCGCAAGGTGTGGCGGGAACCGGTGGGCGTGGTCGGCGCGATTGTGCCGTGGAACTTCCCGTTCGAGGTCACCCTCAACAAGCTCGGCCAGGCGCTGGGCACCGGCAACACCGTGGTGCTCAAGCCGGCCCCCAACACCCCGTTCAACGCGAACCGGCTCGGCCGCCTGATCGCCGAGAAGACCGACATCCCCGCGGGCGTCGTCAACGTCGTCACCGCCTCGGACCACTTCGTGGGCGAGGAGCTCACGCTGTCGCCGAAGGTCGACCTGATCTCGTTCACCGGCTCGACGGTGGTCGGCAAGCGGATCATGGAGAAGGGCGCCGCGACCATGAAGCGGCTGTTCCTCGAACTCGGCGGCAAGTCGGCCACCATCGTGCTGGAGGACGCCGACTTCGGGACGGCGTGCATGGTCGGCATCGCGCCGTGCATGCACGCCGGTCAGGGCTGTGCGAACCCGACCAGGCTGCTGCTGCCGCGGTCCCGCTATGAGGAGGGCGTCGAGATCCTCAAGAACATCTACGAGAACGTCACGTGCGGCGACCCGCAGGACCCGGGAACGCTGTGTGGGCCGGTGATCTCGCAACGACAGTTCGACCGCGTGACGGACTACATCAAGAAGGGCGTCGAGGAGGGCGCCACGGCCCTGGTCGGCGGACCCGGTGCGGAAACCGGTTTCGACAAGGGATATTTCATCAGGCCAACGCTTTTCACGAACGTCGACAACAAGATGACCATCGCGCAGGAGGAGATCTTCGGCCCGGTGCTGTCGGTCATCCCGTTCGACGACGAGGAGGACGCGATCCGGATCGCCAACGACAGCGTGTACGGGTTGGCCGGCAACGTGTTTGCGGGTTCGCTCGAGCGTGCGCTGTCGGTGACCCGCCGGATCAAGGCCGGCTTCATGGGCGTCAACGGCGGCGCCCCGTACGGCGCGGACACACCGTTCGGCGGCTACAAGGAAAGCGGCGTGGGACGCCAGAACGGTATTGCCGGATTCGACCAGTACACCGAGATCAAGTCGGTCGCCTACCCCGCCGGCTAGAAATCACCCTTCGACGAGATTGCCGTCAGGGTCGCGGTTTTCGGGCTTGATTGCGACCGTGGCGGCAATCCCGGTTTGACCTGGCGGCAGCGGCCGTTTGAGTGTGCAGACGATGCTCCACTCGAAATAGTGGTCACCGCCCCTGTCGTATTCCTTGAATCGGTGGGCAACTTGAATCGTTGGGGGTACCACTTGCCGTCTGACGCCGGCCACCAACCGGGCCCGGGTGCAGGCGTGCTCAGATCCGGGGACCGTATGCGCCGTCGACCCAGGAGAAATGAACTGCAGGTGACCGTCGCTGTACACGCCGCCGAAGAACTGGCGGCAACAGCGCTGACGGTGCGGTAGGTGCCGCGCGCAGCGGGCAAGCGCGCGGCCGCACCGGAGCCGGCAGCTTGACCTAATATTTGTTCAGATCTAGATTGGCAAGAGAGGTTACGTCGCCCGGGCTGACGTGGGTGAGGGGCGGTTACGTGGATGCCTAGGAGTCCTGTTGAGCGAATTCGAAAAGGTTGATTTCTTCACTGACGTGTCCCTGATTCCGGACCCGTATCCCTACTTCGATCATCTGCGGGCGCGCTGCCCGGTGCTGCCGCGACCCGATCAGGGCGTCATGGCGGTAACGGGACACGCCGAGGCGCTCGCCGTTTACAAAGATCCGGCGTTCTCGTCGTGTGTCTCGGTCGCCGGGCCGTTTTCGGGGTTGGCGTTCGAGCCCGAGGGCGACGACATCGGCAGCCTGATCGAACAACATCGCTCGCAGATCCCGATGAGCGAGCACATCGTGACTCAAGATCCACCGGAACACGCCCGGACGCGGGGTCTGCTCAGCCGCCTGCTGACACCCAAGCGGCTCAAGGAAAATGAAGACTTCATGTGGCGGCTCGCCGATCAGCAGCTCGACGAGTTCTTGTCCCGCGGCAGCTGTGAATTCCTCGACGACTATGCGCGGCCGTTCTCCGGGTTGGTGATCGCCGACCTCCTGGGAGTTCCCGTCGAGGACCACGAAGAATTTCGGGATGTGTTCTCGGGCAAGTTCTCCGGTGGGGTCGGGGACGACTCGGTGACGCGCGCGCACAATCCGCTGGAGTACCTGGACGACAAGTTCACCACCCACATCACCGAACGCCGCCGGCAGCCACGCGAGGATGTGTTGACCGAGCTGGCCCAGGCGAAGTACCCCGACGGCTCGACTCCCGAAGTCATCGACGTGGTCCGGCTGGCGACATTCCTGTTCGCGGCCGGCCAGGAAACCACGACCAAGCTGCTCAGCTTCGGGGTCCGCACGCTCGCCGAGAACCCGGACTTGCAGAAGCTGCTCCGCGAAGACCGCAGCCGGATACCGAATTTCGTCGAAGAGACGCTGCGCATGGAGAGTCCGGTCAAGTGCCACTTCCGGATGGCCCGCACGACGACCTCGATCGGTGACACCGAGATCCCGGCGGGCAGCACAATGATGCTGCTGCCCGGCGCGAGCAACCGGGATGCACGGAAGTTCGAGCAGCCCGACGAGTTCCGCATCGACCGGCCGAACGTGCGCGAGCATGTGGCCTTCGGCCGCGGCAATCACTCCTGCCCGGGCGCACCATTGGCCCGCGCGGAGGGGCGAATCTCGCTGAACCGCATACTCGACCGGATGGCGGACATCGCCATCACGGAGGCCGAGCACGGACCGCCGGACGCCCGCCGCTACACCTACGACCCGACGTGGCAGATGCGGGGTCTGTCCGAGTTGCACCTCGAATTCACGCCGATTTCTTGAGTGACCGCGAAATCGGCGAGTGGGACCCAGGCTTCACCGAGCGCTTGGTCGGTGCGGCAGAACCGTAGGCGCGGGCCTGGTTTCGCTTCGACGTGCGTGGGCTGGAATCGTTGCCGGCCGACGGTGGTGTCCTGATTGTCGGCAACCACTCGGGCGGCATGCTCACGCCGGACGTGCTGATCGTCGCCGCGGCCTTCTACCGCAGGTTCGGTTACGAGCGTCCGCTGCACACGCTCGGCTTCACTCGACCATTATTGCGCCGCTCTGCGAGCGAAGAGAACAAATTTCTGGTTCCGAGGACAGCGCTGAGCGCCGGCTTCCGTGCCCAGAAGCACCCCGAGCTTCGCCCGCCCAACCCCTTGGTTGACAATCGACGCAAGACTCCACTCTTTTTCGAAGTCCACGTGTCAAAGGAGACAAGACCATGGCTGAAGCCGTCATCGTCGAGGCAGTGCGTTCACCGATCGGCAAGCGCAATGGCGGATTGTCCGGGGTGCACCCGGCGGATCTGTCCGCACAGGTGCTCAACGGCCTGGTCGACAAGGCCGGCGTCGACCCGGGCCTGGTCGACGACGTCATCTGGGGCTGCGTCATGCAGGCCGGGGAGCAGGCCCTCGACATCGGCCGCACCGCGCTGCTGACCGCCGGCTGGCCCGAGACCGTCCCGGGCGTGACCGTGGACCGCCAGTGCGGATCCAGCCAGCAGTCCATCCACTTCGCCGCCGCCGGAGTCATCGCCGGGCACTACGACGTCGTCGTCGCCGGTGGTGTCGAGTCGATGTCGCGGACCCCGATGGGCGCGTCGCTGGCCAACGGCGGGCGACCGTACCCGCAGGCCTTCCTGGACCGCTACCAGGGCCAGATCCCCAACCAGGGCATCGGCGCGGAGATGATCGCCGAGCAGTGGGGATTCGACCGTACAGCGCTCGACCAGTTCTCCCTCGACTCGCACGAAAAGGCCGCTGCCGCACAGGATGCCGGCGCCTTCGATGACCAGATCGTGGGCATCAAGGACCAGGACGGCAACGTGGTGCTCAAAGACGAAGGCATCCGCCGCGGGACGCCGATGGAGAAGATGGCCTCGCTGAAGCCGGCGTTCAAGGAAGACGGCGTGATTCACGCCGGCAACTCGTCGCAGATCTCCGACGGCTCGGCGGCGATCCTGTTCATGTCCGCCGAGAAGGCCAAGGAACTCGGGCTCAAGCCGATCGCCAAGGTGCACACCGCGACCCTGGCCGGCGCGGACCCGGTGATCATGCTGACCGCGCCCATCCCGGCGACCCAGAAGGTGCTGAAGCGCTCCGGGCTGTCCATCGGCGACATCGGCGCCTACGAGGTGAACGAGGCGTTCGCGCCGGTTCCGCTGGCCTGGCTCAAGGACATCGGCGCCGACGAGACGAAGCTCAACCCCAACGGCGGTGCCATCGCGCTGGGCCACCCGCTCGGTGGATCCGGTGCCCGGATAATGACAACCCTGCTGTATCACATGCGGGACAAGGGAATTCAGTACGGCCTGCAGACCATGTGTGAGGGCGGCGGCCAGGCCAACGCCACCATCGTGGAACTGTTGTGACCCAGGGGCCGGGGGCCCTGGCCGAACGCCGGGGCAACGTGATGGTGATAACCATCAACCGGCCGGAAGCCCGCAACGCGGTGAACGCCGCCGTCAGCATCGGCCTCGGGGATGCGCTCGAAGAGGCGCAGCACGACCCCGAGGTGCGGGCGGTGGTGGTCACCGGCGCGGGCGACAAGTCGTTCTGCGCCGGGGCCGACCTCAAGGCGATCGCCCGGCGGGAGAACCTCTATCACCCCGATCACCCCGAGTGGGGCTTCGCCGGCTACGTCCACCACTTCATCGACAAGCCCACGATCGCGGCGGTGAACGGGACCGCCCTGGGCGGCGGCACCGAGCTGGCGCTGGCCAGTGACCTGGTGGTGGCCGACGAGCGCGCGCAGTTCGGCCTCCCCGAGGTCAAGCGGGGGCTCATCGCCGCTGCCGGTGGCGTTTTCCGCATCGCCGAGCAGCTGCCCCGCAAGGTGGGTATGCAGCTGTTGTTGACCGGCGAGCCGCTCACCGCGGCCGCCGCCTGCGAGTGGGGCTTGATCAAAGAGGTCGTCCCCCAGGGCTCGGTGCTGGACGCCGCCCTGGCGCTGGCTGCGCGGATCACCGTCAACGCGCCGTTGTCGGTGCAGGCCAGCAAGCGGATCGCCTACGGCGTCGACGACGGGGTCGTCGTCGGTGACGAACCTGGTTGGGAACGCACGGTGCGCGAGATGCGGGTTCTGCTCAAGTCCGAAGACGCCAAGGAGGGTCCACTGGCGTTCGCCGAGAAGCGGGAGCCGGTCTGGAAGGCGCGCTAGTGGCGATCGCGAGCGCGGCGCAGCCGGGCGAAGCGGGTCGCCACCATCGGGACTAGTGGCGATCGCGAGCGCGGCGCAGCCGGGCGAAGCGGGTCGCCACCATCGGGGACTACCCGGCCAGGATGTTGACGCCGCGGTCGAACACCGGGGGGAGCAGCGTGCACGTCGGGACGACGGCGCGCCGCACCACCCTCGGCGTGCTGGCGAGCACCAGCGCGCGGGTGAGCAGCCGGTAATCGCGGGTGATCCGGCGCCACGCCTGCTCGTATGACGCCGGCGCCTCGTTGACGATGGCGTCGACGGCCGCGGCGGACTGTTTAAACGCCAGGCTGATGCCCTCGCCGGTGAGCGCGTCCTCGTAGCCGGCCGCGTCGCCCACCAGCAGCACACGCCCCGCGACCCGTCGCGAGACCACCTGCCGCAGCGGGCCGCAGCCGCGGTGCTGCCCCGGGTTGGCGCCGTGCAGCCGGCGGGCCAGGCGCGGGAACCAGGCCAGGTCGGGCCGGCCACGCGACAGGATAGCCACACCGACCAGATCCGGCTCGACCGGCGTCACGTACGCCTCGCCCCAGCGCGACCAGTACACCTCGACGAAATCCGACCACGCCGGCACCCGGTAGTGCCACCGCACGCCGTAACGCCGGGGGGTCCCCGCCGTCGCGGTGATTCCGACGGCGCGCCGAACCTGGGAATGCAGCCCGTCGGCCGCTACCAACCATCGCGCGCGCACCCCGGCGGCCGAGACGCCGTGCGCGTCTTGCGCGACGCTGGTCACCCGCGTGCGGATCCAGTCGGTGTCTTGCTCTTTGGCCCGCGCGGCCAGCGCCGAGTGCAACGTGGTGCGCCGCACGCCGCGTCCCGGCCCGTCGCGAAAGCGCGCCTGGGCCCGCCGTCGTTCACTCACGTAGGCGATCCCGTGAAAAGGCATGCCGACGGGATCCACGCCCAGCGAGGTCAGTTCGGCCAGCCCGCCGGGCATCAAACCCTCGCCGCAGGCCTTGTCGATGGGCCCGTCGCGCGGCTCGGCCACGATCACCGACAGTCCGAGGCGTCGAGCGTGTAACGCCGTGGCCAGGCCGCCCGGTCCGCCACCGACGATCAACAGGTCCGCGTCGTAGCCGCTCATGTGTAACCCAACGCGGAGTTCTCCACCCGCAGGCGCACCCTGAGCAGCGCGGCGTTGGCCAGCGTGAAAACGACTGCGGTCAGCCACGCCGTATGCACCAGCGGCAACGCCACCCCCTCGGCCACCACTGCAACATAGTTCGGATGGTGCAGCCAGCGATAGGGACCCTGCCGCACCAACGGCGCCTGCGGCAGGACGATCACCCGAGTGTTCCATCGTCGGCCCAGCGTTGTGATGCACCACCACCGCAATGCCTGGCTGGCCACCACCACCGCCAGCATCGGCCAGCCCAGCCATGCGATGAACGGCCGGTGCAGCGCCCACGGTTCGACGAGGCAGCCGACCAGTAGCCCGGTGTGAATGGTCACCATCACCGGATAGTGCGATCGGCCAAACTCCTTGGCGCCCTTGGTAAACGACCAATGTGCGTTGCGGGTGGACACCACCAGCTCCACGACGCGCTCGAGTCCGACCGCTAGCACCAGCAGGTAATACATGGCTACAGTCTTTACCAGCCCTACCAGGCCAGCAGTACCAGCTCGGAACAGAACGCCGGGCCCATGGCGATCATCAGGCCGATCGACCCCGTCGGCGGCGGATCGGCCATGTTCGCCGCAAGCACGTCGAGCACCGAGACCGACGACAGATTTCCGTTCTCTCGCAACGATTTTCGTGTGTGGTCGAGCGCGTCCACCGGGAGGTTTAGGGCGCTCTCGACGGTTTCGATCACCCGCGGTCCGCCCGGATGGCATACCCACGTCGCCACATCGCGCGAGGTCAGCCCGTGGTCGGCGAGGAAATCACGGACGTCATCGCCCAGGTATTTATCGGCGATCGTGGCGACGTCGGCGGACAGCACGATCCGGAAGCCGTTACCGCCGATCTTCCAGCCCATGATCTCTTCGGTGTCGGGATAGATGTGGCTGCGCGTCGCCAGCACCCGGGGGCCGGTGTGTTCGTGGCCCGCCCGGTGGGCGCCCTCGGTGATCACCACGGCCGCGCCGTCGCCGAAAAGGCTCGTGGCGACGAGATTGGCGACCGAATTGTCCTGGCGCTGAACGGTCAGCGAGCACAGTTCCACCGCGAGCAGTGCGGCCGTCTGGTCGGGGAAGGCGCGCAGGTAGTCGTGCATGCGCGCCACGCCGGCGGCACCGGCCACACAGCCCAGCCCGAACAGCGGGACGCGTTTGACGTCCGGCCGCAGGCCAACCCGCGTCGCGAGTCGCGCCTCCAGCGTCGGCACGGCCAGCCCGGTGACCGTCGTCGAAAACACGATGTCGAGCTCCGACGGCTTGACCTTGGCCTGGTCCAGCGCGGCCAGCAGCGCCTGCTCGCCCAGGTCCAGCGCGACCTCGAGATAGGCGTCGTTGGCCTCGGTGAATCCGCTCAGCTCGCGGTAGCGGGGCAGCCGCAGCGCGGTGTTGCGGAACTCGACCCCACTGCTGCGGGCGAAGCGCTGAAAGTCCGGGCCGGCGATGTCGGTCAGCGCCTGGATGGCTTCGCTTTGGGTATAGCGATTAGGTGGAAACTTCACCGCGACGCCGGCGATGGTCGGATCTTTCAGCGCAATGCCCGTCGAGCCGGCGAAATCACGGCTTCCCTGATGGTCCATGTAGGGGTGACGGTGCCGCCGCGCCGTCGGTTCAAATGCCCGCCGCGCGGTCGGGCCGCTAGGGTCGGGGTATGCGGGCTCTGGTCACCGGTGCCACCGGTTATGTGGGATCACGCCTGGTCACCGCGCTGGTGGCCGATCAGCACCAAGTGGCGGCGGCGACTCGAAAACCGGCGCGCCTCAAGCGTTTCGGCTGGTTCGACGACGTCACACCGGTGAAATTGGATGCCGCCGACCCCGCGTCGCTCGCCTCCGCCTTCGCCAGTTGCGGGCCCGTTGACGTGGCGTATTACCTGGTGCACGCGATCGGTCAGCCCGGTTTTCGCGACGCCGACAAGTCCGCGGCGGCAAACTTCGCGGCGGCGGCTCGCGAAGCCGGGGTGCGACGCATCGTCTACCTGGGTGGGTTCGTGCCCGCCGAGGAAGACCTGTCCGAGCACCTGACCAGCCGGGCCGAGGTGGCCCAGGCGCTGACCATCCCGGACGGCCCCGAGCTGGTGTGGCTGGGCGCGGCGATCATCATCGGCGCCGGTTCGACGTCGTTCGAGATGATGCGCTACGTCGGCGACCGGTTCCCGCTGATCCCGATCCCGTGCTGGATGGACAACCCCATCGACCCGATCTCCATCCGCGATGTCCTGCACTATCTCGTCGCCGCGGCCGACCGCGACCTGGTGCCCGCCGGGGCGTACGACATCGCAGGCCCGGACACCACGACCTATCGGGACCTACTCAAGGCGTATGCGCGGGTCTCCGGGCGCTGGCACACCGGCGTGCCGGTGGGCAGGATCGACACCGCGCTGGCCTCGCTGATCACCGGCGTCGCGCTGCCGGTGCCGCCGGGGCTGGCGGGCGATCTGGTCGAATCGCTGGACCACCCGATGGTGGCATCGGCCAGCGGCCTGCGCGATCGGGTTCCCGACCCGCCCGGCGGCCTGCTGGGCATCGACGAGTCCATGGCCCTGGCCTTGGCCGGCCGGTCCACGCACCGGCCGCGTCCCGTCAATGCCCTGGCCGATCCGCACCACCTCGCCAACACCGATCCCGTCTGGGCCGGCGGCGACGCGCTGCGCATCCGCCGAGTCGCTCGGCGGGTCACCCCGTCGGTCGTGCGGCCGACCCTGGGGCTGGTGAACAGGGTCCCCGGACCGGTGGCCGGAGCGGTACGCACCGGCCTCGACATCCTGATCGCCCTGACCCCGAAGGTGCATCCCGCATGACCCAGTCGACGAGTCCGTATCACACCGGCGCCTTCAGCGAGTTGCGCCGAGCGGTCACCAATGTTGCTGTGCCCCAACATGAGTCGCCCGGCGTGGTGCGGCGCCGGCGGATCCTGGTGGCCATCACGGTGATCCTCGGCGCCGGGGTGCTCGGGTTTTCGTTGCGGCGCCATCCGGGGGATGAGAGCTTCTACTGGCTGACTCTCGCGCTCGCGGCGGTGTGGACCGCAGGAGCGCTGATCTCCGGCCCGCTGCACCTGGGCGGCATCTGTTGGCGGGGTCGCAACCAGCGGCCGGTCATCACCGGGACGACGATCGGCCTCCTGCTCGGCGGGGTTTTCGTGATAGGCGGCCTGATCGTCCGGCAGATCACGCCCGTGGCGGAGTTGATAACCCGGGTGCTGCTCTACGCCCACCACGGGTGGTATCCGGTGATCGTGGCGATCACGCTGATCAACGGCGTCGCCGAGGAAGTGTTCTTTCGCGGCGCACTCTACACAGCCCTGGGTCGCTATCACCCAGTCGTGATTTCGACCGTCCTCTATACATGCGCGACGCTGGCCAGCGGCAACCCGATGCTCGGCTTCGCCGCGATCATCCTGGGGACGGTCTGCGCGTTCGAGCGCCGTGCCACCGGCGGCGTCCTGGCGCCGGTGCTCACCCACTTGGTGTGGGGACTGATCATGGTTCTCGCGCTGCCCCCGATGTTTGGCGTCTGAGCTCACTCGTGCGCCGACGCGACGACGTCGCGGGCCAAAGCGCGCATCCTGGCGGAGTGGACTGGCCGAACGAAGAACCAGTACACCCGCCCCGGTAAGCCCTTCGGCAGAAAGGTAGACCGCTGGGTGTAGCGGGTGCCGCGACCGTTTTGGGCAGTGACCGCGATTTCGAGCCACTCGCGTCCCGGCGCTCGCTTTGTAGAACTCAGCCGCAACAGGGATCCCGCCGCGCGCTCCTCGACCTTCCAGCCGGTTGCCCGCGAGTTCACGACGTCCTCCGCTGCCTTCCAGACGCTCCCAGGCGCGGCGGTGGTTGTGGCGGTACGCACATCGGCATAGACGATCTCGCCGGACCAGTCCGGGTCCGTGGGCAGCGCTTCGGCCGGTTCGGTCCGCAAGGACGACCATGTCGGTTCGGGGACGCCACGAGCGGCGCGGGCAAGTGCGAGTTCGACGGCCCGCCGGTAGCCGGTCGGGCCGCCTGGCGGTGGCGCGACGATGCCGTCGATGTCGTGGTTGCGCATCACCGCGTCGCACTCCAGCGATTCGACCAGCGGTCGCGCGAGGCCGGGCGGGATAGGGGTCACCGTCCCCACCCAGAGGCTGGCGATCGTCGGGGTCAGAAACGGCAGCACGATGAGGTAGCGGTTGCCCAGGCCCGCCACGTCGGCATAAACCCGCATCATGTCGCCGTACTCCAGCACGTCGGGCCCGCCGATGTCCCAGGTGCGCGACGTCGGGACCTGGGCCGTCGCCGCCGCGGCCAGGTAGTAGAGCACGTCGCGCACCGCGATCGGCTGGATCTTGTTGTGCACCCATTTCGGGGTGGTCATCACCGGCAACCGGTCGGTGAGGTGCCTGATCATTTCGAACGACGCCGACCCCGAGCCGACGACTACCCCGGCCTGCAACACCGCCGTCTCGACGCCAGAGTCGATCAGCGCGTCCCCGACGGCCTTACGTGACGCCAGATGCGTTGAGAGATCACGATTTTCGGGATGCAACCCACTGAGGTACACGATTCGCCGCACCCCGGCACGCCGGGCCGCCGCCACGACGTTGCGGGCGGCGCGGGTTTCCTCGGCGGCGAAATCCTTCGAGGTGCCCATCGAGTGGACCAGGTAATAGACGACGTCGATGCCGTCGAACGCGGCGATCAGCGAATCGACGTCACCGAGGTCACCGCGCGCCACCTCCGCCTGGTGCCGCCACGGCACCCGCGCGAGCTTGTCGGGGTTGCGCGCCAACGCCCGAACGCGATGGCCCTCGTCGAGCAGCCGGGGCACCAGGCGCCCGCCGATGTAGCCGGTCGCTCCGGTTATCAGGCACCGAACCTGTTCGGGCATCGATCCTCCGTCGTTCGTCAATTGGTGTGACGAGGAGGATTACCGCATCACAGCGGGATTAAGCGTTGCGGCCGATCACCGCAACAACTTTCAGCGGTCGGTGAAGTTGGCGGCGCGCCGCTGCTGGAAGGCCGTTGCGCCCTCCACGAAGTCGGGCGATTTCAGCAGCACCGACTGACCGTCGAACTCACGCTGCAGAGCCGGGTCCAACTCGGTCAGGGTGGCCGCGTTGATCGCCAGCTTGGTCTTGGCGAAGGCCACCGCCGGGCCGCCCAGCAATCGTGCGATCACCTTGTCCACCTCGGCGTCGAAATCGCCGGCCGGATAGACCGCGGTGACCAGGCCCCACGACAACGCCTCGGCGGCGGTCAGCCGTTCCGGAAGCAACGCCATCTGCATGGCCCGGATCCGGCCGACCGCGGCCGCCACCAACGCCGATGCGCCGCCGTCGGGCATCAACCCGATCTTGGTGAAGGCGAGCATGAAAAACGCGCTCTCCGAAGCCAATACGACGTCACAGGCCAGGGCGATGGAGACGCCGACGCCGGCCGCGGGGCCCTGAACGACGGCGACCACCGGGTGCGGCAGCGTGGCGATCGCGCGCACCAGCCGGTTGATCTCGAGGATGATCTCGTCGGGCGGGACGCCGCCGCCGTCGGAGACGTCGTCGGCGCTGATGCCCGCACCGGAGCTGAAGCCGCGTCCCGCGCCGCCGAGCCGCACCACCTTGACCTCGGGGTCGGTGGCCGCGTACTCCATCGCGTCCGCGATGCCGGTGATCACCGGGATGGTCAGCGAATTCAGGCTGTCGGGCCGGTTGATGGTCACCGACAACACGCCGTCGGACAGCGTGACGTCCAGGCCTGCGACTGGGGTGAGGGTGGCGAGCGCGGATGAAGGCATGGGGTCACCATAAGTGACCGGGATGCGCGGCCTTCCGGCACGGCTGCGAAGATGTCGAACGGCCGGTTGTTTGGTTGCGAACGGTCAACGGCGTCAGGGCAGACGAAAGGTCGGTGGATCGTGGCTGGACCGTTGAAGGGACTTCGTGTTGTCGAGCTGGCCGGCATCGGCCCCGGCCCGCACGCGGCGATGATCCTGGGGGATCTGGGAGCCGACGTGGTACGCATCGATCGCCCGGCTAAAGCCCCTGGGGGCTCCGGGGGCGTCGCCAAGGACGCCATGATGCGCAACCGGCGGGTGGTGACCGCCGACCTGAAGTCCGACGAAGGCCGCGGCCTCGTCCTCAAGCTGATCGCGAAGGCCGACGTGCTGATCGAGGGCTACCGTCCCGGTGTCACCGAGCGGCTCGGACTGGGCCCCGAGGACTGCGCCAAGGTCAACGACCGGCTGGTCTACGCCCGGATGACCGGCTGGGGCCAGACCGGCCCGCGCAGCCAGCAGGCGGGTCACGACATCAACTACATCTCGCTGAACGGCATCCTGCACTCAATCGGCCGGGCGAACGAGCGGCCGGTCCCGCCGCTGAACCTGGTCGGGGACTTCGGCGGCGGCTCGATGTTCCTGCTGCTCGGCATCCTGTCGGCACTGTGGGAGCGGCAGACCTCCGGCAAGGGGCAGGTCGTCGACGCCGCGATGGTAGATGGTTCCAGCGTGCTGATGCAGATGATGTGGCAGATGCGTTCGTCGGGCATGTGGACCGACGCCCGCGGCACCAACCTGCTCGACGGCGGCGCTCCCTACTACGACACCTATGAATGCGCCGACGGTCGCTACGTGGCGGTCGGCGCCATCGAGCCGCAGTTCTACGCCGCCATGCTGACCGGGCTCGGTCTCGATGGCGCCGACCTGCCCGGGCAGAACGACGTCAGTCGCTGGCCCGAACTGCGGGCGGTGCTGACCGAGAAGTTCGGCAGCCAGGACCGCGACCACTGGGCCAAGGTGTTCGCCGACTCCGATGCCTGCGTGACGCCGATCCTGGCGTTCGGCGAGGTGCAGACCGAGCCGCACATCACCGAGCGGAACACCTTCTACGAGGTCGACGGCGGCCTGCAGCCGCTGCCGGCGCCGCGGTTCTCCCGCACCGCGCCGGAGACACCGCGTCGCGCGGCGCCGGTGGCCGACGCCGAAGCAGTACTCAAGGACTGGGTATAGTCCCAACCAACCAGTTGGCTGGACTCGAGCGAATTAGGAAGGACTCGGATGGAGATCAAAGACGCCGTTGCCGTCGTCACCGGGGGAGCGTCAGGCCTGGGCCTGGCCACCACCAAGCGACTGCTGGACCGCGGTGCCCAGGTGGTGGTCATCGACCTGCGCGGCGAAGAAGCGGTCCGCGAACTGGGCGATCGCGCCCGCTTCGTCGAGGCCGACGTCACCGATGAGGCCGGCGTCGGCAAGGCGCTGGATGCCGCAGAGTCGATGGGCACGCTGCGCATCAACGTCAACTGCGCCGGCATCGGCAACGCCATCAAGACGCTGTCCAAGGACGGCCCCTTCCCGCTGGACGGCTTCAAGAAGGTGATCGGGGTCAACCTGATCGGCACCTTCAACGTGCTGCGGCTGGCCGCCGAGCGCATCGCCAAGACTGAACCGGTTGGGCCGAAAGGAGAGGAGCGCGGCGTCATCATCAACACCGCCTCGGTCGCCGCGTTCGAGGGCCAGATCGGCCAGGCCGCCTACTCGGCGTCCAAGGGCGGCGTCGTCGGCATGACCCTGCCGATCGCGCGCGACCTGTCGCGCGAGCTCATCCGCGTGGTGACCATCGCGCCGGGCCTGTTCAAGACGCCGCTGCTGGGTTCGCTGCCCGAGGAGGCGCAGGCCTCGCTGGGCAAGCAGGTGCCGCACCCGGCCCGGCTGGGTGACCCCGACGAGTATGGCGCCCTGGCCGTCCACATCGTCGAGAACCCGATGCTCAACGGCGAGGTCATCCGCCTGGATGGCGCCATCCGCATGGCGCCTCGCTGAGCCGCACCGCCGTCGGACAAAACGAAAGCCCCCCGCATCCGCGGGGGGCTTTCGTGAAAACCAGGACCGATGGTTACTTGCGGAACCACCGACTGACGTTGGGTTCGGCCATTAACAGCCGTGCGAGCATGCTCATCTCTGCCTCAGCTCGCCGCTTGCAGTTCTTCGAACTGCTCGGAGGTCTCGCCTTCTACCAGCACGTCGCCGTGGTAGAGGGCTTCGAAGTCAACTTTGATGACGTCGGCACTTGTGTCGTCGATCCACATGACACTGAGCGTATGGGCCACCATTAAGGAATCTTTGAGTCACGATTCGGAAAATCTTGGCAATTTACCGGCAAGTAGGTTGACCGGCGCAGGCGCGGCGATTTAGGCCGTGAGCTGCTTAATTACGACACATTTTTCTGGCTGGACTCTTACCGTCGGCGCGGTTTAAAACTCGTCGTTGAACGCTCCAGGCACCATTTGCGTGCTTAGAGAGAACACTGTTGGACGCGTGGAAACTAGCGTTTGCTAGGTTGTCGCGGGATGAGCCAGCGGCCAGCGCAATGGGGCACCGGCAGCGGAAGGGCACCACATGCTGCAAAGAATCGCCCGAGTCGCCATCAGGGCGCCCCGCCGCATCATCGCGACCGGTGTGCTGGTTTTCATCGCCGCCGCCGTCTTCGGTGTCCCCGTCGCCAAGAGCCTGTCGCCGGGCGGCTTCCAAGACCCGGACTCCGAGTCGGCGCACGCCATCAGCGTGTTGAGCGACAAGTTCGGGCAGAGCGGCCAGCAGGTGCTCATCCTGGTGACCGCCCCCGGCGGCACCAACAGTGAACAGGCCCGCAAGGTGGGCACCGGCCTTGTCGATCAGCTGCAGAATTCCCCGCTGGTCTACAACGTTTCCTCGCCGTGGACTCGACCTGTTCCCGCCCCCCCGGGGCAGCCCGACGACCTGGTGAGCCGCGACGGCAAGTCCGGGCTCGTGGTGGTCAACCTCAAGGGCGGCGAGAACTACGCCCAGGCCAACGCGCAGACATTGGCGGACCAGTTCATCCACGACCGCGACGGCGTGACCGTCCGCGCCGGCGGCTCGGCGATGCAGTACGCGCAGATCAACACGCAGAACCAGGCCGACCTGCTGGTCATGGAGCTGATCGCGCTGCCCCTGAGCTTCCTGGTGCTGATCTGGGTTTTCGGCGGCCTGCTGGCCGCGGCGCTGCCGATGGCGCTCGGCGCGTTGGCCGTCGTCGGGTCGATGACGGTGTTGCGCCTCATCACCTTCACCACCGAAGTCTCGATCTTCGCCCTCAACCTGAGCACCGCCCTGGGCCTGGCCCTGGCCATCGACTACACCCTGCTGATCGTCAGCCGCTACCGCGACGAGTTGGCCGAGGGCCACGACCGCGAGGAAGCGCTCATCCGGACCATGGCCACCTCCGGGCGAACGGTGCTGTTCTCTGCGGTGACCGTGGCGTTGTCGATGTCGGCGACGGTGGCCTTCCCGATGTACTTCCTCAAGTCGTTCGCCTACGCCGGCGTCGCGACCGTCGCCTTCGTCGCGACCGCCTCCATCGTGATCACCCCGGCCGCGATCGTGCTGCTGGGCCCCCGGCTGGACTCGCTGAACGTGCGCCGGCTGGGGCGTCGCATGCTGGGCCGCCCCGAGCCGGTGCACAAATCCGCCGAGCAGCTGTTCTGGTATCGGTCCACCAAGTTCGTGATGCGCCGCTGGGCGCCGATCGGCCTGACCGTCGTTGCGCTGCTGTTGCTGCTCGGGTATCCGTTCCTGCGCGTCACCTGGGGCTTCCCCGACGACCGGGTGCTGCCGCGGTCGGCGTCGGCGCATCAGGTGGGCGACCAGCTGCGCAACGATTTCGCGCACGACTTGGCGACGTCGGTGCCCGTCGTCATCCCCGACGCGACCGGCCTGCGCCCGGCGGACCTCGACCACTACGCCGCCGATCTGTCGCGGGTTGCCGACGTGTCAGCGGTGGCAGCCCCCGGCGGCACCTTCACGGCCGGCAACCGAGTGGGGCCGCCGGCCGGGGCCACCGGATTGCGCGACGGCAGCGCCTTCCTGACCGTCAGCAGCACGGCGCCGCTGTTTTCCACGGCGAATGACACCCAGCTCAATCGGCTGCACGAGGTGCCCGGACCCGCGGGCCGCTCCGTCCAGATGGGCGGGGTCGCGCAGGTCAACCGCGACAGCGTCGACGCCGTGACCGACCGGCTTCCGCTGGTTCTCGGGTTGATGGCGGCGATCACCTTCGTGTTGCTGTTCCTGCTCACCGGCAGCGTGCTGTTGCCGGCCAAGGCGCTGGCCTGCAACTTCCTGTCGCTGACGGCGGCGTTCGGCGCGCTGGTGTGGATCTTCCAGGACGGACACCTGGGTGCGCTCGGGACGACGCCCAGCGGAACGCTGGTGGCCAACATGCCGGTGCTGCTGTTCTGCATCGCCTTCGGGCTGTCCATGGACTATGAGGTCTTCCTGCTGTCCCGGATCCGCGAGTACTGGCTGGCGTCCGGTGCCGCGCGGCCGGCGAGGCCGACCGCGAAGCAGGCCCACGCCGCCAACGACGAGAGCGTGGCGCTCGGTGTCGCCCGCACCGGACGGGTGATCACGGCGGCCGCGTTGGTGATGTCGATGTCGTTCGCCGCACTGATCGCCGCTCACGTCTCGTTCATGCGGATGTTCGGCCTCGGCCTGACGCTCGCCGTGTTGGCCGACGCCACGCTGGTGCGGATGGTGGTCGTGCCGGCCTTCATGCACGTGATGGGTCGATGGAATTGGTGGGCGCCCAAACCCCTGGCGTGGCTGCATGACCGGTTCGGCATCAGTGAGGGCGACCCCGAAGAAACCCTCGAATACCTCGAGCCGGCCGCGGAACCCGTCGAGCTGCCCAGGCCGGTCGGCGAACCGGTACCCAATTCCGTTTAACACCGACCGGTTCGTCGTTGCGGACCCTACTGTGAGGCTCATCCGAGTCGGAAGGTTCACATACATATGACAACGGTGGTCGACAACCCGTTCTTCGCGCGCGTCTGGCCAGTCGTCGCCACCCATGAAGCCGGAGCGATCCGGGCCCTGCGCCGGGAGAATCTGGCCGGCCTGTCCGGCCGGGTGCTGGAAATCGGCGCGGGAATCGGCACCAACTTTCCCCACTACCCGGACTCGGTCGACGAGGTGGTGGCGGTGGAACCCGAACCGCGGCTGGCGGCCCAGGCCCGGGCCGCGGCGGAAGCGGTACCCACGCGCGTCGTGGTGACCGGCGAGACGGCCGAATCGTTCAGCGGCGGCGAGCCGTTCGACGCGGTGGTGTGCTCGCTGGTGCTGTGCTCGGTGCGCGACCCCGGCGGCGTGTTACGGCGCCTGTATTCGCTGCTGCGACCGGGCGGGGAGCTGCGCTATCTCGAGCACATCGCCAGTGCCGGTGCGCGGGGCCGCTTCCAGCGTTTCGCCGATGCGACGCTGTGGCCGCGGCTGTTCGGCAATTGCCATACGCACCGTGACACCGAGCGCTCGATCATCGAGGCGGGGTTCGAGATCGACACCTCGCGGCGCGAATTCACGCTGCCGGTCTGGGCGCCGATGCCCGTCTCCGAGCTGCTGCTCGGCCGCGCGCGCCGGCCCTGACGGCCGGCCCGTCAGGTCAGCAGCGCCGGTAGCCGTTGCAGCAAACCGGGCAGAGCCTCGCTGGCGGTCGCACGCATGCTGATCGTCACGCTGCCCGACAGCGGCGTGACCTCGGGATTGATTTCGATGACCGCGGTGCCCCGGGACAGCGCCAGCTCGGCCAGCCCCGCCGCCGGATAGACGATCGCCGAGGTCCCCACCACCACCATGACGTCGGCGGCCTCGGTCGCCTCGACGGCACGCTGCCACGGCTCGTCGGGCAGTTGCTCACCGAACCACACGATGTCGGGCCGGATCAGCCCGCCGCAGTGACATACCGGAGGCTCCACCTCCAGCGCCGGTTCGGGCATGGCGGGCAGCGCACCGGAATAGCGCGTACCGCAACGCGCACAACGGAATTCGAACAGGCTGCCGTGCAGATGGTGCACCGACCGGCTGCCCGCGCGCTCGTGCAGGTCGTCGACGTTCTGGGTGATGACGCTGACCCGGGCGTCGTCTTGCCAGGCGGCGATGGCATGGTGACCCGCATTCGGTTGGACGTCGGCGACCAGATAGTGGCGCCAGAGATACCAGCCCCAGACCCGCTGCGGGTTGTCGCGCCATCCCTGGGTGCTGGACAGCTCGTAAGGGTCGAAGCGGGCCCACAATCCGTTCTTGTCGTCGCGGAAGGTCGGCACACCGCTTTCGGCGGAGATTCCCGCGCCGCTGAGCACCGCTACTCGCATCCCACCAAGATAGCCGGGGTGGGGGATACTGGACGGGTGGAGCTGGGTGACTGGTTGAAGGTCGACATGAAGGCGGGCAAGCCGTTGTTCGACCAGCTCAGGACGCAGGTCATCGACGGAGTCCGGGAGGGTGCGCTACCGCCGGGCACCCGCCTGCCGACCGTCCGGGACCTGGCCGGCCAGCTCGGCGTCGCCGTCAACACCGTGGCGCGCGCGTACCGCGAGCTGGAAAGCTCCGCCATCATCGAAACCCGCGGGCGCTTCGGCACTTTCGTCGCCCGCTACGACCCGACCGACGCCGCGATGGCGGCCGCGGCCCGCGAGTACGTTCGGGTTGCGCGCGGACTGGGGTTGGACAAGGCCGACGCGGTGCGCTACGTCGAAGCGGTGCCCGACGAGTGACGAGTACTCGGCGATCGTCGAAAACTTTTGGCGCACAGCCGTTTTGCTAGCGGGTCCTCAGCGCAACACCTTGTCCAGCGTGCGCAGGTTGCGCGTGGTGGTGGACGACTTGTACCGCGGCTTACCCATCGTCTTGCCGATGCGGCTGTCCAGCGTGCCGCCCTTGGGGACCTGCCAGTAGATGACGCCGTCGCCGCGGCGAACCTTCTCGTCCGGGCCGGCGTCCTTGCCCGACGCGGCGAGCTCGTCCAGCACGGCCGGGTCGGCGACGAACGTGACGTAGGACTGATAGCCGTCGAGCTCACGCTCGAACGGGTAGGCGTCGACCACCGCGCGCACCGTGTCGATGTCGTAGGCGAGCACCCACGCGTCGTAGCCGAACCGGTCACGCAACGCGGCTTCGGCCTTCTTGCGCACCGATGCCACGCCGGCGGTCGACTCCACCAGCACGTTGCCGCTCGCCAGGATGGTCCGGACCTCGGTGAATCCCGCCTCGGTCAGCGCGGCCGCCACCTCGGCCATCTTGAGGTTGACGCCCCCGACGTTGACGCCACGCAGAAACGCCGCGTACTTGGTCATGCCTCGATTCCACCAGGTCGGCCGCGCGGCAAACATGCCGGGCCGCCCTGGCCGTCGCGACGTAGGCTTTCGTCATGGGACGCCAAGTCTTCGACGACAAATTGCTGGCCTTGATCAGCGGACACTCTCTCGGGGTGCTGGCCACCATCAAGCGCGACGGGCGGCCGCAGCTCTCGAACGTGAGCTATCACTTCGACCCGCGCAGCGTGGCGATCCAGGTGTCGATCACCGAGCCCCGCGCCAAGACCCGCAACCTGCGTCGGGACCCGCGGGCCTCGATCCTGGTCGATGCCGACGACGGCTGGTCGTACGCCGTCGCCGAGGGCACGGCCGAGCTGACGCCCCCCGCGGCCGCGCCCGACGACGACACCGTCGAGGCGCTGATTGCGTTGTATCGCAACATCGCCGGTGAACATCCGGACTGGGACGAATACCGGGAGGCCATGGTCACCGACCGGCGGGTGCTGCTGACGCTGCCGATCTCGCACCTGTACGGCATGCCGCCGGGCATGCGGTAACCGCGCCGCCCATCCAGCCGTTTCGGAAGACCGGGGCTAGGCTGCCCCTATGGCTGAATCGAATGCCCGGCAGGGTTCGAAGTCGTCGGAGCCTTCGGGGGCCGCGGGATCGCCCGGGTCGGACGACGACACCAAGCGCAAATTCCGCGAAGCCCTGGACCGCAAGATGGCGAAATCCTCGGGCGGGTCCGACCACAAGGACGGCGCGGGCAAGCAATCGCGGGCGCACGGCGCAGTGGGCAACCGCCGGGAGTTCCGCCGCAAGAGCGGCTGACGGTCGCTGGCGAAACATGCTGTAAGCCGGAGTGTTTCGCGGGGCTCAGCCTTCCGGCGCGATGAACAGGCCGATCGAAGGGTCGGCTTGGCCGGGTCGGCCGCGCAGGCTGCCCCGGGTGCTGGGGTGTTCGAAGTTCACTCGGGACGGGTCGTTTTGGTATGCCCAGTCCGCCACGATGGTGCGTTGACTGAATTTCCAGTTTCCGTCGTGTTTGGTGTACGTGTCCAGATATCGCCCGCCGATGATGACGTCGATTTCGTGCTCGGGGCCGGTGAAGGTGTGAAACACCGTGCAGTAGATCTCACCGCGCGCCGTGTCGCGGTCGACCACGAAGTTCGTGGTGGTGATGTTGTGTTGGGAGACACGCACATACGGTTCGGCCGCTTGTAGTTGCGCGATGAACTGGTCGACGCCGCCGGTCGAAAACGAGCCGTGCGAATCGGTTGCCTCGGGGTGGTACAGGCTGCGCAGCGTGTCGTAGTCGGCGCGGTCGACGGCCCGGCAGTAGGCGTTGACGAGCTGGTGCAGCTCGTCGCGCGCCAGCATCAGCGCCAGTTTGCCCTCATCCACCACCACGCCACGATAACGCGGTCATTGCTGGTGAGTAGTCTTGCGACCTATGGGTCCCCGGTCCCAGGATGTTTCAGCGGAAGGAAGATCGTTGACGGTGAAAATTTGCCTCGCTCAAGATCCTGAGGCCGACAGGCTGCTGGACGAGAGTCCCTTGGCGCTGCTCATCGGGATGGTTCTCGATCAGCAGGTCCCCTTCGAGACGGCGTTCGCCGGGCCGAAAAGGATCGCGGACCGGATGGGCAGCCTCGACGCCGCCGACATCGCGGACTACGACCCCGACAAGTTCGCCGCATTGTGCTCGCAAAGGCCTGCGATACACCGCTTTCCGGGGTCGATGGCCAAGCGCATCCAAACGCTGGCCCAGATCATCGTGGACCGTTACGACGGCGACGCGGCCGGATTGTGGACCGCCGGCGACCCCGACGGAAGCGAGCTGCTGCGGCGGATCAAAGGACTGCCCGGATTCGGCGACGTCAAAGCGCAGATCTTTTTGGCACTGCTGGGCAAGCAGTACGGCGTGACGCCGAAAGGCTGGCGCGCGGCGGCGGGGGACTTCGGCAAGGCAGGTGCGCACATATCCGTCGCCGACATAGTCGACGCCCAGTCGATGGGGAAAGTGCGCGCCTACAAAAAGCAGATGAAAGCGGCAGCCAAAGCGGCGAAGTAGCAGGTCCACAGAAGGGAAGGGCGACAACGTGAAGACACACATTACGTGTCCGTGCGGCGAAGCCATCGTCGGCAAGGACGAGGACGAACTGGTCGAGTTGACCCAGGCTCACCTCGCCAGCGTTCATCCTGGCCTCGAGTACGACCGCGACGCCATTTTGTTCATGGCGTACTAGCTTCCGCCGAACGCGAATGCGCGTGCCCCCGGTCGGGGACACGCGCATTCAGGGCGACGAGACAGCGGCGGCGCCGATCCGTTACGGCACCACCGTCGAGCCGATGGTGGGCAAGAACTGGCACTGCTTTTCCTTGGTGGTGACCTGCCCGAAAATCGTCGACATGATGCTGCCCGAGCCGGTGTCGACGATCGCGCTCAAGGTGGTCGGGCCTTCCGGGTTGATGTCCGGGCGCGGCTGGAGGGCGACGGTTCCCGACTTGCCGGTGGTCAGGTTCACCCAGGTGACGTTCAGCGGCAGCTTCTGCACCTCGGCGGGTCCGGGCGTGCCGACCGCGGTGAACACGTAGGCGGTCTGGCCGGGCCCCGGGCCGGGAGCGGGAATCTTGGCCGGACCCGCCACCGACAATGCGGTGGCGATGGCGCTGGTGCCGTCCGCCAGGCAGTTGGAGCCGATCGACGGGTACATAAAGTCCTGCGTGGGCGGCGTGTCAGGGCCGAAACCCGGGGCCGCCGCCGCGGGAGCGGCGTCGGGTGCGGGTGCCGGTGCCGGCGCGGGGGCCGGGGCGGCCACCTCCGACGGGCCGGGCGCCGGCGCGGGACTCGGACCCGGCAGCTGCGCCTGCGGCGGGTTGCTCGGCGGGGGCGCCTGCGGCGGCGGCGCGGGCAGCTGGACCCCCGGCGTGGCGACGCTGACGCCCGAATTGTGATGAACGTCGGACCCCGGGCGATCCGACGCCAACGTCACCAACACCACCCCGCCTATCGCGGCGACGATGGCGGCCAGGGCGCTACCGGCCAGCAGCACGGACCAGGGCCGGCGCGGGGGCTTGTCGTCCTCGTCCGGGACGGCGCTGTACGCCCGGGCGTCGGTCCCGAAGTCGGCGTTGTCCCAGGCGTCCAGGTAGGTTGGGCTGATCGCGGGCGGGTTCAGCTCTCCGGTGCCCGGGTCCAGCGCGTAGGCCAGGGCCGCCGTCGAGGACGCGAACAGCGGGGCGTTCGCCGACGCCAGCGCCGCCCCGCGGGCCAGGGCCATGTCCGGCTCCTCGGGCCCGGTGACCGGAAGTGAGGTTGCCACATCGAGCGTGGACTTCAGCGGCACGATGTCGGTTCCGCAGCCGATCAAGAACACACCGTCGGCCCGGGACCCGCGCGCGTCCAGACCGGAGACCATCGTCGCCAGTTCCGCGGCCAGGCCTCCCGCGCGAGCGTCGCCGGTCTGGCGCCGGTGCAGGTCGACGATGGAGCCGTCGGCAATTTCCACCACGGCCAGCGTCGCGTTCGCCGGCTCGACGAACAGCATCGCGAGGCGCTCGTAGCCCAGCGCGTAGCCGACGGTCTGCGCCAGCGCGGCCGCGGCGAGCAACGGTGCGACCAACATCACGCCGCCCAGCTCGTAGGTGGCGATCGCGTCCCGTAACGCGCCGACGCCTGCGGGGTCACTCCAGGTGACCCCGGTCGAGGTCAACCGGTGACCGCCCTCCAACACGCCTTCGCGGCTGCCGATGATCGCGTCGATCACCTGATCGACCGCACCGGCAGCCGAATTCCCCGCGGCCCCAACCGCGAACTCTTCTTGTTCGACGGTCACGCCGTCAGCATTTTGGCCTTCGATCGCTACCAGGCGGACTGTCCTGGGAGCCATCGACACCCCAAGCACGATGTCCACGTAACGCCTCCAAGGTCTTTTTCAATGCCCTTCGCGAGGGCATGACGGACGAACCCGTCTGAACTTGGTGACCTAGACGTTACGCGTGTGTGGCTAGTCGCGCAGGAGATGTCCGTACGCAGGAACGACGCTAATAACCCGGTCCGAGGAACGGATTCTGCGAGTTCCCCGGATACTGCGGATACTGGTTCCCCGGATACTGGTTCCCCGGATACGGCTGATATTGCGGGTATTGCGGGGTCGATGGGGCCTGCTGCTGGGGAACCGGCACCGGAATCGGTATCGGCAGCAGCGGAACGTGGATCCACTCCGTCGTCATCGGCACCGTCGTGCTGGTGGTGGTCGGCGGCGGCGGTGGCGGCGGTGGCGTGGTGGTTTCCATCGGTGGCGGCGGAACTGTCGTGGTGATCGTCGGTTGCGGCGGCGCGGTTGTCGGTGGCGCCGTGTGCCTCGGGGTGTAAACGGGCGCCGGCGGTGCGGTGGTGACCACCACCGGTGG
>NZ_NCXM01000028.1 GCF_002104765.1 Mycolicibacterium vulneris
GCCGGCCATCGGCACCGTCGCCTGAACACCCCCGGTGCTGGGGTCGAAGACGTCAGCGCTGCGACCGGACTGCCCGGCGGTGCGCTGCCCATCGATGAAGTGCGGAATCTGTGTGGTCATGGGGCCCTCGAGAGTGGTTGACGGGCGTAAGCGGATACTTGCATATCCTAGTAACCCTGTTCGACCCTTGGCAAGGTGGGTGCCGGGCTAGCCTGACAGCTGTATGCGCACCATCCGGACCGGCTGATGGCCGCCGAAGCCGCACTCGCGGCGCCCTGACCCGTGTAACCCGAGTCGATATTCATCGGGTGAAGGAGGCATGTGGCGGCAAGAAACGAACCTGTCGGCCCGCGACCCCTGCGCGCGGTGCCCGACAGTGGCGATGATGCCGGCTACCCGAACTGGGAAGCCGTCTACTCCGACAATGTGACCTGGGTGTACCGCACGCTGTTCGCGCGCGTCGGCAACCAGACCGACGCCGAAGACCTCACCGCCGAGGTGTTCCTCGCCGCGCTGCGGCCGCTGCGACTGACCGCGAGCGTCGCCGAGGTGCGCGCCTACCTGCGGGCGACGGCCAGGACGGTGCTGGCCGCGCACTGGCGCGAGACGCTGGGCCGGGAGATAACCTCGATCGAGGACATCGAACAACCGGCCGAGAGCCAGGACGCGATCAGCACGGCGCCGCAGCGTGTCGCCCGGGTCCTGGACAACCTGCCGGACCGCTACCGTCAGATTCTGGAATCGCGCTTCCTGCAGGGCAATTCGATCAAGGAGTCAGCCGCGGAACTCGGGATCAGCGTGGCCAATGCCAAAGTGCTCCAGCACCGCGCCCTGCGGCTGGCGGCGCAGGTCAACGATGGGGGCCAGCCATGAATGCGCGAGGGCTGCGACGTTATGTCGACGATCTGCTGCGGGGGCGCCGGCCCAGGCCGTTCACGCCCGACGACTTCGAGGCGGCACAACTGCGCACGGCCATCGAGCTGCGCGCCGCCCGCGAGGGTGGGGACGCGCCGCGCCGGGAATTCGTCACCGACCTGCACCGGCGCATCGCCGAGCAGATGTCCGGCGCGCCAACGGAACCCCCGCAGGCGCGCGGCAGCACGCGCCGCCAGGTCATCGTCGGCACGTCGGCCGCCGCCACCGCCGCGGTCGCCGCGGTGTCCGTCGATCGCACGCTGATCGCGGGGCGGACCGGCGACGGTCGGGCACCCGAGGTTGCCGCCGGGCAACTCACGCCCAACGAGGGCAGCTGGCAGCGCGTCGCGGCCGGCTCGGATGTGCCCGACGGCGCGACGCGCGCCTTCGACCTCGGCTCTGTGACCGGATTCGTCCGCCGCGTCGACGGCAAGATCCAGGCGATCTCCGGGGTGTGCACCCATCAGGGCTGCAAGCTGTGGTTCGACGCACCCGACGACACGCTGCGCTGCCCCTGCCACACCACGTCGTTCTCGCCCAGCGGGCAGGTGCTCGCCCATCAGCTGCCGATCGCGCCAAAGCCGTTGCCCGCATTGATGGTTCGTGAGGTCAACGGGGTCATCGAGGTATTCGCCCCGCCGCGCACCGAGCGACCGGCCTGAGGCGTGTAACCCACCGCCCTACCTCTGGGCATGGATATACCCATGTTTCGAAGGCATTCGGCGACCATGGCGGCCGTGGGTGCGCTGCTGTTGGCCGGTTGCTCCCAGTCACGGCCGGTGGCGACCACCGCCGCGCCCACCACCGCGATGTCGATCACCGTGCCGGCGGCTCCGGTGCGCGGCGACCAGGTCAGCATCGACGGTTTCGCGTTCGCGCCGGTGACCCTGACCGTGCCCGTCGGGACCACCGTCACGTGGACCAACCGCGACGAAGAACCCCATACGGTGGCCGCCAGCGACGGCTCGTTTCATTCACCCGGCATGGGAACCGGAGCCACCTTCACCCACACCTTCTCCACCGCCGGGACTTTCGACTACGTCTGCTCGATCCACCCGATGATGCGCGGCACCGTGGTGGTGACGCGATGAGTGCCGAGGAGAACGGCATGACACGCCGCCAGCTCATCCGGCACACGGCATGGTTCGGAGCGGCGGTCGGACTCGCCGTGACCGGCGGCGAGGTCATCTCGCATGTCGCGGGTCGGGCGAATGCGCAGCACGCGGCGGCCCGGCCCGCCCTGCGGTTCGCCCAGATCAGCGACAGCCATATCGGTTTCGCCGGGGCGCCCAACCCGGACGTCGCCGGTACGTTCAGCCACGCGATCGATCAGGTCAACAACCTCGGGTACACACCGGATTTCGTCATCCACACCGGAGACCTCACCCACCTGTCCAGCCCCGACCAGTTCGACCAGGCGAAGCAGATGATGACCGGTCTCAAGACGCCGCACGTGTTCACCGTGCCGGGGGAGCACGACTCGATCGATGACGCGGGTCAGAAGTACCGAAACACGTTCGGCGCCGGCTCCGTTGGCGATGGCTGGTACAGCCTCGACATCGCCGGCGTGCACCTGATCGCGTTGGTCAATACGTTGAACCTGCGCAAGCTCGGGCATCTGGGTTCCGATCAGCTGGAGTTTGTCAAGGAGGACGTCGCGCGTCTTTCCAGCGATACCCCCATCATCGTGTTCAGCCACATCCCGCTGTTCGCGATGTACCCGCAATGGGGCTGGGGCACCGACGATGCCACCCAGGCGCTGAGCTACCTGCGGCGGTTCTCCTCGGTCACGTGCCTCAACGGCCACGTCCACCAACTGTTCTCCAAGACGGAGGACAACGTCACGTTCTACAGCGGAACCACCACCGCGTACCCGCTGCCGCGACCGGGTGACGGTCCCGCGCCCAAGCCGGTAACGCTGCCGGCCGGCAAGCTGCGCGATGCGCTGGGCATCCGCGAGGTCAGCTACACCAAGGGAGAGGCCGCCCTCGCCTTGAAGGAGACTGCATTGCAATGACTTTGACGAGTATCCTGGTCCGGCTCGGCCTGGCCGCGTCGTTGATCATCAGCGCCGCCAGCCATGCCTACCTCTATGTGCATGGCTACCGGCACATTCCGGATATCGGTCCCGCATTCATGGCCCAGGCCAGCCTTTCGTTCGCGATCGCGCTGCTGATAGTGGTCGGCGGTCCCGCGTGGCTGCGCTGGGCCGGTGCGGCGGTGGCGGCCGGCTCCCTGGTCGCGTTCGCCTTATCGCGCACCGTCGGCCTGTCCGGCTTCTCCGAACGGGGCTGGGAGCCGGCACCGTACGCGGTCGTCAGCGTGGCGGCCGAGGTGGTCACGGTGGTGCTGTGGGGGCTGGGTGCACGCTTTCGGCTTCGAGGGGCCCAGACCACTGTCGTTTGAGCCGGCGTCAGGTGACACCGGCGGCGCAGCTTGCCCGTGATGGGCCAGGTCCCAAGGCTGTGGGCGGGGTGCTCGCGGCCAGGCGGGGCTAGGCGGGGCCCGGGGCCTCCGGAGCCGGCTGGTCAGCCCGGGCGTCGGCGGTGCTGACAGGCCCGGGCTCGTCGGAGCTGGACGCGACGGGAGCCGACCATTTGATCCGAAGCCGGCGCTTCAGGGACATCGAGGGTTTCTCGATGAGGAACCAGCTCACCGCGGCAAGCGGCAGGGTGGTCGCCACCGCCACGATAAAGAACAGCACCGGGTGCAGGCGCGTCGCGAGCCCACTGACGGCCAGCAATTGCTGGGCCGGGAATGCGTAGATGTAGACGCCGTAGGACAGATCGGTGCGCAGCCTCAACCGTTCGCTCTTGAGCAGCGAGCCCGACACGACGACGGCGTAGGCCAGCGGAAGCGCACCGACCACCCGGTAATCGGGCAGCACCCCGGCCGCCGCCACGATGACCAGGCAGACGGCGACGAGCGACCATCGGGCCGGGATGACGTCGCGCCACTGGTACATGATGGCTCCGGCCGCGAACATGATGGCCGAGCGCACCGCAAGCTGCGGAACGGTCCATACCCCGGGGAATGTCAGGGGCGGCACGACCAACGCCGCCAGTGTTGCCACCACCAGAACCGCGGGGGAGATCCAGCGGCGGTTAGCCAGTCCCGCCACGCCGATCGCGGCAACGAAGAGGTAGCACAGCAGTTCCCAGACCAGCGACCACATGGAACCGTTCCACGCGGGTCCACCCGGCACGCCGTGCAGCGTTCCGTCGATAGTGGGCTGCAGATAAGCGATCGCACTGTTTTTCACGACGTACACCAGCGGGGCGGTGGACGCGAGCAGCTTGGTGGCCGAACCGCCTTGGATCACCATGCTGAGCGGGGCGAAGACGAACGCGGTTAGGAGCAGGCAGATGTAGAAGCCGGGCAGGATGCGCAGCGCGCGGGCGGTGAGATAGTCGCGCAGTCGTGGGTCGGTGAGCCAACTCCGGGTGATGAGGAAGCCCGAGATCGCGAAGAAACCGTCGACACCTACCGAGAAGAAAAGCTGCAGAGTCGCCTTCGGTGGCATGTGGCCGGTGAGAGGCCACGAGTGGAAGAGCATCACCTCGGCCGCGAGCGCCAACCGAAGTGCGTTGAGCGCGTTTCTTCGCGGATCGAATACCTGCCCTAGTTTCATCCAGCCTCCGCCCCCTGCACACCACTCGTCATCCGCGCCATCGTACGGGCCGAAAGTCGACGGGCCCTGACGCCGGCGGTCGCCTTGATCAGGTCGCCGCCCCGCGATCCTTTGCCGGTAGCGCCGCGTCTTGCGCGTTCACATTGCCATGGCCAAGCGGCACCGGGGCCTCCGGCGGCATCGCCACGGCCGCTTGCCCGCGGGAGTCGGCAGGCCTCCGTGTCAGTCGCGCCTTGAGCGACCTCGCCGGCTTTTCGACCAGGAACCAGCTCGCCGCGGCCAGCGGCAGGGTGGCCAGCGCCACGGTCAGGCAGAACACGATCGGATTCAGGCTGAGCAGCCCGAGCACCGCCAGCAGCTGCTGGGTCGGGTACGCGTAGATGTACATGCCGTAGGACAGGTCGGTGCGCAACCTCAATCGCTTGTTGTGCAACAGCGACCCGGAGACGATGACGGCGTAGGCCAGCGGCACGGCGGCGACCACCCGGTAGTCCGGCAGCTGGCCGGCCACCAGCACGATGACCACGCTCACCGCGACCAGCGACCAGCGGGCGGGAATCACGTCGCGCCACTGATAGAGCAGCGCTCCGGCGGCGAACATGATCGCGGCCCGGCATGCCAGGAAGATGATGACGACGCCCACGTTGCCGGTCGGCTTGCTGAACACCTCGGGGAAGGTGACGGGGGGCATCATGGATGCCCCGATGGCGGCCACCACCAATATCGCCGGGGAGACCCACCGGCGGTTGGCCAGTCCGGCCACGCCGATGGCGGCGACGACCAGATAGCACATCACTTCCCAGAACAGCGACCACAGCGAAGCGTTCCAGATGCCCGCATTGGGGATGTTGAACGGAGTGCCGCCCACGTCGGGCTTGAGCCACAAGACCGCGATGTTTTTCAGGACGTACTCGAACGGCGCGAACGAGAACAGCAGCTTGGTCGGCGAACCGCCCTGGATCGCCACGCTGAGCGGGGCGAACACGAAGGCCGTCACGATCATGCAGACGTAGAAGCCGGGCAGGATGCGCAGGGCCCGGGCGGCGAGGTAAGCGCGCAGCTTCGGGTTGCTCAGCCAGCTCGCGGTGATGAGGAATCCCGAGATCGCGAAGAACCCGTCCACCCCCACGGAGAGCAGGAGCTGCAGAACGGCCCGCAGCGAGGGCAGATGGCCCCGGACCGGGTAGGTGTGCCAGAAGATGACTTCCGCCGCGAGCGCTAGCCGCCATGCGTTCAGTGCGTTGCTTCGCGGATCGAAAACCTGCCCTAGCTTCATCGGCGTCCCCCGCCACCCGCATTGGGCGTCATCGGCATCATCGGCGCAATCTTAGCGCCCTCGAAGAGAGAAAAGGGCCCGTTCACGCTATCCGACGGATCAGGTGACCGCAAACGCATTGATAATTTATATGCGTCTAACGAGGTCTAACGAGGTGGTGAGGTGGCCGGCGCCTTTTTGCACGCGGTGAGTCCAACAACGTTGCGGGATAAAGCACATCGCGGCGGTGAGCCGGCGCGATGTGCTGGGCAATCGGTGAGTGCTGCCGGCCCGGTACCGACTGTCCAGCCAATTGCCCTGGCTAAGAGTATGTCTGGCTACGACCGATATTGCGGCGTCAGCCGCGCATACCGTCGATGAATGCCGTTGTCTCGTCCCAGGTGGGCAGCAGTCCGGCGGCGCGCACTTCCTCGAGGCTGGGCGCCGCCGCATCGCGGTCGGAGAGGTTGGGCGGCGCGCCGTCCACCAGCGGCCAGTCGATGCCCAGCGCCGGATCGGTTGCGCAGATCGTGTGTTCGCGCTGCGGGTTGTATTCCGCCGAGCACAAATACATCACTGTCGAATTGTCTTCCAGCGCCAGGAAGCCATGCCCCAGGCCTTCGGACAGATAGATCGTCCGGTGATCGCTGTCGTCGAGCAGAACCGAATCCCATTGCCCGAACGTCGGCGAACCCACCCGAATGTCGACGACGACGTCGAACACCGAACCGCGAACGCAGGTCACGTACTTGGCCTGGCTCGGCGGCACCTGTGCGAAATGCAGTCCGCGCAGGACGCCGGCCGATGACACCGAGCAATTGGCCTGCCGGACGTCCAGGCGATGACCGGCGAAGGAGCGGAAACCCTTGTCGGTGAGCCATTCGAAGAAATGGCCGCGCGAATCACCGTGCACGGTAGGGGTGATCTCCCAGGCGCCGGGAACTTTCAGTTCGCGAACTTCCACGCTACTGCCCACGCTCTTCGTAGCGGGCTTCCGAGGCGTCTTTCAACGGACGCCACCACGATTCGTTGGCGCGATACCAGTCAATGGTGGCACGCAGCCCCTCCTCGAAGTCGGTATGCTTTGGCGCCCAACATAATTCGTCATACAGCGTCGACGGGTCGATGGCGTAACGCAAATCGTGTCCGACGCGGTCGGTGACGTGGTCGAAATCGTCGGGGTCGCGGCCCATCATCTGCAGCAGCGTGCGCAACACGGTCAGGTTGTCGCGCTCGCCCTCGGAGCTGATCAGGTAGGTGCGCCCGATCTCGCCCTTGTCCAGGATGCGCCGCACCGCGCTGTTGTGGTCGTCGACGTGAATCCAGTCGCGGACGTTGGCGCCGGCGCCGTACAGCTTGGGCCGCCGGCCGGTGAGCACGTTGGTGATCTGGCGCGGGATGAACTTCTCGACGTGCTGATACGGCCCGTAATTGTTGGAGCAGTTCGAGATCGTCGCGCGCACCCCATACGAGCGCACCCAGGCGCGCACCAACATGTCGGCGGCGGCCTTGGTCGCCGAATACGGACTGGACGGGTTGTAGGGCGTCGCCTCGGTGAACCGCTGCGGATCGTCGAGCTCCAGGTCGCCGTAGACCTCGTCGGTCGAGATGTGGTGCAGCCGCACGCCGTAACGCCGCACCGCCTCGAGGATGGTGAAGGTGCCGACGACGTTGGTGTGCAGGAACGGCTCCGGGCTGTCCAGCGCGTTGTCGACGTGGCTCTCCGCCGCGAAATGCACCACCGCGTCGGATTCGGCGACCAGCCGCGACACCAGCTCGGCGTCCGTGATGTCACCGACCACCAGCTCTATCGAGTCCTCGACGTCGGCCAGCGACTCGCGCCGACCCGCATAGGTCATGGCATCGAGCACCGTCACGGAATCCTCGGGGTGTTCGCGGACCGTGCTGTGGACGAAGTTGGCGCCGATGAATCCAGCGCCGCCGGTGACCAGTAACCGCATGGTCAAACCCTAACGGAGCCGATCGGTCAGGTTGCGGCGGTTAACCCTAATGGTCCGGCCAGCTCGTGGAGCGTGGACAGCAGCGTCTCGTCATTCGCGGCGCCCAACACCTGGATCGCCACGTGGTCGGCGCCCGCTGCCAGGTGCTCGTTGAGGCGCTGTGCGACGGCCTCCGGGGTGCCGTGGGCCACCACCGCGTCGATCAGCTTGTCGCTGCCGGGCTTGCGCACGTCGGCTTCGGTGAATCCCAGCCGCAGCCAATTGTTCACGTAGTTGCTCAGGCCCAGATAGGTGTCGACGGTTTCGCGGCCGACCGCGCGGGCCTTTTCGACGTCGGTGGTCAGCACCACCTTGTGCTCCGGTGCCAGGAACACCGCATTGCCGAGCAGTTCGCGTGCCTTGGCCGTGTGTTCCGGTGTGGTCAAGTACGGGTGGGCGCCCGCGCTGCGCCGCGCCGCCAGCCGCAGCATCCGCGGCCCGAGCGCCGCGAGCACCCGACGACTAGTCGGCACCGCCGCCGCGTCCAGCTCGTCGAGGTAGGCGACCACCGCGTCGTACGGCTTTACGTACTCCTCGGTGTGCTCGCGATGGCCCACCCCGATGCCCAGCAGAAACCTTCCGGGGTACGCGCTCTCGATGCGCGCGAAGGACTGCGCGACGGTCGGCGCCGCCGCGGTCCAGATGTTGATGATCCCGGTGGCCAGTTGCAGCGAGGTGGTCTGTGCCAGCGCCGGGTCGGCCCAGGCCAGTTCGGCGTCCGGTGACCAACCGATCCAGGCGGCGCCATATCCGAGGGATTCGATGCCCGCGGCCAGCTCGGGAGTGACCGAGCGGTTGGGCAGCCAGACGCCGAACCGGCCCAAGTCGGGTTTGAGTGCTACTGCCTCGGTCATCTGTGCTCCTTAACTTGCTTGTTTACGACTGCGTCAGTGCAAGCGGACCCGCCAGTTCGGCCAGGGCCGAGACCAGGTTTTCATCCCTTGTCAGGACCTGCACGGGGACGTGATCGGCGCCGGCGTCGAGGTGCTGCTTGAGCCGCGCCGCGATCTGGTCCGCGGTGCCATAGGCCACCAGCGCGTCAACCAGACGGTCGCTGCCGGGCCGGGTGACCTCGTCCTCGGTGAAACCCAGCCGCTTCCAGTTGTTTCGGTAGTTGGCGAGGTTGAAGTAGACGTCGAGCGCCTTGCGGCCCACCGCGCGGGCCTTCTCGGCGTCAGTGGTCAGCACCACCTTGTGTTCAGGGGCCAGGAACGCCGCGGGGCCCATCAGCTCACGGGCCTGCGCGGTGTGCTCGGGGGTGGTCAGGTAGGGGTGCGCGCCGGCGCTGCGCCGCGCGGCCAGCTTCAGCACCTGCGGGCCCAGGGCCGCCACCACCCGTCGGTTGGCCGGCACGCCGTAGTCGTCGAGCCGGTCGAGGTACTCCCTGAGCGCGTTGTAGGGCTTCTGGTACTCGGTGTGCGCTTCGGGGTGGCCGACGCCGATGCCGAGCAGGAATCGTCCGGGGTAGGCCTTGTCGATGCGGTGGAACGACTCGGCGACCGCTTTGGCCGGCGCCGTCCAGATGTTGACGATTCCGGTGGCCACCTGCAACGTCGTGGTCGCTTCGAGGATGGGCTCCACCCAGGCCAGCTCGGCCGCCGGCGAGCCGCCCACCCAGACGGCCCCGTAGCCCAGGGACTCGATTTCCTTGGCTTGTCGAGGCGTGACGCCGCGTCCGAACGATCCGAACCGGCCAAGGTCGGGTTTGCTTGAAGCAGAGTCGGTCATGACTGTCTCCAACTGGGCGTATGGTGACGCTATTCCGGGTCGGCTAAGCCATTTGAGTCGGCGTCGTCCAAGTCGACCGCGGCCGGGTCCGGGGCCGGGGGTTCCAGCGGCAGCAGCACGATGAACCGGGTGTCACCGGGCACCGATTCCACCCGCAGGTCCCCGCGGTGCTTCTTCACGACGATGTTGAACGCCAGGTCGAGCCCCAGGCCAGTGCCTTCGCCGAACGGCTTGGTGGTGAAGAACGGCTCGAAGATGTGCTCCCGCACGTCCTCGGGCACGCCCGGCCCGGTGTCGCAGATTTCGACGCGGACCATGGTCTCGCCTTCCCGGCAGGTGCGGACGGTCAGCGTGCCCCCTTTATCGCGCATCGCCGCGATCGCGTTGTCAATGATATTGGTCCACACCTGGTTGAGATCTCCTGGGTAGCAAGGTATTTCGGGAATCGAGCGATCGAATTCCTTGACCAGGGTGATGGCCGGGGAGTCCTTGGACGTGTCCTTACCCAGACGATCGGCGAACATGACGATCGTGCTGCGCAGCAGCTCGTGCACATCGGCCACCTGGAACGGGGCCCGGTCCATCTGCGAGTACTGCTTGGCGTCGGCGACCAACGCCGAGATGCGCTTGCTTGCCTCCAAAATCTGGTTCATCAGCAGCTCGCTTTCGACGGTGTAGTGGATCCATCGAATCGCTCCTTCCAACGACGCCGACGCCAGCTCGTCGGTGGCCACGGAAATCCGCTCCAGCCAGTCGGTGTCGATGCCGCCCTCGACGAACGTCGGGGCGATGTCCCAGCCGCCCTCGATGCCGTGGTCTTCCAGCCACTCGCCCAGAGCGTCCTCGCGGTCGGCGGTCTCGAGTGCGGTGAGAGTTTCCGATGCCGACTTGGCGACCTGCTCGGCGACTCCTTGCTGTAGCTTGACCAGGCCATTGAGCGCCTCGGGGGTGACGCTGCCGTCGGCGAGCATCTCCAGCTTGTGTCGCATGCCGGCGATGCGACCGCGCAGGTCGGCGGTGGCTCGTGAGATGGCCGCCGCGGGATTGTTCAATTGATGGGTTAGCCCGGCCGACAACCGGCCCAGAGCCAGCAGCTTCTCCCGGTTGTCGATGATGCGCCGGGTGCGGTCGGTACCCACGGCGATGCCGTCGAGCAGGTGCACCGCCATCGGGAACTGGTCCCGCATGAATTGGGCGAACACCGGCGCGTCCATCACGAAGAACCGCGACGGTTTGGTCACGTGTACCGAGGCGTCGTAGCTCTTCTGCTTCCCGCCGGTGAATGCTCGCCAGGCGCCGGCGTAGACACCCCGTTGCGAGGTGCGGTTGGTTTCGATGTCCTGACCGCCGGAGAGCTTGGACATCGTCAGCTCGCCTTCGATCAGCACGTAGAAGCAGGTCGCCGGTTCGCCCTCGACGCAGATCGGTCCCGGCTGATAGTTCTCGATCTGCCCGTTGGCGCACAACACCGCAAGCTGCTCGTCGGTCAGCGCCTCGAACAGGAACAGCGAGCGCAGCTCGTCGGGCTTGCACGGGGTTCCGGCGGTCATGACTCGGCCAGGTAGCGGTGGACCAGCATCACGGCCATCGATCCTTCGCCGACCGCGGCCGCGACCCGTTTGGCCGACGCCGATCGCACGTCGCCGGTGGCGAACACGCCGGGCACGCTGGTCTCCAGGTGGTGCGGCGCGCGGTCCAGCGTCCAGCCGCACACGTTGCGCAGGTCCGGGCCGGTGAGGATGAAGCCGTGGTCGTCGCGGGCCAGCACCCCGTCCAGCCAATCGGTGCGTGGGGCGGCGCCGATGAAGATGAACATTCGCGCGCAGCTGACTTCCTCGGTTTCACCGGTGCGGTTGTCGACCAGGGTGAGCTTCTCCAGGTGGTCGTCCCCGGTGACCCGTTGCACTTCCGTGCAGGTGCGGACGGTGATCTTGGGGTTCTGCTCGATCTGCTGGATCAGGTAGTAGGACATCGAGGCCTGAAGTGATGGGGCGCGCACCGCGATGGTCACCGATTTCGCCTCCCGGGACAGATACATCGCGGCCTGACCGGCCGAGTTGGCGCCGCCGATCACGTAGACCTCGTCGTCCTTGCAGTCCGGGGCGACGGAGACCGCCGCCCCGTAATAGACGCCGCAGCCGTTGAGGTCTTCGCAGCCCTCCGCTTCCAGCTGACGGTAGGAGACGCCGGTGGCCAGGATGACCGAGTGCGTGTCGATGGAGCCGCCGTCGGAGAACCGCACGGTGCGCGCGCTTCCGTTGATCTCCAGCGCGGTTGCCGCGCGGGCGGTGATCAGTTCGGCGCCGAACTTCTCCGCCTGCCTGCGTGCCCGCTCGGCCAGCTGGCCCCCCGATACTCCGTCGGGAAAGCCCAGATAGTTCTCGATCCGCGAACTCTGACCGGCCTGGCCGCCGGTCGCGGTGCGCTCGATGAGCACCGTGCGCAGGCCCTCGGACGCGCCGTACAGGGCGGCGGCCAGACCCGCCGGCCCACCGCCAACGACCACCAGGTCATAGAACTTCTGCGAAGGCCTGGTGGTCAGGCCCAACGTGTCGGCCAGCTCGGCGTCGGTGGGTTCGACCAGGGTGTTGCCGCCCTCGGTGACCACGACCGGCAACCGCAGCCCGTCCTCACCGGCGGCGTGCAGCAGCCGCTCGCCGTCCGGCTCGTCGGCCAGGAACCAGTTGTAGTAGAGCCCGTTGCGGGCCAAGAAGTCGCGCACCTGCCAGGACCGGGCCGACCAGCGGTGCCCGATCACCTTGGTGTGCGGGATCGAGTGTTCGGGTGTGCGCCGCCACGCGTCCAGCAGCGCTTCGATGACGGGGTAGAGCTTCTCCTCGGGCGGATCCCACGGTTTGAGCAGGTAGTGGTCCAGGTCGACGATGTTGATCGCGTCGATCGCGGCGTGGGTGTCCGCGTAGGCGGTCAGCAGTATCCGGCGTGCCTGCGGATAGAGGTCCATGGCCTGCTCGAGGAACTCGATACCGGACATCTGCGGCATCCGGTAGTCGGCGATCAGCATCGCGACGACCTCGCCGCGCAGCTTGAGTTCCCGTAGGGTTTCCAGGGCGTCGGGACCCGATTCCGCCCGCACAATGCGGTGGCCCTCGCCGTAGTGGCGACGCAGATCCCGGGCCACCGCGCGCGACACTGCTGGATCGTCGTCGACGGTCAGCATCACGGGTTTGCGCGGCTGCGCACCGGGATTGGTCATCGGCGTTAAGTATGCGCTCGTCAGCGGCCATGTGGGAGGTCGAGGAGGCGGGCCGCGTTCGGCCGACAGCGATTTTGGTGGAGCGGAATAACCAGGTATCGTGGAACAACGGTGCGGCATCCGCGCCGACTTCTTGTGTGCCAAGTCCCTAGGAATTTCCTGTCACCGGCTCACGTTCTAAGTCGGTGCAATGTCGCGTCGACTAGGCGCAGACGAGAACGAAACTATATGACGAGGATTTTTAACTAGTTATGGCCAAGAAGGACGGCGCCATCGAGGTGGAAGGCCGGGTGGTCGAGCCCCTGCCCAATGCGATGTTCCGCATCGAGCTGGAGAACGGTCACAAGGTGCTTGCCCACATCAGCGGCAAGATGCGGCAGCACTACATCCGCATCCTGCCCGAGGACCGGGTGGTGGTGGAGTTGTCTCCCTACGACCTGTCCCGCGGCCGCATCGTGTACCGGTACAAGTAAAGCGCCTGATCAGAACAACCTACGAATAGACAGAACAGGATCGAACAGCCGTGAAGGTGAACCCGAGCGTCAAGCCAATCTGTGACAAGTGCAGGGTGATCCGTCGGCATGGGCGGGTCATGGTGATCTGCTCCGATCCGCGCCACAAGCAGCGCCAGGGCTAGCGGCGATCGCAAGCGCGGCGTAGCCGGGCGCAGCGGGTCGCCGCCATGCACCCCGCGGCGATCGCACGACACAACTGAATGCAGACCTCCCAGCACCACTGAGCGGATAGGCCGCTCATCTACGCCCGGTCGGAGGCCGGGCCCCGAGCCCAAATCGTTTTTGGGCAGGGAACGGGCTGGGATCAGACCTCCGCCTAGAAAAAGAGGAAACGCCACCTATGGCTCGACTAGTAGGCGTCGATCTCCCGCGTGACAAGCGGATGGAGATCGCGCTGACCTACATCTTCGGCGTCGGCCGCACCCGGTCGAACGAGATCCTGGCAGCTACCGGCATCGACCGGAACCTGCGCACCCGGGACCTCACCGACGACCAGCTGACCCACCTGCGTGACTACATCGAGGCCAACCTCAAGGTGGAGGGTGACCTGCGTCGCGAGGTCCAGGCCGACATCCGCCGCAAGATCGAGATCGGCTGCTACCAGGGTCTGCGGCATCGCCGCGGCTTGCCGGTGCGCGGCCAGCGGACAAAGACCAACGCGCGCACCCGCAAGGGGCCCAAGCGCACCATCGCGGGCAAGAAGAAGGCCAGGTAACCCCAAATGCCACCAGCCAAGAAGGCAGCCTCTGCTCCCAAGAAGGGGCAGAAGACCCGTCGCCGGGAAAAGAAGAACATCCCGCACGGTGCGGCGCACATCAAGAGCACGTTCAACAACACGATCGTGACCATCACCGACCCGCAGGGCAACGTCATCGCCTGGGCGTCGTCGGGTCACGTCGGATTCAAGGGCTCGCGGAAGTCGACGCCGTTCGCCGCGCAGCTGGCCGCCGAGAACGCGGCCCGCAAGGCGCAGGAGCACGGCGTGAAGAAGGTGGACGTGTTCGTGAAGGGCCCGGGCTCGGGCCGGGAGACGGCGATCCGTTCGCTCCAGGCCGCCGGTCTGGAGGTCGGCGCGATCTCCGACGTCACCCCCCAACCGCACAACGGCGTTCGCCCCCCGAAGCGACGCAGGGTCTAGGAGGAAAGGAACCCAATGGCTCGTTACACCGGACCCGTTACCCGCAAGTCGCGCCGGCTGCGCACCGACCTCGTCGGCGGCGACCAGGCGTTCGAGAAGCGCCCCTACCCGCCCGGCCAGCACGGCCGCGCGCGGATCAAGGAGAGCGAATACCTGCTGCAGTTGCAGGAGAAGCAGAAGGCCCGCTTCACCTACGGCGTGATGGAAAAGCAGTTCCGTCGCTACTACGCAGAGGCCTCCCGGCAATCCGGCAAGACCGGTGAGGAACTGCTGCGCATCCTGGAAAGCCGGCTGGACAACGTGGTGTATCGCGCCGGCCTGGCTCGTACCCGCCGGATGGCGCGTCAGCTGGTCAGCCACGGACACTTCAGCGTCAACGGTGTGCACGTCAACGTGCCCAGCTACCGGGTGTCGCAGTACGACATCATCGACGTGCGGGACGGCTCGCTGAACACCGTGCCGTTCCAGATCGCGCGGGAGACGGCGGGCGACCGTCCGATCCCGAGCTGGCTGCAGGTGGTGGGGGAGCGTCAGCGCATCCTCGTGCACCAGCTGCCCGAGCGGGCACAGATCGACGTGCCGCTCACCGAGCAGCTCATCGTCGAGTTCTACTCGAAGTAAAGACCCTTGCGCTGAACCCGGCGCAGGTCTGCGGCGATCGCAAGCGCGGCGAAGCCGGGCGCAGCGGGTCGACGCGGACAACCAAGCGGCATCAAATAGCGGGTGCCGAGAAGGAGATAGAGAAACACCATGCTGATCTCTCAGCGACCCACATTGTCGGAGGACGTCCTCACCGACAGCCGCTCCCAGTTCGTCATCGAGCCGCTGGAGCCGGGATTCGGTTATACCCTTGGCAATTCGTTGCGCCGGACGCTGCTGTCCTCGATTCCGGGTGCGGCCGTCACGAGCATCCGCATCGACGGCGTGCTGCACGAGTTCACCACCGTGCCGGGTGTCAAGGAAGACGTCACCGCGATCATCTTGAACCTCAAGAGCCTGGTGGTGTCCTCCGAGGAGGACGAGCCGGTCACCATGTACCTGCGCAAGCAGGGCCCGGGTGAGGTCACCGCGGGGGACATCGTGCCGCCCGCCGGTGTCACCGTGCACAACCCCGACCTGCACATCGCGACGCTGAACGACAAGGGCAAGCTCGAAGTCGAGCTGGTCGTCGAGCGCGGCCGTGGTTACGTGCCGGCCGTGCAGAATCGCGCCTCGGGCGCCGAAATCGGCCGTATCCCAGTCGATTCCATCTACTCGCCGGTGCTCAAGGTCACCTACAAGGTGGACGCCACCCGTGTGGAGCAGCGCACCGACTTCGACAAGCTGATCCTGGATGTCGAGACCAAGAGCTCGATCAACCCTCGCGACGCGCTGGCGTCGGCGGGTAAGACCCTGGTCGAATTGTTCGGCCTGGCCCGCGAGCTCAACGTCGAGGCCGAGGGCATCGAGATCGGGCCGTCGCCGGCCGAGGCCGACCACATCGCGTCGTTCGCGCTGCCGATCGACGACCTGGATCTGACGGTGCGGTCCTACAACTGCCTCAAGCGCGAGGGTGTGCACACCGTCGGTGAGCTGGTCAGCCGCACCGAGTCCGACCTGCTCGACATCCGCAACTTCGGTCAGAAGTCCATCGACGAGGTGAAGGTCAAGCTGCACCAGCTGGGCCTGTCGCTCAAGGACAGCCCGCCGAGCTTCGACCCCTCGCAGGTCGCGGGCTACGACGTCGCCACCGGCACCTGGTCCAGCGAGGCGGCCTACGACGACCAGGACTACGCGGAAACCGAACAGCTGTAAAGAATTCCGTCCCGGTCCTACCTGATACGGGGACCGGCCCCAATTAGGAGATAGTCGCAATGCCCAAGCCCACTAAGGGACCTCGCCTCGGCGGGTCGTCTTCGCACCAGAAGGCGCTTCTCGCCAACCTGGCCACCTCCCTGTTCGAGCACGGCCGGATCAAGACGACCGAGCCCAAGGCGCGGGCGTTGCGGCCGTACGCGGAGAAGCTGATCACCCACGCGAAAAAGGGTGCGCTGCACAACCGTCGAGAGGTGCTGAAGAAGATCCGCGATAAGGACGTGGTGCACGCCCTGTTCGCGGAGATCGGTCCGTTCTACGCCGACCGCAACGGCGGCTACACCCGCATCATCAAGGTCGAGCCGCGCAAGGGCGACAACGCGCCCATGGCCGTGATCGAGCTGGTGCGGGAGAAGACGGTCACCTCCGAGGCCGATCGGGCTCGTCGGGTGAAGGCTTCCAAGAAGTCTGACGCCCCTGTCGCGGCAGCGGCGGCACCTCAGGCGGCTGTCGAGCCTGGGGAAGCCGTCGGCCCGACGGCCGAGGAGGCCACGGCCGAGGTCGAGGAGACCACGACCGAGGGCGAGCCGACCAAGGCGCAGGCAGAAGCTGAAGACAAGGCCGAGAAGGCCGTGGCCGCGCGGGCCGAGGCCGAAGCCGCCGAAGCTGCCGACGCTGATGACGAGGCTGACGAGAGTTAGCGAGGATGTCCGTCTGCGGCTTGATATCGCCTACGACGGAACGGGTTTCGCGGGCTGGGCCTCTCAGTCCGGCCAGCGGACCGTGGCAGGAATTCTCGACGAGGCGCTGACGACGGTCTTTCGCACGCCGGCGCGGCTGCGCGCGGCGGGACGCACCGACGCCGGAGTCCATGCCACCGGGCAGGTGGCTCACGTCGACGTACCGCTCGAGGCGCTTCCGAACGCCTACTCGCGCGCGCCCCACGTCGGAGAACCCGAATTCCTGCCGCTGCTGCGCCGGCTGGGCCGATTTTTGCCGACCGATGTCCGGGTCGTCGATATCAGCCGCGCCCCTGCGGGTTTCGACGCCCGATTCTCGGCGCTGCGGCGTCACTACGTGTATCGGATCTCGACGGCGCCGTGGGGCGCGCAGCCGCTGCAGGCCCGCTACGTCACCGCCTGGCCGCGTCCGCTGGACGTCGAGGCGATGGCCGCCGCGTCGCGAGACCTGCTGGGATTGCACGACTTTGCCGCGTTCTGCCGTCACCGCGAGAACGCCACCACCATCCGCGACCTGCAGCGCCTGGAGTGGACCCGCGACGGCGACCTGATCACCGCGCAGGTCAGCGCCGACGCGTTCTGCTGGTCGATGGTGCGCTCGCTGGTCGGCGCGCTGCTGGCCGTCGGTGAACACCGCCGCCCCGTCTCGTATTGCCGCGAATTGCTCAGCGCCACAGAGCGTTCCAGCGACTTCGCCGCCGCGCCCGCCCACGGGTTGTCGCTGGTCGGTGTCGACTATCCGCCCGATGACCAGCTGGCCGCGCGCAACCTGATCACCCGGGACATCCGCTCGCGGGACTGAGCGGTTACAGCCTGGCGGCGACGAACCCCGCGGCCTGATCCACCAGTCCGGAAACCAGCGGTGGCCCAAGGCTCTAGACCCTGGCCGCCACGAAATTCGCTGCCCTGTTGGTCAATCCGGGGACGTAGCTCAGGTGCGAACTCCACTGCATGCCGCTCGAGCAGATCGGATCGCCCGGGTTGCACAGGTCGATGGTCTTGCCCTCGAAATTCGGGGACAGGGCACTCATCAGCTGACCCGCCCGGCCGGATGGGTTGCCGAACAGGGCGACGGCGGCGACGTGATCGGCGGCCGCGGGCGGCAACGGCTGGCGGTAGCCGAGGCCGGACACCGGTGCGGCCGTGACGATGTCGACGACGGCGGCGCCCTGCGAGTATCCGCCCAGCACCAGTTTGGTGTTGGGGCAGTTGGCGGCCATCTGCTGGATGTGGGTGCTGGCGTCGTTGGCGCCGTTGGTCGCGGCCAGGAAGTCCTTGCTGGCCGGATAGTTCACCGCATATGCGCCAATGCTTTTGCGGGTCTGCTCGCGCAACGAGCTGACGAACGCACCGCCAACCTTGCCGACACCGGGCGGCTCATCGGTGCCCCTGGCGAACACTACCTCAACGCCGGGGCACGACGCCGATGCATGCGGAACCAATTGGGGGGCAACCAACAACGCGCCCGTTGCGCCAATTCCGATGCCCAGCCCTAACGGGATAAGCCTCACACAGCGATGTTAAGGGGGAGTTGATAACCCGACGGTAACGATTTAGACGAGAGGTGCTTGCGGTGAGTCGGTAGCGGGGGTCGGCAGCGACGGCGCGGGCGCCGGAGCGGTGCCGGTGCCGCCATGGATCGAGGGGCCCGACCCGGGCGGGTTCTGCCCGTAGACCGGCGACTGCTGCCCGTAGCCCGGCGACTGCGGGCCGTAGCCGGGCTGTTGGGGGCCGTAGCCGGGGCCCATCGGTGGACCGAACGCGGGTGACTGCTGGCCGAGACCGGCGGCCGCCAGCTTCTGCGCGACGAACGCCGCGGCCTGGGTGGTGTAGACGGGGACGTAGCCCTCGGTGTGGCCACTCCACTCGTTACCGGGGCCGGCGTGGCAGATCGGGTCGTTGGGGTTGCAATAGTCGACGGCCTTGGAGCCCAGCAGCGTGCTCTGGCTGGGCAGGGTGCCGCCGGCGCGGTCGGCCACGTCGCCGAAGGTGGTGACGGCCACGATGTTGTTGGCGTACTGCGCGGGTAGCGTGCTGCCCCAGCTGATGCCACCGATCGGAACGCCGGCCACGATGTCCATCACCGACGCGCCCTGCGAGTAGCCGCCCAGCACGATCTTGGTGTTCGGGCACTTCTCCACGCTCTTCTTGACGCGGTCGATGGTGTCGTTGGCGCCGTCGCCGCCGTGTAGCTGCAGCTTGCTGGCGGCGTAGTTCACCCCGTAGGGCAGGATGTTCAGGCCGTTGGTCTGCTGGCGCAGCGAGTCCACGAGCGCGTCGCCGACCCGGCCCAGCCCGGGCGGTTCGTTGGTGCCGCGGGCGAAGATCACCTCGACGTCCGGGCAGTCGTCGGCGGAGGCTTTGGGCGCTGCGGCGGGGGGGGCGAACAGGCCAGCAGCGATAACCAGGGCAGAAGCACCCAGGCCGATGAAACGGCCTGCTGACCGCGCGGTGCCCGCCCGACGGGTACGTCCACGGTGAGATTTCACCGGGCAATTTTACCCAAATTGTGACGTGCCGAAACCCGGGCGACCTGTGGATAACCGCTCTGACGGCGCGAATCGGCGGCCTACCGTGGGCGGTAACGAGTTCACGGGATGGGGAGATTCAGTGCCGCGTCAGCCGGCTACGTGGCTGTACGTCAGCGCGTATCGGTATTTGCTGCGGCGCACCGAACGCGCGTTGCTCGGCGAACAAATCCGGGCGACGGGATTCCCTTCGCACCCTCGCTCCGGACCGCTGGCGCTCGGGTGCGCCGTCACGGCCATCCTCGTGGCGGGTTGCGCGGTTCTCGGTTTGCTGCGACCTCATGTAGCGCTGGACCGCGCGCAGATCGTGCTGAGCCGGGAATCGGGCGCCCTCTTCGTTCGACTGGGCGACGTGTGGCATCCGGTGCTCAACCTGGCCTCCGCCCGTCTCATCGCGGCGACGGCCGCCGACCCGCAGCCGGTCACCGAGTCCGACCTGGGCGCCACCAAACGTGGCCCGCTGCTGGGCATTCCGGGCGCACCACAATTTCTCGGCAGGCCGCTGTCTTCGGGGGATATGGCTTGGTCGATATGCGCTAGCACCGGCGCTAGCACCACGACAGTCATCGTCGGCCGCCGCTCCGAGGCGCCGGCGGTGCACCGCCTGGCCGCCGGGGGCGCGATCCTGGCGGCCCCGGCCTCCGGTTCGCCGGCCTACCTGCTCCACGACGGCCACCGGGCGATCGTGGACCTCGACGATGCCGCGGTGGTCCGCGCGCTGCGCATCGAGGGCCGTACGCCGCTACTCGTCTCGCAGGCATTGCTGAACGCCGTGCCGGAAGCGCCGCCGATCGCGCCGCCACGGATCCGCGGTCGGGGCGCCAGGGCGCCGGCATTGCCCGGATTCGCGGTCGGCAGTGTGCTTCGCATCACACGGGCCGACGGCGACGAGTTTTACGCGGTGCTCGCGGCGGGGGTGCAGCGCATCGGCCAGGTGGCCGCCGACCTCCTGCGCCTCAGCAACCCGCAGGGAACGGCCAACGCCGTCACGGTCGCGCCCGACGCGATCCGGGCCGCTCCCGTCGTCGCCGAGCTGCCGGTTGCTCTCTTCCCTGACCGGGCGCCGACGCTCTCCCAGCCCGCCGACACCTTGTGTGCAAGCTGGGAGGAGGCGAGAACCGGCGTCGCGTTTGTGGGAGATATCGGGCTGCCCATCCCGCCCGGTCGGGCACCGGTGGCGTTGGCGCAGGCCGACGGTGACGGCCCCGCGTTGGACGCCGTGTACGTGCCGCCCGGCGCAAGCGCGTACGTGCGGGCGGGTGATGAGGCCGGCACCCGCTACCTGATCGCCGACACGGGAGTCCGGTTCGCCATTCACGACGACGCCGCCGCGCACGACCTCGGCCTCGGCGACGCGGGCCCGGCGCCGTGGCCGCTTCTCAGTTTGTTGCCGGCCGGGCCGGAGTTGAGCCGGCAGAACGCATCAATCGCACGTGACGTGGTCGCGCGCTCGCCTTGAGTGACTCCTTATTGCTCCGGTCGCCAGAGCGGCGATCACAGCAACGAGGCAGATCGCGGCACCCCGGAGCGCGGTGTCCCGGGCGCGAGAATCGCGCGGCGGAATCGGCGGCGACGCGGCGATCGGCACCGGTGCCGGTGGTGGGCCGGCGCTGGTGCCGACCGGACCCGTGCCGGTGCTGACGGCGGCGAGCGGGTCGATGGTGCCGTTGCCGACGAGGGGATCCCATCCGGCGGGTGGATGATGTGCCGTCGTCTCGATGCGCTGCATCACCTGGCGGGCGGTCATTGCCGGGAAGCGGGCCCGGATCAGCGCGGCCAGTCCGCTGACCACCGGGGCGGCGTAGCTCGTGCCGGATACCGGTTCCGTCGCGAGCGACGACACCGCCTCACCGGGCGCGGCGACATCAACCCAGGGGCCGGCAAGGGTGAATGGCGATGGCGCGCCATCGGCATTCACCGAGCCGACCGTCAGGACGTAGTCGTCGTACCACGCGGGGCTGACGGCGACCGTGATGGTCTGCCAGGTCGCATCTGCCCGCTGCGGTGGACACTGACCGGTGCCGCCGGTATTGCCGGCCGCTGCCACGATGACGGCATTCTTGACGTCGACGGCGTAAGCCAGTGCCGCGCCAAGCGCGCGGTCGTCGAGTGCCGCAGCCACCGGTGCGCACGCAACCGACGAAATGTTGATCACCGAGGCTCCCAGGTCGGCGGCCGTCCGAACGGCCTTCGCCAGGGTGTCGACGTCACCGACGCCGACGCGGGTCCGGTCGCCGGCGGGGGCGAACTTGGCGCTGGACTGACGAATGCTGATCAACGTGGCATCCGGTGCGACCCCGCTGAAACCGTCGGCCTTGGAATCGGGTGTGGCCGCGATGATTCCGGCCACCAGCGTGCCGTGCGCGTCGCAATCCTGCGTGCCGTCGCCAGTGGACACGTAGTCGCCGCCGGGCACCACGTCGGGCAGTCGACGGTGTCGTGAGATCCCGGTGTCGATGACCGCGACCCGTTGTCCGGTGCCGCGACTGAGTTGCCAGACTGCCGACAGGTCGTCCAGGCCCGTTGGCTGTTTGCGGCCGGGTCCCGCATCGACGGTCATCAGCGCGCAAATCTCACGTTGCACGGTTGGCCACGGGGACGCCGGCAAGGCGGGTTCCGGCAGCCACTTGTCGTCGACGTCCGGCGGTGAAAACGCCTGCGCCGTCGGCGTTCCGAAAGCCGAAGCCAGCGTCAGCGCCGACACCACCAACAGGCGGCCGGCGCATGCACTCATCATGCGAGGTTCAATCCCCGGGCCGCTTCGTAGAGTCCACATATCCAGCAGGCCAACGGAACCGTTGCGGCCAGCGCCAGCCACTCCAGCAGTCCGGCGCCTCGGCGCAGGACGGGCGAGGCGGGTCGCGCGGGGCCGACGAAGCCGAGGTACGTCGCCACGGCTACCGCCAGTGCCGTCACCGTGACGATCCAGGGTCCGGACACCGCTGTGCGCGCGGCGGCAACACCGAATGTCGTTGCGGCAATGGCGATTCCGCCGAACGAGAACACCAGCATTCTTCTGATGTCGGCGCATCGCGAACGCAGCAGCAGGAGCGCGCCGGTGAGCGTTCCGAACGCGGTGCACGACAGGCGCGGTGCGCCGGCAACCAGGGCGACGATCGCCCCCAGCGTGGCCGATACCGACAATCCGGCGAGCAGGCTGGTCAGCCACCTTTCGGCGAGGACCGCCTGGGAGCGTGTGCGCGCGTCGTCCGGTTCGACCTCCGCCGCGTCGGGCGCCTCCAGCCGGGGCGACAACCCGGCCAGCGCGATCGATGCGCGCGCCGCCACCGGAAGCAGGCCAACGGATATCAGCGCAGCCGCCAAAGCAACGACGCGCAGCGGCGCCGCGCTGATCACGCCCACCAGCCCCGCCACCGCGACGACCGTGGCACAGCCCGCTACGGCGGTCAATGTGACTACACCGCAACCCGATACGCGCATCGCGACAACCGCGGTGACGCCGGCCACCGCCGCGGCCAGCAACACATTGGGGGTGCCCGGCGCACCGGGAACCGCCACAAACCCGGCAACCGCGGCGAACGCCGTGGCGATCAGGCTCAAAGCCAGCCCGGCGGTCGGATCGCGATAGCCGCGGTGTGCGATGGCTGCCAGCCCGAGGGTCAGGGCGCCCGCCGACACGAGCGCGGTGACCGTCGCGGCGACGTCTGATTCAGCGTAGGTGCGGAACGCGTTACGCAGAATCGCCAGTGCTCCGACGCCGGCAAACAGGATTGCCGCCACCGCGCCGATGAGTCGGACCGCGCGTGCACGTGAAGCGCCGCCGCCCGGCGCGGTCGCCGCGTCGAGTGTGGTCGACACGGCCTCCGCCACATCGAAGTAGCGTGGCGCAGCCAGCGGGGCGCTGCGCCGGCTCAGCACCAGGATGGCGCCATCTCCGATGTTCTGCTGCGCCAGCGTCATTGACGGATCCAGCCCGGATGCGCCGGGCGCCGATAAGCGGTAGCGCGCGGCCTCGCGGTCAGGATGGTCAACCCCGAGGATGTCGACGACCGACGGAAGCAGAACGGCAACAGGAATTCCCGCGGGCAGGGCGACGTCGACGGCCGCGCTGCCCCAATACACTGCGACGCGCCGCAGCCCGGTATCGGATGCAGGCAACAGCAAACCCTTCTGTCGAATTACCAAGAAGATAGCCAGGTCTGCACGGCCCGGCATCCGGCTGTGCACAGGTGACTTGTCGCCGGTCTCGGTGCTACCTAATGTCCCCGGACCGGGAGGTGCGAGATGACGCATGCTTTGGTGCCTGCGGCGCCAGGCGGGGACATCGTTGTCGACGCTCCGCCCGAGCTGCCGTCCCCGGCATCGCCGGGCATGCTGCCACGGTTACTGCCGATTGCGCTCTCGCTGGCGTGCATGGGCACCATGGCGGCGGTGTTCTCCACGGGGACCGGCATGACCCGCAACCCCGCGGTCCTGGCGCTGCCGGCGATGATGCTGGTTTCAACCGTGGTGACGGGGGTGACCGGTCGTGCTCGTCGGCGAGGCGGTGGGCTCGATGCAGATCGTGACCGGTATCTCGATTATCTCAGCACCCTTAGTCGTTCCGTGTCCGAAATTGCTGTGGCACAACGCCGGTCATCGATCAGCCGGGACCCCGATCCCGACGTGCTGTGGACCCTGATCGGCGGCCCACGAATGTGGGAGCGGCGGCCAACCGACGCCGACTTCGGCCTCGTGCGCGTCGGCATGGGAAGCCAGCCGCTCGCGCGCCGCCTGGTGGCCCCGCAATTTCCGCCGGAGCAGCTGCGCGATCCGGTCACCGCCATGGCACTTCAGCGCTTCCTGGACGCGCATTCGACGATCCGCGCCCCGGTCACGATCGATCTGCGTGCGGGAACGATCGTGACGATCGACGGCGAGCCGGGCGAGGTACGCGGGTTAGTGCGCGCGATTCTCTGCCAACTCGCCGTGCTGCATGCGCCAGACCAAATGCTGATCGCGGCCGCCGTCGACGACGACAAGCGCGGCCACTGGGATTGGCTCAAATGGCTTCCGCACAACCAACATCCGGTAGATGCCGACGAGGTGGGTCCGGTACGGATGATCTACTCGAGTGCGGCGCAGGCGAGGGGTGCGCTCTCCGCGGTGCAAGGTCCCGAAGTCGTCGTGGTCGACGATCTCTCCGAGGTCGTCGATCCGTTCGTCGGCGCAACCATCATCGGGGCCGGCACCGGCGGCGGCGCACCGCTGAAACTTCGAACGCCCGCCCTGACCACACCGGGTTGGTGTCCCGACCAGATGAGCCCCATCGATGCGCTGATATGCGCGCGCAGGCTCGCCGGATACCACGCGCGCACGGACCGCCCGGGAAGCACCGGCCCCAATTGGCCAGAGCTGACCGGGCTTTCCACCCTGGACCGCTTCGAACCGACCGCGTTGTGGCGTCGCCAACGACACCGCGACCGCCTTCGGGTGCCGATCGGAACCACCATGGAGGATGTCCCACTCGAGCTGGACATCAAAGAGCCGGCCGAGGACGGGATGGGCCCACACGGGCTGTGCATCGGCGCCACCGGGTCGGGCAAGTCGGAGCTGCTTCGCACCATCGCACTGGGCATGATGGCGCACAACTCGCCGGAAACGCTCAACCTGCTGCTCGTCGACTTCAAAGGCGGCGCAACATTTCTTGACTATGCCCCGGCCCCACACGTAGCCGCGGTGATCACCAACCTGGCCGACGACGCGCCGCTGGTGGCCCGGATGCGCGATGCCCTGGCCGGCGAGATGAACCGTCGCCAGCAGCTGTTGCGAACGGCGGGCTGCGTCAGCGTCGCGGCTTACGAGCGGGCGCGCGAGGGTAGGGCGTGGGCCCCGCTGCCCACGCTGTTCATCATCGTCGACGAGTTCTCCGAACTGCTCAGCCAGCATCCGGATTTCGCCGACATGTTCGTCGCGATCGGCCGCCTCGGCCGGTCGCTGGGTATGCACCTGCTGCTGGCCAGTCAGCGCCTCGATGAGGGACGGCTACGCGGACTGGAAGCCCACCTGTCATACCGGATGTGCCTGAAGACGCTGTCCGCCAACGAATCCCAAACCGTACTGGGTAGCCTCGACGCATATCGACTGCCCAGCACCCCTGGCGCCGGCTTCTTGCGCATCGGCGGCGGTGAACCGATTCGCTTCCAGGCGGCGCTGGTGTCGGCGCCGCTGCCGACGAACACGCCGGCCCGCGCGGCCACGGTGGGGGCGGGTTCGGTCCGGTCGTTCGGCACCCGGATCGTGGGAGCGGTCAGCCGCGCCACCGGGGAGAGCGGGACCCCCGAACGGACCATCTCGAGCGCTGTCCTGGACCGGCTGTCCGGTCAGGGGCCGCCGGCGCACCGGGTCTGGCTGCCCCCGCTCGGGCCGGCGCCGGCGCTGCGCACCGTGCTGGCCGACGTCGCGTGCACGCCGGGGGGCCTGGCCGTGCCCATCGGTACCGTCGACCGGCCGCTCGATCAGTGCCGAGCGCCGCTGATGGTCGACATGTCGGGGGCCGCGGGCAATCTGGCGGTCATCGGCGCACCCCAATCGGGCAAGTCGACGGCGTTGCGCACGCTCGTCACCGCCCTGGCGGCCACGCATGATCCCGGCCAGGTGCAGTTCTACTGCCTGGATTTCGGTGGTGGGGCGCTGTCGGCGTTGCGCACGCTGCCGCATGTGGGTGCGGTCGCCGGGCGAGCGGAGCCGCTTCTCGTCGGCCGGATAGTCGCCGAATGCGAGTCGGTCGTTCGGCGCCGTGAAGCACTGTTCCGAGAGCATGGCATCGCGTCGATCGCCCAATACCGTCAGCGGCGCAGGGCCCTCGGCGCAGCCGGTGATCCGTTCGGGGACGTGTTCCTTGTCATCGACGGCTGGGCAAGCGTGCGCCAAGAATTCGGCACGCTGGAGGAGCCGATAAGCATGCTTGCGGCTCAAGGCCTTTCGTACGGCGTGCATGTGGCGTTGTCGGCGTCGCGGTGGGCCGAGGTACGGCCCTCACTGAGGGACCAGATCGGCACCCGCATCGAGTTACGGCTGGGCGATCCCGCGGACTCCGGAATCGACCGAAAGACCGCGCAGCATGTGCCTCGTGACAGTCCGGGCCGTGGTCTTTCCCACGAGGGCCTGCACATGGTGATCGCCTTGCCCGTCGCCGAGGTGCCCGCCGGTGCGTCGGTCGCTCCGCCGATACCGCTGCTGCCCACGTATGTCGACCGCGAGACCGTGGTACGCCGGTCGGGCGCCGGGTTGGACAGGCGGATACTGCTCGGCTTGGGGGAGCGCGAACTACAGCCAATTACAATAGATTTCGAGCGTGATTCGCATCTTCTCGTCCTCGGTGACAACGAGTGCGGGAAGACCGCGACGCTGCGGACCTTGTGCCGGGAGATCGTCCGAACGAAGGCGCCCGCGCAAGCCCGGCTGTCGATCGTCGACTTTCGGCGCGCGCTGCTCGGTGTCGTCGAGTCGGAACATCTCGGCGGTTACGCTATATCGCCCGCCGCCCTGTCGGTGTTGCTGCCCGACCTGCTCGGGTCTCTGCAGGCGCGGATGCCGCCGCCCGATGCGAGCCAGGCCCAGTTGCGCAGTGGCTCCTGGTGGTCCGGACCGGACCTCTACGTCGTCGTCGATGACTACGACCTTGTCACCGGCCCGGCGGGCAATGTGCTGGCGCCGATCGTCGAATTCTTACCGTACGCGGCGGATCTGGGATTGCACCTGGTCATCGCGCGCCGCAGCGGTGGGCTCGAGCGGGCGATGTTCGAGCCGCTGTTGGCGAGTTTGCGCGATCTCGGTTCCGCGTCTCTGATGATGAGCGGATGCCCGGCTGAGCGCGCATCGTTCGGTTCCACTGCGCCGCCGCGATTGCCGCCGGGCCGCGGCATCCTGACCACGCGGACCGGTGCCGACGAACTTGTCCAGGTTGCCTGGAGCGCGCCGTGAGCGAACATCCCGCAATCGTGGAAGCCGGGCCCAGCACGATCCGGCGGTTATGTTGCGCCACAAGCATCGTCGCGGACGACGAGACGGCCGAGATGGTTCGGGCGGCGCTGGATGCGCTTGACGACCGGGTGGCGCTGGTAGGGGAGCGGCCGGTGGCCGTCGATGCACTGTGGGAAGCCGCGTTGCGTTCGGCAAGTCGCGGCCACTGCGACGGAACGATCGTCGTGCACCCGTCGTGGTGGTCGGCGGCGCGCATGGGCGTGGTGTGCGCGGCCGCGGCGGCCGTGGCCGGCCAAACGCACGCGCGATCGTCGTTGCTGATGCGGGCGTCCCGCGCCGCACCGGACGCGACGGCAGTGGTCGAAATCGCGGAGCGTCTGGTGGCGATCACCGCGGGCGAGGTCACGGCGATACCGCGCACGGCCGAGCCGCTTTGCGTCGCCCGCGACGTTGCGGACATCGTTGCGGCGACGGCGCCCGAAGCCGTGTTGATCGATACGCCGAGCGGTGTCGTTGGTGCGTCGGCGCTGGCACGGCTCATTGCCGACGCGGTGCGCAGCGCCGACCGGGACACCCCAGAAGTCTTTGAAATCAACGACATTCGGCTGGCGCGCGTCGCGCGGTCGGCCTACCCGGCAACCGCCCGGCGGTCGGGAACGGCCGCCACCGCGCCTGCCCGTGCCGGCCGAGCGCGCGGCCGGGTGCTAAGCGGGGTGGGGGCGGCCGCCATCGTGGTCGCCGCCGCGGCGCCGACCGCGGTGACGATGGGCCGACCCGGTGAGGTGGCGCGCACACCGGTGGAGACCGCGCCCACAACGTTTCTGGTGGAAGGCCGGGTGGCGCTGTCGGTGCCGGCGACGTGGTCGTCGCAGCGGGTGGTCGGCGGACCGGGCTCGGCCCGGGTGCAGGTCACCTCGCCGACGGATCCCGACCTGGCCCTGCACATCACCCAGTCGCCGGTCGCCGGCGAGACCCTGAGCGGCACCGCCGAGCGGTTGAAGCGCGCGATCGATGCCGAGGCCCCCGGGGTGTTTGTCGACTTCAACCCGTCCGCAACCAGCGCCGGCCGACCGGCGGTGACTTATCGCGAAGTGCGTCCGGGGCATCACGTGCGCTGGACGGTGCTGCTGGACGGTCCCGTTCGGATCAGCATCGGTTGCCAGAGCCGGGCCGGCGACGAAAGCGCCGTCCACGGCGCCTGCGAGCAGGCGGTGCGGTCCGCCCACGCGATCGGATGAAATTCGGTGGAACCGAAGGACTCGCCCCGGGGTCGTAGTTGGTATGGCTGCTTCGAACTCGCTGAGCACCGACCTCGACCTGATGCGGTCGGTGGCGGGTACCACCGACGCCCGCAACGAGGAAATCAGGGCGATGCTGCAGGCATTCGTCGGTCGCATGAACGGCGTGCCGCCCTCGGCCTGGGGTGGGCTCGCGGCGGCCCGCTTCAAAGACGTGATGGACCGCTGGAACGCCGAGTCACTGCGGCTCTATCACGCCCTCAACACCGTCGCGGACACCATTCGGCACAACGCGGCCACCCTGCAGGAGGCCGGCGAGAACCATGCACACCACATCGCCGCCGCCGGCGGAAACCTGTGACGAGAGAGGATCCCCGTGGACCCCGTGCTTTCCTATAACTTCGGCGAGATCGAACACTCGGTGCGCCAGGAGATCCACTCCACGTCGGCCCGCTTCAACGCCGCGCTCGACGAGCTGAGCTCGCAAATCGCGCCGCTGCGGCAGCTCTGGTCCAGTGAGGCGGCCGCCGCCTACCAGGCTGAGCAGCTGAAATGGCATCAGTCGGCGACCGCCCTCAACGAGATACTTGCCGAGCTGGGAAATGCCGTGCGCGACGGTGCCGAAGAGGTGGCCAACGCCGACCGCCGGGCTGCCGGCATCTGGGCGCGGTAGCGGGCATAGACCACCGCGCGGTCCTAGCCCGCGCCGTGAGACTGTGTGGTCCTGGCGGGGGAGAGCCGTCGGGACCACACAGTCATTTTGACCTGCGGGGATGGCGGTCGGTAAGCTGCTCCGTTGGCGTGCGGTACGCCGGGGCCTCGGGTCAATGTCGGTCGCCGAGACCAAGCCCTCGCCGCGAGCGCCTGACCGACCCCCGGGTCATACCGGGATCCACCCTCGAGAAGAAGAAGGTAAGCGCTGTGCCTACGTACACGCCAAAGGCGGGTGACACCACGAGGTCGTGGCACGTCATCGACGCCACGGACGTGGTGCTTGGCCGCCTTGCCGTCGCGGCAGCCACCCTGTTGCGCGGCAAGCACAAGCCGACGTTCACCCCCAATGTCGACGGCGGTGACTTCGTCATCGTCATCAACGCCGACAAGGTCGCCTTCAGCGGCCAGAAGTTGGACAAGAAGCTGGCTTACCGCCACTCGGGGTATCCCGGCGGTCTGAGCAGCCGAACCATCCGCGAGCTGATGGACAAGCACCCCGACCGCGTCGTGGAGGACGCGATCGTCGGCATGCTGCCCAAGAACAAGCTGGCCCGGCAGATCGCGCGCAAGCTGCACGTCTACGCCGGCCCGACGCATCCCCACGCCGCACAACAGCCCGTTCCGTACGAGATCAAGCAGGTGGCCCAGTGACCGAAACGCCCGAGGCCTTGGAAAACCCCGAAAACCCGGAGAACCCGGACACCCCAGAAGTCGCAGAGACCGTCGAGGTCGTCGCCGAGGTGACCGAAGCCCCGGTCGAGGCCTCTGAGACCGCGGAAGCCCCCGCGCCCGCCGAGTCCTTCGTGTTCGACCGGCCCATCCAGACCGTCGGCCGCCGCAAGGAGGCCGTGGTGCGGGTGCGCCTGGTGCCCGGCACGGGCAAGTTCAACCTGAACGGCCGCACCCTGGAGGGCTACTTCCCCAACAAGGTGCACCAGCAGCTCATCAAGGCGCCGCTGGTCACCGTCGACCGGGTGGACGCCTTCGACATCTACGCGCTGCTGCACGGCGGCGGCCCGTCGGGGCAGGCCGGCGCGCTGCGTCTGGGCATCGCCCGGGCGCTGATCCTGGCCCAGCCCGAGGACCGGCCCCCGCTGAAGAAGGCCGGCTTCCTCACCCGTGACCCGCGTGCCACCGAGCGCAAGAAGTACGGCCTGAAGAAGGCCCGTAAGGCGCCTCAGTACAGCAAGCGCTGATCAGCCGTCGCTAACTGGCCACAACTTGGCATCGTCATGCACAAGTTGTGGCCGGTTGCGGCGTGTCTGCGCCCAGACGCGGCCCGTTTCGTCCACAAAGGAACGGGCACGTTAGGTGCAAGCCCGACAACTGTGAGAGGTTTGGTCGCATGGGTCGACTATTCGGCACCGACGGTGTCCGTGGGGTCGCCAATCGCGAGCTGACCGCCGAGCTGGCACTGGCGCTGGGCTCCGCGGCGGCGCGGCACCTGGCGAGCGCTCCGGCACCGGGCCGGCGGGTAGCCGTGATCGGCCGCGATCCGCGGGCCAGCGGCGAAATGCTCGAGGCGGCGGTGATCGCCGGGCTGACCAGTCAGGGCGTCGACGCGCTGCGCGTCGGGGTGCTGCCCACCCCCGCGGTGGCCTACCTGACCGGTGCCTACGACGCCGACTTCGGGGTGATGATCTCGGCGTCGCACAACCCGATGCCCGACAACGGCATCAAGATCTTCGGCCCCGGCGGCCGCAAGCTCGATGACGTCACCGAGGACCAGATCGAGGCGTTGCTGGAGGTCGATCCCGGGTTGCGTCCGGTCGGCGCGGGGATCGGCCGGGTCATCGACGCCGAGGACTCGGCCGACCGCTACCTGCGCCACCTCAGCAAGGCCAGCACGCTGCGCCTCGACGGACTGACCGTGGTGGTGGACTGCGCCCACGGCGCGGCCTCCGCGGTGGCCCCGCGCGCCTACCGCGCCGCCGGTGCCCGGGTGATCGCGATCAACGCCGACCCCAACGGGCTCAACATCAACGACAACTGCGGCTCCACTCACCTGGACTCGCTGCGCGCGGCCGTCGTCGCGCACCGCGCTGACCTGGGCCTGGCCCACGACGGGGACGCCGACCGCTGCCTGGCGATCGACGCTGACGGCAACCTGGTCGACGGCGACCACATCATGGTGGTGCTCGCCCTGGCGATGCACGAGGCCGACGAGCTGGCGTCCAAGACGCTGGTCGCCACCGTGATGAGCAACCTGGGGCTGCACCTGGCCATGCGCTCGGCCGGAATCACGGTGCGCACCACCGGTGTTGGCGACCGCTACGTGGTGGAGGAGCTGCGGGCCGGCGACTTCAGCCTGGGCGGCGAGCAGTCCGGGCACATCGTGATGCCCGCGCTGGGTTCCACCGGCGACGGCATCGTCACCGGCCTGCGGCTGATGACCCGCATGGTCCAGACCGGCTCGTCGCTGGCCGCGCTGGCCTCGGCGATGCAGACGCTGCCGCAGGTGCTGATCAACGTCACCGTGGCCGATAAGGACATCGCAGCCGCGGCGCCCGCGGTGCAGACCGCCCTCGGGCAGGCCGAGGCGGAACTGGGCGATACCGGACGAATCCTGTTGCGCCCCTCGGGAACCGAGCCGATGATCCGCGTCATGGTGGAAGCGCCCGAAAAAGAGATAGCTCAGCGGGTCGCCACCCGCGTCGCCGAAGCGGTCAGCGACGCCCTCTGATCTCCCCGGAACCCCACCGCGCCCGCGGGCGTCGGATAAGGCATGAAATTCGTTGGGGGAACATGCCCGCTAGCCATCGCGCGCACGCAGATCGACGTGCCGGCGGCGCAGCGGGTCGCTAACCAATTCGCGATGGCGGCTGAATTCATCGACCGCGCGGTCAGCGACCACCTGTCCAGGCTGGCTTTCGGTGGCGCCAACGCGGGCCGGGAGCACGCCGCGCGCGGGGACGCGCTGCGCGTCGAGTTGGAGCGGCTGGTGGCGCAGGTGTCGCAGTGGTCGCGCGCGTCGGCCGAGATCGCCGCCGCGCTGCGGTCCAGCGCCGAGCGCTACGCCGACGCCGAACTGTATGCCGCGGCGCGGATCGCCTAGCCCATGGCCGACCGATTGGATGTGGCCGGGCGCCTCGCCGAGGGCCGCGCGGCCGTCGAGCACACCCAGACCTACGTGCAGGCCTGTCATGCGCTGGGCTACCAAAACCCCGACCTGACAACGCATCTCGTACAGGTTCGCGAATGGTATGCGGGAGAGGATGGCCTGGACCTGCGTGCGCTGGACCGCGATTGTGCTGAGCTGCGGGCGGCGGGTGTGGTGGTCGCCGAGGCGCTGCGGATGCAGCGCGCCCAGGTGGCCGAGCTGGCCGCGGCGTGGACGGGCCCGGGCGGGGACACCGCGGTGCAGCTGTTGCAACGGCACTGCGACACCGCGGACGCCGTCGCCACCGAACTGCGCGCGGCGGCTCAGCGGTGCGAGTCGCTGCGCGACAACCTGTGGTATCTGGTCGATTCGGAGGTGGCGACCGCCATCGCCATCGATGACCGCGTGCGCGCTCAGCGGCCGGCGTGGCTGACGGCCGCCGCCGCGGTCACGGCGGGCGACCGGGACGGCGCGGCCGATGTGGTGGGCGAGCAGGTAATGCCGTACGTGGACAACGACATTCGCGATGACTGGTTGACGGCGATGCGGTCCGCCTCAAACGGGGTCGAGACGTCCTACGCCATGGTCATCGACAAGATGACCGCCGTCCCGACGGCGCGCTTCGAGTTTCCCGGCGATCTCGGGACCGGCGTTGCGCCGGTGCAGCTGGCCCCGCCAGTATCCGCGGCGCCCGTCGCGGCGGCGGATCCCGCGCCGACTTTGACGGCCGCTGCGCCCAGTCCGGTTGGTGCCGCGCCGCATTCGCTCGCTCCCGCGCCGCCGCCGGTCAGTGTCGCGCCTCCCACGGACTGGGGAGCCGGGCTCGGCGACGCGCTGGGCATGCCCGCGGGCGATGTGGGTGGCGGGCTCGGCGGTCTCGGCGCTGGCGACCTCGGCGGTCTCGGCGGTGGCGGTCTAGGTGGTGGACTCGGCGGTGGCGGTGGGCTTCTCGGGCTGGCCGGTCGGATCGTCGACGCGATGGGCGGGCTGATCGGATCGGCGGGTGATGGGGTGGACGGCGCGGACGTGTTGAACGGCGACCCGGACACCGTCGACGAAAAGCCGTTCCAAGCAGAAGATTCCGAGGACACGGCCGCCGACAAGACCGCCGACGATCCAGACGGTCCCGCCGAAGCCGACCAGGTCCAACCCGTGGGCGAACCTCAGCCCGAGCCCGGCGACGCGATCCAACCGGTCGAAACCCCGCCGCCCGACACACCGGCACCGGACGCACCTCCCGCGGCTCCCGTCGCCGAACCGGCACCCGCGGCCGACCAGGAGAAAACGCCGTGCGAGATTGCCGCGGACCAGCTTCCGCAGGCGGGGCAGTGACCGCTCAGGCAGGCTTGCGCTTCAGGGCTTCCTCGACAAAGCGCACGGATTCGGCGCGGTCGGTCGACAACGGGTTCAGTAACAGCGTGGTCACACCGGCCTCGGCGAAGGCGGACATGCGTTCGGCGACGTAGCCGGGCGGGCCGATCAGCGACATGCCGCGCACCAGCTCGTCGGGCACCGCGTCGATGGCCTCCTGCTTACGGCCGGACAGGTACAGCTCCTGGATGCGGTCGGCGACCTCGCCGAACCCGTATCGCGTCGCCAGATTGTGGTAGAAATTGCGGCCTTTGGCGCCCATTCCGCCGATGTAGAGGCCCAGCTGTGGCTTGACCCACGCCAGCCGCTCGTCGAGGTTCTCCCCGATGGCTAGCGACGCGTGCACCATCACGTCCAGCGGCCCCAGCGCGGGATCACGCTTGGCGGCTCCGGCCGCCAGCGCCTCGCCCCAGATCGAGTCGGCCTTGTCCGGCAGGTAGAAGACGGGCTGCCAGCCCTCGGCGATCTCGGCCGTGAGCTCCACGTTCTTGGGGCCCAGCGCGGCGATGCTGACCGGAATACGTTCGCGCACAGGGTGATTGATGAGCTGCAGCGACTTGCCCAAGCCAGTTCCGCGATCCGCGGGCAACGGCAGCTGGTAGTGCTTGCCGTCGTATTGCACGCGTTCACGGCGCCACACCTTGCGGCAGATCTCCACGATCTCGCGGGTGCGGCCGATCGGGGCGTCGAACGGGACGCCGTGGAACCCCTCGATCACCTGCGGTCCCGAGGTGCCGATGCCCAACCGGAATCGCCCGTCGGACACGTAATCCAGCCCCGCGGCGGTCATCGCCAGCAGCGACGGCGTGCGGATGTAGATGGGCAGCACGCCGGACGCCAACTCAACGGTGTTCGTCTTGGCGGCCAGATAGCCCAGCTGGCTGATGGCGTCGAAGGCATACGCCTCGGCCACCACCACGACCTCGATGCCGGACTTCTCGAGTTCGACCACGTGGTCCACGGCCTCGTGAAAGCCACCCGAATAATTCAGAGCGATCCCGATTCGCATCCATGACACTTACCACGCGCGCGCGGTCGGCCTTAGCGTCTCACTTCAGCAGGGCGACGATCTTGTCTTCCAGCGGAATCCCCTCGGCCTCGGGGTCGATCGCGTCCGTGCCCGGCAGGTGCACCTCCGGGTCGGCGAAGTCGCGATACTTCTTGTCGCCGCCCAGGGTGTAGAGCAGGTAGCCGGTCAGCAGCGCCCGAACCGACCGCTGGGTGCGCCGGTGCGGTCCGGCCAGACCCAGCACCTTGGTCAGCCGCCGGCCCTCGACCAGCCCGCCGGATTCGGCCTTGCTGACGATGCGCAGCGTCGCCGCGTCCCACACCTCGGCGAGCGCCGACGCGTTGGAGTTCAGGCTTTTCGGATCGCCCGGCGCGGTGAAGATCACCCCGGGGACCTTCAGCGTCGCGGCCGGCTGCTGGGCAGGCGGGCTGGTCACGCTGGGGAAGATCGCCGCCACCGCCGCGGGCTTGGCCGGCATCCCCGCCGCGGCGAACACCGCCGCCGAGCCGCCGAAGCCATGGCCGGCCACGCCGAGCTTGGCCGGATGCACGCTGATCTTGCCGGGGCCCAGCCGCACGCCCGACACGATGTCCAGGGCGGTGCCGAGGTCGAAGGCGAGGTTCAGCACCGACGGGGCCACGCCGCGCTGGGTATCGGGAGCGCCGGCCACGATGCCCCACGACGCCAGATGCTCGAGCAGGCTCGAATAGCGGGCCGCGCCGGCGAGCCAGTCGTGGCCGAACGCCACGCCGGGCAGGTTCAGCCCCTCCTCGGGGGTGTACACCACGCCCGGTAGGCCGGCAAAGGCCAGGTCACCACGCAAAACTCGATGCGGACCACGGCGGCTGAGAGCTGCGACGAGCTTGCGGATGCGGGCCACGCGTTGACGTTAGCGCATCGCCAATCGGACGCCGGGGGAGAAGGAACGCCGGCCGGCTTGCCGGTGGGTGCGCGGGCCCTTTCTAGCCGCTGACCTCGATGACACCCATCCGCCACAGCGCCGCGTACAGCTGGTGCAGCGGGATGGACAGCAGCTGGGTGGTCATGTCCATCAGAGGGTTTCCGGAGCCGGCCGGCGCCTGCGGCCGGAGCTTGGGGGTCTGGGGGGCCGGCGCCATGGGGGCGGGCACCACATCGTCGTAGCGAACTGCGGTCATGATTGCCTCCTCATGGCGCCCGGCGGGCGGTCCGAAAAGTTACGCATCTCAATACGACCCGTTGCACAATTCCCGGTTAACAACCACTGACGATTGCAATCATTGCTCGGCTAAAAGCGTGGCCCCAGGTAGCCAGAATATCTGGCCTATGCCTAATAAAAGCCGGGCTGCAAATCTTTGACCACGGTTTCGACGCTGACACGCTGCGTAATCGTGATCGGGCGGGCTTCAAGCAGCTCGTCCTTTCGCTGGATCCGGTCGTTTCCAGTATTTGCTGATATTTCGAATGTTAAAGCGGCGTGTCCTGTCGTTGTTGTTGCGACACGAAAACGTCGCAAATACATCAGGTGAAAACAATTCCACCGTTCATGACGATTGAGTGAATGACCGATGGGTCCGGGGCGTCCGCCGGGGTCGCGATACCAGCCCGACGGCGGCGGGCTCGACGAGCCGGACGGAGAACTGGCGGTACGGGGTAGGTCACAGCGGGCCTTTACGCAGGTGGGCGGCCTAACCCCAACCGCGGAGTGCGGGGTCGGTGCTCCACCTGCACTACCCTGTTCAGAATGTGCGGAATCGTCGGCTACGTCGGGCAGCAGCCCGCCTGTGAGGTCGTCATGGCCGCGCTGCGCCGGATGGAGTACCGGGGCTACGACTCGTCGGGCGTCGCCTTGGTCGACGGCAGTGGCCCCTCGGCAGGCACCCTGACGGTCAGCCGTCGCGCCGGCCGGCTGGCCAACCTGGAAGAGGCGGTCGCCGAGATGCCGGCGTCGTCGCTGACCGGGACCACCGGCCTGGGCCACACCCGGTGGGCCACCCACGGACGGCCCACCGACCGCAACGCCCACCCGCACCGCGACGCCGCCGGCAAGATCGCCGTGGTCCACAACGGCATCATCGAGAACTACGCCAACTTGCGCCACGAGCTGGAGGCAGAGGGCGTGGAGTTCGCCAGCGACACCGACACCGAGGTGGCGGTGCATCTGGTGTCGCGGGCATACCGGCACGGTCCCACGGCAGGCGATTTCGCCGCGTCGGTGCTTGCGGTGCTGCGCCGCCTGGACGGCCATTTCACTCTGGTGTTCGCCAACGCCGACGACCCCGGCACCATCGTCGCCGCCCGCCGCTCCACCCCGCTGGTGATCGGCATCGGCGACGGCGAGATGTTCGTCGGCTCCGACGTGGCGGCGTTCATCCCGCACACTCGCAACGCCATCGAACTCGGCCAGGACCAGGCCGTGGTGATCACCGCGAACAGCTACCGGATCACCGACTTCGACGGCAACGAGGACCTGGGGCCCGGGGCATACCGCGAGTTCCACATCGATTGGGACCTGGCCGCCGCCGAAAAGGGCGGCTACGAGTACTTCATGCTCAAGGAGATCGCCGAGCAGCCCGCGGCCGTCGCCGACACCCTGCTGGGGCACTTCGTCGACGGCCGGATCGTCCTCGACGAACAACGGCTGTCCGATCAGGAACTCCGCGAGATCGACAAGGTGTTCGTGGTGGCCTGCGGCACCGCGTATCACTCCGGCCTGCTGGCGAAGTACGCGATCGAGCACTGGACGCGGCTGCCGGTCGAGGTCGAGCTGGCCAGCGAATTCCGGTACCGCGACCCGGTTCTGGACCGCAGCACCCTGGTGGTCGCCATCTCGCAGTCCGGCGAGACCGCGGACACCCTCGAAGCGGTACGGCACGCCAAGGAGCAGAAGGCCAAGGTCCTGGCGATCTGCAACACCAACGGCTCGCAGATTCCGCGCGAGTGCGATGCGGTGCTGTACACCCGCGCCGGCCCGGAGATCGGGGTGGCCTCGACCAAGACGTTCCTGGCGCAGATCACCGCCAACTATCTGGTCGGGCTGGCGCTGGCGCAGGCCCGTGGCACCAAGTACCCCGACGAGGTCTGGCGTGAATACCACGAGCTGGAAGCGATGCCGGACCTAGTCGCGCGGGTCATCGCGACGATCGAGCCGGTGGCCGCGCTGGCATATCAATTCGCCCAGTCGCCGACGGTGCTGTTCCTGGGCCGCCACGTCGGATACCCGGTGGCGCTGGAAGGCGCGCTGAAGCTGAAGGAATTGGCGTACATGCACGCCGAGGGATTCGCCGCCGGCGAGCTCAAGCACGGCCCCATCGCGCTGATCGAAGACGACCTGCCGGTCATCGTCATCATGCCGTCGCCCAAAGGGTCGGCCGTGCTGCACGCCAAGTTGTTGTCCAACATCCGCGAGATCCAGGCCCGCGGCGCGATCACTATCGTCATCGCCGAGGAAGGCGACGACACCGTGCGGCCCTACGCCGACCACCTGATCGAAATTCCCTCTGTGTCAACACTTCTGCAGCCGCTGCTGTCGACCATCCCGCTTCAGGTGTTCGCGGCGTCGGTGGCGCAGGCCCGCGGCTACGACGTCGACAAGCCGCGAAACCTGGCCAAGTCCGTCACCGTCGAATAGGCGGGGAACAGCTTGCGCCGCTTCGTCCGGATACCCCGCGGACACGCGGCCGATCCATTACATTGCCCTGGGACAGCATTTGCGGCAGGTGGGTTGGGCTAAGTCCGTACGGGAGGAAGTATGCGATCGGCCGGCACGAAGTACGGCGTCGTAGGCCTTATCGTCCTCATCCTCACGGCATACGTGGCGGCGGTCGGGATGTACGCGCAAAGCGGTAACGGCCAGCGTCTGGACGCGACCGCCCCGACCGTCGACGGCGACAAGCCGTCGGCGACGATCAACGTCGAAGACATCCAGTCCAACAACAGCGTGCTCGCCGTCAACCTGGCGTTCAATCCCGGATCGGCGTTGCTGGACCCGAAAACCCACCACCTCAAGGACGATCTCAGCCTGCGCGTCAGGTCCTCCGCGATGCCGGCCCGGCACACCTGGACCAAGGGGATGCTGCCCGGCCTGATGGCCGTCCCGCTGACCATCGCCGGCCAGATCGAGCGGTGGCCCTTCGATCAATACCGCTCGGGGCCGATCGAAGTCGAAATCTTCTACGGCCCTGACACCGACCGGGCGCCCGACCACGTGCCGGTCACCTTCATCGATCACCTGTCGGGGTGGCGGCTGTCCGCCACCAGAACCCAGGCGGACGGTCCCTACCGGCTGAACGTGCATCGCTCGCTCAGCACCGCGGCGTTCGCGATCGTCATCCTCGGCGTGCTCATCACGATCGCCAGTCTGGCTCTGGTGGTTGCGATTCAGACGGCGCGCGACCGGCGCCCGTTTCAGCCGCCGATGACGACGTGGTACGCGGCCATGCTTTTCGCGGTGGTGCCACTGCGCAACGCGCTGCCCGGCTCCCCACCATTCGGCAGCTGGGTCGATATCACCGTCGTCATCTGGGTGCTGGTCGCGCTGGCGGTCTCGATGATTCTCTACATCGGCTGCTGGTGGCGGCATTTGAAGCCGGTGCCCGCGCGCGCACCGGCGGAACCCGAGCCCGCACCGGAACCAGCCCCCGCGGCAGAACCCACGCCCGCGTCGGCGAAGTAGCCGATCGCCGGCGGCGTGTTTGCCGCCGAAGTTGTCCCGTGCCCCGCCGCGCGTGCGAAGGTTGATGTCGTGGCGGGTCCCTCGGTTCGCAGTCGAGTGCGCAGCATGACGCTGGTGGTCTGGCATTTCGTCATCAGCGCACCGCTGACCTACGGCTGGCTGTTGGTGCTGATGATCACGACGTTCATCCAGACCCATCTCACCGGCCGGGAGCTGCACTCGGTACTGCTGCACCGCTCCACCAACATTCACGAGTTGGGCAGGGACCCGCTCCACGTCCTGTTCTCCAGCCTGCTGTGGATCGACGGCAAAAACTTCGAGCCCTACCTGCTTCTGTTCACCCTGTTTCTCGCGCCGGCCGAACACTGGCTCGGCCAGCTGCGCTGGCTCAGTGTGGGATTGAGCTCGCACATCCTCGCCACCTACATCAGCGAAGGCATCCTCTACTTCGCGATCGAGGAACACGACGCCTCGCAGCGGCTCGTGTACGCCCGCGACATCGGGGTCAGCTATTTCCTCGTCGGCGTGATGGCCGTGCTGAGCTACCACATCGCCCGCCCGTGGCGCTGGGGATATCTCGGGGTGTTGTTCCTCATCTTCGGTTTCCCGTTGATCACGATGGGCAGCGAGCTGAACTTCACCGCGATCGGGCACTTCACCTCGATCCTGATCGGCTTGTGCTTCTACCCGATGACTCGCACGCGCTCCAAACGCAGCAGCCCGGTGAGTCCCGCGCGCCTGCGGGCCATGGCGCGCCGCAACGTGCCGCCGGATACCCCGACCTGATGCCGGCACCGGCCGCTACCGAAAGATCTTGGGCGCCAAACCACTCCGTAACGGCGCCGGCTGCTTTGGACGCCGGCGATCCGAGCGCGGCCGTACACCGCGACGCTGCCACGTAATCTGACTCTGATGCGGCATTACTACTCCGTAGACGCGATCCGCCAGGCCGAGGCGCCACTGCTGGCCAGCCTGCCCGACGGTGCGCTGATGCGGCGCGCGGCCTACGGGCTGGCCACCGAGATCATCGCTGAGTTAGCCGCCCGCACCGGCGGGGTAGCCGGGCGACGTGTGTGCGCGGTCGTCGGCTCCGGGGACAACGGCGGTGACGCGCTGTGGGCGGCCACCTTCCTGCGTCGTCGCGGCGCGGCCGCCGACGCGATCCTGCTCAACCCGGAGCGCACCCACCGCAAGGGGCTGGCGGCGTTTCGGCGGGCCGGCGGTCGTGTCGTCGAAAGTGTTTCGCCGACAACCGATCTCGTCATTGACGGCGTGGTGGGCATCTCCGGCTCCGGGGCGCTGCGGCCCGCGGCGGCCGAGGTGTTCGCCGCCGTCGACGACGCGGGAATCCCGGTGATCGCCGTCGACATCCCCAGCGGCATCGACGCGGCGACCGGGGCGATCACGGGCCCCGCGGTGCACGCCACGTTGACCGTCACCTTCGGCGGCCTCAAACCCGTGCACGCGCTCGGCGACTGCGGGCGGGTGAAGCTGATCGACATCGGGCTGAGCCTGCCCGGTCCACCGAACGTCGCAGCGCTGGGGTTCGAAGCCGCCGACGTGGCCGCCCGCTGGCCGGTCCCCGGGCCCCACGACGACAAGTACACGCAGGGCGTCACAGGCGTGATGGCCGGCTCGTCGACGTATCCGGGCGCGGCCGTGCTGTGCACCGGCGCCGCCGTCGCGGCGACCTCGGGCATGGTCCGCTACGCCGGCAGCGCGCACCGCGAGGTGCTCGCGGTCTGGCCCGAGGTGATCGCCTCGCCCACCCCCGTGTCGGCCGGCCGCGTGCAGTCCTGGGTCGTCGGGCCGGGATTGGGCACCGACGACGTTGGGGCCGCGGCGCTGTGGTTCGCGCTGGAAACCGACCTGCCGGTGATCGTGGACGCCGACGGGCTGACCATTCTGGCAGCCCATCCCGAGCTGGTGGCCAACCGCACCGCGCCGACGGTGCTGACCCCGCACGCCGGTGAATTCACCCGCTTAGCGGGTAACCCGCCCGGTGATGACCGGGTGGGTGCGTGCCGCAAGCTGGCGGACGCGTTGGGCGCCACGGTCCTGCTCAAGGGCAACGTCACGGTCATCGCCGACCCGGGCGGCCCGGTCTACCTCAACCCGGCCGGGCAGTCCTGGGCGGCCACCGCCGGCTCCGGCGACGTGCTGTCCGGGATGATCGGCGCGCTGCTGGCGGCCGGCCTGCCCCCGGCCGAGGCGGCCGCCGCCGCGGCCTTCGTGCACGCGCACGCGGCGGCACTGTCGGCCGCCGACCCGGGACCCGGTGAGGCGCCCACCTCGGCGTCACGCATCCTGCGGCACATCCGCGCCGCTCTGGCCGCCCTGTAGCCCAATACCGTCCAACGAATACCGTCCAACGAAAGGATCCACGTGACCCTCAGCCATCCGTCCGTGCCCGCGCACTCCATCGCCCCCGCCTACACCGGTCGGCTGTTCACCACCCCGGTGCCGGCGCTGCGGCTGCCCGAGGAGTCGATGGATCCGGAGGCCGCCTACCGCTTCATCCACGACGAGCTGATGCTCGACGGCAGCTCCCGGCTGAATCTGGCCACCTTCGTCACCACCTGGATGGACCCCGAGGCCGGAAAGCTGATGGGCGAGACACTCGACAAGAACATGATCGACAAAGACGAATATCCGGCGACCGCGGCCATCGAGCAGCGCTGCGTCTGCATGGTGGCCGACCTCTTTCACGCCGAGGACCTGCGCGACGACGATCCGGCCAGCGCCGTCGGGGTGTCGACCATCGGCTCCAGCGAGGCGGTCATGCTCGGCGGGCTGGCCATGAAATGGCGCTGGCGGGAAAAGGTCGGCAAAGACTGGAAGGGCCGCACCCCGAATCTGGTGATGGGCTCCAACGTCCAGGTGGTGTGGGAGAAGTTCTGCCGCTACTTCGACGTCGAACCGCGCTATCTGCCGATGGAGGAGGGCCGCTACGTCATCACCCCCGAGCAGGTCCTCGACGCCGTCGACGAGGACACCATCGGCGTGGTGGCGATACTGGGCACCACCTACACCGGTGAGCTTGAGCCCATCGCCGAGATCTGCGCGGCGCTGGACAAACTGGCATCCGGCGGCGGTGTGGACGTCCCGGTGCACGTCGACGCCGCCAGCGGGGGATTCGTGGTGCCCTTCCTGCACCCCGAGCTGAAGTGGGATTTCCGGCTGCCCCGGGTGGTGTCGATCAACGTCAGCGGCCACAAATACGGCCTGACCTACCCGGGCATCGGCTTCGTGGTGTGGCGAAGCAAGGAGTACCTGCCCGAGGACCTGGTCTTTCACGTCAACTACCTGGGCGGTGACATGCCGACCTTCACGCTGAACTTCTCCCGGCCCGGCAACCAGGTAATCGGCCAGTACTACAACTTCCTGCGGCTGGGCCGCGAGGGCTACATCCAGGTCATGCAATCGCTGTCGTCGACCGCGCGCTGGCTGGGCGAGCAGTTGCGCGTCGGGGATCACTGCGAGCTGATCTCCGACGGCTCGGCGATCCCGGTGGTCAGCTTCCGGCTCGCCAAGGACCGCGGCTACACCGAGTTCGACGTCTCGCACGAGCTGCGCGGATACGGCTGGCAGGTGCCGGCCTACACGATGCCCGACAACGCGACGAACGTGTCGGTGCTGCGCATCGTTGTGCGAGAGGGGTTGTCCGCCGACCTGGCCCGGGCGCTGCACGACGACGCCCGCACCGCGCTGGCGTCACTGGACAAGCTCAAGCCGGGCGGGCATTACCGCGCCGAACACTTCGCACACTGAGTCCGTTTAGCGGGCTTCGTCACACCGGGCTTTGTCACACCGGCCACAGTGGCCTCGGCGCGGGGCGGGCAATTGTCCCTCCACCCTGTGGCCGGGGCGCATGTGGCGGCTGTGACCATTGCGGCGACGCGGGCCCGGCCGCGCGCGGTTCGCCCGCCGTCGGCGAGCGGTGTGTCCGACCGGTTCTGGGACAATGGCTGCTGCGAACTGACAGACAGACGAGTGGAGCGCGACTTCCTTGGCCGTTACGCCGATATCCCTGACACCGGGCGTCCTCGCTGAGGCCCTGGTCGACCTGGGCGCGATTGAGCACAACGTGCGGCTGCTGTGCGAGCAGGCCGCCGGCGCGCAGGTGATGGCCGTGGTCAAGGCCGACGGCTACGGCCACGGAGCCCCCCAAACGGCGCGCGCCGCGCTGGCCGCGGGGGCCACCGAGCTGGGCGTCGCCACCGTGGCCGAGGGTCTGGCGCTGCGCGCGGCCGGAATCACCGCCCCGGTGCTGGCCTGGCTGCACCCGCCCGGCTTCGACTTCGGGCCCGCGCTGCTGGCCGACCTCCAGATCGCCGTGTCATCGGAGCGCCAACTCGACGAGCTGCTGGACGCGGCGCGCCGCACCGGACGGACCGCGACGGTGACCGTCAAGGTCGACACCGGGCTGAACCGCAATGGGGTCCCGCCGGGGCAGTACCCCGCCATGCTGACTGCGCTGCGCAAGGCCGTCGCCGAAGAGGCCATCGCGGTGCGGGGCCTGATGTCGCACATGGTGTACGCCGACCAGCCCGCCAATCCCGTGAATAACCTTCAGGCCCAACGATTCAGCGACATGCTGGCCCAGGCGCGCGATCACGGTGTGCGGTTCGACGTGGCACACCTATCGAACTCGTCGGCCACCATGTCCCGTCCCGACCTGGCCTTCGACATGGTGCGCCCCGGCATCGCGATATACGGGCTGAGCCCGGTCCCCGAGCGCGGCGGCATGGGTCTGGTCCCGGCTATGACGGTGAAATGCACTGTGGCCCTGGTGAAGTCGATTCGTGCGGGGGAGAGCGTGTCCTACGGCCACACCTGGACCGCGCAGCGCGACACCAACCTTGCGCTCATCCCGGTCGGCTACGCCGACGGCGTCTTCCGGTCGCTGGGCGGCCGGCTGGAGGTCATGATCAACGGCAGGCGGCGACCGGGTGTCGGGCGGATCTGCATGGACCAGTTCGTCGTCGACCTCGGTCCGGGACGCACCGACGTGGCCGAGGGCGACAAGGCGATCCTGTTCGGGCCGGGCACCAATGGCGAGCCCACCGCGCAGGACTGGGCCGACCTGCTCGGGACCATCCACTACGAAGTGGTGACCAGCCCCCGCGGGCGGATCACCAGGACCTACCGCGAGGCGCGAACCGTTGAGTCGTGAGAAATCCCGCAGGCGCCGCAAGGCCGGCGCCTGGCTCGCGGGAGGCGCGGGGGTGACCGCCGTCGCCACCATCATCGGAGCCTCGGCCCGCCGGTCGATGACCCAGCGTGCCACGGTCGAAGACCCGTACGCCCACGAGGATTTCAACAGGATCGAGGACGACACCAGGTCGGTGGTGACCACGCCAGACGGGGTACCGCTGGCGGTCCGCGAGGCGGGCCCGGCCGATGCACCGCTGACCCTGGTGTTCGTCCACGGATTCTGTTTGCAGATGGGCGCCTTTCATTTTCAGCGCACGCGGCTGCCCGATCAGCTGGGTCCCGACGTGCGGATGGTCTTCTACGACCAGCGCGGGCACGGCAGGTCCGGCGAGGCCGACCCCGAGACCTACACGCTGACCCAACTCGGCAGGGACCTGCAGAACGTGCTGGACGTAATGGCACCGCGTGGAATGATCGTGCTGGTGGGCCACTCGATGGGTGGCATGACGGTGTTGGCCCATGCTCGCCAGTTCCCCGAGCAGTACGGGCGGCGCATCGTGGGCGCCGCGCTGATTTCCTCGGCGGCCGAAGGTGTTTCGAGGTCACCGCTGGGTGAGATACTGAAAAACCCTGCGCTGGAAGCGGTCCGGGTCGCAGCCCGGTCCGCGCCGAAGCTGATGCACCGCGGCCGCAACGTGTCCCGCTCGTTGATCGGCCCGGTGCTGCGGGCTGCCTCCTACAGCGACCTGCAGGTCAGCCGCAGCCTGGACGCATTCTCCCAGCGGATGATGAACAGCACCCCGATCCCCACCATGGTTGGCTTCCTCGACGCGCTGGAAAAGCATGACGAAACCGCCGGGCTGTGGACGCTGCTGCGCGTCCCGACCGTGATCGCGTGCGGCGACCACGATCTGCTCACCCCGGACGAGTATTCACGGAAGATGGCCGCCAGCCTGCCGCAGTCCGAGCTGGTCATCGTCGCCGGGGCCAGCCACCTGGCGCTGCTGGACAAGCCCGACGCGATCAACGGCGGACTGGTCCGACTGGTCGGACGGGCCACCCCGTCCAAGGCGGCGCTGCGGATACGACGGATCCGAGAAAGGTTGCGGCGCCGTGGTTGAGGTCAATGGCGGCACCGCGACGCTGGAGCGCGTCGAGGACACCATGGCGCTGGGGTCGCGGCTGGGGCAACACCTGCGGGCGGGCGACGTGGTGGTGCTCTCCGGCCCGCTCGGCGCCGGAAAGACCGTGCTGGCTAAGGGAATCGCCGCGGCGATGGATGTCGACGGGCCGGTCACCTCACCGTCCTACGTGCTGGCGCGGGTGCATCCGCCGCGGCGCTCCGGCGCGCCGACCATGATTCACGTCGACATGTACCGGCTGCTCGACCACACCGGCAACCAGGGAGCCGACCTGCTCGGTGAACTCGATTCACTGGACTTGGACAGTGATCTCGACGACGCTGTGGTCGTGGTGGAATGGGGCGAGGGCCTGGCCGAGCGGCTCGCCGAGCGTCATCTGGACATCCGGCTGGAGCGCGTCACCAACTCCGACGTTCGAATCGCGACCTGGCAGTGGGCCGGCAACGCCGATAACGAGGGCCATTCATGAGCATCGTCCTTGCGCTGGACACCGCCACCCCGGCGGTGACGGCCGGCCTGGTTCGCAGCGACGACCTGAGCGTGCTGGCCGAGCGGGTCACCGTCGACCCCCGGGCCCACGCCGAACGGCTCACCCCGAATGTCGTTGCGGCCCTAGCCGATGTGGGGATGACGATGGCTGACCTGAACGCCGTCGTGGTGGGCTGCGGGCCGGGCCCGTTCACCGGTCTGCGGGCCGGGATGGCCACCGCCGCCGCCTACGGGCATGCGCTGGGCATCCCGGTGCACGGCGTGTGCAGCCTGGACGCCATCGGCGTGCGAACCACCGGGGACGCGTTGGTGGTCACCGACGCCCGCCGCCGCGAGGTGTACTGGGCCCGCTACCGCGACGGCGTGCGCACCCACGGTCCCGCGGTCAGCTCGCCGGTCGACGTCGACCCGGGTACCGCCGCGACCGTCGCCGGCTCACCCGAACACGCCGGCCTGTTCGGCCTTCCGGTGTGCGAGCCCAGCTGCCCGACGTCGGCCGGATTGGTTGCGGCGGTGGGCGATTGGTCCGCCGAGCCCGAACCGCTGGTGGCCCTGTATCTGCGTAGGCCCGACGCCAAACCGTTGGCGGCACGCCAATGACCGCTCACAGCGAGGCCGTCACCGTCGGCGGCCTGACCCGATCCGACGCGCAGCGCTGCGCCGAGCTGGAGGCGCAGCTCTTCGACGGCGACGACCCGTGGCCAGCGGCGGCGTTCCACCGCGAATTGGCCAGCGCGCACAACCATTACGTGGGCGCCCGGATCGGCGAGACGCTGGTCGGCTACGCCGGTATCTCGCGGCTGGGCCGCACCCCGCCTTATGAGTACGAGGTGCACACCATCGGCGTGGATCCCGCATACCAGGGCCGGGGCATCGGCCGCCGGCTGCTCGACGCGCTGCTGACCTTCGCCGACGGCGGTGCGGTGTACCTGGAGGTCCGCACCGACAACGCGGCGGCCATCGGGCTGTATACCAGCGTCGGGTTCGAGCAGATCGGCCTGCGCCGCCGCTACTACCGCGTCAGCGGCGCCGACGCGTACACGATGCGGCGGGAGGCCCGGTGAAAACCATCTTGGCGATCGAAACCTCTTGTGACGAAACGGGAGTCGGCATCGCACGACTGGACGCCGACGGCACCGTGACGCTGCTGGCCGACGAGGTGGCCTCCAGCGTCGACGAACACGTGCGGTTCGGTGGCGTGGTACCCGAGATCGCCTCCCGCGCACACCTGGAGGCACTGGGCCCCGCCATGCGCCGCGCGCTGTCGACCGCCGGCCTGGACAAGCCCGACGTCGTCGCGGCCACCATCGGGCCCGGGCTGGCCGGCGCCCTGCTGGTGGGAATCGCTGCGGCCAAAGCCTATTCGGCCGCCTGGGACGTGCCCTTCTACGCGGTGAACCACCTGGGCGGACACCTGGCCGCCGACGTCTACGAGCACGGGCCGCTGCCCGAGTGTGTGGCGCTGCTGGTCTCCGGCGGCCACACCCACCTGTTGCACGTGCGCTCGCTCGGCGAGCCGATCGTCGAGCTGGGCAGCACCGTCGACGACGCCGCCGGCGAGGCCTACGACAAGGTGGCTCGGCTGCTCGGCCTGGGCTACCCGGGCGGCAGGGTGCTCGACGAGCTGGCCCGCACCGGAGACCCCGACTCCATCGCCTTCCCGCGCGGCATGACCGGGCCGCGCGACGACCCGTACGCGTTCAGCTTCTCCGGGCTGAAGACGGCCGTCGCGCGCTATCTGGAAAGCCACCCGGACGCCGTCAACGCCGACATTGCGGCCGGGTTCCAGGAGGCCGTCGCCGACGTGCTGACCAAAAAGGCGGTGCGCGCCGCCGCCGGGCTCGGCGTGCAGACCCTGCTGATCGCCGGGGGAGTGGCCGCGAATTCGCGGTTGCGCGAGCTTGCGGAGCAGCGCTGCGCGGCGGCCGGGCTGGCGCTGCGGATCCCCAGGCCGCGGCTGTGCACCGACAACGGGGCGATGATTGCGTCCTTCGCCGCGCACCTGGTGGCCGCCGGGGCGCCGCCCTCGCCGCTCGACGCGCCGAGCGATCCGGGGCTGCCGGTGATCAAGGCGCAGGTGAGCTGACGCATCAGATGTGGTGGGGCATCCACTGCACGGTGCCATAGCCGGTCTGCCGGCTGACGATCAGCAGGTTGTTGCTGGTTGACCAGGCTTGGGTGAAGGTGGCCATAGGGATCTGCTCGTCGCGGCCAGAGGGGGTGCCGCTGTCGTTGAGGTGGACGACGTTGTTGGTGGTGTCGACCCCGGTGACGACGACCGCGTGATCTGCCTGCCCGCGCTGCCCCTTACCCCGGGGGTAGTTCCAGATGGTTTCCGCGTTGAGCGCGGCGATCACCTTGTGGCCGCCGGCCAGGTATTGCTCAAGTCCTTGCATGGTGTTGCCGGTCGTGATGTCCGACTGGATGCCGTAGTGCTGCAGCAGCATGACCATGTCCTGCGGGGACGTGCCGTCAAAGAAGTAGACGTCTCCGCCGTGGGATTGGCTCGGGGTGAAGATGCCTCGCAGCTCGACGCCGAGCTGGGTGGGCTCGTGACCGGTGAGCTGGCCGACCACGTCGGCGACGGCCATCAGGCCGCAGTCTTCCTGGTGCTGGTAGCGCCAGTAGGCGGCGGCTTGCTGCGGGTTGCCATACATCTGCCCGTTCGGGTCGGCCTTGGCTAGCCCGGTCAACCCGGTGAAGCCCACTACGAGCACGGTGGCGATCGCCGTGACAAGTCCGACACGATTCACAAAAAAGCTGCCAGGACGCACAGTTTGCATTATTCACCTTTCGCGCTTGCCCGGAATGACTTGCACGGGTGCCGGTATCGCTCACGGACGAAAAGGAAGCAGCAGGCCGCCCTTGAGTGCTAGCACTCGCATGTATAGAGTGCTAGGTGGCAATCGGCCAAGCCCTGTGTCGGCACCCGCGACGACGGCGCTCGGGCACGGACGGATGCCGAACACCTGATAACTCGGACGGTTCGGGGTCAACCCGTGCCGGCCGTCAACTCCGGTCCGGGGATGTCCCGGACCCGACCCAAACACTGGAGGGCTCCAATCGTGGCGAAGGTGAAGATCAAGCCACTCGAGGACAAGATTCTCGTGCAGGCCAACGAGGCCGAGACCACGACCGCGTCTGGTCTGGTCATTCCTGACACCGCCAAGGAGAAGCCGCAGGAAGGCACCGTCGTCGCAGTCGGCCCCGGCCGGTGGGACGAAGACGGCGCGAAGCGCATCCCGCTGGACGTCTCGGAAGGCGACACCGTCATCTACAGCAAGTACGGCGGCACCGAGATCAAGTACGGCGGCGAGGAGTACCTGATCCTGTCGGCACGCGACGTGCTGGCTGTCGTCTCCAAGTAATAACCGTGTTCCGCCCCGGCGATCCCCGCGCTTTGCGTGGGTGATTTCCGGGGCGGCATGCGTTTGGGTGAAGGAGCCTGATGAGCAAGATTATTGAGTACGACGAGACAGCGCGTCGCGCCATCGAGGCCGGCGTGAACACGCTCGCCGATGCGGTGCGCGTGACGCTCGGGCCGCGCGGCCGGCATGTGGTGCTGGCCAAGGCATTCGGCGGGCCCGCGGTCACCAACGACGGCGTGACCGTCGCGCGCGAGATCGACCTGGAAGACCCGTTCGAGAACCTGGGCGCCCAGCTGGTGAAGTCGGTGGCGACCAAGACCAACGACGTCGCCGGCGACGGCACCACGACGGCGACCGTGCTGGCGCAGGCGCTGGTCAAGGGCGGCCTGCGACTGGTCGCGGCCGGCGCCAACCCTATCGAGCTGGGGGCGGGCATCGGCAGGGCCGCCGACGCGGTGTCCGAGGCGCTGCTGGCGTCGGCCACCCCCGTCTCCGGCAAGGACGCGATCGCGCAGGTGGCGACCGTGTCGTCGCGCGACCAGCTGCTGGGTGAGCTGGTCGGCGAAGCGATGACCAAGGTCGGCACCGACGGCGTGGTGAGCGTCGAAGAATCCTCGACCCTGAACACCGAGCTCGAGTTCACCGAGGGCGTCGGTTTCGACAAGGGTTTCCTGTCGGCGTATTTCGTCACCGACTTCGACGCCCAGCAGGCCGTGCTGGACGACCCGTTGATCCTGTTGCACCAGGACAAGATCAGCTCGCTGCCCGACCTGCTGCCCTTGCTGGAGAAGGTCGCCGAATCGGGCAAGCCGCTGCTGATCATCGCCGAGGACGTCGAGGGCGAGGCGCTGGCGACCCTGGTCGTCAACTCCATTCGCAAGACGCTCAAGGCCGTCGCGGTCAAGGCGCCGTTCTTCGGTGACCGCCGCAAGGCGTTCCTCGAGGACCTGGCGGTGGTGACCGGTGGCCAGGTGATCAACCCAGACGCGGGCCTATTGCTGCGTGAGGTCGGCATGGACGTGCTGGGCTCGGCCCGTCGCGTGGTCGTCAGCAAGGACGACACCGTCATCGTCGACGGCGGCGGCGCGAAGGATGCGGTCGCCAACCGGATCAAGCAGCTGCGCGCCGAGATCGAGGCGAGTGACTCCGAGTGGGACCGCGAGAAGCTGCAGGAGCGGCTGGCCAAGCTGGCCGGCGGCGTGGCCGTGATCCAAGTGGGCGCGGCCACCGAAACCGCGCTCAAGGAACGCAAGGAAAGCGTCGAGGATGCCGTCGCGGCGGCCAAGGCCGCGGTCGAGGAGGGCATCGTCGCGGGCGGTGGCTCCGCGTTGCTGCAGACCCGAAAGGCGCTGGAAAAGCTCCGCAAGTCGCTGAGCGGCGATCAGGCGCTGGCCGTCGACGTCTTCTCCGAGGCGTTGGCGGCGCCGCTGTACTGGATCGCCGCCAACGCCGGGCTCGACGGCGCGGTCGCCGTGCACAAGGTGACCGAGCTGCCCAACGGCCACGGGCTGAACGCCGACAAACTGACCTACGGAGACTTGATCGCCGACGGCGTCATCGACCCGGTCAAGGTCACCCGCTCGGCGGTGGTCAACGCGGCCTCGGTGGCCCGGATGGTCCTCACCACCGAAACGGCGATTGTCGAGAAACCGGCCGAGGAGGCCAACGACCACGGCCACGGCCATCACCACCACTAGGTAGTGCCGAAGAAACACCCCCGGCCTGATGGCCGGGGGTGTTTTGCATTCAGGGTTGACAGCGCGGCCGAACCCGGCACAATGTGATGCACGTCATATGACCACTGGTCACACCGGGCAGAAAGGCGGCCGCGCATGACCACGAGGGACAAGTACACCGAAGTGCCCGCGCCCTACTCATGGGAGGTCCCCAGTGCCGGTGACGCGCGCTTTACCTGGGAGTACGACGACGGGCGCGCCCGGCTGCTTTCCCTCTACCAAAAGGGGAAGGACAAGCAGTGGGATGCCCAGTCGCGCATCGACTGGGCGCAAGACGTCGACCCGATGAACCCGGTCGGGCTGCCTGACGAGTTCCATCCGCTGTTCGGCAGTCCGATGTGGGACTCCGCAGACGACGCACGTCGCGCCGAGATGCGCCAGCACTTCCAGGCCTGGCAGCTCTCGCAGTTCCTGCATGGGGAGCAGGGTGCGATGGTGTGCGCGGCCAAGATCGTCGAGGTCGTCCCGGACCTGGACGCGAAGTTCTACGCGGCCACCCAGACCATGGACGAGGCCCGGCACGTCGAGGCGTTCTCGCGGTTCCTGCAGGACAAGGTCGACGTGGTCTACCCGATCAACAAGCACCTGACCGCATTGCTCGACGACACATTGCGCGACTCGCGCTGGGACATGCCCTACCTGGGCATGCAAGTCCTCATCGAAGGGCTGGCGCTCGCCGCCTTCGGGGTGCTGCGTGACATGTCGGCGCCGGGCTCACTGGCCAAGTCCGTGCTGGCTTATGTCATGCAGGACGAGGCCAGGCATGTCGCGTTCGGCCGAATCTCGCTGAAGGACTATTACTCCGCACTGACCGAGGCCGAGCGGGACGAGCGCGAAGAGTTCGTCGTGGACGACTGTTACCTGATGCGCGACCGGTTCCGCGGCGAGGAGGTCTTCGAGACCCTGGGCATGGACGTCAAAGCGTGTGCCGAGTGGGTCGACACGTCGCCGCTGATGATCCAGTTCCGCTCGCACCTGTTCAGCCGGATCGTGCCGATCGTCAAGGACATCGGGTTGTGGGGCGACAAGGTGCAGGGGGCCTTCAGGGACATGGGTGTGCTCGACATGGCCGGCTCCGACATCGAGGCGTTGATGAAGGCCGACGAGGATCAGGCCGCCGCGCTGGACCAGGCACACGCCGAGATGGCCGCCCGAGCCGTCGAGGTGGACGAGGTGATCGCGGCGGGCGCGAGCTGATCCAGGGGAAATTACGTCGCGACGGCGCGGACGAACGCATCGGCGAGAACTTCTGTGGCGGTGTCGATTTCGGGCAGCGGCCACGCGACGACATTCGGCAAAACCGGTCGGGTCAGCAGGTGGATCATGATGGGTCCCAGGAGTAGCTGGGCCAGTAGCGGCATGGGCAACTCGCGGATGCGTCCGGCACGGATCTCGGCTTCGAACCAGCGACCGAGCACGCCGAGCATGCGCGGGGCGCCGTAGGCCGCCAGCGATTGCACGGCGGGACTTGTCGGCCGTGCGAAGGCCTCGGCGAATATCGCTGGGGCGACGCGGGGTTCGCGGCTCAGCGCGTTCGCCACGGTCCGGTAGAACCCCCGCACCGTTTCGGGCAGCTCACCGTCGGCACCCGCGAGGTATTCCTCGATGTCGCGGACCGGGCTGTGCTGCTCGAAGACCGCTCGCATCAACTCGTCGCGCCCGCCGAACACCGCGTGCAAGCTGTAGACCGAGCAATGTGCCCGAGCGGCAACGGCTTCCAATGTTGCTGCGGCAAGGCCGGATTCGCCGATCAACGACGCGGCGGCGGCCACGGCACGGATGCGGACGGGGGGCAGGCCGCCGGGGTCGACTCCGGCGGCGCGGATGGCCTCGTTCAGGGCGGTGCGTGAGCCGCCGAAGCGGCGCAACAGGGTGCTTCGCGAGATCCCGGCCTCGGTGGCGATCCTGGCGACGGAAACGTCGGCCACGTCCTTGCCCAGCTTTTCCGCGGCGCGCAGTGCGGCCTCCACCACCTGGGGCGGCGACACCTGCCGAGCCATACCGCCCCCTCCACCGCTATGAACGTTACTTGATGTAGCCTGCAATTCTATTCCACACTCCATGAGGAGTCGCGACCATGACGCAAGTGATGGAGACCCAGGTGTGCGTTGCCGGCGGCGGGCCGGCCGGCATGGTGCACGCCCTCCTGCTCGCCCGGGCCGGAATCCGGGTCGTCGTCCTGGAAAAGCACAACGACTTCCTGCGCGACTTCCGCGGTGACACCGTGCACCCGACCACCCTGCGGATCATGGACGAGCTGGGGTTTATCGACGAGTTCCTGCGGTTGCCGCACACCAAGATCGACCGCGTCGCCTTCGACACCGACGGCTCGATTCGCACCTTCGGCAACTTCAAGGTCCTCAAGTGGCTCGGTTTCAGGCAGCCCTATATCGCCATGATGCCGCAGTGGGACTTTCTCGACTTCATAGCCGAAAAGGCGTCTGCCTACCCCGAATTCACCCTGGTCCGCAATGCGGAGGTCACCGACCTGGTATTCGACGGCGACCGGGTGACCGGGGTGCGCACGCCGAATCTGGAGGTGCGTGCCGAGCTGGTGGTAGCCGCGGACGGACGCAAGTCGGCGGTGCGCGCGGCGGCGGGGCTGCAGATCGCCGCGGCGCACTCGCCGATGGACGTGCTGTGGTTCCGGTTGAAGTGGCGCCCCGGTGACCCTCAGGAATTGTTCGGCGTGGCCCGTAAAGGCCTGATGATGGTCATGATCTACCGGGGCGACTATTGGCAAGTCGCCTATCTGATGCCAAAGGGCTCGAATCCCCGCGGCGGATCACTGGAGGAGTTCAAGGAGCGGATGGTCACCGCGCAGCCGCGGCTGCGCGAGCATGTCGATGACCTGAGCTCGTGGGACGACACCAGCGAGCTCGACGTGCGAGTGGACCGGCTCGAGGCGTGGTGGCGTACCGGGTTGCTGTGCATCGGCGATGCCGCGCATGCCATGTCGCCGGCCGGCGGCGTCGGAATCAACCTCGCCGTCGCCGATGCGGTGGCCGCGGCCAACATCTTGTGCGCTCCGCTTCGCGGTGGTCGGCTGACCGACAAAGATCTCGCCAGGGTGCAGCGGCGACGCGAACTGCCCACCCGTATCGTCCAGGCTTTTCAGGTGCTCGTGCAGGACAATGTGGTCGCTCCCAATCTGAACGGTGACTTGTCCCCGATTCGCGTGCCGAAGATCGTGGGATTCGGTCCACTGCAAGCGATTCCGCCGATTTTGGTCGGTCGCGGTTTCCGTCCGGAGCATGTCCGTACGCCCGACGTGCACGCCGTCTAGTGGGGTGTCATAGCCCGATGATGACGATGACCACGCCGGCGATCGACGCCACTGCGAGCGACAGCAACAGAAAGCTGACGATCCACTCCTTTGGCGCTGAGGCCTCGTGGTCGCCCGCCGCGATCGGCGCTAGTTTGCGGCCGGCGCCCCATGCCGCCGCGAGCAGGGTTGCCAGCCAGTTCGTGTAGGCGGCGTACACGATCAGCACCGCCGCCGTGACTGCCCACGCGTGGGGCAGGTGGATGTGCGGCCAGAGCAGGCCGAGCAGCACGAGGAACATGCCGTTGAGGACGGCTTCGAGGTGACTCGACAGCCCCATGCGCGGGTTCTTGAGCGCGGCGACGGCGAACCCGGTGAGCAGTCCGAGCAGGAACAGGACCAGCCCGAGCGTGAACAGCAGTGTCTGCATGCCAGCACCTTAAAGGCCTCTGGCCGCGGGCGCGTTTGATTGCCGGCGACGAAGATGGCTCGCATGGGTAGGCCGATATTTTCTGTCACTCCCGGCTATGGCGACCATCAGCTGCGGAAGTTCCACTATTCACAAGTCGTGAGGTACGGGGACCTAGTAGAGACCGCCGGTCAAGGCGGTTGGGACGAGCACTGGCGCTATCCCGAGTCAGTGCGCGACCAAGTCGTTCAGGCCTTCGACAATGTCGAACGGACATTGGCGACAGCCGGAGCCTCCTGGCGCGACGTGGTGCACGTGCACTCCTACCACCTGCCGGACGCGGACGGCCAGATCGGGTCCGAGCACCTGGACACCATGGTCGAACAGTTCCGTCGGCGCATGGGCGACCGCGCGCCCTTGTGGACATGCATCGGCGTCGCCGCTTTGGCGAGTCCGAAGATGCGCGTCGAGATTCAAGCCACCGCCATCCTTGCGGACCAAGACTGAGCGGAGTGGTCGACGAGGTCGTCGACGAGGACGCCGCGATCACACCGCAGGCCAACCGCTTGCCGGACTCTGCCGTGGGGGCGGTGCTGCCCAGATTGTCCGCGGTCTGGTGGATGATCAGCGCGGTGCCCGAGCTGTTCCTCAGGTCGGCGGAGGTGAACGCATTACTGGTGGTGACCAGTTTCGCGGAGCCGTCGGAGCGCACCTGCAAGGCAGTCAGGTCGCCCTTCGGCGGCCGTTGGGCCGTAAGCGTTCTCAGGCCGAGCGGCGGATGGTGCGACCGCGCCCGATGTCGCCCTTGAGCAGCAGGTCGCGTTCGGACTCCGACAGACCGCCCCAAACCCCGTAGGGCTCACCGACTTCGAGGGCGTGCGAGCGGCACTCCTGGATCACCGGGCACTTCCGGCACATTTCCTTCGCGCGCTGCTCGCGTTGCATGCGGGCCCGGCCGCGCTCACCGTCGGGGTGGAAGAACATCGATGAGTCAACGCCGCGGCACAAGCCCTGCAGTTGCCAATTCCAGATGTCGGCGTTGGGTCCAGGTAGCTGTTCCGGCTGTGGCATTGGTTCGTTCCCTCTCTGTACCGCTCGCTCGAGGTCAGGTTCGTGAAAGCGGTTGGGTGCAACTTAAATTAAGTGGAGTGGGGTCACCGATGACTACCCGTCATGCGTAGACGTTAGGGCGGACGGTGAATTTCCGTCAATAGGCACTTAGCCCGGCAAAGTATGTGCGCTATGGAGCAGAATTAACTTTGCGTTCACCTCGAAGGAAATGGTGAAGCCCATGCCGTGCTACCAGGCAGTTGACCGAAACGAGATTTCCCAGCTCAGCGCCGGGGAGGGGGATAAGGCGACTTTATCCATGGGCTATAGTGATTAACGGTTCGGTAACATGAAGACCACAAACTGTTTACTACATCATTGTGATTGAAACTCGTCACACTTCCTTGATTGGGCGGCGGTTGGCCGACGTCGCCTTCGGGGGTCTGCCCGGCAGCTGGCCGCTGCCGTCGGCGACGACACCGACCCAGCTGTGGCTGCGCGCCGTCGCGGCCGGGGGACAGGGTCGCTACGGCGCCGCCTTCCGCGACCTCGCGGTGCTGCGGCGCAGCGCGCCGGCCGGGCGGCTGGTGTCGTTGGGCATGAGCACCCACGGGTCGTTCCTGCGCCAACTCGGTTGGCACAGCGTGGCCCGAGGCTGGGACGGGCGCGCCCTGGCGCTGGCCGGCGACGACCCCGAGGCTCGCGCCGACGCCCTCATCGGGCTGGCCGCCGACGCGTTGGGCGTCGGGCGCTTCGCGGCCGCGGCGGCGCTGCTGGAGCGCACCGATCCGCTGCTGGCGTCGCCGAAATCCGCGGTGCCCGACCGGCTGCTGGTGCGCCGGCGCTGGGTGGCCGCCGAGCTCGCGATGGCCCGCGGCGACGGCGCCGCCGCCGTCCGGCACGCCGGAGAAGGCGTCGAGCTGGCGGCGGCCATGACCGTCGCGTCGCCGCGGCACCGGGTCAAAAGCGACGTGGTGCTGGCCGCCGCGCTGTGCTGCGCGGGCAACCTCGAGCGCGCCCGCACGGTCGCCGACGCCGCGCTGGCGACCACCGGCGAATTAGGGCTGCTACCACTTCGTTGGGCGCTGGCCTGCTTGCTGATCGATATCGAAAGTGTCACGTTTCCAGCACATCAGCTGCACGAAATCCGAGATGTCTGCGCAGGCCAGGTGCGGCGCGCCGGTGGAACGTGGCGTTCCGCTTAAAACGGCCCTCCGCCCGTTATTGTCATTTCGTTAGTTAGCCCGGTTGGCCCGCGATGTGTCCGCTTCGTAACGTTGGAGATATCACCGTCGATGACAATTCCAGCAGGGGAACGTCTCGACGCTGTGGTCGCCCAAGCCGTTACCGGAGACCACAACGCATTGAGGGAGGTGCTGGAGACCATCCGTCCGATCGTCGTGCGATATTGCCGAGCGCGTGTCGGCACCGTCGATCGGGGTGGCCTGTCAGCGGATGACGTGGCACAGGAGGTGTGCTTGGCGACTATCACGGCGCTGCCGCGTTATCGCGATCGCGGGCGTCCCTTCCTGGCCTTCCTGTACGGCATAGCGGCCCACAAGGTCGCAGACGCCCACCGGGCCGCCGGACGCGACCTCGCCTATCCCACCGAAACGATTCCCGACCGCTGGTCGAACGACGCTGGACCCGAACAGCTTGCGATTGAAGCCGATTCGGTGAGCCGGATGAGCGAACTGCTCGAGATCCTGCCCGCCAAGCAGCGCGAGATCCTGATCCTGCGCGTCGTCGTCGGGCTGTCCGCCGAGGAGACCGCGGCCGCGGTCGGCAGTACCACCGGGGCGGTCCGGGTCGCCCAGCACCGCGCGCTGTCGCGGCTGAAGTCCGAAATGATTGCGGCAGGTGACTGTGCCTGAATCCCTGGATGAATTCGCCCGCACCGATCTGCTGCTCGATGCGCTCGCCCAGCGCCGGCCGGTGGACGTCGAGGACCCCGACATCGATGTGCTGACCGGCCTGCTGGAGGACTGGCGCGACAACCTGAGGTGGCCGCCGGCCAGCGCGCTGGTGACCCCCGAAGAGGCGGTCAACGCGTTGCGCACCGGATTGGCCGAGCGCCGCCGCGGCAGCCATCGTGGCCTGGCCGTCGTCGGCTCGGTCGCCGCGGCGCTGATGGTGCTCAGTGGATTCGGTGCCATGGTGGTCGAGGCCCGGCCCGGCGGCACCCTGTACGGGCTGCACGCGATGTTCTTCGACCAGCCCCAGGTGCACGGAAGCCAGGAGATGCTGGCCGCCAAGGCCGACCTGGCGAAGGTCCAGGAATCGATCGACCGGGGTCAATGGGACCAGGCCAAGAATCAGCTGATCGAGGTGAGCAGCCTGGTGCAGTCGATCGACGACCCGGCCAGCAAACAAGACCTGATGAATCAGCTGAAGCTGTTGAACGCCAAGGTCGATGCGCGCGACCCGAATGCCACGTTGCCGGTCGCTTCGCCGCCGGCGGCGCCACCCGGGCCGGCCACCGCGATCCCGGCGGCGCCGCCCGCCGCCTCGATCGCGCCGTCGAAGGACGCGACACCGGCGCCGCTCAGCCCGCCGAGCCCGTCAGTGGGCAAGCATCACCATCACGGCCAGACGCCACCCCCGGTGGCGCCGTTGACTCCGAATCAGTGAGCCGAGTCAGTGCCGGCGGTGGAAACCGTCGGCGTCTGACGTCGCTTCGTTGAGCGAGGCGTCGGCGTAGCCCCGGCAGTAATCCCACGTGACGTAGGCATCCGGCTCGGGGTCATAGGCGGGCTCGTGCGGACGCACGGTGCCGTCGATCAGCAGCTGCAGCAGGTTGGCGCGCAGCATGTCCCAGTCGTGGTAGTGATCCTGCTGACATTCGTCGCAGCACACCACGAGTCCGCGAATACCCTTATGCGCCAGCAGCGCTTCGTACACGGCCAGATCGGCAAGGTCGGCCTCGACGGCCATCCGCTCTTGCTGATCCAGGGGCTGGCCCGGCTCGACGGCTTCCAGTGCCGCCGACGGATCACAGGGGTCGTCGGCGAAAGGGTCGGGCGGCAAACCCGGTGGGAGGTGGTCGCGCACGCCCTCTAGCCTACGCAGCCCGCCCGGGATAACGCCAGCAGGGAGCCCGCCCCGCCATGCCGCGCCGTTTAGTGCGCGCGGCGCGCCCGAGCAAGCGAACGACAGCGAGAGGCGAGCCGATAGGATGGGTTTTTACGCCGCATCGTATGGAGGGCCCCACTGATGACCCGTGGCACGTCCCACCTGGAAGACAGCTCCGACCTCGTCGGCAGTGCGTATGTGCGGGTGGGTGGCCTGGTCGACGACCCGCTGCCCACCGGAGGTGACAACCCGCACAAGATCGCCATGCTCGGGCTGACCTTCGACGACGTGCTGCTGCTGCCCGCGGCCTCCGACGTCGTCCCCGCAACCGCGGACACTTCCAGCCAGCTCACCCGGAAGATCAGGCTCAAGGTGCCACTGGTGAGTTCGGCGATGGACACGGTCACCGAGTCGCGGATGGCCATCGCTATGGCCCGGGCCGGCGGCATGGGTGTGCTGCACCGCAACCTGCCGGTCGCCGAGCAGGCCGGCCAGGTCGAAATGGTCAAGCGCTCGGAGGCCGGCATGGTCACCGACCCCGTCACCTGCCGCCCGGACAACACCCTGGCCCAGGTCGACGCGATGTGCGCGCGGTTCCGGATCTCCGGCCTGCCGGTGGTCGACGAATCGGGCGCGCTGGTCGGCATCATCACCAACCGCGACATGCGGTTCGAGGTCGACCAGACCAAGAAGGTCGCCGAGGTGATGACCAAGGCCCCGCTGATCACCGCCCAGGAGGGTGTGTCCGCCGACGCGGCGCTGGGCCTGTTGCGGCGCCACAAGATCGAGAAGCTGCCCATCGTCGACGGCCACGGCCGGCTGACCGGGCTGATCACCGTCAAGGATTTCGTCAAGACCGAACAACACCCGTTGGCCACCAAGGACAGCGACGGCCGGCTGCTGGTCGGTGCGGCCGTCGGCGTCGGCGGTGACGCCTGGGTGCGCGCCATGATGCTGGTCGACGCCGGGGTGGACGTGCTGATCGTGGACACCGCGCACGCACACAACCGGCTGGTGCTCGACATGGTCGGCAAGCTCAAGGCCGAGGTGGGCGAGAAGGTCGAGGTGATCGGCGGCAACGTCGCCACCCGTTCGGCGGCCGCGGCCCTGGTCGCCGCCGGCGCCGACGCAGTCAAGGTGGGCGTCGGGCCCGGCTCGATCTGCACCACCCGGGTGGTGGCCGGCGTCGGCGCACCACAGATCACGGCGATTCTGGAGGCGGTCGCGGCCTGCGGCCCGGCGGGCGTGCCGGTGATCGCCGACGGCGGGCTGCAGTACTCCGGCGACATCGCCAAGGCGCTGGCCGCCGGCGCGTCGACGGCCATGCTGGGCTCGCTGCTGGCGGGCACCGCCGAGGCCCCCGGCGAGCTGATCTTCGTCAACGGCAAGCAGTTCAAGAGCTACCGCGGGATGGGGTCGTTGGGAGCCATGGCCGGCCGGGGGTCGGGCAGCGGAAAGTCGTACTCCAAGGACCGCTACTTCGCCGACGACGCGCTCTCCGAAGACAAGCTGGTGCCGGAGGGCATCGAGGGCCGGGTGCCCTTCCGCGGCCCGCTGTCCTCGGTGATCCACCAGCTGACCGGCGGCCTGCGCGCGGCGATGGGCTACACCGGTTCGCCGAGCATCGAGGCGCTGCAACAGGCGCAGTTCGTCCGGATCACAGCGGCGGGCTTGAGGGAAAGCCACCCGCACGACGTCGCCATGACGGTCGAAGCCCCCAACTACTACGCACGCTGAGGCCCAGATGGTCGAGATCGGGATGGGCCGCGTCGCCCGTCGCAGCTATGAACTGAGCGAAGTCAGCATCGTGGCCTCCCGGCGCACCCGCTCGTCGCAGGACGTGTCGACCGCCTGGCAGCTGGACGCGTACCGGTTCGAGATCCCGGTGCTGGCGCATCCGACCGATGCGCTGGTGTCGCCGGAGTTCGCGATCGAGCTCGGCAAGCTCGGCGGCCTGGGCGTGCTCAACGGCGAGGGGCTGATCGGCCGGCACGCCGACGTCGAGTCCAAGATCGCGCAACTGGTCGAGGCCGCCAGCAAGGAGCCCGAGCCGTCGGCGGCGATCCGGCTGCTGCAGGAGTTCCACGCGGCCCCGCTCAATCCGGACCTGCTGGGCTCCGCGGTCGCCCGGATCCGGGAGGCCGGGGTCACCACCGCGGTGCGGGTCAGCCCGCAGAACGCCCAGGCGCTGACGCCGGTGCTGGTGCAGGCCGGCATCGACCTGCTGGTCATCCAGGGCACCATCGTCTCGGCCGAACGGGTGGCCAGCGACGGTGAACCGCTGAACCTCAAGACCTTCATCTCCGAGCTCGACGTGCCGGTGGTCGCCGGCGGGGTGCAAGACCACCGCACCGCGCTGCATCTGATGCGCACCGGCGCCGCCGGCGTCATCGTCGGCTACGGCGCGACGAGGGGCGTGACCACCAGCGACGAGGTGCTGGGCATCAGCGTGCCGATGGCCACCGCGATCGCCGACGCCGCCGCCGCGCGGCGCGAGTACCTCGATGAGACCGGCGGCCGCTACGTGCACGTGCTGGCCGACGGCGACATCCACACCTCCGGCGAGTTGGCGAAGGCGATCGCCTGCGGCGCCGACGCGGTGGTGCTGGGCACGCCGCTCGCCGAGTCCGCCGAGGCGCTGGGCGAGGGGTGGTTCTGGCCGGCCGCTGCGGCACACCCGTCGCTGCCGCGCGGGGCGCTGCTGCAGATCGCCGTCGACGAGCGCCCGCCGCTGCACCAGGTGCTCAACGGCCCCTCCGACGACCCGTTCGGCAGCCTCAACCTGGTCGGCGGGCTGCGGCGGTCGATGGCCAAGGCGGGCTACTGCGACCTCAAGGAGTTCCAGAAGGTCGGCCTGACCGTCGGTAGCTAACCCGGAGGCCGTTGGCTTGTTACCCAACCGGCAACGCCATACTGGTGCGATGAAGCCGGATTACGACGTACTGATCATCGGTTCGGGTTTCGGGGGGAGCGTCAGCGCGTTGCGGCTGACCGAAAAGGGCTACCGCGTCGGCGTATTGGAGGCCGGGCGGCGGTACTCCGACGAAGATTTCGCCGAGACGTCCTGGGATCTGCGTAAGTTTTTGTGGGCGCCGAAGCTGGGTTGCTACGGGATTCAGCGCATCCACCCGCTGAAGAACGTGTTGATCCTGGCCGGCGCCGGGGTGGGCGGCGGCTCGCTGAACTACGCCAACACGCTGTACGTGCCGCCCGATCCGTTCTTCAACGACCAGCAGTGGAAGCACATCACCGACTGGCGCGACGAGCTGATGCCGCACTACGACCAGGCGCGACGGATGCTCGGCGTGGTGGAGAACCCGACCTTCACCGATGCCGATCGCATCGTCAAACAGGTCGCCGACGAGATGGGCTGCGGCGACACGTTCGTGCCGACGCCCGTCGGAGTGTTCTTCGGTCCCGACGGCACCAAGGCCCCGGGCAAGACGGTGCCGGACCCGTACTTCGGCGGTGTCGGACCGGAGCGCACCGGCTGCCTGGAGTGCGGAGCCTGCATGACTGGCTGTCGCTACGGCGCCAAGAACACCCTGCTGAAGAACTACCTCGCCCTCGCGGAATCATCTGGCGCGCAAGTGATTCCGATGACGACGGTGAAGCGCTTCGAGCAGCGTCCCGACGGTCTCTGGGAGGTTCGCACGGTGCGCACCGGAAGCTGGCTGCGCCGCGACCGGCAAACCTACACGGCGAAGCATGTGGTCCTGGCCGCCGGAACCTGGGGCACTCAGCATCTGCTGTTCAACATGCGCGATCAGGGTTTGCTGCCCCGGCTGTCGAATCGGCTGGGCATGCTCACCCGCACCAACTCCGAGTCGATCGTCGGCGCCGGAAAGCTCGAGGTCGACCCGAACCTCGACCTGACGCACGGGGTGGCGATCACGTCGTCGATCCACCCGACGCCGGACACGCACATCGAACCGGTCCGCTACGGCAAAGGCTCCAACGCGATGGGGCTGCTGCAGACGCTGATGACCGACGGACACGGCCCCGAAGGCACCGACGTGCCCCGCTGGAAGCAGCTGATCGAGGCCGCGCGCGAGGACCCGCGCGGCACGCTGCGACTGCTCAATCCGCGCCAGTGGAGCGAGCGCACCATGATCGCACTGGTGATGCAGCACCTGGACAACTCGATCACCACGTTCACCAAGCGCGGCAAGCTGGGCATCCGCTGGTACACCAGCAAACAGGGCCACGGCGAGCCCAACCCGACGTGGATCCCGGTCGGCAACGACGTCACCCGCCGCATCGCCGCCAAGATCGACGGCGTCGCCGGTGGCACCTGGGGAGAGCTGTTCAACATCCCGCTGACCGCGCACTTCCTCGGCGGCGCGGTGATCGGCGACAACGCCGACCACGGGGTCATCGACCCGTACCACCGGGTCTACGGCTACCCGACGCTGTTCGTGGTGGACGGCGCGGCCATCTCGGCGAACCTGGGCGTCAACCCCTCGTTGTCAATTACCGCCCAGGCCGAGCGAGCCGCGTCGTTGTGGCCGAACAACGGCGAGAACGACCAACGCCCGATGCAGGGCGAGCCGTATCGCCGGCTGGAGCCGATCGCGCCCAAGGCGCCCGTGGTGCCGGCCGAGGCGCCGGGCGCGCTGCGCTGGCTGCCGATCAATCCGGTCAGCTCCGCGAGCTAACAGGCAATCGCCTGCAGCGGTGCGCCGCTGACCACCCGGCTGCGCTCGCCGCGCACGTTGACCGGTACATCGCCCATCAGGGTGATGCGGTGCATCAGCCGGGGCTGGTCGTCGTAGTCGTCGATCGCCCGGTGTTGGGTCGCGCGGTTGTCCCACATCGCGACGTCACCGTGTGCCCAGTTCCAGCAAATGGTGTTCTCCGGCAAGGTGATTCGGCGCTGTAGCAATTCCAGTAGGGTGCTGGATTCGTGGCTGTCCAGGCCGACGAAGCCGCGCACGAAGTCACCGGCCAGCAGGGTGCGCTCACCGGTCTCCGGGTGCACCCGCACCACGGGGTGCTCGGTGCGAAAGTCCGGCTTTTCGAACGCCTGCCGGAACGAGCGCTGCGTGTCGCTCATCGACAGCACCGCTTCGGTGGTCACGTAGTCGTAGCGGTTGGTGTGTAGCGCCCAGAGATTTTCCACCAGACATTTGAGCGGCTCGGGCAGGTGCTCATAGGCCGCCGCGGTCGACGCCCACAGTGTTGAGCCGCCATAGGTCGGCAGCGTGACCGCGCGCAGGATCGACGCCGCGGGATAGTTGGCGGCGAACGTGACGTCGGTGTGCCAGCGGTTCGCCTTGCCGTATTCGGAGTCGATCGGGGTGATCACCGGGACGTGCCGGGCGGCCAGTGCGCCGGCGGCCGGGTGGCCGATCGGCGTGCCCAGCAGCTCGGCGAACGCGAGCTGCTGCTCGTCGTCGAGGTGGTGCTGATGACGGAAGAAGATCACCTTGTGGGCCAACAGCGCCCGGCGGATCTTCTCGACCGCGTCCTCGTCGAGGTCGCCGCCGAGGCGAACCCCGTCCACCCGGGCGCCGATCCGGCTGCCCAACTTGGTGACGGTTATCTGACCTGTCATTTTCGTCTTCCTTGGCTCAAAACCGGTGTAGTCAGGTGACTACATTTGGTAGTGTAGTCAGATGACTACAACTTCCGCAACGGGCAGCGGGAAAATGCCCACCGGGCGCGCGGAAGTGGCCGCGGCGATCCTGGAGGCCGCCACCGACCTGTTCGCCGAGCGCGGTCCGGCCGCGACATCCATCCGCGACATCGCCGCGCGATCCAACGTCAACCACGGGCTGGTGTTCCGCCACTTCGGCACCAAGGAGCAACTGGTCGGCGCCGTGCTCGATCACCTGGGGGCCAACCTGAACGCCCTGCTGAGCACGGATGCGCCGGCGGCCGTGCTGCAGAGTTCCCTGGACCGGCAGATGCGGGTGATGGCCCGCACCGTCCTCGACGGCTATCCGGCCGGCCAGCTGCAGAAACGTTTTCCCAACATCGCGACGCTGCTCGACGGGGTGCGGCCGCTGTACGACGACGAGGTCAAGGCCCGGCTCGCGGTCGCCAATGCCCTTGCCCTGCAATTCGGTTGGCGGCTGTTCGCGCCAATCCTTCGCTCTGCCACCGGGATCGAAGACCTGACGGATGACGAGATACGCGAGGCGACCGGCGCCGAGGTGCAGCGGATTCTCGGGCCCGCCGACCCTCAGTGACCCCCGGACAGGCTGCCCCGCGACAGCGCCCGCCGGTGTATGGGCTCGCGGCCGGGCGGCTGCTGCGGCGGCGGCAGCAGCGGCTTGCGGGGCCGCACCGCGACCGTGGTCGCGGATTCGGTGTTCAACTCGATCTCTTCGCCGGCATGCCGAATCCTCAGCTCGCCGCCGGGCCCGTCGCGCAGTGTGTAGGTCACATCGTCGTGGTTGATGTCGACGGTGACCCGGAAGTCGCGCCAGCGCAACCGGAACCGGAGCCGTGAAATGTCATCGGGCAGTTGGGGATCCAGCGACAGGATGCCCTCGTCGTCGCGCAGGCCGCCGAACCCGGCCACCAGTGCGGTCCAGGCGCCGGCGAGCGAGGCCATGTGCAAGCCATCGCGGGTGTTGTGGTGCAGATCGCGCAGATCGATCAGGGCGGCCTCGTACGCGTAGTCGTGCGCGAGGTCCATATGCCCGACCTCGGCGCACATCACCGCCTGCGTGCAGGCCGACAGCGACGAGTCGCGGACCATCCGCGGCTCGTAGTAGTCGACGTTGCGGGCCTTCTGCTCGGGCGTGAACGCGTGGCTCTGCCAATGCATCGCCAGCACCAGATCGGCCTGCTTGATCACCTGCGCGGGGTACAGCCGCACGTAGGCCTCGTGCAACAGCAGCGGGTAGGTGGTGTTGCGTTCGAAGTCCCATTCGGCGTAGGTGGTGAAGCCTTCGCACTGCTGATGGACCCCCAGGCCGGAGTCGTACGGGATGTTGGCGGCCTCGGCGGCATCGCGCCAGGATGCCGTCTCCTCGGTGGTGACCTCCAGCGCCTTGGCCACATCGGGGTGGCGGTTGCAGGCGTCGGCGGCGACGTGCAGGTTGTGCGCGGCCATCAGGTTGGTGAAGGCGTTGTCGCGCACGATCGCCGTGTATTCGTCGGGGCCGGTGACACCGTCGAGGTGCCAGACGCCGTGCCGGTCGTGATGGCCCAGGGACATCCAGAGTCGGGCGGTCTCGACCAGCACCTGCACGCCGCACTCGGCCTCCAGGTCGTGGTCTCCGGTGACGATGCGGTAGCGCTCGAAGGCCATCGCGATGTCGGCGTTGATGTGCCAGGCCGCGGTGCCGGCCGGCCAGTAGGCCGAGCACTCCTGTCCGCGGATGGTCCGCCACGGGAAGGCGGCGCCCTGCAGGCCCAATTCGGCCGCCCGCTCCTTGGCCAGGTCCAGGGTGGAGGCGCGCCAGCGCAGGGCGTCGGCCACCGTGTGCGGCGCGGTGTAGGTGAGCACCGGCAACACATAACCCTCGGTGTCCCAGAAGGCGTGGCCGTCATAGCCGGTTCCGGTGAGTCCCTTGGCGGCGATTGCGCGGCGTTCGGCGCGGGCGCTGGCCTGCAGCAGGTGAAAGAGCCCGAATCGCACGGCCTGCTGCGATTCTGAGTCGCCCTCGACCTCGACGTCGGCGCAATCCCAGAAATCGTCGAGGTAGGCCCGCTGCGAATCCAGCAGCCCCTGCCAGCCGGTGTAGCGACCACTGTGCAGCGCGGCGGCGACCTGGTCGCGCAGTGCTGGACGCGAACGCATGCTCGACCAGCCGTACGCGATGTATTTGACGATGCGTAACTTCTGTCCCTCGCGGAGCCCGCAGATGACGGTGGTCCGCGCCAGGTCGGCGCGCGCATCCGTGCTGAACTCCACGCGCCCTTCGACGTCGATTTCGTGATCCATGCCGGCGGCCATCATCAGCGCGCTGCTGCGCGTGCGGTGCATGAGAACCGCTCCGGTGTCGGTGTTTTCGTGGGCGATCTCTTCGAGGGGGTTCTCCAGGATGGCCGACACCCGGGGGTCACCGGAGGTCTGCGGCTGGTCCTCGTTGGTGACCAGCTCGGACTGCACGGTCACCCGGGCGAACTCGCCGACCGCTTCCACGCAGTACTCGATGGCGGCGAGGCCCCGCTGGGCCAGTGATACCAGCCGGGTGGAGACCACCTTGACCTCTTTGCCGGCGGGGGAGCGCCAGTGCGCGGTGCGGGTCAGCGTTCCGGCGCGCAGGTCCAGATCCCGCTCGTGGGAGAGCAATTCGCCGTAGCGGACGTCGAATGGCTCGTCCTCGACCAGCAGCCGGATGATCTTGCCGTTCGTGACGTCGACGAGTGTCTGGCCGGCTTCCGGGTAGCCGTAACCCGCCTCGGCGTACGGCAGCGGACGTATCTCGTAGAAGGAGTTCAGGTAGGTGCCCGGCAGGCCGTACGGCTCGCCCTCGTCGAGGTTGCCGCGCAGCCCGATGTGCCCGTTGGACAGGGTGAACAGGGATTCGGACTGGGCCAACAGGTTGAGGTCGAGCTGGGTCTCGCGCACGTGCCAGGGGTCAACGGGAAACGATTCGTCGGTGATCATGACTGCAGCAGCTCGGCGAGGTCGGTGACCACCACGTCGGCGCCGTTGCGGCGCAAATCCTCGGCTTGGCCCACCCGGTCTACACCTACCACGAACCCGAAGTTACCCGCCCGGCCGGCTTCCACCCCGGATAAGGCGTCCTCGAACACGGCCGCGGCGTCGGCCGGGACGTCGAGCAGCTGCGCCCCGCGCAGGTAGGAGTCTGGGGCCGGCTTGCCGGCGATGTGCTCGTCGCGCAGCGTGATGCCGTCCACCCGCTTCTGCACGAACCGGTCCAGGCCGGTGATCTCGAGGACGTCGCGGGTGTTGGCGCTCGACGACACCACGGCGACGCCCAGCCCCGCGGCCGACACCGCCTCGAGGTAGCGCCGCGATCCCTCGAACACCTTGACGCCGTCCTCCTTCAAGACCTTCTGGAACATCTCGTTCTTGCGGTTGCCCAGGCCGTAGATCGTCTCGGCGTCGTCGGGATCGTCGGGGCTGCCGTCGGGCAGATGGATGTCGCGGCTCTCCAGAAACGAGCGCACGCCGTCCTCGCGCTTCTTGCCGTCGACGTATTCGCGGTAGTCCGCGGCCTCGTCGAAGGGAACGAACTTGTCGCCGGTGCGCTTGGCCCGGTCCGACAGGTAGGCGTCGAACATGGCCTTCCAGGCCTTGGTGTGCACACTGGCGGTGTCGGTGAGCACGCCGTCGAGGTCGAACAGGCAGGCACGCACTTTCTCTGGCAGACCCAGCGCTGAGCTCACCGGCGGTCCTCGCTTCCTGGTCTCGGGGACTGGTTTAACCGATACCCACTTCACCATGCCCGCTATGCGTATCGCCAGGTTCACGAGCCGATTGCCGTCGCGACGCCCTGAATCGCGCGAAGTCTTCCGTCGGCCAGCGCTCGGGTGAGGTTTTCGGCCTTGCGGCCGAAGTCGGTGACGAACGCGTGCAGGCCCAGTGGTTGGGGCGGCTGCGCCAGCAACGCCTGCATGAGCGAGCTCGCGGTCTCGGTGAGGTCGTTCCAGTGCTGCACCGCAAACCCCGCGGAGGTGACCAGGGTGCGCAGCTCGTCGGGGGTCACCAGGTGACTGCGGGCGGGTGCGTCGGCCCAGGGCAGCGGGAAGTCGAGTGCGCTACCGTCGCCAATGGTCAAGTCCCACAGCGCAAGCCGACCGCCGGGTGTGAGTACCCGGCGGGCCTCGCCGTACAGACGCGCCTTATCGGCCACGTTCATCTGCACATGCTGACTGACCACCACGTCGACGAAGCCGTGGGGGAGCGGCAAGGCGGTGACGTCGCCCTGCCGGACGGTGATCGAATCGTCAAACCCGACAAGTCGATTGAGCCAGCGGTGCGTGTCGCAGTACTCGGCGGTGAGATCAACGGCGGTGACCGCGCAGCCGTAGTGGTCGGCGAGGTAGCGCGCGGTGCCACCGATCCCGCTGCCCGCGTCGAGAACCCGGCTATCGCCGGTGATTCCGGTCAGCTCCAGCAACTGGGCGGTGGCGAAGCGGCCCATGGTGTGGAAGTCCTCCAGTGCGCCCAGGTCCGCGGGCGCCAGGTCGTCGAGGTCCTTTCCGGCGTCGAGCAGTGCCCGCTCGATGCTGGGCCGCGAAAGCCCCGTCGAGTACTGGTTTTCGATGGTCTCGCTCACTTCCGAACCTCCGCCCATGCGGTGATCATCGGTGGCATCGCGATAAGCGCGTTGACCGCGAGCGCCTGCTCGCGGAATCGCGGAACGAAACCGTCGATGTCGGTCACCTCGTCGATGGCGAAGCCGTGTTGTTCGGCGACCGGGGACACCAGTCGCCAGACTTCCGCGGCATAGGCCAGCAGGTCGACGTCATCGGCGGTACCGATCGGCGTGCCCTGGGTGAGGCGTGGGGCGCCCAGGCCGGCGTCGGCGAAGACGGTGTGCAGCGTGTTGCCGAACGCGGCGCTGAGCCCCATGGTCTCGAAGGCGCGCACGATCCCCGCCGTCACCTGATCGAACAGGGGCATGTTCGGGATGCTGTGCGTCGCCGTGATGTCGTTCTCGGAGAACGCGACGACCCCGCCCGGGCGCACGAAGGAGACGAGGTGCCGCAGCGTTGCGGACGGATCGGGCAAATGCATCAGAATCAGCCGGCCGACTACCGCGTCGACCGGTTCGTCCAGTGCGATCGAGTCCACCGCGGACTGCATGAAATGCACCATAGCCAAGCCTTTTTCGGCGGCACGAGCGCGAGCGAGCTCGACCATCGCGGGTTCGGCGTCGATGCCGAGAACGGTCCCGGTTGGGCCGACCATCCGGGCGGCGACAAATGAAACGTCACCGGGCCCGGATCCGATGTCGAGCACCCGCATGCCCGGCCGCAGCCCAGCGAGCCGCAGCGCGTGCTCGGTGTAGTCGTCGTAAAGCCGTCCCTGCAGGAGGAGTCGCTGCACCTCCGCGTCGGCGTGGCCGAGAACGTATGTGCTGCCCTGTGGTGCGATGCTCATCGGAGTGCCCTTTCCTGTTGACGCGCCGGTTCCCTGGCTGGGAGAAGCCAGCCGACGACGATCGCCGCGCCCAGCGCGATGCCGGCGCACAGCAGCGAGCTGACCTGCAGCCCGTCCAGGAACGCGCGATCGACCGCGGCGCGCACATGTGCGGCCTGCTGCGCGGGTAAATGCTGAATGACTGTGTGCGCCACGGCCATCGAATGACGCATGGCATCGGCGGGCAATCCCGTCAGCGCGGATGCGCCGAGGTGGCCCGAGTACACCGAGGCGAAGATGCTGCCGGCGATGGCCACTCCGAGCGTGCCCCCGAGTTCGCGCGTGGTGTCGTTCACGGCCGAGCCGACCCCAGCTTTGTCGGCGGACAGCGATCCCATGATCGCCTCGGTGGCCGGCGAAAAAGTCAGGCCGAGGCCGCCGCCGAGCAGCAGCATCTGTGTGGCGATCTGGGTGTAGGGCGTGGCGGCGTCGGCAGTGGACGCCCAGGCCAGGCCGGCGGCGAACACGGCCAGGCCTGTGGAGACGACGGCGGTGGTGCCGATCCGTTCCACCAGCCGGGGGCCCGCAACGCTGGCCAGTGCGATCGACGCGGCGACCGGCAGCAGTCGCACGCCGCTCTCAAAGGCGGTGTAGTCCTTGATGAATTGGAAGTACTGGGTGATGACGAAGATGAAGCCGAACAGCGTCAGGAACCCCGCCGTCACCGCCAGGCTGCCGCCGGAGAACCGGCGGTTCAAAAAGACCGAGACGTCGAGCATAGGGTGGGGGCTGCGCAGTTCCCAGCGCGCAAACGCGGCGAGAACGATTGCGGCGAGCGAGAATCCGGCCATGGTCCGGCCGTCGGTCCATCCCCAGGTCGGCGCCTCGATGACGGTGTAGACGAGCGTGGTGATCCCGGTCGCGGACAGGATCAAGCCGGGGACGTCGACGCGGGGCGCCGCCGGGTCGCGCGAGCTCGGAACGAACAACGTGGTGCCGATGATGGCCAGCGCCGCGATCGGAATGTTCACCATGAAGATCGACCCCCACCAGAAGTGTTCGAGGAGCCAGCCGCCGCTGATCGGCCCCACGGCCACCCCGACGCCAACCATGGCCGCCCACAGCCCTATTGCCTTGGCGCGCGGTACGGGGTCGGTGAATATGTTGGTGATCAGTCCCAGGGTGGTCGGGAATATCACCGCCGCGCCCACTCCCATGGCCGCGCGCGCTGCGATCAATGCATCCGCCGAATTCACTTGTGCCGCAACCGCAGAAGTGACGGCGAACAGCGCGAGCCCAGAATTCAGCCAGCCTCGCCTGCCGTAGCGGTCGGACAGGCTGCCCGCCGAGAGCAGCAGGCCGGACATCACCAGGGTGTAGGCATCGACGATCCATTGCAGTTGGGCGGTATCGGCGCCGAGTTCACGCGACAGCGTGGGCAGCGCGACGTTGACGATGGTGGCGTCGACGCTGATCACGAAGACGCCGAGGCAGATGACGGCGAGCGCGGCAATGGGGTGATCCCGGAACGCTGGTTCGGTACGCATGAACAAGACGGTAAAGCTTAAAGACAAACAAATCAAGTGGTCAGTTGAAAAAATTGTCTGCCGCCGGGTAGGCTGGCATGGTGGCGTCCCGCAGGAACTACAACCAGAACTGTCCGATCGCCCGCGGCCTCGATGTCCTGGGTGAGCGGTGGACCCTGCTGATCCTGCGGGAGCTGGTCGGCGGCGTGCGTCGCTACGGCGACCTGCGGGCCGAACTGCCCGGTATCGCAACCAATCTGCTCGCCGAAAGGCTCAAGGAGCTTCAGGACGCCGGGCTCGTTGACCGCAGCGAATTGCCGGCCCCGATCGGTCGCACCGTCTACACACTCAGCGATCTCGGCTGGCAGCGGGTGCTGCCGATCCTGCAAAGCGTCGCGTGGTTCGGGGTCGACCACCTGGACCCGATCGACGATGGGCCGGCGTCCCCGCTCAACGGGTTTCTGGCCGGAATCCTGCTGGGCTTCCAGTCAAGTAGGGCCGCCGGAGTGGAGACGACATGCCGTGTCGAGATCGACGGTCGCCGTTTCGAATTCGCCGTCACGCAAGGTCGGCTCGGCGCGGGGCGAGGCGAGCCCGCGGTGACGATCACGGCCGCGGCGGCGGATCTCGTCACCGCCCGGCTGGGGGCCGACGACGCCGAGCGCGGTGCCGCCCTACGGCGAATCAAGTTTCACGGCGACGCGTTGGCGGTCGGCGCGGTGCGCGCCGCGTTTGCGCTGTAGCCCTGCGGGGCAAAGACGACGCGGGCAGCCACTAGACTCGCCTGCGTGGCCGACCCCACCGAAACTCTTGAAACCGATGCGTCTGGATCGCCGGCCCGACCGGTACTCGTCGTGGACTTCGGCGCGCAGTATGCGCAGCTGATCGCCCGTCGCGTCCGCGAGGCGCGGGTGTTCTCCGAGGTTATTCCGCACACCACTACGGTCGAGGAGATCAAAGCCCGCGACCCGCTGGCGCTGGTGCTGTCGGGCGGGCCGTCCAGTGTGTACGTCGACGGCGCCCCCCAGATCGATCCGGCGGTGTTCGATCTGGGGGTGCCGGTGTTCGGCATCTGTTACGGGTTTCAGGCCATGGCGCAGGCGCTGGGCGGGACCGTCGCCCACACCGGCACCAGCGAATATGGCCGCACCGAACTGAAAGTGATTGGCGGCGAACTGCATTCGGGATTGCCGAGTTCGCAACCGGTATGGATGAGCCACGGCGACGCGGTGACCGTCGCACCGGACGGGTTCGAGGTGGTGGCCAGCAGCTCCGGAGCTGCGGTGGCCGGCTTCGAGAACCGGCAGCGCCGCCTGGCCGGTGTGCAGTACCACCCGGAGGTCATGCACACGCCACACGGGCAGCAGGTGCTCAGCCGATTCCTACACGACTTCGCCGGGCTGGGCGCGGACTGGACCGCGGCCAACATCGCCGGCGTGCTGATCGAGCAGGTGCGCGCCCAGATCGGTGACGGCCGGGCGATCTGCGGACTGTCCGGCGGCGTGGATTCCGCGGTGGCCGCCGCGCTGGTGCAGCGGGCCATCGGTGACCGGTTGACCTGTGTGTTCGTCGATCACGGGCTGCTTCGCGCCGGGGAGCGCGCGCAGGTGCAACGCGACTTCGTGGCCGCCACCGGCGCCCACTTGGTCACCGTCGACGCGGCCGACACCTTCCTGGATGCGCTCGCGGGCGTGAGCAATCCCGAGGGCAAGCGCAAGATCATCGGCCGCCAGTTCATCCGGGCCTTCGAGGGCGCGGTGCGAGACATTGTGGGAGACGGGGATTCTCACGTCGATTTCCTGGTGCAGGGCACGCTGTATCCGGACGTGGTGGAGTCCGGCGGCGGCAGCGGTACCGCGAACATCAAGAGCCACCACAACGTCGGAGGCCTGCCCGACGACCTGAAGTTCACACTCGTCGAACCGCTGCGGCTGCTGTTCAAGGACGAAGTCCGCGCGGTCGGGCGCGAACTGGGCCTGCCGGAGGAAATCGTTGCGCGCCAACCTTTTCCGGGCCCCGGCCTGGGGATCCGGATCGTCGGCGAGGTCACCGCGCCGCGGTTGGACACCCTGCGTCATGCGGACTCGATCGCGCGCGAGGAGCTGACCGCGGCTGGCCTGGACACCCTGATCTGGCAGTGCCCGGTGGTGCTGCTGGGCGACGTCCGTTCGGTCGGCGTGCAGGGCGACAACCGCACCTACGGGCACCCGATCGTGCTGCGGCCGGTGACCAGTGAGGACGCCATGACCGCCGACTGGACCCGGGTTCCCTACGAGGTGCTGGAGCGCATCTCGACCCGCATCACCAACGAGGTGGCCGAGGTCAACCGCGTGGTGCTGGACATCACCAGCAAACCACCCGGCACCATCGAATGGGAGTAGCCGGCTCGGCCTGGTATTCAGCGAAAAATGCGGCCACATGGCACCCATCAGCCACACCAGTACCGATCGCATAACGCTGTCCCTCACGTCGCTTGACGGTTGTCAGAGGGCGGGTGTTTACTTCGAAATGTATCGAACATACATTCGAATACACTCCCCGGAAGCTCCCGGAAAGCTGGTGATAGGAGGCTGTCATGACCGCGGCTTTTGCCTCCAGCCCCAGCCAGGAAACCCGCGCTGAGCAGCTAGAATCGCTTCGCCGTCGGATGGCGAGCATTTCCGGGAAGAAGGCCGGGCCGCATGCCGCCGCGCCCGCCGGGGACCTGCTGCCGGACTCGGAGGCTCAGCTGGCCCTCCCGCCGTGGCTGGCCAACCTGCTGCCCACCCCGGTGCCGCGGGGAACGGTCGCGGTGCTCTCCGGTGCCCGGTCGCTGTTGCTGAGCATGGTGGCCGCCGTCACGGCGGCCGGTGGCAACGCCGCAATCGTCGGCCAGCCGGACATCGGGCTGCTGGCCGCCGCGGAGATGGGGGCGGACCTGAGCCGGCTCGCGGTGATACCGGATCCCGGCACCGATCCGGTGGAGGTGGCCGCCGTGCTCGTCGACGGCATGGACCTGGTGGTCCTGGGGCTGGGTGGGCGCCGGGTGCCGCCCACCCGGGCGCGGGCGGTGGTGGCCCGCGCCCGAAACAAGGGCTGCACCCTGCTGGTCACCGGCGGCGATTGGCAGGGGGCGCCGACGCGCCTTGCCGCCCGGGTCTGTGGCTATGACATCACCGCGGACGGCCGCCCCGGATTCGGCCGGATCGGCGGGGTGCGGCTGCAGGTCAGCGGGACGTGCGCGGGACGACGGGTGATGTCCCCGGCGCGAGCCGGTTAAATATCGTGGCTGGTCTTTCTGGCCCTTCCGGCTCAAGGGTTTTGGCGATCTGGTGCATGGATTGGCCCGCGGTCGCGGCGGCGACGGCCGCGGGCCTGTCCGCGACCGCCCCGATCGCGGTCACGCTGGCCAACCGGGTGATCGCCTGCTCGTCGGCGGCCCGGGCGGCGGGTGTGCGACGGGGGCTGCGACGCCGGGAGGCGGCGGCTCGGTGCCCGCAGCTGCACGTCACCGCCGCCGACGCGGACCGCGACGCCCGCTTCTTCGAGGCGGTGATCGCGGCGGTGGACGACCTGGTGCCCCGCGCCGAGGTGCTGCGGCCCGGCCTCCTGGTGCTGCCGGTGCGCGGGGCGGCCCGTTATTTCGGGTCCGAGGCCACCGCCGCCGAACGGCTGATCGATGCGGTTGCCGCGGCCGGTGCCGAGTGTCAGGCCGGGGTCGCCGACCAGCTGTCCACCGCGGTCTTCGCGGCGCGGGCGGGCCGGGTCGTCGAGCCGGGGGGTGACGCGAAGTTTTTGTCGGTGCTGTCCATCCGGCAACTTGCCACCGAGCCGAGCCTATCCGGCGCCGGCCGCGAAGAGCTGACGGACCTGTTGTGGCGGATGGGGATTCGCACCATCGGGCAGTTCGCCGCGCTGTCGCGCAGCGACGTGGCTTCCCGGTTCGGCGCCGACGGGGTGACCGCGCACCGGTTGGCCCGCGGCGAACCCGAGCGGCCGCCGTCCGGCCGGGAGCCGCCGGCCGAACTCGAGGCCGTGCTGGACTGCGATCCGCCGATCGACCGGGTCGATGCCGCGGCGTTCGCCGGGCGCTCACTGGCCGGCAGGCTGCACCAGACGCTGATGGCCGCCGGCGTGGGATGCACCCGGCTGGCCATCCACGCCGTCACCGCCAACGGCGAAGAACTGCACCGGGTGTGGCGGTGCGCCGAGCCGTTGACCGAGGACGCCACCGCCGACCGGGTGCGCTGGCAGCTGGACGGATGGCTGAGCAGCCGCACCGCACACAATCCCCGCCCCACGGCCGCGGTGACGCTGTTGCGGCTCAACGCGGTTGAGGTGGTGTCCGCCGAGGCGCTGCAGTTGCCGCTCTGGGGCGGCCTGGGCGAGGAGGACAGGCTGCGGGCCCGCCGGGCGCTGGTGCGGGTGCAGGGCCTGCTTGGCCCGGAGGCGGTGCGCGTGCCGGTGCTGTCCGGCGGGCGCGGCCCGGCCGAGCGCATCACGCTGATCCCGCTCGGTGACGAGCCGGTACCGCGGGCCGATCCCGATCCGCCGTGGCCCGGCCGGCTGCCCGAGCCGTCACCGGCGGTGTTGCTGGACGACCCGGTGGAACTGCTTGACGCCCAAGGAAACCCGGTACGGGTGACCATCCGGGGGCTGTTCTCCGCCGACCCCGCGCGCATGATCGCCCACGGTCGCGACGAGCGGCTGTGCTGGTGGTCCGGCCCCTGGCCGGTCGACGAGCGATGGTGGGATCCCGAATTGAGTAAGGGCCGCACCGCCCGCGCCCAGGTGTTGCTGGAGAGCGAGCGTGCGCTGCTGCTGTGCTATCGCCAGCGACGCTGGTATGTGGAGGGGAGTTATGAATAGTCTTGCGGTACAGCGTATTACACGCGACACAACACGTCGGGGGTCAGGTCATTGAGCGAGGGATACCCGTCGACGGCCATGATCAGGTCCGCTTCGGCCAGCAGCGAGCGCAGCACGTGCACGATGCCGTCCACGCCACCGACGGCCAGCCCGTAGGCGTAGGGGCGGCCGATCCCCACGGCGGTCGCGCCCAGCGCGAGCGCCTTGATAATGTCGGCGCCGCCACGCACTCCCGAGTCGAACAGCACCGGCATCCCGTCGGCGGCCTCGATCACCGCGGGCAGGCAATCCAGGCAGGGCAGGCCGCCGTTGGCTTGCCTGCCGCCGTGGTTGGAGCAGTAAATGCCATCCACGCCAATGTCTTTGGCGCGGCGTACGTCGTCGGGATGGCAAATGCCCTTGACCATCAGCGGCAGGCTGGTCTCGGACCGCAGCCATTCCAGGTCCGACCACCGGAACGGCCCGCCGAAGATCGGCAGCTTGCGCACCGCCGCCTCGGTGGCGTCTTCGCCGCGGCTCAGGTTTGCGCGAAAAACCGGATCGCTGGTGTAGTTGGCCAGGCAGCCGCTGGGCACCTGCGGGTAGTTCCCGCCCTTCAGGTCGCGGGGGCGCCAGCCGGTGACCCACGTGTCGAGGGTGACGGCGATGCCCTTGAAGCCGGCCGCCTCGGCGCGGTGCACCAGGCTGGCGGCCATCTTGCGGTCCGGCGGCGTGTAGAGCTGGAAGAACGCCGGGGTATCGCCGAGCTCGGCGGCGAGGTCTTCCATCGGGTCCGCGGACAGCGTCCCGACGAAAAACGGCACACCGGTGCGGACCGAGGCCCGCGCGCACAGCATGTCGCCGTGGCCGTCCCGGTCGCACACCCCAATGACGCCGATGGGCGCCATGAAGATCGGGGAGGGGAACCTGATGCCGAACAGCTCGATCGACATGTCCCGCTCCTCGGGGGCGATCCCCATCCGCGGGTACAACCCCCAGCGCTTGAACGCCTCGCAGTTGGCGCGCTGGGTGTGTTCGTCGCCGGCGCCGCCGGCCACGTATCCCAGCACTTTCGGGGTCATCGCCGCCGACGCCTTCTTCTCCAGCTCCTCGAACCTGATCGGATACTGGGGCTGATTGCCATGCAGCGACTGGTCGTACAGCTCGTTTTGATAATCGGCGAAAGCCATAGTCGCTGACTTCCCCGTGCCTGGATCACCAAACGAGCGCTGGGATCCGGCCCCGCCGCCTACGCCGCCGTCAATAGCGTCCGAAGACGATGGCCACGTTGTGTCCGCCGAAGCCGAAGGAGTTGTTGATCGCGTACTCGTAGTTGCCGGGACGGGGCTTGCCGGCCACGACATCGAGGTCGATTTCGGGGTCGAGATTTTCCAGGTTGAGCGTGGGTGGGACCACCTGGTCGCGCAGGGCGAGCACGGTCAGGATGGATTCCACCGCACCGACCGCACCCACCGAGTGACCCAGGGCGGCCTTGGGTGCGTAGACGGCCGGCTTATGGCTGCCCAGCGCATTGTTGATGGCCTTGGCCTCGGCGAGATCGCCAACCACGGTTCCAGTCGCGTGGGCATTCACGTGGTCGATATCGCCCGGTGTCAGCCCGGCGCGCTGAATCGCCCGGGTCATCGCATGCCCGGCGCGTTCGCCGGTGGGGTCAGGGGCCATCATCTGATAGCCGTCGGAGGTGATGCCCGCGCCCATGATGCGGGCCAAAATGTCGGCGCCACGAGCTTTGGCGTGCTCTTCGGTTTCGATGACCATCAGCGCCCCGGCTTCGCCGAACACGAAGCCGTCGCGGTCCTTATCAAAGGGGCGGCAGGCGCCGACCGGGTCGTCGTTCTTGGACGACAACAGGGTGCCCATCTGGGCGAACGCCGCGATCGGCACCGCTTCGATCCTGGCCTCGACGCCGCCGCAGATTGCGATGTCGGCCTCGCCGAGCACGATCTGCTGCCAGGCACGAGCGATGCCCTCGGAGCCGGACGCGCACGCCGACGCCGCGGTGATCGCACCGGCCCTGGCGTGCCGCTCCAGCCCCACCGTCGCGGCGGCGCCGTTGGGCATAAATCTCTGGATCCCGAGCGGGTAGACGGCCTTGAGGCCACGAGCGCGCATGTCGTCGTAGCTGAAGACCAACTCTTCCGAGGGACCCATACCGGTGCCGATGGACACCAACAAGCGGTTGCCGTCGACCTCGGGATCCCCGACGTTCTCCCAAACCCGCCGGCCCAGAATGATGGACATCCGCTGCAGATGAGCGGTCCGACGCAGCTCGACGCGGGTGAGCTGGCTGTCGAATTCCTCCAGCAAATGCCCGCCGATGCGCACCGGCAGGTCAAACTCCTCGACGAACGGGTCCTCGAGCCTGCGGATACCGCTTTGGCTGTCCAGCAACAGCTTCCAGGTGGTTTCGACATCAGTTGCCAGCGCGGTCGTCATGGCGACGCCGGTGACGACGACATTCGGCAGCGTTTTACCGGTAACCAGCTCCGTCATGACTCACGAAACCCTTCCCTGCTCAGAGCCCGTTAACGCCTGACGCCCCTGCGCGTCACCTCTCTACCAAATATCAACCTAGCGTTCCTGCCGCAGACACTCTATAAACTTTCGACTTTTCGTTTGGTGGCCGAACTTTCGCTACCGCGGACTCAATCGAATTCGTTCCGCTTGCGCCATCAGCCTTCAGCCGCCGGGCAGGGCGCCCACCACGGTGCGGGCCAGCCGGTCGCGGTGCGCCCAGGATCCGGGTGACGACGAGCGCCTTGCGGTCGACCTGCACCCCGTGGATGTCAACCCCAGCCCGGAGGTGCTCGCGGCCGGGGTCTGGGTCGACACCGTGCACTCGGCGACCGCGCTCGGCCTGGCCGTGGTCGACCGGCGCCGCGCTCGCGGTGGGGTCACCGACGCCCTCGTCGCGGCGTCGTGGGCCGGGTTGGGCTGGCCGCCACCTGCGCGCCGGAAAGGCCCGGACCGACAGTGTGCGCGGCCGCGAGCACCTCGTTGGGGGCGGCCAAAGGCAGCACCCCCCGCCCCCGCCCGGATCAGCTCGATCGCACGAATCTTCATCCGTCGCCCCCTATTCGACGTGCAAACGGCCCCACCCGTTCGATGAACCGATCGAAGAATGCCGCCGCATCGACGTCAATCCCGATGAGCGCGTTGGGTTCTCGACGGTCCGACCAGTCGGTCACCGTCATCGCGCGGGTCAGGGTTCCGGTCAGCTCGATATCCACCGTCGCCGGACGCGTCGTGACCAGCCCGGGATCCAGCGCGACGGCAGCGGCCAGCGGATCATGCATGTGTGCCTGATACCCGTGGCCGAGTTCATGATAGGCCTCCAGGTAGAACCGCATCGCGTCCTCGATCACCCGAATCAGCGGGTTGGACGCCGTCGACCGGGTTCCGGCGGCGTCGTGTTCGCTCAGCCGCGTCGTCGTCGACTCCGCGGCCGCCGCCAGCCGCGCTAGATGATCGGGCGTCATCGCCACCTTGCGGGTCAGATCCAGGCCGCACAGAATCGGGAGCTGCTGTCGCCCAACGTTTTCCGGACACCACGCCGCCAGCACCTCGGCCGCCGCCTCGGGGTCGACGCTGATGTTCCACTCCGCCACGGCGGTGGTGTTGCCCCGGTGGTCGTAGGACCCGCCCATGATCACCAGCCGTTTCAGCAGCGCCGGCAGCTCGGGCTCGGCGCGCAGTGCCAGCGCCAGGTTGGTCAGCGGGCCGGTCGCCACGCCGATCAGCTCACCGGGACAGGCGCGCGCGGCGCGCACCCAGGCGTCGGCCGAGGTGTAGTCGGTGAGCCGGTGGGAGCCCGGTGGCAGGTCGGCGTAGCCCAATCCCCTGGGGCCGTGGACTTTTGACGGCAGCCGCATCGGTCCTGTCAGGGTTTCCCCGGAACCCTTGGAGACCGGTATGCCGGTGCGCTCGCAAAGCGCCAGCAGGCCAAGATTGTTTTCGCAAACCTGCTCCACCCCAACGTTTCCCCCGGTCGAGGCGATGCCGATCACTTCGGTGTCCGGGCTGGCGAACAGGTATATCAGCGCCAGCGCGTCATCCACGCCGGTATCGACGTCGACGAAGACGGGGGAGTTCATCGACTCCAACATACTCAATTCGGCGACTAGGCTGGCACGATGCCAACCACGTCGGAGCCCCCCAAGGGAACTGATCTAACGCCGCACTTCGACGATGTGCAGGCCCACTACGACCTGTCGGACGAATTCTTCCGGCTATTCCTCGACCCGACCCAGACCTACAGCTGCGCCTACTTCGAGCGCGAGGATATGACGCTGGAAGAGGCGCAGATCGCCAAGATCGACCTTGCGCTCGGCAAACTCGGGCTGCAGCCGGGCAAGACGTTGCTCGACGTCGGCTGCGGTTGGGGCGCCACCATGATGCGCGCCCAGGAGAAGTACGACGTCAACGTCGTCGGCCTCACCCTGAGCCGCAACCAGGCCGAGCACGTCGAGCAGCTGATCGCGAAGTCCGGGAGCTCTCGCTCGGCCCGGGTCCTGCTGGAGGGCTGGGAGAAGTTCGACGAGCCGGTGGACCGGATCGTCAGCATCGGCGCCTTCGAGCACTTCGGCCACGAGCGCTACGACGCGTTCTTCACCCTGGCGCACGACCTGCTGCCCGACGACGGGGTCATGCTGCTGCACACCATCACCGGGCTGCACCCGACGGAGATGGTCGAACGTGGCATGCCGATCTCGTTTGCGTTCGCCCGGTTCATCAAATTCATGGTCACCGAGATCTTTCCGGGCGGGCGCCTGCCGTCGATACCGATGGTGGAGGAGCGGGCCACCGCGAACGGTTTCACGGTGAGCCGGGTGCAGTCGCTGCAGCCGCACTACGCCAAGACGCTCGACATCTGGGCCGCCGCGCTGCAGGCCCACAAGGACGAGGCCATCGCACTGCAGTCCGAGGAAGTCTACGAGCGGTACATGAAATACCTGACCGGTTGCGCCGACGCGTTCCGGGTCGGATACATCGACGTCAACCAGTTCACGCTGCAGAAGTGACTACCAGTGCACGCCGGGCACCAGGCGGACCAGCCGCTTGATCGGACGGGGTGTCCGGATGCCCCGAGTGACGGCGCGCACCGGCCGGCGGGGCCTGCGGCGTGCGGTGCGCGGAGCCGGAGCGGGTTCGGCGGTTTGCCCGCGCGCCGCGGCCGAATCCGGATAACCGAGATAGAGCTGGTGCAGCACGCGCCGCGATGTCCGCGGGGCGAAGTAATTGCCGGCCTCGGCGAGCGTGCCCAGCGGGGTGTCGATGCGGGCCGGCTTTTCCACCAGCCCGCGCACCACCATTGCCGCCGCGCGCTCGGGGCTGATCGCCGGCACCGGGTTGAGCCGGTGCGACGGCACGATCATGGGGGTGCGCACCAGTGGCATATGGATATTGGTGAACGTGATGTGGTCGGACAGCACCTCCGAACCCACCACGTCGGAGAACGCATCCAGCGCGGCCTTGCTCGGCAGGTAGGAGCTGTACTTGGGGTTGCGTGCCTGCACCCCGGCGCTCGACACGTTGACGATGTGACCGAACCGGCGCTCGCGCCAGTGCGGTAGCAGCGCCAGCACCATCCGCACCGCGCCGAAGTAGTTGACCGCCATCACCCGTTCGTAATCGTGCAGCCGGTCGGTGGAGTTGACCACCGAGCGACGGATCGACCGGCCGGCGTTGTTCACCAGGTAGTCGACGTGGTCGAAGCGGCCCAGGATGTCCTTGACCGTGTGTTCCACCGACGCCGAATCGGTGACATCGCAGGTAAAGGCATGGGCGACACCACCTTTGGCGCGGATCTCATCGACCAGCGCATCGAGCGCCTCGCCGTTGCGGGCCAGCGCGAACACGGTGGCGCCCCGCTCGGCGATCGCGATGGCCGCGGCCCGGCCGATGCCGCTGGACGCGCCGGTGATGATGACGTGGCGGCCCTGCAACGGTCCCTGCGGATCGTCGCGGCGCGCGCGATCCGGATCGAGGTGCTCCGCCCAGTACCGCCACAGCGTGGGCGCGTAATCGGCGAACTCCGGAACGCTGATCCCGGTGCCCTTCAAGGCATTTCGCGTCTTCTCGCTGACAAAGGTGGGCGCCAGGTCGACGACGTCGAGCACCTCGGCGGGGATGCCCAGCTGGGTGGCCGCCATGTTGCGCAGCACCCTGGCGCGCCCGCGCACCTTGAGCACAGGGGCGGCCACCGAGCGCGGCAGCGACCCGCGCAGCGGCGGCAGTCCGGCCGCCTTGGCCACGCCGCGGTAGATGCCGCGAAGCCCGATGGTCTTCTCCGCGGTCAGGTGGAACGTCTGCCCGTCACGGCCGTCGGCGTGCATCAGCGCGACCAGGGCGTCCACGACGTAGTTGACCGGGACGATGTTGGTGCGGCCGATGTCGGGCAGCAGCATCGGAGTCAGCGACGGCAGCACCGCCAGCTTGGCCAGCACGCCGAAGAAGTAATAGGGGCCGTCGACCTTGTCCATCTCGCCGGTGCGTGAATCGCCCACCACCACCGCGGGGCGGTAGATGCGGTGCCGCAGCCCGGGCGCCGAGCGCACCAGCAGCTCGGCCTCGAACTTGGTCTGGTGATAGGGCGTCGGCAGCTGCTGGCCGACGTCGAAGTCGTCCTCGGTGTATTCGCCGGCGAAATCACCGGCCACGGCGATCGACGAGACGTGGTGCAACGTCGCGTCCAGCCGTTGCGCCAGCGCGATCACCGCGCGGGTGCCCTCGACGTTGCTGGCCCGCTGCTCGGGTTCACCGGCGGTGATGTCGTAGATCGCCGCGCAGTGCACCACGTGCTCGATCTCGCCCAGCTCGGCGAGGACCTCGTCGCCCAGCTCCAGCTCCGGCAGCGCGCCGACCAGCGGTTTCACCCGTTCGCCCCAGCGTTCCGCGAGCCGCTCGAAGCGGCCCAGCGACTGCCGTCGCACGAGCACCCACACCTGCGCGTCAGGGCACGATTCCACAAGATGAGACACGACACGGCGACCAATAAACCCGGTACCGCCGGTAACGACATACCGCATGAAGACATGGTGGCGGTGGTAGCCGCGCACGTCAACTGCCGGTCTTCAGCAGGGGAGAGCTAGTTGGATGTGCCGCGCTTGCGATCGCCATTAGTTGTGGAAGTCGCGGATCCCGTCCCAGTCGACCAGCGTCCAGCCGGTCATCGGGTTACCGCTGATCACCACGCGGCCCGTGTTGGGAATCGGGTGGCTGTCCATCAGGCTGTCCTTGGCGTTCTGCGCATTCAACAGCGTCCACACCATGATCGAGTTCCGGTGCGAGAACACCACCGGGTTGCGGTGGCCGCTGTTGTAGATCTTGTTGATGGCCGCGGTGAACTGGTCGTTGAACTCCTTGCCGCTGACCGAGCCGGGGATGCTGTCGGACACGTCGCCGTTGATCCAGTTCACCGGCGCCAGCATGTACGTCGACTTCGCCATCGACTCGGGTTTGCCGTTGTACCAGCCGGCGTTGATCTCCTGGATGCCGGGCAGGACCTCGACCTGCTTGCCGAGCTCGGCGGCCAGTGGGGCGGCGGTTTGCTGGGCCCGGGTCATGGTGGAGGCGTAGACGCTGTCGTAGTCCTTGCGGCCGAGTTGGTGCGCCAGCTGTTCGGCCTGCCCCTTGCCCTCCGGCGTCAGGCCCGGGCCCGGCACCTCGGTGTCGATGGTGCCGCTGGCGTTGGCCTCGGACTGGGCATGGCGGATGAACGTCACCGTGATGGACCGCGCCTGCGGTGAGCCGCCGCAGCCGGCGACGATCATCGTGGCGGTGAGCGCGGCGAGCGCCATCGTGGCTTTCCGGATCATGCTGCGCTTGGGCATGTCGATTAGCCTGCCTTGCCGACGGCTCCGGTGGGAAGGGTTTGCGACGGTTTGTTACCGCGCGACCTCGGGGAGACCGACGTTTCGCCGGATGCCAGAGTGGACCGAGGATCACTACTCAACGATCAGGAGACTTCCATGGCGATTGATCCGAGTGCCGTCGGCGCGGTGACCGAACCTGTGCAGTTCGAATGGACCGACCGGGACACGCTGCTCTACGCGCTCGGTGTCGGCGCCGGGATCGACGACCTGCCGTTCACCACCGAGAACAGCCACGACATCGACCAGCAGGTGCTGCCCACGTATGCGGTGATCTGCTGCCCGGCGTTCGGCGCGGCCGGCCTGGTCGGAAAGTTCAACTGGGCCATGCTGTTACACGGATCGCAGAGCATCCGGCTGCACGCACCGCTGCCGCCCGCGGGCAAGCTCTCGGTGGTGTCCGAGGTCGCCGACATCCAGGACAAGGGCGAGGGCAAGAACGCGATCCTGGTGTTGCGCGGCCGGGGCACCGAGCCGGATTCCGGGCAGCTGATCGCCGAGACGCTCACCACCCTGGTCATCCGCGGCGAGGGCGGCTTCGGGGGCATGCCGGGCCAGCGGCCCGTCGCGCCGGAATTCCCGGACCGCGAGCCCGACGCCCGCATCCCGCTGCCCACCCGCGAGGACCAGGCGCTGATCTACCGGCTCTCCGGTGACCGCAACCCGCTGCACAGCGACCCGTGGTTCGCCCGGGAGCTGGCCGGGTTCCCCAAGCCGATCCTGCACGGGCTGTGCACCTACGGGGTGTCGGGTCGCGCGCTGGTGTCCGAGCTGGGCCAGGGCGTCGCGGCCAACATCACCTCGATCGCCTCGCGGTTCACCTCGCCGGTGTTCCCCGGCGAGACGCTGACCACGCTGATCTGGCGCACCGAGCCGGGCAAGGCCGTGTTCCGCACCGAGGCTTCGGGTCCCGACGGGGCCGACACCCGGGTGGTGCTCGACGACGGCGCGGTCGAATACGCCTAGCCCCGACCGCCGCTAGCCTCGATGGCGGCGGCCCGCTGCGCCCGGCTTCGCCGCGCTTGCGACCGCCGCTAGCCTCGATGGCGGCGGCCCGCTGCGCCCGGCTTCGCCGCGCTTGCGACCGCCGCTAGCCTCGATGGCGGCGGCCCGCTGCGCCCGGCTTCGCCGCGCTTGCGACCGCCGCTAGCGCGCCAGCTGATCCGCCAGCCGGCCGGTGAATTCGCCGGCCCTGGCCGGACTGTCCAGCGCGAAGAGCGCGGCGGTGGCGCGGTCGCCGTCGTCGCCGTGCCGCACCAGGATCGGCACGCCGTCGGCACGCACCGCGTCGAACGCGTCCTCGTCGGTGATGTCGTCGCCGAGGTAGACCGGCGTCAGCGCACCCGATCCGGCCTCGTGCAGGTGATCGATCACCCAGCGCAGCGTTTTTCCCTTGTCCCAGTCCAGGTCCGGGCGCAGCTCGATGACCTCGCGGCCGGTGGTCACCCGAAGCTCGTCGCGGCGTCCTGCCGCGCGAACGGCCGCCAGCACCTCACCGACGCGGTCGCGTTCGGCGTTGCGGTAGTGCACGGCTACCCCGAATCGCTTGTGCTCCACCACAACACCGGGAATCGCGCCGAGCCGGTCACGCAGCTGGCCGGCCGCCTGCTCGAGCACCGGGACGGCGGCGGCCGCATCGTCGTTCTGGTGATGGGTGCCGTCGGGCGCGGTCAGCTCGAAACCGTGGCTGCCCGCATACCAGATACCTTGCACCCCAACGCGTTTCGTCACGTCAGCGAGATCGCGGCCGGACAGTACCGCGACCGGGCACCGCGCGGCCAGCCTGTCCAGCGCCTCGGCGGCCCCGGCGACGGGTCGCGCCGAGTCCGGGTCGTCGACGATGTCCGAGAGGGTGCCGTCGAAGTCGAAGAACACGGCCGGTCGCCGGTCGGCGAGCCCATCGGCCAACGCCTGCAACGCATCGGGCAGCTGCGACATCCGGCGGTCGCCGGTCCGCACGGTGACGTCGCACAGGTCGGCGACCACCGCGTCCGCCCCCGCCTCGCACGCCTTGTCGTCGTGCCCGGCCGGGTCGACAGCGATCACCAGCGCGAACCCCGCGGCGCGTGCGGCCTCGATGCCCGCGGCGTCCCCGGCGACCACGACGCAGCGGCCCGGGCGCACCCGCAGCCGGTTGGCCGCCTCCACCGGGCCGTCCGCCGAGATGACGCCGGTGCCCACCCCGGTCTCGCGAAGTCGCGCGGCCAGCGCGGAGCCCAGCGCGCCGTCGTCGTCGAACAGCACCGCGTCGTGGCGGCGCGGATCGATGATGACCGGCCCCAACTTGCCCATGACCAACCTTCTCACGGTGGTCGGCCGCCGGCGGAACGGGTCAGCGGCGCGCGTGCCCCGGCGCCGACGGGTGCGTCGGCGGCACGGGGCGCACCACCGGGCGCGCGGGGCGCCTGCGGTTGAACAGCAGCACAGAATCGTCGCCCAGGGCCACCAGCCGCGCCATGCCCAGCTCGATCCCGGCGGCCAGCTGCTTGACGTCGAACGCGTCGCCGTGTCCGACCGTGATGCCGAAGACCAGTTCATCGCCGTAGCTCAGCATCGCGACGCCGGTGTGCAGCGCCGCGGCCGTCGGGGGGATCGGCAGCAGGCGTTCCAGCGTCTGGCCCATCACCCGCAGCCGCCGGCGTGGCCCGGGCACGTTGGTGGCCAAGGTGACGATGGCGCGCTGCGGAAGGCGGGAGAGCAGCTGTAAGACGTTGCTGCGCAACACCGTCGGCAGGAAGCCGATCGCCGACTCCACGATGCCCGGCGGCTGAGCGGTCAGCTTGGCCTTCCACCTGGTGTGCACCGTCTGCAACCGCCGCACCGGGTCGTCGTGTTCGACGGGCAGGTGCGAGAGCATCGCCGAGCGGACCGGCATCGGCACCAGGGTGCGCAGCGAGTCCGCCCGCGGTTCCTCGCCGCGGCCGAGCAGCGCCGTGCGGAACCCCTCGGTGATGGCGGCGAGCGCGACGTCGTCGGCGCTGACGCCGAACTTGCGGCAGACGCTGTCGACATCGGCGATCGGGACGCGCACCGTGCTGTAGCGCCGCGAGGCGGTGACCGCATCGGTGCGCACCGTCGGCCACAACGCGCCGACCAGGGCGCCGGCGGCCGACGAAGCCCGCCACAACGCGTCGACCCAGCCCAGCTTGCCCGCGGCCGGTGGCGAAATCGGTTTGGCCGCAGCGCCGTTGGCGAAGGTGTCCGCGTCGGCGTCGTCGCAGAGCCTGCTGATCAGGCGCGCGGGCGAGTTGCCGTCGAGCAGGCCGTGATGGGTCTTCATCAGGATCGCCCACCGGTTGCCCTGCAGGCCCTCGATGACCCAGCACTCCCACGGGGGGCGGTCCAGGTCGAGGGGCCGTTCCAGGGCGTAGGCGATGGCCCGGGACAGCTCGGACTCGTCGCCGGGGCGGGGGATGGCCACCCGGCGCACGTGGTGGGCCAGGTCGAAGTCCGGGCAGTCGATCCACTCCTGGTTCAGCGGATGCGCCCGCAGCAGCTGCGTGCATCGCTTGATCGGCTGGATACGTTCGGCCAGAAGGCTTTTGAGCCGTTCATAGTCGGGTACGGTGCCGTCGACGATGGCGACCGCGCCGATCGCCAGGCTCGCGTGCTGATCCGGATCGTGGGCTTGAAGGAACGCCGTGTCCAGTGTCTGTGCCATGCCGGCCCCCGCTGTAGTCCGCTTTTTTGAACTTGTACCAGTATCTGTGGAGCTCGCGATCCGCGATAGTGCCGCAGCGTTAAGACCTTGTTTAAGAGTTGAAGATCGGTTTAACAACGGTTGTACTGAGCCGCGGTTTAATCGAACATTTGTTCGATATACTCGGATGGTGGGCTGGTTTAACGGGCCGCCGAGCTGGGCGGAAATGGAGCGGGTGCTCGACAGTAAGCCGCGCCATGCCGGTGGGTCGGCGGGCCCGGAGCAGGAGGGCCCCCTGTCGCGCAGGCGCGCGACGTACCAGCCGCCGGGCGACGGCCGGGCGTCCCGCTCGTCGGTCGCATATGCCGAGCTGCATGCGCATTCGGCGTTCAGCTTCCTGGACGGGGCGAGCACGCCCGAGGAGCTGGTGGAGGAGGCGGCCCGGCTGGACCTGCGCGCCCTGGCGCTCACCGACCACGACGGCCTGTACGGGGCGGTGCGGTTCGCGGAGGCGGCGGCCGAGCTCGACATGCGTACCGTGTTCGGCGCCGAGCTGTCGCTGGGCACGGGTGCGCGCACCGAGCAGCCGGATCCGCCCGGCCCGCACCTGCTGGTGCTGGCCCGCGGCGCGGAGGGGTACCGGCGGTTGTCGCGGCAACTGGCCGCGGCGCATCTGGCCGGCGGCGAGAAGGGCAAACCCCGCTACGACGTCGAAGCGCTGACCGAGGCCGCCGGCGGGCACTGGCACATTCTGACGGGCTGTCGCAAGGGTCATGTCCGCCAAGCGCTTTCCACCGGCGGTCCCACGGCCGCGGAGCGAGCGCTGGCCGATCTGGTGGACCGGTTCGGAGCGCATCGGGTCAGCATCGAGCTCACCCATCACGGTCAGCCGCTCGACGACGAACGCAACGCGACGCTGGCCGCGCTGGCCCCCCGCTTCGGGGTCGGCGTCGTCGCCACCACCGGCGCGCATTTCGCGGGGCCGTCGCGGCGCCGGCTGGCCATGGCGATGGGCGCCATCCGGGCGCGGCAGTCGCTGGATTCGGCCGCCGGATGGCTGGCCCCGCTGGGCGGTTCGCACCTGCGCTCGGGTGAGGAGATGGCCCGGCTGTTCGGGCAGCGGCCCGACGTGGTGACCGCGGCCGCCGAGCTGGGCGAGCAGTGCGCGTTCGGGCTGGCGCTCATCGCGCCGCAGCTGCCGCCGTTCGACGTGCCCGCCGGGCACACCGAGGACAGCTGGCTGCGCCAGTTGACCATGGCCGGGGCGCGCGACCGCTACGGGTCGGCCGAGCACGCGCCGCGCGCGTATGCCCAGATCGAGCACGAGTTGAAAGTCATTGCCCACCTGACGTTTCCGGGCTACTTCCTGGTGGTGCACGACATCGCCCGGTTCTGCCGGGACAACAACATCCTGTGCCAGGGCCGGGGATCGGCGGCCAACTCCGCGGTCTGCTACGCCCTGGGTGTCACCGCCGTCGACCCGGTGGCCAACGAGCTGCTGTTCGAGCGTTTTCTGTCACCGGCCCGCGACGGGCCGCCCGACATCGACATGGACATCGAGTCCGATCAGCGGGAAAAGGTCATCCAGTACGTCTACGACAAATACGGCCGCGACTACGCCGCCCAAGTCGCCAACGTCATCACCTACCGGGGAAAGATCGCGGTGCGCGACATGGCCCGCGCCCTGGGCTTCTCGCAGGGCCAGCAGGACGCGTGGAGCAAGCAGATCAGCCACTGGAGCGGGCTGGCCGACTCGCCCGATGTCGAGGGCATCCCCGACCCGGTGGTCGACCTGGCGAACCAGATCCGGAACCTGCCGCGGCACATGGGCATTCATTCCGGCGGCATGGTGATCTGTGACCGCCCGATCGCCGACGTGTGCCCGGTGGAGTGGGCGCGCATGGAGAACCGCAGTGTCCTGCAGTGGGACAAAGACGACTGCGCGGCAATCGGATTGGTGAAGTTCGATCTGCTGGGGCTGGGGATGCTCTCGGCGCTGCACTACGCCATCGACCTGGTGGCCGAGCACAAGGGGTTCGAGGTGGACCTGGCCCGCCTCGACCTCTCCGAGCCCGCGGTGTACGAGATGCTGGCCCGCGCCGACTCGGTCGGCGTGTTTCAGGTGGAGTCGCGCGCGCAGATGGCCACCCTGCCGCGGCTGAAGCCGCGGGTGTTCTACGACCTGGTGGTGGAGGTCGCGCTGATCCGTCCCGGCCCCATCCAGGGCGGGTCGGTGCATCCCTACATCCGGCGGCGCAACGGGCTGGACCCGGTGGTCTACGACCACCCGTCGATGGAACCGGCGCTGCGAAAGACGTTGGGAGTGCCGCTCTTTCAGGAGCAGCTGATGCAGCTCGCGGTCGACTGCGCCGGATTCTCGGCCGCCGAGGCCGACCAGCTGCGCCGCGCGATGGGGTCCAAGCGCTCGACCGAACGCATGCGACGGCTGCAGGGCCGGTTCTACGAGGGCATGCGCGCGCTGCACGGCGCCGACGACGAGGTGATCGACCGCACCTACGAAAAGCTGGAAGCCTTCGCCAATTTCGGCTTCCCGGAAAGCCATGCGCTGAGCTTCGCGTCGCTGGTGTTCTACTCGTCGTGGTTCAAGCTGCACCACCCGGCAGCGTTCTGCGCGGCGCTGCTGCGCGCCCAGCCGATGGGGTTCTACTCGCCGCAGTCGCTGGTGGCCGATGCGCGCCGGCACGGCGTGACGGTGCACGGCCCGGACGTCAACGCCAGCCTGGCGCGCGCCACGCTGGAGAACGCCGGCACCGAGGTCCGCCTCGGCCTGGGCGCGGTCCGCCACATCGGCGACGACCTGGCAGAACGACTCGTCGAAGAGCGAAAAGCCAACGGCCCGTTCGCTTCTCTGCTTGACCTGACCACCCGGCTGCAGCTCTCGGTGCCGCAGACAGAGGCGCTGGCGACGGCCGGGGCGCTGGGCTGTTTCGACATGTCCCGGCGCGAGGCATTGTGGGCGGCCGGGGCCGCGGCCACCCAGCGGCCGGGCCGGCTGCCCGGGGTGGGGTCGTCATCGCACGTTCCGGCGCTGCCCGGGATGAGCGAGCTGGAACTGGCCGCCGCGGATGTGTGGGCCACCGGCGTCTCGCCGGACAGTTACCCGACGCAGTTCCTGCGGGCCGACCTGGACGCGATGGGGGTGGTGCCCGCCGCGAAGCTGGGCTCGGTGCCCGACGGCGACCGCGTTCTGATCGCGGGCGCGGTGACCCATCGGCAGCGGCCAGGCACGGCGCAGGGGGTCACGTTCATCAACCTCGAGGACGAAACCGGGATGGTCAACGTGCTCTGCGTGCCGGGGGTGTGGGCGCGGCATCGCAAGCTGGCGAACTCGGCCCCGGCGCTGCTGGTGCGCGGGCAGGTCCAAAACGCCAGTGGCGCGATCACCGTCGTCGCCGAACGGCTGGGCCGCATCACCTTGGCGGTCGGCTCCAAGTCTCGCGACTTCCGCTGATCGATCCGCCGTCTCGGTAGTCTCCACACATGACCCTCAACTTGTCCGTCGACGAAGTGCTCACCACCACCCGCTCGGTCCGCAAGCGTCTCGACTTCGACAAGCCGGTGGGCCGCGACGTGCTGATGGAATGCCTCGAACTGGCGCTGCAGGCGCCCACCGGCTCCAATGCGCAAGGCTGGCAATGGATTTTCGTCGAGGACGCCGAGAAGAAGAAGGCGATCGCCGACATCTACCTGGCCAACGCCCGCAGCTACCTGAGCCTGCCGTCGGCCGAGTACCCCGAGGGCGACACCCGCGGCGAGCGGATGCCCAAGGTCAAGGACTCCGCGATATACCTCGCCGAGCACATGCACGAGGCGCCGGTGCTGATGATCCCCTGCCTGGAGGGGCGGGTGGAGAAGGCACCGCTGGGGCTCAGCGCGTCGTTCTGGGCATCGCTGTTCCCGGCGGCCTGGAGCTTCTGCCTGGCGCTGCGCTCGCGCGGGCTGGGCACCTGCTGGACCACGCTGCACCTGATCAACGACGGCGACAAGCAGGCCGCCGAGGTGCTCGGCATCCCGCATGGCCGGTACAGCCAGGGCGGGCTGTTCCCGATCGCCTACACCAAGGGCACCGACTTCCGCCCGGCCAAGCGGCTGCCCGCCGACCGGGTGACGCACTGGGACACCTGGTGACTACATCAAATTGTCCGGCTCCTCAGCCCGCCGCATCGCGGCGCGCATCGTCGCCGGCCTACATCGCCCCGGCGTAGCCGTGCTGGCGCCAGGCTTCGTAGACGGCGATCGCCGCGGCGTTGGACAGGTTCAGCGAGCGACGGCCCGCCAGCATCGGGATGCGCACCTGCGCGGTGATGTGCGGGTCCGCCAGCGTGGCCGCGTCCAGCCCGGTGGGTTCGGGGCCGAACATCAGCACGTCGCCGGCCCGGTAGTCCACGTCGGCGAACGAGGTGGGCGCGTGCGAGGTGAAGGCGAACACCCGCTGCGGTGACAGCGCCGCCCAGGCGGCCGCCAGCGAGGCGTGCACGGTGACCGACGCGAGGTCGTGGTAGTCCAGCCCGGCCCGGCGCAGCTTGGGTTCGGACAGGTCGAACCCCATCGGCTCGACCAGATGCAATTCGCAGCCCGTCGCCGCCGCCGTCCGGATGGCGTTGCCGGTGTTGGGCGGGATCCGCGGGGACACGAACATCAGCTTGAACACAACGCCGATAATGGTCGCATGGTCGAGCAGAGCTACTGGATGCAGAAGGTCGCTGCCGATCCGGGGCATTCGCAGTGGTACATCGAGCGTTTCCGCGCCATGGCCCGCGCGGGCGACGACCTGGCCGGCGAGGCCCGGTTCGTGGACGCCATGGCGCCGCGCGGGGCGCGGATTCTCGACGCCGGCTGCGGGCCCGGGCGGCTGGGCGGATACCTGGCCACCGTGGGCCACCGGGTCGTCGGCGTGGACGTCGACCCGGCGCTGATCGAAGCGGCCGAGCATGACTACCCCGGCCCGCGCTGGCTGGTCGGCGACCTGGCCGAGCTGGACCTGCCGGCGCGCGGCATCGCCGAACCGTTCGACGTCATCGTGTCCGCCGGCAACGTCATGGCGTTTCTGGCCCCGAGCACCCGTCTCCGGGTGCTGAGCAGGCTGCGGGCCCATGTCGCCGACGACGGGCGGGCGGCGATCGGCTTCGGCGCCGGCCGCGATTACCAGTTCGACGAGTTTCTCAACGACGCGGTCGACGCGGACTTCGCGCCCGATCTGCTGCTGTCGACGTGGGACATGCGGCCCTTCACCGAGGGCTCCGATTTCCTCGTCGCGCTCCTTCGGCCCGCCTAGGCCTTTGCGCTCGATGGTGTTTGCCAGGGGTGTCCGCGCGGGGGCGGCGCCACCTTGGAGGGACCTGTCTGCTCAGTAACGATTGTGGTGGCATGCGCCGCGGGCTGGCATACTCGTCGGATTGCCACACCTACACGCACACGCCTGTCTGGCGCGGGGTGGGCGAAATAAAGCAGGAAGTTTCATGAGTTACTCGTTTCACTCAGCGCTCAGGGTCAGCGCAGCGGCCGGTCGTCCGGCCGCGATGACGTGACCATGTTCACCCGCCCGACCAACCCGGCCGAGGCGGATGTCGTAGAGCCCGCACCGGAGCCCGGCGCCGATGCCGCGCCGGCCAAGCGCCCGCCGACCTGGTCGCTGAGTAACTGGCCGGTGCGCTGGAAGGTGCTGGCGATCGTGCTGGTCCCGCTGATTTTGGCGACGGTTTTCGGGGTGCTGCGCATCCACGGTGCCATGGCCAACTCGGCCGACCTGCGGCTGGCCGCCACCCGCGCCGACATGGTTCCGGTGATCACCAAGTACATGTCGGCGCTGGACGTCGCGCTGCTGGCCAGTTCCACCGGGCACGACGTCGACGGGGCCAAGAAGAACTACGAGGCGCGCAAGGGCGAACTGCAGACCAGGCTGGACGACACCGACGTCAGCCCCGACGTCCGCTCCGGCGTGAACAACCTGCTCGACGGCGGCCAGATGTTGGTGAATAAGGCGGCCGACGCCGGCCTCGGTTTGCGGGAGCGGGTGACGCTCTACGCGCCGATCCTGCTGACGGCCGAGGACGTCATCAACGCCTTGGTGCGCGTTGCCGACGAGAAGATCCGCGCGCAGGCGCAGGGCTTGAGCCGGGCGGTCGGTGCCCGCGGGCAGATGACGATGCAGAAGATCCTGGTCACCCGCGGGGCCGACCTTCCCGAGCCGCAGCTGCGGACCTCGATGGCCACCCTGGCGGGCACCGAACCGTCGACGCTGTTCGGCATGAGCGAGGTGCTGGGCGCAGGATCGGTGGAGGCCAAGACGCTGCAGCAGCAGATGGTGAGGCGGATGGCGATCATGTCCGACCCGGCCAGCGTGCTGGTCGACAACGCCGACCTGCTGCGCTCCATCCAGACCACCGACGACATCGCCGACCAGGTCATCAAGAACGCCACCGCGTTGGTGACCAAGTCGGTGCACGCCCAGGCCGACGAGCGGCGCTCGGCCGCGATCCTGGACACCGTCCTGGTACTAGCCGCGATCGTCATCGCGTTGGGCGTCGTGCTGCTGGTGGCGCGCGCCCTGGTGCGGCCACTGCGTATGCTGCGCGACGGCGCGCTCAAGGTCGCCCACACCGATCTCGTAGAGGAGATCGCCTCGGTGAAAGCCGGTGGGGCCGAACCGATTCCGACCCCGCTGCCGGTGTACACGACCGAGGAGATCGGCCAGGTCGCCCACGCGGTGGACGAGCTGCACACGCAGGCGCTGCTGCTGGCCGGCGATGAGGCGCGGTTGCGGCTCCTGGTCAACGAGATGTTCGAGACCATGTCGCGGCGCAGCCGCTCGCTGGTCGACCAGCAGCTGGCGCTCATCGACCGGCTGGAGCGCAACGAGGAGAACCCCGAACGCCTGGACAGCCTGTTCCGGCTCGACCACCTGGCGGCCCGGCTGCGCCGCAACAGCGCGAACCTGCTGGTGCTGGCCGGGTCGCAGCTCGCCCGCGACCAGCGCGACCCGGTGCCGCTGGAAACGGTGATCAATGCCGCCGTGTCCGAGGTTGAGGACTACCGCCGCGTCGAGGTCGCCGGGCTGCCGGAGTGCGAGCTGATCGGGTCGGCCGCGGGCGGTGCCATTCATCTGTTCGCGGAGCTGGTCGACAACGCCCTGCGCTACTCGCCGCCGACGACGTCCGCCCAGATCTCCGCGTCACGCGGCCGCGACGGGGGAGTGGTGGTGCGGATCGCCGACTCCGGTCTGGGGATGAACGACACCGACCGGCGGATGGCCAACATGCGGCTGCAGGCCGGCGGCGACGTCACCCCCGACAACGCCCGGCACATGGGACTTTTCGTGGTCGGCCGGATCGCGGCCCGGCACGGCATCCGGGTGGGGCTGCGCGGCCCCGCGGCCAACGAATCGGGCTCGGGTACCACCGCCGAGATCTACCTGCCGCCGACGGTGCTCGCCGCCCGGGCCGTCGACGAGTCGGCGGCGCCTCGCCACATCCGCGCCGTCTCCTCGCCGAGCGCCAAGCTCGCCAGCGCGGACGCCGCCCCCGCCGAGGAGGCTGGGCAGGACGACGGCACGCTCGAGCCGGCGGCGCGTACCGGCCCGTCCGTCACGTTGCTGCCGCGCCGCAACCCGGGTTCCAGCGGCATCACCGAAGTTCCCGCGGTCCCCGCCCCGGCCGCCGAACAACAGCCCCGGCGCCAGCGCCGCGAGCTGGCGACGCCCTGGTGGGAGAACGCCCCCAAGCCC
>NZ_NCXM01000029.1 GCF_002104765.1 Mycolicibacterium vulneris
CCCCCGGCGGCCCCGCCCCGGCCAGGTCCGGGCCCGAAGCGCTGCTGCGCGCGCCCGACGGCGCGTCGACGGTGGGCGGTCAGCACCTGCCGCCGGCGGTCCCGCCGGTGCCCGGCGCGCCTGCCGCACCCGGCGTGCCGGTGCCGGGTACGCTGCCCGGCATGCCAGGCGGACCGGCGACGGGTGCATTGCCCGGCATGCCCGCTGTTCCGGCCACCGGCGCGTTGCCCGGTACGCCCGCCGGCCCGGTCACCGGGCGCGCACCCGGTGTGCTGCCGGGATTGCCGACGCCGGGACTGCCCATGCCGGCCGGACCGGCGACCCCTCCAGTGCCGGCCGAGGTGCCGATTCCCTTAGGCGGGTTGCCGATTCCTGCTCCCGGCCAGATGCCGGCGCCGTTGCCCGCCGAGATTCCGGTCCCGCTGCAGCTGGGCCGCCCGGCGACGCCGGCCCAACCGATGGCCCCCGCCGCGCCGGCTAACGGCCTGCCCGGGCCGGCGCTCGGCGCGCCGCCAGGTGCGCCCAGGTGAGCCGCGGAGAATCCCCGCGGGCACGCCGGTCACAGTCGGCACGGCCGACACGTGGTCCTCGTAAGGATCTGGCGGGCAAGGGCGTACGGCAACCCAAGCATCGCCCGAAACCGCAGCAAGCCGACGTCGGCCGAGAAGTGAAGGAGCCGAAGCGATTCCGGAAGGCCAAGCAGGCCAAGGGCGTCGGGGCGGCACAGCGGTCCGTGTCGGTGACGGCCGGGCACTCGGCGCGGGAGCGTCGCACCCGCCAGGTCGTGGAGTTGACCAGCCGCGGTGGGTCATTCGTCTTCCGGCACCGCGCCGGCAACGTGGTCATCCTGGTGCTCATGCTGGTGGCCGCCTCCCAGCTGTTCGTCCTGCAGGTGACCAGCGCCCCGTCGCTGCGCGCCCAGGCCGCCGGCCAGCTCAAGGTCACCGATGTGGAAAAGGCGGTGCGCGGCAGCATCATCGACCGCCGCAAAGACCAGCTTGCCTTCACCATCGAGTCGCGTGCGTTGACGTTTCAGCCGAAACGGATCCGCAAGCAGCTGGAGGAAGCCAAGGCCAAGAACTCGACCGCCCCGGATCCGCAGCAGCGGTTGCGCGATATCGCCAAGGAGGTCTCCAGCCGCCTGGGCAACAAGCCCGACTCGGCGACCGTCTTGAAGAAGCTGCAAACCGACGACAACTTCGTCTACCTGGCGCGCGCCGTGGATCCCGCTGTCGCCAGCGCGATCTCGGACAAGTATCCCGAGGTCGGTTCCGAACGCCAGGACCTGCGCCAGTATCCGGGTGGATCGCTGGCGGCCAACATCGTCGGCGGCATCGACTGGGACGGTCACGGCCTGCTGGGGCTGGAGGAGGCCATGGACTCGGTGCTGTCGGGCACCGACGGTGCGGTCACCTATGACCGCGGATCCGACGGTGTGGTCATCCCCGGCAGCTACCGCAACCGGCATCGGGCGGTCAACGGCTCGATGGTCCAGCTGACCCTCGACGACGACATCCAGTTCTACGTGCAGCAGCAGGTTCAGCAGGCAAAGAATGTGTCTGGCGCGCACAATGTTTCGGCCGTCGTGCTCGACGCGAAGACCGGCGAGGTGCTGGCCATGGCCAACGACAACACCTTCGACCCCTCCCAGGACATCGGTCGGCAGGGCGACAAACAGCTGGGCAACCTGGCGGTGTCCTCGCCGTTCGAGCCCGGCTCGGTGAACAAGGTGATCACCGCGTCGTCGGTCATCGAGTACGGCCTGTCCAATCCCGATGAGGTGTTGCAGGTCCCCGGCACGATCCAGATGGGCGGGGTGTCCATCCACGACGCGTGGGATCACGGCGTGATGCCCTACACCACCACCGGCGTGTTCGGAAAGTCCTCCAACGTCGGCACTTTGATGCTCGCCCAGCGCGTCGGCCCGGAGCGCTTCTACGACATGGTCCGCAAATTCGGTCTGGGGCAACGCACTAACGTGGGCCTGCCGGGTGAGAGCGCCGGGCTGGTGCCGCCGATCGACCAGTGGTCGGGCAGCACCTTCTCGAACCTGCCCATCGGCCAGGGTCTTTCGATGACGCTGCTGCAGATGACGGGCATGTACCAGGCGATCGCCAACGACGGCCTGCGGATACCGCCGCGGATCATCAAGGCCACCATCGCCCCCGACGGCACCCGTACCGAGGAGCCGCGCCCGGACGGCGTGCGGGTGGTCTCGCCGCAGACGGCGCAGACCGTGCGCAACATGCTGCGTGCCGTTGTGCAGAAGGACCCGATGGGATACCAGCAGGGCACCGGCTCGGCCGGCGCGGTCACGGGCTACCAGATGGCCGGCAAGACTGGTACCGCGCAGCAGATCAACCCGGCCTGCGGCTGCTACTTCGACAACGTCTATTGGATCACGTTCGCCGGGATGGCCACCGTCGACAACCCCCGGTACGTCATCGGCATCATGATGGACAATCCGGAGCGCAACGCCGACGGCACGCCCGGACACTCGGCGGCTCCGCTGTTCCACAACATCGCCGGCTGGCTCATGCAGCGCGAGAATGTACCGCTGTCGCCCGACCCCGGCCCGCCCCTGACGCTGCAGGCCACCTAGCGGCGATCGCCAGCACGGTCGCAGCGGGTCGCTGCCAGACGGCCGGGGCCGGGGACCTCCGTGGAGCCGCCCGGCGGCCCCGTCGGCGCGCGGTTCGCCTCCCGCCCGGTTGCGGCTAGGTAGGGTGTCATGGCCGATCATGAGGATCACGCGGCGTCGGAGGGAGGTGTGACCGTGCCGGTGCCCACCGGGTTACGCCCCAGCGCCGCGGCGGGCGCGCGGCTGCCCGCCCTGGCCGACCAGATCGGCGCGGTGCCGGCCGACTCCCCAGGCCAGGGCGGCGTCGTGTCCGACGTGACGATCACCGGCGTGACGCTGCGCGCCCAGGACGTGCGGCCCGGTGACCTGTTCGCCGCGCTGCCCGGCCTGACGACCCACGGGGCCCGCTATGGCGCCGACGCGATCGAACGCGGCGCGGCCGCCGTGCTTACCGATCCCGCCGGTGTCGCCGAGATGACCGCGGCCGGCGCCCCAACCGTGCCGACGCTGGTGCACCCGGACCCCCGCGGCGTGCTCGGCGCCCTGGCCGCCACGGTGTACGGGCGCCCGTCCGAGCGGGTGGCCGTCATCGGCGTCACCGGCACCTCCGGCAAGACCACCACCACTTATATGGTCGAGTCCGGTCTGCGCGCCGCCGGCCGCAGAGCCGGGCTGATCGGCACCATCGGCATTCGCATCGACGGCGCCGACATCCCCAGCGCGCTCACCACTCCCGAGGCCCCCGCACTGCAGGCGATGCTGGCGGCGATGGCCGAACAGGGCGTGGACACCGTCGTGATGGAGGTCTCCAGCCACGCGCTGGCGTTGGGTCGGGTGGACGGAACCGGCTTCGCGGTCGGCGGTTTCACCAACCTGTCCCGCGATCACCTCGACTTTCACCCGACCATGGAAGACTACTTCGACACAAAAGCCCTGCTGTTCGACCCGAATTCGCCGCTGCGGGCGCGCCGCGTGGTGGTGTGCATCGACGACGAGGCCGGGCGGGCGATGGCGGCTCGGGCCGGCGACGCGATCACCGTCAGCGCCGAGGGCCGGCCCGCGAATTGGCGCGCCGTCGACGTGGCCCCGATGGGCGCCGGGGGACAACAGTTCACCGTCATCGACCCCGCCGGAGCGAAGCATCAGGTCGGGGTTCCGCTGCCCGGGCACTACAACGTCGCCAATTGCCTTCTGGCGCTGGCCCTTCTGGATGCGGTGGGGGTGTCGCCGGAGCGGGCGGCGCCGGGACTGCGGCAGACCCGCGTGCCGGGACGCATGGAAAAGATCGACGCCGGGCAGGACTTCCTGGCGCTGGTCGACTACGCCCACAAGCCGGGCGCCTTGCGCGCGGTGCTGACCACGCTGGCTCGTCCGGGCCGCCGCGTGGCGGTGGTCTTCGGCGCCGGCGGCGAGCGTGATCCGGGCAAGCGGGGGCCGATGGGCGCGACGGCCGCCGAGCTGGCCGACCTGGTCGTCGTCACCGACGACAATCCGCGCGGTGAGGACCCGGCGTCGATTCGCCGCGAAATCCTGGCGGGTGCGACCGAAAGTGGTTGCGCGGCAGAGGTTGTCGAGGTGGCTGACCGGCGTGATGCGATCAGGCACGCCGTCGCCTGGGCGGGCGCCGGTGACGTGGTGCTGATCGCCGGCAAGGGCCACGAAACCGGGCAGCGCACCGGCGACGTGGTCCGCCCGTTCGACGACCGCGTCGAGTTGGCGCAGGCGTTGGAGGATCGCGCATGATCGACCTGACCATCGCGCAGATCGCCGAGATCGTCGGCGGCACTTTGTCCGACATCTCGCCGCGCGACGCCGCGGAACTGCGCGTCACCGGAACCGTCGAATTCGACTCGCGCGCCGTCAAACCCGGCGGGCTATTCCTGGCGCTGCCGGGGGCGCGCAGCGACGGCCACGACCACGCGGCCTCGGCCGTGGCGGCCGGCGCGGTCGTGGTGCTGGCCGCGCGGCCGGTCGGGGTTCCCGCCATCGTCGTCACACCCGAGGGGGCTTCGGGATCGCGGGCCGGGGTGCTCGAGCACGACCCGGACGGCTCGGGGGCGGCGGTGCTGGCCGCGCTGGCCAAGCTGGCCCAGGCGGTGGCCGCCGAACTGGTGGCCGGCGGCCTGACCATCGTCGGCATCACCGGATCGTCGGGAAAGACGTCGACCAAGGACCTGGTGGCAGCGGTCCTGGCGCCCCTGGGCGAGGTGGTGGCCCCGCCCGGGTCGTTCAACAACGAGCTGGGGCATCCGTGGACGGTGCTGCGCGCGACCGCCGACACCGACTACTTGGTCCTCGAGATGTCGGCCCGGCATCCCGGCAACATCGCCGCGCTGGCCGACATCGCCACACCGTCCATCGGGGTGGTGCTGAACGTCGGCACCGCGCACCTCGGCGAATTCGGCTCACGCGAAGCCATCGCCCAGACGAAATCCGAACTGCCGCAATCCGTCCCGGCGTCCGGGGTGGTGATCCTCAACGCCGACGATCCGGCCGTGGCGGCCATGGCGAACGTGACCGCGGCCCGGGTGGTCCGGGTCGGCCGCGCCGAGCGCACCAACGCGGGCCCCAGCGAACTGTGGGCCGGGCCGGTGTCGCTCGACGAGCTGGCCAGGCCGCGGTTCACCCTGCACCGGCGCGAGGCGTCCGGGGTGACGCAGGTGCAGGTGCAACTCGGCGTCTACGGCGATCACCAGGTGGGCAACGCGCTGTGCGCGGCCGCGGTTGCGCTGGAATGCGGCGCCGGACTCGAACAGGTGGCCGCCGCACTCGCCGGCACGCGGCCGGTGTCGCGCCACCGCATGCAGGTCACCACCCGCGCCGACGGGGTTACCGTGATCGACGATGCCTACAACGCCAACCCCGATTCGATGCGGGCCGGGTTGCAGGCGCTGGCCTGGATCGCCCACGGCGGGGGCGCGGGCGGCGGCCAAAGCCCAGCCGAAAAGCGCAGGAGCTGGGCGGTGCTCGGCGAGATGGCTGAGCTGGGTGAGGACGCCATAGCCGAGCACGATCGCATCGGCCGGCTGGCCGTGCGCTTAGATGTGTCTCGACTCGTTGTCGTGGGAAGTGGGAGGTCGATGAGCGCCATGCACCACGGAGCGGTCATGGAGGGTGCCTGGGGCGCAGCCGATAAGGGGGCCGTCAACGTCGCCGACAGCGATGCCGCGCTGGCTCTACTGCGGGCCGAGGTGCGACCGGGCGACGTCGTGCTGGTCAAGGCGTCGAACTCCGCCGGACTCGGCGCGCTGGCCGACGCGCTCGCCGCCGAAAACTCAGCAGGCTCTGCGGGCGGGACGCGCGGATGAGGCAGATCCTGATCGCCGTCGCCGTCGCACTGACCGTGTCGATCCTGCTGACCCCGGCGCTGATTCGGCTGTTCACCCGGCAGGGCTTCGGCCACCACACCCGCGAGGACGGCCCGCCGACCCACCACGCCAAACGCGGCACGCCGTCGATGGGCGGCGTGGCCATCCTGGCCGGCATCTGGGCGGGTTACCTGGGCACGCACCTGGCCGGGATGGCCTTCGACGGCGAGGGCGTCACCGTCTCGGGTCTGTTGGTGCTGGGCCTGGCGACGGTGCTCGGCGGCGTCGGATTCCTCGACGACATCATCAAGATCCGCAGGTCGCGCAACCTCGGCTTGAACAAGACTGCCAAGACGATCGGGCAGGTCGCCGCCGCGGTGATCTTCGGCGTGCTGGCGCTGCAGTTCCACAACAACAACGGCCTGACACCGGCCAGCGCGGACCTGTCCTACGTGCGAGAGATCGCCACCGTCACGCTGGCTCCGGGCCTGTTCGTATTGTTCTGTGTGGTCGTCGTCAGCGCCTGGTCCAACGCGGTCAACTTCACCGACGGACTGGACGGGCTGGCCGCCGGGAGCATGGCGATGGTCACCGCCGCCTACGTGTTGATCACGTTCTGGCAGTACCGCAACGCGTGCGTCACCGCGCCCGGGCTGGGCTGCTACAACGTGCGCGATCCGCTGGACCTGGCGCTGGTCGCGGCCGCCACCGCCGGCGCCTGCATCGGCTTTTTATGGTGGAACGCCGCGCCCGCCAAGATCTTCATGGGCGACACCGGGTCCCTGGCCTTGGGCGGCATCATTGCGGGCCTCTCGGTCACCAGCCGCACCGAGATCCTCGCCGTCGTGCTGGGCTCGCTGTTCGTCGCCGAGGTCAGCTCGGTTGTGTTGCAGATCTTGACTTTTCGCACCACCGGGCGCCGGGTGTTCCGGATGGCGCCCTTTCATCACCACTTCGAACTGGCCGGCTGGGCCGAGACCACGGTCATCATCCGCTTCTGGCTGCTCACCGCGATCGCCTGCGGGCTGGGCGTGGCCCTTTTCTACGGTGAGTGGCTGGGCGCGATAGGTGCCTGATGAGCGGTCTTGAGGCCCCGCTGGAACCCCTGGCGCCCGGTGCGCCGGTGCTGGTGGCCGGCGGCGGGGTGACGGGCAAGGCGGTGCTTGCGGCGCTGACGAGATTCGGCGCGGCACCGACGCTGTGCGACGACGATCCGGCCAGGCTGCGCGGCTACGCCGACGCGGGGGTGGCGACCGCGTCCACCTCGACGGCCACCGACGAGATCTCCCGGTACGCGCTGGTGGTCACCAGTCCCGGCTTCGCGCCGACGACGCCGCTGCTGGTTGCCGCGGCGGCGGCCGGGGTGCCGATCTGGGGTGACGTGGAGCTGGCCTGGCGGCTCGACGCCGCCGGCCACTACGGGCCGCCGCGGCGCTGGCTGGTGGTGACCGGGACCAACGGCAAGACGACCACCACGTCGATGCTGCACGCCATGCTCACCGCCGGCGGCCGGCGCAGCCTGCTGTGCGGCAACATCGGTGACCCGGTGCTCGACGTCCTGGAGCAGCCCGCCGAGCTGCTGGCCGTCGAGCTGTCCAGCTTCCAATTGCATTGGGCGCCTTCGCTGCAACCGGAGGCCGGTGCGGTGCTCAACATCGCCGAAGACCACCTGGACTGGCATGGCAGCCTGGCCGCCTACGCCGCGGCGAAGGCGCGGGTGCTCGATGGCCGGGTGGCGGTGGTGGGCCTGGACGATGCCCGGGCGGCGGCGCTGCTGGACACCGCCCGGGCGCCGGTGCGGGTCGGCTTCCGGCTGGGCGAACCGGCGGCGGGGGAGCTGGGCGTGCGCGACGGCCGCCTGGTTGACCGTGCCTTCGCCGACGATCTGGCCCTGTTGCCGGTCGAGTCCATCCCGGTGCCGGGCCCGGTCGGGGTGCTCGACGCCCTGGCCGCCGCGGCGCTGGCGCGCTGCGTCGATGTGCCGGCCGAAGCGATCGCGGCCGCGATCGCCTCCTTCCGGGTGGGTCGGCACCGGGCCGAAGTCGTGGCCGTCGCCGACGGCATCACCTACGTCGACGACTCCAAGGCCACCAACCCGCACGCCGCCGAGGCGTCCGTGCTGGCCTACCCCCGCGTCGTCTGGATCGCCGGCGGCCTGCTGAAGGGCGCGTCGGTCGATGCCGAGGTCGCCAGGATGGCGTCGCGGCTGGTCGGGGCGGTGCTCATCGGCCGAGATCGGCAAGAGGTTGCAGAGGCGTTATCGCGACACGCGCCGGATGTCCCCGTCCTGCAGGTTGTGACAGGCGAGGATGCTGGTATGGATGCGACTGCTGTGGTTTCTGGGGCAGATGTGACAGAAGTGAAACAAACGGGTGACGATTTGGGGTCGGCGGTGATGAGCGCGGCGGTGGCCGCGGCGCGTACTGTGGCGCAGCCCGGTGACACCGTCCTGTTGGCACCTGCGGGCGCATCGTTTGACCAATTCGCGGGTTACGCCGACCGTGGCGACGCGTTCGCGGCCGCCGTGCGCGCGGCGCTCCGGTAGGGCGGGCGTGGGTAACGCACTGGCCCGGTTGCTGGGCCGGGGGAAAGACACTACCGAAACCGCCACGGCCGAGCCTGGGCCGGCCGAGGACGCCGACGCCACGGACGACACCGCGGAAGCCAAGGCCGAGCCGGAAGCCAAGGCCAACAAGGCAGACAAGCCACGAAAGGCCAAGAAGGACAAGGCCGCCGCCGACGAGGGCGGTTCGCACAGCCGGTTCGGCGCCTGGCTGGGCCGGCCCATGACGTCGTTTCACCTGATCATCGCCGTGGCCGGGCTGCTGACCATTCTCGGGCTGATCATGGTGCTCTCGGCATCCGGCGTGCGGTCCTACGACGCCGACGGATCCGCCTGGGTGATCTTCGGCAAGCAGGTGCTGTGGACCGTGATCGGGCTCATCGCCTGCTACGCCTCGCTGCGGATGTCGGTGCGGTTCATCCGCCGCGTCGCGTTCACCGGCTACGTCGTCACGGTCATCCTGCTGGTGCTGGTGCTCGTACCGGGTATCGGCAACCTGGCCAACGGATCTCGTAAATGGTTCGTGGTCGCGGGCTTCTCCATGCAGCCCTCCGAGTTGGCCAAGATCGCCTTCGCCATCTGGGGCGCGCACATGCTGGCCGCCCGTCGCCTGGAGCGGGCGAGCCTGCGCGAACTGCTGATTCCGCTGGTGCCGGCGGCGGTGATCGCGCTGGCGCTGATCGTGGCGCAGCCCGACCTCGGGCAGACGGTGTCGCTGGGCATCATCCTGCTGGCCCTGCTGTGGTACGCGGGCCTGCCGCTGCGCGTGTTCGTCACCTCGTTGCTGGCCGTCTTCGTCGCCGGCGCGGTCCTGGCCATGTCGGCGGGCTACCGGTCGGACCGGGTGCGGTCCTGGATCAACCCCGAGAACGACCCGCAGGACACCGGCTACCAGGCCCGGCAGGCCAAATTCGCGCTTGCGCACGGCGGTATCTTCGGCGACGGCCTGGGCCAGGGCGTGGCCAAATGGAACTACCTGCCCAACGCCCACAACGACTTCATCTTCGCGATCATCGGCGAGGAGCTCGGATTCATCGGTGCCTTCGCGCTGCTGGTGCTGTTCGGGCTGTTCGCCTACACCGGGATGCGGATCGCCCGCCGCTCGGCCGACCCGTTCCTGCGGCTGCTGACCGCCACCACGACCATGTGGGTGCTGGGCCAGGCCTTCATCAACATCGGCTACGTCATCGGCATCCTCCCGGTCACCGGTATTCAGCTGCCGCTCATTTCCGCCGGTGGAACATCGACCGCCGCAACGCTTTTCATGATCGGCATCATGGCCAACGCGGCTCGTCACGAACCCGAGGCGGTGGCCGCGTTGCGGGCCGGCCGCGACGACAAGGTCAACCGGATACTGCGGCTGCCGCTGCCCGAGCCCTATTCGCCGACGCGCCTGGAGGCGTTCCGCGATCGCAAGCGTGCCCGCCCGAAGTCGGCCGAGCCGCCGCGCAAGGGCGCCGGCAAGCCCGGGCGCAAGGCCGCCCGCCAGGCCCCCCAGAAGGCCTCCCAGAAGGCCTCCCAGAAGGCCGAAGCACCGCTGCGGCCGGCCCTATCGCGTACGGGCGGGCGGCCCGCTCGCCAGACTGGGGGTACCGCTCGATCACGGGCGAGGCATCATGGATCTGGCCAGCGCCGCGTCAGCCACGCGGCCGGCCAGCGTCAGCCACGACGCGCTCGCGCACTGGAAGGTCAGCGTTACGGGTGAATGACACGGTCAACAAGCCGACCGGCGGGCGGGGGGTAAACCCTTCGCCCGCCGGTGCCGCGTTGTCGTCTTTTAAGCCGGTGTCGGTCGTGCTCGCCGGCGGGGGAACCGCCGGTCACGTCGAGCCGGCAATGGCCGTCGCCGACGCGCTGAGCGCCCTCGACCCGCAGGTCAGGATCACCGCGCTGGGCACTGCCCGGGGGCTGGAGACCCGGCTGGTGCCCGAGCGCGGCTATGACCTCGAGCTGATCACGCCGGTGCCGCTGCCGCGCAAACCCAGCGGTGACCTGGCCCGCCTGCCCTCGCGGGTGTGGCGGGCGGTCCGGGAAACCCGTGCCGTGCTCAGGGCGGTCGACGCCGACGTGGTGATCGGTTTCGGCGGGTACGTGGCGCTGCCGGCCTACCTGGCCGCCCGCGGGGTCTCGCCGCGCAAGCCGCGGGTGCCGGTGGTGATTCACGAGGCCAATGCCAGCGCCGGGCTGGCCAACCGGGTGGGTGCCCGCACGGCCGAGCGGGTGCTGTCCGCGGTGGCCGACTGCGGGCTGCCCCGAGCCGAGGTGGTCGGGGTGCCGGTGCGCGCGACCATCACCTCGCTGGACCGCGCGGCGCTGCGTGATGAGGCGCGCCGCTTCTTCGGTTTCGCCGACGACGCCCGGGTGTTGCTGGTGTTCGGGGGCTCGCAGGGCGCGGCCTCGCTGAACCGGGCCGTCTCCGGGGCGGCCGCCGGGCTGGCAGCCGCCGGCGTGGCCGTCCTGCACGCGCACGGCCCCAAGAACACGCTCGACCTGCCAGAGCCCCAGCCCGGCGACCCGCCGTACGTGGCGGTGCCCTACCTCGACCGGATGGACCTGGCCTATTCGGCCGCCGACCTGGTGATCTGCCGGTCCGGTGCGATGACGGTCGCCGAGGTGTCGGCGGTGGGCCTGCCGGCCATCTACGTGCCGCTGCCGATCGGCAACGGGGAGCAGCGGCTCAATGCGCTGCCGGTGGTCAACGCCGGTGGCGGCATGATCGTCGCCGACGCCGACCTGACGCCGGAGCTGGTGGCCCGGGAAGTGGCGGGGCTGGTGGGCGATCCGCCGCGGCTGGCGGCCATGACCACCGCCGCCGCGCGGGTCGGGCATCCCGACGCGGCGCGCCAGGTCGCCCAGGCGGCACTGGACATCGCCAGGAAGGCGCAGCTCGGCCGCCCGAGTGCCCGGTGGACCAGGGAAACCTCGTGAACACCGAGCAGCTGCCGCCCGAGCTGCAGCGGGTGCACATGGTCGGCATCGGGGGAGCCGGGATGTCGGGCATCGCCCGCATCCTGCTCGACCGCGGCGGCCTGGTGTCCGGCTCGGATGCCAAGGAGTCCCGCGGCATTCACGCCCTGCGGGCCCGGGGCGCGCTAATCAACATCGGGCACGACGCGTCCTCGCTGGATCTGTTGCCCGGCGGTGCCACCGCGGTCATCACCACGCATGCGGCAATCCCGAAGACCAATCCCGAGCTCGTCGAGGCCCGGCGGCGCGGCATTCCGGTGATCCTGCGGCCCGCCGTGCTGGCCAAGCTGATGGACGGCCGCACCACGCTGATGGTCACCGGCACGCACGGCAAGACGACGACGACGTCGATGCTGATCGTCGCGCTGCAGCATTGCGGGCGCGACCCATCGTTCGCGGTCGGCGGCGAGATGGGCGAGGCCGGCACCAACGCCCACCACGGCAGCGGCGACTGCTTCGTCGCGGAGGCCGACGAAAGCGACGGCTCGCTGCTGGAGTACACGCCGAACGTCGCCGTGGTCACCAACATCGAGACCGATCACCTGGATTTCTACGGCAGCGCGGATGCCTATGTCGCGGTGTTCGACGCGTTCGTGGAGCGGCTGGCGCCCGGCGGGGCGCTGGTGGTGTGCGTCGACGACCCGGGGGCCGAGGCGCTGGCACGGCGCACGGCCGAGCTGGGCATCAGGGTGCTGCGGTACGGGTCCGCGCGCGCCGGCGACGAACTGGCCGCGACGTTGTTGTCGTGGCAGCAGCAGGGCACCGAGGCCGTCGCGCAGATCCAGCTGGCCCCCGAACTGGACCCGGAGCAGCACCCGCGGGTGATGCGGTTGTCGGTGCCCGGCCGTCATATGGCGCTCAACGCGATGGGGGCGCTGCTGGCGGCGCTCGAGATCGGCGCGCCGATCGATGCGGTGCTGGACGGCCTGGCCGGCTTCGAGGGCGTGCGCCGCCGGTTCGAACTGGTCGGCAGCGCGTTCTCGGTGCGGGTGTTCGACGACTACGCCCACCACCCCACGGAGATCGTCGCCACGCTGGCGGCGGTCCGCACCCTGCTCGAGCAGAGCGGTGACGGCCGCAGCATCGCGGTGTTCCAGCCCCATTTGTATTCGCGGACAAAGGCTTTCGCCGAGGAGTTCGGGCAGGCCCTGGACGCGGCGGACGAGGTCTTCGTTCTCGACGTCTACGGCGCCCGCGAACAACCGCTGGCCGGTGTCAGCGGGGCCAGCGTCGCCGAGCACGTCAGCGTGCCGGTGCGCTATCTCCCACACTTCGCCGCGGCCGCCGAGCAGGTGGCCGCCGCCGCCGGGCCCGGTGACGTCATTGTCACGATGGGAGCCGGCGACGTGACCCTGTTGGGGCCCGAGATCGTCACGGCGCTGCGGGTGCGCGCCAATCGCAGCGCCCCCGGGGCGTTGCGATGACGGAGCCGGACGACCCCGTCCCGGCCAGTGCGGTCGGCGATCCGGCGGAGGGTCGGCCCGCCGGCGATGCTGACGACGACGGCGGCGCTAACGACAACGCGGTCACCGAACCGCTCGCCACCGGAACGGGCGGGGCCCGGCCGGGGGCCGACGCGGGCGACGGGCAGGGGGCCGACCAGGCCGAGGTCGAGGGGCCCCGCCGGCGCGCCCGCCGGGAGCGGGCCGAGCGCCGCGCCGCACAGGCCCGCGCCACTGCCATCGAAGAGGCCCGCCGCGAGGCGAAGCGCCGCGCCAGCGGACGGCTGGCCAACGAGCCCAAACCCGTTGCGCGGGGCGTGGTTCGGGGCCTGAAGATGCTGCTGGTGACGGTCCTGCTGGTGATCGTCGGCATCGGGCTGGCCCTGATCCTCTATTTCACCCCCGCGATGTCGGCCCGCAACATCGTCGTCGTAGGCACCGGGGTGGTGACCCGGGAAGAGGTCCTGGACGCGGCGCGGGTGCGGATCGGAACGCCACTGCTGCAGATCAACACCAACCAGGTCGCCGACCGGGTGGCGGCGATCCGGCGAGTGGCCAGCGCGCGGGTGCAGCGCCAGTATCCGTCGGCGCTGCGCATCACCATCGTCGAGCGAATTCCGGTGGCGGTCAAGGACTTTCCCGACGGCCCGCATCTCTTCGACCGCGACGGCGTGGACTTCGCGACGGGGGCGCCGCCGCCGGCGCTGCCGTACCTCGACGTCGCCGATCCCGGGCCGAACGACCCGGCGACCAAGGCCGCCCTGCAGGTGCTGACCGCGCTGCGTCCCGAGGTCGAGGGCCAGGTCGGCCGCATCGCCGCCCCCTCGGTGGCCTCGATCACCCTCACGCTGGGCGACGGCCGGGTGGTGATCTGGGGGACCACCGACCGCAGCGACGAGAAGGCCGAGAAGCTGGCCGCGCTGCTGACCCAGCCCGGCAAGACCTACGACGTGTCCAGCCCGGACCTGCCGACGGTCAAGTAGCGATCTTCATCACGCCGCGCCGGGCGATGCGCCGTCGAACAGCGCGCATGCCGCCCGATGCGGGAAAATTGCCCAAAATTTGCGGGACGCGTGTCGGCGCGCCTGCGGGGTTAGGGCGCGCCGTACCCATACCGTTCTGGTTGCGCGGAACTACTTGACATAACTCTAACTCTATGGTTGAGGTTGAGGGTTTGCCAGGTAGGCCCGCGAACGTCCGGAGGAGCCCACCGCCGGGAGAGCTGAGCCAAGCCCATCAGGGAGGAAGACGAATGATGACCCCCCCGCATAACTACCTGGCCGTCATCAAGGTCGTGGGTATCGGTGGCGGCGGCGTCAACGCCGTCAACCGGATGATCGAACAAGGCCTCAAAGGCGTGGAGTTCATCGCGATCAACACCGACGCGCAGGCGCTGTTGATGAGTGATGCCGACGTCAAACTCGACGTGGGGCGCGAGTCCACGCGCGGCCTGGGGGCCGGGGCGGACCCGGAGGTCGGCCGCAAGGCCGCCGAGGACGCCAAGGACGAGATCGAAGAGCTGCTCCGCGGCGCGGACATGGTGTTCGTCACCGCCGGCGAGGGCGGCGGAACCGGCACCGGCGGGGCGCCCGTCGTCGCCAGCATCGCTCGCAAGCTGGGAGCGCTGACCGTCGGCGTGGTCACGCGGCCGTTCTCGTTCGAGGGCAAGCGGCGCGGCAACCAGGCCGAGAGCGGCATTTCGGCGCTGCGCGAGAGCTGCGACACCCTGATCGTGATCCCGAACGACCGGCTGCTGCAGATGGGCGACGCCGCGGTATCGCTGATGGACGCCTTCCGCAGCGCCGACGAGGTGCTGCTCAACGGTGTGCAGGGCATTACGGACCTGATCACCACCCCGGGTCTGATCAACGTTGACTTCGCCGACGTCAAGGGCATCATGTCCGGCGCGGGTACGGCACTGATGGGTATCGGTTCGGCCCGCGGCGAGGGCCGCTCGCTCAAGGCCGCCGAGATCGCCATCAACTCGCCGCTGTTGGAAGCCTCGATGGAAGGCGCCCACGGCGTGCTGATGTCGATCGCCGGTGGCAGCGACCTGGGCTTGTTCGAGATCAACGAGGCGGCCTCGCTGGTGCAGGACGCCGCCCACCAGGACGCCAACATCATCTTCGGCACCGTGATCGACGACTCGCTGGGCGACGAGGTGCGCGTCACCGTCATCGCGGCGGGCTTCGACGCCGCGGGCGCCGGCCGCAAACCCGTGATCGGCGGCAGTGCCGATAAAGAAGAGAAGACCGGCGGTGCGCACCGGATCGAGTCGGCGAAGGCGGGCAAGCTCACCTCGACGTTGTTCGAACCGGTCGACGCGGTGAGCGTGCCGGTTCACACCAACGGCTCGACCTTGAATATTGGCGGCGATGACGATGACGTCGACGTGCCGCCGTTCATGCGTCGCTGAGAACATGCCCGTGACCCTGGACCCCCGACCGCTGCCGTCGGGGCCGCCTGGCCGACAGCGAAATCCGGATACTGGTCACGTGAGCGTTCGCATTCGGCGGGTGACCACCACCCGCGCCGGTGGTGTCTCGAAGCCGCCGTTCGACACCTTCAACCTGGGCGACCACGTCGGGGACGACCCGGCGGCGGTCGCCGAGAACCGTGCCCGGCTGGCCGCCACCGTCGGCCTGCGCGCCGGCCGCGTGGTGTGGATGAACCAGGTCCACGGTGTTCGGGTGGAGGTGGTCGACGGGGCGCGCGACACCGCGGTTGACGACACCGACGCGCTGGTCACCCGAACCGCGCGCCTCGCCCTGGCGGTGGTCACCGCCGACTGCGTCCCGGTGCTGATGGCCGACGCGCGCGCCGGCGTGGCCGCGGCGGTGCACGCCGGCCGGGTCGGCGCCCAGCGCGGGGTGGTAGCCCGCACGATCGAGAAGATGCTGGAGCTCGGCGCCCGGGCCGAAGACATTTCGGTGTTGTTGGGCCCGGCGGTCAGCGGCCGCAATTACGAAGTGCCCGCGGCCATGGCCGACGAGGTCGAGGCGGCACTGCCGGGCAGCCGGACCACCACCGCCGCCGGAACTCCCGGACTCGATCTGCGGGCCGGAATCGCCTGTCAGCTAACGGATTTGGGTGTGACGGCAATCGACATCGATCCGCGGTGCACGGTGGACGACGCTGCGCTGTTCAGTCACCGCCGGGATGCGCCGACCGGTCGGCTGGCCTCACTGATCTGGATGGAGTGACCGCGATGGCGGTACAGGTACCCGCCGGGGGAGACCGCGAATCGGAATTGACGCACGCATTGGCGTCTGTGCGCTCTCGCCTTGCGGCGGCGGCGGAAGCGGCGGGCCGCAATGTCGGCGAAATCGAAGTTCTGCCGATTACCAAATACTTCCCAGCAACCGATGTTGTGACTTTGTCCCGATTGGGTTGTCGCGTGATCGGCGAATCGCGGGATCAGGAAGCGACGGCGAAAGTGGCCGAAGTCACCCGATTGCTGGCGGCATCCGGACGCGCGGATGTGGCAAATCCGCGCTGGCACATGGTCGGTCATATCCAGCGGAATAAGGCCCGATCGGTAGCGCGCTGGGCGCACACCGCGCACTCCGTCGACAGCGCGCACCTGGTGTCCGCGCTCGACAAGGGCGTTGCGGCGGCGCTGAACGACGGCCGCCGCACCGCCCCGATGCGGATCTACGTTCAGGTCAGCCTCGACGGCGACGAGTCGCGCGGCGGCGTCGATATATCCCGGCCGGGGGCCGTCGACCAGGTGTGCGATCAGGTCGAGGACTCCAAGAACCTGGACCTGATCGGGCTGATGGGGATTCCGCCGCTGGACTCGGACCCCGATGAGGCCTTTGACCGGCTCCGATCTGAGCATCGCCGGGTTCTCGAGTCGCATCGCAACGCCGTCGGGCTGTCCGCCGGCATGTCCAACGACTTCGAAATTGCCGTCAAACACGGTTCGACATGTGTGCGTGTCGGTACCGCGTTAATGGGTCCACGGCGGTTACCGTCACCGTAAGTAGTCACTGCAGTAACAGCTTTATCACTAACACCAGAACTCCCAGGGGCTAGAAGGGTCAACGCAATGAGCACACTGCACAAAGTCAAGGCCTATTTCGGTATGGCCCCAATGGACGACTACGAGGACGAGTATTACGACGACCACGCGCCGTCCCGTGGTTTTCCGCGCCCGCGATTTGACGACGGATACGGTCGCTACGAGCAAGACGACTACGACGACCCGCGCCGCGAGCCCGCCGACTACGCGCCGCCCGCCGGCTACCGCGGCGGCTACGGCGACGAGCCCCGTTACGGTGCCGTCCACCCCCGCGAGTTCGACCGCGGCGAGCGCGGCGGCCCGCGCTTCGGCTCGTGGTTGCGCAACTCCACCCGCGGAGCTCTGGCGATGGACCCGCGCCGGATGGCGATGATGTTCGAAGAGGGCCACCCGCTGTCGAAGATCACCACGCTGCGGCCCAAGGACTACAGCGAGGCCCGCACCATCGGCGAGCGTTTCCGCGACGGCACCCCGGTCATCATGGACCTGGTGTCGATGGACAACGCCGACGCCAAGCGGCTCGTCGACTTCGCGGCCGGCCTGGCCTTCGCGCTGCGCGGCTCCTTCGACAAGGTCGCGACCAAGGTGTTCCTGCTGTCGCCCGCCGACGTGGACGTTTCCCCGGAGGAGCGTCGCCGCATCGCCGAAACCGGTTTCTACGCTTACCAATAGACGCGCCCGCCGCCCGCTTCCCGGCGGTCGGCCGGCCCCGGGGCGACGTGAGATAAGGCCTCTTACCCGGAGTCGGTACGCTGGCAGGCGCCGCGCTGGTCCGCGGCGCTTGGCATCGCTGAGCATCTTAGAGGTAAGGTCGGGGCACTTCAGTTGGTGTTGTTCTTTCAGATCCTTGGGTTTGCGCTATTCATTTTCTGGCTGCTGCTCATCGCTCGGGTCGTCGTCGAGTTCATCCGCTCGTTCAGCCGGGACTGGCATCCCACCGGCATCACCGTGGTGGTGCTGGAGATCATCCTGTCGATCACCGATCCACCGGTGAAACTGCTCCGCAGGCTGATCCCGCAACTCACCATCGGGGCGGTCCGATTCGACCTCTCGATCATGGTGCTGCTGCTCGTCGCGTTCATCGGCATGCAGCTGGCGTTCGGCGCCGCGGCTTAGCCTCCATGGCCCGCGCGTGTCCCGCCGGCAGGCCCGTCAGCGTCGACCCATTCCGGCCCGGAGACGGTTCGGCCACGTTTTAGCGTCGGTTTGGTTCCGCCGATTTAAAATTTCTCAGGTTTCGGATTTTATTGGCCTCACTGTTTGAAATTGGCTCTTATTTATTGGGCTAATCAGCAACCGTCGCGCCTGGTGTGACAGGATGGACGGCAGTTGCACTACGGCTACCACTGCGTTCTACACTTTCCAGAACGTTCGACAGGAACTTGAGGGGACGAAACAATGCCGCTTACACCAGCCGACGTCCACAATGTGGCGTTCAGTAAGCCACCGATCGGCAAGCGGGGCTACAACGAAGACGAGGTGGATGCCTTCCTCGATCTGGTGGAAGCCGAGCTGACCCGGCTCATCGAAGAGAACAGCGATCTGCGTCAGCGGATCGAGGAGCTGGACCACGAGCTCGCCTCCGGTGGTGGCTCGGCCGCTCCGGCCGCCGCCGCGCCCACCCAGGCCATTCCTGTGCGCGAGCCCGTCCCCGAACCGGAAGCGGTCAAGCCGGCGCCGGGTGCAGCCCCTGCCGCGGCGGCCAGCAACGAGGAACAGGCCATGAAGGCCGCTCGGGTGCTGACGCTGGCGCAGGACACCGCCGACCGCCTGACCACCACGGCCAAGACCGAGTCGGAAAAGATGCTGGCCGACGCCCGCGCCAACGCCGACCAGATCCTCAGCGAGGCCCGCAGCACCGCCGAGACCACGGTCACCGAGGCCCGGCAGCGCGCCGACGCAATGCTCGCGGATGCGCAGACCCGCTCCGAGGCCCAGCTGCGGCAGGCCCAGGAGAAGGCCGACGCCCTGCAGGCCGACGCCGAACGCAAGCACTCCGAGATCATGGGCACCATCAACCAGCAGCGCACCGTTCTGGAAGGCCGCCTCGAGCAGCTCCGTACGTTCGAGCGCGAATACCGCACCCGGCTCAAGACTTACCTGGAGTCTCAGCTGGAGGAACTCGGGCAGCGCGGATCCGCGGCACCCGTGGACTCCAGCGCGGACGCCGGCAGCTTCGACCAGTTCAACCGGGGCAACAACTAGCATTTCGGGCGTGCCGGTCGCTCGCCGAGCTTCGGGGTTGGCACACTAGGACTTGAAACCGCGGTCCCGCTCGTCGCTTGGAGGATGACTGATGCTCATCATTGCGCTGGTATTGGCCCTGATCGGGCTCGTCGCGTTGGTGTTCGCGGTCGTCACCAGCAACGAGCTGGTGGCCTGGGTCTGCATCGCCGCCAGCGTGGTGGGCGTGGTGCTGTTGATCCTGGATGCGTTGCGCGAACGCCAGCGGCGTGACCTGGGCGGCGACGAGGCCCAGGTTGCCGATGAGGCCCAGACCGACGAGGGCGACTACGTCGACTACCCCGAGGAAGTCCCCGGTGAGGGCGAACCCGCGACGACGGGGGAAACCACGCCGACCGAGGAGTCCAAGGTCGTGGCCGAGGGCCGCGGCGACGAGCCCGCCAAGTAATTCTTCGCCCGTTCAGGCCTCAGCCGGTCGGCGTGGTGAGCAGCTCGCGGACCTCGTCGTCACTGATCTGATGGAAATCGTCGTAGACCTGCCCGACTGCCTCGAACCCGGGCGGCATGGTCGCGCACACCACATCGTCGGCCTCCTGCGCCAGCTCGCGGCAGGTCGACTCCGGCCCAACCGGAACGGCGACCACGATCGATTTCGGCCCGGCGGCCCGGATGGCACGCACGGCGGCGAGCATGCTTGCGCCCGTTGCGATTCCGTCGTCGGCCAGGATGACGATCCGGTCGCGCACGTCGGCGATCGGGCGACCGCCCCGGTAGGCGTGCTCGCGCCGGAGCAACTCGGCCGTCTCGCTGTCGATCACCTCGCGCACCTGCTCGTCGCTGATGCGCAGGCTGGCCACCACGTCCTCGTTCATCACCAGGCCGCCGCCGCTGGCCAGTGCGCCCATCGCCAGCTCCGACCACCGTGGTACCCCGAGCTTGCGCACCAGGAAGACGTCGAGCGGCGCCCTGAGTGCGGCGGCGATCTCCCAGGCCACCGGCACACCGCCGCGTGCCAGACCGAACACCAGCACGTCGTCCCGGCCGCTATAGGCCGCCAGCTGCTGCGCCAGCGCGCGTCCGGCCTCGCGCCGGTCGACGAACGTCTTCGGTGGGGTCCGCCGGACAAAGCCACTCGATGAGTTCATTCGTTACCGCTCCCGGCTGATGGACTTCTCTCCAGGCTACGTGCGTCAGGCCGAGCGCGGTGGCAAAGTTCGGGTTGGCTGCAGTGTCAGCACGACCGGGAGGATCCGCGAGATGAGACGGCGTTACGGCACCTACACGGCCTACAGCATCGCCTGCGCGATCGTCTGGGCGGTCATTTTGGCGGTGGTTTCCACGGCGGGCGACGCCGCCTCCCGGCATACGTTCCTGCTGGTGTGCGGCGGGTGGGCCATCGGGTGGTTGTCGGCGACGATCGCCAGGGGCGTTTACCCGCCACCGAAGCGGCGACACGAATTCAGGTCTTTGAGTTGAGTCGATGATCAGCAGCTTTCTGGCGGTTGGCGAATGACTGCGGCTGCGCCGGCAAGGTCGGGTGTCTTGGCAGCGTCAGGTGCCCTCGGCGTCTGTACCAGGGAAGACGAACCCGCTGAAATCTGGAGTTCGGTTGGCCTATGTCGCGGCATAACGGAACTCGATCAGCGGTCCGCGATTCAACGCCTGTCGTGCGTACACCTTCACGATGTACGGCCAGCGCCAGTGGGATGTCCCGCAACGGTACAAGGACAAGTGGAAGGTCTTGAATCGCGGTGACGTAGCAGGGAAGCCAAGCGCGATACGGGGTCAGCTTATTAACGAGGACAGCCAGACGCACGGCGAATCAACGAGGTTAGGCTCGGCGGCCGTTGCCTCTGTTGTCCTGCATTGGTTCGCAAAGTGCCGCGTTTGTCATGGCGCGAAATATTCCTAATCGAGAAACGGATGTGTGCAACGCAGCGGTCGAGCCCCTGCGCTCGCGACTGCCCCCGTCCTGGCGCGTTGAGACCGACATCGAACCGGACCGCGCCTTCGATTTCCGGATGACATTGACCACCGACGAGCGCGCCGCCGTCAACTTCCTGGCCGAAGTGAAGCTGTGACTAATCGCCGCCCGGTGCAGGACCTCACAAGGCAGTTGCGCACCGTGGCCGGCGCCTTCGGCGACGCTCCTCTGCTGTACGTCAGCGAGCACGTCAGCCTGCCGCTCCGGCGTGAACCGGACGAGGCCAATATCAACTGCCTGGACACGACCGGCTGGGTCAGCCTGACGGCCTCCGATCGCCGGTGCTGATTCGCCTAGAGGGTGCGCCCAAACCGCCGCGGTCCCCGGAGTCGAAGGCCACCGTCCGCCTCACCGGCCCCGCCACAGCGCGCACCATCCGCACCCTCTTCGGCCGACCACCACCGTGGGGAGGCGGAGGACGCTAAGCGTCCCAGGGCCCTCGGACGCGAGAACACCGCCCTCAAGCGGTTGTTGGCCGATGCCGAGCTGGAGAAGGACGCGCTCCCGCCGGACGGCATCTGGATCGGCAAGAGCCGGCTGGCTACGTGTTTACGCCAGGAAGCATCCCCGCCGCGGTTTCCGGCCCGCTTACCATGACGCCCGCGGCGAGGGGTGGATCGTCAATCACAAGAAGATCCAACGGCTTTGGCGTGAAGGGGATTGCGGGTGCCGCAGCGGCGCAAGCGTAAACGTCCCGGCATCTCGACGGCCCGGCCGACCATGACCCCTGATGCGCCCGACCGGGTGTGGCGGTGGACTTCCAGTTCGACGTCACCACCGACGGGCGGCTGATCAAGATCGTGTCGATCATCGAAGAGCACACCCGCGAATGCCTGGGCGGGATGGTCGAGCGCTGTATCACCGGCTATCACTTCATCGACGAAATGGACCGGTTGGCCGCCCAGCGCGGGCGCCTACCCGACGGTGCTGCGTTGCGACAACGGTCCCGAATTAGCTTGCGGCGCAATGGCCGACTAGGTGGACAGCCAGGTCGGGTTGCACTTCATCCAGCCGGGTGAGCCCTGGCGTAACGGCTACATCGAATCGTTCAACTCCCGCATCCGCGACGAATGCCTCAACATCAACAGCACTGTTCACTGCCCCAGGCCCGCGTCGTCATCAGTGACTGGAGACACGACTACAACGACCACCGCCGGCACTCATCGCTGAGCTACCAAACCCGGCCCGCTACGCTGCCACCTGTACCCGCCGATGAAGGTTCTCGCGTGCTGCGGAATAGTTCTCGGGGATGTGGCTTAGGCCAACGCCAAAGCTGTTGACGCAAAAAAGCGTTTGCGGACTCAGTCGAAGACGGTTGCGAGGTCCGGGTTCAGCCAGTGGGTGTGCATGAGGCGGAGTTGGGCCTCCACGACCGATGTCGACAGTGGGGGCAGCGCATCGAGGTCAAACCAATCAATCGCCGACGTTTCGGTGAGATCGGGTGGTACTCGGCCGCGTTCGCTGCACAAAAAGAACAGCTTGTAGACGTGAAAGATGGGAAGCGGCCCGGACCGATGTCCTTATTTGTCCTGATCGATTACGGCGACAAGTTTATCGATGTCAACGATGAGACCGGCTTCTTCTCGCACCTCTTTCGCGACCGCCTGCGCAGGGCTTTGGAGAACATCGCACCAGCCGCCCGGCAGCGTCCAGCAGCCGTCCGCGCGCTCCTGAACGAGCAAGACCTTTTGGCTTGGATTGAAGATGGCGCCCCGCACGGAAACTTTGGGGGTCATGTGGCCGCTGTCCAAAGAGACAACGGCACGCACCTGCGCAACGTTGCCACCGCCGATCAGGCTGATTAGTTCCTCGGCGCACTGACGTACTTGGCAGTAGCGCTGCCGGTCAAAGGGGTCGTTGGCGTAAGTGGGCCCGTTTTGTGCGACCGCCAGCAGAGTTAGTGCATGGCGACGGATCTGCTCGGGGGCATCTGGATGCGACGAAACCATAATCTTCAGTCTGCAAGACCCCTCGGCCGCTCAAGACCTGGGGTAAGTGGCACAAGGTGTGGTGGTCCCGCCTTTTACATGTGAAACGCCAATGCTGCCGGGCTGCAGACGGTTCCACCACCCTCGAACTGGCTGTCGTCATGGCCGATTACGTTCTACAACACAGAACATGCTGCCACAGCTACCTCGGTAACAACAGCTCGACAGCGTTCGAAACGCTCTGTCATTGCGAGATCGTGGGCTACGAATACGACCCGAGTTTGCCTTTCAGATCAAGTGCGACTTCGGTGATGAGGTCTTCTTGACCGCCGACCAGCCCCCGTTTGCCGACCTCCAGCAGGATCGCGCGAGTATCGACCCCGTACTGTTTCGCGGCGGATTCAGCGTGTCGCAGGAAGCTCGAATACACCCCCGCGTATCCGAGGGTGAGGGTCTCCCGGTCGACCTGCACCGGACGATCCTGCAGCGGCCGCACGACATCGTCGGCGGTGTCCTGCAGCGCGAACAAATCGCAATTATGCTTCCAGCCATGCAGATCCGCCACGGCGATGAAGGGTTCGATCGGACAGTTACCGGCACCCGCACCGTGACCGGCCAGGGAGGCGTCCACCCGGACCGCACCTTCTTCAACGGCCACAACGGAGTTCGCGACCGACAACGACAGGTTCTGATGGGCATGAATGCCGATCTGCGTGTTAGGGTTCAGCATGTCGCGATAGGCCCGGATACGGTCGCGAACACCGTTCATCGTCAAGCGGCCGCCGGAGTCGGTGACGTAAACACAGTGCGCCCCATAGGATTCCATCAGCTTGGCCTGTGCCGCCAGCTGGGCGGGTTCGGCGAGGTGCGACATCATCAGGAAGCCGGACACATCCATGCCCAATTCGCGGGCTTTGCCGATGTGCTGGGCCGACACGTCGGCCTCGGTGCAATGGGTGGCAACCCGGACCGAGCTGACCCCGAGCCGGTGTGCTTGTTCGAGTTCGCGGACCGTGCCAACGCCGGGCAGCAGCAGCGTCGTGAGCTTGGCGCGGTGTACGACGGCCGCGGCTGCCTCGATCCATTCCCAGTCGGTGTTGCTGCCCGGGCCATAGGTCAGGCTGTGTCCGGCCAGCCCGTCACCGTGGGTGACTTCGATGGCGTCGACGCCGGCACTGTCGAGTGCGCCCGTGATCGCTGCGACCGTTGCCGGGCTGATCCGGTGGCGCATGGCGTGCATGCCGTCGCGGAGTGTGACGTCCTGAATGTAAAGCGGTGCACCGTCGAGTGCGTTCGGACGGTCCTGGGTGGCAGTCATCGCGTGGCCTCCTGCAAGGTTTTTTCGGCGATCGTCTCGGCAACCTGCAATGCCGCGGACGTCATGATGTCGAGGTTGCCGGCATACGCGGGCAAGTAGTGAGCGGCGCCTTCGACCTCCAGGAACACCACCACCTTCCACAGACCGGGTCCCAAATCGGCGCCACCGGTCAGCGTCGCGACGGACTCGGCGTCGTCGAGTTTGGTGAACTGCACATCCTGCTTGAGCCGGTACCCGGGCACATAGGCGGCCACCTTCTGCACTATCGCCAGGATCGTTGCGCGGATACGGTCCTGGTCGGGGTCGGTCACCAGGGCGAGCACGGTGTCGCGCATGATTAGCGGCGGCTCCGCGGGGTTGAGCACGATGATCGCCTTACCGTGCGCCGCGCCACCGACTCTTTCGATTGCCGCCGAGGTGGTTTCGGTGAATTCATCGATATTGGCCCGGGTGCCCGGGCCGGCCGACTTGGAGGCGATGCAAGCGACAATCTCGGCATAGTGCACCGGCGTGACCGATGAGATCGCCGCAACGATCGGGATCGTCGCCTGGCCGCCGCAGGTGACCATATTGACGTTTGGCGCATCAAGATGTTCATCGAGGTTGACGGTCGGCACGACGTAGGGGCCGACGGCGGCGGGAGTCAGGTCGATGAGCCGTTTCCCGAATGGCCGCAAGGCTTTTTCGTTGGCGACGTGGGCCTTGGCTGAGGTGGAGTCGAAGATGATGTCGATGTCAGCGAAGTCGGGGTGGTCGATCAGCCCCTGGACACCGCTGTCGACGGTACTGATGCCCATCCGGCGGGCCCGCGCCAGGCCGTCCGAGGCGGGGTCGATGCCGACCAGCACGGCGATGTCGACATTGGTCGCCACCCGTTTCAACTTGATGACCAGATCTGTCCCGATGTTGCCGGATCCGATGACGGCTGCCTTGACGCGACTCATAACCCGTTGTCCTTGCTCGATGGGGTGGTGAATGTGGCAGTTGCACTGCCGATTCCGGAGATGGTGGTGGTGTAGGTCGATCCGGGCGTGACCGGGACCATCGGTCCCAGCGCGCCGGACAGGACCACCTCTCCGGCGCGCAACGGTGCCCCGTAGGCCAGGCCGGTGTTGGCTAGCCACGCCAGCGCTTCCCACGGGCTGCCCAGACAGTCCGATCCCTTACCCCGGGAAACCACCACACCGTCGGCGGTGGTAGTCATGCTCACGTGGGCGAGGTCGGGGGCGTCGGCCCGGTTGACGCGGTCACCGAGCACATACAGCCCCGACGACGCATTGTCGGCAATGGTGTCGGCCAGGCTGATGTTCCAGTTCGCCACTCTGCTGTCGACGATCTCGAATGCCGCGTAGATACCGTCGACGAAGTGCGGCGCTTGATCGGCGGCGATATTGCCCGTGATGTCGGCGCTGAGCACGAAGGCGATCTCGGCCTCGACCTTGGGCTGCAGCAACCGCGTGAAGTCCACCGCGGCGTCTGCCGAGCAGTCCATATCGTCGGTTAGCACCCCGAAGTCGGGCTGGTCGACGCCCAGTTGCTGCTGCACGGCCGTCGAGGTCAGCCCGATCTTGCGTCCGACGATGCGCCGGCCCGAAGCCAGCAGCGTCTCGATATTGCGTTGCTGCACTCGATACGCGGCATCAATGTTGTCGCTGCCGATCAGATCGCGCACCGGCGCACAGGGTTCGCGTGTCCTCGACGCCGCGGCGAGCCGGTCGGCCGCATCGGTGACCGCTTGTGAATTGACCATCGTCATGTCCGTCACGCTAGGAGTTGGGTGATTCGCCGGATAAGCCGGAACTTCTTGCGCCCGAGGTCCGCACCGGAGCGCTGGCGCTGGGACGCTTGCTCGCGCGAAGCGCGCGTTAGCGGGCGCGCAGAAACGCGGAGATCATGGTTCCGAGTTGCTCGGCGACCTCGAACTGCGCCAGGTGTCCCGCCCGTCCGTACACATGCAGGTCGGCATGGGGAAGGTGTTGCGCGAGAAAGAAACTGCCCTCGATGGGGATCGTCGCGTCACCCTTACCGTGAATGACGAGCGTGTCCTGTTCAAGCCTGCGCAGTACGGATTCGTCATACACCGGTGCGGCCTCGCCGGCGCCCATCGAAGATTGGAAGGACCGCCGGACCTCGGGGCGTAACGCGGTGGCCAGGCGGGCGCTGAGGTACGAGTCGATACCTGGCGGCAGGGCGCTACCGGGATAGAGCTGACTAGCGACGAATTCCCTGATGCCTTCGGCGGTGGGATTGTCGTAGAACCCGGTCAGCCGTTGCAGTGTGGGCTTGACCGGCGTCCCGCCGGCGGCGATGAGCACCACCTTGCCGAACAAGTCGGGCTTGCGGGTCAGCAGTTCGAGGGCCAGACGCCCCCCGTAGGAATGCCCAACGAGGTCGACCGGTCCGATCTTGAGCGCGTCGATGAGTGCCAGGATGGTGTCGGCCCGCAGGTCCAGCCACGGTCCCGGACCGGCGGGCGGAGCTTCGGGGTGGCTGCTGTCGCCGAAGCCGACGAGGTCGGGAATCAGGCAATCATGTTGCGCCACGAACGGAAGAAGCGGACGAAAGCTCTCCCATCCGGTGGCTCCCGGTCCGGTTCCGTGCAGGAAGAGCGCGGGTGTGGCGTTCGCCATGCCGCACCGGCGCAGGCGGATCACATGGTCGTCGATTGCAACATCGAGTTCGGTGTGCTCGGGCATGGAGGTCATGAACTAGCCAATCTGTCGGGGTATTGCCGTGGTGACCGCGAATGCGATGATCCATTCGGGCACCGGTTGATAGAACGAGTACGTCGAGTCGTAGGGGCCGCTGGCCGCCAGGGCAGCGTGCGCCGCGACCCACGTCCGGACTTCGTGTATCGAGTTGCCGGCGCGGGCGGTGAGCTCGGCCGTGCTGAACGCGTCGAACCGCTCGAGTTCGCCGCTGGCGAGCAAGTCCAGAAACTCGCGATCGAACTCGGGATTGAGGGGAATCAGGTCCAACTGCCCGGCCGCGAAGCTCTGGCCAGCGGCCAGCACAGCTTCTTCCCGTCGGCGCTGTTCCTGTTCCGTGCGTCGCCGTGAGATCAACACGTCGGCGACCTCAGGCGGTGACTCGCGCAGAACCGGGACCAGCGGATCGTGCGAGAGGCCGCCCGAACCCACCACCAGCACTTTGCAATCGAGCTGACGAATGAAGGTCCCCACTGCGGCGCCGAGCAGCCGAGCGCGCCGGGCGGGTCCGAGAGGGGTCGCCACCGCGTTGATGAAAATCGGGATCACCGGCTTGACCGCGGTGCCGCCGAACAATGCTTCCAGCGGCTGGGCGATGCCGTGATCCACAACCATCGCCTCGGACATGGCGATGTCCAAATCCGCGGCGAACAAGTGCTCGATCAGGGCATCGGCTTGCTGCTGGGGGACTGGGAGTTCGCCGGCGGTGGTGTCATAGTCGCCGATCGATCGCGCTGCGGTGCCGACGCAGAACGGCGGCATCACGTCGTAGCGAAATCCCTGATAGTGGTCCGGCCCGAAAATCACCACCAGGTCGGGATCGAACTGAGTGGCGAAATCCCTGGCATGCGCGAGTGCGTCATCGACGCGGCGTCGAACATGGGTGCCAGGGTCGGCCCGATGCAGCAGGGGGCTGTGCGAAAGGCAGGACAATGCAACGTTATTCGCCATCTCAAATGATCCCGTCCACTTCTCAAGAAGACAAATCCGGTGGGGAATTCTCCGCACCATTTCTTGGCACATGGAACGTTCGTCACTGCGCCGCGGGTCCCGCACCGAACATCCTGCCGTGTGGTGTGCGGCCAGGCTGTCCTATTCCCGCGCACCGTCATCCAGATTTCGCCGCACTCGCCTCGCTCGCGGTAGGGCACGGGTCGGTGCAGAGGCGCCAGATCCGCTGTGCGACAAATGAGTAGAGCATATTTCCGGTGCGCTCAGGCGGGCGTTTTGTGGCTGATGGGCATCGGATTGTGGATATTGCGCCAGTCACATCAAACCTACGATCGAGTCAAGGGACAAACGCCAATCCGACATTGCCGCAATCAAATCGGCGCAGATCGGTATCACGAAGGAGTGACCTTGCAATTCTCGATTTACCTGTCGATGCTGTATGCGGACCCAAAGCTGTTCGAGAACAACGCGGGTTGGCCGGCCTCGCCAGCCAAATACGATCCAGCCGTGGGTGAACACTCGGTTGACGTCCTTCTTGAACAGGCTGAGCTGGCCGAGGACCTCGGCTTCGACATGGTTTCGGTATCTGAGCACCACTCGTGGCCGATTAACCAGGCCGCGAACCCCTCGGTGTTGGCGGCCGCGATCTGCCAGCGGGTCAAGAAGCTTCGCATTGCCCTGATGGGCCCGCTTGCCGCGATCAACAATCCCGTCCGGATCGCCGAAGAGGTGGCCATGCTCGACGCCATCTCGAAGGGACGGATCTCGCTGATGCCGCTTCGTGGCACACCGAACGAATTCGTCTCATACGGAATCAACCCCGACGAGACCCGCGACCGCACGCGTGAAGCCCAGGCACTTATTGAGCGCGCGCTCAACGAGCCGGAGCCCTTCAGCTGGGAAGGCCGCTACTACCGGTTCCCCACCGTCGCGATATGGCCCGGCCAGTCGCAAAAACCCATCCCGATCTGGTCTTCGGGCAACAGTGAAGGCTCTGTGGTTTACGCGGCCCGGCACAAGTACCGGCTGGGAATCTCGTACTACCCGTTGCAGATGGCCGCCGAATTGACCGAACTCTATCGGGCCGAAGCGAAGAAGGCCGGCTGGGAGCCCACGCCGCACGACATTCTGTACCGCTCGTATGTCGCGTGTGCCGACACCGACGAGGCCGCACGAGAACTCGAGAAGCGGTACTACGGCAACCTGGGACTGGCGGCATCGATGATGGGTCGTGCCTCGGCAGCGATGAACTCGATGGAGCTGACGAAGATCACCGCGGAGAACGCGGCCGCGGCAGCCGAGATCGGTACCGACGCCGATGGCAAGAACATGAGCAAGGACGCCGAAAGTAAGTTCGCCCTAGGCGATCTGCACTTCAAGGGATCGCCGGTCACCATGATCGATCAGTTCACCGAGTGGTACGAAACGACCGGCATCGGGGTGTTCGACTGCGGGTTCTCCGGTGGCGGACTCACCACCGAGGAAGCCAACTCAGCGTTAAAGCTCTTCGGCACCGAAGTGATGCCGGCACTCAAACATCTTGGTGCAGAAAAGATCGCGGAGGAAATTCGATGACCACGACCACAGCAACTGCGATTGGCGCCGTCCAGACACGGGAGTCGGCGATCACTGTGGACGGGTACACCGTGCGCTACTGGGAGGCCGGCAGCGGACGCCCCATCGTCTTTCTGCACCGGGGCAGCGGACCACTGTGGTCGCCCACGCACGACCTACTCAGCGCATCGCATCGCGTCATCATGATCCAGTTGCCCGGATTCGGCAATTCCGACTACGTGCCGGCCGGCACCACGAAGGACTATGCGGCACTTGTTCATCGAGCTGCCCTCGAAATCGCCGGCGGTTCTTACGACCTTGTCGGAAATTCCTTCGGCGGTCTCGTCGCGGCGTGGATGGCCGTCCAGTTCCCGGCGGATGTCCGGTCGGTGATTCTCGTCGGCCCCGCGATCTTCGTGCGGCCGGGAATGTCGATCGACGCCACCGAGGAGGCGTTCGATCGCATCACTGCGCTGGAGAAGGCCCACCCGGAGCGGCATTACCCACAGCCGCTGTCTTCGGAAACGAAGGTCAAGCATCTGCAGGTACTGCAACGCCTGCTTGTAGCGGAGGACCCCGAGTTGTTGGCGGGCCTGGCCACGCTGAGCGTGCCCGCCCTAGTGCTCTTCGGCACCGAGGACCAGATCACCCCGCCCGACTTCGGACGCAAGTATCCGGCGCTCAACGCTGCGATCTTCCTGTCCTTCGTCTATGACGCGGGGCACGCGGTCGACGGCGACCGGCCTGAGTCGCTCGCTCACACGATCGGACTGTTTACTGAGCACGGGTTCGACTATCTGATCGAACGCGGCCGGACGTTGCTTTTTCCGTAACCCGGTGACCGCCGGAGTGTGGGCGGCGGCCCACGCACTGGCGGCCACCGCCATCGTCCAATCTCCGTGCACACCACAACGAAGGAACTAGCGACACGACACATGAGTACCCCAGCCTCTACATGGACCGTCGAAGCCGCGGCCAAGATTCTCCTCGAAGCCGAGGCAACCCGCACCGACCGTCATCCGATCACCGATGACTGGCCGGCGCTTGATCTGCAGACCGCCTACCAGGTCCAGGCGGCATTGATCGCCGATAAAGTTGCACACGGCGCGAAGATCGTCGGCGTCAAACTCGGACTGACCTCGGCCGCCAAGCAGCGGAGGATGGGCATCTCGTCCCCGCTGACCGCCTGGCTCACCGATGACATGGTCTTAGAACCCGGTGCGCCGCTGAAGATCAACGACCTGATCCACCCGCGCGTTGAGCCAGAGATCGTCTTCGTTCTCGATAAACGTCTGGCAGGTCCAGGGGTGACCCGCGAGTCCGCGCTAGCGGCCGTCGGGTCGGTGTACTGCGGTCTGGAGGTGATCGACAGCCGCTACACGGACTTCAAGTTCACGCTGCCAGACGTGGTCGCCGACAACGCATCGTCGGCGAAATTCGTTGTCGGCGAGCTGAAATGCGACGCCGGTGAACTCGATCTGGCGCTGGAGGCCTGCGCGTTGTCGGTGAACGGCAATGTCGTGGACTCGGCAACCGGCGCCGCCGTGCAGGGCCATCCGGCTGAGGCCCTCGCACTGGCCGCGAACGCCCTGGCCGAACGCGGTATCGCGCTGGAATCCGGCTGGATTGTGCTGACCGGAGGCATGACCGACGCCGTCTTCATCGAGCCCGGTAACCAGATCGCCGCTGAGTTCACCCACCTCGGCTCGGTGGCGATCGCGGGCGCGTGAGCCCGGCCGTTCACAGATCAGAAAGTCGATCCGATTCGATGAGCACCACAGTAAGCAACGTCCCGCTGACCCCGTTGGCCCTTCTGGAGCGGGCCGCGCAGGTGTGGCCGGACAAGGTGGCGATCACCGACGGGGAGCGGCGCATAACGTATCGCGAGTTCGCCGCGATGACCCAGCGGCTGGCCCACGCTCTGATGTCCCGTGGGCTCGGAAAGGGTGACCGCGTCGCGTACCTGATGCCCAACATCGCCGAGATGCTGGTGGGGCATTTCGGTGTTCCGCTCGCCGGTGGCGTTCTGGTGACTGTCAACACGCGACTGTCGCCCGGTGAGATTGCCTACATACTCAGCCATTCGGCCCCACGCTTCGTCATCGTGGACTCCCGATTGGCTGCGCTCGCGCAGGCCTCGGTCCAGCTCACCGAACCGGCCGAATCGCGACCGCAGGTGATCGTCACCGGCAATATCGATGTGACGCTGCCGGCGGAATGGCTCAGGTACGTACCGTTCACCTCGGTAGCCGCCGGTGAACTGAGCTGGTCGGTCGCAGACGAAAACGACGCGATATCGCTCAATTACACGTCGGGGACCACAGGTCGGCCGAAGGCGGTTGTGTACACCCATCGGGGTGCCTACCTCAACGCGCTGGGAGAGGTGATCCACTCGCGACTCACCCCGCAGTCGGTTTATCTGTGGACCCTGCCGATGTTTCACTGCAACGGCTGGTGCACCCCGTGGGCGGTTACGGGTATCGGTGGTTCGCACGTGTGCCTTCCCGAAGTGCGCGGTGAGGAGATCTGGCGACTCATCGACACTGAGAACATCACTCATCTCAACGCAGCTCCCACCGTGCTGACCATGATGATGAACACCGGAGCAGCGCACCAACTCGATGGTGAACTGTGCGTCACAACGGCCGGTGCCCCGCCAAGCCCGTCGACGATTGCGCAGATGGAGGCACTCAATTTTCGCATCGTTCACGTGTACGGGCTCACCGAAACGTATGGCCCATTTGCGATATGCGAAGAGCAGGCGGCATGGTCGGCTCTGCCCGACGAGCAACAAGCACGCCGCAAGGCCCGCCAGGGTGTACCCATGATTCAGGCGGGTCGGTTGCGTGTGGTCGATGACCACATGCGTGACGTTCCGCGCGACGGTGCGACGATGGGCGAGATCGTCATGCAGGGAAACAATGTCATGGCCGGTTACTTCAATGATCCCGATGCCACCCGGGCCGCCACCGAGGGCGGCTGGTTTCACTCGGGTGATCTCGCGGTGATGCACCCCGATGGCTATATCGAGATCCGGGACAGGGCGAAGGATTTGGTGATATCCGGCGGTGAGAATATTTCATCGGTAGAAGTCGAGCAGACGCTGATGAGCCATCCGGGTGTTCTCGAAGTGGCTGTGATCGGGGTGCCCGACGAGAAGTGGGGTGAGCGGCCTAAGGCGTTCGTGGTGCGCCGACCAGGTTGCGCACCCTCCGAACATGAACTGATCGAGCATGTCCGTGCTCACCTGGCTCATTTCAAGGCGCCGCGTGAGGTACTCATTGTCGACGGGTTGCCGAAGACGTCGACCGGAAAGGTGCAGAAGGCGGTCCTTCGGGCACCGGAGTGGCAAGGGCGCGCGAGCCTGGTGCAGGGCTGATCGCGTAATACCAACGTCGCCGGTCTACCCGATGAGGGTGGACCGGCTCCGTTTATTCATTGTCCCGTCGCAGTTGCGCTGATTTGGTTTAGTAACGGCCGCCAACACCATGATGGGCTATTTCGTGGACGGCGAACATGGCATCAAGTGGATTACCGGCCGATTCAACGGACTTCCCACCACACCCAACTGTGCAGACCTACCCTCGCCTCGGCCTAGGCGAGAGTACGAAAGCCACTCCGGTGAAAGACGATTGGCGCGACTTCGGTGTGCGCGGTTACGTCGCTGACCCGTAGGAGCACGATGGTGTGGTCGCCGGCCGGCACCAGCTGCTCGATGCTGGTCGTCAGCCACAGACTGGCTCCCTCGATGAACACCGCACCGCCGGAGGACACCGTACTGACATCCGCAAATCGATCGCCCGTTTTGGCGGCCAGGGTGCGTGCGGCCCGGTCGTGCGTCTCGCCGAGCACGCTGATGCCCAGCTGTGGAAGGCCCTGCAATTTCGGCCAGGTCGTGGAGGTGTTCTGCACGCAGAACGACACCAGCGGCGGTTTCAATGACACTGGAACGAACGTGCTGGCCGCCAGTCCTACCCGGACGCCGGCAGCTTCACCGGCGACGGCGACGACGCTGGATGGTAAGTGTCCAAAGGCGTCTCGCAATACCATCGGTGTCAGGTCGGGGCTCTGGATGATCATGCGGTGCCTTCCCGGCGTGGCAGGTCGAGCAGGTGTCCCATCCGGTCGCGCTTGGTAGAAAGGTAAGCGACATTCTGTGGCGTGACCTGAGTCTGGATGGGTACGCGTTGCACGACGCGAATGCCGTAGCCGTCCAACCCGTAGTATTTCTGCAGATTGTTGGTCATCAGCAGCACGTCGCGGATGCCCAGATCGGCGAGAATTGCTGCACCGATACCGTATTCGCGCGCATCGACGGGCAGGCCCAGTGCGATGTTGGCCTCGACGGTGTCCAGGCCGAGATCCTGTTGGAGTTGATAGGCCCGTAATTTGTGGCCCAGCCCGATGCCCCGGCCTTCCTGGCCGCGCAGATAGACCAGGACTCCGCGACCCGCCGCGGCGATATCGGCCAGCGCGGCCCGAAACTGCGGCCCGCAGTCGCAGCGCAGTGATCCGAAGAGGTCTCCGGTCAGACATTCACTGTGGACGCGAACCAGTACGGGTGCACCATCGTCGACCGCTCCGAGAGTGAAGGCGACGTGCTCAATGCCGTCGAGCACGCTCTGGTAGGAGATGGCGGTGAAGTCCGCGTCCGCGGTCGGGATGCGGGCTTGACCGCCGCGTGTCACGAGTTCGGCATGGGCCCGGCGGTACCGGACCAGGTCGGAGATGGTGACCACGGGCAGGTTGTGCTGGTGGGCGAACGTGACCGCGTCGGCCCCGCGCAGCATCTCGGTTCGGTCGGGGGAGACGAGTTCGCACAACAGTGCCGCGGGTTGCACGCCCGCGAGTTCGCACAAATCCGTTCCGGCTTCGGTGTGTCCGGCACGCTTGAGCACCCCGCCGGGTCGGGAGACTAACGGCATCATGTGGCCGGGCCGGGTGAAATGAGCGGCCGTCGCGTCGGAGTCGGCGAGCGCGCGCGCCGTGGCGGCGCGGTCGTGTGCACTGATGCCGGTGGTCGTGTCGGCCAGCACATCGACACTGACCGTGAAAGCCGTGGCCATCTTGTCCGTGTTCTCCTGCACCATCGGGGAGAGGTTGAGGTCCTCGGCCCGCGCGGCACTGATGGATGTGCAGAGAAATCCGGACGTATGCGCCAGGAAGAACGCGACTTTGTCAACGGTGGCGAACTGTGCCGCCATGATCAGGTCGGCTTCATTCTCCCGGTCGTCGTCGTCGAGCACCACCACGGCAGCACCCGCTGCTACGGCCGCTATTGCATCTGTGATGTCGGAGTACACAACCACTCACATTCTGCGATCGCCGGTTGGGTCGGATGTTGCGAAACCATTTATCCCACAACGCTAATCAGTGATATCTCTGAGAAATATCCACAATGCGCCACCGGTGAGCCACCTTCCGCGTTAGCGGCGCTGCAACGTCTGCGACGGGGTTTCGCCATAGCGTTCTGGTACGTCGCGGCGAAGCGGCCCAGATGGGTGAAGCCCCACCGATGGGCGATCGCGGTGACGGTCGTGGTGCCAGGGTCGCACTGTTGCAACTCGGTGCGCGCACGTTCGAGGCGCACTCGGCGGACATAAGCCATCGGTGCCACCCCGACATGCCGGGCAAAACGCTGCTCCAGGGCGCGCAAGCTCAAGCACGCGAGGGTCGCGACGTCGGCCGCCGTCGCGACTCCCATGGGGTCCGCCTGGATGGCATCCACGACGTCGCCGACCGCGGCATGCAGCGTCGGGCGGCTCGGTTCGGACAATTCGTCGGAAAAGTTATGTGGCTGAGCCAGAATCAGGCTCGAGGCGACTAGCCGGGCCAGTTGGGCGGCCAGCACGGGGTGTTGTGCCAGGCCCCTGGGCCGTACCGCCTCGTCCTGGGTGAGGCGCAGCGCCCGCATGAAGTCGTACGCCCGGGCAGTGGTCAGATCCATGGTGTGCGCGAAATGAATCGGGCCCGGAGCCGGCCGGCCGAGGATGGTGCCCAGTTCGGTTTCGATGGCGAAGCGATCGATGCGCAGCGCAGTGATTGTGCTCTGTTCATTCCACCGCTCGAAGCGTAGCGGCTCGGTAGGACTGAGCATGGCACCGGTCGACGGGGTGATGACCGTTGAATCGTCGCCGCTGCTGACCAGGATCGAGCCGCGCTGCGCATAACAGAAGACGTAGAACGACTTCGTCGGCGGCGCAGCGATGAGAACATCTGCGTCAAAAGCAATCTGGCCAAACAACAGGCTCTCCACATTGGTCATGTTGAACGTCAACCTGAAGTCTTGAAGGTCAGCGGCGACCATGCGGTGCGCGGAATACGCACGCGTCAATAGGTCGTTGGCTTCGTCGACATTGGTGGTAGTGGTGCTCGCCATGGGCGCGGAGTCGTCCGCCGGGGCGTTTTCCTGGTGCGTGTCGATACAGGTCAACACGGTCGTCCCGACGTCACGGTGCGTGCATCACGTGATCGGAGGCGCCGGCCGGCGCAGTGATCGACCGATCTCATTTCTTGTCCCGTGTGTGGCAATGTCCCGTTTGATTCAGCGCCACAGTACGAGTGTGGTCAGCCACATGTCCGTCCGGATTTCGCCGACCAGTAGCCGGTTTTCGCAGGAATCGGTCGGGCACCGAGTATTGCCCGGCAAGCGCCGATGCAGTGGTCCGGGCGCGGTGAACGGATAGTTTATTGCGATATTCGGACACTCGATATGATGTGACGTGGGGAATATCACGCTCTGCCCGCGACAGAGTGAGTCGGCGTGCTATCTACCTCTGTAGACACGGCCGGATCCGAAGATGCAGGGTGGACGGGCTCGATCGTCGACTCGAACCATTCGGCCGTGAGAGGAGTGAGGGTGACTGCATCGCAGATCATGCAGCAGGGCAGCTCGGTTGCCGACCTGTCGGTTCTCGACGACTGCACGGAGACCTCCGATCCCGACGAAGCCGCTGACCTCTTGACGCGCGCGTACGCCCCACATCAGCTCCGGGCCAACGTGCCCACCCATTTCGACTTCGAATTGCGGATGACTGAGACCGAGCGCCTGCGCATCGGGCGGACCCGGATCGTCGGTGGCGTGACCATCGATGTTCCCCCGACATCGAGCTTCTATGTGTTCTGCTATGCGCCGAGCGGAACCATCCGAGCGGCATCGGGCCAGAATTGTGTCCAGGTGAGCCCGACTACGGGTTCGGTCATGACGCCGACCGAGCCATGGCGATTCGACCGCTGGACCGATGACAGTGCGCTGCTGGCGATGCGAGTCGACCGGGCCGACCTGGAGGACGACCTGGGCGCCATTCTCGGCAGGCCGATCGGCCCACCGATCAGGTTTCACCCGGAGATGGATCTGACCGATCGCTGGGGCCAGGACTTCCTGCGCACGTTGCAGATCGTGCGCAACGAGATCCTCGACCCGGAGGGCCTGACCCGCCATCCGGTGCTTGCCTCCCGCTTCGAGCAGTTGCTCCGGTCGAGTCTGTTGCTGAGCCAGAGGCACAATTACTCGGATGCACTGCGCGAACCTGCGGAAGTGCCTATACCGAAGGCGATCCGCGACGTCGTGGCCGCGATCGACGCGGACCCGCTGGCGATCACCACGGCCGCGGATCTGGCCCGGATCGCGTGTATGAGCCTGCGCGCACTGGAACAGGGGTTTGCACAATTCATCGGGGTCCCGCCGATGTCCTTCGTGCGGCGAACGCGACTGCGCAACGTGCGTGAGGAGTTGTTGAGGTCGGACCCCGAAGTGGTGACGGTATTCGGTATCGCGCGCCGGTGGGGCTTCAACCACATGGGCCGGTTCGCGGCGTACTACGAACAGCAGTACGCAGAATTGCCGTCTCAAACGCTGCGCCGTAGCCGTTGACCGCGCAGTCGTAACGGGCACTGTCCGGTCAGTCGTCAATTTCGAAATCGGATACGGCTGCACGAAATCCGGACATTTTCCTGATAATCCGCGGGATAGATTGCACCCGTTCGAGAAGTGTGCTCTGCACCAGATCAATTTCTGTGCTGAGACATATTGAGCCGCAACTTGTTCCATCGGTAATGGGAGAACTCAATGACAAAGTCGTGGATCTTCGAGATCTTCAACTATCCCTTCAACGCAGATCCGGCCAAGTTTGATCCGCAGCTGTGCAAGGAACTCTACGACTGGAAAATGGAGTCGTGGATTGCAGCGGAAAGTCTCGGCTTCGATGGTGTCTTCTTCAGTGAGCACCACTTCAGTTCCTACAACGTGAGCCCGTCTCCCAACCTTCTGGTCGCTGCGCTGGCGCAACGGACGCGATCGCTTCGGGTCGGAGTCATGGCGAATATCACCGCGTTTCACAATCCGCGCCGGTTGGCTGAGGAAGCCGCGATGCTGGACTACCTTTCCGGTGGCCGCCTCGAGGTCGGGCTCGGCCGCGGCGTCGACGAGCAGGAATTCCTGAAGGAAAACATCCCCATGGAGGAAACCCGGCCCCGGTTCGAAGAATCTCTTGAGCTCATCACAAAGGCTTGGTATCAACCAACTTTCAGTCATCACGGTAGGTTCTTCCACTACGACGAGGTGAGCATCTGGCCGCGGCCCCTGCGCGATGAGCTGCCGTTGTGGATCACCGCGCTGAGCCCGGCGACGGTCACCTGGGCGGCCGAGATGGGCTACCGCATCACCTCGGTGTTCCAATCCACGGCAGAGCTGAAGAAGGTTTTCGGCACCTATAAGAGTGCATCGGTGGGCGCGGGACGTCAGCCCGGTGCCGGTGACATGGGGGTGTGCCGCAACGTTGTCATCGCCGATTCGGACCAAGAGGCGCGCGATATCGCCGAACCGGCGCTCGGTTTGCTGTTCGGTTTGTTCAAGGAGGCCGCGGTTTTCCATGACGTCGACCATGTACCGGCGGGCTACGAGTTCTACTCGTCGTTCTTTCGTCCGTTTGTCGGGGGTGAGGTGTCGTTCGACGCCCTGATCGATATGGGGATCATCTGTGTGGGGTCACCGAGTACGGTTCGGGACCAGATCGTCGCGCAGGTCGATGAGATCGGGTGCGGTCATTTCCTGAACTGGGGGTCGTTCGGGAACATGACACGTGACCAGACCCTGCGCTCCTACGAGCTGTACAGCCGGCATGTGATGCCGGCATTGGCGGGCGGGTCTCGCTGAGGGCCTAGCCAGGGTGCTGCCGGGCGAGTGCCGGCAGCACCCTGGGCGCAAACCTGTGTCATGTTTGGACAATGGATTCCGGTCCGTGACGCCGGTGAAGTAAACGCGGCAACTGTCACCTGTCGGATCTGCTTCAGTTCTCGATGTCGTCGACATGCGCGAGTGTATTGCGCTGCAATCAAACAGTATTGACGCGCCATCGCGGAATTGGTTCTGCGCTAATCGGATAGCGACCTACGTTCTTCGGACTTCTTTGGCAATCGCCCTCAACGATACTCGGTGCCCATCAGCTGAATGGCCGAGAAGGCGTCAACCATCCTGTGAACATTGCATGAAATGGAGTGTCAAATAATGCGATTCGGTGTTCTGTACGACTTTCGCAATCCGCCGCACGACAAATGGTTCACCCCTTGGGGCGAATTCTATGGTGGGGCCTTTGAGCACATGGCCGCGGTGGAAGAAATGGGCTTCGATGCCATAAGCCTTGCCGAGCACCATGGTGATCCCGATGGGTATAACCCCGGCATTACCGCCACCCTGGCCACCGCCGCCGCGCGGACCTCGCGAATCAGAGTCGGCACCAACATTATTCAGACGCCATTTCACCATCCGGTGCTGCTTGCCGAGGAACTTGCGGTTATCGACATCATGTCCTGCGGACGGCTGGATGTCGGCCTGGGCCAGGTCGGGCAGACCTTCAACATGGAATTCGGCATGTTCGGCATGAACCCGCGCTATCGGCCGAGCCTGCTTGACGAAAGCCTGGACGTGATCATCGGGGCGTTGACCGAAGACGAACCCTTCGACTACCACGGCAAACGCTTCGACCTGAAGGGGGTGTGGATCAACCCGAAGCCACAGCAGAAGCCATTGCCGATCTGGGTGGTTGCAGCGTTCTCGCAGAAAGCGATGGACAGGGTGGCCAGACGCGGTCTCGACGTCGGCGCTGCCGGCGGCTACTTCCTGGGGCTGACCGGCGGCGACACCTGGCAACAGTGGCTGGACGGCTGGCGCACCGCATGCGTCCGCAATGGGCGTGATCCCAACTATGCGCGGATCAACACTTTCGGCACGTGCTTCGTGACCGACGATCCCGAACGGGCGTGGCACAAGCATCGCGAAGGGCTGCTACACAGCTTCAACTATCAGCGACAAGGTGTCCGGCCGTACGCCGAGATGATGCTGAACACCATTCCACAAGTGCCAGAAGATATCCCAGGATGGCAAGGACTCTTCAAGACCCCCGAGCAGGCGATAGCGGAACTGGTCGAAGCCTACGGCAATGACAACGCTCCCGATGAATTGCACCTGATGGCGACCAAGGCGGGGCTGGGGTGGGACGAATCAGCTGAGTATCTACGGAATTTCGCCGAGCAGGTCATACCCGCGGTCGCGGATCTCTGACGGCCAGAGAAATAAGAGACGGATTGATGAAAGGTGAATGTGACCGTGGGTAGCGTTGGGGATTTCGGTTCGGTGTCCGTAAAGCCTTGGCATAAGGTGTTGTTGATGACGGTGGTGGCCGTGCTCGCCACGGTGGGCGCCGTAGTTCCGGGCATGCATGGGGCTCCGGCGGCCCATGCCGACGAGGGACGGTTTGAGCAGTTCTACACCCCACCTGACCCGCTTGGGGCCGGTCGCAATGGCGACGTGATCCGCACGGAGCCGGTGCATCTGGTTCTGGAGCCCTCGGGTCAGCTGGGTGCTTTTGTGGGCACCGGGACCCGGATCATGTATCGCAGTACCGACGCCACCGGGAATCCGGTTGCGGTGACCGGTACCTATATCGAGCCCGACCGACCATGGCCGGGAAGTGGGCCACGGCCGTTGATTGCCTACGCCACGGCCCCATACGGAATGGGAGAGCAGTGTGCGCCCTCGCGCCTTTTTGACCAGGGTATTCATGCCTCACTGGACACTGGGTTCGACGTGATGTTCAACCTTGAGGAGGGCTTCGTCGCCACGCTGTTGGCTCGCGGCTTCGCCATCGTCATCACCGACGGCGTCGGATCGGGGGTTCACACCGCGGGCTCTCCGCAATGGCTGAATCGGGTCGCCGCCGGAACCGCACTGATCGACGCGGCACGTGCTGCCATGAAACTGCCCGGCACTTCGCTGGACCGGCATGGGCCGGTGGCATTTTGGGGATGGCTGTCCGGTGGCCAGGCGTCGCTGTCCGCCGCGGAGCTCGCCGGCAGTTACGCTCCTGAGCTCGACGTCGTGGGCACGTACGCGAGCGGCGCGCCCACCGATCTGTCGCAGGTGCTGGCGCCCATCGATGGCAATTTCCTCGCCGGCGCCGCCGGCTGGCTGTTGCGTGGTGTCATCGCTTCCTACCCGCAAACCGAAGAGGCAATCGACCAGGTGTTGACGCCCCGCGGCAAGGAGATGCTCGCCAACACCGGCCGCCAGTGCATGCTGCAGACCGGAATCGACTACATGTTCCGGCATTTGGATGGCTGGTTCAACATCGACATCTACCAAGCCGTGAAGGTCGACCCGTTCAAAAGCCTGTTGGCCGCGCAGCGCATCGGCAACATCAAGCCGACCGGCCCGGTGTATCTATCGCACAATCGCTGGGATTCGTTCGGCCCGTACGCGGCAGTTGTCGATACCGCACGGGATTGGTGCCGGATGGGCGCAGACGTCACGTTGTGGACTAACGAGCAGCCGCCCTTCCTGAACAAGCTCGACGTAAATGCGCTTTTAGGAGCGTTCGTAGATGGCGAGCGGTCGATGGCGTGGATCGCTGATCGGTTCAACGGGGTGCCCACGATACCGAACTGCGGCGAAATCCAGACGGCGTGATGACGAACTGTTCAGCTCTGGGTGACGTGGCCTTGCTGCTGGTCGTATTCAGTCAGTTCGGACGATGTCATTCTGGACTGCATGGTCGCGATGCCCCTGGCGAGGCAGCCACGATCTCTGGACCCACCAGGTCGGCTGAGGAAGCGGAGAGGCACCCGACAGTCGCCAGGTATGTTGCGCGTGTATTGGTCTGCTGCACGAATAGGTGACACCTTGATACACGGATAGGTGGCACCTTGATACCAGTGAAGAAAATCCTCACAAGCCGGGGTCGCCGGTGGTTGCTGGGACGGTGTGCTTTCACCGAGCCAGTGTGACCCGGCACGGAATCGTCACCGTGACCCGTGAGGCTGGTCATTCGGCGATCCGCGCCATACTCGACAACCCGACACATCTGGGTGTGCGCGTCTGGGGTAAGCAGGAGAACTACGAAGTTCTGGTAAATCCTGACGACGTCGCTGCCGGGTATGAGACGTGACGTATGCGGTGGCGCGGCCAGGCAGAATGGGTCGTGCCGCGGCAGCGTACTTATGAAGCACTGATCCCTGACGATTTGGCTCAGGCTGTTCGTCTTCGCGCCCAGGCGCGGCGTGGTCCCGGCCTCGTGTGCAGCAGAGAATCGACGGTGCTGTAGGCGCTTCGGGGGATGTTGGTCTGCGCCGTGTACGGACGGCGGATGCAGGGCGCCGCTCGCTCGGACAGCGAACGACCCGCATTCTCGACCGCTGCGAGCTGGGTAGGTCGCGTTCTGTACCTGCCGAACTCAGTGATCACCCGCGCACGATCTACCTGCGTGAGGGCGTGGTGACAGCCCGACTCGACGAATGGTCGCCAGCCTGGCCGATCCGGAGGACTGGCCGGCGGGCAGGTGGTCGACCCGGTAGCAGGAGCTCGCTACGCCGCTTCGCGGCGGCGGCAGCAGCAGTAGTAGCTCAGCGAGGAGGGGGGCGAGGTTGCGGCTTCGATTGCCGCGGTGGAGACCGGTGTGGCCGTTGAGGACCTCATCGATGCGCTGTGTCGCCGCACTGCCCAGCGCGACGAACTGAAGGCGCGTGTTGTACGAGCCGAGAGGGCCTGCGTCGTGTCTGCTGCTCAGATCAACGAGTTGGTACAGGAATTGGGCGGGCTGTTAACGGTGCTTGGTGAGGCAACCGGGGCCGAGCGCGATCAGGTGTGCACGAGCCTCGGTCTGCGCCTTGATTATGATTTATAGCTGCGACAAGTCAAGGCGACAGCCGACTTGAGTCGTGCCGCCGGATGTGTCCGAGGGGGGAGTTGTCCACCTGCGACACGAGTTGAGACCTTCCAACTCGGTCGTTGACGGAACGGCCGATGGCCATCGTCATGAGTTTGAGCTGCATATATTGCGTAAATGCGTCCTCTGGTCGACTATATATGTGTGAGTGAGATGACGGCTGTGGCAGGTGCGGAGATCCTGGGGGTTTCGGCGCGGCAGGTCGCGCGGCTTGCCCGTGCGGGGGAGTTGACGGTGACGCGGACGGTTGGCGGTGCGTTGTTGTTGGATGGTGCGTCGGTGCATCGGCTGGCAAACCAGGTCCGCCACAATGGGCGCCCATGGACGCCGGCCACGGCGTGGGCGGCACTCGCGTTGCTCTCCGGTGAGCGTGTGGATTGGCTGGACGCCTCGGCGTTGTCGCGGCTGCGGCATCGGCTGCGGGCTGGCGGCGCGTCGCAGTTGTGTTGGATGACGCGTCGCCGCGCGTCGGTGCTTCGGATGCGTGGGTGGGGCACCGATACCGGGCTGCTGGCCTCGGGAGTCAGTGCATTGCACGATGAGGCGATGTCGCAGCTGTTCGATCTCACGGCTGTCGATGGGCGAGTCGAGGGTTATGTTCGTGCTCGCGATTTGGCCGGCGTGGTCGGCGCGGCCGGGCTTATCGATGACGTGGGGGGTGACGTGATCGTGCGGGTGGTGCCTGAGGATGCCGGCTACGCGGTCGACCACATCGTGACGGCCGCGGTGGCGGTCGACTTGGCCGAGTCGCTGGACACCCGTGAGTCTGCTGCGGGGATCGGTGTCCTGGAGGATCTGCTCGACCGGTTTCGTTCCGGTGACACCGGCCGGCGCGTGTCGGGACGACGGGACCGATGAGTCCGCAGGCCGAGAATCGACCGCTCTGGCAGGTGGATGCCCCGGCCGGCGGATGGCCGTCGCCGTGGCCGCAGCTCGTCGAGATCGCCCACGCCGTCCCCTGCACGCAGTGGACGCTGGTGGGTGGATTGATGGTGCAGCTGCATGCGGTGCGGGCGGGGTTGCCGCTGACCCGCGCCACGCGTGATGTGGACATGATCCTGCACATCGAGACCGGAGCGGCGACATTTGGTGGTGTCCGGCGTGACTTGGAACGCCTCGGATATCGCCTGCGTGAACCCGTCGGCAGCGGGCCGGTACACCGTTTCGTCCGTGGTGCTGGCGACGGCGAGACGGTCGATGTCATGGTGGCCGATCGCCTTCCGCTCAAGCTTCATCCGAAGGTGTTGCAGCGGAAGGTGTTTGCCGTCCCGGGTGGGACTTCGGCGCTGCGCAAGACGGTCAACTGTGAGGTGACTGCCGGCGCGGGCGCCGTCACGCTCAGCATTCCTGACGTGCTGGGCGCGTTGGTGCTCAAAGGCGCTGCCTACCTGGATGACTCGCGTGATCGCGGTCGCCATCTCGATGACGCGGCAGTGCTGGCCTGCGCAGTGACCGATCCGGTTGGTGATCGCGCTCGGATGATTGGCAGCGACCGCAAACGTATCGCCGCGCTGTGGACGATGCTCAGTGATCTTGGCCATCGATCGTGGATAGCTACGGGGACAAACTCACGACGAGGGCACGCAGCACTGCGAGTCCTGAGCGGCGGCTGACAATCCTGGGTGTTATCAGTGCTTCGAGTGTCCTAGCTGTCGGGAGGAGCTCCTCCCGACAAATCGCTGAGTTGGTTGTATCGCGCAAGTACGCGCTCCAGCGCGGATTGGAGACGATCGCGATGTGCGGGCAGCGTAGGGATCACCCGGTGGAGTTCTCGGCCAACTTTCTTCAAGGCTTCGTGCATGGATAGAAGTACGTAGTTGGCGTGCACGCTGGTGGAGACGAGAGCGTCAGTCGCGGCTAGCGCATTGTCGATATCGTCAGTATGGAGTTGGCACACGATCATCAACGCGTCGAGGAGCACGCCGTTTTCGATTGACTCATTGGCTTCCCGCCATAGGAGTACGTGACGAAGGAGTTCCTCAAACTGCCCCGCCTCGTAGAGACGATTCGCGAGATTGTTCTGTATCGCACCGCCAGGATTCGCAGAGGGGTCACTGTCCGCGATGCCGGCGAGTTCGGTCCGCGCTCCGGCTAATAGCGGCGAATTGCGGTGCAGATCGGTGCGATTGAGGTAGCTGAGGGTCTCGGCGGCGATTACGTAGCCGAACCTGCGTTTCGACTCGTCCGCGCTGGCTGTAGCTTCGCGAACCGCGACCAGGAGTGGGTTCACGAGTGTGGAGACCATCTCCGGGGCTGCCTCGCCGATGGATAGATCGCCGATCATGTTGCTGAGAATCTTGGCTCGGATGAGTCGCGCATGTTGCTCATGCAGCCACGGCGCCAGGTCCTGTGTTGCGGCATGACCGAGTTCAAGTGCCTGCTGCAGCCTGCCACGACTCGCTGCGCACGTGCTGAGCTCGGCGCGCAGAAGTGCTTTTGCGTAGGTGAATACACGGAGACTCTGCCTCGACATCGATGATAACGGCTCGTTCTCCGCGATGAGCGCCAGAAGATCATCGGCGTGGACGCGAAGCTGTTCGACTGCGAAGAATTCGCCTTGGTCGCGCAACTTTCCCAGCCACCCGACAAGGAAGTACATGAATACGGTGCACTGGGACTCTAGATAGCCGTGGGGTACAGCGGCCAAGTATGACCGGCGGAGAATGTCGTGTACGAGGGGATGGACCGCAACCGTCTCACTGACGGGTGTGCGGTTACCTTCCCCGTCGTTCACAACTCGCTGAGCGATGGACTGCGTGCGCAACGCAGACAGAACTCCCCGACGAACAGCTTGATCTACCTCGGTTGGTACCGGGAGGTTCGCAAGATCGACGTAGACTGATTCGTCTGTCGCCTGCAGAACGAAGTTGAGTGGCAACAGTTCTGGTGCAAGCAGACAGCCGATCTCCACGACGGCCCGCGCCGACCTGCCGTACACCTGCCCGGTTCGCGTGCCTTTTGCCAAGCTGCGGGCGGCATGCTGGATAGCTGCAAACGCCGTCGACGGGAAGCCGGGCGGTATCGATGCATCGTCGGCGAGCGCTTCCAAATCGCTGAAGTACTGCAAAGCCAACTCGTCGAGTTGACCCTCAGTGTTCTTGAAGTAGATCGCAGACATGCTCACAGCCAAGGGCACCAGACCCAAACGGACAACAATCTCGCGGATCGAATCGCGGGCACGGTCGAGATCTGCGGGCCCGATATCCGCATACGCTGCAAAGCAATCGATGGCTTCATCTTCGGTGAACTCAGCCACTTCGATAACCGGAGCAGTTGGCCACCAGTTGAGACTGTTATTGGATGCGACGATAATCGAGCCGTAACCTCGCGACGGGATGTATTCCTCGATATCTGTGCGGTTTTGGAGTCCATCGAAGATGAGCAACCAAGGGCCCGGGTGGCGGCCGAGGATGCCGGCGAACACCGGCCCGATTGTCGTGCCACCTGGGACGGTCTCGTTCAACTGCTCAATCAGATTGCGGATCTGCGGTTCGATGAAGTCAACGTCGCGACAGTCGACCCAACATATGAACGCGTACGAGATGGCTTCAATATGGCAATAGTCCGATGCAAGAACGGTTTTCCCGTTTCCTGTCCGGCCCGCTAACACCACGCGAGAAGGAGTCGACACTTCCTTCGTAAGGTCGAGATGGCTTTGAATCTCATTGAGGTAGCCCAGCCTGGGAACGGTCGACAGATAGTTGGGGATGTTGGTAATCGGTAAGCCCCAATCAAATCCGCCGGCGACTTGCGCGATCGCTGCGTCCGGCATGACGAGCTTGTCGAGGAGATCGAGGGCGGAAATTCTGCTTGGTTCTGTCCCCGCCGCAGCGCTGAAGATGAAGTCGACAAGGATCGAGACCAGCAGCTGGCAGGTGACGGTGCCTGGCGAGCGTCCACGCTCCACGCGGAAACCTTTGATCAACTCCGTGATTGAGTCGAACAACTCAGCCGTGCTTCGCGAGTCGAAGATGATGCGCGGTTCCGCAGCTCCAACAGGTGCCTGCGGGCCCGACGGCCAGGTGTACTCCGTCCGGCTCGCATAGGTCGTTTGCTCTATCGCCGCGTCGGCCAGGACGGGCGAGAGGGGCTTGTTCGTGAGCAGAATTCTCTCTTCAGCGGGGTGGATCACAAGTCGGTCGAAGACTTCTCCCGCAGCAGCCGGTTGCAGTGGGTGATCATCGGGCTCAGAGGACGACTTCACCTGCACGTTGTGCGATGGCTCGTCGTCGATCTCGACCGCGAAGTCGACTACATCGTCGTCTTTGCCATCGTCCTTCCTATGCAGCGGCTCGATCACCAGCGTCGTGTGCGGTATCAGAGCGAGGTTATTTCGAAGGAAGCCCAAGACGTATTCGGCCGTTACGAGGTACTGGTACCTGAGACCGAAGGCTGCGATACCACCGCCGCCCAACGCGACCATTCTGCTCCCCGTCGTTGTCAGGTACTTGGTCGCCAGACTATCCACCACAGTCCGGCTGAACCTTTACGTCCGCCAGTGTCACCAGGACGCGGCGCATTGAATCGCGGTGAGTCCGGAGACATGTCGAAGCAATTCACGGTCCTCTTGAATCCGTTACTAATCGGCAGGTCTGATCGCCTGCGACCTCGGTGGTCGCAGTGGTGAGTTCTTCGCGGCGGTGCTTTCGCCGCCGGCGTTAGTTGTGGGGGTCCGTGTCGGTGTCGAGTGGACGTAAGCAACCACGAAAAATCCGCTCCGATGCAGTTCGGAGCTGATTTACGGACACTGCCAGCTAACAAGATTGTGTCCGAGGGGGACTTGGCCATCTGCGACACGGGTCGAGACCTTTCAACTGAGTCTGACCTGACCAGTCGAGTTTGCGACGTGAGTCATCGGGCGTGCAGTGGATGCAAGCGTAGCGATCTCTCGTGCTGTTGCAGAGGGGGCGCACCGCTGCCACAACCGTGAGCATGGGCGTAGCTTCCCGAATCAGGGCGCCGACGCCGGTCCTTGATCAGACAAACGGACTTCAGATCGTCCTCGGGAAGGTCCGCCCGTTCCGCCTCGCCGAGGCTCATCTACAGACCTCTAATCATTGCTCAGCATCAGTAATCACTGCTCAGCATCAGGCGGTCTGACGGGTCACGTCGGGTCGGTTCGGGGTCGAAAAGATCAGGAGGTGGGGCCACATCCGTTTACGGACATAGACATGTCGGCTCGGTGAGCTACGAAGAATCATGCATTTGACATGAATTATCTCTGTTGCTAGGAACAGATTATCGCGACCAGCCAGATCACACTCGGAGCGCAAAGCCAGTGTCGAAAAGTGCAAACTATGTCGGGAGCTCGACAAAGATGGTGACGATTCCGATGTGCTACGTGACCCCGGAGGCTTCGCCGCGCCCACACGCCAGCCCAGACAGAGGCTTCTGCGGTGCGGGCAGGAGGTTGTGAAGTGGTTGACGACTTCGATGACGCCGCTGTGGTGGCTGGCACGGCGCAGCGGGTCGGTCGGTTCCGGTTTTTCCTTGATGGCCAGCGCTGGGAGTGGTCAAAGGCGGTTGCCCGGATGCATGGCTATGAGCCGAGAACGGTGACACCGACCACCGAGCTGCTCCTGCTGCACAAACATCCCGACGATCGCCAGCAAGTCACGGCTGTTTTGGATCGGGTGCTGCAGGGGGAGCCCTTTAACAGTCGGCACCGCATCATTGACACGGCCGGGCATACCCGCTTTGTGGTCGTGGTGGGTGACAGCATGGTCGACGAGTCGGGTTCGGTCATCGGCACTTCGGGGTTTTACCTGGATGTCACCACGGGCGATTCGGGAGGACATCACCACGACGATCTCGGAGACGGCGGTTGCGCGGGGGCAGATTAATCAGGCCCACACAGGTGTTCATCGTCGCCTACGGCGCTCGGGCCGCGCGCCTTCGATATCTTGGTGGCTGTTCCCAGGCGACCAACATCAAATTTCGACAATGGCGTGACCCTGCCCGATCGACTGGCCCGAGTCGATCACGCACTGTTCAGCATCGACTTGCACCACCTGCGGCCCGTCCGACGCCTGCAGGGCCGTTCGACGTAGCCAGGTTCTCGGGAGACGACCGCCTACCGGCCCAGGCCGTGCTTTCAGCGCAAACCTGCCCTTACAGCTTGTGGAAGTTTTCCGCTTGTGTTATCAGAAATATATGTCTGCAGCCATCGATCGTTATCCCTGATCGGGAGGTGGAGTCCCAACACCGCAGTAACGGTGAACTGGCGTCGGCAGCGACGGCCTGGGCCGAAGATCTGCCCGCGGCGGCTCGCGCGGCAACAGAGGCTTTTGTTTATTTGATGCGCCAATACCGGGTGCGCCCCTATGACATCGCCACGACTTGTAGTTCACGATTCGCGGATCGCGACGCGCCGCCCGCAGGGCGCTCTCACTTTGAGATCGTGTGCCATTTCGACGTGGCGGCACCATTTTGGCCCTTGACCGCCGACGCCGATCAGGTCTGCGGTTACGCCATTAGCTCCGATGGGCACTGCATCCGGTATGAGCGAACGTCCTTCTCAATAAGCCCGTATGCCTTCGGGTTTATTGAGCAGCGGGCTGAATTCGCCCCCGGCTGCCGAGAAGTGATCCGCCGCGCGACAGCAAGCAACCCTGCCTTCGTGTGCAAGGTGCTGCCTGCCCGCTCCGCTGTTCATGTTATCGCGAAGTATCTGATTGATGCAGCAGTGACACTAATCGAACGCCGCGGGCCCTTGGCGGTCGAGTAAATTATCGGGTGGGGTGCAGTGGGGCCAATGACCAGGCCGATTGGGTCGAGATGTGATCGGACAGCCTTACTTGCCGTCAACTTCTTTATGGCCGACATGTCGGCCGGCATGGGCCCGTTTTTGGTGTGGTGTTGCAGAGTCGTGGTTGGGGCACCGCCGCTACCGGTATGGTGGTCACCCTGGGTGCCATTGTTGGCATGGTCGCGGTCGCACCGGCGGGAGCGCTGGTTGATGCGACCACGCGCAAGCGGGCCTGTGTCGTCGCCGTCGGCGCGTGCACGGTGACGGCCTCTGCGCTGATCCTCTCGGCGCGACAGTTTTGGGTCATCGGTGCTGCGCAGGCCGCCATGTGTATTGCTGGGGTGACGATGGTGGCGTCCGGAATCCGGTGTAAATGAGGCCGATGAAGGTTCTGGCTTCGGTGGTTGATGTGACGCCGTGGCGCTGGCGGTTTCGGTGGTGTTGTTTGGGCAGTCCTGGTTGTGCTGGGGTCGCAGTTGGCGGGGTGGTTGCAGCAGGCTGCGGCGTAGGTCTTGCAGTTGACGCAGCCCCGCGGGGGTCATGGCGAGGCCGCGCCAGCCGCGGGAGGCGCGGTCGAGGACAGCCCAGGCGATGCTGATGCAGCTGGTTTCTCCGGGGAAGCGGCCGATTACCTTTGCGCGGCGCCGTGTTTCACCGAAGGTGCGTTCGATGAAGTTCGAGTGGCGGATGCGGTGATGGTGTTCGGCCGGGAACCTCAGATAGGCGGTCAGGCCTTCGCGATCGGTCAGCACGATCTTCATCGCCGCCGGATACGTGGTGCCGTAACGCTCGGCGAACGCGGTCAGCCGGGCGTCGACGAGCTCGACCAGGCGCGGACCGGGCCCGGTGTTGACCTCGGCGGTGTCAAAGCAGGCCCAGTAGCCGTCGCGGATCTCGGCCTGCATCCCGGCGGGGATCTTGACCAGAATATTGCGTAGCCGGTGGATGAGGCAGCGTTGCCGCAGCGCGGCCGGCAAGACCTGCTCGATCGCGGCAATCAGGCCGGCCGCGCCGTCGGAGATGACCAGCAGCGGGCACCCCAAGCCCCTGTCGCGCAGGTCGGTCAAGAAATCGGCCCAGGCGTCGGTCGACTCGCCGGCACCAGGGGCCAGGCCGACGAAGACGGGTTTGCCGTCGGTGGTGATGCCCCAGCCGGCCAAGACCGGCTCGGCCGGCGAGCCAGGATGTATCCGGAAGAACGACGCATCCAAGAACAGGTAGTCCAGCACCACCTCGTCGAGCCTCCGCGCCGCCCAGCTGTCGTACTCGGTCTTGATCGCCTGGCATACCTCGACACCGTTGATTTCGAGATCGCGGCCTGATCACCGAGCGCGTCGGCCAGGGTGGCCTCCACATCGCGCACCGACAACCCCCGCACGAATGAGGCGATCACCAGCGACTCCAGTGCGTTGGTCTTGGTGACGTGCTTGCCGAACAATCGCGAAGCGAACGCGGTGGTCGTGTCACGCAGCTTAGGCCGCTCCAAAGTGACCGGGCCGGCGGTGGTCTTGACCGTCACCGGCTGATAGCCGTTGCGTGACCCGGGCTGGGCATCCGGTGCCGCGGCGGCGCGCTGGCAGCGCTCCCGGCCCAGGAACTCGGTCACCTCGGCCTCCAGCGCGGCCTGCATCAGCAACTGCGCGCCGAGGCGGGCCACCTCCTCCAAGATGTCGGGCAGCTCACGATCGGAGGCGAACAGCTCGTCGATCTTGGCGCGAACACGATCGGTCGGTGATACTCGTGCAGGCACGGGCGTAGGTCCTTTCACTTCGATGACTTGGCGGTCTCGAAGCAGAACCTACGCCCGGCCCCCTTTTACACCGGCTTTCGGACGCGACCTCGCCCCGACAGTGATTGGCATCACCCTTGGTGTGGTGGGCCAGGCCGGGTTCACCGGCCAGAACGGTCGCGACCAGGCCTGGAATCACGCTGGCAATATGGCCGGTGCTGCGCTGTCGGGGCTGCTGGGCTGGCAGTTCGGGTACCCCGCGGTGTTTTGGTTGGCGGCGGCCGGCCACAGGCAGGTCGGTCAATGGCCGCGTCACGGTGTCGCGATACCTGCCGTCGCGCCCACAGTCCGGACAACGCGGATTCCTCACCACGGGGGTGCAGAAGATCGTGGTCTGGGTGTCGTCGACGGCGGCGTCGGTGATCGTCACCCCCAACTCGATCGTGCGCATGATCGTGTCGGCAACAACAGAGCGCGGGCAGGCATTGGCCTCGCGCAACGGGTCCCCTCGGTGGTGTTGGTGGAGCTTGGTGTAGGAACCCGCATCGTCACCCACCGAGGGCCCGCCTCAGCTCACCGACACGACACCCTTCCCCAGCGTTCCGCTAACCACCGGTGCACGCTCGATCACGAAGAGCCGGTTTGGCCGCGGCGCCAGCTCGTGAGTGGTGCTGGCTAACGCTGATTCGTCTCGCGATCGGTGGTGATCGCGCTCGGCTTTTAGGCACTCAGCAACGGGCCTCGTTGCGGCCGTCGTCGTGTGTGTGGCGGGCGGGGTGTCGGTGACGGTTGGGGTGTGTGGCGGGCGCGTGCACAGCGGGCCATAATTAGCACTCAAGGAATCGAAGTGCTAACGCTTGTGGATGTTGGGAAAGGAGGAAATCCGAGTGCGCAGCATCGATTTCGTGCAGGGTGTGTCGACGCATTCTCGGCCCGATGGTCGGGCCCGGCGGTTGCGGATTGTGCAGGTGGCGCCGCCGTATTTCGACGTTCCGCCGAAGGGCTATGGGGGTGTGGAGGCGGTGCTTGCTGATCTTGTGGATGCTTTGGTTGCTCGTGGGCATGAGGTGACGGTGTTGGGGGCTGGTGAGTCGGGCACGGCGGCGCGGTTTGTGTCGTTGTGGGATCGCACGATTCCGGATCGGCTTGGTGAGCCCTATCCGGAGGTCATGCATGCATTGAAGGTTCGTAACGCCGTCGCGGACCTCGCGGCGGATCAGGGCGTCGATATCGTGCACGATCACACCTTTGCCGGTGTGCTCAACGTGCCCGTCTACCGGGGGCTGGGCTTGACGACGGTGGTGACGGTGCACGGCCCCATTGATGCCGATCTGTACCCGTACTATCGCGGATTGGGTGCAGACGTGGCGTTGGTGGCGATCAGCGATCGCCAGCGCGAATTGGCCCCGGACCTGAATTGGGTTGGGCGCGTGCATAACGCGCTGGAGGTCGAGCAGTGGCCGTTTGAAACCGACAAGGGCGACTATGCGTTGTTCTTGGGCCGTTTCGCCCCGTATAAGGGTGCGCACCTGGCCGTGCAGGCCGCCCACGAGGCGGGCGTGCCGCTGGTGTTGGCGGGCAAGTGCTCGGAAGCGTCGGAGAAGGCCTACTTCGATCAGCGGGTGCGTCCGCTGCTGACCGGCAGCGATCACGTGTTCGGTGAGGCTGACGCGGTCAGCAAGCGCAAGCTGCTCGCCGGTGCGCGGTGTTTACTGTTTCCGGTTCAGTGGGAGGAACCGTTTGGGATCGTGATGATCGAGGCGATGGCCTGTGGCACGCCAGTGGTGGCGTTGCGCGGCGGAGCGGTGGCTGAGGTTCTCATCGATGGAGTCACCGGTGTGATTTGTGAGCAGCCGGCTGAGCTGCCGGCCGCGATCGAGCGGGCGGGCAGTCTTGACCCGCACGCGTGTCGTCGGCATGTCGCGGCGAACTTCGATGTGGCGCAGTTGGGTTCGGGCTACGAGCGGATCTATCGCCGGCTGCTGTACGGCGAAGAGATTACTCGGGCGGCGAGCAACCCGATATCCCGGCGGCGTGAGTCGACGGATGAGATGGTCACCGCATGAGTGACGCGCCCGCGGCGTTCAACACCAGTGCGCCGGCGCGTCTGGGGGCCGGCGCTGACACCGTCACCCTGGTGGAGGGGTCGACGTTTTGCCTGTCCGATTGTCTCGGCGACGTGGTCGCGGGCCGCGCGCATGGGTTGTTCTTCCGCGACGCGCGGGTGTTGTCTCGGTGGGAGCTTCGGGTCGACGGCCAGCCGCCCGAACCGCTGTCGGTGCAGCCGTCGGCGGGGTTTGCCGCGCAATTCGTGTTGCGCCGCGCCCCGCGCGGCGGCCAGGCCGACAGCACACTTCTGCTGGTTCGGGAGCGGCTGGTGGCCGACGGGTTGCGCGAGACCATCTCGGTGGAAAACCTCGACCACGAACCCACCGTGGTGGTGTTGCAGTTGCACGTCGACGCCGATTTCGCGGACCTATTCGCCGTCAAGGAGGGCCGCGCGGCGCGCGGTGGCGCCGAGGTGGCCGCCATCGACGGTGAACTGGTGCTGTTGGAGTGGGGCGATCGGGTCCGCGGCCTGCGGGTGACCGCCTCGGGGGAGCCGGTGGTGGCACCGGGGTGGCTGACCTGGCGGGTGGTGGTGGCTGCCGGCCAGCGCTGGCACACCGAGATCCTCGCCGAGCCGACGTGGGCCAACAACACCGTGCGAACCCGATTCCGTCGCGGCGAGAACCTGCAGTCCAGTGCCCCGGCGCGCAAACTGGAGGCCTGGCGGCACACCGCGACCACCGTGGAGGCGGGTCATCGCGTGCTCACCGAGGTGCTGCGGCAAACCGAAAGCGACCTGGGCGCGCTGCTGATGCATGACGAGAGCGGTCAGGGTCGTTCGTTCGTGGCCGCCGGAGCGCCCTGGTTCATGACGTTGTTCGGCCGCGACAGCCTGCTGACCGCGTGGATGGCGTTGCCGCTGGACGTCGGATTGTCGGTGGGCACCTTGCAGCAGCTTGCCGCGGTGCAGGGCCGGCGGGTGGACCTGATCACCGAGGAAGAGCCGGGGCGGATCATGCATGAGATCCGCCGCGGCCCGGCCAGCACCGACGTGCTGGGTGGCGCCGTCTACTACGGGTCGGTCGACGCCACCGTGCTGTTTGTGATGCTGTTGGCCGAAGCGTGGCGGTGGGGCGCCGACCCGTCAGTGGTACGCTCGCTGCTGCCGGCCGCTGATGCGGCGCTGTCGTGGGCCCAGCGTTACGGCGATCGTGATGGTGACGGGTTTATCGAGTACCAGCGCGCCACCGACCGTGGCCTGATCAACCAGGGCTGGAAAGACAGCTTCGATGGCATCAACGACGCCACCGGCCGCACCGCCGAGCCGCCGATCGCGCTGTGCGAGGTGCAGGGCTATCACTACGCGGCCCTGCTGGCGCGCGCCGAGCTGGCCGAGGCATTCGACGACCCCACGGGAGCCGGGCAGCTGCGCGAGCGCGCCCAGGCGTTGCGCACGCGGTTCCTCGAGGCGTTCTGGTTGCCGCAGCGCGGCTGGTACGCGGTGGCCCTGGACCGGCGCAAACAGCCCGTCGATGCGTTGACCAGCAACGTCGCGCACTGCCTATGGACCGGTATCGCCACCGATGAGCACGCCGCAACGCTGGTCAAACACCTGGCATCCGGTGAGATGGATAGCGGGTTCGGGCTGCGCACCCTGGCCACCACGATGGGCGCTTACAACCCGATGAGCTACCACAACGGCGCCATCTGGCCGCACGACACCGCGATCGCGGTGGCCGGGCTGCTGCGCTACCCGCATGTGCGCGAAGCCCACGTCCTAGCCCACCGGTTGGCTAACGGCCTGCTGGATGCCGCCGACGCGTTCGGCACCCGGCTGCCTGAGCTGTACTGCGGATTTCCCCGGTCGCAGTTCGGTTCACCGATCCCGTACCCCACCTCGTGCTCACCGCAAGCCTGGTCCAGCGCCGCGCCGGTCCTGCTGCTCAGATCGTTGCTGGGACTCGAACCGCACGTGCCGGCGCGCCAGATAGCGGTCACACCGCATCTGCCCGAGGCGTGGGGCCGCGTCGTGCTGACCGACCTGCGCCTGGGAGACGCCAGCATCGATCTGGAAGCCGAGGGTGACACGGTCAAAATACATCGGATGCCCGAGGACTGGCAGCTGCTCAGCTCCTCAGCATGACCCAGGTATCGCCGCGCTCGCTCCGTGCGCGGCACCGCCTGATCCGTAATCATCTGATGGTGTGGATTCGCTGCTGCCACAACGCCGCCCCCGACATGCGCACACAGACCCGCAGCGGGTATTGCCCGCCGCGGGTGCCGCAACCAGCGTCCTAGGCGGTTTCTGTGGGTGATTGCACGACTTGGCCTTCGATGACGTGTGGTGCCGCGCCGTGGGCGACCTCGATGCGGCGCGGCTTGGCCCCTTCGGCCAGCGGGATGCTGACGGTGAGCACCCCGTTTTCGTACGTCGCGCTGATCACTGAGGCGTCGATGCCCTCTCCCAGCCACAGATGCCGACGGTATTCGCCGAAGAACCGTTCGGCGGTCAGCCACTGCACCGATTCCTCGGAGCGGGCGGTGCGCCGCGCCGACACCGTCAGGGTGCCGTTGTCCACGCTGACGTCGATCGACCCCGGATCGACCCCGGGCAAATCGGCGGTCAGCACATAGTGGTCGTCGATCTTGCACAAGTCCATCGGCATGAACCGAGGACCGCGGCTCGACCCGACCGGCCCGGCCAGCACGTCACGCACCAGAGCGTCGAAATCAGTGAACGGATCGAAACGCAACACAGCAATCCACCTCCTGTCACACTCGGTGCCCGCCACCCTGGCGGGCAGCAAAATTACTGTGCGCCAACAACTTTAGCGCTCTCACCGGCCCGCTGCCAGACGCCGCCAGGCCCGCCGGCGCGCGGCCCTGCACCGGATACGGGCAACGACCGGTGTGCCAGAGCGGAACTCCATCGCAGCGCCCCGCAGCCCAGCTTTCACCGCCCCGACACGGGACCGGATGGGATGGTGGATGAGAACTGGTCGGGATTAGGGATGTGACGCGGCGGGAAACGGTGTTGTCCCGGAAGGCTTTCTCGGCTTCCCCTCCACCGCACACTGGGTGTCACCTCCATGGCAGTGCCCGCGAGCCCCATGGGGCCCCCGGACCATATCGCCGGGCACGTACCTTCCCCGTGACGGGTTGGATCCCTCGCTCACGTCGCCTCGACGGGGGCAGAGGCCAGTGAGATGTGGTTGCCGGTGCGACGCAGCATGGGCGCGAACCCGAGCCAGATGGCCAGCGATCCCATCGACAATCCGCCAAGCATCACGAAAGCCGCTGAAAAACCAAATATTTGGGCGGTGAACCCGCCGAGCACCGGGCTGAGAGCTCCCCCAAGTCCTTGGGCGGCCATGATCGCGCCTTGGCCGACGTTGATGTGGCCGGTGCCGTCGAGGATGCGGGCCACCAGCCCGGGCACCGCTACGGACAACATGCCCGCCCCGACGCCGTCGAGGATTTGCACCGGTATCACTCCCCAGGTCGTGATGACTCCGGCGGCGACGAGCGCGCGGATGGGTAAGGCGCTGAACGCGATCAGAATGGCTAGCCAGTAGCCATGAGTTTGCACAATCCTCATGGCCGCCAGGGATGCGGGGATCATCACGGCCTGTGCCACCACGACGGTGCTGGCCACGGTGGTGAACGCGTTGGCGTGGGTGGCGACAACGGCTAGCCCGTAGAGCGGCAGCATCGCCGCATTACCCAGCCAAAACAGCATCACGGCGGCGGCCAGCGCCAACAGCGGCCGGGACTTTACCAACACCCGTAGTCGTTTGACCGGGGGCTGCTCGCCGGCCAAGATCTCGCCGCGCGCGACATGATGGTTGATGCGACCGGCGGGGATTCTCAACACCGCGAGGACGGTGACCACCGCAAAGGCTGCGGCAAGCCAGAACACTCCGGCGTATCCGAACACCCAGCCCAGCAGACCTCCAATCGCGGCGCCGGCCATGTTGCCGGCGTGGTTGTACGCCTGATTGCGACCGTTTTGGCTGATAAACCCGGCCTGGCCCACCAGGCCCAGTGTGATGCCAATCACCGCCGGGGCGATCATCGCCCCGGAAACGCACATAACAGACTGCGCGGCGGCGACCACCCAAAACTGCCGCGACGTCAAAATCACCGCCGAAGCCGCCACGGCCGCTAGACCGACTACGATCACACAGGCGCGTTTGCGGGTGGTGGCATCAACCAGCGCCCCCGCGGGCGCCACCGTGCACATGCCGACAATCGCACCCAAGGTGATAACGGTGCCAATCGCCCCGGTGGTCCAGCCGCGGCTCGCGAGCAAGACACCCAGGAACGGGCCCATGCCGGCTTCCATGTCCGCCATGAAAAAATTGACCGCCTGCAGCGCGGCGCGATCCCGGATCGGCACCGTGAGCATCGACGTGGCTTGGCTGGCCATCCCCTGAATACTCAGGCATCGAGTCGGATCTTCGCAATGCGATCGCACCGGTTCACGGCCGGGTGGGAAACGGTAACTTGACCGACCACGGGCGCTTCGCTTTTGGCACATCGGGCACCAGGGGGCCCAGAGCCACAGCATCGCCGGCGGCTTATCCACCAGGCTTTGCCGGTGGAAGTCCTGCCTGTCCAGCGGTAATCCGCAAGCTCGCCAGCGTCCACGCTAACCTGCTCGGCAACGTCGCCCATCCCATCGGCGCCCCGACTAGCGGAGACAGAGATTTCATCCAGTTCCCCCCGACACGGGGCTAGCCGCAGGCTAGCCAGTGGTGCCGGCGTCGCGGTCGTCGTCGGGCCAGGCAACGATGATGGCTTGATCGCTGACGTCGATGGGGTTGGCATCACGCTACAGGGGGTCGGCGAGGTGGTCACGATCGAGGCCGTCCTCGGTATCGGCGTCGACGGGCTGCTGCTGTTCGACGGCGTCGCCGATGGGCACATCGTCGGGCAGTTGACAGTTTTCGACGTTGATCCTCATCGCTGACGGGCTCCCCTTCCTCGAGTCGCCACCAGGTGTTCATTGCCCGGGCCGGTGTGGCGCAGGCGGGCGTTTTCGGACCTGAGGTGGCTGAGGTCGGACTCGAGTTCACCGTTGAGGTCTTGCAACGCCAGGATCTGGGCGATTCCGGCGATGTTGACGCCACCGGCGACCAGGGCACTGATGCGCTGCAGGCGCACCACGTCGTCATCGCTGTAGCGGCGGGTGCCCCCGCCGGTCCGTGCCGGGGTGAGCAACCCGCGCCGCTCGTAGAGACGCAGGGTCTGCGGATCCAGACCGGTGAGCTCGGCGGCGACCGAGATCGCGTACACCCCGCGCCCTGGACGTGGCCGCTGGTCGTTGGGCAATGGGCGCTCCCTTTCGGTCGATACTCCGCTCTTGCCTCAACCTAACACCAATGCTATATGAAAGCTATGTTGGCTCGCATAGATCACCCACGGTAATGATCGGGAACGATGGGGCCGCGGTTCACCCTCCCGGCCTGCGTAGCGCTACAGCTGAGCTGGCGGTAATGGTGGGGCAGTCAGGGGTCGGGGGCGGTCGGGCATCGCTTCACGTCGCCATCGGTGCACGCTGGGACGCGCGTCCTATCGCTGCACAACGCGTCGCAGCGCGTAATTTAGGCCATTCACCCGCGGCGGCTCCCGGTTGCCGTCATGGCCCGGGAGCCACCGCATTCACCGTCGGGCAGGTGTCGGGGCGGGCACCCGGCAATGCTGATCCGCAGCACGGCGGGGTTATCTGCGGAGCGCCCCGGCGCGGATTCGCAGGGTTGATGCTCCTCGCTGCCTGGGCGGGCTGGCCCGCGCCGGCTGCTATCGATGCTGTGCCATCGAGCACCACCTCCGCAGGCACCACCTCCGCAGGCCTTGGAGAACCGGTGAGCAGCACGGCGCACACGGTGCGCGCGGCCATCGGGCACCGCCTGCCCGCAGGCGCGCTGACACGCTCGGGCAAGCGCAGCACCCGATGACCACGGATCTTGTGGGTGACCCGCCAGCCCACACCTTGCGTGCCGACGCCGGCGCTGCGGGCAACACCTCGGGCTCGGGGGCGGCGGTGGACTCACCCGACGACCTGAGCGAGACGCCGGGCACACAACCCCATCGCGTCAATCGTGGTGTCGATGGGGGCCGCGGGGCTGACCCGGCCAGCGGGGGTGTTGACGCCGCCCGGTGCGCAGTGATCAGCGCGATCACCAGCCGCATCAGCGAAAAACGCTTGAGTGCAGCACAAGCCGCCCTCATCTTGGGGCTCACCGGGCCCCGAGTGACCGCTCTGTTCAACGGGTATGTCGACACTTTCAGCCTCGACGAGCTGATCAATCTGCTGCCCGCACTTGAACTGACTATTGAGGTGGTGCCCCAACCGCAGCAATGACTCGTCGCGATCACCTGCCGGCCCGGTGCCGGCGTTGCTCAGCCGCGCCAGGTGATCACACTCCGAATCATCGGGCGCGGCGCAGGCATCGGCGGGCTTGCACGTCGGCCGGCCTGCGACGAGCGTCACAGCGTCCAAGCCACTCCGCAGGGCAACACAGCCCCGGCCTGCCGAACACCCTGAGAGGCACCACGATTCGATGGCTAGTACATGCGATTGCAGCAGCCAAAGCGCACCGGCAGCCGGTGTGGCTGTACGGGCTGCTACCCGCAAGCGTTACGTGCGACACCCAGCAGGGCTTCGTCGCCTGACCCGCGAAACACAGATTGGAGGAACGTGAGCACCGATCACAGCACGCCAGATCCGCGCCGCAGTGCCGACCGGATCCTCGACACCGCCGAGGGCGTACTGATCACGCTGCGCCGATACCACCTCAACCAGGCCTTCATCGAGTTAGCGCGAACATCCAGACGCCACGCGATCCCCCTAACCAGCTTGGCTGATGCGCTGGTCGCCCTGGCCCAAGGCCAATCCACGGCTGACTGCGAAAAGCGCGCGGTGCACATCGCCCGGGCGACGTGGGGCGCACTGCTCGACGGCAACGAGCGCTATCACCCTGCAGAACGCGACGCAGCGCCGTGTGACCTCCGACCAACCCGCTCTGGGCAGCCATCCACCTCGACACGTCGCCACCGGATCGTCGGTGATGTGCGCTGAGCCGCTGCTGACTGAGCTGGGCCAACGGTTCCAGGGCTTGTTGAACGCCGCGCTCACCAAGGGTATCGCTCCCCCCGGTCGATCTGGTCTTGGTCCCCGCACGATGGACGCGGTGGCCGTGGTGGCCTGTGAGCATCCCGAAGCCACCCCCGAACACATTGCCCACGCCTACGACATGTTCTTGACCGAACATGGCACAGGCCACCGTTGAGCGCGGGATTCGCTTGCGCCGCAGGCGTGCTGGGGTTTAGCTTTAGCCGCGCCCGTCGCGGTGTAATCTATCGAGTTCACCGTGCAGGGCAGCGATAGTCTGGTCGCGTTCACGCAGTGCGGCCCTGAGCTCGGCGATCTGGGTGTCCTTGGCAGTCAGCCGGGCCGCAGCGCAGCCACGATGCTGGTTTCGGTCCCCGGCGGTGGTGGGTCGTGGGAACGGCCACGACCGGGCGGTGGGCGTAGATGAGAGCCAGCAGGTCCTCGCGGCGGTAGATGCTCTTGCGTGTTACCCCGGCGCGGCGGGCCACGCTGCTGACGGTGATCGTGGCGTTGTGCTTACGCAGCTCGCGCAGCGCCTTCTCAATTCGGGCGCGCACGGCGTCGCGGCGCTTGATACCAGTAGAGAAAGTTCTCACACCGCTGGTCGGGGGCCGGTGTATGAGCGTTTGCGCGCCTGCTGCCCACGGGAGCTCGCTGTGGCGGCGAGGAGCGAGGAGAGCTCTGGGTTGTCGTGGGACCCCGGGGTCGTGAGGTCCCTTGAGGTGTGGGCTCTGACTGGTCGTAGACGGGCTGGTGTGGCGGCGGACGGAGGGCGAAGCGTAGCGACCGGCGCGGACGGGAGCGCCAGCGGACGGGAGCCCAGGGAGCGGAGCGAAGCCCGCAGGTAATCGTCGCATGGCGTGCTCGCCAGACGTTGCGCTCGGTGTCGCGGCGTCGGCTGTGAGCTGCGCCGTGGCGGAGGGACTCGTAGGCTTGCGGGTGTGAGCGGGGTTCTGGCGCAGCGTGGACGGCGCGAGGCTGAGTCGCGGTTGGCAGGGCAGTCTGGGCGGTTGGCGCATGTGCGCGGCGTGGTGACGGCAGCGCAGCAGTTTGGTCGCCATTTCGATGCAGAGACTGCCGATTGTTTGGTGGCGGCGGCGTGGCTGCACGATATCGGCTATGCGCCGTCGGTGCGCCGGACGGGTTTTCATCCGCTCGATGGAGCGGAGTTTGTTCGATCGGCCGGCTTTGGGGAGCTGGTTGCGTCGTTGGTGGCGTTTCATACCGGAGCGCGTGTGGAGGCATCCGAGCGCGGTCTAGAGGGGTTGTCAGAGTTCAGTGATCCGCCCAGCGACGTCCTGGATGCGTTGACGTTTTGTGATTTGACGACCGGGTCGGACGGGGCACCCGTTTCAGCCGATGATCGATTGAGCGACGTGTTGGCTCGCTATGGGCCTGAGGATCCGGTGCATCGCGCGGTCGATGCGGGCCGCGAGGAGCTGTTAGCCGCTGTCCGGCGAATGCGGGACTGGCTCTAACCGCCCGTGGGTCAGCCGAGATAGGGACTGTCGCGGTGCTGTGAGTAGTGATCGATGCGCAGTCGCATCGAGGGGTGCATATCCAGGGTGGGGATGTCGTCAGGGTGGACCCAGGCGATATCGGTGCTTTCGTGGTCTATGGCCAGATCACCGCCGAGCAGGGTGGTGGTGAAGCACAGGGAGAATTGTTGGCGGACTTCGCCGTCGGTGAACGCCACGACGTGGTGTGGGTTGGTGTAGACGCCGACCAGGGCGGTGACTTCGACGTCGAGACCGGTTTCTTCTTTCACTTCGCGCACGGCGGTGCCTGCGATCGTTTCGCCGATGTTGTGTCCACCGCCGGGGAGCGCCCACAGGGTGTTGTCGCGGCGTTTGATCAACAGAATGCGGCCTTGTTCGTCGGTGACGATGGCCGAGGCGGACGGGACCACGCTGTTGGGCTGGGGAGCTTCGGGGTCGTTGTAGTAGTCGGTGCGCATTGAGGATCAGCCTTTCGTTGGCAGTGGGGTGGCGTTGTCCCAAACGCGGGCAAATGCTTGTTCGAAGGTGGCCCAGAGTCGGGGTTCTTGGTGGCGGGACAGCACGAGGACGGGATTGTTGCGTCCTGGTGAGCCATAGATGTGGAAGTTGATGATCATAGTGTCGTCGACCCGGAAGGTTGATGTGTATAGGGTGGTGTCGTGGGTGCGGATGTGCAGCCCCGGTGAGTTGGCGTGTGGAGTGAGCAGTTCGGCGGAGGTGCGGCACCGTGCGATGACGGCTTCACCGATGCCTTCTTCCTCACCGCGCAGGATCGTGGTGGCGGTGTCGGGGTCGCCGATGAGAAATCGCACCTGAACGCCACGGGCGGCGGCGTCGAGCAGGGTGTCGAGAAATCCGTCGAGCGTGTCGAACAGGAACGTGGCAGCCAAGACGAGTATGTCGATACAGATGGTTGCGCCGGCGAAATGCTGCTGCCACGCGGTGATCGGTAACTGCGTGCGGCTGGGATATAGCGTCGCGGTGAACGGCCCGCCCGAGTTTGTCGCCAGCGCGCGTCCGGTAAAGGGTTGGAACTGGTTGGGCCACAGGTCGTGCGGGCTGCAGCCGAGCACGTCGGCGGCGCGGCGTGCATTATCGGGGCGGACGTTGTAGTTGGTGTTGGCTAGCCACCGGCGCACGGTTTTGACGTCTACGCCCACCGCAGTGGCGAACCGCCCATGGGACATCCCCTTGGCGTGCAGCCGTTGCGTGAGGCGATCGTTGGGGATCACTGCGGTGTCGATGCAACCGTCCTGATCGTCCATCGTCTCAGCACATGTCTTTCGGTGTTGATCCTGTCCATCACTAGCGTGGTTCCTAGTTTGCCATGGGGCTGGCGCCTCCCTGCTGCGGTGATGTCTGCCTGGTGTCGGCAGCTATGTCCCTGTCGTGCCCGAAATGTCTGGGGCCGTGTCGGCAACGCCTGCAAACGTCCCTCGCAACGTCCGCGGTGTCCGCGTGAACTGATTCGAGCGCCTCATCGGGCGCATTCAGATCACGAAAGGAATAGCAGGACAATGCGATTGAGAATTGATACATCGGGGACGCGATTCATCGTCACCAGGGCTGCCGAGCCGCGGTTGAACTTCGAGACCGGCAGCCCGAAAGTCGACACCGCGACCGGGGTGCCGTTGTACGCAGCGCAGCTGCTGGCGTTGGACGACACCGGCGGCGAAGTGCTCAACGTGACGGTGGCAGGAGATCCGAAAGTGTCGGTGACACAGGCAGTATCGGTGTCGGGTCTGGTGGCCATTCCGTGGGCTCAAGGTGATCGCAGCGGCGTGGCCTTCCGCGCTGATGCCATCACCTCCACCACACCCGCAGGTGCGCCCAACGAACAGGCCCGCCCGCAGAAATAAACCACGATTTTGGGGCGCGGCGCCCATACGGTCGCGCCCCAAGATGGGCCTGCTATCGGCGAAACACCTACGGAGAGCATCGGTCATGGCATCAAACAAGAAGCACACCAACAACACTGGGTCGGATCATGATGATTGGTTCGAAGACCTCGTCCTATCCCTGGCCAAAGCCACGGGGTACCTGCTGTGGTGGTCGATTCTGTTCCCCGCCCTCAGCATCCCCATCATCCTCAGCCTGGCAGTCGCCATCAGCCACGGCCCACGCGCGGGCTTGATCACTGCCATCGCGTGCGGTGCTGCCTATGCGGGGTGGGCCTGGCTAGACCCAGGGTCATTTCAAGCCTGGGTGACCGAACCGGTGCGACACCGCTGGCTGAGCTGGTGGCGCTACAGCCGCAGCTGGGAATCGGTGTGCAGCCTGCACGGACTCACCGCCCGCCTGGGTGAACGCGCCCTCGTGCCAGCACTACGGTCGGTACAAATCGGCAAGAGTACCGACGTACTGCAGCTGCGCGTGGTGACCGGCCAATCCCTGGCTGACTGGCACAGACAAGCCGACGCGCTGGCCGCCGCCTGGCGCGCCGATCGGCTGACGATCACCTCGACCGCGCCCGGGGAACTAAAGATCACCGTCATGCGCGGGGATGTCTTGGCGGACCCGATCGCATTGCCCATACCCAACCCGGCCACACGGGTGGATGTGGGGGCGGTGCGGGTTGGGATCACCGAAACCCGCCACTGGTGGCACCTGCCCCTGCTGGGCCACCACATGCTGATTGCTGGAGCCACTGGGGCCGGCAAAAGCAGCGTGTTGTGGTCACTGATCGCCGGCATCGCCCCCGAGGTGAAAAACGGGCTGGTGCGGCTGTGCGTGATCGACCCCAAAGGCGGCATGGAACTGGGCGCCGGGGCACCAATGTTCACGGTATTCACGCACGATGCCACTGACACCACCGTGCGCCTGTTGCGCCAACTGGTTGACGTAATGCACGCGCGGGCGCACCGGCTACGTGGCAAGACTCGCCTGCATACACCCACCCCATCGGAACCTTTATTCGTCGTGGTCATCGATGAGATCGCCGCGCTTACCGCCTACGTCTCCGATCGCAAAATCCGCGCCGAAATCGAACAACTCCTGGGCCTGCTGCTCTCCCAGGGCCGGGCAGTGGGAATCAGTGTGGTGGCCGCGGTGCAAGACCCGGCAAAAGAGACACTGCCCGTGCGCCAACTGTTCACCGTGCGGATCGGGCTGCGACTGACCGAAGCCACCCAAACCGCCATGGTTCTCGGCCAGGGAGCAAGGGATGCCGGTGCGGAGTGCGACCGTATCTCTGATGCAACGCCGGGTGTCGGGTACATGATGATTGATGGCACCGCCCACCCGGTGCGGGTACGGGCATTTCACGTCACTGACCACGACATCACCACTCTGGCAGCACGGTTCCGGGCACCCCGTGCCGCGACCCGCACCAACCAGGCCAATAGCGAGCGCACGAACACCGATCGGGGTCAGCGGTGACTACTGCAACGACGGCCCTCGCGCTGGCGTTGCCCGGGATAGCCGCCACAATCGACGCCAACGCGGTGGTGGAGCAGATGGTGCGCCGCGCGTCCTCAATGGGATTCGAATCCTGGTGGCGGCGCGCGGAATCCGTTGGCTTCTGCGCCCACCCCATTCAACTCACGGGTACAGACGAGTTCGGCCGCGATCGGGTCGTGTGGACACGGTGCAATAACCGCCGCGCCCAGATCTGCCCGTCGTGCTCGGACCTCTACGCTCGCGACACGTGGCAACTGGTGCACGCTGGCACCGCCGGCGGCCACCACGACATCCCCGAAGCAGTGGCGGATCGTCCGCAGGTGTTCGTTACCCTGACCGCGCCCAGCTACGGGCCGGTCCACACCACCTCACGTGCAGGCGACAAGCGCCTCCGGGTGTGCCGCGACCACCACGGGACTGGCCGCTACCGCCGCTGCCCGCATGGAAAACCGCTGTGGTGCAGCACAGCTCACGGAGAAGCTGACATCCATGTGGGACAGCCGATCTGCGCGGACTGCTACGACTACATCGGGCATGTGCTGTTCACATGGCACATGCCAGAACTGTGGCGACGCTTCACCATCACCCTGCGCCGCACACTCCGCCGAGAGCTACGCGCCACGGGCGCCGACCCGGATGCGGTGCGGGTCAGCTTCATCAAAGTCGTCGAATTGCAAGCCCGGCTCATCCCGCATATTCATGCCCTGATCCGCCTCGACCCGCCCGACGGCGATAACTGCGGCGGTCATTACTGGCAAGCGCCCCTCACAGCCACCGAACTGGCCACCATCGTCCAACAGGCCGCTCGAACCGTAGCCGTGACGGTCACCGACCCATCCTCAGATACCGCGACACGGGTGATCAGGTTCGGCACACAAGTCGACACTCAACCCATCGACAACCGGCACGCTGGCACGGAAAGTCCTGCTGTGCAGGACGATTCACCACACGGCCGGATGTTGCCAGGCCGCCGCGTAGCTCGCTACCTCGCGAAATACGTCACCAAATCCTTAGCCGACGTAGGGATTAGCGCGCGACGAATCTCCACCGAGGCCATCGCCAACTTGGATGTGTCCGATCACGTCCGGGCGATCCTGACCACCATCAGCCAACTCGCCGATAGGGGACTGGCCGGTGTCGGCCGGTGGCTGCACACCCTGGGCTACCGCGGGCACATCACCAGCAAATCCCGCCGCTACTCCACCACGATGACCGCGCTGCGGGAACGCCGCGCCACCTGGACACGTGAACAACGTCTGAAAAGCACTGCATACCAACATGATTTAGGTTTCGACCCCACCGATAGCGATGATCTGGTGGTGTGGGAGTTCGACCGTGCCGGCCTCACCAGCCTCGGTGATCGCACCCTCGTGAACTCCGCGGCTCTCCGATGCATAGACGCCCGTCGCATCGGACTGATGGAAGTCCGTGGCAAAGCCCGCAACCAGCGATGGGATTTGCCAGGGGGATGCGATGGCTGACGGATCCCCAACAGCAAATGCCCGGTGCGAGGGTGACGCTCGAATCGCTGCGCCGACGATGTCAGTGGGGGATGTTGAAATTGTCCTGCCCGACCACTATCGACTGTCGCGCGAGGCCAACAGCGCGCTGGTACACGTGATAATGGCGGTGCGGGACCGGATGCTCGGATCAGGAAGGGTAGTGGGGTGAGTCTGAGGTTCGCCTTCTATGGCCGAGTGAGCACGGAGGACGCTCAAGATCCGGAGGCGAGCCGCAGCTGGCAGAAGCGGCGGGCCATGGACTTGATCACTCCGCACGGCGGAGTCCTCGCCGCTGACTACTTCGATGTGGGACAGAGCCGTTCGCTGCCGTGGAAGCGCAGGCCAGAGGCGTCACGTCTCCTTGCTGATGTCGCTTGTCGGGACCGTAGCTTTGATGCTGTAGTGATCGGGGAACCCGCCCGTGCGTTCTACGGGCCGCAGTTCGCGCTCACCTTCCCTGTCCTCACGCACTACGGCGTCGGCCTGTGGGTACCCGAGGTCGGCGGAGCGGTTGATCCCGGCTCCGAGGCACACGACCTGGTGATGACTCTGTTCGGTGGCATGAGCAAGGGAGAGCGCGCTCGAATCCAGATGCGCGTCCGTACCGCGATGTCGGCACTTGCGCAGGACACGGCCAGATATCTCGGTGGTCGACCACCCTACGGTTACCGGCTCGTCGATGCCGGCCCGCACCCAAACCCTGCTAAGGCCAATCTTGGGCAGCGGCTTCACCGCCTCGAACCTGACCCCGCGACATCTTCGGTTGTCGAGCGGATCTACCGCATGTACGCCGACGGAGCGGGCCTGCGCTACATCGCGCAACAGCTCACCGACGATGGCGTGCCGTCACCGAGCCAGTACGACCCGGTGCGGAATCGTCACCGTGACCCGCGAGGGTGGTCCCATTCGGCGATCCGCGCCATACTCGACAACCCGGCGTACCGCGGTATCCGTGTTTGGGGCAAGCAGGAGAAATACGAGGTCCTGGTCAACCCCGACGATGTCGCGGCGGGGTATGAGACTCGCATGCGGTGGCGTGATGAGGCCGACTGGATCGCACCAGATCGCCGCACACATGAAGCGCTGATTCCCGATGAACTGGTGCAGGCTGTTCGCCTTCGGACGCAGGCACGGCGTGGTCCCGGTCTCGTTTGCAGCAGAGAATCGACAGTGCCGTATGCGCTGCGCGGCCTGTTGTTCTGCGCCGCGTGTGGACGGCGGATGCAGGGGGCCGCTCGCGTCGGGAAACGAACGACCCGCATTCTCTACCGTTGTGAGCTGGGCAAGTCGCGCTCTGTACCTGTGGACCTGAGTGATCATCCGCGCACCGTCTATCTCCGTGAAGACGAGGTGACTGCGCGACTTGACGAATGGATCGCCAGCCTGGCCGATCCGGAAGACCTCGCACGCGGGCAGGATGTGGACCCGGCAGCCGGCACTGGCTACGCCGCCCTGCAGCGCCAGCTTCGCGAGGCGAATGCCAAGGTTGCTGCTTTGGTTAGCGCCGTGGAGTCCGGCGTGGCCGTGGAGGACCTAACCGCCGCATTGCGTCGCCGCACCGCCGAGCGCGACGAGCTGAAGGCCCGTCTTGAGCAAGCGGAGCGGCCCCGCGTCATGTCTGCGGCACAGATCAGCGAATTGGTCGAGGAACTGGGTGGGCTGTCAGCCGTGCTCGGTGCGGCGACCGGGGCGGAACGCGCCGAGGTGTACGCGAGCCTGGGGCTCCGCCTTGATTACGATCCGCATCTGCGACAAGTCAAGGCGACGGCCGACTTAAGTCGTGTCGCCGGATGTGTCCGAGGGGGGACTTGAACCCCCACGCCCATTAGTAGGGCACTAGCACCTCAAGCTAGCGCGTCTGCCATTCCGCCACTCGGACAAGGCCAAACCAGCATGGGTTGGCAGCTAAGGCTATCGGATCGCGCGCCGCGAACCCAATCCAGCTCCCTCGGGATGTCGCGAGGATCGGCATCGAGCCGTCCAGCCTCGGCAATGGTAGGAAAGGTGGTTGTGACCATTCAGAGCGGGGCGACCGAGGTGCCAACCAACCCGAGCGACGACGTGGTCGAGGTTGTCAGCAAGTTGATCCGGTTCGACACCACCAACACCGGCGAACCGGAGACGACGAAGGGCGAGGCCGACTGCGCGCAGTGGATCGCCGAGCAGCTGGCCGAGGTCGGCTACGCGCCGCAGTATGTCGAGTCCGGCGCGCCGGGCCGCGGGAACGTGTTCGTCCGCCTGGCGGGCGCCGACAGGTCGCGTGGTGCGCTGCTGATCCACGGGCATCTCGACGTGGTGCCGGCCGAGCCGACCGAGTGGAGCGTGCACCCGTTCTCCGGCGCGATCAAAGACGGCTTCGTCTGGGGCCGCGGCGCGGTCGACATGAAGGACATGGTCGGCATGATGATCGTGGTGGCCCGCCAGTTGAAGCGCGCGGGCATCGTGCCGCCGCGCGACCTGGTCTTCGCATTCATCGCCGACGAAGAACACGGCGGAACCTTCGGAGCCCAGTGGCTGGTCGATCACCGGCCGGAGCTCTTCACCGGCGTCACCGAGGCGATCGGTGAGGTGGGCGGCTTCTCGCTGACGGTGCCGCGTAAGGACGGGGGAGAGCGTCGGCTCTACCTGATCGAGACGGCCGAGAAGGGACTGTCCTGGATGAAGCTCACCGCCCGGGGCCCGGCCGGACACGGATCGATGGTGCACGACCAGAACGCCGTCACCACCGTCGCCGAGGCCGTCGGCCGCCTGGGCCGGCATCAGTTTCCGCTCGTGCTGACCGACACGGTCGCGCAGTTCCTCGCCGCCGTCAGCGAGGAGACCGGGTTGACCTTCGACACCGAATCGGGCGACCTGCGCGGGGTGATCGAAAAGCTGGGCCCGATGGCCCGCATGCTCAAGGCGGTGCTGCACGACACCGCGAATCCCACCATGCTCAAGGCCGGATACAAGGCCAACGTCGTGCCGGCCACCGCCGAGGCGGTGGTGGACTGCCGGATCCTGCCGGGGCGCAAGGAGGCGTTCGAGGCCGAGATCGACGAGTTGCTGGGGCCGGACGTGACGCGCGAGTGGATCAAGGACTTCTCGTCGTATGAGACGAGCTTCGACGGCGACCTGGTCGATGCCATGAACGAGGCGGTGCTGGCGCACGACCCGGGGGCCCGTACTGTGCCCTATATGCTTTCTGGTGGTACCGACGCGAAGTCGTTCGCGCGCTTGGGTATTCGCTGTTTCGGGTTCAGCCCGCTGCGGTTGCCGCCGGATCTGGATTTCACCGCGCTGTTCCACGGTGTCGATGAGCGGGTACCCATCGATGCGCTGCGGTTCGGCACCGACGTGCTGGCCCACTTCCTGACCCACTGCTAGATCACCAAGCCGATCACACGAGAGGACCGCCATGAGCACTGCTCCTGACCCGTACGCATCGTTGCCGAAGCTGCCGTCATTCACGCTGACTTCTGAATCGGTTGCGGACGGCCAGCCGTTGGCCAATCCGCAAGTCAGCGGAATCATGGGTGCGGGCGGCGAAGACGTCAGCCCCCAGCTGAGCTGGTCGGGGTTCCCGGACGAGACCCGCAGCTTCGCCGTTACCGTCTACGACCCCGACGCCCCGACTGCCTCCGGGTTCTGGCATTGGGCCGTGGCCAACCTGCCGGCCGACGTCACCGAGTTGCCCGCGGGCGCCGGCGATGGCAGCAACCTGCCCGGGGATGCGCTGACGCTGGTGAACGACGCCGGTCAGCGCCGCTACATCGGGGCCGCGCCGCCGGCGGGTCACGGTGCACACCGGTACTACATCGCCGTGCACGCCGTGGACACCGAGAAGCTGGATCTTCCTGAGGACGCCAGCCCGGCCTTCCTCGGGTTCAACCTTTTCCAGCACGCGATCGCGCGGGCGGTCATCCACGCCACCTACGAACAGAAGTAGGGCCTCGGGCTCGGGAGGGCTTCGGCCCGAGGGAGGGCGTCCCGCCCGAAATCACTTGTGCCACTTTCGTCCCGGTGTTTTCACCGCGGCGAATTTTGTCGGTGGGCGGCAGTAGCATTCGAACATGCGTTCGATTAGCTTCTGGAAGCTTCACGACGATATTGGCGCGCTGCGCGCCGTCGTCTCCGACTTCCAGGGGCACTCGCATAAGGCACTGACGGCTGCCGAGCTGGTCGGAGTGCTGGACGAGCGGTGCACATGACCTTGACCGACCGTGAGGATATCCAGGCCGACGTTGACGCGTTGCGCGCCGTCGTCTCTCGCTTCCGTGAGCATTTTTATGGTGCGTTGACCAATCCGGAGCGGTTGCAGATGCTGGAGATACTCGAGTGCGAGACGCGCCGACTCCAGGCGCCGAGTCATCAACTCATCAATCAGATTGGTGAGCAAGCGGATTCGACCGAGTTGGGCGGCAAGCTGTCCTGGGTGTTGGCCGACCGGCTGCACATCACCCGGGCGGAGGCCGGACGGCGGATCGCCGAGGCGGCCGACCTGGGCCCGCGCCGGGCGCTTTCCGGTGAGCCGTTGGCTCCGGTGCTGCCCGCCACGGCGGCGGCTCAGCGCGACGGCACCATCGGGGCCGACCACGTGACGGTGATCCGGCGGCTGTTCCACCAGCTGCCCGAGTCGGTCGACGTCGAGACCTGCGTGCTCGCCGAAAAGCAGCTCGCGGCCAAGGCCGCCGAATTTCGCCCCGATCAGCTCGCCAAGCTGGCCCGCCGCCTGGTGGACTGCCTCAACCCCGACGGCAGCTACACCGATGCGGACCGGGCGCGAGTGCGTGGGCTGGTGCTCGGCAATCAGCAGGCCGACGGCATGTCACGCCTGAGTGGTTGGCTGACACCCGAGGCGCGCGCCGGCTGGGAGGCGGTGCTGGCCAAGTTGGCCGCCCCCGGCATGTGCAACCCCGACGACGACATGCCGGTCGTGGACGGCGCCCCGTCGGAAGAGGCGGTGCAGCGCGACACCCGCACCCCGGGTCAGCGCAACCACGACGGTCTCAACGCGGCGCTGCGAGCGATGCTGTCCAGCGGAAAGCTGGGTCAGCACAACGGATTACCGGCCAGCATCATCGTGACCGCCACGCTCGCAGAGCTCGAAGCTACCGCTGGGAAGGCTTTGACCGGCGGCGGCACCATCCTGCCCATGTCGGACGTCATCCGCCTGGCCCGTCATGCCCACCATTACCTGGCGATCTTCGACAAGGGCAAGGCGTTGGCGCTGTATCACACCAAGCGCCTCGCGTCGCCCGGTCAGCGAATTGTCTTGTATGCCAAGGACCGTGGGTGTTCGCATCCAGGCTGCGACGTGTCGGGCTATTACTGCGAGGTCCACCACGTCGAAGATTGGGCCAGCACGTACCGCACCGACATCGACCAACTCGCCATGGCGTGCGGACCCCACCACCGGCTTCTCGAGAAGGGTTGGACCACCCGAAAACGCGCCAACGGCGATACCGAATGGATACCGCCGCCGCATCTCGATCGCGGACAACCGCGAACCAACACCTTCCATCACCCGGAGGATCTGTTGTGTGAGGACGAAGACGGTGCGGCCTGAGCTACTCCGGTGTGCGGGCCGCCGAGCCGACGGCATCACAGAGCGAAGCGAAGCCGCCGTCGCGCAGCCGCTGTGCGATGCCCTGGTGAATCTGCTTGGCCCACAAGCCTCCTCCGTAGATGAAGCCCGTATAGCCCTGCAGCAGCGATGCGCCCGCGGTGATCCGCTCCCACGCGTCGTCGGCGGTCTCGATGCCCCCGACGCTGATCAGCACCAGGCGGTCGCCGACACGGCCGTACAGCCTGCGCAGCACCTCGACGGCGCGGCGCGCCACCGGCGGGCCGGAGATGCCACCCGGCCCCAGCTCGTCGACCCCCGGTGTGTGCAGCCCCTGCCGCGACACGGTGGTGTTGGTGGCGACGATGCCGGCCAGCCCCAGTTCGACTGCCAGGTCCGCGATCTCGTCCACGTCGGAATCGGAAAGATCTGGCGCGATCTTCACCAGCACCGGTGTGGACGTCTCGGCGAGCACGGCAGCCAGGATGGGTCGCAGCGACTCCACCGCCTGCAGATCACGCAGCCCGGGCGTGTTCGGCGAGCTGACATTGACCACCAGGTAGGACGCCAGCGGGCCGAGCAGCCGCGCGCTCGCCCGGTAATCGTCGACGGCCTTCTCGGCCGGCGTCGCCTTCGTCTTGCCGATGTTGACCCCGATCGGCACCTCGGGCCGCTGCCGCGAGAGCCGCATCGCCAGCGCGCCCGCACCGAGATTGTTGAAGCCCATCCGGTTCAGCAGCGCCCGGTCCGCCGGCAGCCGGAACATGCGCGGGGCGGGATTGCCGGGCTGCGGATTGGCGGTGACCGTCCCAACCTCGGCGTGCCCGAAGCCCAGCGCGCCCCAGGTGAGCAGGCCGACGCCGTCCTTGTCGAACCCGGCCGCCAGCCCCAGCGGCCCGGGGAAGCGCACCCCGAACACCGTGCTGGCCAGCGCCGGATCCGTCGGGGCCAGCAGCCGGTGCAGCGCCCGCCGCGTCCACCCGACGGCGGTGACACCACGCAGTAAGGCGAACACCAGCGTGTGGATCCGTTCGGGCGGGATCACGAAAAACAGCTGGCGCAGCAGGCCGTACATCCGGTGTCCGTCCTGGCGTGGCTGGGTGGGCTTCACAGTTCCGGCTGGTCGGGCCGTCGCCCCTCGGATCCGGCAGTGTTCGAACGAGATTTCTTGCGGCGCAACAGCACTCGTCTGCTGCCGTCGGTGTAGAGCCGCACCCTGGTCAACTCCCAGCCGCGGTATTCGGCCTCTATCGACAATCGGGTGGACGCGCTGATTCTGGTCACTTCCGGTGGCAGGCGCAACGGCGCCCATTCGTATTCGTCGGACATCTCGGTGTCCCAGCCCGCGGGTAGGCGGCCGCGCCGCGCGGCGGTCAACGCGTACCCGCCGCGTGCTCGATGACCTGAACTCCCGCACCGGAACCCGACACCACGTACAGGGTGTCTGACGCTTCGTCGAAGGCCAGTGAGTTCGGTTGCTGCACGGTCGGGTAACGCACCTTTTCGACGGGAATTCCGGTGGATAGATCGTAACCAATGACGATATTGGAAACGGTCTGCGAAACCCAGGCTAACGCGCGGGAGCCGGCCAGGCCGTACGGCGCCTGCGGAACCGGGTAGGCCTGACGCAGGATCAGCGGGTCCACGCCGTACACCAGTAGCTGGCCGCCGCGGGTATCGGCGACCAGCACCCGGCCCGCCGGATCGGCGGCCATCGTGGTGGCGCCCCGGCCCGCGCGCAGCGCCTGCTGGGCGTGGCCGTCGGCGTCGATCGTCGTCACCGACGTCTGCCCGCGATCCAGCACCACCGTCGTATTGCCTTGTGTGGCAAGCCAATCAACGCGGGCGAAGATCTTGTTGCGGCTGGCGACGGTCGCACTGGTCACGGTGCCCGGCGGCTGGGAGGCGAGGGTGTAGACGGCGCCGTCGGCGCTGCCCAGCACCAACCTGCCGTCGGCACGCTGCGCGACCGCGGTGAATTCGGTCTGGGCGGCGTCGGGGACGGCCACCTGGGTCACTCGGCCAGTGGACAGCTCGACCGCGAGGTACCCACCGCGGGCGGCCAGGTAGGCGGTTCCGCGGCCGTCGTCGGCCAAAGCGGTCGCCGGTCCCGGCAGCTCGACGACCCGCGGCGAGGTCTGCGGGTCGCCGAACACGGTGACGCTGGCGGGTGCGGCCGGGTCGTTGCCCGGCGTCAGGACCGCCAGCTGATGGGTGCCGCCGTCGAAGACCGCCGCCGCGGCGTGACCGGCCAGCGGCCGCACCGCCCCGGCCGGCTGCTGCGAGGCGGGCGGCGACACGGCGGCGTGCGCCGGTTCGATCGTGCGGGGCGCCGTGTCGAGCGGATTCGATGAACATCCGGCTACCGCGCTCAGCAAAACCGCGAGTCCCAATAGACGGCCTTGAGCTGCCATCTTGTGACGAAAATGCCGTGACAGCAATTCTCTTCCCTCGTGGTTCGGCGCATCCCGGGCTGGTGGAACACAAATTCTAAGGAACGCCTCCGCAGCCAAGTGGGCCATGCTGCATGCAACCCTCTTTACCGGCGAGGTATGGTCGGCTCATGGCCGTCACCGCTGACCGTCATTTGGCGCAGAATGAGTTCGCTGTCGAGGACATGTCGACAGGCATTTCCGCTAGCGGATACGGACAAGTCGGTGATGGGCGGAGTTTTTCGTTCCACATCGAGAACCGATCCCTTGTCGTCGAGGTTTACCGGCCGCGCCTGGCCGGGCCCGTCCCGCAGGCCGACGAGGTGGTCGCCAGGGCAGTCCGCAGCCTGGTCGACATCGACCTCACCGACGAGCGCAGCCTGAGCGCCGCTGTGCGCGATTCCGTGGCGCACGCCGAGCCGGTTTCGCGCTAGGCCTGCCCGGACCCGTTCACCGGGTACCGTCGTGGTCGATATGACCGTCATCCTATTACGGCACGGCCGCTCGAGTTCGAACACGGCTGGCGTACTCGCCGGTCGCTCGGAGGGCGTCGACCTCGATGACAAGGGCCGTGAACAGGCGGAGGGCCTGATCGATCGGATCGGTGATCTGCCGATTCGGGAGCTGGTCAGTTCGCCGCTGCTGCGCTGCCGTCGCACCCTCGACCCGTTGGCCGACGCGCTGTGCCTGACGCCGCTCGTCGACGATCGGCTCGCCGAGGTGGACTACGGCGAGTGGACCGGCCGCAAGCTCGGCGATTTGGTCAGCGAGCCGCTGTGGAAGGTCGTTCAGGCGCATCCCAGCGCGGCGGTGTTCCCCGGCGGCGAAGGCCTGGCCCAGGTGCAGGCGCGGGCTGTGTTCGCCGTGCGCGAGCACGACCGCCGGCTGGCCGCCGAGCACGGCGGCGATGTGCTGTGGGTCGCTTGCACTCACGGCGATGTCATCAAGGCGGTCATCGCCGACGGCTACGGCATCCACCTGGACGGGTTCCAGCGGGTCACTGCCGATCCGGCGTCGGTGAGTGTGATCCGCTACACCGAGCTGCGCCCGTTTGTGTTGCACGTCAACCACACCGGCGCGCGGCTGTCCGCCGCCCTGCGGGCCGGACCCCCGGCGAAGGAAGACGCGAAGCCGGAAACCGACCCCAAGTCCAACGGAGAGCCGCAGGAATCGGCCGCCGCGGTGCCGTCCAGCGACGCGGTGGTCGGCGGTTCCACGGATTAATTCGGCGGCTACCTCCATCGGATCGCACGGCGGTGGCAACAGCCGGTATTTTGGGAAGTGCCATGGCCCGCGCAATTCATGTCTTCCGCACACCCGACCGCTTCGTGGCCGGGACCGTCGGCCAGCCCGGAAATCGCACGTTCTACATCCAGGCTGTGCACGACGCCCGAGTGGTGTCGGTGATTTTGGAGAAGCAGCAGGTGGCGGTGCTCTCCGAACGCATCGGTGCGCTGCTGCTCGAGGTGAACCGGAGGTTCGGCACCCCCGTCCCGCCGGAGCCCGCCGAGATCGAGGACCTCGATCCGTTGGTCACTCCCGTGGACGCCGAGTTCCGCGTCGGAACGATGGGCCTGGGTTGGGATTCGGAGGCACAGACGGTGGTGGTCGAGCTGCTGGCGGTCACCGACGCCGAGTTCGACGCGTCGGTGGTGCTCGACGACACCGAAGAGGGTCCCGACGCGGTGCGGGTGTTCCTGACGCCGGAGTCGGCGCGTCAATTCGCCACCCGCTCCAATCGCGTCATCTCCGCGGGACGTCCGCCGTGTCCGCTGTGCGACGAACCGCTGGACCCGGAGGGCCATATCTGCGCACGCGCCAACGGATATCGGCGCAGTGCGCTGCTCGGGCCTGAAGATGACCCCGAGGTCTGACGACCGTGAGGTGTTGCGTGACGGCGAGCTGACGGTCATCGGACGGATCCGCTCGGCCAGCAACGGCACCTTCCTCTGCGAATCGACGCTCGGCGAGTCCAGCGTGCACTGCGTCTACAAGCCGGTCGCCGGGGAGGCGCCGCTGTGGGATTTCCCGGACGGCACGCTTGCCGGCCGCGAGCGGGCCGCGTATCTGGTCTCCGCGAAGTTGGGCTGGAACATCGTGCCCTACACGATCATTCGGCACGGGCCGGCAGGCCCGGGCATGCTGCAGCGGTGGGTGCAGCAACCCGGCGACGCGGTCGATAGCGAGCCGCGTCCGGGGCCGGATCTGGTCGACCTGTTTCCCGCCGGCACCAGGCAGCCGGGCTACCTGCCGGTGCTGCGTGCCCTTGACTACGCCGGCGACGAGGTGGTCCTGATGCACGCCGACGACATTCGCCTGTGGCGGATGGCGGTGTTCGACGTGCTGGTCAACAACGCCGACCGCAAGGGCGGCCACGTGCTGCGCGACCTCGACGGCCACATCTTCGGGGTCGACCACGGCGTGTGCCTGCACGTCGAGGACAAGCTGCGCACGGTGCTGTGGGGATGGGCCGGCAAGCCGATCGACGATCACACGTGCAAGGCCGTCGCCGGCCTGGTCGACGCGCTCGACGATCAGTTCGGCGACGAGCTGGCCGAGCAGATCACCCGGGCGGAGGTCGCCGCGCTACGTCGGCGTGCGCGCACGCTGCTGGACAACCCGGTGATGCCCGGACCCAACCGGCATCGCCCCATCCCGTGGCCGGCTTTCTAGCGGTGATCGCAAGCGCGGCGCGGCCATCGGTGAAGGCCGCGGTACGCCGTCGGCGATACTGATGCGGTGAGCCCCGCCGCCGACGAGATAACCGATGCTGCCCTGGCCGCCGATCTCGCCGCCGATGCGGGGGAGTTGCTGCTGAAGGTCCGCGACGAAGTCGGCTTCGGGTATCCCTGGGCGCTGGGCGACGCTGGCGACAGCCTGGCGAACGCGCTGATCCTGCGACGCCTGCACGAGGAACGGCCCGACGACGCGGTGCTCAGCGAGGAGGCGTACGACGACCTGTCCCGCCTCAAACACGACCGCGTGTGGATCATCGACCCGCTGGACGGCACCCGCGAATTCTCCACGCCCGGCCGCGACGACTGGGCGGTGCACATCGCGCTGTGGCAGCGTCCCACCGGCGACTCCAGCAACGGCCAGCGCGAAATCACCGACGCCGCGGTGTCGTTGCCGGCCCGCGGCAACATCGTCTACCGCAGCGACACCGTGACCGCCGACGCCGCGCGCGTCGGCGTCACCGACACCATCCGCATCGCCGTCAGCGCGACCCGTCCTCCCGCGGTGCTGCACCGGATGCGGCAGACGCTGCCCATCCAGCCCGTCGCGATCGGCTCGGCAGGCGCGAAGGCGATGGCCATCATCGACGGGCACGTCGACGCCTACGTGCACGCGGGCGGCCAGTGGGAGTGGGATTCGGCGGCCCCGGCCGGCGTGGTGATGGCCGCCGGGATGCATGCGTCGCGGCTCGACGGATCGCCGATGCGCTACAACCAACTCGACCCGTATCTGCCCGACTTCGTGATGTGCCGCGCCGAGCTGGCGCCGATCCTGCTGAGCGCCATCCGCGGCGGGTAACGCCGGACGGCCATTACCGCCCCAGCCGGCGCCGCCAGTCTTTCGCCGAGAGCACCCGGACCATGTTTTCGACGAGGCTGCCCTTCTTGCGGCTGTAGGGGTACCAGAGCAGCTCTTTTTTCATCGCGACCCGGTCGGCGACGATCGCCTTCTGGCGGCAGTATTTGCGAATGCCGTCGGCGCCACCGGAGCGGGAACCGATTCCCGATTCCTTCCAGCCCGCCATCGGGAGCCCGTACTGCAGCAGGCTGGCGATGACGTTGTTGATGTTGACGCTGCCCGTATTCATCTGCCGCGCAACGGACATCGCCTTGTCCTTATCGCGCGTCCACACGCTGCCGGACAGCCCCAGGTTGGAGTCATTGGCCCGCTCGACGGCCTCGGCGACGTCGCGCACCTTCATGACCGGCAGCGTCGGGCCGAAGGTCTCCTCACGCATGCAATCCATCTCGTGGTTCACGTCCACCAGCACCGTCGGCTCATAGAACAGGCCACCGTCGTCACCCGCCTTCCCACCGACGAGCACTTTCGCACCCTTACTCACGGCGTCGTCGACGTGGCGGGACACGATCGCGAGTTGCTGCGCGGTGGTCATCGACCCGACCTCGCAGGAGTAGTCGTGCGCGGAGTCCATCCCGTTGCGCAGCGCAGATGTCTTGGCCACCAACTTGTTTACGAACTCGTCGTAGACCGGCTCCTCGACATAGAGTCGCTCCACCGAGATGCACACCTGCCCGGTGTAAACGAAGCCACCCCATACCGCGCCGTCGACGGCGCGGTCGATGTCGGCATCTGCGCACACGATCATCGCGTCCTTGCCGCCAAGCTCCAGGCTGCAGGGGATCAGCCGCTCCGCGGCCGCGACGGCGATGCGGCGTCCGGTGTTCACCGAACCGGTGAACATCACGTAGTCGACCGTATTAACCAGTGCCGCACCGGTTTCGCCGTAACCGAACACCGCGTCCAGCACGTCCGGCGCGCCGATCTGCTTCCAGCCCTCGACCGCCACCCGCCACGCCAGCGGGGTGAACTCCGAGGGCTTGGACAGCACGGCGCAGCCGGCCATCAACGCCGCGGGAATGTCGAGCAGCGGCACCGACAGTGGCCCGTTCCACGGTGTGATCACCCCGACGAGGGGATAGGGCTGGTAGACCAGGGTCAGCTTCTTGCCCGCGTTCGCGGCGCCGTAGGGGCGCACCGTCTGGTCGGCGAGGAATTCGGCGGCGTTGTCGATCCAGTAGTTGATGATCTGCAACGCGGCGATCTCCACGCCGGTGTCGCCCCAGGACTTTCCCGTCTCGAGTTGCAGTGGCGTCAGCAGGTCGTCGCGGTGGTCGAGCATCCAGTCGCGCCACTTGCCCAGCCACCGCGCGCGGCCGTCCATTCTCATTTGCTGCCATAACGGCTGGGCCCTGCGCAGCCGGGCGGCCACGGCCTCGACTTCGGCGGCCGTCGAGATGGGGACGCTGCCGACGACTTGTGTCGTTGCGGGGCATCTGACCACGACTTCTTGCTGCGCGGCCGCGCCCGCGGTGTCTGGTCGGTCAGTTGTGCCAGTCGACATGGCAACCACCTCGCTCGTCGACGTGGAGCGAATTTGCCCGATACCGGATTCAGCAAACCACAAATCGCGCCGCGGCGATATAGCTCGCGACGGGTATGGCGGCGGGTGATTCAGACCCGCATCGCCGGCGCGCCTAGGCTGATTGCCATGCAGTCGTGGTCTTCCCCACAGGTCCCCGTGTTGTCGGGACGCGGTCCGGAGCTTCGGCTGTATGACACGTCTGACCGGCAGGTGCGTCCCGTGGCGGCCGGCTCGGCCGCCACGATGTATGTCTGCGGCATCACGCCGTACGACGCCACCCATCTGGGCCACGCGGCGACATATCTTGCGTTCGATCTGATCTACCGGCAGTGGCTGGATCTCGGCCACGACGTCCACTACGTCCAGAACGTCACCGACGTCGACGATCCGCTGCTGGAGCGCGCCGAGCGCGACGGCATCAACTGGCGCGACCTGGCCGAGCGTGAGGTGTCGCTGTACCGCGAAGACATGGCGGCGCTGCGCATCCTGGCGCCCCGCGAATACGTCGGGGCGACCGAGGCGGTCGCCGAGGTCGTCGAACTCGTCGAGAAGATGCTGGCCTCCGGCGCGGCGTACCTCGTCGACGGCGAATACCCGGACATCTACTACCGCGCCGACGCGACTCCGCAGTTCGGCTACGAATCCGGCTACGACCGCGACACCATGCTGCGACTGTTCGCCGAGCGCGGGGGTGACCCGCAACGGCCCGGCAAGACCGACCAACTTGATGCCCTGCTCTGGCGGGCCGCACGGCCGGGGGAGCCCAGCTGGCCCTCACCGTTCGGCCCCGGCCGGCCGGGCTGGCACGTCGAGTGCGCGGCAATCGCGCTCAGCCGCATAGGCAGCGGCCTGGACATCCAGGGTGGCGGCAGCGACCTGATCTTCCCGCACCACGAATTCACCGCCGCGCATGCCGAATGCGTGCGCGGCGTGCGGAGATTCGCGCGCCACTACGTGCACGCCGGGATGATCGGCTGGGACGGGCACAAGATGTCCAAGAGCCGCGGCAACCTGGTGCTGGTGTCGCAGCTGCGCGCCCGGGGTGTCGAGCCGTCGGCGATCCGGCTGGGGCTGCTGGCCGGGCACTACCGCGGCGACCGGTACTGGAGCGATCAGGTGCTCGACGAGGCCATCACCCGGCTGCAGCGCTGGCGCAGCGCGGCCGCGTTGCCGGCCGGTCCCGACGCCGCGGACGTCATCGCGCGGGTGCGGCAATACCTGGCCGATGACCTGAATACTCCCAAAGCCCTTGCCGCGCTTGATGGCTGGACCACCGATGCGCTGGAATACGGCGGCCATGACGCGGAGGCGCCCAAGCTGGTGGCGGCCGCCGTCGATGCGCTACTGGGCGTGGCCCTCTAGCCGACGCGGCGGTATGCCCTCGTTCAGGCCGGAAGAGCCGTTCCCGCGCCGGGTTCATCCGGGATGACCTGTGAGGTGGCCGTCAGCGCGGGCGTCCACCATTTCGCCAGTGTCAACAGGTCGACGGCTTCCTCGTAGAGGTTTGTTGAACGGGAGCGCACGGCCAGCGCCCTGTCGGGTGTCTCGGGTCGATGTCCGGCAGTCTTGGCCTTGGCGGCGTGCGCCAGCTCGAAAGCGGTTGTCGCGGAGTCCCGTTCGTCGGCCGGCACAGAGTTTTCCTGGAGGAATCGGGCCAGCTGGTCCGGAGCCGTACTACGCACATAGTGGCGCAGCTGCAGGATCGCGTCGCGGATTTCGATGACGGTTTGATGCAGCTGGAGAGTGGTCTTCTGATACCGCCGGTGGTCATGCTCGATACTGAAACTGCTTTCCGGCACCGCGGCTGTGATGCTGAGCCGCAGTGGCTGCAAACTCTTCCAGGTCCGGCTGATGCGGTCCAACCCAAAAAACGAATGCAGCCTGACGACGAGCGGCACCGCGCCGAAGAGGTAGACGATGACGGCCATCCATAGGAATTCCGATCCATGAACCCGGCCCCGGAATTCAACGGTGTGAGTCCAGCCGAGCTGGTCGCTCACCGCCAGCGCCAACGCCTCCATGCACGCTGCCGCCGTCACGACAACCGCAAGGATTCCGGCGGCGGCGAGCAGCGATTCGCGACGCTCGGTGGCTCTTATCAGCTCGGAGCCGAACATCCACAGCAACCGCGTCACCAGGATGACGATCATGGTCAGATACAAGCTCAGCGCCAAGACCGCGTCCCAGCCGCCGGACACCTCGAACGTCTGCCCCGCAACGCGCGCGCGGGTGCCCGCACCCAGGAATGCCACAGACAACGCGACGGCGGCCAAGCGGTAATAGCGGTGACTGCGGAGCGTTTCCTCCGGGGAGATCTTGTTCCACAGCATGGTGAACCCGACGAATTCACCGCACGCTAAAATCATTGCGACGCAAGATAATTGCTGGGCGGTGGTCACGGTCATGAGAGCGCTTTTGGACAACACCGCTTCAACCTTGCGCTCACGCAACAACTGGGCCACCAGCAGCCAAGCCATCACATTGTTGAGGTAAGTCTGGTAGAGGTTGGCCCTGCACCATCGGAAGCGCGCCGCGAGAACGATCAGCATGATCGTGATCACGGGCCACGCGATGATGCCCGGGATAGTGGAGGTCACTGGCGGCGGAAGAAGGCGCTACGCATCATGGAGTTACGTTCGGCGGCCTCAGCGGCGGCGATCAGCAATAGGGAAGCGAACATCTCGGCATCGCGCTCCTGGTCACCGGCGTAGTCGCTGCGTCCCAACACCGCGCGCACCGTGTCGGGATCGAGGTCGGGCAACGCCTGACACACTGCCGCATCGCAGGCGCGGCTGGCGCTGCGACCATGGCCCAGCAGGATATGCCCGATCTCGTGGCCCACGATCTGGTCGATGTGGTAGTCGGTGGTCCCTGTCTCATGCAGGATCACGTCTTCGTTGTCGCAGGCCAGCCAGAGGCCGCACGGGCTGTCTGCCAGCGCGGCCGTATCCGCCGGGACGAGCCGGATGGCCCGACCGCGCATTTGGCCCAAGTTCTCGATGAAAACGTTCCGGTCCCAGGGGACCGGAATCGGGAGCGTGCGCGTCAGCGCAAGAATGTCAGCGTTTGATGCCGGCATCGAGCTGGTCATTTTGCCGGGAGGAGATAGGGGGTAATCGTTCAAGTTCACGAAGGTGGTCGACGATCGCCGCCAGGCTGTTGAGAGCCTGGGGAGTCAAGCCGGATGCACGGGCCGCCAGATCGCGCACGCCGTTGTCACGCAACGCCTGCAAAAGATTCAATTGTGCGTCGATCGCCGGGTCGGTGCCACGATCTATCAGATAGGACGGCGGCACGCCGAAATAGTCGGCGATCGCCCGTAAATGGGCGACGGTCGGGTTTGTTTTGAGGCCGCTTCTGAGTTGCCACAGGTAAGCCGGGCTGATCGGGACCCCGGTTTTATCCGTGATTGCCGCCGCGGCTGCGGCGTTGGAAAGCGGGGGCGTGCCCGCCTTGCGCATCAGCTCGAAGAGCTTATTCAGGCGGCTTGCCAGCCCGCTGCCATCCGGCCCTTTGCCCTGGACGCCGTTGACTCCCAATGCACTCTCATTTCATGCGAACGCCAGCTGTGTGTACCCATGTTACAGGCTCGGTCATGACGACCGACCCCCGATTCGCCGCGCTGAGACTTTTAAGGTGCACGACTGTGACCTCGGGATCTGCGGCTGGTGAAGCGCTTCACCGCGTTTATCCACAGGGGTCACCGTTCGGTTTTACATTTTCATCAACGTACGGTTGAATGCGTGACGTGTACTGCCGTGTACAGTTCGCCACCGGGTTGCCGCACCGAGAGTCGGCGATCGACGCGCTCGTTGCCGAGTACGAAGGCCCGGTTTTGCTGGCGAGCGGCATGCGGCGGATGCGATCGCACGGGATCGACCTTCGTTCTGGGACCCCGATGCTCCTGGCGTTTGACATTGCGCGCGGCCCCGTGTTTCGCGCCGGCGAAGCAACGCACGGCGAGTTGAACCAGCATGGCAGGAGGTCGTGACGAAGTGCAGCAAAGTCGAACCGGGGTCTGAAGGCCAGCACGAGCCACTCCCCGCGTTGTGTACACGGCGCCCGCCTCAGGTACCGAGGCGCCACTAAAGGCTGAACTCCCTGAGCTGGCCGACACCGTCGACGCTGTTAGCCAGTGTTGCAATCCGAGGCTCGAAATGTCTCAGGCGCCGCTTCGACGGGCGGTCTCATCCGAAGTGGTGCGCTGTGTCTATTGTTTGCTGTGCACTTCTCCCAAAGGCTGGTGTGAATCTATGAAACACCTGTATAACCTATGCAACAATTTACACGAGTGTCGAATCTCGGTGGCGAAAGAGCCTTTGCTGTCACGCCAATATGGGGGTATATTTCTGGCAAATACTGGGCTGCAGAAGGAGTTGAGTCCGGTGCGTACTAAGAGCGAGTTGGCGCGGCCGCCGGTGGGCAGGCTGCTGCGTCGGCCGCTCGGACGCGACCGCAATCGGCCAGAAGCTCGTTGCTGGGTTGCCGTCGCTGGGGCTTGTCGTGGGCCCGTTCGGGATTCAAAACGCCGCCCACTGGGCACGCGCCTGGCTTTGCGAAACGCCTTGGCGCCCAAGCCCCCCCAGCAAGCCTAGGGCTCGCGGTGTCGGGGGAAGTCGGGTCGGCGTGGCCTATCGTGGGCCGCGATGTGGAGCTGCGCCGGTCACTGGCGGCGCTGAACAACTCGGAGTGCCACGGCGTGGCGTTGGTCGGCGACAGTGGGGTGGGCAAGTCCACCCTGGCCCGCATGCTGGCCAAGACGGTTGAGTCGGCAGGGCGCACAGTGCGATTCGCGCTGGGCACTCAAACGGGTTGCGCTCTGCCGCTGGGCGCGTTTTCCCGCGCGGTGAGCCTTCAGGTGGCGCACGAACCGGCGGTCATGCTGGCGGCTGCGCATGACACCTTGAGCAAGGACAAGAACCTGGTCGTGGTGGTGGACGACGCGCAGTTGCTCGATCCGCTGTCGGCCACATTGATCAATCAGCTCGCGGCCAGTCGCAGTGCGCGGTTGATCGTGACGATCCGATCGCGTGAGCCGGTGCTGGATGCGGTGACTGCGTTGTTGAAAGAACGCCTGTTGCTGACCGTCCACGTGGAACCGTTCGGCCGCGAGCAGACGGGTCTCTTGGCCGGCGCTGTCCTGGGCGGTCCGGTCGCCTCTGGTTTGGTTGATGAGTTGTTCGAGCGCAGTGTGGGAAACCCGTTGCTGCTGCGTGGTTTTCTTACCGCGGGCCGGGAAAGTGGAGCATTGGTCCGTACGGAGGAAGGCTGGCAACTGCGGGGCCCGCTGCGCGCGGATCGCGAACTCCACGATGTTCTGGGGTTTCGGCTGCAATCGCTGAGCCCAGAGGAGTTGGAGGTGGTGGAGATCTTGGCCACCGCCGAGGGGCTGAAGTGGGAGATCCTGCGCGACGTCTGCGATGCAGAGGCCATCGCAACTCTGGAGCGCCGGGGCCTGATCCAGTTGGTTGCCGACGGATCCCACGCCGTGGCGCAGTTGAATCACCCCATGCTCGGTGAAGCCGCGACCCGGCACGCTGGAATGGTGCGCGCCCGGCAACTCAACGGCAAATTGGCGCGAGCTCTACAGAAACATGAGCGGGCAGGGGACCGGCCGAAGCAGCCCGGCCTGCGGGGTCGGATCCGGTTGGCGCAGTTCATGATCCACAGCGACTTGGAGCCCGACCTCGATGTGGTCATCGAAGCGGCGCAGCACGCGCTGGCGATGTCGAATGTGGTGCTGGGTGAGGAACTCGCGAGGTTTGCGGTCGATCGCGGTGGGGGGCTGCCGGCCGCGTTGGTGCTTGCCGAGGCGGTGAGTTGGCAGGGCCGCGGCGACGAGGCGGACGAGGTGCTGGTCGACGCCGAACCCGACGATGGCGACGACTTTATGATCGCGCGATGGGGCTGCCTGCGCGCCGCCAACTTCTTCTGGGGCTGCGGGGACGTCGAAGCCGCCACTCGGGAACTCGATGACGTGAAGAAGCGCGTCTCGTCCGAGGCCGGCGTGAGCCTGATCAATGCGTTGGAGCTGTCCATTGGCTACTTCCATGGGGACGTCGAAACGACGATCGAGGTCGGGCCGGGCCTGTGCGAGTCCGATGAAGTGCCGGTGGCCACCGTCTGGGCCGTTTTCCCGACCTGCGCCGCCTTGGCGGCGGCCGGCCGTTTTTCCGAAGTCGGCCGCATAGCGGACGTCGGGGTGCGTGCGGCTGCACTGTGCGGCTTGGGGCCGCATCGATTCAACATCGGGATGACCGAGATCATGGCCGCGACGGCGGCAGGAGATGATTCCGCGGCCGAGCGAATCTACAAGCGTTACGCCGCGATGACTGACGGTCTTCCCTCGGCGGAGGCCATGGTTGACGCGATGCTGGGGCTCATTCGACTGAGCCGCGGAGAGCTGACCGCTGCGTGCGCTCTGTTCAACAGTGCAATCGCTGTGTTCTCGAAGGGTTTTGCGTCGCCTTGGTCCGTTGTCGTGGGCGCCTGGCAAGCCCAGGCCGAGGGGGCGCGCGGTGACAGCGCGGCGGCCACTGCGGCATTGCGACGCGCGGACAAAGCCTATGGACCGCATGTTGCGGTGTTTGTGCCAGAACTCGAGCTTGCGCGCGCCTGGGAGCGGGCAGCGGCCGACGACGCGAAGGCCGCCCAGACGCACGCCTTGCAAGCGGCGGAGATCGCGCGCGCCGCGGGAACGCACGTGATGGAGATGCGGGCACGCCATGCGGCGGTCCGCTTCGGCGATCGTTCTCAGGCCGCGAGGCTGGAAAAGCTTGCCCGTATTTTGGACACGGCGCTGGCCGCGGCAGCCGCTGATCATGCTCGCGGTTTGGCGCAACGCGACGGCGATCTGCTCGATGCCACGGCGCGTTCATTCGCCGATCTCGGCGCCCTGGCATGTGCCGCCGACACAGCGGCGCAGGCGGCCGGCGAACATGCCCGCCGGGGGGACCGCGGTAAGAGATACGAGTCGTCGGCCTGGGCACACGCTTTGGCCAGGCGTTGCGAGTTGCGGACGCCGGCGCTCGAGGCTGCGATATGCCCGCTTCCCTTCAGCGATCGTGAGCGCCAGATCGTGAGTTTGGTCGCGGCCGGTTTGTCGAACCGTGACATCGCCGAGCGGTTGGTCATTTCGGTACGCACGGTGGAGGGGCACCTCTATCGCCTTTTCACCAAGCTCGGCGTCAACAGTCGCGAACAGCTTGCCTTGCTAACAACCCGAGAGCCCTTCGCGGAGAAAGACTTCTCACGCCGCAGCAGTCGGCCGCTTGGTCGCGGGGACGATGTTCACCCTTACGCAGGCTAAGTTTGCATAGGTAACGTAGAGTTTTAGGGGCCGCTACTCTATCTCGGCGCGCACACCACTCGACTTCCCTAAAGATTCCGGCGATGGCCGCTCGAGCGGCCATACGCTCCGGCCCATGATAGGTAGTCGGAAGCACACGATCGCGACGGCTGTTCACGAAGTCGACCCGCCCGAACCCGCAGATGCGGTCCCGCCGAGCAAATTTCAAGTAGTCGAGGACGTGATCCCGTCGGCCTGCTCGGGCATGGCCTCGGCTTCCTATGACTTCGGGCTTTATCTGGCAGCGGCGCGTTCCGGCTTTATGTAGCGCCGCGAGCTCGACGGGCCGTCCGGCGTGTGCGAACCGCAGTGGCTCGCGGCATGCGGTGAGCGGTGCAGCAACAGTCGGTTGCCATGTCGGCACCTCGGTGGGAGTGGGAGATACATCATTTGACGCAACGGGTTAATGGGTCGACATGGCCCATCGTGGGACGCGATGTGGAGTTCCGGCGGTCACTCGCGGCGCTCAACAACGGGGACTTCAACGGAGTGGCGTTGGTCGGGGACAGCGGGGTGGGCAAGTCCACCCTGGCCCGCATGCTGGCCAAGACGGTCGAGTCGGCGGGGCGCACGGTGCGATTCGCGCTGGGCACTCAAACGGGTTGCGCTGTGCCGCTGGGCGCATTTTCTCGTGTGGTCAGCCTCGGGGTGGGACACGAACCGGCGATCATGCTGGCGGCCGCGCACAACACTCTGGGCCAAGACAAGAACCTGGTGGTGGTGGTCGATGAGGCGCAGTTGCTCGATCCTTTGTCGGCCACTTTGATCAATCAACTTGCGGCCGGCCGTAGTGCGCGGTTGATCGTGACGATCCGGTCCGGCGATCCGGTCTTGGATGCGGTGACTGCATTGTTGAAAGAGCGCATGTTGCTGACCGTTCACATCGATCCCTTCACCCGCGAGCAGACCGGCCTGTTGGCCGACGCGGTCCTGGGGGGTCCGGTCGAGCCCGGGCTGGTTGACGAGTTGTTTGAACGCAGTGGGGGAAATCTGTTGCTGCTGCGTGGTTTTCTCACGGCGGGCCGGGAAAGCGGGACTTTGGTACACACCGATCACGGCTGGCGTCTTCAGGGCCCGTTGCGCCCGGATCGCGAACTCAACGATGCTTTGGAGTTTCGGCTGCAATCGCTGAGTTCTGAGGAACTGGAGGTGGTGGAGCTCTTGGCCACCGCCGAATTGCTGGAGTTGGAAATCCTGCGTGACATCTGCGACGCGGACGCAATGGCAAACCTGGAGCGCCGTGGTCTGATCCAGTTGGTTGCCGACGGTTCCCACACCGTGGCCCAGTTGAATCACCCCATGCTCGGTGAAGCCGCGGTCCGCCATGCCGGGGTAGTGCGCTCGCGGCAACTCAACGGCATATTGGCGAAAGCTCTTAGACGGCATCTGCGGGCGGTGGGGCGGCGCTCGCAGATCTCGGATCCCCGCGGCCGTATCCAGCTGGCGCAGTTCATGATGCACAGCGACTTGGAAGCCGACCTCGATGTAGCTGTCAAGGCGGCGGAGGATGCATTGGCGATGTCGAATCTTGCCCTGGGTGAGGAGCTGGCGAGGTTTGCGGTCGATCGTGGTGGTGGGCTGCCGGCTGCGTTGGTGCTTGCCGAGTCGGTGAGTTGGCAGGGCCGCGGCGACGAGGCCGAGGCCATCCTTTTGGACGTCGACGTCGATGGCGCCGACGAGTCGTTGATCGCGCGGTGGGGTTGTCTGCGCGCTGCGAACCTGGCATGGGGATGCGGTGACGCCGAAACCGCGATGCGCGTGCTCACAGAGGTGAAACAGCGTCTCATGACCGAGGGCGGTCTCGAGCTGATCAATGCCTTCGAGGTTTCGATCGGATTCTTCCGCGGCGACGTTGAGACGACGATCGAGCTTGGGCCCGGGCTGTGTGAGCCCGGTGTAGTGCCGATGGCGACCGTGTGGGCGGCTGTCGCGACATGCGGTGCCTTGATGGCGGCCGGACGTTTTTCCGAGGTCGGTCGCATAGCCGCTGCCGGCGTGCGCGCGACGACGCTCTGCAGGGCAGGAGCGCAGCGGTTCGCCATCGGACTGGCCGAGGTTATGGTTGCGACCGCCGCCGGTGACTATCCGGCGGCCGACCGAATCCACAGGCGTTACGCCGCACTGGCAACGGGTCTTCCCGCAGCGGAGGCCATGGTTGACGCGATGCTCGGGCTCGTGCAGGTTACCCGCGGAGACCTCTCGATAGCATGCGTCACTCTTGCCCGGTCCATTTCTCAACTGTCCCAAGGCTTTCCGTCGCCCTGGTTGCTGGTGGTGGCGGCGCTGCTGGCCCAGGCGGAGGGGACGCGCGGGGACGGTGCGGCGGCAGCAGCGGCGTTGCAGCATGCGGAGGAAGCATACGGACCACATGTCGCGGTGTTCTTGCCTGAACTGGAACTCGCCCGGGCCTGGGAGCGGGCAGCGGCCGGCGACATGGCGGCCGCCCAGGCACATGCAATGCAAGCGGCGCAGATCGCGCGGACAGCAGGGATGCACGTGGCCGAGATGCGGGCACGCCATGCAGCCGTTCGCTTCGGCGATCGTTCGCAGGCCACGCGAGTGGATGAGCTCGCCCGAACCTTGAACTACGCGTCGGCGCAAGCGGTCGCCGACCACGCCCGCGGTTTGGCACAACACGACGGCGACCTGCTCGATGCCGCGGCCCATCGATTCGCCGATCTCGGCGCACTGGCTTTCGCCGCCGACGCGGCGGCTCAGGCGGCCGGCGAACATGCCCGTCGGGGCGACCGTCGCAAGGAGGTCGAGTCGTCGACGTGGGCGCACGCGTTGGCCAACCAATGCGGGTCACGCACACCGGCGCTCGAGACCGCGGCGCACCCGCTTCCCTTCAGCGGACGTGAACGTCAGATCGTCAATCTGGTCGCGGCAGGGCTGTCCAACCGCGAAATCGCCGACCGGCTGGTCATTTCGGTACGCACGGTGGAGGGCCATCTGTACCGACTTTTCACCAAACTCGGCATCAACAACCGTGACCAACTCATTCATCTGATCAACCGAGATGCGTCGTGAAGCAACGGGTTGTCCGGGCATCGGGCGGAGCTGCCGGTAGGGAGCTGCGCCGCCGGCCCGTCGTCCGCCTACGCCTCTGAGTGCCGCAACCAACTGAAAACCGAAAACCCTCCTGCACAGGGAAATAGCAGGTGGGTTTGTGGCACGCGATCAATGACTAAGCCCGGAATCGTCCAGGGCGCAAGACGACTACATCGGCACGTCATGGCAGACGTTCCGCGCTCGCCCCATGCCGAAGGCTGCGGTTCGGACGAAAACCACTGTTGCACAATGTAACCCGTGCCAAAGGCAAATTTTCCGTTGCGCAATTCCTTGTCACTGACGGACCACCACTCTGTCGTCTTGCGTCTACCACTCTATGTGGCGGTCGTGACTACGTTACTCACTTGATAAGCCTGACAACAGGATTGAAACGCACGACGCTCTGGATCATGCACTTCGTCGAGACCGTTTTCGTGCGCGTGGTCAGTGATGGCGAGTGCACCGGACTGTTCGACCCATGCCAAAGCGAAATTTGGAGGACTGGTGAGTACCAATCCGTTCGACGACGACAACGGCAGCTTT
>NZ_NCXM01000002.1 GCF_002104765.1 Mycolicibacterium vulneris
CGGCCCGCGCCGGAAGGCGTGGTCGGCGAGTTGTATGTGGCCGGCCGTGGCGTCGCCACCGGGTATGCCCGCCGGGCCGGACTGACGGCGTCGCGCTTCGTGGCCTGCCCGTTCGGTGGGCCGGGCGCGCGGATGTATCGCACCGGTGACCTGGTCCGCTGGGGCGCCGACGGGCAGCTGCAGTACCTGGGCCGCGCCGACGAGCAGGTGAAGATCCGTGGGTATCGCATCGAGCTCGGCGAGATCCAGTCGGCCCTCGCCTCGCTGGAGGGCGTCGAGCAGGCGGCCGTGATCGCCCGCGAGGACCGCCCCGGCGACAAGCGTCTGGTGGGTTACATCACCGGTACCGCCGACCCGACCGAGCTACGCACCCAGCTGGGCAAGCGGCTGCCGGCCTACATGGTCCCGGCCGCGGTCGTCGTGCTGGAGGCCCTGCCGCTGACGGTCAACGGCAAGCTGGACAAGCGCGCCCTGCCCGCGCCCGAGTACCACAAGCGCGGCGGCCAATACCGCGCGCCCGGCAACCACACCGAGGAGATCCTGGCCGGCATCTACGCCCAGGTGCTCGGCGTCGAGCGGGTCGGCGTGGACGACTCGTTCTTCGACCTCGGTGGCGACAGCATCCTGTCGATGCAGGTTGTGGCCCGGGCCCGCGCGGCCGGGGTGATGTGCCGCCCGCGCGACGTGTTCGTCGAGCAGACCGTCGCCCGGCTGGCCCGGGTGGCCACCGACGGCGCCGGCGAGGACGCCGTGGTCGACGAGGGGATCGGGCCGGTGCTGGCCACCCCGATCATGCATTGGCTGCAAACCGTGCAGGGCCCGATCGACGACTTCAACCAAACCATGGTGCTGGCCGCACCCACGGGCGTCACCTCCGAGGACGTCCTGGTCGTGCTGCAGGCCTTGCTCGACCGTCACCCCATGCTGCGGCTGCGCGTGGAGGACGACGGCAAAGGCGGCTGGTCGTTGCAGGCGCCCGAACCGGGCAGCGTGCAGGCCGCCGACTGCCTGCAGTCGGTCGACCAGCTGTCCGACGCGACCCTGGTGGCCGCCCGATCCCGGCTGAACCCGGGCGCCGGCGTGATGGTGAGCGCGGTCTGGGCAAGCGAGACAAGCCAATTGGCGTTGATCATCCACCACGTGGCCGTGGACGGCGTGTCGTGGCGGACCCTGATCGAGGACCTCAACATCGCGTGGGCGCAGCACCACAGCGGCCAGCCGGTGGCGCTGCCCGCGGGTGGCACCTCGTTCGCCCGGTGGTCTTCGCTGCTGGCCGAGCACGCGCAGAGCCCGGCAGTGGTCGAGCAGGCCGACGCGTGGCGCGAGGTGGTCGCGACCCCGGCCGTGCTGCCGGCGGTGCGCCCCATGGAGGACACCTACCAGACCGCCGAGCAGTTGTCGGTGTCGCTGGATGTCGAGACGACCCGCCTGCTGCTGGGCGAGGTGCCCGCGGCGTTCCACGCCGGGGTGCAGGACATCCTGCTGATCGCGTTCGGGATGGCCTGGACGGAATTCCTCGGCAGCGCAACGCCGATCGGCATCGACGTCGAGGGCCACGGTCGTCAGGAAGAGCTCGGCCCGCACGTCGACCTGTCCCGCACCGTGGGCTGGTTCACCACCAAGTACCCGGTGTCGCTGACCGTCGACGGCCTGGACTGGGCGAACGTGGTCGCCGGCGACGACGCGCTGGGCGCGGCGATCAAGACCACCAAGGAGCAGCTGCGCGCCCTGCCGGACGGCTTGACCTACGGCCTGCTGCGCTACCTGAACCCCGACATCGATCTGGGTGGATCCGACCCCGTGATCGGGTTCAACTACCTCGGACGGCTGGGTGCGGCCGCCGACCTGCCCGGTGAGCTGTGGCGGTTGAGCCCCGACAGCCTGTCGCTGAGCGGCGCGGCCGCGGCGGTGGCGATGCCGTTAATGCACACCGTCGACCTCAACGCCGGCACCATGGACACCGAAGAAGGTCCCCACCTGCACGCCAACTGGACGTGGGCGGCCTCCGCGATGGACCGCGAGCAGATCAGCCGGCTCAGCCAGCTGTGGTTCGAGGCGCTGACCGGCATCTGCGCCCACGTGCAGGGCGGCGGCGGCGGGTTGACCCCGTCGGACATCGCGCCCGCGCGCCTGAACCAGCCGCAGATCGACGAGCTGAGCAAGCAGCACCAGATCGCCGACATCCTGCCGCTGACCCCGCTGCAGCAGGGGCTGCTGTTCCACGCCAGCTTCGCGCAGGACCCGGGCGACGACGTCTATGCCGTACAGCTCGGTATCACCGTGACCGGTGAGCTGGACTCGCACCGGCTGCACGACGCCGTCCACACCGTGGTCAACCGCCACCCGAACCTGGCGGCCCGCTTCTGCCCGCAGTTCGGTGAGCCCGTCCAGGTCATCCCGGCCGACCCGGTCATGGCGTGGCGGTACATCCAGTTGGGCCCCGAGGATCTCGACCCCGAGCAGCGGGTCGAGGAGCTGTGCGCCGCCGAGCGCGCCGCGGTGAGCGACCTGGCCAACCGTCCGGCATTCCGGGCCGCGCTGATCCGCACCGCGGACAACAGGTACCGGTTCGTCCTCACCAACCACCACATCGTGATGGATGGCTGGTCGCTGCCCATCCTGCTGCGCGAAATCCTCGCCAACTACTACGGCGACCAGTTGCCCGCGCCGGCGACCTACCGCAGCTACCTGACGTGGCTGGCCGGACAGGACCGCACCGCCGCGCAAGCGGCGTGGCGCCAGGTCCTCGACGGGTTCGAAACGCCCACCCTGGTGGGCCCGGCGGGGCGGATGCGGCTCGGCCGGCGGGCCGTGGAGTCCTACCGGCTGTCCGCGGAGACCACGCTCGCCCTGGGCGAGCTGGCCCGCTCGTGCCACACCACCGTCAACACCGTGCTGCAGGCCGCCTGGGCGCAGCTGCTGATGCGCCTGACCGGCCAGCATGACGTCGCGTTCGGTACCGCGGTGTCGGGCCGGCCGGCCGACCTGATCGGCGCCGAGTCCATGGTGGGTCTGCTGATCAACACCGTGCCGGTGCGGGCCAGCATCACATCGGAGACCACCGTCGCCGACGTGCTGGAGCAGCTGCAGCAGCACCACAACGACACCCTCGAACACGAGCACCTGGCGCTGAGCGACATCCACCACGTGACCGGTCACGATGCGCTGTTCGACACCTTGTTCCTGTACGAGAACTACCCGATCGACACCAGCGTGCCGTTGGGCTTCCACGAGTTGGCCATCACCGATGTCACCAACCGGGAGTACAACCACTACCCGCTGTCGGTGATGGCGCTTCCGGGCCGCGAGCTGGGCCTGCGCGTCGAATTCGACACCGACGTGTTCGACTCGGCCGGCATCGAGAAGCTGACCGAGCGGTTCCAGCGGGTGCTGTCGGAGATGACGGCCGACCCGACCCGACGGCTGATGTCGCTGGACGTCGTCGACGAGCACGAGCACGCGCGGCTGGACGAGCACGGCAACCGCGTGGTGTTGAGCCAGCCGGCGACCGGCAAGTCCATCCCGGCCATGTTCGCCGCGCAGGTGGCCAGCACCCCGGACGCGGCGGCGCTGACCTTCGACGGCCGCTCGATGACGTATCGCGAGCTCGACGAGGCCGCCAACCGGATGGCGCGCCTGCTGATCGAACAGGGCGCCGGTCCGGGCGAGCGGGTCGCGCTGCTGTTCTCCCGCTCTGCCGACGCGATCGTCGCGATCCTGGCGGCGCTCAAGACCGGGGCGGCCTACCTGCCGATCGACCCCGCGCTGCCGGCCGCGCGGATCGAATTCCTGCTCGCCGACGCCGAGCCGGTCGCCGTGGTCACCACCGCGGCCCTGCGCGGACGGCTGGACGGCTGCAGCCCGACGGTCATCGACGTCGACGACCCGGCGCTGGCCTCCCAGCCCAGCACGGCGCTGCCGATCCCGTCGTCGGACAACATCGCCTACGTCATCTACACCTCGGGAACCACCGGTGTGCCCAAGGGCGTGGCGGTCACCCACGAGAACGTCGCGCAGCTGCTGGAGACGCTGCACGCCGACCTGCCGGAGGCGGGCGTGTGGGCGCAGTGGCACTCACTGGTGTTCGACGTGTCGGTGCACGAGATCTGGGGCGCGCTGCTGCACGGCGGCCGCCTGGTGGTGGTGCCCGAGTCGGTGGCGGCTTCGCCCCACGACCTGCACGCGCTGCTGGTCTCCGAAGGGGTCACCGTGTTGAGCCAGACCCCGTCGGCGGTGGGAATGCTCTCGCCCGAGGGCCTGGAGTCGACGGCGCTGGTGGTGGCCGGTGAGGCCTGCCCGGTCGAGGTTGTCGACCGGTGGGCGCCGGGACGCGTGATGATCAACGCGTACGGCCCGACCGAGGGCACGGTGTACGCGGCGATGAGCGCGCCGCTGCAGAGCGGAACGGGATCGGCGCCGATCGGTTCGCCGGTGCCGCGCGCCGCGCTGTTCGTGCTGGACCGGTGGCTGCGCCCGACACCCGAGGGTGTCGTCGGCGAGTTGTACATCGCCGGTCACGGTGTTGCCACGGGTTATTCGCGCCGGCCTGGTCTGACGGCGGGGCGCTTCGTCGCCTGCCCGTTCGGCAGCCCGGGTGCGCGGATGTACCGCACGGGCGACCTGGTCCGATGGGGCCGGGACGGTCAGCTCGAGTACCTGGGGCGGGCCGACGAGCAGGTCAAGCTGCGCGGCTACCGCATCGAGCTCGGTGAGGTGCAGTCGGCTCTCGCCGGACTGGACGGAGTCGAGCAGGCCGCGGTGATCGCCCGCGAGGACCGTCCCGGTGACAAGCGCCTGGTCGGTTACATCACCGGAACCGCCGACCCGGTCGGGATCCGCATCCAGCTCGCTGACCGGCTGCCGGCCTACATGGTGCCGGCCGCGGTGGTGGTGTTGGACGCGCTGCCGCTGACCGTCAACGGCAAGCTGGACAAGCGCGCCCTGCCCGCACCGGAGTACCAGAAGCGGGGTGGCGAGTACGTCGCGCCGGCCGACCCGACCGAGGAGATCGTCGCCGACATCTTCGCCCGCGTCCTCGGCATGGAGCGGGTCTCGGTAGAGGACTCCTTCTTCGAGCTGGGCGGGGATTCGCTGTCCGCGATGCGAGTGATCGCCGAGATCAATACCGCCGTCGACGGCGCACTGTCGGTGCGCACCCTGTTCGAATCGCAGTCGGTCCGCGCGCTGGCGCACCGGATCACCAGCGGTGCCGACACCGAGGGCGCCGCGGGACCCGGCTTCGCGGCGGTGCACGGCGCCGACGCCAAGGAGGTGTTCGCCCGCGACCTCACGCTGGACAAGTTCATCGACGCGACGACGCTGTCGACCGCGCCGACGCTGCCCGGCCCGAGCGCCGAGGTCCGGACGGTCCTGCTGACGGGGGCGACCGGTTTCCTGGGTCGCTACCTGGCACTGGAATGGCTCGAGCAGCTGGAACAGGTCGACGGCAAGCTGATCTGCCTGGTGCGTGCCAAGTCCGACGAGGACGCGTGGCGCCGTCTGGAGAAGACCTTCGACAGCGGTGACCCGGAACTGCTGCAGCACTTTCAGGAACTGGCCGAGGAGCACCTGCAGGTGGTCGCCGGTGACAAGGGACAGGCCAACCTCGGCTTGGACGAGGAGACTTGGCAGCGGCTGGCCGACACCGTCGACCTGATCGTCGACTCGGCGGCCGTCGTCAACGGTGTCCTGCCCTACAACGAGCTGTTCACCCCCAACGTCGGGGGCACCGCGGAGCTGATCCGGTTGGCGCTCACCACGAAGAAGAAGCCGTACGCGTACGTGTCGACTTCGGACGTGGGCCGCCAGATCGACCCGGCGGAGTTCACCGAGGACGGCGACATCCGGGTCATCAGCGCCCGGCGCGTCATCGACGGCGGCTACGCCAACGGGTACGGCAACAGCAAGTGGGCGGGGGAGGTCCTGCTGCGCGAGGCCAACGACCTGTGCGGGCTGCCGGTCTCGGTGTTCCGCTCCGACATGATCCTGGCCGACACCACCTACGCCGGTCAGCTCAACGTGGCGGACATCTTCACCCGGATGATCCTGAGCATCGTGGCCACCGGCACCGCGCCCAAGTCCTTCTACCAGCTGGACGCCGACGGCAACCGGCAGAACGCGCACTTCGACGGCCTGCCCGTCGAGTTCGTCGCCGAGGCCATCGCCAAACTGGGCGCCCAGGTGATGGACGGGTTCGAGACGTACCACGTGATGAACCCGCACGACGACGGCATCGGGCTCGACGAATACGTCGACTGGCTGATCGAAGCCGGCTACCCGATCGAGCGCGTCGGCGACTTCGGCGAGTGGCTGCGGCGCTTCGAGACCGGCCTGCGCGGCCTGCCGGAACGTCAGCGGCAGAACTCGGTCCTGCAGATGTTGACATTGCTGCTGCGGGATCCGAAGAGCCTGCAGCCCGCCGAGCCGGCCCGGGGTGCCTTCGCGCCGACGGATCGCTTCCGCGCCGCGGTGCAGGAAGCGAAAGTCGGTTCCGACAACGACATCCCTAATGTCAGCGCGTCGGTGATCCTCAAATACGTCACCGACCTGCAACTGCTCGGTTTGCTGTAATCCCTTTGAGGAGCTCGAAAGCGGCGTGGTCCACCCGGGCCACGCCGCTTTCGAGTAATGCGCAATTCGCTTTGGTGGCCGGCCACTGCCGGCGGGGATCTGGCGATCTATAACTGGGCGATCACGGTCAATGCCGCAATGCGTGGCGACCAATGCCGAAACCCCCCCGAACCACGCCATACCGCCTGTTGCTGTCACGATCTTAACCAGTACTAACGGTATGCATCAAGGCCCAGCGTTGAGTCGCGATCTATTGTTTTGGGTAATTCACAGCACATTAAGTTTGAATAACCCTGGACCTACGGGGTGGTTCTCTACTAACGTTGCCAACTGTTGCACCCATGTTGACAACGGGGTCTTCGGAGTGGGTAAGCGTCGACCGTTCGGTGACGGCACACCTCCCAATTTCGTCGTCCCGGCCAACGACAAGGAGCAACGAAGATTGCGGTCAGTCTTTGCCGACCCGGCATCCGGCCTGATCAACCGGACGCCCACGGCAAACGGTGTCGACGAGGATGCCTGCTGGCCCAACGTGCAGCAGAACGAGGTGAAGCACCCATGACCGAAGTGCGATGCGAACGATGCGCGAGAACCATCAGGACATCCCATGGGTCACCGTCACGGCCGGCCCTGCAGTTACTGGGGTGGACCGTCATCGACGGCGACCGGTATTACTGCCCCACGCACGCGGGAGATAAGTACGCAGCCAGGACTATTTCGAAGCCAGAAGCGGGCCGGGCGTCGGCCTGAGCGACTGCGGGAGCCGCACCAGTCAAGCGGTTTGGCGTGGGGGCAGGCGGTGGTGGTTGTTCGTGACGAGGGTGCCGGCGAGAAGCGTCTCGTCTTGTGACCGGAGCCACTGACCCGGCCGACATTCGGGCCCGGCTGGGTCAGCGGCTCCCCACCTATGTGCTCCCCGTCGGCGGTGGTCCCGCCAAATGCGCTGCCGCTGACACCCAGCGGCAATCTCGACACCCGTTCGCTCCGCGGAACGCACTCCACCCTCAGGGCGAATTCCTGTGAACGCGTTGGCAGATCGCGTCGGGGTGAGCGCCAGATGGATGACCGCGCTGTTCCAGCGGGAGGTTGGCAGATCCCCAAAGACGGTGTTGATGGTGCATGCGATTCCAGCACGCGACGGCCAGGATCGCGGCGTCGGCACGTCGGAACGGCCGGGGTCGACCTCGCCGCGGTCGCAGATCCCGGCTGCCCTCTACGGACGGGTGCTCTCACACGAGGCGGAAATCGTTCGCCCGCTCGGCAGAACCTATTACGGTGCAACCGAATTCGCCGTCCGCGATCCCGAAGACAACTTGTGGTCATTCGGCGACTACGTCGGCGAGCCTATGCCGAGCTGATCATCGAGACCATTCCGCTGACTACCATGACCGTAGAACGCGATGGTCCCGCCAGCACGGAGGAGTGCTCATCCGATGACAACAGCGCGCCTGCCTCGACTGCCACTCGACGAAGCCAGGGCCGCCGCCGACGAAGCGGCCGTCCCCAACTACATGGCCGAGCTCAGCATCTTCCAGGTGCTCCTCAATCATCCGCCACTGGCGCGCGGCATCAACGACCTGCTCGCCACCATGCTCTGGCACGGGACCCTCGACTCGCGGCTGCGCGAGCTGGTGATCATGCGGATCGGCTGGCTCACCTCCTGTGATTACGAATGGACACAGCACTGGCGGGTGGCGTCCCGGCTCGGCGTGCCGGCCGACGATCTGCTGGGCGTGCGGGATTGGCCGAACCACGCGGGGTTTGGGTCCATCGAGCGGGCCGTGCTCGCCGCCACCGACGACGTGGTCCGCGACGGCGCGGTGAGCGCCGCGAGCTGGGCGGCATGTGAGCGCGAATTCCAGTTCGACACAACGATTCTCGTCGAGCTGGTGACGGTGATCGGCGCCTGGCGGATGGTCGCGTCGATCCTGCAGAGCCTCGAGGTGCCGCTGGAGGAGGGCGTGTCGAGCTGGCCGCCGGACGGCCGGTCTCCCCGGTCTTAGGGGCGATCGCGAGCGCGGCGCAGCCGGGCGAAGCGGGTCGCCCCCATCGGCCCTAGCGCCGGCGCGCACACATGAGTTGCCCACGCGCCCTGGCCGATTGACTTAGCAGTCGATAACTCTTAGCGTCGGGCGATGAGAACCAGGGTCGCCGAGATGCTCGGAGTCGAATTCCCGATCTGCGCCTTCAGCCACTGCCGCGACGTGGTGGCGGCGGTGACCAATGCGGGCGGTTTCGGGATCCTGGGCGCCACCGCGCACAGCCCCAAGCGCCTGCAGAGCGAGCTGACCTGGATCGAGGAACAGACCGGGGGCAAGCCCTACGGAGTCGACCTGCTGCTGCCGCCCAAATACGTCGGTGCCGAGGAAGGCGGCATCGACACCACGCAGGCCCGCACCCTGCTGCCCGAGGAACATCGCGCGTTCGTCGACGACCTGCTGGCCCGCTACGGCGTCACCGCGACCGCCGAGCAGCCGCGCGCATCGCTGGGTGGCCTGAACATCTCGCCCAAGACTTACGAGCCGCTGCTGGACGTGGCCTTCTCCAACAACATCCGGCTGATCGCCAGCGCGCTCGGCCCGCCTCCGGCGGACCTCGTCGAACGCGCGCACGACCGGGACGTGCTGGTGGCCGCGCTGGCCGGCACCACCCGGCACGCGCAACGGCACGCTGCCGCGGGCGTCGACCTGATCGTCGCGCAAGGCACCGAGGCGGGCGGGCACACCGGCGAGGTGGCGACCATGGTCCTGGTGCCCGAGGTCGTCGATGCCGTGGCGCCGGTGCCCGTGCTCGCCGCCGGCGGAATCGCCCGCGGTCGTCAGATCGCCGCGGCGCTGGCCCTGGGTGCCGAGGGCGTGTGGTGCGGCTCGGTGTGGCTGACCACCGAGGAGGCCGAGACGGCGCCCGTGGTCAAGGAGAAATTCCTGGCCGCCAGCTCGTCGGACACGGTGCGGTCGCGCTCGATGACGGGCAAGCCGGCGCGGATGCTGCGCACGGCCTGGACCGACGAGTGGGAGCGGCCGGAAAACCCGGATCCTCTGGGCATGCCGTTGCAGACCGCGCTGATCACCGAGCCGCAGGTGCGCATCAACCAGGCCGCCGCCCATCAGGGCGCCAAGGCGCGTGAGCTGGCCACCTACTTCGTCGGGCAGGTGGTGGGCTCGCTCGACCGGGTCCGTCCGACCCGTTCGGTGGTGCTGGACATGGTCGAGGAGTTCATCGACACCATCGGCCGGCTCGAGGGCCTGGTCGAGAAGTGATTCGCGGCGGCCGGGCCAACCGCGCGGAATTGACGGATTCTTGACGGCCGTCGGGCGCATCCCCAGCTCAGCGCCGTGAACCTGGCCGAATGCTGTGTGCGCCCCTAATGAATGCGTACAGAATCTCCGACACGCTGTCCGGGGATTTGACCGCGTCATAGTCGTCGTGCATCATCGGTCGAGTAAGCACCTCGTTAGGTGAGGCGTCTACACGAATACAGGCCACTGACCCCGAACGTCGAAAGACGCCCCGGGTCAGGACAGCTCCTCCCGGCTTAAGGGTTGAGCCCAGGTGGCTTCCGGCTCGGATTGTTTTCCCGGGCCAGGACACGTCGTGTGGTGCCGAAGCTACGACGAGAGGGGTGCGGCTCCGACGGTCGTCGGGTTCTGCTCCCTTGCTGCGCATAGATTGCATGCGACCCGCGCATGCGTCGTGACCGCGAGGAGGTGAGGGACACATGAGTTCTAGCGATAGCGACAGTCCGGACCGAAGTCCGAACTGTGTTTCGTCCCGATCCGGGCTCCGGCGCGACTTTCTCGGCTGAGACGTCGCAACGCTGAGTGGTTATCGCCCAAGCGTTCTGAGATCACACGGGATGGGACACGTCAGTCCAGTCAGTCCCCGTTGGATCTCCCCTTTAGGAGGCGATGATGACCGCAGCTTTCTACGACGAAGTGCTCACCGTAGCTCCCACCCCCACGCTGACCGTGGTGCGCGACACCGACACGATCCCGGCTCCCGCCCAGGCTCCCGTGGCCAAGGGCCGCCGCCGGTCCGACAGCGCACCGTTCGGCGCCGGGGGCGACCCACTGGTCGACGGCGCCGCCCGCCTGCTGAGCGTCCCGCTGCGTCACGTGTACGCCGCGCTGTGGCGGGTTGGCGTCCTCGAAGTCCGGGCCTGAAAGCCGAACTTCGATGGACGTCGAACAACCGTGGCTCCAAGGGGTCGCCTGGCCGCAAACCTAGTTCTGCGCCTTGGCGACCCCTTGGAGTGCACCCGGATTTGCGGGTCTTCGTAGAATCGATCTACTGGCGTCGATCCGGCCATCACCGGGGAGCCTTCGGAAGAACAGCCGTCCCGGCTCAGTAGAACCGAACGGGTAGGCCCGTCACAGCCGTCATCGAGCGGCCACGCGAAAGCGCGGCAAGCGGGGTGGTACCGCGGCGCTCGCGCAGCCCGCGCGTCGTCGTCCCCGGTTTGCACCGTGGCACAGGAGACAACGCGCATCGTGACCGACACACCCGGCCCCGAAGCTGACCTCGAGGCTCAGCCGGTGGGCTCCGTCCGGGCCTACCCCAAGCCGGCCGGCGGAGCGCCCGACTTCCCGGCGCTCGAGCTCGAGGTGCTGGACTATTGGGCCCGCGACGACACCTTCCGGGCCAGCATCGCCCGCCGTGACGGCGCGCCGGAATACGTGTTCTACGACGGGCCGCCGTTCGCCAACGGGCTGCCGCACTACGGGCACCTGCTCACCGGCTACGTCAAGGACATCGTCCCGCGCTACCGCACCATGCGCGGCTACAAGGTTGAGCGCCGCTTCGGCTGGGACACCCACGGGCTGCCGGCCGAACTCGAAGTCGAGCGCCAGCTGGGCATCACCGACAAATCGCAGATCGACGACATGGGCATCGCAGCGTTCAACGACGCCTGCCGCGCCTCGGTGCTGCGCTACACCGACGAGTGGCAGGCCTACGTCACCCGCCAGGCCCGCTGGGTCGACTTCGACAACGACTACAAGACGCTGGACCTGCCCTACATGGAGTCGGTGATCTGGGCGTTCAAACAGCTCTGGGACAAGGGCCTGGCATACGAGGGCTACCGGGTGTTGCCCTACTGCTGGCGCGACGAAACCCCGCTGTCCAACCACGAATTGCGGATGGACGACGACGTGTACCAGAGCCGCCAGGACCCCGCGCTGACCGTGGGATTCAAAGTCACCGGCGGTGACTTGGACGGCGCTTATTTGTTGGTGTGGACGACGACGCCGTGGACCCTGCCGTCCAACCTGGCCGTCGCCGTCAACCCCGACGTGACCTACGTCGAGGTCGAGGCCGAGGGCAAGCGTTTCGTCCTCGCGGAGCCGCGGCTGGCCGCGTACGCGCGCGAATTGGGCTTCGAAAAAGGAGATGCGCCCGCGATTTTGGCCACCTATCGCGGCGCCGACCTGCTCGGCACCCGCTACCTGCCGCCGTTCCCGTACTTCATGGATACGGCCAACGCGTTTCAGGTGCTGCCCGGTGAGTTCGTCACCACCGAGGACGGTACCGGCATCGTGCACATGGCGCCGGCCTACGGCGAGGACGACATGGCCACCACCGACAAGGTCGGCATCACCCCGGTCACGCCCGTCGATTCCAAGGGGCGCTTCGACGCCACGGTCCCGGATTACCAGGGACAGCACGTCTTTGACGCCAACCCGCACATCATCCGCGACCTGAAGAACGGCAGCGGTCCCGCCGCGGCCAACGGCGCGGTGCTGCTGCGCCACGAAACCTACGAGCACCCCTACCCGCACTGCTGGCGCTGCCGCAACCCGCTGATCTATCGGGCGGTGTCCTCGTGGTTCGTCGCGGTCACCGAATTCCGGGACCGGATGGTCGAGCTCAACCAGCAGATCACCTGGTACCCCGAGCATGTCAAGGACGGCCAGTTCGGCAAGTGGCTGCAGGGCGCGCGCGACTGGTCGATCTCACGAAACCGCTACTGGGGCACCCCGATTCCGGTATGGAAGTCCGACGACCCCGCCTACCCGCGGGTCGACGCCTACGGCAGCCTCGACGAACTCGAACGCGACTTCGGGGTGCGGCCCACCAACCTGCACCGGCCCTACATCGACGAGCTGACCCGGCCCAACCCCGACGACCCGACCGGGGCCAGCACAATGCGCCGCATCCCCGACGTGCTCGACGTGTGGTTCGACTCGGGATCGATGCCTTACGCCCAGGTGCACTTCCCGTTCGAGAACTCCGAGTGGTTCGACGGTCATTACCCCGGCGACTTCATCGTCGAGTACATCGGGCAGACCCGCGGCTGGTTCTACACCCTGCACGTGCTGGCCACCGCGCTGTTCGATCGTCCCGCCTTCAAAACCTGTGTGGCACATGGCATCGTGCTGGGATCCGACGGCCAGAAGATGAGCAAGTCGCTGCGCAACTATCCCGATGTCAGCGAGGTGTTCGACCGCGACGGCTCCGACGCCATGCGCTGGTTCCTGATGGCCTCGCCGATCCTGCGCGGGGGCAATCTCATCGTCACCGAGCAGGGCATCCGCGAGGGTGTGCGCCAGGTGCTGCTGCCGTTCTGGAACGCCTACAGCTTCCTGGCCCTCTATGCGCCCAAAGTCGGTACCTGGCGCACCGATTCGACGCAGGTGCTGGACCGCTACATCCTGGCCAAGCTCGCCGAGCTGCGCGACGACCTGACCCACGAGATGGACACCTGTGATATCTCGCGGGCCTGCGAGCAGCTGCGCCAGTTCACCGACGCGCTGACGAACTGGTATGTGCGACGGTCGCGTTCACGGTTCTGGGAAGAAGACGTCGACGCCATCGACACCTTGCACACCGTGCTGGAGGTGACGGCGCGGCTGGCCGCGCCGCTGCTTCCGTCGGTGACCGAAATCGTTTGGCGCGGCCTGACTTCGCAGCGGTCGGTGCACCTCACCGATTGGCCGCAGGCCGGCGACGTTCCCGCCGACCCCGACCTGGTCGCCGCGATGGATCAGGTCCGCGCGGTCTGCTCGGCTGCGTCCTCGTTGCGCAAGGCCAAGAAGCTGCGGGTGCGGCTGCCGCTGCCGAAACTCACAGTGGCGGTGGAGAATCCGCAGCGGCTGGAGCCCTTCGCCGACCTGATCGCCGATGAGCTGAACGTCAAGAGCGTCGAGCTGACCGATGCGATCGACACCTACGGCCGCTTCGAGCTCACCGTCAACGCGCGGGTGGCCGGGCCGCGGCTGGGCAAGGACGTGCAGGCGGCGATCAAGGCGGTCAAGGCGGGGGAGGGCGTCGTCAATCCGGACGGGACCCTGACCGCCGGGCCCGCGGTGCTGCAACCCGAGGAATACAGCTCACGGCTGGTCGCGGCCGACCCGGAATTCACTGCGGCGCTGCCCGACGGGGCGGGGCTGGTGGTGCTGGACGGCACGGTGACCCCGGAACTCGAGGCCGAAGGCTGGGCCAAGGACCGGATCCGCGAGCTGCAGGAGCTGCGCAAGTCGACGGGTCTGGATGTGTCCGACCGGATTTCGGTGGTGATGGCCGTGCCCGGCGAGCGGGCCGACTGGGCGCGCACCCACCGCGACCTCATCGCGGGCGAGATCCTGGCCACCAGTTTCGAGTTCGGCGATCCGGCCGGTGGCGTTGAGATCGGCGACGGCGTGCGGGTGAGCATCGCCAAGGCCTGACCGGTCAAGCGCGAGATCGCAGCGCCCGGTGGGCATGCGGCCAGAACGGCATGCCCACCGCCACCGTTGCCCCGGTGGCGATCAGGGCGACCGCGACGTCGACGCTCTCGCGGCCATCGGAGGCCCAGTAGACGTCCTTGAGATCCAACAGCAGCGCCAATTCGTCGACGATCATCGCGTTGGCGGCACCGTACGCCACCGCTGCCGCGGGATGGCGCCGTTGCTTCTCGCTTCCGCGCAGACCCACGCCGGCCACCGTCGCCAGCATCCCGATCCCGATGTTGTAGTGGTGAAAGTGCTTGCCGCCCAACGACACACCGCCGCCGGACGGTCCATGGCCGGCGCGGATCCAGTGGGTGAGGCCGCGCAGGCCCGCGAAGGTGAGGGTGAACGACGCCCACGCCAGCACCGTGGCCTGCTCCCCGGGTTGCAGGCGTTCGTTCCATTGATGGCGCAGCCGCGCCCATTTCGTCGAGGGCGACGCGCCCTTGTGCGGGGCGGCCGTGTCGCCATGCCCGGCGTTCATCGGCCGTCCTCGACCGCGTTGGCCCAGCGCTGCGAGTTGCAGATCCGCCGGTGCGCCAGGTTCATGGCCATGACAAAACGTTAGTCCAACTGGCCGCTCGTGCGGGCCCTAGCATCGAGCGTGTGGAGTCGCGGTGGGTGCTGCACCTGGACATGGACGCGTTCTTCGCCTCCGTCGAGCAACTCACCCGCCCGACGTTGCGCGGACGCCCGGTGCTGGTCGGCGGTGTGGGCGGGCGCGGCGTGGTGGCCGGGGCCAGCTACGAGGCGCGCGTCTTCGGGGCGCGCTCGGCCATGCCCATGCATCAGGCCCGCCGGCTGGTCGGTGTGAGCGCGGTGGTGCTGCCGCCGCGCGGCGTGGTGTACGGGCTGGCCAGCAGGCGCGTATTCGACACCATCCGCGCCGTGGTGCCCGTGGTCGAGCAGTTGTCCTTCGACGAGGGATTCGGCGAACCCGCGCAGCTCGCCGGGGCGTCCGCCGAGGACGTCGAGGCGTTCTGCGAGGACCTGCGGCGCCGCGTCCGCGACGACACCGGCCTGATCGCCTCGGTGGGCGCCGGATCGGGCAAGCAGATCGCGAAGATCGCCTCCGGGCTGGCCAAGCCCGACGGGGTCCGGGTGGTGCGCCCCGCCGAAGAACGATCGTTGCTCGGCGGGCTGCCGGTGCGCCGGCTGTGGGGGATCGGCCCGGTCGCCGAGGAAAGGCTGCATCGCCTGGGTATCGAGACCATCGGCGAGCTGGCCGCGCTGACCGAGGCTGAGGCGGCCAACATCCTGGGCGCCACGATCGGGCCGGCGCTGCACCGGCTGGCCCGCGGTATCGACGACCGCCCGGTCGCCGAGCGCGCCGAGGCCAAGCAGATCAGCTCCGAATCGACCTTCGTCGCCGACCTGACCAGCCTGGAGCAGTTGCGTGAGGCCATCGAACCGATCGCCGAGCACGCCCATCACCGCCTGCTGCGCGACGGGCGTGGCGCGCGCACCGTCACCGTCAAGCTGAAAAAATCCGACATGAGCACGCTGACCCGGTCCGCGACGCTGCCCTATGCCACCACCGAGGTCGCCGCGTTGGTGGGCATGGCCCGCCGGCTGCTGCTCGATCCGCGCGAGATCGGGCCCATTCGCCTTCTCGGCGTGGGCTTTTCGGGGCTGAGCGATGTGCGCCAGGAATCGCTGTTCCCGGATTTGGAACTGGCGGCGCCGCAGCCGGATTCATCGTCGGTGGAGACCGCGACCGAAGCCATGTATGGGCCCGGCCCCCAGACAACAGAAGCCGCGGGGTGGCGGGTCGGCGACGACGTCGCCCACCGCGAGCTCGGGCACGGCTGGGTGCAGGGCGCGGGCCACGGCGTGGTCACCGCGCGGTTCGAAACCCGCAGCTCCGGCCCCGGCCCCGCCCGGACGTTTCCCGCCGACGGCGGCGAGCTGGTGCGCGCCAACCCGATCGATTCCCTGGATTGGCCCGAGTACGCGGGGGGGCTGCAGGCCGATGCGATGTCAACCCCACCGGGCCACGACGTCGGGGACCGGTAGCTCGGCGGCCAGCGCGGCGATCAGCAGGACGCGCGCCTGAGGCGGTCGCAGCCGCGGCACCATCACCGCCCCGGCCGCCGCCATGTCGTGCCCGGGGCCGTAGCTGGCGCCGACCCGTCCGCCGGGTACACGGGTGGACACCGCGACGACGACCCCGTCGCCGCAGTGCCGCCGCACCGCGTCGACGACCGCGGGCCCGGCGTTTCCCGAACCCAGCGCCTCGAGCACCACGCCCCGCGCCCCGGCGGCCACGCACGCATCGAGGGCCACCCCGTCGCTGCCCAGGTACGCCGCGACGATGTCGACGCGCGGCGCGTCGGCGGCCCGCAGATCGCCGACGTACGGGCGGGTCTTCGGGCCGGTGAGGGTCACGCCGCCGGCCACGGTGCCGAGCAGCCTGCCGGTGAAGCCGCTGAGGTCCTCGGTGGCCACCTTGCTCATGCCCAGCGGCTGCCGCACCCGGCCGGCGAAACACAGCACCACGCCCAGGTCGCGGGCGGCGGGGCTGGCCGCCACCGCCAGGGCGTCACGCACATTCGCGGGGCCGTCCGCGTCGGGGGCGTCGGCGCTGCGCATGGCGCCGGTCAGCACTACCGGGGCCCGGCCCGCGTAGGTGAGATCGAGCCAGAGCGCACTTTCTTCCATGGTGTCGGTGCCGTGCAGCACCACCACACCGTCGGCCCCGCCGTCGACCGCGGTCGTCACCGCGTCGCGGATTCGGTCCCAATCGGCCAGCGTCAGCTCCGAGCTGTCGACCGCCAGCAGGTCGACGACGTCGACATCGTGTTCGCCGCGGAAGGGCGCCGTCAGGTCCGAGCCGCTGTACGAGGGTCGGTGCACCCCGTCGGCGCCGGTGCCGGTCGATATCGTGCCCCCGGTGGCGATCACGGTGAGGCGGGCCATGGTGGCATCATTGCGCATTGCCGCTGCGCGGACATGGCTAGCCTGCGTGGGGCAGTAGGGGATGATGGGGAAGTGCCTGAAGAACCAACGAAATCGACTGAGCCGGTGACCTCAGCCGAAGAGGCTGGTGAGGCCGCCCCGGTCGAGCGAGACGCGGAGCCCGAAACCGCCGCTTCGCCCCAACCCGCTCCACGGCGGATACGGCTGCTGCTGTCGATCGCGGCGATAGTCCTGGCCCTCGATGTCGTCACCAAGGTGCTTGCCGTCAAACTGCTGCCGCCCGGCCAGCCGGTGCCGATCATCGGCGATACCGTGACCTGGACCCTGGTGCGCAATTCGGGTGCGGCCTTCTCGATGGCGACCGGCTACACGTGGGTGCTGACGCTGATCGCGACCGGTGTGGTGGTCGGCATCTTCTGGATGGGACGCCGGCTGGTGTCGCCCTGGTGGGCGGTGGGCCTGGGCATGATCCTCGGCGGCGCGATGGGCAACCTGGTCGATCGCTTCTTCCGCGCCCCCGGGCCGCTTCGTGGGCATGTCGTGGACTTCTTGTCGGTCGGCTGGTGGCCGGTCTTCAACGTCGCCGACCCGTCGGTGGTCGGCGGCGCCATCCTGCTGGTGGTGCTGTCGATCTTCGGGTTCGACTTCGACTCGGTTGGTCGGCGCCACGCCGACGGCGACTCTCCGGGTCGGCGCACCGCCGGCGACCGGCACAAGGACGAGGGCGACAGCCAGGACAGCGCGGGTGAGTGACCGCTCGATGCCCGTCCCGGAGGGACTGGCGGGGATGCGCGTCGACGCCGGGCTGGCCCGCCTGCTGGGGCTGTCGCGCAGCGCGGCGGCCGCGCTCGCCGAAGACGGCGGCGTCGAACTCGACGGCGTCCAGGCCGGCAAGTCCGACCGGCTGACCGGCGGCGCCTGGCTGCAGGTGCGGCTGCCCGCGGCGCCCGCACCGCTGCAGAACACGCCGGTCGACATCGAGGGCATGACGATCCTGTACTCCGACGACGACATCGTCGCGGTCGACAAACCGGCGGCGGTGGCCGCGCACGCGTCGGTCGGCTGGACCGGGCCCACGGTGCTCGGCGGCCTGGCCGCCGCCGGCTACCGGATCACCACATCGGGCGTGCCCGAGCGGCAGGGCATCGTGCACCGCCTCGACGTCGGCACGTCCGGGGTGATGGTGGTGGCGCTGTCCGAGCGGGCCTACACCCTGCTCAAGCGGGCGTTCAAACAGCGCACCGTCGACAAGCGCTATCACGCGCTGGTGCAAGGACATCCGGACCCGTCCAGCGGGACCATCGACGCGCCGATCGGGCGGCACCGCGGCGGCGAGTGGAAGTTCGCGGTCACCAAGGACGGCCGGCACAGCCTCACCCACTACGACACCGTGGAGGCCTTCGTCGCCGCCAGCCTGCTCGACGTGCACCTGGAAACCGGCCGCACCCACCAGATCCGGGTGCACTTCTCCGCGCTGCATCACCCGTGCTGCGGTGACCTCGTCTATGGCGCCGACCCCAAACTCGCGAAAAAGCTTGGGCTGGAACGCCAATGGCTGCATGCCCGCTCGCTGTCCTTCGCCCACCCGGCCGACGGCAGGCGGATCGAGATCGTCAGCCCCTACCCGCCCGACCTGCAGCACGCGCTGGACGTGTTGCGCGACGAGGGCTGACTCAGGCGGGCTTGCGGGCCTCGACGAGCAGCCGCACGGAGTGCGTGACGAACGGCCCGCTGGATTCGATGCGCTCGTGCAGTTCGGCCAGCCGCTCCCGGTACCGCTGCACGCTGAAGTCGGGCACCGTCCAGATCACCTTGCGCAGGAAGTACACGACGGCGCCGATGTCGAAGAACTCGGCGCGCATCCGCTCCATCCGCACATCGACGATCTCCAGCCCGGCGGCCTCGGCCTGTGCACGCACGGCATCCGGGTGGAACTCGGCCCACTTCTCCGGCTGCGGCCCGATGAAGTACTCGACCAGCTCGCCCATGGTGGCCGGGCCGATGTGCTGCGCGAAGTAGGTGCCGCCCGGCCGGAGCACCCGGAGGACCTCGGTCCACCAGACGGAGATCGGGTGACGAGTGGTCACCAGGTCGAACGCGTCCTCGGCGAACGGCAGCGGCGGCTCGTCGCGGGTCGCGACGACCACCACGCCGAGCGCGTGCAGGCGCTTGGTGGCCAGCGCCGCGTTCGGCGGCCACGTCTCGATGGCCGCCATGGTCGGCGGGAACGGTGCCGCGCCGGACAGCACCTCGCCGCCGCCGGTGTGAATGTCCAGCGCGGCCGACACCGTCGCCAACCGGCCCCGCAGCAGCCGCTGATACCCCCACGACGGGCGTTCCTCGGTGGCCCGGCCGTCCAGCCACGAAAAGTCCCAGCCGTCGACCGGCGCGGCTTCCGCCTCGGCGATCAGGTCGTCAAATGTGCGCCGCATGTCAGGCATGCTAGGCGGCAGACCTGGCCCGCGACATGCCGAGATTGCCACCCTGGTCGTGCTTGGGGCCGCGATCGCAGCCCTCACGGCAATCTCGGTGCGCGGCCCGCCTCAACCTAACCCGTCAGACCCGGCCTTGCCGGCGTCGCCCGTGGCGATCTCGGGGGCCAGGGTGCTATCGCGCCGAGTATCTCGGTGACCGTCTCCGACGGCACCCCGGCGGCGGCCAGCGCGTGGAACATGCGGCGTTGCTCATCAGTTAGTGCGCGATCACTTCGGGATTGCCCTGTGTAACAAGCGGATTGCCCACGACTGGCGGCCGCTGTCGGCGAACCGTGAGAGCCGGCGTCGCGTTACATGACGGCAATCTGCGTCGAGGTGAGCGGCTGATGTCCTAGGTTGGCTTAATGATGCACATCACATCACTCGCGCAGCCCCGCAAGGCGGTCGTGGCCAACGGGCAGGCCAGTTGCGGTCGGGGGGCTCACATCATCAGGAGCGAAAGCCGATGAATCTTGGTGACATAACGAACTTGGTGGAGAACTCGATCGGGAACCTGGTGGAAAAACCACTGGCCGCGGTGTCCCACATCGTCAACACCCCGAACTCGGCCGGACGGTATCGGCCGTTCTATCTGAGGAACCTGCTGGACGCGGTGCAGGGCCGCACGCTCGAGGAGGCCGTCGAGGGCAGGACCGCCCTGATCACCGGGGGATCCTCGGGCATTGGTGAGGCCGCCGCGAAGAAGATCGCGGAGGCCGGCGGTGCGGTGGCGCTGGTGGCGCGCACCCAAGAGAACCTCGAGAAGGTCGCCGACGAGATCCGCGCCGACGGCGGGGCCGCCCACGTCTACCCGTGCGACCTGTCCGACATGGACGCCATCGCCGCGATGGCCGATCGGGTGCTCGACGATCTCGGTGGCGTCGACATCCTGATCAACAACGCCGGGCGCTCGATCCGGCGCTCGCTCGAGCTGTCCTACGACCGGATCCACGACTACCAGCGCACGATGCAGCTGAACTACCTCGGCGCGGTCCAGCTGATCCTCAAGTTCATCCCCGGGATGCGTGAGCGGGGATACGGGCACGTGCTCAACGTCTCCTCGGTCGGCGTCCAGACCCGCGCGCCGCGCTTCGGCGCCTACATCGCCAGCAAGGCCGCGCTGGACAGCTTGTGTGACGCGCTGCAGGCCGAGACGGTGAACGACGACGTGCGGTTCACCACCGTGCACATGGCGCTGGTGCGCACGCCGATGATCAGCCCGACCACGCTCTACGACAAGTTCCCGGCGCTGACGCCGGAGCAGGCGGCCGGGGTGATCACCGACGCGATCGTGCACCGGCCGCGGCGGGCCAGCTCGCCGTTCGGGCAGTTCGCCGCCGTCGCCGACGCCGTCAACCCGGCGGTGATGGACCGGGTGCGCAACCGGGCGTTCGTCATGTTTGGTGATTCCGACGCGGCTAAGGGTGATGAACCATCAACCGAAGCAACGAAATTCGATAGACGCAGCGAAAACTTCGTGCGGGCGACCCGAGGGATACATTGGTGACACCATGAGCCTTCCAAAACCTGACATTCAGACCACCGTCGTCATCACCGGCGCCTCGTCCGGCATCGGCGCCGAACTGGCCCGCGGGTTGGCCCGCCGTGGCTTCCCGCTGCTGCTGGTCGCGCGGCGCCGCGAGCGCCTCGACGAGTTGGCCAACGAGGTGGGCCAGGAGTACTCGGTCGCCGTCGAGGTGCTGCCGCTGGATCTCAGCGACGGCAAATCCCGCGCCAAGCTGGCGGGCCGGCTGCGCAGCGAGCCGATCGCCGGCCTGTGCAACAGCGCCGGTTTCGGCACCAGCGGGGTGTTCCACGAGCTGCCGGTGGACCGCGAGAGCGAAGAGGTCACCCTCAACGCGCTGGCGTTGATGGAACTCACCCACGCGACGTTGCCCGGCATGGTCGAGCGCGGTGCCGGCGCTGTGATGAATATCGCGTCGATCGCGGGATTCCAGCCCGTTCCCTTCATGGCGGTCTATTCGGCGACCAAGGCCTTCGTGCAGACGTTCTCCGAAGCGGTGCACGAGGAGCTGCACGGGACGGGGGTCTCGGTCACCTGCCTGTGCCCGGGACCGGTGCCGACGGAGTGGGCCGAGATCGCCAACGCCGAGCGGTTCAGCATCCCCATCGCGCAGGTGTCGCCGCGCGACGTGGCCGAGGCGGCCATCGGCGGCATGCTGGCCGGCCGACGCACGGTGGTGCCCGGCGTGGTGCCCAAGGTGGTCAGCACCGGCGGCCGGTTCGTGCCGCGCAGCCTGCTGTTGCCGGGCATCCGGATCGGCAACCGATTCCGCGGCGGGCCCAAGAACTGACGCGGGGCGCATAGGGAGAGCACTGCGTGCTACGGGGAGCCGCTCGACTTGCCATAATCGCGCCGCGCAGGATCGTCGCCGCGGCTTTCCTGCTCATGGTCGCGGCCGGAATTTTCGGCTTCTCCGCCCTCGACGTGCTGTCGGCGGGCGGCTATCAGGATCCGTCATCGCAGTCTTCGCGGGCTCAGCGGGTGCTCGCGGAGAAGTTCGACTACGGCGACCAACAGATGGTTTTCGAGGTGACTACCGGGGCGGGTGCCCAAAGCGAGTCCGCCCGAAAGGTGGCCACCGACATCGTCGCGCAGCTGAAAGTGTCGCCGGACGTTGCTCAAGTCAGCTCGGCGTGGACCGTTCCGTCGCCGGCCGCGGCGGGCCTGATCAGCAAGGACGGTAAGACCGGATTGATCGTCGCCGGCATTCGTGGCGGCGAGACCGGCGCCCAGAAGAACGCCGCGGCACTGGCCAAGAAACTCGTGCGCGATCGTGACGGCGTCACCGTGAAGGCAGGCGGCGAGGCCCTGACCTATGCGCAGATCAATAAACAAAGCGAAAAAGACCTGTTGGTCATGGAATCCATCGCGTTTCCATTGAGCTTCGTTGTACTGGTCTGGGTGTTCGGCGGCATGCTCGCCGCGGCGATTCCGATGGCGGTAGGCGGCTTCGCCATCGTTTGCACGTTGGCGACACTGCGGGCGATCACACTCTTCGCTGACGTCTCGATATTCGCGCTCAACCTGACGGTGGCCATGGGACTGGCGTTGGCCATCGACTACACCCTGCTGATCATCAGCCGATACCGCGACGAGCTTGCCGACGGGATGCAGCGCGAGGATGCACTGGTTCGCACCATGTGCACGGCCGGGCGAACCGTGCTGTTCTCAGCGACGACCGTCGCACTGTCCATGGCCACGATGGTGCTGTTTCCGATGTACTTCCTGAAGTCGTTCGCCTACGCGGGCGTCGCGGTGGTCGCCTTGGCGGCCGTTGCCGCGGTGGTGATTACGCCTGCCCTGATCGTGCTGCTTGGCGACCGGCTGGACTCGTTCAACGTGCGGCGGCTGATTCGCCGGGTGGGCGGGCGTCCCGAGCCGGTGTCAGGCCCGATCGAAGAGAGCTTCTTGTACCGCTCCACGAAAGCCGTGATGCGACGGCCGATTGTGATCGGCGTGGCGGTCATCGCGTTCTTGCTGGTGCTGGGGGCGCCTTTTCTCGGGGCGAATTGGGGCTTCTCCGACGACCGAGTGCTGCCGACATCGGCATCGGCGCGGCAGGTCGGCGACGACATGCGCACAAATTTCGCGGTCAGCACGGACAGGGACGTGACCGTCGTGATCCCTGATGCGTCCGGGTTGGTGCCCGGCGAGATCGAGCGCTATGCCGCCCAACTCTCGCAGGTAGCCGACGTCGTGTCCGTGTCGTCGCCTGGCGGGACCTTCCAGAACGGCGCGCCGGTCGGGCCGCCTTCCGCACCCACCGGCGCGAAGGACGGCAGTGTCTTCCTCACGGTGCGCAGTGCCGCCGCGTTGTTCTCCACCGCATCGGAAAGACAGCTGGATCGTCTTCAGGCCATCGCCGGACCCGGCGGCCGCGACGTGCTATTCACCGGCAGGGCGGAGATAAACCGCGACAGCGCGGGAGCGGTGACGTCGCGGCTGCCGCTCGTCTTGTCGATCATCGCGGTGATCACCTTCGCGCTGTTGTTCTTGTTGACCGGCAGTGTGGTGATGCCGCTGAAAGCCTTGGTGCTCAACCTCTTTTCGCTGACCGCTGCATTCGGCGCGCTGGTATGGATCTTCCAGGAAGGCCACCTGGGTGCCCTGGGCACCACGGCCAACGGCACCCTGATGGTCCACATGCCGGTGCTGCTGTTCTGCATCGCGTTCGGTCTCTCCATGGATTACGAGGTCTTCTTGGTGTCTCGGATCCGGGAGCACTGGTTGGCCTCCGACCGAACGCCGGAGGATAACGACGAGGCCGTCGCGCAAGGTTTGGCTCGGTCCGGTCGGGTTGTGACCGCGGCGGCGCTGTTGATGTCGATCTCGTTCGCCGCGTTGATAGCCGCGCGGGTGTCGTTCATGAGGATGTTCGGTCTGGGACTCACTCTGGCGGTGGTGGTCGATGCGACGCTCGTTCGTATGCTGTTGCTTCCGGCGTTCATGCGCTTGATGGGCCGCGCCAACTGGTGGGCGCCTGAACCGTTGGTCAAGCTGCACGAGCGCATTGGCATCAACGAGGAAGCAGGCGACGTTCGGCCTGGCGCCCTCGGTGCCGAACAGTGAATTCCGCGATTTCCGCCGGGCGTGAGTCGAGGATCCGGAGACGCGCGGTACCGAACGACCGACGTAGTTGGTCGACACAATCTAGGCTCAGGCGGTGGCTGCTGTGGACCTGACCGCCGACCTCCCGATGACCCCGCAGGACATGTGGGACCGCGTCTCCGATCTGTCGGACCTGGGCGACTGGCTGGTCATGCACGAGGGATGGCGCAGCGAACTGCCCGACGAGATCGCCGAGGGCACCCAGATCGTCGGCGTGGCAAGGGCCAAGGGCCTGCGCAACCGGGTGAGCTGGACGGTCACCACGTGGGACCCGCCGCACGAGATGGCGATGTCCGGTTCGGGCAAGGGCGGCGCCAAGTACGCCGTCACGCTCACCGTGCGGCCCACCGGTGAGGGATCGACGCTGGGTCTGCGCCTCGAACTGGGCGGACGGGCGCTGTTCGGTCCGGTGGGCTCGGCGGCGGCGCGCGCCGTCAAAGGCGACGTCCAGAAGTCGCTGGAGAACTTCGTCGAGTTGTACGGATAAACCGGTCAAGACACACGCCGCGACACGCCGAACTCGTGTCGGTCGACGGTCATAGACTGGCGTCCCTATGACCGGTTCGTCTGCTCCGAGCGCGAGCGCTCCTCGCGGGTCGTCCTTCGTGCACCTGCATAACCACACCGAGTATTCGATGTTGGACGGTGCCGCGAAGATCGCGCCGATGCTGGCCGAGGTGGACCGGCTGCAAATGCCCGCGGTCGGGATGACCGACCACGGAAACATGTTCGGCGCCAGCGAGTTCTACAACGCGGCGACCAAGGCTGGGATCAAGCCGATCATCGGCGTCGAGGCCTACATCGCGCCGGCCTCGCGCTTCGACACCCGGCGGATCCTGTGGGGTGACCCGGGCCAGAAGTCCGACGACGTGTCGGGCAGCGGCTCCTACACGCACATGACGATGGTGGCCGAGAACGCCACCGGCCTGCGCAACCTGTTCAAGCTGTCCTCGCTGGCGTCGTTCGAGGGCCAGCTCGGCAAGTGGTCGCGGATGGACGCCGAGATCATCGCCGAACACGCCGAGGGCATCATCGCCACCACCGGGTGCCCGTCAGGGGAGGTGCAGACCCGGCTGCGACTGGGGCACGAGCGCGAGGCGCTGGAGTCGGCCGCGAAGTGGCGCGAGATCTTCGGCGCCGACAACTACTTCCTGGAGCTGATGGACCACGGGCTGTCCATCGAGACGCGGGTCCGCGAAGGGCTGCTGGAGATCGGCCGCAAGCTGGGCATCCCGCCGCTGGCCACTAACGACTGCCACTACGTCACCCGCGACGCCGCCCACAACCACGAGGCGCTGCTGTGCGTGCAGACCGGTAAGACGCTCTCGGACCCCAACCGGTTCAAGTTCGACGGCGACGGCTACTACCTCAAGTCGGCCGCCGAGATGCGACAGATCTGGGACGACGAGGTGCCCGGCGCCTGCGACTCCACCCTGCTGATCGCTGAGCGGGTGCAGTCGTATGACGAGGTGTGGGCGCCGCGGGACCGGATGCCGATCTTCCCGGTGCCCGAGGGACACGACCAGGCGACATGGCTGCACCACGAGGTGCTGGCCGGCCTGCAGCGCCGCTTTCCGTCCGGCGTCGGACAGGACTACATCGACCGGGCCGAGTACGAGATCAAGGTCATCTGCGACAAGGGTTTCCCGTCGTACTTCCTGATCGTCGCCGACCTGATCAACTACGCACGGTCGGTCGACATCCGGGTGGGTCCGGGGCGTGGCTCGGCGGCGGGCTCGCTGGTGGCCTATGCGCTGGGCATCACCAACATCGACCCGATCCCGCACGGTCTGCTGTTCGAGCGGTTCCTCAACCCGGAACGCCCGTCGGCGCCCGACATCGATATCGACTTCGACGACCGTCGTCGCGGCGAGATGGTGCGCTACGCCGCCGAGAAGTGGGGCTCCGACCGCGTCGCCCAGGTCATCACCTTCGGCACCATTAAAACCAAAGCAGCACTGAAGGATTCGGCGCGCATCCACTACGGCCAGCCCGGGTTCGCGATCGCCGACCGGATCACCAAGGCGCTGCCGCCGCCGATCATGGCCAAAGACATTCCGCTGTCGGGCATCACCGACCCGGGCCATGAGCGCTACAAGGAGGCCACCGAGGTCCGCGGCCTGATCGAAACCGACCCGGACGTGCGCACCATCTACCAGACCGCGCGCGGCCTGGAAGGCCTGATCCGCAACGCCGGCGTGCACGCGTGCGCGGTGATCATGAGCAGCGAGCCGCTGACCGAGGCCATCCCGCTGTGGAAGCGGCCCCAGGACGGCGCCATCATCACCGGCTGGGACTACCCGTCGTGTGAGGCCATCGGCCTGCTGAAGATGGACTTCCTGGGCCTGCGGAACCTGACGATCATCGGCGACGCCCTGGAAAACATCAAGAGCAACAGGGGAATTGACCTCGACCTGGAATCGGTGCCGCTGGACGATAAGCCCACCTACGAGCTGCTCGGCCGCGGCGACACCCTGGGCGTGTTCCAGCTCGACGGCGGTCCGATGCGAGACCTGTTGCGCCGCATGCAGCCCACCGAATTCAACGACATCGTCGCGGTGCTGGCGCTGTACCGCCCCGGCCCGATGGGCATGAACGCCCACAACGACTACGCCGACCGCAAGAACGGTCGTCAGGCGGTCAAGCCGATCCACCCGGAGCTCGAGGAGCCGCTGCGCGAGATCCTGGCCGAGACGCACGGCCTGATCGTCTACCAAGAGCAGATCATGTTCATCGCCCAGAAGGTCGCGTCCTACACGATGGGCAAAGCCGACGCGCTGCGCAAGGCGATGGGTAAGAAGAAGCTCGAGGTGCTCGAGGCCGAGTACAAGGGTTTCTACGACGGCATGACCGCCAACGGCTTCTCCGAAAAAGCGGTGAAAGCGTTGTGGGACACCATCCTTCCGTTTGCCGGGTACGCGTTCAACAAGTCGCACGCGGCCGGCTACGGCCTGGTGTCCTATTGGACGGCCTATCTGAAGGCCAACTATCCGGCCGAGTACATGGCCGGCCTTCTGACGTCGGTGGGTGACGACAAGGACAAGGCCGCGGTTTACCTGGCCGACTGCCGCAAGCTGGGTATCACGGTGCTGCCGCCGGACGTCAACGAGTCCCTGGTGAACTTCGCCTCGGTGGGGAAAGACATCCGGTTCGGGCTGGGCGCGGTGCGCAACGTCGGCGCCAACGTGGTCGGCTCGCTGATCGGCACCCGCAACGCTAAGGGTAAGTTCACCGACTTCTCGGACTATCTCAACAAGATCGACGTCGCGGCCTGCAACAAGAAGGTCACCGAATCGTTGATCAAGGCGGGCGCCTTCGACTCGCTGGGTCACGCCCGCAAGGGCCTGTTCCTGGTGCACACCGACGCGGTCGACTCGGTGTTGGGCACCAAGAAGGCCGAGGCGATGGGGCAGTTCGACTTGTTCGGCGGCGGCAGTGACGGCAGCCTCACCGACTCGGTGTTCAACATCAAGGTGCCCGACGACGAGTGGGAGGACAAGCACAAGCTCGCGCTGGAGCGAGAAATGCTGGGCCTGTACGTGTCCGGGCATCCGCTCAACCAGGTGGCGCACCTGCTGACCGCGCAGGTCGACACCCAGATCCCGGCCATCCTCGACGGCGATGTGCCCAATGACACCCAGGTGCGGGTGGGCGGCATCCTCGCCTCGGTCAACCGCCGGGTCAACAAGAACGGAATGCCGTGGGCGTCAGCCCAATTGGAGGACCTCACCGGTGGCATCGAGGTGATGTTCTTCCCGCAGGCGTACTCCGTGTACGGGGCCGACATCGCCGACGACGTCGTGGTGCTGATCAAGGCCAAGGTGTCGCTGCGCGACGACCGGGTCGCGCTGATCGCCAACGAGCTTGTGGTGCCCGACTTCTCCAACGCGCAGCCGAACCGGCCGCTGGCGGTCAGCCTGCCGACGCGGCAGTGCACCATCGACAAGGTCACCGCGCTCAAGCAGGTGCTGGCCCGCCACCCCGGCACGGCGCAGGTGCACCTGCGCCTGATCAGCGGTGACCGGATCACCACGCTGGAACTGGATGCCTCCCTTCGGGTTACGCCGTCGCCGGCGCTGATGGGGGATCTCAAGGCACTGCTCGGCCCCGGCTGCCTGGGCGGCTAGGCGGTCAGTCGGAGCGCCGCCTGGTGGTCGTGGGTCGGGACGATGGTGACCGCAATCGGGGGATGGTCATAACCACAGTCAAGGACTTAGAGTTGGCTCGAAGGCAAGCGTCGACGTCTCGGGAGGGTGCGATGGCGCCAAGCCTGACGATCGGGGAGGTGGCGCGCCAGGCCGGGGTGGCCGCGACGGCGTTGCGCTACTACGAGCAGATCGGCCTGGTGCCGGAGCCGGCGCGGCTGGGCGGTCAGCGCCGCTATGACGACTCGATTCTGGCCCGCCTCGAGGTGATCGCGCTGCGCAAGGCCGCCGGATTCTCGCTGGACGAGATCCAGCTGCTGTTTGCCGACGACGCGCCCGGGCGGCCGGCCGGCTGCGCGCTGGCCGAGGCCAAGCTCGCCGAGATCGACGCGCAGATGGGTTCGCTGGCCCGTGCCCGGGCCGTCATCGAGTGGGGAATGCGCTGCACGTGTCCCTCGATTGACGCCTGCACCTGTGGCATTCACCCACCCCACGCCGGCAAGGAGCACCCATGACCCAGCAGCACCCCATCGCCGTGCAGAACTTCTCGCACGTCTGCATCGGCGTCTCCGACATCGCGGCGTCGCTGGCCTTCTACACCGCGGTGCTGGGGATGGACGTGGTGTTCGACGTCGAGCTCGAGGGCGCCGGACTGGATACGGTCACCGGCGGTGCGGCCCAGCGGGGCCGCATGGTCGGCGGGCTGATCGGGACGGCGATGGTGGAGTTGTTGTCATTGGGCACGGTGCCGGAGTGCCCGAGCGGGCCGCACCTGGGCTACACCAACATGTCGTTTCGCGTCGACGATCTCGACGCCACCTTCGAGACCATCACGCGCCACCACCCCGGCGTCCGGGCCGACCCGCCCGTCGATATCGGGGGAGTGCGGATGTTCTTCATCTACGACCCCGACGCGACGCCGATCGAGCTGGTCGAACTGCCCGGCGGCGTGACGAGCACGGTGCAGTTGTGGCGACCCGAGTCATGACCCGGCCGCAGCGGCGAAGCCACGCGATATGGTCCCCGCCGCCCTGTGCTCGGACGTAGGCTCACGAAGGCAGTGCTGATGTGGTGCCGAGGAGGACGGAAATGACGACCGCGCAGGATCCGGCCACTTTGTGCGAGGCGTTCCAGCGCACCGCGTCGATCGACCCGGAGGCCGTCGCGCTGCGGACGCCCGGTGGCGCGCAGGCGTTGACGTGGCGAGAGCTCGCCGCGCAGGTGCGCAAGGTCGCCGCCGGCCTGGCGGGTCTGGGGGTCCGGCGGGGTGACACGGTGTCGCTGATGATGGCCAACCGGATCGAGTTCTACCAGTTCGAGATCGGCGCCCAACACGTCGGGGCTACATCGTTTTCGGTGTACAACACGTTGCCCGCCGAGCAGCTGACCTACCTGTTCGACAACGCCGGTGCCGAGGTCGTGATCTGCGAGGAGCAGTACGTGGACCGCATTCGCGCCAGCGGCGCACCCATCGAGCACATCGTCTGCATCGACGGATCGCCGCCCGGCACCATCTCCGTCGACGACCTGTATGCCGCGGCCCCAGAGGACTTCGATTTCGAATCAACTTGGCGGGCCGTACAACCCGACGACGTCGTCACGCTCATCTACACCTCCGGAACCACCGGAAACCCCAAGGGCGTCGAGATGACGCATGCCAGCCTGCTGTTCGAGGCGTACGGGCTCGACGCCGTGCTCGGCAGCCGGTTCGGCGATCGGACCACGTCGTACCTGCCGTCGGCGCACATCGCCGACCGGATGATGGCCCTGTATCCGCTGGAGGTGTTCGGCACCCAGGTAACCGCCGTGGGTGACGCGCGCGCCGTTGCGGCGGCGCTGCCCGACGTGCGGCCGACGGTCTGGGCGGCGGTGCCGCGCGTGTGGGAGAAGCTCAAGGCCGCAATCGAATTCGTCGTCGCCAACGAAACCGACAAAGCGAGGCGCCAAGGTTTGCAGTGGGGCTTGTCGGTGGCGGCCAAGCGCGCCGCCGCGCTGGTGTCCGGCGAGCCGGAGCCCGCTGAGCTGACGGCCGAGTGGGCCAAGGCCGACGAGCTGGTGCTGTCCGCGCTGCGCGAGCGGCTCGGGTTCGCTGAACTGCGGTGGGCCGTGTCCGGCGCCGCCCCGATCCCCAAAGAGACGCTGGCGTTCTTCGCGGGCATCGGGATCCCGATCAGCGAGGTCTGGGGCATGTCGGAGCTGAGTTGCGCTGCCAGCGTGGCACACCCGGATGACACACGACTGGGCACCGTCGGCAAGCTGCTTCCCGGCCTGGAGGGCAAGGTCGCCGCGGACGGCGAATATCTGGTCCGTGGTCCGCTGGTGATGAGGGGCTACCGCAAGGAACCGGCCAAGACCGCCGAGGTGATCGACGCCGACGGCTGGCTGCACACCGGCGACATCATCGAGGTCGACGCCGAGGGTTACCTGCGAATCGTCGACCGCAAGAAGGAGCTGATCATCAATGCGGCCGGAAAGAATATGTCCCCGGCAAACATTGAGAACGCCATCCTGGCCGCGTGTCCCATGGTCGGGGTGATGATCACCATCGGCGAGGGGCGACCGTACAACACCGCGCTGATGGTCTTCGACGCCGACTCAGTCGGCCCGCATGCGGCCCAGCGCGGGCTGTCCGACGCTTCGCCGGCCGCCCTGGCGGCCGACCCGGAGGTCGTCGCGCAGATCGCCGCGGGGGTGGCCGCGGGCAACGAAAAACTCTCCCGGGTGGAGCAGATCAAGCGGTTCCGCATCCTGCCCACCTTGTGGGAACCCGGCGGTGACGAGATCACGATGACGATGAAGCTCAAACGCAAGCCGATCATGGCCAAATACGCCCGCGAGATCGAGGAGCTCTATGCGTCCGGATCGCATCCGGACGTGCACGAGCCCGCCGTAGCCGCCGCGGTGCAGCCGGCATGAGCGGGGGACCGGCGGGGAGCGCCCGCGAAGTCGGCCGGGTGGGGGTGCGAAAGTTGTTGCAGCGCACTGGTCTGGTCACCGAAGCGACGTCACCGTTGCCGACCGACCCGCCCGAGGTCGTCGAATTGTTGCGCGCGCCATGGTATGAGCAGCGGCTGAACAAGCTGGCCCACGAACTGGGCCGCGACCCGGACAGCGTGCGCGCCGAGGCCGCCTGTTATCTACGCGAGATGGCGCCCTCGCTGGACCAGCGGGCGATAAAGGCCTGGCGCAGCTTCAGTTGCTGGCTGATGCGCGCCTATGACGTGCTGACCGACGAAGACCAGATCGCTGCGCTGCGCAAGCTGGATCGCAAAGCCACGCTGGCATTTGCCTTTTCGCATCGCTCCTACCTGGACGGCATACTGTTGCCCGAGGTGATTCAGGCCAACCGGCTCTCACCCGCGCTCACCTTCGGCGGCGCCAACCTGAACTTCTTCCCGATGGGCGTCTGGGCCAAGCGCACCGGGACCATCTTCATCCGCCGGCAGACCAAGGACATTCCGGTCTACCGCTTCGTCCTGCGCGCCTACGCCGCCCAGCTGGTGCAAGAACACGCCAACCTGGCCTGGTCCATCGAGGGGGGCCGGACCAGGACCGGCAAGCTGCGTCCCCCGGTGCTCGGAATCCTGCGGTACATCGCCGACGCGGTCGACGAAATCGATGGCCCCGAAGTGTATTTGGTGCCGACGTCGATCGTCTACGACCAGCTGCACGAGGTGGAAGCCATGACCACCGAGGCCTACGGTGCGACGAAGCGGCCCGAAGACTTTCGCTTCCTGATCCGGCTGGCACGCCAGCAGGGTGAGCGGCTCGGCCGCGCCTACCTCGACTTCGGTGAACCGCTGCCGCTGCGCAAGCGCCTCGAGGAGTTGCGCGCCGAGGAGTGCGGCACGGGCACCGAAATCGAGCGCATCGCGCTGGACGTCGAGCACCGTATCAATCGCGCGACGCCGGTCACCCCGACCGCGGTGGTCAGCCTTGCCCTGTTGGGGGCCGACCGCTCGCTGTCCATCAGCGAGGTGCTGGCCACGGTGCGGCCGCTGGCGAGCTACATCGCGGCCCGCAACTGGGCGGTGGCCGGGGCGGCCGACCTGACCAATCGCTCGACCATCCGCTGGACCCTGCACCAAATGGTCGCCTCCGGCGTCGTCAGCGTCTACGACGCCGGCACGGAACCGGTCTGGGGCATCGGCGCGGAGCAGCACCTGGTCGCCGCGTTCTACCGCAATACCGCCATTCACATCGTGGTCGACCGTGCGATCGCCGAGACGGCATTGCTGGCCGCCGCGGAACGCGCCGAGGACTCGGTGGACGCCCTGGTACACCCCACGGCTGTGCTCGATCAGGCGTTACGCCTGCGTGAGTTGCTGAAATTCGAGTTCTTGTTTTCGGCGCGCGCCCAGTTCGAGAAGGAGCTTGCCGACGAGGTGCGCCTGATCGGGCGGGTGGAAGACACCAGCAAGGCAGCCGACCCGGCCGACGTGCGGGGCCTCCTGGAAAAGGCCGACGTGCTGCTGGCGCACCTGGTGCTGCGCCCCTTCCTGGACGCCTACCACGTCGTCGCGGACCGGCTGGCCGCGTACGAGGACGAATCGTTCGACGAGGACGCGTTTCTTGCCGAGTGCCTCGACGTGGGCAAGCAGTGGGAGCTGCAACGCAGGATCGCCAGCGCCGAGTCGAGGTCGATGGAACTGTTCAAGACCGCGCTGCGGCTGGCCCGGCACCGGGCACTCGTGGACGGCTCCGACGATCCGAACATCGCCCGGCGGCGCCGCGAGTTCGCCGACGAGATCGCCACCGCGGTCCGGCGGGTGAATACCATTGCGGAACTGGCCAGGACGCGTTGAGACGCGGTTCGTCGCGGGCGGTGTCGTTCACGGACCGTTAACGTCTGGTCGCGATAGTGCGTTGGCGACGTCGGTGATGGTCGGCGGTGTTCGATAGGGCCGGTGAAGCGAGGATTTGATGAGTGAGAAGTCCAGTGGGCAGTCCCGCCCGCTGATCGGGTACGTCACCCACGAGATCGCGCCGCCGATCAGCCCCGCGCCGATCGGCCGGGAGTGGATGTCAGAAATACGGCAAGGGTGGCCCCACCGGTGTCTGCCGATGCTGATCGCCAACCAGAGCGGCTGGGAGGTGCGCAACCGCAGCGCGTTCACCGCGACGTGGATGGGCGGCAACGACCGCACGAACCTCATAATCGCCCCCGACACCCGCGAAAGCGGCCAGTTCCTGCCCTCCAGCCACTTCGGCTACGGCATCTTGACCTGGCATCTGCCGATCCTGTTTCGCACCCCCCCGGGCTACAACCTCCTGGCCCGCGGGCCGGCCAACTATCCGAAGGACGCCATCTCCCCGCTGGAAGGCATCGTCGAAACCGATTGGTCCACCTCGAGTTTCAGCATGAACTGGAAGTTCACCCGCGAGTTCATGCCGGTGCGGTTCGAGGTCGGCGAGCCGATCTGCATGATCGTGCCGCAACGCCGGGCCGAGCTCGAGGAGTTCGCCCCCGAATTGCGGCCCATCGAATCCGACGAGGAACTGCACCGCAAGCACGAGCACTTCCTCGGTTCACGCGGCGCACTGGGCCGCGAGCAGGAGGTCGCGGGTGGCGCCGGGAATGAGAAGGTGCCGTGGCAAGGCGATTACACGCGGGGCCGGCACAGCGACGGCGAGCCCGGCGCGGAAGACCACCAGACCCGCCGTCATCTCCGGTCTTTCGTCCAGTACCAACCCGAGAACGCGGACTAGAACGAAATCACCGCGCGTGCACGGTCGTTGCCGCGGCCATGTTCGTGATCCGGTCCGGCGCATGCGCCGAAGCACCGGCCCATGCGATGTGGCCGTCGGGGCGCACCAGCACGGCCGGCCCGCGGTCGGCGCGCTCGGCCTGCAGCACCCCGGGCGTCTCGACGGGGGCGGCGCCGTATTCGCGGATGAAGACGAAGCCGCCGCCGCGCTGCAGGTGCGTCAACTGGCCCTCGACGAGGGGGATTGTGGCCGCACGGGTGCCGACCGGTCCGCGCCGCCCGTACCGCAACGTCGTGCCCGCGAAACTGCCGGCCACGAAGTCCTGCACCGCGGGTATCCGAAGCAGGTTGGGAGCCAACAGGTTACGAAGCCAGATCGCCGGCCGCCGGTGCAGCGTCGCGCCCCGGGCGATCATCCCGGACTGCAACAGCACCCGCTGGCCGATCGGGTGGCGTTCGTCCTGGTAGGTGTCCAGCAGGGCGTCGTCGGCGCCGCCGAGCACCGCGTCGAGCTTCCAGGACAGGTTCGCGGCATCCTGGATGCCGGTGTTCATGCCCTGGCCGCCCATCGGTGAGTGCACGTGCGCGGCGTCGCCGGCCAGGAACACCCGCCCGTGCCGGTACTGCGCGACTTGCCTTTCGTCGCAATGGAATCGCGATTTCCAGCCGATCTCGATCACGCCGAAGTCGGTTCGCATGGCGCGGGCCAGGACGTCGATGATCTCGGCGTCGTCGACGGGCGCGCTGTCGGGCAGCTGGTGGTCGCGGTCCCAGACCAGGGCCCGGTACCACGAGCCGTCCTCGTCGTGGCGGTTGTACGGGGCCAAGAACCCCAACACGTCACCGGTGATGCCCACCACCAGCCCGCCGTGCGACGGGCCGTGGGCCAGCTTGACGTCGGCCAGCATGAGCGAGGTCAGCACCATCTTGCCGGGAAAGTCGGCGCCCAGCAGCGTGCGGACCGTGCTGTGCGCGCCGTCGGCGCCGATCACGTACCGCGCCCGCCACGTCTGCCGGTGTGCGGGATCGCCGTCGCCCTTGGGGCGGGCGGTGACGGTGACGCCCGCGGCGTCCTGCTCGAGCGCGACCACCTCGACGCCGCGCCGGATGTCGGCGCCCTCGGCCACCGCGTAGCGGCGCAGTGCCGCGTCGACGTTGGTCTGCGGGGTGATCAGGACGAACGGGTACGCCGAGTCGAGGCGGGTCAGGTCGAGGCGGGCCTTCGCGAACAGGGTCACGTCCGGTCCGCGCTGCCCGACCGCGAGCAACTCGTCGGCCGCGTCGCGCGCGTCGAGGATTTCCAGCGTCCGGGGCATGACGGCGAACGCCCGGCTGGTCGGGTTTTCGGCGGGCCAGCGCTCCAGCACCGTCACCGACCGTCCGGTGCGCGCCAGGTCACCGGCGGCGGTCAGGCCGGTGGGGCCGGCTCCCACCACCAGGACGTCGACGTCGAGAACTGTGGTTGTGCTCATCGGACCGCTCCTTCCGGTTGCGGGTACCAGCGCCGGATGTCGCCGGGGGTGGATTGCGCTGCCTGGTTGAAGACGAAGCGGCAGCCGGGCTGGGTGATGTGCGCGACGTTGACGATCGACTCGAACAGCAGGGTGTTGCCGGCGACCAGGCGAATCCCGGCGCCGATCAGCACGGCGTCGTACCGCTTGGCGCGCAGCCACTCGCCGGCCTTCTCGGCCCCGGCACTGCCGAAGTCGATCAAGCAGTTGTCGACCTGGTAGCCGGCGGCGCGCAGACCCGCGACGTTGTCGTCGTTGGCGGTCCGCAGCACCTCCCGCGACAGGCCCGCGAACTGGGCGAACTCCGGTGACGAGTAGTCGATCACGTCGGGATCGAGCCCGATCTGGATGACGGTCACGGTCATGTCTGAGCCTCCTCGATCAACCGATTCAACAACTGTTGAAATCAACCTAAGCCCGGTTGCTGGCGATGTCAACAGTTGTTGAACTAGAATTTCGGCATGCCCGGTAAAGCCCGCGACGGCAAAGTCACCCGCGCGACGATCCTGAGTGCGGCGCGGACCCTGTTCTCCACCCACGGCTTCGAGCGGACCACCATCCGTTCCATCGCGGCCGAGGCCGGCGTCGATCCCGCGCTCGTCATGCACTACTTCGGCAATAAGGCCGACCTGTTCGCCGCGGTCTCGCGGCTCGAGATCACCTTCCCGGATCTCACCGGCGTCGCCCCGGACCGTATCGCCGACGTGCTGGTGCCGTTCCTCATCCGGGTGTGGGATCCGGCCGGGTCGTTCCTGCCGCTGCTGCGCGCGGCCGCCACCAACCGGACGGCCGCCGAGGCGCTCCTGGAGGTGTTCGTCGAAAAGGTGGCGCCGGCCCTGGCCACCGTCACCCCCGACCGCACCGCCGAGCGGACCGCGATGGTGGGATCGCAAGTGTTGGGAATCGCCATGGCGCGCAACGTCGTCGGGGTGCCCGCGCTGGCCGAGATGGACGACGCGACGCTGACCGAATGGCTGCGCCCGGTGCTCACCCACTACCTCACCGGGGCGGCGCCGTGATCGCCGGCCGCGGCGAAGAGTGGACGAGCGAGAACCGCCGCCTAGAGTTGAGGCCATGCCGCTAGAAGGGGAGTACCTGCCGAGTCCTTTGGATTGGTCTCGCGAGCAGGCTGACAAATACGCCGAGTCGGGGGGAGCCGAGGCCGCCGACATGAAGGGCAAGCCGATCATTCTGCTGACCACGGTCGGCGCCAAGACCGGCAAACTGCGCAAGACGCCACTGATGCGGGTCGAGCACGACGGCCAGTACGCGGTCGTCGCCTCGCTGGGCGGGGCGCCGAAGAACCCGGTCTGGTACCACAACATCAAGAAGAATCCCCGAGTCGAACTGCAGGACGGCTCGGTGACCCGGGATTATGACGCCCGGGAGGTCTTCGACGACGAGAAGGCCACCTGGTGGGAGCGTGCCGTCGAGGCGTGGCCGGAGTACGCCGAGTATCAGACCAAGACTGACCGCCAGATCCCCGTGTTCGTGCTGACCCCGGTCGGCTGAATTCCGGAGTTGGTCGGCCGTCGTGGCACCATTAGTCAGTGTCCGCCGAATTGAGCCAGAGCCCGAGCGTCTCGCCGTTATCCGCGGCTGACATCGACAGGGCGGCCAAGCGGATCGCCGCGGTGGTCACGCCAACCCCGCTGCAGTTCAGCGACCGGTTGTCGGCGCTCACCGGAGCGCAGGTCTACCTCAAGCGCGAGGACCTGCAAATCGTGCGCTCCTATAAGCTGCGCGGCGCCTACAACCTGCTGGTCCAGCTGTCCGAGGCGGAGCTGGCCGCGGGCGTGGTGTGCTCCTCGGCGGGCAACCACGCGCAGGGCTTCGCCTACGCGTGCCGGATGTTGCAGGTGCACGGCCGCGTCTATGTGCCGGCCAAGACGCCCATGCAGAAGCGCGACCGGATCCGCTACCACGGCGGCGACTTCATCGACCTGATCGTGGGCGGCAGCACCTACGACCTCGCCGCCGAGGCGGCGCTGGCCGACGTGCAAAGCACCGGCGCCACCCTGGTGCCGCCCTACGACGACCTGCGCACCATGGCGGGCCAGGGCACCATCGGCGTCGAACTGCTCGACCAGCTCGACAAACTTGGTTTCGGGGAGCCGGATCTGGTGGTCGTCCCGGTGGGCGGCGGCGGCTGCATCGCCGGCATCACCACCTATCTCGCCGAACGCACCGACAACACCTCGGTGCTGGGCGTCGAGCCGGCCGGCGCCGCGGCGATGATGGCCGCGCTGTCCGCCGGCGAGCCGGTGACTCTGGACCACGTCGACCAGTTCGTCGACGGCGCCGCGGTGCGCCGGGCGGGCGACCTGACCTACGCCGCGCTGGCGGCCGCCGGCGACATGGTGTCGATCACCGCGGTCGACGAGGGAGCCGTCTGCACCGCGATGCTCGGCCTCTATCAGAACGAGGGCATCATCGCCGAGCCCGCGGGCGCGCTGTCCGTCACCGGATTGCTGGACGTCGACATCGAGCCGGGATCCACTGTGGTGTGCTTGATTTCGGGCGGCAATAACGACGTCTCGCGCTACGGCGAAGTGCTCGAGCGCTCGCTGGTCCACCTCGGCCTCAAGCATTACTTCCTGGTGGACTTTCCGCAGGAGCCCGGCGCGCTGCGCCGCTTCCTCGACACGGTGCTCGGGCCGGACGACGACATCACTCTGTTCGAGTACGTCAAGCGCAACAACCGGGAGACCGGCGAGGCGCTGGTCGGCATTCAGCTGGGGTCCTCGGCCGACCTGGACGGCCTGCTGCACCGGATGCGTGCGACGGAGCTGCACGTCGAAAGCCTGAAACCGGGCTCGCCGGCCTACCGGTACCTGCTGCTCTAGCCCGCCAGGTAGCGCGGCAGCGCGACCCCGGGGTCGAGGTCGTCGGCCGGGACCGGCGGTCCGGCCGTCAGGCTCAGCGGCACGACGCCCGCCCAGTGGGGCAGCGGGAGGTCCTGCGGGTCGTCGGCCGGGGGACCGCTGCGCACCTTCGCCGACACCTCGACGAGGTCGAGCGCGAGCACCCCGGTCGCGGCGAGCTCGCGGGCATCGGGTGCCCTGCAGTCGGCGGCGCGTCCCGGCGCGATGTGGTCGAGCAGGCAGCTCAGCGCGCGCGACTTCTCCGCCGGATCGTCGACGACGCGCGCGTCACCCACCACGACCACCGAGCGGAAGTTCACCGAGTGGTGCATCGCCGACCGGGCCAGCACCAGCCCGTCGACGAGGGTGATGGTGACGCAGACCGGCAGGCCCGACCCCGACGCCTGGGCCGCCTTGGCCGCCAGCAACGGACCGCCGCCCGTCGAACCGTGCAGGTAGAGCGCTTCGTCGAGCCGAGCATGCGTGGTGGGCAAGACAACCGGCCGACCGGCGCTCGAGTAGCCCAGATGGCAGATCAGCGCCTCGTCGAGGATGTCGTGAATGGTGCGGCGGTCGTAGTGGGCGCGCTCCCTGTAGCGGGTCGGGGTGGTGCGTGCCGTCGGCTGGTATGCGGTGTCCACAAGATTGCTCTCTAATTTGTTCTAGTACATAATGTATTGCGTGCCAGTACAAAGCATGATAACCGGGTCTGGGGCCGAATCCATAGCCGCCAGCATCGAAGCGGCGATCTCGGCCGGCTCCCTGGCGCCGGGAGAAGCGCTCCCGCCGGTGCGCGAGCTGGCCGCCCGGCTCGGCGTGAACGCGAACACCGCCGCCGCTGCCTACCGCCTGCTGCGTCATCGCGGGGCCGTCGAGACCGCCGGCCGACGCGGCACCCGCGTGCGCCATCGCCCGGCGACCACCCCGCGCTCGCTGCTCGGCCTCGACGTGCCGGCGGGCGTGCGCGACCTGTCGACCGGCAACCCGCACCCGGACCTGTTGCCCATCGCCCGCGCCTCGCTGGTCGGCCCGGGCGCCGGCCATCCCGTGCTCTACGGCGAGCCGGCCCTGTCGCCGGCGCTGGAGGAATTCGCCCGCCGCGCGCTGGTCGTGGACGGGATCCCCGCCGATCACCTGGCCGTGACCAGCGGCGCGCTGGACGGCATCGAGCGCGCGCTCACCGCACATCTGCGCCCGGGCGATCGCGTCGCCGTCGAGGACCCGGGCTGGGCCAACCTCCTCGATCTCCTTGCCGCACTTGGGCTTTCGGCCGAGCCGGTGCGGCTCGACGACGACGGCCCCGTGCCCGACGACCTGGCCCAGGCGTTGGCGAGCGGGGTGCGTGCGCTGGTGCTCACCAACCGCGCCCAAAACCCTACGGGCGCCGCGCTTTCGGCGGAACGCGCCGAGTCGCTGCGTCCGCTGTTGGCGCGGCGGCCCGAGGATGTGCTGCTGGTCGAAGACGACCACTGCGCGGGCATCTCCGGGGCACCGCTGCATACCCTGGCCGGGTGCACCGCGCACTGGGCGTTCGTCCGCTCGGCGTCCAAGGCGTACGGCCCCGATCTGCGGGTGGCCGTCCTCGCCGGGGACCACCGCACCGTCGAGCGCGTGCACGGCCGGTTGCGGCTGGGGCCGGGCTGGGTGAGCCACTTCCTGCAGCGGCTCGCCGTCGACCTGTGGTCCGACCAGGCGGCCGGGGACCTGGTCGCGACGGCCGAGCGGCACTATTCCGACCGCCGCCAACGGCTCTGCGACGCCCTGACCGAACGCGGTCTACCGGCTCACGGCCGCTCGGGGCTCAACGTGTGGGTGCCGGTTCCCGACGAGGCCGTCGCGATATCCCGGCTGCTCGGCGCGGGCTGGGCGGCGGCACCGGGCAGCCGGTTCCGGATGAACACGCCGCCGGGCATCCGCATCACGATCTCTGACGTGACGCCCGACGAGATCGATCCACTCGCCGACACGGTCGCCCGGGCGGTGCATCCGGCCGGGCGGGCCATCGTGTAGCCGCAGCTCAAGCGCCCTCGTCGTCGTCGCTGGCGCCGGGCCCGGGGCCGCGCCACAGGAGCTCGACGCTGGGATACGGCGGCATGTCGTGACGCACGGTGCGCCGGCCCGGCGCCGGATCGGTGGCGCGGCGGGTCGGCTTGCGCAGACAGATCCGCCGCCGCAACGGGTGACCGAATTCAGATTGACTCATGGCGGCATCATCGGGGGTGAGCCCGCTCTGCCGCTATTCAGTTATCCACAGGCCGCTCAGACCGACAGGATGGCGAACGAATGGCCTTGTAGCACAGTGCCGTCGGCGCCGACGGCCGGCTCGTCCCAGGCCAGCACCACCTCGCCGCTGACCGGGACCGTCACCTGCTCGGCGCCCAGGTTGCACACGATGCGCAACCGGCCACGAGACACGCTGATCCAGCGTTCGTCCTCGTCGTAGTCGACCGCGAGGTGTTCCAGCCAGGGATCGGCCATGTCGGGGTGGTTGCGCCGCAACGCGATCAGGTCGCGATACAGGCGGAGCAGCCGCGCGTGCTCGCCGGTCTCGACCTCGGCCCAGGCCAGTTTGGAGCGCGCGAACGTCTCGGGATCCTGCGGGTCGGGGATCTCGTCGGCGTCCCAACCGTGTTCGGCGAACTCGGCCTTGCGTCCTTCGGCCGTCGCCCGCGCCAGCTCGGGTTCGGGGTGCGAGCTGAAGAACTGGAACGGGGTGGAGGCTCCGTATTCCTCACCCATGAAAAGCATGGTGGTGTAGGGAGATCCGAGCACGAGCGCGGCCTTGATGGCCAGCTGGCCGCCGGTCAGGTTCTGCGACGGGCGATCTCCCAGGGCGCGATTGCCGACCTGATCGTGCGTGCAGGTGTAGGCGACCAGCCGGGTGGCCGGGATGCCGGACTTCTCGCTGGTGTCCAGCGGCCGTCCGTGGCGGCGATGCCGGAACGACGAATAGGTGGCGGCGTGGAAGAAGCCGTGGCGCAGCGTCTGCGCCAGGGTGGCCAGGCTGCCGAAGTCACCGTAGTAGCCCTGGCGCTCGCCGGACACCGCGGTGTGGATGGCGTGATGAATGTCGTCGGCCCATTGTCCGGTCAGGCCGTAGCCGCCCCGATCGCGCGGGGTGATCAGCCGCGGGTCGTTCAGGTCGCTCTCGGCGATCAGCGACAGCGGACGCCCCAATTGCTGTGCCAGCCAGTCTGTTTCGGTGGCGAGCTCTTCGAGGATGTGGATCGCGGTGGTGTCTACCAGCGCATGCACCGCGTCCAATCGCAGGCCGTCGGCGTGAAAATCGCGCATCCAGCGCAGCGCGCACCCGATGATGTAGCGGCGCACCTCGTCGGAATCGGCGTCGGCGATGTTGATGCCCTCGCCCCACGGGTTGCTCGCCGACGACAGGTAGGGGCCGTATCGCGGCAGGTAGTTGCCCGACGGGCCGAGGTGGTTGAAGACCGCGTCGATCAGCACCCCCAAACCCTTCGCGTGGCAGGCGTCGACGAAGCGGACCAGCCCGTCGGGGCCGCCGTAGGGTTCGTGCACGCTGTACCACAGCACGCCGTCGTATCCCCAACCATGAGTGCCGGCAAAGGAATTCACCGGCATCAACTCGACGAAGTCCACGCCGAGATCGACCAGATAGTCCAGCTTCTCGATGGCGGCGTCGAAGGTGCCGGCCTCGGTGAACGTGCCCAGGTGCAGCTCGTAGATCACCGCACCCTCGACCGCGCGGCCGGCCCACCCGGTGTCGGTCCACACGGCGGTGGCCGGATCCCACAACTGCGAGCGGGCATGCACCCCTTCGGGCTGGCGGGCCGACCGCGGGTCGGGCAGCACGGCGGGGTCGTCGTCGAGCAGATAGCCGTAGCGGGCGTCCGGCGCGGTGTCCACGCTCGCATGCCACCAACCGTCGTTCGAGCGCGTCATGGCGTGCGCCCGGCCGTCGACGTCGAGCCGAACGCGCGCGGGTTTGGGTGCCCAGACCCGGAACTCAGTCATGGTGGCGCTCCAGCAGAACCACCGGCAGATCGGCGAACAATTGGGCGGCCGACATCGGGCCGTCGGCGATCACCCCGGTGAGCGCGTCCTTCCAGGTACCGTCCGGGAGCGGCAAAACAGTGTTACCCCAGCCTGTTTCGGTCAGCCGCACGGTCCACCGGGTCACCGCCACCACGATATCCTCGCCCCGGCGGAAGGCCAGCACGTGATCGGCGGCGTCGCCGTTGGCCAGCACCGGGACGTAGTCGCCGTGCAGGAAGGTGTCCGGATGGCCGCGGCGCACGCGAAGTGCGGTGGTGACGACCCGGATTTTCGGATGCTCCAGCGCCTGCAGGGCGGCGCGCCGGGCGGCGTAGTCGACGGCCCGGCGGTTGTCCGGGTCGACCAGGCTGTCGTCCCACAGCTCGGTGCCCTGATACACGTCCGGGATCCCGGGCACGGTCAGCGCCAGCAGCTTCTGGGCCAGCGCGTCACTGGCGGCGTGCGGATTGAGTTGGGCGACAAGCTCGGTCAGCTGGCCGGCCACCGGGCCGTCGAGCACGGTGTCCAGCCACCGGTGCACCGCGTCCTCGAAGTCGGCGTCCGGGTCGTTCCACGAGGTGTGCCAGGACGCTTCCCGGATGGCCTTCTCGGTGTAGGCGTGCAGCCGGTCGCGCAGCGCCTCGGTGACCTCGCCGTTGACCGGCCACACGCCGAAGATGTTCTGCCACAGGAACTGTCCGGTCGCCGGATCGGGGGAGGGCGCGGCGATCTCCCAGCGCGCGAGGAATTCGGTCCACAGCGACGGCACCTGGGACAGCACCGAGATGCGGGCGCGCACGTCCTCGCCGCGCTTGGTGTCATGGGTGGTCAGCGTGGTCATGGTCTGCGGCCACAACCGGGCCCGGGTGGCGGCGCTGTGATGGAATTCGGCCGCGCCGACACCGAAGCGGTGCGGCTCGCCGCCCACCTCGTTGAGCGAAACCAGGCGGGCGTCACGGTAGAACAAGCAGTCCTCGACGGCCTTGGCGGTGACGGCGCCGCACAGCTGCTGCAGCCGGGTGGCCGGCTCACCGCCGCGGGCCAGCGCCGCGGCCAGCACCTGCAGCGCGGGGCCCAACTCCGGTGCGGCCATCTGGGTTTCGGCCAGCGCGGTGGGCAGCAGCGCGACCAGGCCGGGGTAGTCGCAGCGGTACACCCCGATATGGGTGAGCAGCGCGGCCACCGCCTCGGGCAGCTGCGGGTGGTCGGCGCCGGCGGCGGCCACGATGCTGCGGCGCAGTCGGCGCAGCTCACTGGCCAACGTGTCGGTGGCCGCGCGGATCTTGAGGTCCACCAGCATGTCCGGCATCGCCTGGTAGTCCACGCCGGCGGAGTTAACCAGCGCGGTCAGCGCCGGGGCGCCCTTCGGATCCACCAGGACGCCACCGGTTTCGCGCAGCACGTCGTAACCGGTGGTGCCGCCGATGGGCAGGGTGGGCTCGAGCGCCTCGTCGACGGCCAGGATCTTCTCGATCACGATCCAGGCCTCCGGCCCGGTCAGCTCGCGCAGCCATGCCAGGTATCCACACGGGTCGGAAAGCCCGTCGGGGTGGTCGATGCGGATGCCGTCGACCAGGCCCTCGGCGAACCACCGCCCGACTTCGGCGTGTGTGGCATCGAAGACCGCGCGATCCTCCTGGCGCAGCCCCGCGAGCGAGGTGATCGAGAAGAACCGACGGTAGCCGCAGACGCCGTTGCGCCAGCCCACCAGCCGGTAGTGCTGACGGTCGTGCACCTCGGGGCCACTGCCCTCCGCGGTGCCGGGCGCGATCGGGAACGCCAGATCGCCCAGGCGCAACAGGTCCCCGTCGACGGTGAGGCCGGCGGCGTCGTCGTCGGAGCCCAGCACCGGCAACACGATGCGGCCGTCGTCGTCGAGGTCCCAGTCGATGTCGAAATACGTTGCGTAGGGCGAAGAACGGCCGTTCTGAAGGACATCCCACCACCAGGGGTTCTGCCGGGGCTGGTCGATGCCCACATGGTTGGGCACGATGTCCACGATCAGTCCCATGCCGCGCTCCCGGGCCGCCGCCGACAGTCGCGCCAGACCCTCTCGGCCGCCGATCTCGGGTGACACCGTCGTGGGGTCGGTGACGTCGTAGCCGTGGCTCGACCCCGCGGTCGCGGTCATGATCGGAGACAAATACAGGTGCGACACCCCGAGGTCGTTCAGGTAGTCGAGCAGGTTTTCCGCGTCGGCGAAGGTGAACGCGAACCCGCTGGATTCACCACGCAGCTGCAATCGGTAGGTGGAGATGACAGGTAAAGCCATGTGTCAGTGCGTCTTACGCAATACCAGCAGTGAACGCGACGGCAGCGACACCTTCTCCTCGGCGGTCACCACCTGGTCGGCTCCCTCTTTGCGGCCCGTCGGTTCGTTGGTGTCCAGTTCCACGGTCCACTCTTTCGCATAGTCGGTGTTCGGCGTCACGAACTCCACCGGGTCTTCACCGGCGTTGAAACACAACAGGAACGAGTCGTCGACGACCCGTTCACCGCGTGCGTTGGGTGCGCTGATGGCCTCGCCGTTGAGGAACACCGCCACACACTTGTGAATGCTTTCGCCCCAGTCCTCGTGCGTCATCTCGCGGCTACTCGGATTCAGCCAGGCGATGTCGCGCACCTCGTCGCCGGTCCGGATCGGCTCACCCTCGAAGAACCGGCGCCGCCGGAACACCGGATGCCGCTTGCGCAACGTGCTCACCCTGCGGGCGAACGCGAGCAGGTCGGCATTCTTGTCGACCAAAGACCAGTCCATCCAAGATAATTCGGAGTCCTGGCAGTACACGTTGTTGTTGCCGTTCTGCGTACGCCCGAACTCGTCACCGTGGGCGATCATCGGCGTGCCCTGACTGAGCATCAGCGTCGCCCAGAAGTTGCGCATCTGGCGGCAGCGCAGCTCGGTGATGTCGGGGTCGTCGGTGGGGCCCTCGACGCCACAGTTCCACGATCGGTTGTAGCTTTCCCCGTCCCGGTTGTCCTCCCCGTTGGCCATGTTGTGTTTTTCGTTGTAGGACACCAGGTCGTTGAGCGTGAATCCGTCGTGCGCGGTGACGAAGTTGATGCTGGCGCTGGGGCGACGACCGGTCGCCTCGTAGAGGTCCGACGACCCGGTCAGCCGGGAAGCGAACTCGCCCAGGGTTGCGGGCTCGCCCCGCCAGTAATCGCGCACAGTATCGCGATACTTCCCGTTCCACTCGGTCCACAAACCCGGGAAATTTCCGACTTGGTAGCCGCCCTCGCCGACGTCCCACGGTTCGGCGATCAGTTTGACCTGGCTGACGATCGGATCCTGCTGCACCAGATCGAAGAACGCGCTCAATCGGTCGACGTCGTGCAGTTCGCGGGCCAGCGTGGCTGCCAGGTCGAAGCGGAACCCGTCCACGTGCATCTCGGTCACCCAGTAGCGCAGCGAGTCCATGATGAGCTGCAGCACGTGCGGGTGGCGCGGGTTCAGGCTGTTCCCGGTGCCGGTGTAGTCCTTGTATAACCGCAGGTCGGTGTCGACGAGCCGGTAGTACGCGGCGTTGTCGATGCCGCGGAAATTGATGGTCGGCCCGAGGTGGTTGCCCTCGGCCGTGTGGTTGTAGACCACGTCGAGGATCACCTCGATGCCGGCTTCGTGGAAGCTGCGCACCATGGATTTGAACTCGGCGACGCTGGACGCGCGGTTGGCCGCGTACTGGTTGTGCGGGGCGAAATACCCAAAAGTGTTGTAGCCCCAGTAGTTTCGCAGGCCCAGGTCCAGCAGTCGCGAGTCGTGCATGAACTGGTGTACCGGCATCAGCTCGATGGCCGTGACCCGCAGCGACTTGAGGTGGTCGATGATCGCGGGGTGGGCCAGGCCGGCATAGGTGCCCCGAAGCTCCGCGGGGACGCTGGGATGGGTCTGCGTCATCCCCTTGACGTGTGCTTCGTAGATGACGGTCTCGTGGTACGGGGTCAGCGGTGCGCGGTCCGATCCCCAGTCGAAGAACGGGTTGCTCACCACGCTGTTCATGGTGTGGCCCAGCGAATCGACCATGGGCGGAGTCCCCGGGTCGGCGCCGTCGGCGTTGGGCCCGTCCGGGTCGACCGCCTTCATGTCGTAGGAGAACAGCGCCTGGCCGAACGTGAAGTCGCCGTGAAAAGCCTTGCCGTACGGGTCGAGCAGCAGCTTGCTGGGGTCACAGCGGTGACCGGCCGCCGGGTCGAACGGGCCGTAGACCCGGAAGCCGTAGCGCTGGCCGGGGGTGATGTTCGGCAGGTAGGCGTGCCAGACGAATCCGTCCACCTCTTCCAAGGGAATCCGTGACTCGCTGCCGTGATGGTCGATCAGGCACAATTCGACCTTCTCGGCGATTTCGGAGAACAACGAGAAGTTGGTCCCCGCGCCGTCGTAGGAGGCGCCGAGCGGATACGGGTTTCCCGGCCAGACGGTGGCGAGCTTGGGTTGGTGGTTGCCGCCTGCTTCTGAAGCGGGACTGTTGGTTGACACCTATCGACCTTATCCGCGTCCGGTTGCGCTCACTCGGCTAAGCGGCCAGGAGTAAGGCGGGTCACCACCAGCCGGTGGCCTCGGCGATCTGGCGGCCCAATTCGGGTGTCATCGACCGCACGTAGGTGGGGGTCAGGTGGTGGGCGCCGTGGTAGATCAGGATGTTTCCCTCGACCGGACGGCACACGTCGGTGCGGCAGATCGCGTCCGACATGTCGAGCACCTTGAGCTGCGGGAACTGTCCGACGAAATCGAGCGTTTGATTGCGGTCCGAGAGCAGGTCGGAACGCTTGATTGCGCATGACTGCGCGGTGCCGCCCCGTTTGGCCAGGCAGTCCGCCGGGTCGAACGGTTGTCCGTTCTTCACCAGCCACGGGGTGTCTCGCATGCCGAGAATCGGAATGTTGTTGTCGGACAACGTCTGCCAGATGCCGATATAGGTGGCGGGCATGACGTCGCCGCTCTTGATATTCCACGGCCGGGTGGTCGTGGTGAAGACGTAGTCGGGCCGGTCGGTGACCAATTTGGTCATCGTGCGTTGCACCCACTCGCGGCACTGCGGGTAGGGGGCGTTGTTGCCCATGATCAGCGGGACCTGCTCGGTCGACAGCGGGCAGCCCATCTTCAGATACGTCACGACCTTGAAGTGGCGCGTCTTGCCCAGGATGTCCAGCGCGGGCAGCCAGTGCTCGGCGTGTGACCCGCCGGCCAGCGCGATGGTCCGGTCGGCGGCCACATCGCCGTAGGTGCAGGTGACGACCGCGGGGTTGACGAAGTCGCTGATGCAGCCGGCCCGGGTGGTGGCGGGCAGGTCCTGTTTGACCTCCAAGACTGAGGGCCGCATCGGCAGCGCGGGCACCCGCAAGCGCTCGGTCAGCGCACGCGCGCCGGGATAGTCCTGTGGGTTGAGGACGCTGAGCTCCTTGCCGGCCGACCGTAGGACGGTGACGTGCTGACGCCAGGTGAATGAGGTCGCGGTCAGCGTCACGCCCAGCAGCACGACGGCCGATCCCAGCGCCATCGTCGGCCGGGCCAGGCGCGTCGGCCACGGCCTGGTCGGCGTTGGCGCCGGCGCCGGAGGCTTCGAGGATGCGCGGTAGCGCAACGGGTCCTCGACGAGTCGGTTGGTCAGATAGGCCAGCACACCGGACACCAGCAGCAGCACCGCGCCTTCGATGAAGTTGGCGTGCTTGTGGCCGCTGTAGGACAGCCAGAAGATCAGCAGCGGCCAGTGCCAGAGGTACAGCGCATACGCCATGGCGCCCAGCTCCACCAGTGGGCGCGTCGCCAGGATCCGGTTGGGCAGCGGCAACCGGCCGGCCTGCAGGTTGGCCCCGACGAGGATCAGCAGCATGGCGGCACCCACCGGTACCAGCGCCCACGGGCCGGGGAACTCCTGCACGCCGTCGATCAGCGCGCCGCAGGACAGCACCGCGCCGAGCGCGACGGTGGCCACCACCGTCCGCAGCCACATGGGCCAGCGGACCCGGCTCACCAGCGCGCCGACCAACGCGCCCAGCAACAACTCCCAGCCCCGCGCGAAGGTGTTGTAGTAGGCGGCCGCCTGGTCCTGCTGGTGCGCGATGAGCGCGTAGACGAACGAGGCCACCGTCAACGCGGTCAGCACGATCAGGAACAAGGTCCGCAGCCGGGCGCCCAGCCGGCGCCGGAGCAGGTAGGCCAACCCCGCGATCAACACCAGGAAGCTGACGTAGAACTGGCCCTGCACCGACATCGACCAGATGTGCTGCAGCGGGCTGACGGCTTCGCCCGCCCGCAGGTAGTCCGAGGCGGTGTTGGCCAGCTCCCAGTTCTGGTAATAGCCGAGGCTGGCGAGGCTTTGGTCGGCGAACGTCTCCCAGCGGGTCTCCGGTTGAACCAGGATGGTCAGCACCGCGCAACCGGCCAGCACCACGACGAGCGCGGGAACCAGGCGGCGGATGAGCCGGACCACCTCGGATGCCGGCGACAGCGTCACGGCCGGGTTCAGCGCGGCGCGAATCACCTTGCCGCCGAAGAAGAATCCGGACAGCGCCAGGAACACGTCCACGCCGCCGGAGACGCGGCCGAACCAGATGTGGAAGACGGCGACCAACGCGATCGCGATGCCGCGCAGCCCGTCGAGGTCGTAGCGATAGAACCCCTGCGACCCCGCCTTGCGCACCCCCGTGGCCCCCGGATCGGTGGTGGCGTCCGGTGCGGGAGAGGGGGGCGGGGTCTGCATGATCGACAGCTAATTTACCGAAAACCCGCCACCCGCTCCCGACAGCTCGCTGCGGCGAGGCTGCTCAGCCGGGTCGGGAGAGCATCCGCGCCGGGCGGCGGGGGAGCGAGTGGCGGGCGTCGGACGGCCGAGGATCGACCGGGGAAACTACCTGCCGATGCCCGCGCCGGTCGGCTGCAACGGCGTCTGCTGGGTCGGCAGTTGCTGGACGGGCGCTTGCTGGAACGGCGACTGCTGCAGCGGGGCCTGCTGGGTCGGAACCTGCTGCAACGGCGCCTGCTGAGCGGGCAGCTGCTGCGGCGTCTGCTGGTACGGCGACTGCTGCAGCGGGGCCTGCTGGGTGGGCAGTTGCTGCGGTGTCTGCTGGGTGGGCAGCTGTTGCGGCGTCTGCTGCAGCGGGGCCTGCTGGGTGGGCAGCTGCTGCGGCGCCTGCTGCGCCGGCGCGGAGGCCCCGAGAATCCGGACCATGTAGGGCGTCATGCCGTTGGTGCGCACCGGCGAGACCTGCACCACGTCGCCGACCTCGAGCATCTGGTTGTTGCCCAGGTACATCGCGACGCTCTGCGTGCCCTCGGGGCCGTAGAAGATCAGGTCACCCTTGCGGGCCTGCTGGGGGACGATCTTCTGGCCGACGCGGTAGATCGCGCCCGACGACCGCGGCAGCTTGATGCCGGCGCCGGCGTACGCGTACTGCATCAGCCCGGAGGCGTCGAAACCGACGGTGTTGATGCCGGTGCCGGTGCCGCGGGTGGGGCCGTTGATGCCGCCACCGGCCCAGGAGAACGGCACACCGCGCTGCGACAGACCGCGGGCTATCACCACGTCGGTGGCCTGCTGATAGTCCATCGACCTGGCGCCCGGGTCGGCGGTCGCGATGGTGGGAACCACCATCGGCGCCCCGAGCAGGGCCAAACCGATCGCGAAGGCGTAGATGCGTTTCATTGTTCGTGGCCTCTCAGGCGCTCAATGGGCCTCGACGCGGTGACCTCGCGCGTCCGCCCCCGGTTCATGGACCAAGCGAGGGCCCCCACGCTGGGGCCGGACGCCGTCCATGGCACTTGCGAAGTGAATAGGCGGTCAGGCCGCTGTATTCACATCAGTCACACAAGCCACTTTGACAACAGATTTTGGTAGCCGCCAGGCCCACGCGGGATTTTTTGTCGTACCGTGACCGGACGGTGACTGCCGCGCCGAATCTCGTATGCGCAGTTGTGATTTCGGTCTCAGTCGGCTACGAAATCGCACGTCCGCCGGGCGCCGGCGGCGGGGCGATCAGAGCCAGTAGCGTTCGCTGAACATGGTCAGCAGCGACCCGGCCACCGAGCTGACCATGACCAGCGCCAGCGCCAGAACCGGCCAGAAGGACATGTACCAGCCCTTCAGGACCGATATGACCGGTCCGATGATGGCCGCGGCTATGGCCGCACCGATACCGCCCCACACCACCGGGTGGATGTACAGGTCCAGCCCGTAGGGCACCGGCCCGCAGGTTTCGTCCTCGCAGACGTTCGCCAGGAAGCCGAAAAGCCGCGTCGGCCAGGTCGTCGCCGTGGCCAGCACCGCGAGCAGGATCAACAGCACGACGGTGCAGACGACGTCCCATGGCGCCAGCCGCACCCGAATCACCCGGGGGGCCTCGTCGTCGTAGTCCACCAGCGGGTAGTGCGTATCCCTCGACCAGCCGGGCCCCTGCGCCGGCTCCGCCTCGGGTCCCGGCGCTGCGCTGTCGGACTGCTGCGGCGTGGCCATGATGTCCCATGCTTCCCGACGTCGGAGTTTTGCGCGAATCGGCTGCTTTACCCTCGATCACTATGCCCGCGGCCAAGGCCGGGCTGACGCCCGAGCAGATCAGCGCGATCGACGCCGCGCACCTGTGGCATCCCTACAGCACCATCGGCGCCGAGTCCGTCGCCCCCGCGGTGGCCGTCGGCGCCCGCGGCGCGTGGCTCACCCTGATCCGCGACGGCACGCCGGTCGAGGCGCTCGACGCGATGAGCTCTTGGTGGACCGCGATCCACGGCCACGGCCACCCGGTGCTGGATGCGGCGCTGACGGCCCAGCTCGGCGCGATGAACCACGTCATGTTCGGCGGCCTGACCCACGAACCCGCAGCGCGACTGGCCCAGCTGCTGGTGGACATCACCCCGGCCGGGCTGGACACGGTCTTCTTCAGCGACTCCGGGTCGGTGTCTGTGGAGGTGGCGGTGAAGATGGCGCTGCAGTACTGGCGCAGCCGCAACCGGCCCGGCAAGCACCGGCTGATGACCTGGCGCGGCGGCTACCACGGCGACACCTTCACGCCGATGAGCATCTGCGACCCCGACGGCGGCATGCACTCGCTGTGGACCGACATCCTGGCCCGGCAGGTGTTCGCCCCGCAGGTGCCCCGCGACTACGACCCCGCCTACAGCGCGGCGTTCGAGGAACAGCTGGCCCGGGGCGCGGCCGAGCTGGCCGCGGTCGTCGTCGAGCCGGTCGTGCAGGGCGCCGGCGGCATGCGCTTTCACGACCCGCAATACCTGCGCGACCTGCGTGACATCTGCCGGCGACACGACGTGCTGCTGATCTTCGACGAGATCGCCACCGGGTTCGGGCGCACCGGCGAGCTCTTCGCCGCCGACCACGCCGGCGTGAGCCCGGACATCATGTGCGTCGGGAAGGCGCTGACCGGGGGATATCTGACCCTGGCCGCGACCCTGTGCACGACCGACATCGCCCACACCATCAGCGCGGGTGAGGCCGGAGCGCTGATGCACGGCCCCACGTTCATGGCCAACGCGCTGGCCTGCGCGGTGTCGGTGGCCAGCGTCGAAGTGCTACTCGGGCAGGACTGGCGGGCGCGGGTCGGCGAGATCGGCGCCGGCCTGGCGACCGGACTCGAGCCGGCCCGGGCGCTGTCCGGGGTCAGCGACGTGCGGGTGTGCGGCGCCATCGGCGTCATCGAGTGCGAGCACCCCGTCGACCTGGCCGTCGCCACCCCGGCGGCGCTGGACAACGGCGTCTGGCTGCGCCCGTTCCGCAACCTGGTCTACGCGATGCCGCCCTACATCTGCACGCCCGCCGAGATCGACCAGATCACCTCGGCGATGGTGCAGGTCGCCCGCCACGTCGCCCAGCGGTGACGACCCGCTGCGCCCGGCTTCGCCGCGCTGGCGGTCGCCACGTCGGCCATCGTTGACGACCCGCTGCGCCCGGCTTCGCCGCGCTGGCGGTCGCCACTAGGCTGAACGCCGATGAAGGCACCGATCGAGGTTTCCCCGCTGGCCTGGCTGGAAGCGGTGGAACGGCAGCGCCGCGAGGCCGGACTGCGCCGCTCACTGCGCCCGCGCCCCGCCGTGGCCACCGAGCTGGACCTGGCCTCCAACGACTACCTCGGGCTATCCCAACACCCCGACGTGATCGACGGCGGGGTCACCGCGCTGCGCATGTGGGGCGCGGGGGCGACCGGGTCCCGCCTGGTCACCGGCGACACCGAGCTACACCAGCAGTTCGAGTCCGAGCTGGCCGACTACGTCGGCGCCGCCTCCGGGCTGCTGTTCTCGTCCGGCTACGCGGCCAACCTGGGCGCGGTCGTCGGCCTGTCGGGCCGGGGTTCGCTGCTGGTGTCCGACGAGTACTCGCACGCGTCGCTGGTGGACGCCTGCCGGCTGTCGCGGGCGCGGGTGGCGGTGACGCCGCATCGCGACGTCGGTGCCGTGGAGGCGGCGCTGCAGGCCCGCGACGAGGAGCGCGCGGTCGTCATCACCGAGTCGGTGTTTTCCACCGACGGCGCGCTGGCGCCGCTGCGGGAACTCCACGAGGTGTGCCGCCGGCATCGCGCCCTGCTCATCGTCGACGAGGCGCACGGCCTGGGCGTGCGCGGCGGCGGCCGCGGGCTGCTGGACGAGGCCGGGCTGGCCGGTGCGCCCGACGTGGTCATGACCACCACGTTGTCCAAGGCGCTGGGCAGCCAGGGCGGCGCGGTGCTCGGGCCGGCGTCGGTGCGTGCCCATCTGATCGACGCGGCGCGCACGTTCATCTTCGACACCGGCCTGGCCCCGGCGGCCGTGGGCGCCGCGCGGGCCGCGCTGACGGTGCTGCGGTCCGAGCCGTGGCGGGCGGACGCGGTTCTGCGCCACGCCGCCTTCCTGGCCGAGGTCTGCGGCGTGCCCGAGACGCCGCAGTCGGCGGTGGTGTCGGTGATCCTGGGCGACCCGGAGCTGGCGGTGGCAGCCGCGACGGCCTGCCTGGACGCCGGCGTGCGGGTGGGATGCTTCCGGCCCCCGACCGTGCCCGCCGGGACGTCGCGGCTGCGGCTGACCGCGCGCGCGTCGCTGGACGACGCCGAGCTGGAGGTCGCGCGCCGGGTGCTCACCGATGTGCTCGCCAAGCTGGGTTGAGGCGCGCCGGTGACGGTTCTGGTCGTCACGGGCACCGACACCGGGGTCGGCAAGACGGTCGCCACGGCCGCGCTGGCCTGCCACGCCCGTCAGGCCGGCCTCGACGTGGCGGTCTGCAAACCGGTCCAGACCGGCATCGACGCCGGAGACGACGACCTCGCCGAGGTGGCGCGGCTGTCGGGGGTGACCGAGCTGGCCGGGTTCGGCCGTTATCCGCTGCCGTTGGCGCCGGTGGCCGCCGCCGAGGCGGCCGGGATGCCGTTGCCCACCCGCGAGCAGCTACTGGCGCTCATCGGGGAGCTGGACCGCCCGGGTCGGCTGACGCTGGTCGAGGGCGCCGGGGGACTGCTGGTCGAACTCGGCGAAAACGGTGTCACCGCCCGCGATCTCGCCGTCGCGCTGGGCGCGGCGGTGCTGGTGGTGGTCGGCCCGTCGCTGGGCACCCTCAACCACACCGCGCTGACCCTGGAATCCATTGCCGCACAGAATCTTTCATGCGCGGGTCTAGTCATCGGCAGCTGGCCCCGGCAGCCCGGGGTGGTGGAGGCGACGAACCGGCCCGCCCTGGCCCGGCTGGCCCCGATCCGCGCCGTGCTCCCGGAAGCTGCGGCGTCGCTGGATGCCGCCGAGTTCGCGGCCCTGTGTGCCCAGGCGTTCGACCGCGACTGGGTCACCTCGCTGGTGGGCTGATGGTCCACTCCATCGAGCTGGTCTTCGACCGCGACACCGAGTCGACGATCCGGAACATCTGGGAAGCGTTGGCCGCGGTCGGAATTCCCAGTCAGGCACCGGCCAGCCGGCCGCACGTGACGCTGGCCGTGGCCGAAGGCATCGCCCCCGACGTCGACGAGCTGCTGAGCCCGCTGAGCGAGCGGCTGCCGCTGCGCTGCATCATCGGCGCGCCAGTGTTATTCGGCCGCGCCAGCCCGGTTTTCGCGCGGCTGGTGGTGCCGACGGGCGAGCTGTTGGCCCTGCACGCCCAGGTGCACGGGGTGTGCGGGCCGTATATGTCGCCCGGTCCGATGCCCAACAGCCTGCCCGGTCAGTGGACCGCGCACGTCACGATGGCCCGGCGCGTCGGCGGCGCGCAACTCGGGCGGGCGCTGCGCATCGCGGGCCGGCCCGCCCAGATCGACGGCAGCTTCGCGGGTTTGCGCCGCTGGGACGGCAACAAGAAGCTCGAGCATCCGATTTCCTAGTGGCGATCGCAAGCGCGGCGTAGCCGGGCGCGGCGCCACGGCGCCGCTTCTCGCGATGGCGTCAGGAAGCGCACGCCCCGACGCCTACCCCCCGAAGAGCAAATACAAACCGGTGAAGGTGTAGCCGACCATCACCAGCATCATCGTCAGCTGGCCGGTGAGCTGATGCCCGGCGGGCAGCAGCCGCAGGGCTTTGTCGTGGGCCGCGATCACCGCGACGATGTGCCCGGTGACCACGCAGGTCACCTTGATCGCGGCCAGCACCGGCGGGTGCATGGACAAGACGTAGGCCACGTGCAGATGCGCCAGGCCGAGCAGATTCCACCCGTGGCCGAACGGGTCAGCCAGCGCGAACACCGCCTGCTGTCCGCGCTCCACCAGATAGGACAGGTAGTGCGCGAAGATGTAGCCGACGACGATCGGGATCAGTGAATGCGCCATCTCGCCCGGCAATTCGCGGCGCCGCTCCGCGGTGACCCCGCCGGTGGCGCGTGCCGCAAGTGAAAATGTCACTGCCACAACGCAAATGAAGACGATCAGCCCGACGGTGCGAAGTATCGACGACGCCAGTGTCGGGGGAGCGCCGAATTCACGGGTGAGCTGATCGGAGAAGCCGCGCCACGTCGGCGACGACGAGAAACTGTCGAACGCCGTCGAGCCGAGCAGCACCGCCAGCAGCACCACGACGCCCGGCCGCACCGGCAGCGACGGCAGATGGTCGAGCGGGTTTCCGACAACGATCTTTCCGGTCTCCGGGTTGCGCCGAAACGGCGAGAGCCGGGAGACGGCCATGCTGTACACGCCGAACGGGTCGGCGCGGGCCAGCCAGCGCTGGCCGCACAGCCAGGCGCCGACCAGCATCAGCACGGCGTAGGCGGCTATCCACGTCCTGACCCACGGCAGTGAAGCGGAGTTCGGGCTGGCCAGCTCCATCCAGACGAAGGCGAATAGGCCGAACGCGGCGGGCCGATAGCCCCAGCCCTCGGGGTAGGACAGCCGGGGCCGGCCGAGGCGCTCCGGGACGACGCGACGCAGCAGCAGATACACCGTGCGCATCGGCGAGATCCCCCGCCACACCGGCCCGATGACCAGCGACAGCGCCATCAGCCCGACCCACAGCAGCACGTAGAACGCACCGAGCAGCGCGTTGGACTCCGATTCGGGACCCCACACCCCGGCGGCCACCACCCACGCCGCGAATACCAGCGCCACCGCGGCCACCGACCACCGGGCCACCCGGGAGTCGACGAACGTCGTCAACGCCGTCGGCAACGGCCGGCCCGGCTTGAGCGGATCGAACCGCGGCTGCCGCCACGCGAACGCCACCAGGGCGAACGTAAAGGTCAGCGCCCATGCCGCGCCGACCATTGCGTACGCGTAGGGCACCGGAAGGTCACCCGACCCCCCGAGACCGTGCGCGAGCACCACCGCCGCGGCGGCGGAGCTCACGACTGCACTTGGATCGTTGCGATGGTGCGGTCCAGATGGTGCAGCTCCACCGCGACGTTGCCCGGAACGTCGACGGCGAATCCGAACGTCTGGTTGGGAGCGGCAGCGACCTGGAACTTGTGGTCCGGCGTCGAATGCACGTGCAGCTCGTCGGCGGCATCGCTGGTCACGTGCAGGGTGATCTGCTGATGCACCGTGGCCTGCAGCGTGGCGTTGGTCGGGGTGACCTGCCCGTTCGCGATGGTCACGTCGATCATCAGCGGTGCGGCCGGCGACTTACTGGTCGAACCGGCGCAGCCGACCAGGCCGCAGACCAGCGCCGCCGCCCACGCTGCGATGAGTGTGCGTCGAACCGTCATGGGCTCAGGCCGCCCGGGGGACCGGCTGCTTGTCCTCCACCGGTTCCGGCTCGGCGATGGAGTTGTTGAGCCGGCCGGCACCCCAGGTCAAGCCGCCGATCACCATGAGCGTCAGGAACAGCACCACGATCCCGCCCGCGGTAAACAACCAGGCCGGCGCGTTCTGGTCGCGTTCGCGCTGCAGAATTGTGACTTCCAGGACGAACGGCCGCGTGCTCGATGGCAGCGCGGGGACCTCGGGGGCCGGAATGGCGGCGTCCGCCGGTTCCCAGATCGGCACGGCCGTCATTGTGCGGCCGTCCTGGACTCGCAGCAGGGTCTTCCATTCCCCCCACACCGGAACCGGCTGGGTGGAGCGGTAGTGCCCGGGCCCGACCTTGGCGAGCCGGTCGATGACCAGGCCGCGGTCGTTATTCATGCGCCCCTGCCAGGACAGGATCGTCAGCCAGTCCGGATGGTCGCTGACCATGTCGGCGGGTAGGAGTTGTACGTCGGCCGACACCATGCGCTGCCCCGGTGCACTGGGCAGATCGGTCAGCGTGACGGTGGCGTTGTTCTTGCCCGGCACCACGATGTGCAGGCCGTTGGCCACCGCGCCGCCGATCACCAAAACCGTCACCACGATCACCGAGATGCCGATGGCGCGCCCCGGGAGGCGCTGTCCGGTGAGCACCATGCCGAACATGGCGCCGCACATACCCATCAGGATCGCCACCGGCACCGCCGTCGCCAGGGCCTCACCCCACATGCTGGTCGGCCACGGGTAGTGGTAGACCGCCGAGATCCACAGCGATTCCAGGAACAGCCCGACGGACCCCACGCCCAGGCCGGCGATGGCGCCAAACACGACGGGGCGCTTGAAAAGCGGGGTCAGCGCGATCAGCTCGACCACCAGAGCGGGGCCGAGGTAGAGCGGGAACCAGTTGATCGGGGCTCCGAGTATCGGCCCGACCAGCAGGGCGACCCCGCCACGCAGGGCGATGGCGAAGACGGCCGCGATCAGGGCCGCACCCCGCCCCATGGTGGTGCGCGCGGCGACCGCCGTCAGAGCCGCCGCGCCGGCGATCAGCATGGGCTGGAACACCAGGCGGAATTGTGGAACGCCGAAGTCAAACTCGATCTGATACACCGATAAGCCGATGAACAACCCGCCGAAGGACAGGTAGCGCAGGAAGGTGATGAAGACGCCGTGGTAGACATCCTCGCCTTCGGCGGCCTCACCTTCGCGTTCCAGCATCAGCACCGCGAACAGCGAAAAGCAGGCACCGCCGATCATCATCAAATGCGTTGGCCCCCAGAGGGTTACGTCTTGGCCGAAGATGCGGTGCCAGATGTCGTCGAGCGGGAACCCGACCATCGCGTACAGCCCGCAACCGGCCATCAGCACGCCGCCCACGGGTGCGTGCCAGTTTCGCGTGATGCGCACCGCCGCCGGGCCGGGCTGGTCGAACGGCAGCACGACCGCCGTCATCCCGCCCAGGAAGATGCCGAACAGTCCGATGATGATGAAGTAGTGCGCCGGATTGGCCAGCGGCCCGGGGTCGCGGCCGTTGCCGATATGCCAGCTGACGTCCCAGATGAAACCGAACAGCGCGCAGATGATGGATGTGGTGAACACCAGAACCGGCAGGGCGACCCAGCCGGGCCGGTGGAATTTATCGCCGACTTTGTCGGCGACGCGCGTCAACCAATGAATGCGGTGGGTGCGATGGGCATAGCCCACCCATAGCAATAGCAGGGTGATCACCACCGCGGCGATCGACAGCCCGATCACCTGATTCAGCCCCGCGCCGCGCGCGGGTGCCTCAGCAACAATCACCAGTTCATTCGACCGCATCGTCGTGCCTCCCAACCGCGCCGGGCTGCCCCGGAGGATCCGATTCCGTCAACCGCTTATTACTGCCAAGTAGGGTCGTGATTGTTTGTTTAATGCCCGGATCCAGGGCGCGTCAATCCCGCTCTTTGTCGAACGTGTCGGGATGGGAAGCGTCCTTGCCGCCGCCCGGGGTGTTCCGGCCTTCCCTGCGGTCGCGCAGCGCGATGTACAAGACCACCCCGACGACGATCACCGCAGGCAGAAACGCCGGCGCCGCCAACAGCAGGTAGTGGTGCGCTAGGAATTCGGCGTGCGGAGTCACCATGGTCGTATACCCATAGGTAGGTCGTGTACTTGGGCCGTTACCCTACTTTGAACACCTTTCATTCACCGCTGCCATCACACGTGGCAGATGTGTCCCCACGCGCGGACACGAAAAAGAGGCAAGGGGAGTACCTGGTGACTCAAGCGGCAACTCGACCAACGGCCGAAATCGGCAACGACGAGGACATCCTGGCGGTGGCCCGGCAGCAGGTGCTGGAGGATGGCCAGGGATTGAGCCGGGACCAGGTGCTGCGGGTGCTGCAACTGCCCGACGACCGCCTTGACGAGCTGTTGGCGCTGGCCCACGACGTGCGGATGCGCTGGTGCGGTCCCGAGGTCGAGGTCGAGGGCATCATCAGCCTGAAGACCGGCGGCTGCCCGGAGGACTGTCACTTCTGCTCGCAGTCGGGGCTGTTCGCGTCGCCGGTGCGCAGCGCGCGGCTCGACATTCCCAGCCTGGTCGAGGCGGCTAAGCAGACCGCCAAGTCCGGCGCCACCGAGTTCTGCATTGTGGCCGCCGTGCGCGGGCCCGACGAGAGGCTGTTGGCCCAGGTCGCGGCCGGCATCGAGGCGATCCGCAATGAGGTCGAGATCAACATCGCCTGCTCGCTGGGGATGCTGACGGCCGAGCAGGTCGAGCAGCTCTCCGAAATGGGAGTGCACCGCTACAACCACAACCTGGAGACCGCCCGGTCGTACTTCACCAACGTGGTGACCACCCACAGCTGGGAAGAGCGCTGGGAGACGCTGTCGATGGTCCGCGACGCTGGCATGGAGGTCTGCTGCGGCGGCATCCTCGGCATGGGCGAGACCCTGGAACAGCGCGCGGAATTCGCCGCCGAACTGGCCGAACTCGGCCCCGACGAGGTGCCGCTGAACTTCCTCAACCCGCGGCCCGGCACCCCGTTCGGCGACTTGGAGGTCATGCCGGCGAGCGAGGCGCTGAAGTCGGTGGCCGCGTTCCGGCTGGCGCTGCCCCGCACCATGCTGCGATTCGCCGGCGGCCGGGAGATCACGCTGGGCGACCTGGGTGCCAAGAAGGGCATCCTGGGCGGCATCAACGCCGTCATCGTCGGCAATTACCTGACCACGCTGGGCCGGCCCGCCGAATCCGACCTGGAATTGCTGGACGACCTGCAGATGCCCCTCAAGGGGCTCAACGCCAGCTTGTAGGCCGGCTTCGCGGCTAGGGTTGGAGACTTGTGGTTGGCGATCTGGGCGCTGCGGTGGGTGCCGGCGTCTACAACGTCTACACCGGGGAATTAGGGGGCACCTCAGTGCCGACAGCGGCTCAGTTGGGTCTCGAGCCTCCGCGGTTCTGCGCGGCGTGCGGTCGCCGGATGGTGGTGCAGGTTCGCCCCGACGGCTGGCGCGCGCGCTGCTCGAGGCACGGTGAGGTCGATTCCGGCGATCTGGAGACGCAGCGGTGACCGAGCCGGCCAAGTCCGATGCGCCCCTCGTCACCGTTTCTCGGCGGGCCCGCCTGCGCGCGCTCCTAATCGTGGCCCTGGGCTCGGCGGTCACCGGCCTGGTGATCGGTGGAGTGTGGGCGTGGATCGCCCCGCCGATTCGCGCCGTGGTGGCCCTCACCCGTTCGGGCGAGCGGGTCCATGACTATCTGGGCAACGAGTCGGAGCACTTCTTCGTCGCGCCGGCCCTGATGCTGGGGCTGCTGACCGTGCTGGCGGTGGTCGGCTCGGTCGGGGTGTGGCAGTGGCGCGAGCACCGCGGGCCGGCAATGGTCATCGCCCTGTCGGGCGGCATGGTTGCGGCGGCCGCCCTGGCCTCGGCGGTGGGGGCCGGGCTGGTTCGGCTGAGCTACGGCGACCTGAACTTCGACGCGGTCCCGCTCACCAAGAGCCCGTCGGTCGCGTACGTCACGCAGGCGCCGCCGGTGTTCTTCTCGACCGGTCCGCTGCAGATCGCGGTGACCCTGTTGTGGCCGGCCGGCATCGCGGCCCTGGTCTACGCCGTGCGGGCGGCCGCGGACGCCCGCGACGACCTGGGTGCGCTCCCGCCGGAGCCTAGGCCTTCCGAAGCGCTGCCGGTCGGAGGCGGAGGCGCCGCGGAAGCGCCCGTGTCATAGCGGGCGGCGGCCGATCTTGCGGCCCGTGACGACCTTGGCCGCGATCTTGAGCAGCCGGGCCATGCCGACGTAGGTCATCGGGTTGAACATCGTCGGCCACGTGGTGCGGACCAGGTGCTCGGTCAGCGGGCGGCCTTCGAACCGATCCGTCAGCCAGCGCAGCGTCATCGGCGCCGACAGCGGGTGCAGCATCATGTGCTCGTTGAAGGCGTCGCGGTGGTAGGTGACGTGCGCGCCGCCGGCCGAATACGCGTCGGCGAGCATGTCGATGTCGTGGACGTCGATCAGGTAGTCGTGCACGGCCTGCACGATCAGCACGGGGGGCGTGGGGACGGCGGCACCCAGCTTGATGTGGTCGAAGACGTAGGTGACTTCGGGGGTGGACAGGATCTGCTCGAGCGGCTGGTCGAGATAGTCGCCCATGTTCTTGCCGGCCATCCGCACCACGGCTTCCACCGTCGTCATCTTCTCCAGCGAGTCGAGCAGGGCACGCCCCTCCTCGTTGGTGTGCTCGCGGATCACCCGGTCCAGATCGGGGTAGATGTGCGCGAGCGCGGCCACCACCAGCGCGGGAAGCCCGGACAGGAAGCTGCCGTTGAGCCGGCGGAAGGTATTGCCCAGGTCGCCGACGGGTGAGCCCAGCACCGCGCCGACGATATTCAGCTCGGGCGCGTATTCGGCGCACATCTCGGCGGCCCAGGCGCTGGCCAGTCCGCCACCGGAGTATCCCCACAGCCCGACGGGGGCGGCGGAGGACAGGTTGAGGCGCTCCGAGTTGCGCGCGGCCCGGATGCCGTCCAGGACGCGGTAGCCGGGTTCATACGGCGCGCCCCACAGGCCGCGCAGCCCTTCGTGGTCGGGCACGGAGACGGCCCACCCCTCGGCCACGGCGGCGGCGATCAGGAAGAGCTCGAACTGGCCGATGGCGCCCAGCGCCTTCGCCCGGCGCCGCAGCGCATAGGAGGGGAAGCAGCGCGACGAGACGGCGTCGATCGCGCACTGGTAGGACAGCAGCGGGCAGGCCTGGCCCGCAGCGAGGTCGGCGGGGGCGATCACCGTCGTGGCGGTGGCCTCCGGCTCGCCGTTCATGTCCATGGTCCGGTACAGCAGCTGGACGGCCTTGATGGGCTGCGGGATCAGGCCGAGGAACGCGAGCTCGACGTCGCGCGAGCGCAGCACGGTGCCGGGCTCGGCGTGCTGGAAGCCCAGCGGCGGTTGGTAGAACGGGTCGTCCGAAGGCAGCAGCGGACGCACCTTGTGCTGCAGTTCCTCGTGCGGCGGCCGGGCGATCCATTCCGCGCCCTGCGTGCCTGCGAGGTTGCCGAGCTCAGCCATTGAGGCTCCCTTCGTGGACCACCCGGCATTCTCGCGCACGAACGGCAGGTAACCAAACGTAATCGCCGCAGTGTGCGCGACTCCTCGTCACTCCGGCCAGGTCAGAACGCTACTGAAATTCGAATCGCCCCCACGTCGCCCGATGACGCTTTTCTGCCAGCCTAGCCTGGCAGCCCCGGCGGCCTGAGCGCGGCGAACTCGTCGGTGACCCGCAACGCCGCGTCGGTGAACCGGTACAGCGCGGCCGGGCGTCCGCCGCTGCGCCCGGATTGTGCGATGGTGCCGGTCGCCCGGATGACGCCGCGCCGGGCCAGCACTCGCTGCAGGTTCGTCGCGTCCACCTGATAGCCCAGCGCGGCGCCGTAGATGTCGCGCAGCGTGGAAAGCGCGAATTCCCTTGGCGCCAAAGCGAAGCCGATATTGGTGTAGGACAGCTTGGCGATCAGCCGGGTGCGGGCGTTGTCCACCATCTGACCGTGATCGAAGGCCATCGGCGGCAGGGAGTTCACCGGATGCCAGCGGGTGTCCGGCGGCAGCTCGGGGCTGGCGGGGGAGGGCACCAGGCCCAGGAACGTGGACGCGATCACGCGGGTGTCCGGCACCCGGTGCGGGTCGGAGAACACCGCGAGCTGTTCCAGGTGGGCCAGCTCTTTGAGGTCGACCTTCTCGGCCAGTTGGCGCCGGACCGAGGTGATCATGTCCTCGTCGTTGCGCAGCTGCCCGCCCGGCAGCGACCACTTGCCCTGTTGCGGCTCCCGGGCGCGCTGCCATAGCAGCACGTTCAACTGCGGTTTCGCCGTCCGGCGTCCCTTCGTAACCTGTCCGGTCACTTCGCGAACCTGGAACACGACCGCGAGCACTTCGTGAGCGGTGCTACCATGGACCATGTTTTCGATTATAAGTCGAAAACCTCCTGGGCCGAAAGGAGCCGCCATGACGGTTATCAATCGCATGGACACGCTCGCCGAAAGCATGGTCGCCGACCTCACGAATTCACCCGCCGGGTACGCCGGTGTGGCCGGTGATGAGCAATGGGCCGCCGAGGTTCGCCGCCTGGCCGAGCTGCGCGGCGCCACCGTGTTGGCGCACAACTATCAACTGCCCGAGATCCAGGACGTCGCCGACCACGTGGGCGACTCACTCGCACTGTCGCGGATCGCCGCCGAGGCGCCCGAGGACACCATCGTCTTCTGCGGCGTGCACTTCATGGCCGAGACGGCCAAGATCCTGAGCCCGGACAAGACGGTGCTCATCCCGGACCAGCGCGCCGGCTGCTCGCTGGCCGATTCCATCACCGCCGACGAGCTGCGGGCCTGGAAGGACGAACACCCTGGTGCGGTCGTCGTCTCCTACGTCAACACGACGGCGGCCGTCAAGGCGCTCACCGACATCTGCTGCACCTCGTCTAACGCGGTCGAGGTCGTCGAGTCCATCGATCCCGACCGGGAGGTGCTGTTCTGCCCGGATCAGTTCCTCGGCGCGCACGTCCGCCGGATGACCGGTCGCGAGAACCTGCACGTGTGGGCGGGCGAATGCCACGTGCACGCCGGGATCAACGGCGACGAACTCAACGACCAGGCCCGCGCCAACCCCGATGCCGAGCTCTTCGTGCACCCCGAATGTGGTTGCGCCACTTCGGCCCTGTATCTCGCGGGCGAGGGCGCCTTCCCGCCGGACCGGGTGAAGATCCTGTCCACCGGCGGCATGCTGGAGGCCGCCCACCACACCAACGCACGCAAGGTGCTGGTCGCCACCGAGGTCGGCATGCTGTACCAATTGCGCCGGGCCGCACCGCAAGTCGACTTCCGCGCGGTCAACGACCGCGCTTCCTGCAAGTTCATGAAGATGATCACCCCGGCCGCGCTGCTGCGCTGCCTCGTCGAGGGGGCCGACGAGGTTGATGTCGATCCCGACGTGGCCGCCGCCGGCCGGCGCAGCGTGCAGCGGATGATCGAAATCGGCCAGCCGGGCGGTGGCGAGTGACCGCCCGTCCCCAGTGGACGCACAGCGCCGACGTCGTCGTAGTCGGTACCGGCGTCGCGGGATTGGCCGCGGCGCTGGCCGCGCACCGCGCCGGGGGCAGCGTCGTCGTGCTGAGCAAGGCCGACCAGGCCCGCGGGGCGACCGCCACGCATTACGCGCAGGGCGGTATCGCGGTGGTGCTGCCCGACAATGACGATTCGGTGGAGGCCCACGTCGCCGACACGGTGGTCGCGGGCGCCGGTCTGTGCGACCCCCAGGCGGTCTACTCGATCGTCGCCGACGGCTATGCGGCCGTCGCCGAATTGGTCGGCGACGGAGCACGATTCGACGAAGCCGCGCCGGGCAAGTGGGCGCTGACCCGCGAGGGTGGACACTCCCGGCGACGCATCGTGCATGCCGGCGGCGACGCCACCGGCGCGGAGGTGCAGCGGGCACTCGACCACGCCGCGCGCACCCTGGACATCCGCACCGCCCATGTGGCGCTGCGGGTTCTGCACGACGGTGCGGCCGTGACCGGCGTCCTGGTCGGCACCCCCGACGGGTCCGGAATCATCAGCGCGCCGTCGGTGATCCTGGCCTCGGGCGGCCTCGGGCACCTGTACGGCGCGACCACCAACCCCGAGGGCTCCACCGGCGACGGCATCGCGCTCGGCTTGTGGGCCGGTGTCCCGGTCAGCGATCTCGAGTTCATCCAGTTCCACCCCACGATGCTCTTCGCCCCCGATGCCGCCAGCGGGCGGCGTCCGCTGGTCACCGAGGCCATCCGCGGTGAGGGCGCGAAATTGATTGACCGACAAGGCGATTCGGTGACGGCAGGTGTTCACCCGATGGGGGACCTGGCGCCCCGCGACATCGTCGCCGCGGCCATCGACGCCCGGCTGAAGGCCACCGGCGATGCCTGCGTCTTCCTCGACGCACGCCACATCGGCGACTTCGCCAACCGATTCCCGACGGTGACGGCCGCCTGCCGGGCCGCCGGCATCGATCCCGTCCGGCAGGCCATTCCGGTTGTGCCCGGGGCGCATTACAGCTGCGGCGGCATCGTCACCGACGTCTACGGCCAGACCGAACTGCCCGGGTTGTTCGCCGCGGGCGAGGTGGCGCGCACCGGACTGCACGGTGCCAACCGGCTGGCGTCCAACAGCCTGCTGGAAGGTCTGGTGGTCGGCGGGCGGGCCGGCAAATTGGCGGCCGCGCATGCCACCACGATCGGGCGGGTGCACATGGTCGCGCCCGAGCCGCTCATCCACACCGCGCCCGAGCGCCCCGAGCTGCAGCGCGCGATGAGCCGGGACGCGTCGGTGGTGCGCGATGCCGCCGGGCTGACCCGGCTGTCCACCATGCTGTCGCAGGCGCAGCTGCGTCCCGTGTCCGGCCGCCGCGACTTCGAGGATGTCGTGCTGGCCGTCGCCGCCCGCGCGGTCACGGCCGCGGCCCTGGCCCGCACCGAGAGCCGGGGCTGCCACCATCGCGAGGAATATCCGCAGACCGCGTCCGAGCTGGGACGCAGCAACGTGCTGCGCCTGGCCGACGACCAGAACGCGGTGCTGGTGGAGGCGTTGGCGGCGGTCGTATGACCACGATGTCCGACTGTGAACTGACCGCCGCGCGCGAAACCATCAAGCGGGGCCTGGTCGAGGACCTGCGCTACGGGCCCGACATCACCACCCTGGCCACGGTGCCCGCCGAAGCGGTCGCGACCGCCTCGATGGTGCCCCGCGAGCCCGGCGTGATCGCCGGCATCGACATCGCGCTGCTGGTGCTCGACGAGGTGCTCGGCGCCCGCGGCTACGAGGTGCTCGACCGCGTCGAGGACGGGGCCCGGCTGGAGCCGGGCCAGCCGGTGCTGACGCTGCGCGCCGAGACCCGTGGACTGCTGACCGCCGAGCGGACCATGCTGAACCTGATCTGCCACCTGTCCGGGATCGCCACCGCGACGGCGCACTGGGTGGCCGCCGTGCACGGCACCAAGGCCCAGGTGCGCGATACCCGCAAAACCCTGCCCGGCCTTCGCGTCCTGCAGAAATACGCCGTCCGGGTCGGTGGCGGCGTGAACCACCGCCTAGGCCTCGGCGACGCGGCCCTGATCAAGGACAACCACGTGGTGGCCGCGGGATCGGTGGTCGACGCGCTGCGGGCCGTGCGCGAGGCGGCACCGGATCTGGCGTGCGAGGTGGAAGTGGATTCACTCGAGCAGCTGGACGAGGTGCTGCCCGAGAAGCCCGAGCTCATCCTGCTGGACAACTTTCCGGTGTGGCAGACGCAGATGGCCGTTCAGCGCCGCGATACGCGGGCACCCGCAGTGCTGCTGGAATCCTCGGGCGGGCTCAGCCTGGAGAACGCGGCCGCGTATGCCGCGACCGGGGTGGACTACCTGGCTGTCGGCGCGCTGACCCATTCGGTGCGGGTGCTCGACATTGGCCTCGATATGTAGGTGAATGCCGCTGCGCGCCCCGTCGAGTGTGCATGCTGGGCGTCACTTCTCGGCGTGTCGCCGCCCTCAGCGCACAGTCAACGCCACCAGCGCACACTCAACGCTGCGGTGCTCTCCGCGGGCGATCGCCTCAGGCGATATCGCCGACGAAAACGCCGATCCGGCGCAGCTGCATGCGCGCCAGCGCCGGCAGGCCGTCCCCGTCCGAGCCGGCGGGCAGAATTCGCGGGTTGATCAGGTGCACCGACCGGTTGCGGCTGAACTCCACGTCCGCCTCACCGGCGGCCAGCACGTTCTTCACCCAGTTCGTCTTGCCGTGGCCCAGCGCGATTGCCAGGGTGTTGCCCTTGCGATACGTGGTCACGATGGTCTCGTAGGGCTTGCCGGAGGTGCGGCCTCGGTGCTTGATCGTCGCGGTTCCGGGCAGGTATCGCACGAAGGGCTTCAGTGCCGGGTTGAAGTATTTGATCTGGAAGCGCTCAAACCAGGGCGGGAAGACCATCGGGATGCCCGGGGCGTTGTTGGGGTGATCCTTCGCGGACATGGCGGCTCCCTGGGGCGGCTCTTCTTTTTTCGACGCGGGGTATGGCCTCGATACCGGCACTGTACCGGTCGGATATTGACTTGAGTTCCTCTGGGACAATGGACACCGTGAGCACCACCCGACCGTCGCCGATGGCCCGTATCGACCTGCGGGGCGCGGAGTTGACGGCTGCCCGATTGCGGGCGGCGTTGCCCCGCGGCGGCGCCGACGTGGAGGCGGTGCTGCCCAAGGTCCGGCCGATCGTGCAGGCCGTCGCCGAGCGCGGCGCCGAAGCCGCGTGCGAGTTCGGGGCCACGTTCGACGGGGTGCGGCCCCCGGCCGTTCGGGTGCCCGACGCCGCGCTCGAGAAGGCCCAGGCCGAACTGGACGTGAGGGTGGCCGACGCGCTGCGGGTGATGATCGAACGCACCCGCGCCGTGCATGCCGACCAGCGTCGCACCGACGTCACGACCATCCTCGGCCCGGGCGCCACCGTCACCGAGCGGTGGGTTCCGGTTGACCGGGTGGGCCTCTACGTGCCCGGCGGCAACGCCGTCTACCCCTCCAGCGTGGTCATGAACGTGGTCCCGGCCCAGGCCGCCGGCGTCGGCTCGCTGGTGGTGGCCAGCCCGCCGCAGGCTGCATTCGACGGGCTGCCGCACCCGACGATCCTGGCCGCGGCCCGGCTGCTGGGCGTCGACGAGGTATGGGCCGTCGGCGGCGCGCAGGCGGTGGCGCTGCTGGCCTACGGCGGCACCGACCTCGACGGCGCCGAGCTGGCGCCCGTCGACATGATCACCGGGCCGGGCAACATCTACGTCACCGCCGCCAAGCGGCTGTGCCGGTCGCACGTCGGGATCGACGCCGAAGCGGGCCCGACCGAGATCGCGATCCTGGCCGACCACACCGCCGATCCGGCGCACATCGCCGCCGACCTGATCAGTCAGGCCGAGCACGACGAGATGGCGGGCAGCGTCCTGGTCACCCCCAGCGCGGACCTGGCCGCCGCCACCGACGCGGAGCTGACCAACCAGCTGCAGACGACCGTGCACCGCGAACGGGTGACGGCCGCCCTCGGCGGTCGCCAATCGGCCATCATCCTGGTCGACGACCTGGACGCCGGCGTCGAAGTGGTCAACGCCTACGCCGCCGAACATCTGGAGATCCAGACCGCCGACGCGCCCGCCGTGGCGGGCCGAATCCGTTCGGCCGGAGCCATTTTCGTCGGCCCGTATGCGCCGGTGAGCCTCGGTGACTACTGCGCCGGATCCAATCACGTGCTGCCCACCGCGGGCACCGCCCGGCACTCCAGCGGCCTGTCGGTGCAGACCTTCCTGCGCGGCATCCACGTCGTCGACTACACCGAGGCGGCCCTCAAAGACGTGTCCGGACATGTGATCGCGCTCGCCGAGGCCGAAGACCTGCCGTCGCACGGCGAAGCGGTACGGCGGAGGTTCGAGCGATGAGCGGACAATCGGAGCCCATGCTCGACGACCTGCCGCTGCGCGACGACCTGCGCGGAAAATCGCCTTACGGCGCACCGCAATTGGACGTCCCGGTGCGGCTGAACACCAACGAGAACCCGCACCCACCGAGCAAGGCGCTGGTGGACGACGTGGTGCGGTCGGTGGGCGAGGCCGCGGCCGACCTGCACCGCTACCCGGACCGCGACGCGGTGGCCCTGCGGACCGACCTGGCCGCATACCTGAGCGCCCAGACCGGCGTTGAGCTCGGAGTCGAAAACCTCTGGGCGGCAAACGGTTCCAATGAGATCCTGCAACAGCTGCTGCAGGCTTTCGGGGGTCCGGGGCGCACCGCGATCGGTTTCGTCCCGTCCTATTCGATGCACCCGATCATCTCCGACGGCACCCGTACCGAATGGCTGCAGGCCGCCCGCGCCGACGACTTCGGTCTGGACGTCGACGCCGCCGTGGCCGCCATCGCCCAACGCCGGCCCGATGTGGTCTTCGTCGCCAGCCCGAATAACCCGTCCGGGCAGAGTGTTCCGCTGCCGGACCTGCGGCGGCTGCTCGACGTGACGCCGGGCATCCTGATCGTCGACGAGGCCTACGGCGAATTCTCTTCGCAGCCCAGTGCCGTCGAACTGGTGGGGGAGTACCCCACCAAACTGATCGTCTCGCGCACCATGAGCAAGGCGTTCGCGTTCGCCGGCGGCCGGCTGGGCTACCTGATAGCCACCCCGGCGGTGATCGACGCGATGCTGCTGGTGCGGCTGCCGTATCACCTGTCGGTGCTCACCCAGGCCGCCGCGCGCGCCGCGCTGCGGCACGCCGATGACACCCTGGGCAGTGTGGCGACGCTGATCGCCGAACGCGAGCGTGTCTCAACCGCCTTGGCCGGCATGGGGTTTCGGGTGATTCCCAGCGACGCGAACTTCGTGCTGTTCGGCGAATTCGCCGATGCGCCGGCCACCTGGCAACGTTATCTGGACGCCGGTGTGCTGATCCGCGACGTCGGCATCCCCGGCTATCTGCGCGCCACCACCGGACTGGCCGAGGAGAACGACGCCTTCCTGCGCGCCAGCGCCCAGATCGTCGCCACCGAACTGGCACCAGTTACCCCCAGCCCCGTAGGAGCACCGTGACAGCGACCGCTACCCGTCGTGCGCGCATCGAGCGCCGCACGAAGGAATCCGACATCGTCATCGAACTCGACCTGGACGGCACCGGACAGGTCGACATCGAGACCGGTGTGCCGTTCTACGACCACATGCTCACGGCCCTGGGCAGTCACGCCAGTTTCGACTTGACCGTGCGCACCAAGGGCGACGTCGAAATCGAAGGACACCACACCATCGAGGACACCGCCATCGCGCTGGGGCAGGCGCTCGGCCAGGCCCTGGGCGACAAACGGGGCATCCGGCGGTTCGGCGACGCGTTCATCCCGATGGACGAAACGCTGGCCCATGCGGCGGTCGACGTGTCCGGCCGACCCTATTGCGTGCACAGCGGAGAACCGGATCACCTGCAGCACACCACCATTGCCGGCAACTCGGTGCCGTATCACACGGTGATCAACCGGCACGTGTTCGAATCGCTGGCGATGAACGCGCGCATCGCGTTGCATGTGCGCGTCCTGTACGGGCGCGACCCGCACCACATCACCGAGGCGCAGTACAAGGCGGTTGCCCGTGCGCTGCGTCAGGCGGTCGAGTCCGACCCCCGGGTGTCGGACGTGCCGTCCACCAAAGGGGTTCTGTGACGGCACTCAAGAAAGTTGTTGTCCTTGACTACGGCTCGGGCAACCTCCGGTCGGCTCAGCGTGCGCTCGAGCGGGTCGGCGCGTCGGTCGAGGTGACCGGCGACGCCGGTGCCGCGGCCGCCGCCGACGGCCTGGTGGTGCCCGGCGTCGGTGCCTACGAGGCCTGCATGACGGGGCTGCGCAACATCGGCGGCGAGCGCATCATCGCCGAGCGGATCGCCGCCGGGCGCCCGGTGCTGGGCGTCTGCGTCGGCATGCAGATCCTGTTCGCCCGCGGGGTCGAATTCAGTGTCGAGACAGAGGGATGCGGCCAGTGGCCGGGCTACGTCACTCGACTGCAGGCGCCGGTCATCCCGCACATGGGCTGGAACGTCGTCGAATCCGGGCCCGGCACCGTCTTGTTCAAGGGACTCGATGCCGACACCCGGTTCTACTTCGTGCACTCCTATGCCGCGCAGCAGTGGGAGGGTTCGTCGGAGGCGGTGCTGACGTGGGCCACCCACGAGGGCCCGTTTCTGGCCGCGGTCGAGGACGGGCCGCTGTCGGCCACCCAATTCCACCCCGAGAAGAGCGGGGATGCGGGCGCGGCCGTGTTGAGCAATTGGGTCCAGGGATTGTGAAGGGCCTCGCGAAAGCGCTTTCTAACAAGCAACAGCCGGGGATGCGCGTAACGCGTTGCGATCTCGGCACACAGGAGGGAATGTGTTGATCTTGTTGCCCGCGGTCGACGTGGTCGACGGCCGCGCCGTGCGTCTGGTGCAGGGCAAGGCGGGCAGTGAAACCGAGTACGGCTCGGCGCTGGACGCCGCGCTGACCTGGCAGCGCGATGGCGCCGAATGGATCCATCTGGTCGACCTGGACGCGGCGTTCGGGCGCGGCTCCAACCGCGAACTGCTGGCCGAGGTGGTCGGCAAGCTCGACGTGCAGGTGGAGTTGTCCGGCGGGATCCGCGACGACGATTCGCTGGCCGCCGCCCTGGCCACCGGCTGCGCCCGGGTGAACCTGGGCACGGCGGCCCTGGAGGACCCGCAGTGGTGCGCCCGGGCGATCAGCGAGCACGGCGACAAGGTCGCCGTCGGCCTGGACGTCCAGATCGTCGACGGCGCGCACCGGCTGCGCGGGCGGGGCTGGGAAACCGACGGCGGCGACCTGTGGGAGGTGCTGGAACGCCTTGACGGGCAAGGGTGTTCGCGGTTCGTGGTCACCGACGTGACCAAGGACGGGACGCTGGGCGGCCCCAATCTGGACCTGCTGGCATCCGTCGCCGACCGCACCGACGCACCGGTGATCGCCTCCGGCGGCGTGTCCAGCCTCGATGACCTGCGCGCGATCGCCACCCTCACCGGCCGCGGGATCGAGGGCGCGATTGTGGGCAAGGCCCTCTACGCGGGCCGGTTCAGCCTGCCTCAGGCGCTGGCCGCGGTGGCGGAGTAGCGCCGCATGGACGTGCACACGCTGGTGGCGCAGGCGTCGGCGATTCTCGACGACGCGGTCGAACCGTTCCTTGCCGGCCACCGCGCCGATTCGGCGGTCCGCAAGAAGGGCAACGACTTTGCCACCGACGTCGACCTCGCGATCGAGCGAGCGGTGGTCGCCGCACTCGTCGAGGCCACCGGGATCGGGGTGCACGGCGAGGAATTCGGCGGTTCGGCCGTCGACTCGCCATGGGTGTGGGTGTTGGATCCCGTCGACGGCACCTTCAACTACGCGGCCGGATCGCCGATGGCCGGAATCCTGCTCGGCCTGCTGCACCACGGTGACCCGGTGGCCGGACTGACCTGGTTGCCGTTCATCGACCAGCGCTACACCGCGGTGGCGGGCGGCCCGTTGCGCAAGAACGGGGTGTCGCAGCCTCCGCTCGCCGACATCGATTTGGCCGACGCCCTGGTCGGCGCTGGGTCGTTCAGCGCGGACGCGCGCGGCCGGTTCCCGGGGCGCTACCGAATCGCGGTGTTGGAGAACCTCAGCCGGGTCTCCTCGCGACTGCGCATGCACGGCTCCACCGGGCTTGACCTGGCGTTCGTCGCCGACGGAATACTGGGTGCGGCAGTAAGTTTCGGTGGCCATGTATGGGACCACGCCGCCGGGGTGGCGCTGGTCCGGGCCGCGGGCGGTGTCGTCACCGACCTGGCCGGCGAGCCGTGGAGTCCTGATTCGGATTCCGCGCTGGCGGCCGGTCCCGCCGCGCACGCCGAGGTCCTGGAAATACTGCGCGCCACCGGCCGACCGGAGGACTACTGAGATGGCCCCGAATCCGCACGGCCTCGCGGTGCGAGTGATCCCATGCCTGGACGTCGACGGCGGCCGGGTGGTCAAAGGTGTCAACTTCGAAAACCTCAGGGACGCAGGCGATCCGGTGGAACTCGCGGCCGCCTATGACGCCGAAGGCGCCGACGAGCTGACCTTTCTCGACGTGACCGCGTCGTCGTCCGGGCGGGCCACCATGCTCGATGTGGTGCGCCGCACTGCCGAGCAGGTCTTCATTCCGCTGACCGTCGGCGGCGGGGTGCGCACTGTGGCCGACGTCGACGTCCTGCTGCGTGCGGGCGCCGACAAGGTGTCCATCAACACCGCCGCGATCGCCCGGCCCGAGCTGCTGGCCGAGATGGCACGCCAGTTCGGATCCCAGTGCATCGTGCTGTCCGTCGATGCCCGCACGGTGCCGCCGGGCGCGGTGCCGACGCCGTCGGGCTGGGAGGTCACCACGCATGGCGGGCGGCAGGGCACCGGGCTGGATGCGGTCGAGTGGGCTTCGCGCGGAGCCGATCTGGGGGTCGGGGAGATCCTGCTGAACTCGATGGACGCCGACGGCACCAAGGCCGGGTTCGACTTGGAGATGCTGCAGGCGGTGCGGTCCGCGGTAACCGTGCCCGTCATCGCCAGCGGCGGCGCCGGGGCGGCCGAACACTTCGCGCCCGCGATCGCGGCCGGCGCCGATGCGGTGTTGGCGGCCAGCGTGTTTCACTTCCGGGAGCTGACCATCGGTCAGGTGAAGGCCGCCATGGCCGCAGAAGGGATCACTGTGCGATGACGCTCGACCCGCAGATCACCGCGCGGCTGAAGCGCAACGCCGACGGCCTGTTCACCGCCGTCGTGCAGGAGCGCGGCAGCGGTGATGTGCTGATGGTCGCCTGGATGGACGACGCGGCGCTGGCCCGGACCATGGAAACCCGCGAGGCGACGTATTATTCACGATCTCGCGGTGAGCAGTGGATCAAGGGCGCGACGTCCGGCCACACCCAATACGTCCACTCGGTGCGCCTGGACTGCGATGGCGACACCGTCCTGCTGACGGTCGATCAGGTCGGCGGCGCCTGCCACACCGGCGATCACAGCTGCTTCGATGCCGACGTGCTGCTGGCACCGGAGCGCTGACCGCCTAACCCGGCATTGCATCGAGTCCGTTGGCCGCGGCCACCGCGGCGCGGGTCCATTCCCGGCGCGCGACGGCCGGTTCGATCCGGTCGCGGCGAATGGCTTCGACATCGATCGCCGTTCCGCTGATCGCCGCGCCGGGCACCCGGAAGGAAAAGCCGCGTTCATCGGTGGCGACGGCCAAAATCGCGTCGCTGTCGGTGAAACCGTTGGCGCGCATGGTGTCCTCGGCCCAGCGGAATGGCTTGAGGCCGGCGAAATCCTTGACGTACACCACCCATAGTCGAATGCCGCGGTGGGTGTGCAGGTTGTTCAGTGCCCGTTCGACCGTGTTGTGCTCGACGGGGCCGAGCACCCCCGACTGATCGGTGATCTGGCTGGACAGCTTCAGGGCCGGCTTCGACGGCGGCGCAACGGTATTCGCGGTGGTCCGCGCGGAGGGCGCCGAGGCGCCGGGGTCCGGCTGGTCGTCGTGGCCGTTCAGCAGGCGGACCCCGACGACGGCGGCAACCGCGACCAGCGCCGCTGCGACCAGCACCACCACCAGTGCCATCGCCCCGACCCGGCCGCCGCGTGCCGGTGGCGCGGCGCCTTCCGGGGACGGCGGTTTTACGATGACTTCCGTTGGTGCAGCGATGATCTCGGTGGGGCCCGCCGCATCGGGCGGTGCGGTGCCCGCTTGGCCCGCCAGCGCCGCGGCGAAATCCGCGCACGACGCGTAGCGCTCGGACGGGTGCTTGGCGAGTGCCTTGGCGATGACGGTGTCGAGTTCGGCCAATTCGGGCCGCCGCTGGCTGATCAGTGGTGGCGGTGCGGACAGGTGCTGGCCGATGACCACCGCCGGGTTGGAATGATGAAACGGGGCCGACCCGGTCAACAGGTTGTAGGCCGTGCACCCCAGCGCATATTGGTCGGCCTGCGCATCGAGGTCCGCACCCTGCAGTTGCTCGGGCGCGCAGTAGGCGGTGGTGCCCACCAACATGTTCGTCGCGGTCAGGCCGCTGATCTCACCCAGCTCGCGGGCGATACCGAAATCGGCCAGCAGGATCCGCCGCCGCGGGTTGGCGTCACCGAGCAAGATGTTGGCGGGTTTGACGTCGCGGTGCAGCAGGCCCCGCGAGTGGGCGTAATCGAGTGCATCGGCCACCGCCGAAATGATCTCAATAACGTCAACTTTGGGCATGCCGGACCGATAGCGGCTGCGCAGCAGCTCCGCGGCGTCGATACCCTCCACGTAGTCCATCGACAGCCACAGCTTTCCCTCGAACTCGCCGCGGTCGTGGATGCCGACGATGTGCTCGTTGTACAGGCTGGCAGCCAGATCGGCCTCGCGGTTGAAGCGTTGGCGGAACTCGTCGTTCGCGGTCAGCTCGCCGGACAGCACCTTGAGCGCGTCGCGGCGGGGCAGCCGCGGGTGCTGGGCCAGATAGACCTTGCCCATGCCGCCGGCGCCCAGCCGCCGAACGATGGTGTAGCCGGCAAACACCTGTCCTGGGGTCAGGCCTTCGCCGTCGGCACCGCTGTCGAGCATGTGAGCATGCTACTGACGCCGTCGCGGCCGCAACCGGTTATCGCCGACCGAGCCGCGTCCGGCGCTGGCCGTGGGTGACCAGCAATCGTGTCTGCGGTCACTTTCCGCAGGCGCGGGCGCGCGCCTTCGACAAGAATGGCGGTCAATGTCGAAATGGTCGTCCTGGAACGTCGTTGTGCCGGTCCTTTCCATTGTCGTGCTGGCATTGATCTGGGGCAGGACGCTCGGGCCGGTGCTGGTCGGGATGACGGCGCTGTTTCTCATCGGTGCGGTGGTGGCCGCGGTGCATCACGCCGAGGTGGTCGCACACCGGGTCGGCGAGCCGTTCGGCTCGTTGGTGCTCGCGGCCGCGGTGACGGTCATCGAGGTCGCCCTGATCGTCGAACTGATGTCGTCCGGCGGTAACGAGACGGCGACCCTGGCCCGCGACACGGCCTTCGCCGCGCTGATGATCACCACCAACGGCATCGCCGGTCTGTCGCTGCTGCTCGGTTCCCGGCGCTACGGCGTGACGCTGTTCAACGCCGAAGGCACCGGCGCCGCCCTGGCCACCCTGACCACGCTGGCGACCTTGAGCCTGGTGCTGCCCACGTTCACCACCAGCGAACCGGGCAACGAGTTCTCGCCCGGCCAGCTGGCCTTCGCCGCGGTCGCCTCACTGCTGCTTTACCTGCTTTTCGTTTTCACGCAGACGGTGCGGCATCGCGACTTCTTCCTGCCGATTGCGCAGAAAGGCCAGAAACGCCTCTTCGAGGACGAAAGCCACGCCGACCCGCCCAGCGGCCGGACGGCACTGACCAGCCTGGGGCTGATGCTCGGTGCGCTGGTGGCGGTGGTCGGCCTGGCCGAGCAAGAAGCGCCGGCCGTCGAGCACGCGGTCACCGCGGCGGGATTCCCGCAGACCTTCGTCGGTGTGGTGATCGCCGCGCTGGTGTTGCTCCCGGAGACCCTCGCGGCGGTGCGCGCGGCCCGGCAAGGCCGCATCCAGATCAGCTTGAACCTGGCCTACGGCTCGGCGCTGGCCAGCATCGGGTTGACCATCCCGGCGATTGCGCTGGCGTCGATCTGGCACGAAGGCCCGCTGGCACTCGGTCTCGGCGCCACTCAGCTGGTGTTGCTCGCGCTGACCGTCGTGATCAGCATGCTGACCGTCGTCCCCGGCCGGGCCACCCGGTTGCAGGGCGAGGTCCACCTGGTGCTGCTGGCCGCCTACGTGTTCCTGGCGATCAGCCCCTGACGGTCAGGCCCGGGCGCGCAACGTCGCCAGCGCCTTGTCGGCGTGGCTGTCCATGTTGAACTCGCTGGAGATCACCTCGAGCACGGTGCGGTCGGTGTCGATGACGAACGTGGTGCGCTTGACCGGCATCAGCTTGCCGAGCAGGCCGCGCTTGACGCCGAACTGGTTGGCGACGGTGCCGTCGGTGTCCGACAGCAGCGGGTAGTCGAATTTCTGCAGGTCGGCGAACTTAGCCTGCTTCTGCACGGCGTCGGCGCTGATGCCCACCCGGTTGGCCCCCACCGCGGCGAATTCGGAGGCCAGGTCGCGGAAGTGGCACGCTTCCTTGGTGCAGCCGGGCGTCATCGCGGCCGGGTAGAAGAACAGCACCACGGGCCCGCCGGAGAGCAGTTCGCTGAGCTTGCGCGGCGTCCCGGTCTGATCGGGCAGTTCGAAGTCCGCGACGGTGTCACCAGGTTTCATGGCGGACACGCTACGCCCGCTAGCTTCGTCGGGCTGGCCCGAAGCACAGCGACCCGTCTGGGAGGATGGTTCGGTGCACGCCCACCTCGCCGCGACGACCTCACGAGAGGATTTCCGCGGGCTGGCAGCCGAGCACCGCGTGGTTCCGGTGACCCGCAAGGTGCTGGCCGACAGCGAGACGCCGCTGTCGGCCTACCGCAAACTCGCCGCCAACCGCCCGGGCACCTTTCTGCTGGAGTCGGCCGAGCACGGCCGGTCCTGGTCGCGGTGGTCATTCATCGGCGCCGGAGCGCCGTCGGCGCTGACCGTGCGCGACGGTGAGGCCGTCTGGCTGGGCGAGGTGCCACAGGACGCGCCGACCGGGGGCGACCCGCTGCAGGCGCTCCGCGCCACATGCGAGCTGCTGGCCACCGGGCCGCTCGAAGGGCTGCCGCCGCTGTCGGGCGGCATGGTCGGGTTCTTCGCGTACGACATGGTGCGGCGCCTGGAACGGCTGCCCGAACTGGCCGTCGACGACCTGCAGCTGCCCGACATGTTGCTGCTGCTGGCCACCGACGTGGCGGCGGTCGACCACCACGAGGGCACCATCACGCTGATCGCCAACGCCGTGAACTGGAACGGGACCGACGAGCGGGTGGACGAGGCCTACGACGACGCGATCGCCCGCCTGGACGTGATGACCGCGGCGCTGGGCCAGCCGTTGCCGTCGACGGTCGGCACGTTCGAGCGGCCCGAGCCGCGCTACCGCGCGCAGCGCAGCGTCGAGGAGTACGGAAAGATCGTCGACTACCTCGTCGAGCAGATCGCCGCCGGTGAGGCCTTCCAGGTGGTGCCCTCGCAACGGTTCGAAATGGACACCCACGTTGACCCGATCGATGTGTACCGGATGTTGCGGGTCACCAACCCGAGCCCCTACATGTATCTGCTGCAGGTACCGAATGGTGCTGGCGGAACTGACTTTTCGATCGTCGGCTCCAGTCCGGAGGCGCTGGTCACCGTCGCCGACGGCACGGCGACCACCCACCCGATCGCCGGCACCCGGTGGCGCGGGGACACCGACGAAGAGGACCAGCTGCTGGAAAAGGAGCTGCTGGCCGACGAGAAGGAACGCGCCGAGCACCTGATGCTCGTCGACCTGGGCCGCAACGATCTGGGCCGGGTCTGCGCGCCGGGCACCGTGCGCGTCGAGGACTACAGCCACATCGAACGCTATAGCCACGTCATGCACCTGGTGTCGACGGTGACCGGCACGCTCGACGAGGGACGCACCGCGCTGGACGCGGTGACGGCCTGCTTCCCGGCCGGCACGTTGTCCGGCGCACCGAAGGTCCGGGCCATGGAGCTCATCGAAGAGGTCGAGAAGACGCGCCGCGGCCTGTACGGCGGCGTGGTCGGCTACCTGGACTTCGCCGGCAATGCCGACTTCGCGATCGCCATCCGCACCGCCCTGATGCGCGACGGCATCGCCTATGTGCAATCCGGTGGCGGCGTGGTGGCGGACTCCAACGGCCCCTACGAGTACACCGAGGCGACCAACAAGGCCCGCGCGGTGCTGGGCGCGATCGCGGCCGCCGAGACGCTGACCGAACCCGGCCCCAGCGGCCATGAGTGAGGCCGGCGCGGACACCGGCCGGCCGAACAGCCGGTGGCTGATCCGGATTGCCCAGGCAGTGCTGGTGATTGCCGCCGGGACGTTGTGGGTGGCGTCGCGCCTGCCGTGGGTCGTCATCCGGTCGTTCGACGGGCTGGGGCCGCCCAAACAGGTGACCTTGGCCGGTGGGGCGTGGTCGGCGGCGCTGCTGCCGTTGGCGCTGCTCCTGCTTGCCGCGGCCGTCGCCGCCATCGCCGTGCGGGGTTGGCTGCTGCGCGCGCTGGCGGGCCTGCTGGCGGTGGTCAGCCTGGCGGTGGGCTACCTGGGGATCAGCCTGTGGGCGCTGCCCGACGTGGCAGTACGCGGCGCCGAGCTGGCGCACGTCTCGGTGATGTCGCTGGTGGGAAGCGAGCGGCGGTACTGGGGCGCGGGCGTCACCGTGGCCGCTGCGGCGTGCACGCTGATCGCCGCCGTCCTGCTCATGCGCTCCGCGTCCGACTCGGGGTCGGCCCGCTCGAGCGCAATAAAGTACGCGGCACCGGCGACGCGCCGGTCGAATGTGCGACGCGAAGAGGCCGACGGGGCGATGCTGGAGGAGCCGGAGACGCCGGGAATGTCGGAGCGGATGATCTGGGATGCGCTTGACGAGGGACGCGACCCAACCGATCGGCCGAACGAGCCTGACACCGAGGGTCGGTGACGGACCGCAAGCCGCGGGCCGCTACCCTTCATTCACGTCGTCGCAATCGGCCGGGGACAACACAGTGGCCGTGGGATGACAGCGGGCGACAGGGCGAAGGGAAACGACAGGCATGAGTCCGGCAACCGTGCTTGACTCCATCCTCGAGGGAGTCCGGGCCGACGTTGCCGCGCGTGAAGCGCTGATCAGCCTGTCCGAGATCAAGGCCGCCGCAGCGGCCGCGCCGCCGCCGCGCGACGTGATGGCCGCCCTGCGCGAGCCCGGAATCGGTGTCATCGCCGAGGTCAAGCGCGCCAGCCCGTCGGCGGGTTCGCTGGCGACCATTGCTGACCCGGCGAAACTGGCGCGGGCCTACGAAGACGGTGGCGCCCGCATCATCAGCGTGTTGACCGAGGAGCGTCGCTTCCACGGCTCGCTCGACGACCTCGACGCGGTTCGCGCGGCCGTCTCGATACCGATTTTGCGCAAAGACTTTGTCGTGCAGCCCTATCAGATCCACGAGGCGCGCGCGCACGGCGCCGACATGTTGCTGCTGATCGTCGCGGCGCTGGAGCAGTCGGCGTTGGTGTCGATGCTGGACCGCACCGAATCACTGGGCATGACGGCGCTCGTCGAGGTGCATACCGAGGAAGAAGCCGACCGGGCGCTCAAGGCCGGGGCCAACGTAATCGGCGTCAACGCGCGCGATCTGGCGACACTGGAGGTGGACCGGGATTGCTTCGCGCGCATCGCTCCGGGGCTGCCCAGCAACGTGATCAGGATCGCCGAATCCGGTGTGCGCGGTACGGGAGACCTGCTGGCGTACGCCGGTGCGGGCGCCGACGCCGTCCTGGTCGGCGAAGGCCTGGTCAAAAGTGGTGATCCGCGTGCCGCGGTTGCCGACCTGGTCACCGCGGGCACCCATCCGTCCTGTCCGAAACCGGCTCGCTAGTCACTACGTCACTGAAGAGCCCCAGCGCTGAAACGTTGAACCCATGAGCCATCCCTGCGTAGAGACTTGGTGATGGTGGACCTGTCCCGCCCGGACCTTCCGCTCGCGAGCGCAGCCATCGCCGAACCCACCCGCCACGAACCCGATGCGGGTGGCCATTTCGGTGTGTACGGCGGCCGCTACGTCGCCGAGGCGTTGATGGCCGTGATCGAAGAGGTCACCGCGGCCTACGAGAAGGAACGTGTCAACCAGGATTTCCTGGACACGCTGGATTACCTGCAGGCGAACTACGCCGGCCGGCCGTCGCCCCTTTACGAGGCCCGCCGGCTGTCCGAACAAGCCGGCGCGCGCATCTTCCTCAAGCGAGAAGACCTGAACCACACCGGTTCTCACAAGATCAACAACGTGCTCGGCCAGGCGTTGCTGGCCCAACGGATGGGCAAGAAGCGAGTGATCGCCGAGACAGGGGCCGGTCAGCACGGCGTCGCGACCGCCACCGCGTGCGCCTTGCTCGGCCTGGAGTGCGTGATCTACATGGGGGCGGTGGACACCGAGCGTCAGGCGCTCAACGTGGCGCGGATGCGCCTGCTGGGAGCGACGGTCGTCTCGGTGGAAAGTGGTTCCAGGACGCTCAAGGACGCCATCAACGAGGCGTTCCGGGATTGGGTTACCAACGCCGACAACACCTTCTATTGCTTCGGCACCGCGGCCGGCCCGCATCCCTTTCCAGCCATGGTGCGCGACTTTCAGCGGATCATCGGCCTCGAGGCGCGCGCCCAGATCCAGGCCCAGGCGGGCCGGTTGCCCGACGCCGTGGTGGCCTGCATCGGCGGCGGTTCCAACGCCATCGGGATCTTCCACCCGTTCATCGACGATCCGAATGTGCGGCTGGTCGGATTCGAGGCGGCCGGCGACGGCGTCGAAACCGGCAGGCACGCCGCGACCTTCAGCGGCGGCTCGCCCGGCGCGTTTCAGGGATCGTTCTCGTATCTGCTGCAGGACGAGGACGGGCAGACCATCGAATCCCATTCCATCTCAGCGGGTCTCGACTATCCGGGAGTTGGTCCAGAACATGCGTATCTGCGCGAGACGGGCCGCGCCGAGTACCGTCCGATCACCGACTCCGAGGCGATGGATGCATTCCGGGTCCTGTGCCGCACGGAGGGAATCATCCCGGCCATCGAATCCGCGCACGCCGTGGCGGGTGCGCTGAAATTGGGCCCCGAGTTGGGGCAGGGCGCGATCATCGTGGTGAACCTGTCCGGGCGCGGCGACAAGGACGTCGAGACCGCTGCGAAGTGGTTCGGGCTGTTGGGATCCAGCGATCGATGACGGTCAAACACAGCGAAGCGGGCAAGCTCGAGTCGATCTTCGATGACTGCCGCAAGGACAACCGCGCGGCGCTGATCGGCTACCTTCCCACCGGTTACCCCGACGTGCCGACGTCGATGAAGGGGATGACGGCACTGGTCGAATCGGGTTGCGACATAATCGAAGTCGGGGTTCCCTATTCGGACCCGGGCATGGACGGCCCGACCATCGCCAAGGCCACCGAGATCGCGCTGCACGGGGGAGTGCGCGTTCGCGACACCCTTGCCGCGGTCGAGGCGATCAGCGCGGCCGGCGGCCGCGCCGTGGTGATGACCTACTGGAACCCGGTGCTGCGCTACGGGGTTGACGCGTTCGCCCGGGATCTGGCATCCGCGGGCGGGTTCGGCCTGATCACGCCGGATCTCATCCCCGACGAAGCCGAGCAGTGGTTGGCGGCCTCCGACGAGCACCGGTTGGACCGGATCTTTTTGGTGGCGCCGTCCTCGACGCCGCAGCGGTTGGCGATGACGGTCGACGCGTCGCGTGGATTCGTCTACGCGGCCTCGACGATGGGCGTGACCGGGGCGCGCGACGTGGTGTCCAACGCCGCGCCCGAGTTGGTGAGCAGGGTCAAGGAGGTCTCCGACATACCCGTCGGTGTCGGTCTGGGGGTGCGCTCGCGAGAGCAGGCCGCCCAGATCGGCAGCTACGCCGATGGTGTCATTGTCGGGTCCGCGCTGGTATCGGCACTGGGGGACGGGGGGGTGACTGCATTGCGTGCACTGACTGAGGAACTCGCCGCCGGTGTTCGTCAGAGGGCGGCCGCCTCGTGACGAAGCTACTGGCCTATTTCCCGAGCCCGCCACAGGGCGTGTGGCACCTCGGCCCGCTGCCAATCCGGGCCTATGCGCTGTTCATCATCGCCGGCATCGTGGCCGCACTGCTGATCGGTGACCGGCGCTGGGAGGCACGCGGCGGTGAGCGCGGCGTGATCTACGACATCGCCCTGTGGACGGTGCCGTTCGGCTTGATCGGTGGCCGGCTCTATCACTTGGCCACCGACTGGCGCACTTATTGGGGCCCCGGTGGTGCCGGATTCGGGGCGGCCGTACGGATCTGGGACGGCGGCTTGGGCATTTGGGGCGCGGTGGCGCTCGGCGCCGTCGGCGCCTGGATCGGCTGCCGCAGGCATGGGATTCCGCTTCCGGCCTTCGCCGACGCGCTGGCCCCGGGAATCATTCTGGCGCAGGCCATCGGCCGGCTCGGCAATTACTTCAACCAGGAGCTCTACGGTCGCGAAACCACGCTGCCGTGGGGCATGGAGGTCTTCTACCGCCGAGACCCCTCGGGTTACATCGACCCGCACTCGCTGGATGGCGTCTCGACGGGCCAGATCGCGTTCGTGGTGCAGCCGACCTTCCTCTACGAATTGATCTGGAACCTCCTGATTTTCGTCGCGCTGATCTATGCGGACCGGCGCTTCACACTGGGCCACGGCCGGCTGTTCGCCCTGTACGCGGCGGGCTATTGCGTGGGGCGGTTCTGTGTCGAGTTGCTGCGCGACGACACCGCCACCCACATCGCCGGCATCCGGATCAACTCGTTCACATCGACTTTCGTGTTCATCGGGGCCGTGGTGTATCTGATGGCGGCGCCGAAGGGCCGCGAAGATCCCGAGAGCCTGCGCGGCAACCAGTACCTCGACGAGGAGGAGGCCGAAGCCGAACCGGAGGAGGAGCCCGCGACGGTGGCCGCAGCGACGACCGCGGCGGGCGCTGCGGGCGTCGCGGCAGCCGATGCGCCGACATCGTCGCTGGGGACGGCGGAAGCTGACGAAACCGCCGCCGCCGATGCGGAAGCCGAAGAACCGGTGGCGGACTCGGCGGAGGCCATCGAGGCGGAGCCCAGCGCGGCCGAGGTCGAAGAGCCCGAGGCCGACCAGCCCAAGGTCGAGGAGTCCGAAGAGGCCGAGGCGGAAGCGGAATCCGACGAGACGGAAGCCGAGGCCGAGCCTGAAGAGGTCGAAACGGAAGATGTCGAAACTGAGGATTCCGAAGCGGAGGAGCCTGAAGCCGAAGCCGAAGAGCCCGAAGCCGTAGAGCCGGAAGCCGAAGCCGAAGAGCCCGAAGCCGTAGAGCCGGAAGCCGAAGAGCCCCAAGTGAAAGCCGAGGAGTCGGAAGCCGAGGAAGCGGAAGCGGAAGAGGCCGAGCCCGAAGCCGAGGCCGAAGAGCCGGAGGCCGCAACGGAAGACGAGCCGGCCGCCGAGACACCGGAGGCCGAGACACCCGAACCCGAGAAGCCCGAAGCCGCAACGAGCCCAACCCAGCCAGAAACCCGTCGGCGATGGGGCTCGCGACTGAGGAACCGGCTGTCGGGCCGGTAACCACCGGCGTGCCCCGATGTCACCGCTCGGGGCGCAACGGATCTGGCATGCTGAGAAGCGTGACCAACGCGAGGTCGGCGGCTAGATGAGGCAACCTCGTCCACCCGCGCAACACCACCCGCGCGGCCTGCGGCGCCATCGCCTCTCCATCGCGGCCGGGACCGGCGTGGCGCTGGGTGGCGCGCTCGGCTACGTCGCGCTGGCCGACCCGCACAGCCCGAGTGCGATCTACCCGACGTGTCCGTTCAAATGGCTCACCGGCTGGAATTGCCCGTTTTGCGGCGGGCTGCGGATGACGCACGACGTGCTGCACGGCGACCTGATGGCCGGCGTCCACGACAACGTCTTCCTGCTGGTAGGAATCCCGCTGCTGGCCGCATGGCTGCTGGTGCGCCGCGCCCGCGGCAAGGGGTTGCCGCCCAGGGCCGCGTTGCTGACCGTCGTAATTGCGACGATCGCGTGGACCGTGCTGCGTAACCTGCCCGCCTTCCCCTTGTTTCCCACCGTTCTTGGTGGGTAAAAGCACACTGCGCGGCGGGCGCTATCTGCGGGCCGTGCGGGTTACAGCGACTATGCTGGGTCGGCGTGAGTAGACGCGGAAAGATCGTCTGCACCCTTGGCCCTGCGACCAATTCGGATGAATCGATCCTGGCCCTGGTTGAGGCCGGAATGGACGTCGCAAGGCTGAACTTCAGCCACGGCGACTACTCCGATCACAAGGCCGCCTGCGAGCGCGTCAGGTCCGCTTCCGACGCCACGGGCCGCGCCGTCGGCGTGCTCGCCGACCTGCAGGGCCCCAAGATCAGGCTGGGGCGTTTCGCGACCGGGCCCACGTACTGGGCCGACGGCGAAACGGTGCGGATCACCGTCGCCGACTGCGAGGGCGACCACGACCGGGTGTCGACCACTTACAAGAAGCTGGCCGAGGACGCCGCCGTCGGCGACCGGATCCTGGTCGATGACGGCAAGGTCGGCCTGGTGATCGAAGGCATCGAGGGTGACGACGTCATCTGCACGGTCGTCGAGGGCGGGCCGGTCAGCAACAACAAGGGCATCTCGCTGCCCGGCATGAACGTGTCCGCACCGGCCTTGTCGGAGAAGGACATCGATGATCTCACCTTCGCGCTCGAGCTCGGTGTCGACCTGGTCGCGCTCTCATTCGTGCGTTCGCCCTCGGACGTCGAGTTGGTGCACGAGGTGATGGACCGGGTCGGCCGGCGGGTGCCGGTGATCGCGAAGCTGGAGAAGCCGGAGGCCGTCGACAATCTGGAGGCCATCGTGCTGGCCTTCGACGCGATCATGGTGGCACGCGGCGACCTGGGCGTCGAGCTGCCCCTGGAAGAGGTCCCACTGGTGCAGAAGCGGGCCATCCAGATGGCCCGGGAGAATGCGAAACCCGTGATCGTGGCGACCCAGATGCTCGATTCGATGATCGAGAGCTCACGGCCGACCCGGGCTGAGGCCTCCGACGTCGCCAACGCCGTCCTGGACGGCGCCGACGCGGTGATGTTGTCCGGGGAAACCTCGGTGGGGAAGCATCCGCTGGCGGCCGTTCGGACCATGGCGCGCATCATCTGCGCGGTCGAGGACAACTCCACGGCCGCGCCGCCGCTGACGCACGTGCCGCGCACCAAGCGCGGCGTGATCTCGTATGCGGCCCGCGACATCGGTGAGCGGCTCGACGCCAAGGCGCTGGTCGCTTTCACCCAGTCCGGCGACACGGTCAAGCGCCTCGCGCGCCTGCACACCCCGCTGCCGCTGCTCGCCTTCACCGCGTGGCCCGAGGTGCGCAGCCAGCTGGCCATGACCTGGGGCACCGAAACGTTCATCGTCCCGATGATGACCTCCACCGACGGCATGATCCGCCAGGTCGACAAGTCGCTGCTGGAACTCGGCCGCTACAGGCGTGGCGACCTGGTGGTCATCGTCGCCGGCGCGCCACCTGGCACAGTAGGGTCAACCAACCTCATCCATGTGCATCGGATCGGGGAGGACGACGTCTAACTAGAGGAGAGCGTGTGCCGGCCGGCTGTGAGTCTCAAGAGCCGAATGCGGTTGACGAACCCGCGACACAGACCCATCCGGACTTCGCGGAGCTGCTGGCGACACTCGACCTCCACCGCGTCGACGACGACGTGTTCATCGGCTCGCATCCCAGCAAGAATCCCATGCGGACCTTCGGCGGTCAGCTCATGTCGCAGTCGTTCGTCGCGAGCAGCCGCAGCCTGGTTCGCGACGACCTGCCGCCGGGCGCGCTGTCGGTGCACTTCATCAACGGGGGAGACACCACCAAGGACATCGAATTCCGCGTGACGCGGCTGCGCGACGAGCGCCGCTTCGCCAATCGGCGCGTCGACGCGATGCAAGACGGCATGCTGCTGTCTACGGCCCTGGTCTCCTACATGGCCGGCGGCCGCGGCCTGGAACACGGCGTCGAGCCGCCGGAGGTGGCTGACCCGCACACGCAGCCCACCATCGGTGAACTCCTGCGTGGCTACGAAGAAACCGTTCCACACTTCGTCAACGCCCTGCAGCCCATCGAGTGGCGTTACACCAACGACCCTGCCTGGGTGATGCGCACGAAGGGCGATCGGCTCCCGCACAATCGGGTCTGGGTCAAGGCTTTGGGAGAAGTTCCCGACGACCCCGTATTGCACACGGCGACAATGGTGTATTCGTCGGACACCACGGTATTGGACTCGGTTATCACCACACACGGACTTTCCTGGGGATTCGACCGCATATTCGCCGCCTCGGCCAATCATTCCATTTGGTTTCACCGGCAGGTCAACTTCAACGACTGGGTGTTGTACTCAACATCGTCGCCGGTGGCGGCCGATTCGCGGGGACTGGGCACCGGACACTTCTTCGACCGATCCGGGCAACTGCTCGCCACGGTAGTGCAAGAAGGCGTGCTGAAATACTTCCCATCTTCCGGCCGACAAAACGTGACCTAATAGCTACGAAATCTCCGCGCGAATCCGTTCCCTAAACGGCCGTGATCGGGCGTAGCGTTGACGTAGTCGGGTATTCGGTGCAGAGGCGGTGATCTCAACCCGCCCAGCTGGTGTCAGCGCATCGGGAGGTGATTGTGAACGGGCCAGTGGTGGACGTCACGGCAGCAAGACCCCGCGCGCGCGAACGCGTTGTCGTGTCGGTCGATTCGCTCGCGGTCCGCTTGATCGGCGCGTTGGCGCTGTTCGGCGCGGCATGCTGGCTCATCGAGATCCTCGCCCGGCACCACAGCCACCCGAGCTGGAACTACACCGACCGGTTGGCCTGGTCGCTGACCGTGCTGGTCGCGGTGGCCTGGATGGCTCGCGGCATCTTCCTCGGCCGGCCCGTGACGACCTTGCACGCCGCCGCCGCCGCCTTTTTCGTGCTGGCGGGACTGGGCCTGCATGTGCTGTCGTTCGATTTGCTCGGTGACCTGGTGATCGCAAGCTCGGGCATGGCGTTGATGTGGCCGACGACCTCGTATCCGCGGCCCGGTGACCTGCCGCGTGTCTGGAAGCTGATCAACGCGACCGGCGGCGACGCGCTCGCGCCGTTCACCATGCAGACCGGCAAGAGCTATCAGTTCACCGCCGACGGCAGCGCGGCGCTGGCCTACCGGACGCGGATGGGAATCGCCGTGGTCAGCGGTGACCCGATCGGTGACGAGGCCCACTTCCCGGAACTGGTTGCCGATTTCGTCGCCACCTGCCACGCCCACGGATGGCGCATCGCCGTGGTGGGATGCGGCGAGCGGCGACTTGGCCTGTGGACCGATTCGACGGTCGTGGGACAATCGTTGCGGCCCATACCGATTGGCCGCGATGTGGTGGTCGATGTGTCCGGCTTCGACATGGTGGGCCGCCAGTTCCGCAACCTGCGCCAGGCGGTGAAGCGCACCCACAATTGCGGCGTGACAACGGAAATCGTGTCGGAGCAGGAACTCGACGACAAGCTGCTGGCCGAGCTGACCGAGGTGGTGCGCGAGTCATCCAAGGGGGCCCACGCCGATCGCGGATTCCACATGAATCTCGACGGCGTGCTGGAGGGGCGCTTCCCGGGAATCCAGCTCATCATCGCCCGAGACAAAGCGGGCACGGTGCAGGCGTTCCACCGGTACGCCACGGGCGGCGAGGGCAGCGACATCACCCTCGATGTACCGTGGCGCCGGCGGAGCGCCCCCAACGGCCTCGACGAGCGGCTCAGCGTCGACATGATCATGGCCGGCAAAAAGACCGGGGCGCAGCGGGTATCGCTTGCGTTTGCCGCGTTCCCGGAGATTTTCGACGACAAGAACCGCGGCTGGACGCAGCGCGTCTTCTACCGGTTGATCCACATTCTCGACCCGTTGATCGCGCTCGAGTCGTTGTACCGGTATGTGCGCAAGTGGCACGCGCTGGACGCCCGGCGCTACGCGGTGATCTCCATGACGCAGATCGTCCCGCTACTGTTCGTGCTGCTGTCGCTGGAGTTCATGCCGCGCCGGCGACACCTCTGAGTCCGCCCGCGCCACCTCGTCATCGACGCGTAGTTGCCGACAGCCCAGTCCCTCGGGCAGGTGGTGCGTCGCCACCACCACCGTCCGCTGTGCGGACATCAACCGCGAATCCGGGGCCAACAGGTCGCGGAGAACCTGTTCGGCGTCGGTGGCATCGAGGTGTTCGGTGGGCTCGTCGAGCAGCACGATCCGCGTGGGCGAGATCACCGCCCGGGCCAGCAACAGCCTTCTGCGCTGACCGGCCGAAAGGGCTTGCGCCCCAGCGGTGAGCACCGTGGACAAGCCGTCGGGCAGACGGGCAAGCCAGGCGCCCAGGCCGACCGCGTCCAGTGCTGCCGTCAATTCGTCGTCGGGACAGTCTCCGCGGGCGACCAACAGGTTGTCGCGGATGGTGGTGGCGAAAATATGGGCGTCCTCGGCGAAAAACCCGATCGCGCTGCGTAAGTCGGCCTCGCCGAACTCGTTCACGGCGGTACCGTTCAGCGTCACCCGCCCGTCCAGGGGCGGCAGCAGGCCGGCGAGCGTCATCAATAGCGTCGTCTTGCCGGAACCGCTGGCGCCCGTGACGGCCAGCCGCGCACCCGGCGGCAGATCCACCGCTATCCGAGTCAAGCGTGCCGCGCCGTCATGACCGGAATGCACGTCGGCCGACAACCGCCCGGTGCCTAAGGGTGCGCTCGCCGTCGCGAACCCGGGTCCGGGCGGGGTCAGCTCGAGCAGGCGGCGCGCGGCGATCCGCGACCGCGTCAGTTGGACCGCGGCGGCCGGTAACGGCGTCATCGCCTCGAAGGCGGACAGCGGCAGCAGCATCAGCACGGCCAGCGTGGTGGGCGCGACCGCGTGCGCCAACCCGATCCCGCACACCACCGCCCCCAGCACGCTCGCCCCGATCGCGGCGGTCGGCATCGCCTCGGCAATGGCCGCCGGTTTGGCGGCGGCGTCCAGGGCATCGCCCCAAGCGCGTTGCCGGCGTTGTGATTCGGCGATGACATCGGGTAGCAGGCCGGCGACCCGAAGCTCGGGGGCATGTTCGAGGGCGGCCATCGCGGACGTGTCGCGTTCGGAATGATGCTGCCGCGCAACGTCTTCCTGGGCTGCGGCGGCTCGGCCGGCGATCCGGGGCGCGACCAAGCCGGCGATCAGCAGGCAGACGGCCAGCACCAGGGCCGCCGCCGGTGAGATGGCCGCGACGACCGCGGTTGCCGCCGACGCCAGCACCACCGCGACCCCGATCGGCACCAGGGCGCGCACTAGGACGTTGGCCAGCTCGTCGACGTCAGCGCCCACCCGCGCCACCAGTTCACCGCTCTGCAGCCGCACGGCGGCCGCCGCCGGTCCGCGCGCCAGCCGTCGGTAGATCTGTACCCGTGCGGTGCCCGCCGCACGCAGGGCCGCGTCGTGGGTGGCCAGTCGCTCGCAGTAGTGCAGCACGCCACGCGAGATCGCGAACATCCGAACCGCGACCGCCGCCACCGACAGGTCCAGCACGGGCGGCATCTGCCAGGCCCGGGTGATCAGCCATGCCGAAACACCGGCCAGGGCCAGCGCACTACCCAGCGAGAGCACCCCGAGCGCAATCGCCGCCAGGATGCGGGGCAGCCGCGGGCGCAGCAGCATCAAAGCGCCGATGAGCGGATCAGGCTGACGCATAACGCACCCCCCGGTCGGCGACGACTTCGATGACCCGGTCGCCGATGGCCACCACCGGCGCACGATGGCCGACGACGATCACGGTCGCACCGGCCCGGGCCCGCTCGACGATGGCCCGCAAGACGCGTTCCTCGGTGGCCGCGTCCAGGTGCGCGGTCGGCTCGTCGAGCAACAGCACGGCGGCCGTCGAGCCGAGCGCACGGGCCAGACTCAGCCGTTGCCGCTGCCCCAACGACAGCCCGACACCGTCGCGCCCGAGCGCGGTGCCGCCGCCATTCGGCAGCTCGGCCAGCACCGCCTCGAATCCAGAATCGGCACAGGCCTTTTCGGCGTCGTGCAGATCTCCGAGCAGCTTCAGGTTGTCGTCGACGGTGCCCGGCACGAGCACCGGTTGCTGGGGGAGCCAGGACAGCTGCGCCCACCAGCCGGCCGGCTCCAGGTCGGCGACGTCAACGCCGTCCACGACGACCCGGCCCGACGACGGCACGCTGATGCCGGCGATCGCCTGCAGGGTGGTGCTCTTGCCGGCGCCGTTGTGCCCGGTCAGCACGGTCACCGACCCGGGTTCGATGACCGCGCTCAGATCGTGCGGTGCGTGGCCGTCGCGGCCATCCACGGTCAGATGGTCGAGGCGGATCCGCGCGCCGCGCGCGATGACCGTCTGGGTCCCGGCCGTCGACGCGGCCGGCTCGCCGATGAGCGCGAACGCGGCACCGGCGGCGGCCCTGCCGTCTTGCGCGGCATGGAATTCCACGCCGATCCGGCGCAGCGGCCAGTACACGTCCGGCGCCAGCAACAGAACGGTCAAACCCGTGGTCAGTGTCATCTCGCCGAAGACCAGTCGAAGGCCTATTCCGACGGCGATCAACGCCACCCCGAGCGTGGCCAGCAGCTCCAGCACCAGGGCCGACAGGAACGCGATCCGCAGCGTCGCCGTGGCCGAGCGGCGGTGCGCCGCGGCCAGTTCGGCGATGCGATGTTCGGGGCCCGAGCTGCGGCCCAGCGCCCGCAGGGTGGGGATGCCGGCGATCAGGTCCAGCAACCGCGCCTGCAGCGTGGTCATCGCGGCCAGCGCCGCGGCCGACCGGTCGGCGGTCGCCAGTCCGATCAGCACCATGAAGATCGGTATCAGGGGCAGTGTAATCGCGACGACCACCGCCGATTTCAGGTCGTAGGCCGCGACCACGGCGACGGTGGCCGGGGTCAGGATCGCGGCGAGCATCAACGTCGGCAGGTAACCGGTGAAGTAGGGGCGCAAGCCATCCAGCCCGCGGGTGACCACGACAGCGGCGGTGTCGCGTTCCGCCGCGAGTTCGCTGGGTTGCCTGGCGGTCACCGCGGCAAGCACCTGGCCGGACAGATCGGCGATGACCGCGCTGGCTCCCCGTTGCCCCAGCCGGGCCTGAAGCCAATGCGTCACCGCGCGGACTACCCACAGCGCCAACAGAATTGACAGCGGACCCAGCCAGACATGCAGGCCCCGGGGGGCGGGTTGGCCGACGACGCCGGCAACGATGTGCGCCAAGACGATCGCCGATCCGATCGCGCAGCCGGAGATCAGCACGCCGCAACCCACCACGGCGACGAGGTAGCGGCGCACCGCCGCCGAGGCTCGCCACAGTCTCGGGTCTAGCGGCGCCCGGCTGGTGCGGTCCGTGCCGCTCAGGACGGGCGCCTTGCCAGTCCGATCGGCGCGGGTATCCGGTCGGCCGAGATCCGTTGCCGGAAGATCCAATACGACCAGGCTTGGTAGATGACGGTCAGCGGGGCCATGAACGCCGTCACCCATGTCATGACTTTGAGGGTGTAGTGGGTGGAGGAGGCGTTGTAGATGGTCAGGCTCCACTGCTTGTTCAGCGTCGAGGGCACCAAGTTCGGATACAGCGAGCCGAAGAGCAGGATCACCACGGCCGCGACGACCAGCGCGACGCAGGCGAACGCCCAGCCGTCGGACGCCCGGCGCCACACCAGCAGCACCGCCGCCAGTTGAGCCAGCACCGCCACGGCCAGCACCAGCCAGGTCCAACCCTTGCCATGAGCCAGTTGCGTCCAGAGGCCGAATGCCGCAACCAGTCCGGTGACCGGAAGCGATAGCCAGACGCCGAACCGGTATGCGTCCTCGCGGATGGCGCCGGAGGTCTTCAACGCGACGAATGTCGCGCCGTAGAACAAGAACAGTCCGGCGGTGGCCAAGCCGCCCAGCAGGGTGTAGGCGTTGAGCACATCGGTGATCGAGAGGTGAATGTGGCCGTCGGCCTCGACCGGGAGTCCGCGCACCAGGACGGCGAACGCGACGCCCCACAAGACGGCCGGCAGCCAGGACCCGGCCGCGATGGCGACGTCGGCCCAGCCGCGCCATTTGGTGTCATCGATCTTGCCGCGCCACTCGATCGCCACGGCGCGCACGATCATGCCGAAAAGGATCGCCAGCAGCGGCAGGTACAGCATGGAGAACACGGTGGCATACCACACGGGGAAGGCGGCGAACATCGCCGCGCCGCCGACGATCAGCCAGACCTCGTTGCCATCCCACACCGGTCCGATGGTGTTGAGCGCCGTGCGGCGCAGCGGTTCGGGTTCGCCGATGCCGACGCGGGCGAACGGCTCCATCAACATGCCCACGCCGAAGTCGAAGCCCTCGAGGATGAAGAAACCCAGGAACAGCACCCCGATGATGCCGAACCACACTTCCTGCAGTCCCACCGTCGCAACTCCTTTCGGCGTCGGGTAAGCCCTCGTCAGTACGCGAACGACAGAGGTGCCACCTCGTCATCGCTGGGCACTTGTGGGGGAGCGGGTTCGGCGTCGTGTTCCAGCGGCCCTTCGACGGTGTAGCGCTTGAGCAAGAAGAACCAGAGGACCGCGAGCACCGCGTAGACCAGGGTGAAAGTCACCAGAGAGGTGATGACCATGCCGGGCACGTGATGCGACACCCCTTCGCGGACAGTCATCCGAATCAATTGGTCCCCAGTGGGATTGGGCGCCACCACCCAGGGCTGGCGGCCCATCTCGGTGAACACCCAGCCCGATATGTTGGCCAGGAACGGCATGGGGATGGTGAGCAGGGCGAACCAGGACATCCAGCGGCTCTTGGGTGTTCGCCCGCGGCGGGTGACCCACAATACGGTCAGGGCGAACAACACCGGGATCGCCAGGAATCCGATCATCGCCCGGAAGGACCAGTAGGTGACGAACAGGTTCGGCCGGTAGTCGTCGGGTCCGAAGCGCTGCTGATACTCCTGCTGCAACTCGTCCACCCCGCGCAGCGTCACGCCGCTGAACTTGCCTTCGGCCAGGAACGGCAGCACGTAGTGCACCTTGATGATCTCGGCGACGCTGCCGCAGTTGTTGTGCGTTCCGATCGTCAGCACCGAGAAGTCGGGGTCGGTCTGGGTGTGGCACAACGCCTCCGCCGACGCCATCTTCATCGGCTGCTGGACGAACATCAGCTTGCCCTGCCGGTCACCGGTGAAGAACAGGCCGACAGTGGCGAGCAGCACCACCCCGCAGCCCAGGATGGCCGCCGGGCGAAACATGGTGCGGGCATCGGTTTGCGCTTCGGGCGTGGTGGACCCCTGCCTGCGTGAGCGCACCATCCACCACGCGCTGACCGCGGCGACGAAGGTGCCCGCAACCAGGAGCGACCCGGCCACGGTGTGCGAAAACGCCGCTTGCGCAGTGTTATTGGACAGCAGGGCGAAGACGTCGTCCAGCTCGGCGCGTCGCGTCGCCGGGTTGTAATGCGCGCCGACCGGGTGCTGCATGAACGAGTTCGCCGCGATGATGAAGAACGCCGACGCGTTGACGCTGAACGCCACGATCCAGATGCAGGCCAGGTGTATCAGCTTCGGCAACCGGCTCCAGCCGAAGATCCACAGCCCGATGAACGTCGACTCGAAGAAGAAGGCGAACAACCCCTCCATCGCCAGTGGCGCACCGAAGATGTCGCCGACGAACTTCGAGTACTCCGACCAGTTCATCCCGAACTGAAACTCTTGGACGATCCCGGTCGCCACGCCGATGGCGAAGTTGATCAGGAACAGCTTGCCGAAGAATTTAGTCAGTCGGTACCACGCGGCGTTGCGGGTGGCCACCCACACCGTCTGCATGATGGCGATCAGCGGCGCCAAACCGATGGTGAGCGGCACGAAGATGAAGTGGTAGACGGTTGTGATACCGAACTGCCACCGCGAAATATCGACGACATTCATCTGTCATCTCCCGAGACTGCGGAGGGCCGATCAACGGCTACGACAGAGTGTAGTAGATGAGTCGGCGCCTCCGCTACCGGTGGCCTGTCAGCCGGTGAGGGTTTTGGACGCCTTGCGGATTCCGAACGACGAAATGATCTCGAACACGCCGATGACCGCGAACCACGCACCGACCACATAGGCCAACGTGACAATCGACGCGAACGGCGACGCCAGCACGACGATGCCGGCGAGCAGGCTGATCACGCCGATGAAGATGTTCCAGCCCCGGCCCGGCAGGTGCGGGTCACTGACGGCCGAAACCGTCGTGCCGACGCCGCGGAAGATGAACCCGATGCCAATCCAGATGGCCAGCAACAGGATTGCGGTCAGGGGGTCCTTGCCGAAATGGCGGAAGGCCAGCAACGCCAGGATCAACGACGCTGCGCCACTGATGAACAGCAGGATCCGGCTGCCCGCCGACACGTGAAGCGAGAACGCAAAGACAACCTGCGCGATACCGGTGATCAAAAGATAAACGCCGAAGGCGACGGCGGCGACCAGGATAGAAATTCCCGGCCACGCCAGCACCAGGACACCGAGGACAAGAGACAGAATTCCTGACAGCAGAGCGGATTTCCACAGATGCGGCAGCAAGCTTGGAACGGGGTGGGTTCCAGCAGAGCCAGGGGAGATAGTCATGGCCGCAGTCTGGCACAAACGCGAGCCGTGGTACAGGGACTTTCGTCAGACGTGGACGGTGCGCGGATCTTCGGCACGCAGGTCGGTGGGTTCTTCGCCTGCCTTGCGGCCGATTAGATACCAGGTGCGCATAACGCCCTTGCCCTTGATCTCGATCCGGCCGCGCTCCTGCAGAACGAAGTCGTGTTTGAGGCGTTCATACATCGCCTCGGGCACTTGAATTCGGCCCACCGAATCGGTGGACTCCATCCGCGACGCGACGTTGACGGCGTCACCCCACACGTCGTAGAAGAACCGGCGCGAACCCACGACGCCGGCCACGACGGGTCCGCAGGCCATGCCCATCCGCAACGGGATCGCGTGACCATGCGGATCCTTCAGTGCCGCAGCAATATTGGCCATGTCGAGCGCCAAATCGGCCAGGGCGAAGGCGTGATCCGGCCGCGCGCGCGGCACCCCGCTGACCACCATGTAGGAGTCGCCGCTGACCTTGATCTTCTCCAGACCGTGCCTGTCCACCAACTCGTCGAAGGCGCCGTACAGCAGGTCGAGGAACCGCACCAAATCGGCCGGGCTGGTGCTGCTGGCACGTTCGGTGAAGCTGACGATGTCGGCGAACAAGACGGAGGCCTCGTCGTACTTGTCGGCAATCACGTTCCGGTCCGCGCTTTTGAGACGCTCGGCGATGCTGCCCGGCAGCATGTTGGCCAGCAGCGCCTCCGACCGCTCGTACTCGGATTCCATCACCGCCTCGGCGCGCTGGGTGTCGCGCAGCGCGAACCACACCGTGATGAACACCATCACGCAGGCGGAGACGATGGTGACGACGAACATCATGGACTGCGCCCAAGCCGGCACCAGCCCGGTATCGCGGGGAACCAGGAATTCCAGGGCGATGATCAGGCCGGCGGCGATCGCCGCCAGGATTGCGGCCAACACGATGTGATCAAGCCCCAGCACCAGCACCACCAGGCAGGCGCCCACCACCAAGAAGAACTGGGCACCCGAGGCGGTGCCCGAATCCCAGCAGGTGGCGAAGACCGTGACGTAGGCGGCGCCGATGAAGGTCAGCGGTGCAACCAGATCACCGAAGCGGTGCAGCCACGGCACACACGCGAAGATCACCGCCGAGACGACATTGAGGAGCAGCATCTGCCAGATCCAGGCGCCGGTAACGACCTGCAGTACGACGAAAGTGGTGCAGACTGCCACGGCCAGCCAGGCCGCGATCGTGAGCACTCGGTACTGGCGTGCGGCGCTGTCGGCGTAGTGCTGATTGCGGTCGCGTGACTGGGCCCGCACCGCGGCCACGCAGTCCGGGTGCTTCGAGGAGCCGTCTAGGCGTGTTGGTGGGGCACCACACTTCTTGGCCGCCACGGGTGTAAGCCTAACCGCTGAGCAGCGAATTTTGTCGGCCGCCGGATGAATATTGCCGTTTTCGCTCCCGCAAGTTTCCCGAGTCTGATAACAACTTTGTTATCGGGTTGTAATCGGGCTTGCGAATGGATCGTTATGGTTATTTAACACGTGTTCGGCAGTGCTGTTAGACACGTGTTCGCCTCGACTAAGGGGTGCCTGATGGCGGGTCTCAGGAGATTCGTTCTTGCGTCAATCCTTGCCCTCACCGCTGTGCTCATGGACGGCTGTAGTGCCGCCTGTAGCGAGCCGAGTTGGCTCCTCCGGGTCGCCGGCGACTCCATCGGCAACGATGCCACGGGGCTGAATGTCTCTGCGTCAGACCAGGTCTGCATCACCCGATCATTCGGCGACTGAACCGGACGGTGGGCCTCGACGAGGGGTGAGGCCCACCCCAACGGTCCGGTCTGCACGGGGATCCCCGAGCATTGGCTCTCTCGATCGAAGCCAGTGCTGGAAGCATTTCCGCGCGTGGCCGCGCGCGGGCGGAAAAGCAATATGAATTCATCGCGCTCGTGCTGAATGCAATGCTTTTCATAATTGCGCGAAGTTTATTAAATACGCAGAATCCATACCGTTGGACGGTATTTGGCGGCAGTAACAGACCGCCGGGTTTGGGGGGCCCGCGGAGGCGCAACTTTGGTACCGGAAGCGGCAGCGGCTCGCGCCAAGTACACGCGGTGTCTGGTGCCCTCGGTGAGATTCGAACTCACACTGGACGGGTTTTGAATCCGTTTCCTCTGCCAGTTGGGATACGAGGGCGCGCGGCCTCTTACCTTAGAGGCAGCCTCCCACCATAGAGGATCATGAGTGCTCAACTGCCTCACCGCCCCCGAGGTCGCTGGTCTGAGGCGATCACGACACAATATGCGTCATGACAGGCCCCACGACCGACACCGACGCCGCTGTGCCGCGCCGGGTCCTGATCGCTGAAGACGAAGCGCTCATCCGAATGGATCTCGCCGAGATGCTCCGAGAGGAGGGGTACGAGATCGTCGGGGAGGCCGGCGACGGACAGGAAGCCGTCGAATTGGCCGAGCGCCATCAGCCGGACCTGGTGATCATGGACGTGAAGATGCCACGCCGTGACGGCATCGACGCGGCCTCGGAGATAGCCAGCAAGCGGATCGCCCCGATCGTGGTGCTGACCGCGTTCAGCCAACGCGACTTGGTGGAGCGGGCGCGCGACGCCGGGGCGATGGCCTACCTGGTGAAGCCGTTCACCATCAGCGACCTCATCCCGGCCATCGAGTTGGCCGTCGCCCGCTTCAGCGAGATCGCCGAGCTCGAACGCGAGGTGGCCTCGTTGTCCGACCGGCTGGAGACACGCAAGCTCGTGGAGCGCGCGAAAGGGCTGCTGCAGAGCGAGCAGGGCATGACCGAGCCCGAGGCCTTCAAGTGGATTCAACGGGCCGCCATGGACCGCAGGACCACGATGAAACGGGTGGCCGAAGTCGTGCTGGAGACCCTGGATCCGTCCAAAGACGCTTGAGGGTTTAACACCGGCGGCCGTAGGCCCTAAAGCGCGACGATCACCGACGAGCCGTGCCCGAACAGGCCCTGGTTGGCCGTCACCCCGACGGTGGCGTTCTCCACCTGCCGGCCGGTGGCCTGGCCACGCAGCTGCCACGTCAACTCGCAGACCTGAGCGATCGCCTGGGCGGGGATCGCCTCGCCGAAGCACGCCAGCCCACCCGACGGGTTGACCGGGACACGCCCGCCGATCGTGGTGGCGCCGCTGCGCAGCAGCTCCTCCGCTTCGCCCTTGGCGCACAACCCCAGGTGCTCGTACCAGTCGAGTTCCAGCGCGGTGGACAGGTCGTAGACCTCGGCCAGGCTCACGTCCTCGGGCCCGATGCCCGCCTCGGCATAGGCCGCATCGAGGATCTGATCCTTGAACACCCGCTCCGGTGCGGCCACGACAGCGGTGGAATCCGTTGCGATGTCCGGCAATTCGGGCAGGTGCTGCGGATAGCGCGGCGTGACCGTGCTGACCGCGCGCACCGACGGCACGCCCTCGAGTGAGCCGAGGTGCTTGCGGGCGAACTCGGCGCTGGCCACGATCAGCGCCGCGGCGCCGTCGGAGGTGGCGCAGATGTCGAGCTGCCGCAGCGGGTCGGAGACCACCGGACTCGCCAGCACGTCCTCGACCGAAGATTCCTTGCGGTAGCGGGCGTTCGGGTTCTGCAGGCCGTGCTTGGAGTTCTTCACCTTCACCGCGGCGAAGTCCTCGGACGTCGCGCCGTAGAGGTCCATCCGGCGCCGCGCCAGCAGCGCGAAGTACACGGGGTTCATCGCACCGATGAGGTGGAAGCGCTGCCAGTCGGGATCGTTCTTGCGCTCGCCGCCGACCGGGGCGAACGCGCCCTTCGGGGTGGTGTCGGCGCCGATCACCAGCGCGACCTCGCAGAAGCCCGCCAGGATGTGGGCACGGGCGCTCTGCAGCGCCTGCGAACCGCTGGCGCAGGCCGCGTAGCTGGAGCTGACCGGCACGCCGTTCCAGCCGAGCTTCTGCGCGAACGTCGACCCCGCGATGAAGCCCGGATAGCCGTTGCGGATGGTGTCGGCGCCGGCGACCAGCTGGATCTGCTGCCAGTCCAGCCCCGCCTCGGCCAGCGCGGCGCGCGCGGCGACCACGCCGTATTCGGTGAAGTCGCGGCCCCATTTGCCCCACGGGTGCATCCCGGCGCCGAGGATGTAGAGCGGTTCCGGAGCGCTCATTTCGCGATCCTCATTTGTGCCGCTCCTCCTCATCGCTGCGCTCTGCATCGTCGTCGGCACGCTTCCACGCGTGCACGAGGCGTTCGACGCCGTCGGCGTCGGTGAACAGGGTCATGGTCGCCAGCTCCATCTCGATGCCGACCTTCAGGTCGGCGGCCAGGGTGCCCTCGACCACCTTGCCGAGCACGATGATGCCCTCGTCGGCCAGCTCCACCGCGGCGATGGCGAACGGCTCGAACGGGTCCGCCGCCGGGTAGGGCGCGGGGGGCGGGTACCGGTTCTCGGTGTAGCTCCACAGCGTTCCCCGGGTCGACAGAGCGACGGACTCTAGGGTGTCGCTGGCGCACGCCGGGTTGGGGCAGTTGTTCTCTCGCGGCGGGAAGACGTAGGTGCCGCACTCGGGGCACTTACTGCCGATCAGATAGGGGCTACCGGCCCCGTCAGGAGTCGAGTCGGTGGCGAACCACCCGTCGATCGCGGGCTCTTGGCTGGTGACCTCTGGCACTGGGCCAGACTACCCAGCCCAAACTCAAAACTGAAACGTGTTGCAGTTCTCCTGGTGGCACGGTCGGGACGCCTGGCCCGTCACACCGGGTGCTTAGAGTGAGAGCCGTGCCCGCCACGAAAACCACGACGAAGGCCAGCGAGGAAGAAACCACGCCGACGCTGATGCTGCTGGACGGCAACTCGCTGGCGTTTCGGGCGTTCTATGCGCTGCCCGCCGAAAACTTCAAAACCCGCGGCGGGCTGACCACCAACGCGGTCTACGGCTTCACCGCCATGCTGATCAACCTGCTGCGCGACGAAGCCCCGACGCACATCGCCGCGGCGTTCGACGTGTCGCGGCAGACCTTCCGCTCCGAGCGCTACCCGGAGTACAAGGCCAATCGGTCGGCGACGCCCGACGAGTTTCGCGGCCAGATCGACATCACCAAGGAAGTCCTCGCGGCATTGGGCATCACGGTGCTGGCCGAGGAGGGTTTCGAAGCGGACGACCTGATCGCAACGCTGGCCACACAGGCCGAAAACGAGGGCTACCGGGTGCTGGTGGTCACCGGCGACCGTGACTCGTTGCAGCTGGTCAGCGACAACGTGACGGTGCTGTATCCCCGCAAGGGCGTCAGCGAGTTGACCCGCTTCACCCCGGACGCCGTCGTCGAGAAATACGGGCTGACGCCCAAGCAGTACCCCGACTTCGCCGCCCTGCGCGGCGATCCCAGCGATAACCTGCCCGGCATTCCCGGCGTGGGGGAGAAGACCGCCTCCAAATGGATCGGCGAGTACGGGTCGCTGCAGGCGCTGGTCGACAACGTCGATTCGGTGCGCGGCAAGGTGGGCGACGCGCTGCGCGAACATCTGGCCAGCGTCATCCGCAACCGCGAGCTGACCGACCTCGTCAAAGACGTGCCGCTGGCCCAGACCCCGGACACGTTGCGGCTGCAGCCGTGGGATCGCGACCAGATTCACCGGCTCTTCGACGACCTGGAGTTCCGGGTGTTGCGGGACCGGTTGTTCGAAACCCTGGCCGCGGTGGAGCCCGAGGTCGACGAGGGCTTCGACGTGCGCGGCGGTGCGCTTGAAGCCGGCGAGCTCGCCTTGTGGCTGGCCGAGCACAGCTCCGGAAAGCGGTTCGGCCTGGCCGTCGTCGGCACGCACCTGGCCTACGACGCCGACGCCACCGCGCTGGCCATCGTCTCCGCCGACGGTGAGGGCCGCTACATCGACACCGCGACGCTGGATCCCGAAGACGAAGCGGCGCTGGCGTCTTGGCTTGCCGACCCCGGTCCGCCCAAGGCGCTGCACGAGGCCAAGCTGGCGATGCACGACCTGGCCGGACGGGGCTGGACGCTGGCCGGCGTCACCTCCGACACCGCGCTGGCGGCCTACCTGGTGCGGCCCGGGCAGCGCAGCTTCGCCCTCGACGACCTTTCGCTGCGCTACCTGCGCCGCGAGCTGCGCGCGGAAAATCCCGAACAGCAACAACTTTCGCTGCTCGATGACAACGAGGGCGCCGACGACCAGGCGGTGCAGACACTGATTCTGCGCGCCGTCGCGGTGCTCGACCTGGCCGACGCGCTCGACGAGGAGTTGGCCCGCATCAACTCCACGTCGCTGTTGAGCGGCATGGAGCTCCCGGTGCAGGCGGTGCTGGCTGGCATGGAAAATGCCGGTATCGCTGTCGATTTGGAGCTGCTCAACGAGCTGCAAAGCGATTTCGCCCATCAGATCCGCGACGCGGCCGAGGCGGCGTACGCGGTGATCGGCAAGCAGATCAACCTGGGCTCGCCAAAACAGTTGCAGACGGTGCTCTTCGACGAGCTGGAGATGCCGAAGACCAAGCGCACCAAGACCGGCTACACCACCGACGCGGACGCGCTGCAATCGCTTTTCGACAAGACCGGCCATCCGTTCCTGCAGCATCTGCTGACGCACCGCGACGCCACCCGGCTCAAAGTCACCGTCGACGGGTTGCTGAACTCGGTGGCCTCGGACGGGCGCATCCACACCACGTTCAACCAAACCATCGCCGCCACCGGCAGATTGTCGTCGACCGAGCCGAACCTGCAGAACATTCCGATCCGCACCGAGGCGGGCCGGCGGATCCGCGACGCGTTCGTCGTCGGCGACGGCTACAGCGAGCTGATGACCGCCGACTACAGCCAGATCGAGATGCGGATCATGGCCCACCTGTCCAAGGACGCGGGCCTCATCGAGGCGTTCAACACCGGCGAGGACCTGCACTCGTTCGTCGCCTCGCGGGCATTCGGCGTGCCGATCGAAGAGGTCACCGCCGAGCTGCGCCGCCGGGTCAAGGCGATGTCCTACGGCCTGGCCTACGGATTGAGCGCCTACGGGCTTTCCGCGCAGCTGAAAATCTCCACCGAGGAAGCCAAAGACCAGATGGAGCAATACTTCGCCCGGTTCGGCGGGGTGCGCGACTACCTGATGGACGTCGTGGAGCAGGCCCGCAAGGACGGCTTCACGTCGACGGTCTTCGGCCGCCGTCGCTACCTGCCCGAACTCGACAGCAGCAACCGTCAGGTGCGCGAGGCCGCCGAGCGGGCGGCGCTCAACGCGCCGATTCAGGGCAGCGCGGCCGACATCATCAAGGTGGCGATGCTCCAGGTCGACAAGGCGATCAAGGACGCCGGGCTGTCCTCCCGGATTTTGCTGCAGGTGCACGACGAGCTGCTGTTAGAGGTCGCCACCGGCGAGCGAGAAGAGCTGGAGGCGCTGGTACGCGACAAAATGGGCGGCGCGTACCCGCTCGACGTCCCGCTGGAGGTGTCGGTGGGTTACGGCCGCAGCTGGGATGCTGCGGCGCATTAGACGACTAGCGCGCCGACCCAGGGAGTGTCATGAACGCAGGCTGGATCGTTCCGTTCATCGTCCTGGGCGGCGCGCTGCAGACATGCGGAGCCGCTATGAACGGCCAGCTCTACAAGCACCTGATCAACCCGTGGCTGGCTTCGGCGATTTCATTCGCGGTGATCACCGTTTTCTTCATCGCCGCATTCGCGTTGATGCCGAGACCGCTGCCCACCGCCAGGGATGTCGCGTCGATGCCTTGGTGGGCCGTGATCGGCGGCCTGGTCGGGGCCGTCCAGGTCTATGCCGGCCTCACCCTGGTCAACCGGGTCGGGGCCGGCACGTTCATGGGCATCACCGTCACGTCAGCGCTCATCATGTCGCTGGTGATCGACCATTTTGGCTGGTTGCGGCTGGATCCTCACCCGATCACGCTGCTCAGGGCCGTCGGCGGCGTGCTCATGGTGTGCGGAGTAGTGCTGATCGCCAAGTTTTGACAGGCGGCTCGTCGCGAGCGGAACGCCACGGTGAAAGCGGACCAAAATTTGCCCGCACGTCATACCCGCGTCAGATATGCAGAGGTATGAGCGGCCGAGTTTGGCCAGCATGAGCACAGTCGAGTAGCCTCGACAGGTAAATCCCAATTGTCCCTACGACCAAACCTGTCCGGAGCAACCCAACAACATGCCGAGTCCCGCCGTCACCTCGCCGCAAGTAGCCGTCAACGACATTGGCTCGAGCGAGGACTTTCTCGCCGCAATAGACAAAACGATCAAGTACTTCAACGATGGCGACATCGTCGAAGGCACGATCGTCAAAGTGGACCGGGACGAGGTGCTCCTCGATATCGGCTACAAGACCGAAGGGGTCATCCCCGCCCGCGAACTCTCCATCAAGCACGATGTCGACCCCAACGAGGTCGTTTCCGTCGGTGATGAGGTCGAAGCCCTGGTCCTCACCAAGGAGGACAAAGAGGGTCGTCTGATTCTCTCCAAGAAGCGCGCGCAGTACGAACGCGCCTGGGGCACCATCGAGGCGCTCAAGGAGAAGGACGAGGCCGTCAAGGGCACCGTCATCGAGGTGGTCAAGGGTGGCCTGATCCTCGACATCGGGTTGCGCGGCTTCCTGCCCGCCTCGCTGGTCGAGATGCGCCGGGTGCGCGATCTGCAGCCGTACATCGGCAAGGAGATCGAGGCCAAGATCATCGAGCTGGACAAGAACCGCAACAACGTGGTGCTGAGCCGCCGCGCCTGGCTGGAGCAGACCCAGTCCGAGGTGCGCAGCGAGTTCCTCAACCAGCTGCAGAAGGGCGCCATCCGCAAGGGTGTGGTCTCCTCCATCGTCAACTTCGGTGCATTCGTCGACCTCGGCGGTGTGGACGGTCTGGTGCACGTCTCCGAGCTGTCCTGGAAGCACATCGACCACCCGTCCGAGGTCGTGCAGGTGGGCGACGAGGTCACCGTCGAGGTGCTCGATGTCGACATGGACCGCGAGCGGGTTTCGTTGTCGCTGAAGGCGACTCAGGAAGACCCGTGGCGCCACTTCGCCCGCACCCACGCCATCGGCCAGATCGTGCCCGGCAAGGTCACCAAGCTGGTTCCGTTCGGTGCGTTCGTGCGTGTCGAGGAGGGCATCGAGGGTCTGGTGCACATCTCCGAGCTGGCCGAGCGGCACGTCGAGGTCCCCGACCAGGTGGTCGCCGTCGGCGACGACGCGATGGTCAAGGTCATCGACATCGACCTGGAGCGCCGCCGAATCTCGTTGTCGCTCAAGCAGGCCAACGAGGACTACACCGACGAGTTCGACCCGGCGAAGTACGGCATGGCCGACAGCTACGACGAGCAGGGCAACTACATCTTCCCCGAGGGCTTCGACTCCGAGACCAACGAATGGCTCGAGGGCTTCGAGACGCAGCGCAACGAGTGGGAAGCCCGCTACGCCGAGGCCGAGCGCCGGCACAAGATGCACACGGCGCAGATGGAGAAGTTCGCCGCCGCCGAGGCTGCCGGGCACACCGAGCAGTCGCCGGGCAACGGCGCTCCTCCGGAGAAGGCGGGCGGATCGCTGGCCAGCGACGCCCAATTGGCCGCTCTGCGGGAGAAACTCGCCGGCAACGCGTGACGCTCTGCTGAGCACGCCATGCTGCGGATCGGGTTGACCGGTGGCATCGGCGCCGGCAAGTCGGCGTTGTCGTCCACTTTCGAGCAATGCGGTGCCGTCATCGTCGACGGTGACGTCATCGCGCGTGAGGTGGTGCAGCCGGGAACCGAGGGCCTGGCCGCGCTGGTCGAGGCGTTCGGAAGCGACATCCTGCTTGCGGACGGATCGCTGGATCGACCGGCGTTGGCCGCCAAGGCCTTTCGCGACGACGAGGCACGCAAGACGCTGAACGGGATTGTCCACCCGCTGGTGGGCAATCGCCGTTCGGAGATCATCGCCTCGGTGCCCGAGGATTCCGTTGTGGTCGAGGACATTCCGCTGCTGGTGGAGTCCGGGATGGCGCCGCTGTTCCCGCTCGTCGTCATCGTCTACGCCGACGTGGAGGTGCGGCTGCGGCGGCTGGTCGACCAGCGCGGCATGCCGGAGGATGACGCCCGCGCGCGGATCGCCGCGCAGGCCAGCGACGAGCAGCGCCGCGCGGTCGCCGACATCTGGCTGGACAACTCGGGCAGCCCCGAGGATCTGGTACAGCGGGCGCACGACGTGTGGAACACCCGCATCGTCCCGTTCGCGCACAACCTGAGCGCCCGCCAGATCGTCCGGGCTCCGGCCCGGTTGGTGCCGCCCGACCCGAGCTGGGCTGACCAGGCGCAACGAATTGTGAACCGCCTCAAGACCAGTTGCGGTCACCGCGCGCTGCGCGTCGATCACATCGGCTCGACCGCCGTGCCGGACCTCCCGGCCAAGGACGTCATCGACGTCCAGATCACCGTCGAATCCCTCGCCGTCGCAGATGAACTCGTCGAGCCGTTGCTGTCCGCCGGGTACCCTCGCATCGAGCACGTCGCCGAGGACGTGGCCAAGTCCGACGCCCGCAGCACCGTCGAGAGCTACGACCACCGCGACGATGCGGAGCTGTGGCTCAAGCGAATTCACGCCTCGGCCGATCCCGGTCGACCCACCAACGTGCACATCCGGGTGGACGGCAGGCCCAACCAGCAGTTCGCCCTGCTGTTCGTGGACTGGCTGACGGCCAACCCCGACGCCCGCGCCGAGTACCTGAACGTCAAGCGCGCCGCCGACGAGGGGGGCGGCGGAGACACCGCGGCTTACGTCGAGGTCAAAGAACCGTGGTTCCACGACGCGTACCGACGCGCCTGGGAGTGGGCCGACTCGACCGGCTGGAAGCCCTGACCCGGATCAGGGCAACGGCGCGCCGCACTGCAGCGCCCCGTTGTTGGGATCGCTGTTACCGGCCGTCGGTCTCACCATTTGGTCGGTCTGGGTGAAAACGTTGTCGTCGGCGTCGATCTCGCAGTGCACGTTGGCCGCGTAGGGAAAATGCAGCACAATCCGCAGGCCGGCCTGCGCCGGGTCGGGAAGCACGGTGTTGGCCTCGAATACGTTGCCGGGCATGGAAGGAAGGCCGGTCGTGCTCGTCTGGCCGCCGTTGGTCACGAACGTGGCCTGGCTACCGGTCGTCAGAGCGTCGATCCTCGCTCGGTAGGTGATGTTGTGCAGATCCGCTCTTACGATCGGGGGATTCAGCTGGGCGACGGCGGCGATGACCGTCAGGGCGGCGATCGGCATCCACCTGCGGGATTGGGAGCTCATAGCAGCTGAGATTACGCGTAACGTCGTCTGGCCCACCAGGCTGTTCGGTGGAGCTCCTAGGGCTGGCAATGGGGACACCAGAACGACATCCGGCCGCCGATCCGGCCGTGGCGAACCTCCGTGTGCAGCACCTGCGTCATGGCGCGATGCAAGTCCTTGACGGCTTCGTCGTCCAACTCCGCAACCGGAACGAGGGGCCGTATCCTGGCGCGCCAGCAGATTCGTCGACAAGCAGATGGCCGAGACCCGCGATCACCGACTGGTCCATCAGCGTCGGCTTCACGCGACCGCGTCGCCCGGCCATCACGTCGCGAAACTCTCGCAGGTCCATGCGTAGCGCGTCGGGCCCCTGCGGGCCCAGTACGTCCGCCAGATCGTCCTCGTCGTCGGCCAGCCAGATCCCGCGCAGCTTGCGCAGGTCGGCGTAGCGCAGTTCACCCTTATCGAGCGACACCACCAGGCGCTCATACTTTTCCGGTTCGGCGCCCGCGTCGGTGTAGTACGGGTGTCCGGTCATCCCCACTGTGGATCAGGAGCGCCGGGCCATCGGTCGGCAGTATCAGCCATTTGCCGTGCCGGCACGGCGCGCGGAATCGATGCCCGGCAAGGCGCCGGGCGAGCGCGCCGGCGGACGCGTTCCGCAAAATTCCGGGGTCGAGCATAGCTACGTGTTCAATCCGGCGGCGGGGCAAGGCTTTAGCAAGCTCGCGCCGGAACCCTTCGACATCCGGCAGTTCAGGCACGAAGTTTCGCCGTCATCACGCGGTGCCGGGCGACGAAAGGCATTTCACGTGAATACCCGCCACCGGCCGGGAAAACGGCTACGGCCCGCGCCAGGTCAGCGCCATGCCGTGGTGCGCCAGCCACCGCGACAGGTCATAGCCGTTGCAGGCCAACCCATCGACGGCGGTCACGGCGCGTCGCACCGCCTGCTCGGCGGCCTCGGGGGTCAGCAATCCGTGCCGGACGGCATCGAGCAACTCGTCGACGTCGGTGAGCTCGGCCCTGGCACCGGTGCGGACCTCGATGTCCAGGTAGTGGTCCTCGGAATGCCACGCGGTGGGACCGGGTGAGTATTCGCCCACATCCAGGTAGTAATCGTGGTCACGTTCATGCCCGGGATTGAAGTGAAACACGGTGGCGCGCAAGCCCAACGACGGCAGCAGCCAGGACTCGAGGTAATGGAACTGGACGCGACCGGGAGTGGGGCGGGCGATGTAGAGGCCCCACGGGTGCACCGCGTACTCGTCGACGGTCCGCACGATGCCCTTGGGATCGGTGTTCGTGCGGGCCAGCAGGTCGAACGTCTCGTGCTTCGGCGCGTGAATGATGTCACCCTACCGCCGCGGGGCGATTCCCTACCGGCGCAACCGGATCTTCCACCGCACGAACCCGGCGTAGAAGAGCGACAACGCGGCCAGCATGCCCATGTCCAGCAGCCAGATGTTCGGCGTGTGTTGCCAGAACCGGTCTTGGGACAGCAGCGAATCGGGCACCAGGTGGCGCAGATCCACCGTCGACGACGCCGCCGCATAACCCCAGCGCGCCGGCATCGCCCACGACAGCTGGTTCAAACCGAGCCGGCCGGTCACTGGGACCATCCCGCCGCACAGCACCAGCTGCGCCATCACCGTCACCACGAACAGCGGCATGATCTGCTCGCTGGACCGAACCAGCGACGAAATCGCCAGGCCCAGAATGGCCGAGGCGACACACGTCGCCGCCACGGTGGCGAACAGTTCGAAGGTGGCCCCGACAGTCGAGTGGCCGAACAGCACCGCGCCGCGCGTCGGGGCGCCCTTGCCGATCACCACGATCGCCGTCACGATCGCCGACTGCAGTATCGCGAACCCGCAGAACACCGCGCTCTTGGCGAGCAGGTAGGCGGTGGTCGACAACCCGACCGCCTGCTCACGCTGGAAGATGGCGCGTTCGCCGACCAGGTCGCGAATTGTCAAGGCGGTACCCATGAACGCCGCGGCCGGCATCAGCAGGGCCAGTATCTGCGCGGCCTCGTCGGGCGTCCCCGCGTTGGGTGCCGGCACATGGAATCCGTTGCTGCCCGGGACGGTCAGCGACAGCGAGCCGAGGATGAACGGCAGCAGCGCCAGAAAGACGAAGTAGGCGCGGTCGGCGATCACCAGGCGGATTTGGCGGCGGGCGATCGTCGAGATCTGGCGCCGCACGCTGGTGTGCACCGGTTCGCCGAGGCTGCTCGGCTCGTCGGTCTTGTCCGGCAGGTACTTCTGCGGCCGCTTCTGCGCCTCGTTCTGCTCCAGGAAGCGGCGGTTGGCTTCGTCGGGGTCGGCGCCGACCTGGGTGAAGATCTTCGCCCAGTTGGTGGTGCCCATCGCCCCGCCGATCTGGTCGGGCGCGCCGCAGTAGGCCGTCTTGCCGCCGGGCGCCATCAGCAACACCTGGTCGCAGACGTCCAGGTAGGACAGCGAGTGCGTCACCACCAGCACGACACGACCGGCGTCGGCCAGCTGGCGCAGCATCGTCATCACCTGCAGGTCCAGCGCGGGATCCAGGCCCGAGGTGGGCTCGTCCAGGATCAGCAACGACGGCCCGGTCAGCAATTCGAGGGCCACCGAGGCGCGTTTGCGTTGGCCGCCGGACAGCTTCTCGACGCGGGTATCGGCGTGCTTGGTCAGGTCGAGCTCCTCGAGCACCTGGGCGACGACGTTGGCGCGGTCCGCTTTGCTGGTGTCGGGCGGCAGCCGTAGCTCGGCCGCGTAGCCCAGCGCCTGATTGACGGTCAGCTGGCGATGCACCACGTCGTCCTGCGGGACGATGCCGATCCTGCTGCGCAGCGAGGCGTATTCGGCGTGAATGTTGTGGCCCTCGAACGTCACCGAGCCGGACGTCGGGGTGGTGTAGCCGGCGATGAGCCGGGCCAGGGTGCTCTTTCCGGCGCCCGAACCGCCGATCACCGCGGTCAGGGTGCCGGGGCGCGCGGTCAGCGAGATGTCGTCCAGTAGTTGTTTGCCGTTGTCGACGACGTACTTGACGTCGCGCACTTCCAGGCCGCCGGTACGGGTGGCGGCGCGGCCGTGTTCGGTCAGGGTGCCGTCGCGGAACACCAGGTCGACGTTGCCGATGGTGACGATGTCGTCCTCGGACAGGATGGCCGACCCGATCCGGGTGCCGTTCACAAACGTTCCGTTGACGCTGTTGTCCCGAATCTCGGTGCCCAGCTGGGTGGGCACCAGGGTCGCGTGCTGACGCGACGCCAGGACGTCGGAGACGACGATGTCGTTCTCGGCCGCCCGGCCGATCGTCATGGCACCGGCCGTGCCGGCGGCCGACGACGCGCGCGGGGAGAGCAATCTCACAAAACGCGTCGCCAGGTTCGACACGTCCGCCGTCTTGGCGTCGATGACGGTGAATTCTGCTGCGGGCGTGGCGGATGGCTGCGGCGGTGCGGCGGTTTCGCCCGCCACGGGCGGCGTGACCTGCAACCTTGCCGGCGAGCCGGGGTCGATGGCGGTGACCTGGTCCGGCGGTGTGCCACGCGGCGCCGGTGGCGGCGGCACGCGGGGCGGCGGCGCCTGACGGGGCGGTGTCGACGGCTGTCGCGGCGGTGCGTTCGGCGGTCTGGCCGGCTGCCGGGGTGGCACGGGGCGCGACGGCGCCCCCTGCGGACCGCCGCGCGCCGGGCTCCGGCCCAGGCCGCCCGGCCGGGCCTGCGGTGGCCGCGGCGGGTGGGTCGGGTTGGTTTGCTCAGCAACCGCGGACCACGGCAGGGTCGGCGGTCCGGAATCGTGGCTCGGCCGGGTCCGTGGCGGATGCCCGGCATGACCCTGCTGCGGCCCGATCACGAAGGTCAGACGTGGGCCCTGCGGGTTTCCGATGTGAATGCTCTGGCCGTCGTGAATATCGACCACCGGCATCCGGTAGCCGTTCAGGTAGGTCCCGTTCAGCGAGCCGTTATCGATTGCCAGCCAACGGCCTTGGTCGAATCGCAGGATCAGATGCGCGCGCGAGATCCGCGGATCGGCGATGCGCACATCGGCCTGCACGTCGCGCCCGACGACCACCTCGTGGCCGGCCGCGAAGGATCGTTGGGACCCGTCGTGCCGGATTGTCAGGATGGGCGGGGCGGGTCGAGTCACTACACAAGTATCGGCCCGCGTTGGCAGTGCGCTCTATTGGACCCAGCTGTGACTTCGCTTTGTTTCGATTCGGCCACTCATAGCCCTTTCATAGCCTGCTGCGACGAATCGCCTACGGCGGTGCGGCATTATTCGAACGGGAGGAGAAGTTCGATTGTGTCCGCGCGCCGAGCACAGCGTTGTGCCGGCAGCTGGCGAGACGGAGTAGAGGGCCCAATCGCTATGCGCATGCCCATGGTGTGCGATCCGCATCACAGTGCGGTGACACCTGGGCGGTGCAGGAAAACGAGGGGGCAAGGCATTGACGAACGAACACAAGGGAACTACGCGGCGCATCGGCGCCGGACGACGGCTGCTGAGCAACCCGCGACAAGCGAGTGAGGCGTTGCGCGCGGGTTTTCAGTCGTTGCCCGCCATGCCCATCGGGCAGCTGTTCCGCCGGATACCCCCCGTCGAATCCACGCCGAACGTGGAACCCGTAGTGGCGCAACAGCCCAACGAGTCGTCGGGGTCGCGCCTTGCGGTGGGTAACGGCGCGTCGTTCGCCGGCTACACGATTCTGCGGCAACTGGGTGCGGGCGGCATGGCCGAGGTCTATCTCGCGCTGCACCCCAGGTTGCCCCGCCGCGACGTGATCAAGGTCCTGGCCGAGGCGGTGACCGCCGACCCGGAGTTTCGCGAAAGGTTCAACCGAGAGGCCGATCTCGCGGCGACGCTGTGGCACCCGCACATCGTCGGTGTGCACGACCGGGGCGAATTCAACGGGCATCTGTGGATTTCGATGGACTACGTCGAGGGCACCGACGCCTCGCGGCTGGTCAAGGAGAACTACGCCGACGGGATGCCGATCCACGAGGTGTGCGCCATCGTGCAGGCGGTCGCGGGCGCGCTGGACTACGCCCACGACCGTGGGCTGCTGCACCGCGACGTCAAGCCGGCCAACATCCTGCTCACCCATCCGGACGAGGGGGAGCGCCGAATCCTGTTGGCGGACTTCGGCGTCGCGCGTCACCTCGGCGACATCAGCGGGATCACCGAAACCAACGTCGCGGTCGGAACCGTGGCATACGCCGCGCCCGAGCAGCTGACGGGTTCCCCCATCGACGGCCGGGCGGACCAATACGCTTTGGCCGCAACGGCTTTCCACCTGCTCACCGGGGCGCCGCCGTTCCAGCACTCCAACCCGATCGCGGTGATCAGTCAGCACCTGCACGAGGACCCGCCCCGACTCAGCGATTTCCGCCCCGATCTGGCCGAGCTCGACGAGGTGTTCTTCCGCGCCCTCGCCAAGCAACCCGAGGACCGATTCGAGCGCTGCCGCGCGTTTGCCGCCGCCGTCAGCGAACCGGCCGGCGGTGCCTCCGAGGCCGGCTCCGGCGGCCAGCCGCGCGCCGCCGTGTCTACACCGCATCGCCGGCGCGGACCCGTCGGCGTCCTTGCCGGCCTGAGTCGCCGGTTTTCGGCGAAGACCCGGTGGGCCACCGCGCTGGTGGGTGCGGTGCTCATCGCCGTCGCGGCGACCTGGTCGCTGCTCTACTCGTTCCAGCCCGACACGCCGCCGAGCAACCCCGCGCTCGCGTCGAGGCCGTCCGCCCCCGCCGCCAGTGCCGCGCCCACCGCGGGCGGACCGGTGCTGAACGGGACCTACAAGCTGGACTACGACCAGACCAAGCGCACCACCAACGGCATCTCGATCCGGCACGACGGGGCCGCCACCAGCTGGTGGGCATTCCGGTCCGCGTGCACCACCAACGGATGTGCAGCCACCGGGACCCAGCTGGACGATGCCACCCATCAGGTGGCCGACACCACCGACGGGGGACTGACCGACACCTTGCGCTTCGTCGGGGGCTACTGGCAGGGCGCTCCGGCGCAGCAGCGGGTGGGCTGCACTCAGCCCAATGGCCAGGTCCGGGCCACCCAGCAGGAAACCATTGCCTGGTCGCTGGCGCCGCAGGCCGACGGCACGCTGCGCGGCACGCTGACCGAGACCGTGCTGAGCAACGAGTGCGGCGCCCAGGGGGCGGTGGTGCGGGTGCCCGTGGTGGCCACCCGGACCGGCGACGTGCCCGCCAAGGTGACGTTGGGCGACCCCACCCAGGTCATCAATACCTCGACCACCGCGTCCGCCCCGGCGCCGCCGGTGCTCGGCGGGCTGTGCAGCGACGTCGGCAAGGTCGCCTACGACCCGACCAACAACGAGCAGATCGTCTGCGAGGGCAGCAGCTGGGCCAAGGCGCCGATCACGATGGGCGTGCACGCCGCCGGCAGCTCATGCGACCGGCCGGGCACGTCGGTGTTCGCCATGAGCACCTCGAGCGACGGCTACCTGCTGCAATGCGATCCGGTCACCCGGACGTGGACGCGGCCGGCGGGCTAGCCAACGCCGCCGTCGGGGCGGTCGGTCTCCGGGTACCGTGCCTTGGCGGGTCCTGACCTGGGCGGACCACCTCCAAAGCACGTGTCGGTGATCGGTTCTACCCTGGTGGCATGGCATTCGCCACGGAGCATCCCGTACTAGCGCATTCGGAGTATCGCGCTGTCGACGACGTCGTGCGCGTCGGCGGCGACTTCGAGGTGGTCAGCCCGCACGATCCCGCCGGTGACCAGCCGGCCGCTATCCAGGAGCTGGAACGCCGGATCAGGGCGGGCGAGCGCGACGTCGTGCTGCTGGGCGCCACCGGTACCGGCAAGTCGGCCACCACCGCGTGGCTGATCGAGCGGCTGCAGCGGCCCACCCTGGTGATGGCACCCAACAAGACGCTGGCCGCCCAGCTGGCCAATGAGCTGCGAGAGATGTTGCCGCACAACGCGGTTGAATACTTCGTCTCGTACTACGACTACTACCAGCCAGAGGCGTACATCGCCCAGACCGATACCTACATCGAGAAGGACAGCTCGATCAACGACGACGTGGAGCGGCTACGGCACTCCGCGACGTCCTCGCTGCTGTCGCGCCGCGATGTGGTCGTGGTGGCGTCGGTGTCGTGCATCTACGGCCTGGGCACGCCGCAGTCCTACCTGGACCGCTCGGTCGAGGTGCGGGTGGGCGCCGAGGTGCCGCGGGATGCGCTGCTGCGGCTGCTGGTCGACGTCCAGTACACCCGCAACGACCTGTCGTTCACCCGCGGCTCGTTCCGGGTGCGCGGGGACACCGTGGAAATCATCCCGTCCTACGAAGAGCTGGCGGTGCGCATCGAGTTCTTCGGCGACGAGGTCGAGGCGCTTTACTACCTGCACCCGCTGACGGGCGACGTGATCCGCCAGGTGGACTCGCTGCGGATCTTCCCGGCCACCCACTACGTGGCCGGCCCCGAGCGGATGGCGCACGCGATCTCGACGATCGAGGCGGAGCTGGCCGACCGGCTGGCCGAGCTGGAGGGCCAGGGCAAGCTGCTCGAGGCGCAGCGGTTGCGGATGCGCACCAACTACGACATCGAGATGATGCGCCAGGTCGGGTTCTGCTCGGGCATCGAGAACTACTCCCGGCATATCGACGGCCGGGGTGCGGGCTCGCCGCCGGCGACCCTGCTGGACTACTTCCCGGAAGACTTCCTGCTGGTCATCGACGAATCGCACGTCACCGTCCCGCAGATCGGCGGCATGTACGAGGGCGACATGTCGCGCAAGCGCAACCTGGTCGAATACGGGTTCCGGCTGCCGTCGGCGTGCGATAACCGCCCGCTGACCTGGGAGGAGTTCGCCGACCGGATCGGGCAGACGGTGTACCTGTCGGCTACCCCCGGCCCCTACGAACTCAGCCAGTCCGGCGGCGAATTCGTCGAGCAGGTGATCCGGCCCACCGGTCTGGTGGACCCGAAAGTGGTGGTCAAGCCGACCAAGGGGCAGATCGACGACCTGATCGGCGAGATCCGGAAGCGCACCGAGGCCGACCAGCGGGTGCTGGTCACGACGCTGACCAAGAAGATGGCCGAGGACCTCACCGACTACCTGCTCGAGATGGGCATCCGGGTGCGCTATCTGCACTCAGAGGTCGACACGCTGCGCCGGGTCGAGTTGCTGCGCCAGCTGCGGCTGGGCGAGTACGACGTGCTGGTCGGCATCAACCTGCTGCGCGAGGGCCTGGACCTTCCCGAAGTGTCTCTGGTGGCGATCCTGGACGCGGACAAAGAGGGCTTCCTGCGGTCGTCGCGCAGCCTGATTCAAACCATCGGCCGCGCCGCGCGCAACGTCTCCGGTGAGGTGCACATGTACGCCGACACCATCACCGATTCGATGAAAGAGGCCATCGACGAGACCGAACGGCGGCGGGCGAAGCAGGTCGCGTACAACGAGGAACACGGCATCGACCCGCAGCCGCTGCGCAAGAAGATCGCCGACATCCTCGACCAGGTCTACCGCGAGGCGGACGACAGCGAGACGGTGGGGATCGGCGGGTCAGGGCGCAATGCGTCCCGCGGCCGGCGCGCGCAGGGTGAGCCGGGCCGCGCAGTTAGCGCGGGGGTGTTCGAGGGCCGCGATACGGCCAGCATGCCGCGCGCCGAGCTTGCCGACCTGATCAAGGACCTCACTGCCCAGATGATGGCCGCGGCCCGTGACTTGCAGTTCGAGCTGGCGGCGCGGTTCCGCGACGAGATCGCCGACCTCAAGAAGGAACTGCGTGGGATGGACGCCGCCGGCCTGAAATGAGTTTGCTGGCAACAGATCTCCGGCTCTTATCTCCGCGTGACCCCATACGGTAGAGGGGTGACCGACGCGGCGACTATCAACGGCGGCTGGCGCGAGCTGCTGGGCCCGAGGTACCTGAGAACTTCCATCCTGCTGGCCGGCGGGGTGGCGCTCTACGCCACAAATGAGTTCCTGACCACCAGCTTATTGCCCAACACCATCGCGGAAATCGGCGGCAGCCGGCTCTACGCGTGGGTGACGACGCTGTACCTCGTGGGGTCGGTCGTCGCGGCGACGATGGTCAATCCGATGCTGCTGCGCATCGGGGCGCGGTCGTCATACCTGATGAGTCTCGCGGTGTTCGGCATCGCCAGCCTGGTTTGTGCTGCCGCGCCAACCATGCATGTTTTGATTGCTGGACGGGCCATGCAGGGGGTGGCCGGCGGCTTGCTGGCCGGCCTGGGTTACGCGGTCATCAACTCCGCCCTGCCCCGCTGGTTGTGGACGAGGGGCTCGGCGCTGGTGTCCGCGATGTGGGGGGTCGCGACCGTGGTCGGGCCCACCACGGGAGGCCTGTTCGCGCAGCTCGGGATCTGGCGATGGGCTTTCGTCGCGATGGCCATCGTGACCTTGCTGATGGCCCTGCTGGTTCCGGTCGCACTGGCCCGCGTCAACCCGACGTCCGGCCTCTCCAGGATGAAGGTCCCGGTGTGGTCGCTGCTGATCATCGGGGTGGCGGCGCTGGCCGTCAGCGTCGCGCAGATTCCGCGCAACGCCGTCGCGACGTATGGGCTGCTCGCGGCGGGCATCGGGCTGGTTGGTGTCTTCGTGATCGTCGACTGGCGGATGCATGCGGCCATCTTGCCGCCCAGCGTGTTCTCGCCCGGCCCCCTGAAGTGGATCTACCTCACCATGGGCGTGCTGATGGGCGCGGCGATGGTGAACACCTACGTACCGCTGTTCGGGCAGCGGCTGGCCCACCTGACGCCGATCGCGGCCGGATTTCTGGGGGCGGCGCTCGCGCTGGGCTGGACGGTGAGCGAGATCGTCAGCGCATCGCTGGAGAACCCGCGGACGATCGGGCGGGTGGTCATGGTGGCGCCGATGGTGGCCGCGTCGGGCCTGGCGCTGGGCGCCGTCGCCCGGCACGGCGACGACTCGGCCTGGACCGCCGCGCTGTGGGCGGTGGCCCTGCTGGTCGCCGGCATCGGAATCGGGATGGCCTGGCCGCACCTGTCGGCCCGCGCGATGGCCTCCGTCGCGGACCCGGCCGAAGGCAGCGCCGCTTCCGCGGCGATCAACACCGTCCAGCTGACGTCCGCCGCGATCGGTGCCGGATTGGCCGGTGTCGTCGTCAACACCGCGACCGGCGGCGAGGAGATGGCGGCGCACCTGCTGTTCACGGTGTTCACCGCGTTGAGCGCGGCCGGTGTGGCGGTGTCCTACGCCGCGACGCGGGCCACCCGGCAGGCCGAGCCGGTCGCCACCGGGGGCTGAGGCTCAGTCGGGGGCGTCCTCGGGTCGTCAGCCCGTGCACCGCCCCCCGCGCCGGGTGATGATGATGCTCGCACCCAGGAAGTCGATCCCCCAAACCACTTGGGCCGCAACGCGTGACGGGTCCAGCACATTCGTACCGGCGGACAGGACGTCGATGAAGCCGGCGAAGCGCAGATCACCGCGTGGACTTGACAACCTGCGAGTAGTGGAACTGCCACCGCTCGACGATGTGGAAGCCGAGGTAGCCCGGGAACCGGTACGCCGGGGCGCGCCCGAATGCGCTTCCGGGCGGTAGCGATTGCCCGGCCTGATGGTCGGGCAGCGAGTTGTCTTTGTCGGTGATGGTCCAGATCGCCGGGCATTTATTGATTTTGGCCGTCGTCAGCCACACGGCGACGTGCCCGTCCCACAACGATCCGACCTTCGGGCCGTACACGCCGCGCTCCACGTCGATCAACGAGCGGAAGGCCGCCGGGCGGGTGGCCAGCAGCGCACGAATCGGCCCGGGCTTCCACGTCACGGTGTTGTCCACCATCAGACAGTCGCCGGGGGTGGCGTGGGAGCTGATCAGATCGGCGACCTGGCTGTAGTCCCAGCCCTCTTTGGCATACGGCCAGCGTTGAACGAACAGGTAATTGGGCACGGCGGCTAAGGCGAACAGCAGCACCCCGCCGGCGATGGGCCAGGGTCGGCGGGCGACGGTGACGAGGCAGACGGCCAGGACGACGGCCATCGCGGGGGCGGTGAAGATCAGGTAGCGCGGGTAGTAGATCGGCTCGCTGACGGCCGAATAGATGACGACCAGCGCGGTGGGGATCACCATCCACGCCGTGGCGATGAGCAACAACCGGCGCAGGTCGCCGGCCGGGGCCGGCACGCCGGCCAACCGTGTCACGGCCGCCGCGACGATCAGGACCGCGCTCGCGACGGCGAAGGCCACGCTGTGGTCGAAATACTGGCGGAGGATGATGTCGAACGCGTAATGCCAGCTGACGGGGTAGATCCAGTTGACCTGCCAAACCTGATTGTGCGCGAAGACCAGGAAGGGCGTCATGGCCGCCACGGCGACGGCCGACGCGGCGGCCCACCAGAGCGCCGGAGACCTGCGCGCGCCCTTGGGTGCCAGCAGCAGCAGCATCGCGCCGTACACCGGCACCAACAGCACCAGGTTGAGGTTGAGCAGTATCGACAGCATCAATCCCAGCGCGTACCAGACCCACCCGCGCGGCCGATTCCGCCGGACGGTCACGACGAACAACACCGTCAGCCAGACGGCCGCGGCGGCCACGAAGGCGTACGGACGCGCTTCCATGCCCGCCCAGGTCGTGCGGGGCAGGATCGCGAAAATCGCCCCCGCGCACACCGCCGCGGGCCGCGTCGAGAACTGCCTGGTGAACACCGTGACGCCGGCGGCGGCGGCTCCGATCGCCAGGGAACTGGGGAATCGCGACCAGAATTCGGTAGGCGGGAACAGCGCGAACCAACCGTGCATCAGCAGGTAATACGCGCCATGGACGGCGTCGATGTGACCCAGCAACCGCCACAGCTCTGGCAAAGTCCGGCTGGCCGAGGCCGATATCGTCGCCCCTTCGTCGAACCAGAGCGACGGCCGGCAGGCCCACGCGGCGCTGAGCACGGTGGCGAACAGGGCGATTGCCCACGGATCGAGCAACCCACCGCGCGCACGCCCGGACGCGGGCTCGGCCCCGAAATCCCCGGCACGGGGCTCGACGGTGGGCTCGAGGGTGGGCATGGACATGATGCTTGTTACTGTAAGGCGCCGTTGATGGAACGGGTCACAAACCGCGTCCGGTGCATTCGCACGTCGTGATCACTTTTCCGAAAAGCGGCGTAATGCAATGCCTTCCGCGTTGGCCCTGCACATTCGATTGTTTTGCCATTGGCGATAGTGTCCGTTGTTGCAGCCAGCGCCCGCAAATTGCGGACGCGCCACGCCACGCTGTGTCGTTAATCTGCCTCCTGCGCATCGAGTAAACGCGCTACTGTCTTGGGTTGGCTGACCAACCGAAACTGGGAGGGTAAATGGGCGCCTATCGGACTGTGGTGGTAGGAACCGATGGCTCGGATTCGTCAATGCGCGCGGTGGAGAAGGCGGCGCAGATCGCGGGAGCGGACGCCAAGCTGATCGTGGCTTCGGCGTACCTGCCCCAACATGAGGACGCCCGGGCCGCCGACGCCCTGCGGGACGAAAGCTACAAGGTTTCGGGCACCGCCCCGATTTACGCGATCCTGCGTGACGCCAAGGACCGCGCCCACGCCGCCGGCGCGCAGAACATCGACGAGCGACCCATCGTCGGGGCGCCGGTCGACGCGCTGGTGCACCTCGCCGAGGAGGAGCAGGCCGATCTGCTCGTGGTCGGCAACGTCGGCCTGAGCACGATCGCCGGCCGCCTGCTGGGGTCGGTGCCGGCCAACGTCTCGCGTCGGGCCAAGACCGACGTGTTGATCGTGCACACCACGACGTAGCCGCGCGCTACCAGCCGCGCTCGCGCCATTCGCTCAGGTGCGGGCGCTCGGCGCCTAACGCCGTGTCGTCGCCATGGCCGGGATAGATGATCGTGGAGTCGTCATACACGTCGAACACCCGGGTGCTGACGTCCTCGATCAGCTGGGTGAAATCGCCCGGCTGCCACGTCTTCCCGACGCCGCCCGGAAACAGGCAGTCGCCGGTGAACAACTGGGTGACCCCGCCGGTCGCGGGCCCGTCCAGGGCCAGCGCGATCGAGCCCGGGGTGTGCCCGCGCAGGTGGATGACGTCGAACGTCAGCTCGCCGATCTGCACGGTGTCGCCGTTGCCCAGCAAACGGTCCGGTTTGACCGGCAGCGGTTCCGCGTCGATCTCGTTGGCGGCGGTCGGGGCCCCGGTGGCGGCCGCCACCGCCTCCAGCGCCTGCCAGTGATCGAAGTGCTGGTGGCTGGTCACGATCAGCGACACCTTCGGCGCGTGCTGCCGGATCAGGTCGATCAGCACGTCCGCGTCGTTGGCGGCGTCGATCAGCAGTGTTTCGCCGGTAGCGGAACAAGTGACCAGATATGCGTTGTTGTCCATGGGGCCGACAGAGGCCTTTAAAATTGTGGCGCCGGGTAGGGTCCGGCGGGCCGCGGTACCGGGGTCAACGTGTCCGGTGTAGTTGTCGTCCACTGCTGTCATACCGGTCACGCTACTGGTCAAAACATGCTTGTCGGTATGGGCACATAGCATGGAATGCGCCGTGCGCAATTCCGGTTCGGATTCCGCAGTGCGGCTACCAGAAGTCGCCAGATAGTTCCTGAGAGGGGCAGCGTTGGCTGACCGTCTGATCGTCAAGGGCGCCCGCGAGCACAACCTGCGCGGCGTCGACCTCGACCTGCCCCGCGACGCGCTGATCGTCTTCACCGGGCTGTCGGGTTCGGGCAAATCGTCGCTGGCCTTCGACACGATCTTCGCCGAGGGGCAGCGCCGGTACGTGGAGTCGCTGTCCGCCTATGCCCGTCAGTTCCTGGGCCAGATGGACAAGCCGGACGTCGACTTCATCGAGGGCCTGTCCCCGGCGGTGTCCATCGACCAGAAATCCACCAACCGCAACCCGCGCTCGACCGTCGGCACCATCACCGAGGTGTACGACTACCTGCGGCTGCTCTACGCGCGAGCTGGCACGCCGCACTGCCCGATCTGTGGCGAGCGGATCGCCCGCCAGACCCCGCAGCAAATCGTCGATCAGGTGCTGGCGATGCCGGAGGGCACCCGATTCCTGGTGTTGGCCCCGGTGGTGCGCACCCGCAAGGGCGAGTTCGCCGACCTCTTCGAGAAGCTCAACGCCCAGGGCTACAGCCGGGTGCGGGTCGACGGCGTCGTGCACCCATTGACCGATCCGCCGAAGCTGAAGAAGCAGGAAAAGCACGACATCGAAGTGGTGGTGGACCGCCTGACCGTCAAGGCCTCCGCCAAGCAGCGGCTCACCGATTCGGTGGAAACCGCGCTGAACCTGGCCGACGGCATCGTCGTGCTCGAGTTCATCGACCACGAACACGACGCACACAACCGGGAGCAGCGGTTCTCCGAGAAGCTGGCCTGCCCCAACGGGCACGCGCTGGCGGTCGACGACCTGGAACCGCGGTCGTTCTCGTTCAACTCGCCCTACGGCGCCTGCCCGGAGTGCAGCGGCCTGGGGATCCGCAAGGAAGTCGACCCCGACCTGGTGGTGCCCGACCCCGAGCGCACCCTGGCCGAGGGCGCGGTGGCGCCGTGGTCGGCGGGCCACACCGCGGAGTACTTCACCCGGATGATGGCCGGGCTGGGCGACGAGATGGGCTTCGACGTCGACACCCCGTGGCGCAAACTGCCGGCCAAGGCCCGCAAGGCGATTCTCGAGGGCTCCGATCACCAGGTGCACGTGCGGTACCGCAACCGGTATGGCCGGACCCGGTCCTACTACGCCGATTTCGAGGGCGTGCTGGCCTTCCTGCAGCGCAAGATGGCCCAGACCGAGTCCGAGCAGATGAAGGAACGCTACGAAGGCTTCATGCGGGACGTGCCGTGTCCGGAGTGTGACGGAACCCGGCTCAAGCCGGAGATTCTGGCCGTCACGCTGGCCGCGGGGGACCGGGGCACGAAGTCCATCGCCGAGGTCTGCGAGCTGTCGATCTCGGACTGCGCGGACTTTCTGAACGGGCTCACCCTCGGCCACCGCGAGAAGGCGATCGCCGGGCAGGTGCTCAAGGAAATCCAGTCGCGGCTTGGCTTTTTGCTCGACGTGGGGCTGGAGTACCTGTCGCTGTCCCGCGCCGCGGCAACGCTGTCCGGCGGTGAGGCGCAACGGATTCGGCTGGCCACCCAGATCGGGTCCGGTCTGGTCGGCGTGCTCTACGTGCTCGACGAGCCGTCCATCGGACTGCACCAGCGCGACAACCGCCGGCTCATCGAAACCCTAACGCGGTTAAGGGGTTTGGGTAACACGCTGATCGTCGTCGAGCACGACGAGGACACCATCGCGCACGCCGATTGGATCGTTGACATCGGCCCGCGAGCCGGTGAGCACGGGGGCGAGATCGTGCACAGCGGCACCTACAGCGAGCTGCTGGCAAACAAGGATTCGATCACCGGCGCCTACCTGTCGGGCAAGGAACGCATCGAGATGCCGGCGAAGCGGCGCGCGGTCGACCGCAAGCGTCAGCTGACCGTGGTCGGCGCCCGCGAGCACAATTTGCGCGGCATCGACGTGTCTTTCCCGCTCGGTGTCCTCACCTCGGTGACCGGAGTGTCCGGATCCGGCAAATCGACGCTGGTGAACGACATCCTGGCCGCGGTGCTGGCCAACCGGCTCAACGGTGCCCGGCAGGTCCCCGGCCGGCACACCCGGGTCACCGGGCTGGATCACCTGGACAAGCTGGTGCGGGTGGACCAGTCACCGATCGGTCGCACGCCGCGATCCAACCCGGCCACCTACACCGGGGTGTTCGACAAGATCCGCACCCTGTTCGCCGCCACCACAGAGGCCAAAGTCCGTGGCTATCAACCGGGCCGGTTCTCGTTCAACGTCAAGGGCGGCCGCTGCGAGGCCTGCACCGGCGACGGCACCATCAAGATCGAGATGAACTTCCTGCCCGACGTGTACGTGCCGTGCGAGGTCTGCCACGGCGCCCGGTACAACCGGGAAACCCTGGAGGTGCACTACAAAGGCAAGACCATCTCCGAGGTGCTGGACATGTCCATCGAGGAGGCGGCGGAGTTCTTCGAGCCGATCACCGGCATCCACCGCTACCTGCGCACCCTGGTCGACGTGGGGCTGGGATATGTGCGGCTCGGCCAGCCCGCCCCGACGCTGTCCGGCGGCGAGGCGCAGCGCGTCAAACTGGCCGCCGAACTGCAGAAGCGTTCGACCGGGCGCACGGTGTACATCCTCGACGAGCCCACCACGGGCCTGCATTTCGACGACATCCGCAAGCTGCTGAAGGTCATCAACGGCCTTGTCGACAAGGGCAATACGGTCATCGTCATCGAGCACAACCTGGACGTGATCAAGACCTCGGACTGGATCGTCGACATGGGGCCGGAAGGCGGCGCCGAGGGCGGAACCGTTGTCGCGGAAGGCACTCCGGAGGACGTCGCCGCCGTGCCGGAGAGCTACACCGGGAAGTTTCTCGCCGAGGTGATCGGCCGCAGCCCGGCGCCATCCAGCGCTCCGCGGCGATCGAACCGGCGCCGCAAAGTCACCGCCTGAGCCCGGTCATCCCTGATCGGGGCGCATCGATTCCCGGATCTGGGCCAGCCGCTCGGCCGCGGCACGCTGGCGTTCGTCGTATTGTTCGTCGACCGAACGGCCTTCGGGTGATTCCGCGTCGAGTTCGGCGGCGCCTTGCGCCGTCGCATACCGCGCCTCGATCTGGTCGCGCACCGACTCGAAGGTCGGCACACCGGCGTCGTCGTATTCGGGGACGGGCCCGGTGGAGCCGGGCGTGACTGGTTCGTCGGGCATGCCGTCACGGTACTGCGACGACGGATCGAAAATGCCGCATCACCGTTTCGATGCGGCAGCGTCAATATCGACGTCGCGGCACTACACCGAGTCCCGGCGGCCAAACAAATGCGCCGCAAGAGCCCTTTCGTGACCCATAGCCTTCGCGCTGCAGTCGAATTCGTCTTTTTATGTCACAATCCCTTTGGTTAAATTGTCGCGAGTCAAATTAACAAACGATTCAGAGGCGTTCAAAAAATTACTCGTTAGTAACAGCGAATAGGCGGAGGTCACGTATGGAAGCGGTGCAAATCACGGGGCTCGGGATTGACGGTCCGTGGTCGGAAGCGGGGCTTGGTTGGCGTGATCACGCGACGGGGTGCTGGATCACCGCGGCGACGCCGGCCACGGAGCCCGATCTGTGGAATCAGTACCTGGAAGGCGCGCTGAACAGCTATCGCCGGCACGGGCTGGATTGGGTGCTCGACCTCGGCCAGATTCAGGATGGAACCGATACGTCCCTGTTTTTTGCTGCGCGTGACCCACAGGGGCGAGTCGTCGGAGGTACGCGTGTTGTCGGGCCTTTGCGCTCGCCGGAGGACTCCCACGCTCTCGAGGAATGGAAAGGCAACCCGGGCCTTCCGTTACTGCGCCATATGATTTTCAACCGGCTTCCGTTTGGCGTCGTGGAGGTGAAAGGCGCGTGGACCAATTCGCGCGAATATGGCAATCGCGCGCTGTCCACCATGCTGGCCCGTACCGCGCTGCCGACGATGACTTTGCTGGGTGTCCAGTTTGTGATGGCGACCGCGGCGGCCCACGTGCTGGAGCAGTGGCAGTCCTCCGGCGGCGTCGTGGCTAACCGCGTACCGGCTGCGGCCTATCCCACTGAGGACTACCGGACCAAGGTGATGTGGTGGGATCGCCGCACCCTTGCCACACATGCCGAGCCGGCACAATTTAAGCTGATGTGCGCCGAGAACGCCGAAATCCTCAGCCGCATCTCGGCGTAGGTGAGGTCGGGTCTACGCCGTTGGGAGTTGGATGGGCCATAGCTACGAGCGCCACCAGACCGGCGGTGCAGTGGTTCTCGCTGGCGATATCGCCGCGGACCGCGAGGTACTGGAACGGCTCAGAGCGACACCGGGTATCGACTTCATCGACCGGTCAGGGCCCGATCCGGCGGGTGGGGACGCCGCTGGCCGCTGGGCGTACTTCCCGTGGCGCAACGCCGTTGTGCGGATCGCCGGCCCGCGGGCTTTTGCTGCCGCCCGACTCGACCGCAACCGGCATCTGATCACCTCCGCCGAGCAGGAGCGGCTGCAACGCCTGCGCATCGGCATCGTCGGCCTGAGTTCGGGTCACGCGATCGCGTACTGCCTGGCGGCGCAAGGGCTTTGCGGCGCATTGCGATTGGCCGACGGTGACACGCTGGAGCTGTCCAATCTGAATCGCGTCCCGGCGACGGTCCTCGATCTCGGCCTCAACAAAGCCACCGTCGCCGCACGGCGGATCGCGGAACTCGATCCGTACCTGAGCCTGGAGGTCTTCACCTCCGAGGTGACCGCCGAACTCGTCGACGAGTTTCTGGACGGCCTGGATGTGCTGATCGACCAAGCGGATTCGCTGGACATCAAGGTTTTGCTGCGCGAGGCGGCCCGCAACCGTGGCATCCCGGTGCTCATGGCCACCAGCGATCGGGGTCTACTCGATGTGGAGCGCTTCGACCTGCGGCCGCAACCCGCGGTGATGCACGGGTTGCTGGGCGATATGGACACGACGGCGCTGAGCGGATTGTCGACCCGGGACAAGCTGCCATACCTGTTGCGGCTTTTGGACGCTCGGCAATTGTCCGCCCGAGGGGCGGCCTCGCTGGTCGAGGTCGGACAGACGTTGGGCGGGTGGCCTCAGCTGGCCGGCGACATCTGGGTAGGTGCCGCCGCGGTGGCCGAGGCGGTGCGCCGGATCGGACTGGGCGAGCCGCTGCGGTCCGGCCGGGTCCAGATCGACATCGCGGGCGCGCTCGACGGTCTCGTCTCGCCCGTGCCGCGGGATGCCGCCCTGCCGGCACCGGCCGATGACGTCGCCGGAGTCACCGGGCCGGGCGCAACAAAAGCCGGGATCGCCGAAGCCGTTGCGAGCGCGGCGATCCGCGCCCCTTCCGGCGGCAATGTCCAGCCGTGGCGGATCGCCGTGGACGACACCTCGATTCAGCTGCTGCTGGCTGCCGAGGATTCGGCGACCATGGACGTCGAATTTCGGGCCAGCGCGGTCGCGCTGGGCGCGGCCATGTTCAACGCGCGCGTCGCGGCGGCCGCGCACGGCGCACTGGGCCCGGTCAGCTTTCGTGACGACCACCCGCACACGGTGCTGCACGGCGAGATGCGGTGGGGCGACGGTGACGACCCCGAACTGGCGCAGCAATACCGGGCGATGCTGGCCCGGCAAACAAATCGCCACCCGGGTTGTGCCGTCGCGGTCCCCCCGGAAACCGCCGAGCGCCTGGCGGCCGCCACGGCCGGTGAGGGCGCGCGGCTGCGACTCATCACCGATCGCGACCAAATCGTCGCCGTCTCAGGCATACTGGCCGAAGCCGACCGTATCCGTTATCTGACCCCTCGCCTGCACGCGGAAATGGTGTCGGAGCTACGTTTTCCGGCTGATCCGTCACCGGAGACAGGAATCGATGTCCGTGCCCTGGAACTGGATGCCGGTGAGTTGGCGGCCCTGGAACTCGTCCGGCGCCCCGATGTCATGGTCGAGCTGGCGCGCTGGGATGGCGGTGGGGTGCTGGGCGACGTCACCCGCCAGCGAGTCACCGCCAGCGCGGCGCTGGCGGTGGTCACGGTGACGGGTTCCGCGCTCACCGATTACGCCCGCGGCGGCGCCGCGCTGGAGGCGCTCTGGATCGCCGCGGAACGCAGCGGCTTCGGCGTGCATCCGGTGTCGCCGGTGTTCCTGTACGCGCACGACGACAACGACTTCCAGACCCTGTCGCCGGCTTACGTCCAGGAGCTGAAGGGGCTGCAGCGCGCCTTCCGGGCTCGCGCCGGGCTCGGCGCCGGTGAGCACGAAATCCTGGTGCTGCGCCTGGTGTCCGGTCCGCCGCCGTCGGTGCCGGCAAGGCGCCGCTCGCTGAGCGACAGTCTGCGCGCGCAAGGGTAAGCGGCCATGCACAACAGCGAAAACGGTGCTGCGCCAAAGACTCTGGCCACCATCGTCACGTCCGTGGCGACGAAGCTGATGGGCGCAACCTCCACCACCGCAGCAGATATCAGCACGGAGATACTGGCCGAACTGGTGGCGATCCTCGACGTGGACGTGAGTTTCCTGCGCTACAACGATCCCAACATCCGCGCCACCGTCCTGGTGGCCGAATGGCCACCGCGGCCTGACATCCCCGACCCCGATCCGCTGCACACGATCTACTTCGCCGACGCGGACCCCATCTTCGCCATGTGCGAGCACGCCAAAGAACCGATCGTGCTGCGTCCCGAATCCGCGAACGAGGACTACCAGCGCACCATCTCGGAGGCGAGCGGCATTCCGGCGATCTCCCTGTCGTCGGTCCCGCTGCTCTCCGGCGACGTCACCACCGGTGTGCTGGGTTTCGTGAAGTATGGTGATCGGGCGTGGACGCAGGATGAGCTCAATACGCTCACGGTGGTCGCCACGATGTTCGCCCAGGTGCAGGCCCGTTTGATCGTCGAGGACCGGCTGCACTACCAGGCCGAGCACGATGACCTGACAGGATTGCCCAACCGTCGAACCCTGTTGGCGCATCTGAATTCCCGCGTCGCCGAAGGGCGGTCGGGCCCGGTCGCGGTGCTCGTCTTCAACCTCGACCGGCTCAAGGCGATCAACGACTACCTCGGCCACGCCGCCGGTGACCAGTTCATCTGTGACTTCGCCGCCCGGACCACCGAAGCCATGCAAGGCACGGGCATGATCGCCCGGCTCGGCGGGGACAAATTCGTCGTCGTCCCCGCGTCGGCGATGGACCTCGAGGCCGCCCAACGGCTCGCCGAGTCGTTGCGAACCCAAGTCAAGGACCACGTGACCATCGACGGGGTGGTCCTCAACCGCACCGTGAGCGTTGGCGTCGCAACGGGCGCCCCCGGGACGGACTCGAGCCTGGATCTGCTGCGGCGTGCCGACGAAGCGCTGATCGCCGCCAAGGGCAGCGGGGGAGACAGCATCGGGCTGTTCTCCGCCGAAATGCTCACCCGTCGCGAACTGCGCAACGACATCGAGCTGCACCTGCAGGCCGGGATCGAATCGGATGCGCTCACCGTCGCGTACCTGCCCGAGGTCGACATGCCGTCCGGAAAGATCTTGGCGGTCGAAGCATTGGTGCGCTGGCAGCATCCCACCCGGGGCCTGCTGCATCCGGACGAATTCGTGCCGGTGGCCGAATCCATCAATCTCGCCGCGGAACTCGGCAACTGGATGCTGAATGCGGCGTGCGCTCACCTGGCGCAGTGGCGGGCACAGGGTGTGGGGCGCGACATCATGCTGCGCGTCAACGTCTCGCCGGCCCAGCTCGTCGCGCACGACCTGGTCAACACCGTTGCGCGCACGCTGGAGAAGTTCGGCCTCGACGGCTCGTCGATCGGGCTGGAGGTCACCGAAAGCCTGCTCATCCAGGACCTGGTGAACACCCGCACCACGCTGCTGGGCCTCACCGAGCTCGGGATCAACATCGCCATCGACGATTTCGGCACCGGGTTCAGCGGGATGGGTCTGCTGCGGACGCTGCCGGTGGGAACGCTGAAAATCGACCGCGGCTTCGTGCTGGATCTCGCCACCTCCGCCGACGACCGCGCCATCGTGCGGGCGATCATCGGCCTGGCCCGGGCGCTCGGCCTGGACGTCGTCGCCGAGGGCGTGGAGTCCGAAAGCGCGGCGAGCGTGCTTCTCAACGAAGGTTGTTCGCGCGCACAGGGATTCCTGTTCTGCCAACCCATTTCCGCGGAGGAGACCCGGCGGCTGCTGGCCGAGGGCTCGGTTCCGGTCCGGATCGACCGAACGGAGCCCCGAGCCCGCTAGGGCGATCGACGCTCGAAATACCGGACCATCTGTTGCCAGTACACCAGCGTCAGCGCCATCTGCGCCACGACGGCGATCAGCGCCGGGCGCAGCCGATGCCGGCGCGCGGCGATCACCGCCACCAACGCGGCCGCCGACGTCGCCGCGCTGACCAGCATCGCCGCATCGCGGGGCCGGCGGCTCATCCACAGCTCTTCGCCCAGCATCGCCCGCGTCGACCATGCGCGCTGATGCGCCGGCTTGCCGAAGACCACGGGATTCATGGTCGGTCACAACGCAATCCACACCGTGTGGACCCGTCGCCGCGTCCAGACCGGAATAAGGATCAGCGGCGTGCTGGCCCGCCGGGTCCATGCGCTGAACGGATGGCAGTGCCGGACGAAGGCGGCGCGCCGAACCAGCGCGACGGACAGCGCGGTCGCTATCGCTTGGCGGTATTGGAACGTTCGGCCGGGACGACCACCGGGGCACCCACGGTGGGCGCGGATGCGGCGGGCAACGGCGTCCGCGGAATTCCCGGGGTGCCGAGCTCCCCGGCGAGCCAGGGCAGCGAGGCCGCGAACACGCGGTCCGCGAACGGCCAGTCGTGCTTGCCGGGCTGCGGCACCACCGCGCAGTCGATTCCCTCGGAGCGGCCGAGCGCACACAGCGAATAGGCGGCGGCGCTCTGATTGCCGGGATTGGCGGCCGCCTCGCGTCCGGCGAGCCGGATGGCGCCGCTGTCGGTCAGCTGGAGGTCGCGGCGTGGGGTGGGCGGGCCGTCGGACGAGATCGCGAACCAGCCGGCCACGTCGCGGTATGGGCCGTGCCGGTTGATCACCGTGGTCGGATCGAAAGCCGCCCAGGCGTCGGCGTTTCCGCCGAACAGCCTGGCGATGGACTGGGCCTTGTTGCCGGCGTTCGGGAAGAAGTCACCGGCGACGTCGACGAACGCGCTGAACATGTCGGGGTGCATGACGGTCAGATCCACGGCGCAGGTCCCGCCCATGGACCAGCCCGCGACACCCCAGTTGGCCCGCTTCGCGCTGACCCCAAAACTCGAAATCATGAACGGCACAACATCTTTGGTCAGGTGGTCGGCCGCGTTGCCCCGGACCCCGTTGACGCATTCGGTGTCGTTGTTGAACGCGCCGCCGGAATCCACGAACACCAGCACCGGCGCGTTGCCGTCGTGCGCGGCGGAGAAGTCGTCAATCGTCTTGACCGCGTTGCCCGCACGGGTCCAGTCCGCCGGCGTGTTGAACTGCCCGCCGATCATCATCACGGTCGGCAGCGGCGGGGGTGGGGTGGTGGCGAACCATTCGGGCGGCAGGTAGACCAGCTCGCCGCGGTGTCTGAAGTGCGACCCGTCCGAGGGGATCGCCACCGGCACCACGGTGCCGTGGGCTGGCCGGATTCGGCTGGCGGCCATCGCGGTGACGGTGGCCCGATCGGTTTGGTAGGGCAGCGGTCCCGACGTCAGCTGGCTCCACGCCGACTGCACGGTGGGGAAGTAGCCCACCCAGAGGTTGAGCATCAGCGCGGTGCTGAGCAGGCACAGGGGCACGGCCAGCACCGCGGCGCCGCGCCGCCAGCGGCGCGCGGTGCTCCAGCCCAGCACCAGCACCGCCGCCGCCATGCCCGTCAGCGTGACCCAGAGCCACAGGGCGGCCGGGGCGGGGTCGTCGGACAGACCGCGGTCGACGATGTACCAGTGCGTCAGGTAGGCCGCCACCCCGCCGGCCAGCGCGGCCGCCGGCATCCACACCGTGCGCCAGCGGCGCGACCGCCAGCCGACCGCCAACGTCAGCACCACCGCGGCGAGCACTTGGATCGTCGCCGGCACCCAGCCATGCATCAGCGAGGTGTGGCTACTTGCCAGGAACTGCGCGGGAGCGCCGTCCATCGAGGCTGTCACGTGACTCATTGTGATCTATTGGTAACAAGCCTGGAACATATTCACCTAATGTTCGCTCTGGGCTTTCTGGACGGTCGCGGCCTCAGCTAATGCGGCTTGGCCAGCGGAAATGGCAATGTCTCGCGGATACTGCGGCCGGTTATGAGCATGACGAGCCGATCGATGCCCATTCCCAGGCCCCCGGTGGGCGGCATGGCGTATTCCATCGCCTGCAGGAAGTCTTCGTCGAGCTCCATCGCCTCGGGATCTCCGCCGGCAGCTAACAGCGACTGCTCCTGCAGCCGGCGGCGCTGCTCGACCGGATCGGTGAGCTCGCTGTAGGCGGTGGCCAGCTCGACGCCCCACGCCACCAGGTCCCACCGCTCGGCGACGCCCGGCTTGCTGCGGTGCGGCCGCGTCAGCGGGGACACCGAGGTCGGGAAGTCGATATAGAAGGTCGGCTCCTCGGTCCGGTCCTCGACCAGGTGCTCATACAGCTCCAGCACCACCGCGCCCGCATCCCAGTGCGCCCGATAGGGGACGTGCGCGGCGTCGGACAGCTTGCGCAGGGCGGACAGCGACGTCGCGGGGTCGATGTGCTCGCCGAGCGCCTCGGACACGGCGTCATGAACGGTCTTGACCGCCCAGACCCCGGAGATGTCGACCGGTTCCAGCCGGCCGTCGGCGCCGTGCCGCATCACGATCTGCTTGCCGTGCGCGGCCTGGGCGGCGTTCTGGATGAGCTCACGGCATCCGTCGATCCACACCTTGTAGTCGGCGTGCGCCTGGTAGGCCTCCAGCAGGGTGAATTCCGGGTTATGGCTGAAGTCCACGCCCTCGTTGCGGAAGGCCCGGCCCAGTTCGAAGACCCGTTCCACGCCGCCGACGCACAGCCGCTTGAGGTAGAGCTCCGGCGCGATGCGCAGGAACAGGTCCAGGTCGTAGGTGTTGATGTGTGTGACGAACGGCCGGGCGGTGGCTCCACCGTGGATCTGCTGCAGGATCGGGGTCTCGACCTCGATGAAGTCCTTGGCGAACAGCGTCTGCCGGACCGAGCGCAACACCTCGCTGCGCGCCTTGATCAACTCGCGCGACTCGGGATTGACGGCCAGGTCGACGTAGCGGGTCCGCACCCGCGCTTCCGGGTCGGTCAGCCCCTTCCACTTATTCGGCAACGGCCGAAGGCACTTACCGATCATCCGCCAGTCCGCGACGATCAGCGAACGGCTGCCCTTCTTGGAAAAGCCCATGTGCCCGGACACTTCGACCAGGTCGCCCAGGTCAATGGCCGCGGTGAAGTCGGCGGTCCGTCCCCGCTGCAGCTGCGAATTGTCCAGCAGCACTTGCATTTCCCCCGACCAGTCACGCAGCTGGGCGAACAGCACGCCGCCGTAGTCACGAATCCGCAGGATCCTGCCCGAGACGGTGATGTCGTCCCGGTCGTCCGCGTCCAGCGCCTTCGCGACGGTATGGCTGGGCGGAGTTCCGACCGGATACGCGTCGATGCCGCTGCGCTGCAATGTAGTCAGCTTGGCCAGCCGCACCCGGACCTGTTCGGGCAGGCGGGACCTGGACTCCTCCTCGTCGGCGGTGTCACGGCGTTCCCGCAGCTCGCTGACGTCCGGGGCGCTGCCGTCGTGGTGCAGCAGTCCGGATTCGGCCAGTCGCGGCGGGACGGCGGGGTAGTGGCCGGTGTGCGTCTTGCGCCGGCCGAACGGCAACACCAGGAACCCCTCGGCGAGGGCCGAGGCGACGCCGACCCGCGGAATCAGGCGGGCGTCCTCGTAGCAGGCGTAGCGCGGCACCCACTCCGGCTGGTACTTCATGTTCGAGCGGTACAGCGTTTCCAGCTGCCACCACCGCGAGAAGAACAGCAACAACCCCCGCCACAGCCGGGCGACGGGACCGGCACCGAGCTGGGCGCCCTGTTCGAATGCCGAGCGGAACATCGCGAAGTTCAGTGAAATGCGGGTGATGCCAAGGGCTTCGGCGTTGAGCGCCAGGTCGCTGACCATCAGCTCGATGGTGCCGTTGGGGGACTGCGGCGAACGGCGCATCAGGTCCAGGGAAACGCCGGTGGTGCCCCAAGGAACCAGCGACAGCATCGCCACGACGCTGCCGTCCCGGTCCAGCGCTTCGACCAGCAGGCAGTCCCCGTCGGCGGGGTCGCCGAGCCGGCCCAGCGCCATGGAAAAGCCGCGCTCGGTCTGGGTATCGCGCCAGGCGTCGGCGCGGGCGATGGTGTCGGCCATCGCGTCGGCGCTGATGTCGCGGTGCCGGCGGATCCGCACGGTCAGCCCCGCCCGACGGGCCCGGGTCACGGCCTGGCGCACCCCGCGCATGTCGGGGCCGGACAGCTTGAAATCGGACGTCCGCAGGATGGCCTCGTCGCCCAGCTCGAGCGCGTTCAGACCGCCTTCCCGGTATGCCCGCGCTCCCTGGGTGCTGGCGCCCATCACACCGGGTGCCCAGCCGTAGGTCTGGCACAGAGCCAGCCAGGCGTCGATGGCCTGCGGCCAGGCCCTGGGATCGCCGATCGGGTCGCCGCTGGCCAGGCAGACCCCGATCTCGACGCGATAGGTGATGGCGGCACGCCCGCTCGGGGCGAAGACCACGGACTTGTCGCGGCGGGTGGCGAAGTAGCCCAGCGAGTCGTTCTTGCCGTACAGCTCGAGCAGCCCGCGGATCGCCGATTCGTCCTCACCGGTCAGCGCGTTCTCCGCGCGCTGGGATTGGAAGAGCACGATCGTCGCCAGGATCAGCGCCAGGGCACCGAACAACCCGAAGATCGCGTTGAGGAACACGTGCGGCCGGCCGGTGAACAGGTCCGGATCCGCGAGCGCGAACCCCACCACCCGGTTGGCCACGTACGGCAGCCGGTCCTGGCGGGCGAGCGTTCCCGGGAACAACTCGACCAGGCCCCAGGACACCAGGATCCCGACCACGTCGCCGGCGACCAGCACCACGGCCGCCTTGACCAGTGCGCCCCTGCGGACCTTTGCCCAGAACTCCCGGTAGGCCAATGCCAGCAGCACTATCACGACGACGTGCAAAGCCAGCCCGAGGTTCTCGCCGAAGGTCTCGGCGGCGGTGTTGTCGCCCGCCGCGATATCGGCGGCGTTCAAGGCGGCGAAAAGGATCGTGTTGCCCAGCAGCAGTACCCAGGCGATGCGCTTGCGCGCGGTCAGCGCCGCGGCCAGCAGGGCCAGGATGAACGACCATGCGATGCTGGTGTCCGGGAAGTTGAACAGGTAGCTGTTGATGAACTCGCGCGGGACCTTGATGAAATATCTGATCAGCGGGGACACGCTCGCCAGCAGTGACACGGTGGCGATGACGCCCACGGTCCACCCGGCCGCCGCCGGCACCCACCGATACCGCGAGTTGGACCGGCTGCTGGGCCCCAAACGCGGTCCCGAACGAGGAGATGCGAGTGTCACAGACCGCGAGGATATGCCCTCAATCCATGAAAAGCTTGTCTAAGCGCTAAGTGTGGCGAATGCGAGTTCGCACGTGTTTTTCGGCCGGGTTATGGCCCGTTGCGGAGCGGTTCGTCCGGCCGAAGTGCTAAAAGCCACCTCAAGGCTGCTAAACTGGCCCCTGCGACCATCCCGGCGAGCGCCGGGAACAGTTAAGTGGAGTCCCACTCCCACCGCGCGCCGACGAAATCCCTGAGCGGATCTTCCAAGGTTCAGCGGTCCGGTCACAGGCATCGCGGATGCCTGTTCCGCGGGCAACGCGGGCGGCTCGAGCAGTTTCCAGCCGCGATCGGTCGGCATTGGGCCCTGCTTGTGCAGGGCTTTTTTGCTAGTGGTGTGGTGTCTCCGCCGCTGCTTCCCGGACCGACCCAGACAACTGGTCGTCACGCACGACATTTACACGACATTTAGAAGCCCAACAAGGGAGGCCCCATCAGCACTGAGACCCGCGTCAACGAGCGCATTCGCGTACCTGAAGTCCGATTGATCGGCCCAGGGGGAGAGCAGGTAGGCATAGTGCGCATCGAAGACGCACTGCGCGTCGCTGCGGACGCCGATCTCGACCTTGTCGAAGTTGCTCCGAACGCCAGGCCGCCGGTCTGCAAGATCATGGACTACGGCAAGTTCAAATACGAAGCGGCGCAAAAGGCGCGCGAATCCCGCCGGAACCAGCAGCAGACCGTCGTCAAAGAACAAAAGCTGCGACCGAAGATCGACGATCACGACTACGAGACCAAAAAGGGTCACGTCATCCGCTTCCTGGAAGCGGGATCGAAGGTGAAGGTCACCATCATGTTCCGCGGACGTGAGCAGTCGCGGCCTGAGCTGGGCTACCGGTTGCTCCAGCGCCTGGGTGCGGACGTCGCCGAGTACGGGTTCGTCGAAACGTCCGCCAAGCAGGACGGCCGCAACATGACGATGGTGCTGGCACCGCATCGCGGCGCGAAGACTCGCGCCAAGGCGCGGCATCCGGAAGGACCCGGCGGCGGCGCGGCACCGGACGATGCGGCCGCCGAAGCCGAACCTTCGTCCAACTGACCGTTAGACAACAGCGAGGGCTCGAGTACTCAGCACTCGAGCGCTTCATAGAACAGAGGAAACATGCCCAAAGCCAAGCCCCACAGCGGCGCGTCAAAGCGGTTCCGGCGCACCGGAACCGGCAAGATCGTCCGCCAGCAGACCAACCGCCGGCATCTGCTCGAGCACAAGCCCTCGAAGCGGACCCGCCGCCTCGACGGCCGAACCACGGTGTCGGCCAACGACACCAAGCGCGTTAACAGCCTCCTGAACGGCTGACCACCGCGCCGGCCAGACCCGCATCGCGGGCTGGCACGGCGACCCGACCAACTAATTGTGAACGAGAGTAGGAACATCCAATGGCACGCGTGAAGCGGGCGGTCAACGCCCACAAGAAGAGGCGCAGCATCCTGAAGGCCTCGAAGGGCTATCGCGGCCAGCGATCCCGGCTCTATCGCAAGGCCAAAGAGCAGCAACTTCATTCACTGAACTACGCCTACCGCGACCGTCGTGCGCGCAAGGGCGAGTTCCGCAAACTGTGGATCTCGCGGATCAACGCGGCGGCGCGCGCCAACGACATCACCTACAACCGGCTGATCCAGGGCCTCAAGGCCGCCGGTGTGGAAGTGGACCGTAAGAACCTGTCCGACATCGCGATCGCCGACCCGGCCGCCTTCACGGCGCTGGTCGACATCGCGCGGGCGGCACTGCCCGAGGACGTCAACGCTCCCTCGGATTCCGGAGAAGCGGCCTAACCAGACACCGTACGGACCGGCCAGGTGCTGACCGAACGTTCGGCCAGGGTCGCCGCGGCGGTCAAGTTGCACCGCCACGTCGGCCGCCGGCGGACGCGCCGATTCCTCGCCGAAGGCCCCAACCTGGTGGAGGCCGCCGCCCGCCGCGGCCTGGTTCGCGACGTCTTCGTCACCGAAGTCGCCCAGCAGCGTCATGCGTCGCTGCTGGCGACTTTGGCATCCGCGGGATGCCCGGTGCATCCGGTCACCGAGCGCGCGGCAAAAGCGCTGTCCGACACCGTCACCCCGGCCGGGCTGGTCGCCGTCTGTGAAACGCCGCAGACCCACCTGCAGGACGTGCTGGTCGGCACGCCCGCGCTGGTCGCGGTCGCCGTCGAGGTCAGCGAGCCGGGCAACGCGGGCACCCTCATCCGCCTCGCCGATGCGATGGGCGCGGCGGGCGTGATCCTCGGCGGCCACAGCGTCGACCCGTACAACGGCAAGTGCCTGCGCGCGTCGGCCGGCAGCATCTTCTCGGTCCCGGTCGTCGTCGCGCCGGACACGCTCGCCATCGTCGACGCGTTGCGTGCCGCGGGCCTGCAGCTGCTCGCCACCACCGTGGACGGGGAGACGCGGCTCGACGAGGCCACCGACCTGCTCGGCGCACCGACGGCGTGGCTGTTCGGCCCCGAATCACACGGTCTGCCAACCGAAATCGCGGCGGCGGCCGACCGCCGCATGCGCATCCCGATGGCCGGCGGCGCGGAGAGCCTCAACGTGGCGTCGGCCGCGGCCATCTGTCTGTATCAGAGCGCGCGGGCGCTGAGCCTGCCTACGCGGCCGTAGCCGCCCGCTTCGGCCGGCCGCGGCCCGCGCGCAGGCCGGCCAGCGACAGCGTCGTATGCACCAGGGATCCGGCGCGTTCCATCAGGGCCCGGGCGGGCTGCAGCGCGGGCTCCAGCGGCGACTTGGGCGACGGCGGAAAGTAATGCATCGGCAGCCCGCGGCGGTCACGCGGCGGCGCCATGAACGGCGGGGCCTCGACCAGCGGCGCGTCGGTGGGTAGCCGACCCTCGGCGCGGCGGTAGGCAGCCAGCGCGCGCGGGTGCAGCCGGATCTCGTCGGGCACCGCCACGAAGGCCAGTTCGACGAGCTTGCCGAACAAGCGCAGCAACACCTCGTCGCCTGGTGTCCAGCGCATTCCGGCCTTCTCGCGCACCGCGGGCTCGAAGAGTCCCGCCGCGATCCAGCGCTGGCCAGCGACCAGCGGCTTGAAGATCTGGTCCCAGACGGGGGTTGGCATCAGGACGAACTTGGGCTTCGGGATTCGCATCTGGAAGATGTCGAGTGTCGCCCGGTTGATTTCCAGGGTGTCGCGGCCGGTGCGCTCCCAGTACTCCTGGAAGTCCTCCCACGTTTCGGGCACCGGCCGCATGCTCATCCCGTACATCCGGTACCACTGCACGTGCTCGGCGAACAGCTGCCGCTTCTCGGCCTCGGTCAGGCCGCCGCAGAAGTACTCGGCCACCTTGACGATCAACATGAAAAACGTGGCGTGCGCCCAGTAGAAGGTCTCCGGGTCGAGCGCGTGATAGCGGCGCCCGGCGGCGTCGGTGCCCTTGATGGTGTGGTGGTAGCTGGTGATCTGCCGGCCGGTCTGCGCTGCCCGGTCGCCGTCGTAGACCACGCCCATGATCGGGTATACCGACCGGGCGACCCGCTGCAGCGGCTCCCGCAGCACGATCGAATGCTCCTCGACGGCCGCGCCGAGTTTGGGGTACATGTTCTGGATCGCCCCGATCCAGACACCCATCATTCCGGTGCGCAGATCGCCAAAATACTTCCAGGTCAGGGAATCTGGTCCGAGCGGGTCCGCGGATTCGCCCCCGCCAGCGTGCACCGTGCCAGTCATCGCGGCCTCCTGCTCCGATTGGGCTCACGATAACTTTGACAACGGGCGTTGTCTACGATTTCGGCGATGTGTTCGCGAGGGTGTTATCGAGCTTCCACATCGGTGTGGCGCCATTGTGATCAGGTGGTTTTGTGCGAGATGTGACACATCCGGCAGAACCGTCGCGGACTGTCGTTGCCTGCTTCTGGCGAAAACAAATAACCTGGCCAGGTGGAACTCGCGCGTCGCGATCTGGACCCGGGTGAGCCCGAAGAGACCGAGGCGCAATCCGTTACGCAACGCTCTCCATTGCACAGCGCGACTCAATGGCTGCACAGCCGCAACCGCAGCCCCGGGGCGGTTGCGTTCATCCGGCGCGCGCGCAAGATGCTGCCCGGCGACCCCGAGTTCGGCGATCCGCTGTCTACGGCGGGCGACGGCGGTCCGCGCGCCGCGGCGCGCGCGGCCGACCGGCTGCTGGGGGACCGCAACGCCGTGTCACGCGAGGTGAGCCTCGGAGTGCTGCAGGTGTGGCAGGCGCTGACCGAGGGGGTGTCCCGGCGACCGGCCAACGCGGAGGTGACGCTGGTCTTCACCGACCTGGTGGGCTTCTCGACGTGGTCCCTGCAGGCCGGCGACGACGCGGCCCTCGCGCTGCTGCGCCAGGTGGCGCGGGCGCTCGAGCCACCCCTGCTCGACGCCGGCGGACACATCGTCAAACGAATGGGCGACGGCCTGATGGCCGTATTCGGCGACCCGACGGTCGCCGTGCGGGCCGTGCTAACCGCCAAGGAGGCGCTGAAATCGGTCGAGGTGGCGGGTCATACGCCCCGGATGCGGGTCGGGATTCACACCGGGCGACCGCAGCGGCTGGCGGCCGACTGGCTCGGTGTCGATGTGAATATCGCCGCACGAGTTATGGAAAGAGCCACCAAGGGTGGAATCATGGTGTCGAGTTCAACGTTAGATCTGATACCGCAAAGCGAGTTGGACGCGTTGGGCGTCGAGGCCAAACGCACGAGGAAGCCGGTTTTCGGGGCGAAGCCCGCCGGCATTCCCGACGATTTGGCGATATATCGCCTCAAGACTCTTAAGGAGTTGTCAGGCCCTGATGACACAGCCGAGACGAAATCGCAGCCATAATGGATGCCAATGTTAGGGGGCATCGTGTCCCGGCTCGCCCGGGTCCAATTCACTGTGGGTTATGCGGCGCTGCTCCTTGCCATCAGCTGCGCCATCCTGGCCCTCGGCCCGCACGCACATGACGTCATCGTTCAGCGGGCCAGCACCAACGTGCACAACCTGGCCCATGGTCACCTGGGCACGCTGCTGGGCAGCGCGCTGGTGGTCGACGCCGGCCCGCTCTACTTCTGGCTGCCCTTCCTGACCTGCCTGCTGGCGCTGGCCGAGCTGCATCTACGCACCATCCGGCTGGTGGTGGCCTTCCTGGTCGGCCACATCGGCGCGACGCTGCTGGTGGCCGCCGCCCTGGCCGCGTCGGTCGAGTTCGGCTGGCTGCCCGTGTCGATCACCCGGGCCAGCGACGTCGGCATGAGCTACGGCGCTCTGGCGGTGCTCGGCGCGATGACGGCGGTGATCCCGTCGCGCTGGCGGGCCGCCTGGGTCGGCTGGTGGGTGTCGGCGGGCATCGCTTCGGCGATCATCGGCGGCGACTTCACCGACGCCGGCCACACCGTCGCGGTGATCCTGGGCGTGCTGGTCTCCGCCCGGTTCCGGCAGCCGATCCACTGGACGCCGACGCGATACCTGATGCTGGCGGCGTCCTCGGGCTTCGGCTTCCTGATGCTGGCCCACCACTGGGGGACCCTGGCGGCGACACCGGTGTTCGGCCTCGTCGGCGCCTTCGTCGCCTACCAGCTGGCGAAGTTGGCCGGCGGTCGACGCCTTGCGGCCTTGCCGCTCGAGGGTGGCGACACGCTGGCCGGCCCGCAGCCGGCCGTCGCAGGCTAAGCCACTTCGCGACCGTCGCAGGTGCTCGCGCGTCCGCGGGCAGCTCAACTGCCACGCGCACGCCGGGCGCCACGCGCCGAATCACTATGATCAGCACTTGCCGCTGGGCAATGTGCAGCCAACCTTCAGCAAGGAGAGTGTCGTCGCGTGGGTGATCAACCCGTCGACCTGTCGCCGGAAGCCCTGGCCCGAGCGGTCAGCGCCGCCCGGGAGGCCTTCACGCGCGCCGGCGATCTCGACATGCTCGCGAGCGCCAAGACCGAGCACCTCGGCGACCGCTCACCGCTGGCCCTGGCGCGCCAGGCGCTGGGCGGCGTCCCCAAGGACGAGCGGGCCGACGCCGGCAAGCGGGTCAACGCCGCCCGGACCGACGCCCAGCAGGGCTACGACGACCGGCTGGCGGTCCTGCGCGCGGAACGCGACGCCGCGGTGCTGGTCGCCGAAGGCATCGACGTCACGCTGCCGTCCACCCGGCAGCCGATCGGCGCCCGGCACCCGATCACGATCCTGGCCGAACACATCGCCGACACCTTCATCGCCATGGGTTGGGAACTGGCCGACGGTCCCGAGGTCGAGTCCGAGCAGTTCAACTTCGATGCGCTCAACTTCCCGGCCGACCACCCCGCCCGCAGCGAGCAGGACACCTTCTACATCGCGCCCGACGGTTCCCGGCAGCTGCTGCGCACCCACACCTCGCCGGTGCAGGTGCGCACCCTGCTCGCCCGCGAGCTGCCCGTCTACATCGTCTCGATCGGCCGTACGTTTCGCACCGACGAACTCGACGCCACCCACACGCCGGTGTTCCATCAGGTCGAGGGCCTGGCGGTGGACCGCGGCCTGACCATGGCGCACCTGCGCGGGACGCTGGACGCGTTCGCGCGCGCCGAGTTCGGCCCCGAGGCCCGCACCCGGATCCGGCCGCACTTCTTCCCGTTCACCGAGCCGTCCGCGGAGGTCGACGTGTGGTTCGTCGGCAAGAAGGGCGGCGCCGGCTGGGTGGAATGGGGCGGCTGCGGGATGGTGCATCCAAACGTGTTGCGCGCCGCGGGGATTGATCCGGCTGTCTACTCCGGCTTCGCCTTCGGGATGGGCCTGGAACGATCGCTGCAGTTCCGCAACGGGATTCCGGACATGCGCGACATGGTCGAGGGCGACGTCCGGTTCTCGCTGCCGTTCGGGGTGGGTGCCTGATGCGCGTTCCGTACAGCTGGCTACGTGAGGTCGTGGCGGCCGGCGCGCCGGACTGGGACGTCGCCCCCGCCGAGCTCGAGCAGGCGCTGGTGCGCATCGGCCACGAGGTCGAAGAGGTGGCCACCCTCGGGCCGGTCGAGGGGCCGCTGACCGTGGGCCGGGTAACGGCCATCGAAGAACTCACCGGTTTCAAAAAGCCGATCCGGTTCTGCCACGTCGACGTGGGCGAGGGCAAAGACCGTGAGATCGTCTGTGGCGCAACAAACTTCGCTGTGGGTGACCTGATCGTCGCGGCGTTGCCCGGCACCACGCTGCCGGGCGACTTCAAGATCGCCGCCCGCAAGACCTACGGCCGCAACTCCGACGGCATGATCTGCTCGGCGGCGGAACTCGGTCTGGGCGCCGATCATTCGGGGATCCTGGTGCTGCCGCCGGGCACCGCCGACCCGGGCGCCGACGGCGCCGCGGTGCTCGGTCTGGACGACGTGATCTTCCACCTGGCGATCACGCCCGACCGCGGCTACTGCATGTCGCTGCGCGGCCTGGCCCGCGAGATCGCCTGCGCCTACGATCTGGACTTCGTCGACCCCGCCGGCGGTCAGGTGATCAAGCCGCTGCCGGTCAACGGCGAGGCCTGGCCGCTGACCGTGCAGCCCGGCACCGGCGTGCGACGCTTCGCTCTCCGTCCGGTCACCGGCATCGACCCCGCGGCCGTATCGCCGTGGTGGCTGCAGCGCCGGCTGCTGTTGTCCGGCATACGCGCGGCCTCCCCGGCGGTCGACGTGACGAATTACGTGATGCTCGAGCTCGGTCACCCCATGCACGCGCACGACCGCAAGCGGATCACCGGAAGCTTCGGCGTGCGGTTTGCCCGGCCCGGCGAGACCGTGGTGACCCTCGACGACATCGAGCGCAAACTCGAGCCGACCGACGTCCTCATCGTCGACGACACGGCGACCACCGCGATCGGCGGCGTGATGGGCGCGGCGAGCACTGAGGTGCGCGCCGATTCGACCGACGTGCTGCTCGAGGCCGCGGTCTGGGATCCCGCCGCCGTCTCGCGCACCCAGCGCAGACTGCACCTGCCCAGCGAAGCCGCCCGCCGCTACGAGCGGGGTGTGGATCCGGCCATCTCGGTGGCCGCGCTGGACCGGTGCGCCACACTGCTCGCCGACATCGCGGGCGGAGTGGTCTCCGACAGCCTGACCGATTGGCGCGGCGAGCCACCGCGCGATGACTGGTCGCTCCCGGCCATCGAGATCTCCGTGGACCTGCCGGATCGCGTCGCCGGGGTGCCCTACGCGCCGGGCGCGACCGTCAAGCGGCTCGCCCAGATCGGCGCCGACGTGGCGGAGCGGGGCGACACGTTGACGGTGACCCCACCCAGCTGGCGGCCCGACCTCGTGCAGCCCGCCGACCTCGTCGAGGAGGTGCTGCGCCTGGAGGGGCTGGAGGCCATTCCGTCGGTGCTGCCGCCGGCGCCGGCCGGCCGGGGCCTGTCCGCCGTGCAGAGGCGTCGCCGCGCCATCGGCAAGGCCCTGGCCCAGTCCGGCTACGTCGAGATCCTGCCGACGCCGTTCCTGCCCGCGGGTGTGTTCGACCTGTGGGGCCTGCCGGCCGACGACCCGCGGCGCACCACCACCGACGTGCTCAACCCGCTGGAGGCCGACCGCCCACACCTGGCCACCACGCTTCTTCCCGCCCTGCTGGAAGCGTTGGTGCGCAACGTATCTCGCGGCCTGGTCGACGTCTCGCTGTATGCCCTGGCGCAGGTGGTCCAGCCGACGTCGGACACCCATACGGTGGATCTCATCCCCGTCGACCGTCGGCCCACCGACGCCGAGATCGCCGTGCTCGACGCGTCGTTGCCGCGGCAGCCGCAGCACGTCGCGGCGGTGCTCACCGGCCTGCGCGAGCCCCGCGGACCCTGGGGGCCGGGCCGCCGGGCCGAGGCCGCCGACGCATTCGAGGCGGTCCGCATCGTCGCCCGGGCGAGCGGAATCGACGTGCGGTTGCGCGCGGCGCAGCAGCTGCCGTGGCATCCCGGGCGGTGTGCTGAAGTGCTCGTCGGGGACACCCCGGTGGGTTACGCGGGCCAGTTGCATCCCGCGGTGATCGAGCGCTCCGGGCTGCCCAAGGGCACCTGCGCCCTCGAGCTGAACCTGGATGCGATGCCCATCGCCGTCGCGCTGCCCGCGCCCCGGGTGTCGCCGTTCCCGGCCGTCTTCCAGGACGTCAGCCTGGTGGTGGCCGCGCACGTACCGGCCCAGGCGGTGGCCGACGCCGTCCGCGAGGGCGCGGGGGAGCTGCTCGAAGACCTGCAACTGTTCGACGTGTTCACCGGCCCGCAGATCGGCGAGGACCGCAAGTCGCTGACCTTCGCGCTGCGGTTCCGCGCGCCCGATCGCACGCTCACCGAGGACGACGCCACCGCGGCCCGCGACGCGGCGGTCCGCCGCGCCGCCGAGGCGGTCGGCGCGGAGCTCCGCGCCTAGTGGAATGGATTTGCAAACCACTGCATAACCATGCAGAATCGGCGGAATGGCCGACGGAATGAAGGTGGCGGTTGCCGGTGCCAGCGGCTACGCGGGCGGTGAAATCCTACGCCTGCTGCTCGGGCACCCGGCCTACGCGCACGGGCGCCTGACGATCGGCGCGGTGACCGCGGCCGCCAGCGCCGGCAGCACGCTCGGTGAGCACCACCCACACCTGACGCCGCTGGCCCAGCGCGTGGTCGAGCCGACCGAGCTCGACGTGCTCGCCGGCCACGACGTGGTGTTCCTGGCGCTGCCGCACGGTCATTCGGCCGCGCTGGCCGAACGGCTCGGCCCCGGCACCCTCATCATCGACTGCGGCGCCGACTTCCGACTCACCGACGCCTCCGCGTGGGAGCGGTTCTATGGATCACCGCACGCCGGCAGCTGGCCCTACGGGCTGCCGGAGCTGCCCGGCGCGCGTGAGCGGCTGCGCGGGGCCCGCCGCATCGCGGTTCCGGGCTGCTACCCGACCGCGGCGCTGCTGGCGTTGCTGCCCGCGGTGGCCGAGGACCTCATCGAGCCCGCCGTCACCGTCGTCGCCGTCAGCGGCACCTCCGGGGCCGGTCGCGCCGCCAAGACCGACCTGCTGGGCGCGGAGGTCATCGGCTCGGCGCGGGCATACAACATCGCCGGGGCGCACCGGCACACCCCCGAAATCGCCCAGGGCCTGGGCGCTGTCACCGGCCGTGACGTCACCGTGTCGTTCACCCCGGTGCTGATCCCGACGTCGCGGGGCATTCTGGCGACCTGCACCGCGCGCACCCGCGCGCCGCTGTCACGGCTACGGGAAGCCTACGAAAAGGCTTACCACGCAGAACCTTTCATCTACCTGATGCCCGATGGGCAACTGCCCCGCACCGGCGCGGTGATCGGCAGCAACGCGGCGCACATCGCCGTCGCGGTGGACGAGGCGGCGAACACCTTCGTGGCCATCGCCGCAATCGACAACCTGGTCAAGGGAACGGCCGGCGCCGCCGTGCAGTCGATGAACCTGGCGCTGGGTTGGCCGGAGACCGAAGGCCTTTCGGTGATCGGGGTGGCGCCATGACTCAAACGACGGCACGGTTGGTGCGCGAACAGGGCGTCACCGCGCCGGCCGGATTCCGGGCCACCGGCATCGCCGCCGGGATCAAGGCCTCCGGCAATCGCGACCTGGCCCTGGTCTTCAACGAGGGACCCGACTACGCGGCGGCGGGGGTGTTCACACGCAACAAGGTCAAGGCCGCGCCGGTGCTGTGGAGCCAGCAGGTGCTGAGCACCGGCGCGCTGCGCGCGGTGATCCTCAACTCCGGTGGCGCCAATGCCTGCACCGGACCCGGCGGGTTCCAGGACACGCACGCCACCGCCGAGGCCGTCGCGGCCGCGCTGTCGGACTGGGGAACCGAGACCGGCGCCATCGAGGTCGCGGTGTGCTCGACCGGGTTGATCGGTGACCGGTTGCCGATGGACAAGGTGCTCGCCGGCGTGCGCACGATCGTGCAGGACATGGCCGGCGGCCTGTCCGGCGGCGACGAGGCGGCCCAGGCGATCATGACCACCGACACCGTGCCCAAACAGGTCGCGCTGCACCATCCGGGCAACTGGACGGTCGGCGGGATGGCCAAGGGCGCCGGCATGCTCGCCCCGTCGCTGGCGACGATGCTCTGCGTGCTCACCACCGACGCGGCCGCCGACGCCGCAGCCCTGGACTCCGCGCTGCGTCACGCCAGCGCCCGCACCTTCGACCGGCTCGACATCGACGGCGCCTGCTCGACCAACGACACGGTGCTGCTGCTGGCCTCGGGGGCCAGCGGCATCGCGCCCAGTCAGGCCGAGCTCGACGAGGCCGTGCTGCGGGTCTGCGACGACCTGTGCGCCCAGCTGCAGGCCGACGCCGAGGGTGTCACCAAGCGGGTCAACATCACCGTGCAGGGGGCGGCCTCCGAGGACGACGCCCTGGTCGCCGCCCGGACGATCGCCCGCGACTCGCTGGTCAAGACTGCGGTGTTCGGCTCGGACCCCAACTGGGGCCGGGTGCTCGCCGCCGTCGGCATCGCGCCCATCGCCCTGGATCCCGACCGGATCACGGTGTCGTTCAACGGCTTTGCGGTCTTCGCCGACGGGGTGGGGGTGCCGGGTGCGCGCGAAGTGGATCTGTCCGAAGCCGACATCGACATAACGGTCGATCTGGGGCTCGGCGAGGGCCGGGTGACCATCCGGACCACCGATCTGTCGCACGGCTACGTCGAAGAGAATTCGGCCTACAGCTCATGACCCTGAAAACCGAAGCGACCGCAGCGCTGTCCACCGCGGTCAAGGCGCAGGTGCTCGCCGAAGCCCTGCCCTGGCTCAAGCAGCTACACGGCAAGATCGTCGTCATCAAGTACGGCGGCAACGCCATGACCGACGACACGTTGCGCCACGCGTTCGCCGCCGACATGGCGTTTCTGCGTAACTGCGGCGTCCATCCCGTCGTCGTGCACGGCGGGGGCCCGCAGATCACCGCGATGCTGCGCCGGCTCGGCATCCCGGGCGACTTCAAGGGCGGATTCCGGGTCACCACACCGGAAGTGCTCGACGTGGCGCGGATGGTGCTGTTCGGCCAGGTCGGCCGCGAGCTGGTCAACCTGATCAACGCGCACGGGCCGTATGCCGTCGGCATCACCGGCGAGGACGCCCAGCTGTTCACCGCCGTGCGGCGCAGCGTCACCGTGGACGGCGTGGCCACCGATATCGGCCTGGTCGGGGACGTCGAGCGGGTAAACACCGCCGCGGTGCTGGATCTGATTGCGGCACGGCGTATTCCGGTGGTGTCGACGCTGGCCCCGGACGCCGAGGGCGTGGTGCACAACATCAACGCCGACACCGCCGCGGCGGCGCTGGCCGAGGCGTTGAACGCCGAGAAGCTGTTGATGCTCACCGATGTCGAAGGCCTGTACACCAGCTGGCCGGACCGCGGTTCGCTGGTCAGCGAAATCGACACCGCCACACTGTCGCAACTGCTACCCACGCTGGAGGCGGGCATGATTCCCAAAGTCGAAGCCTGTCTGCGGGCGGTGACCGCGGGCGTGCCGAGCGCGCACGTCATCGACGGGCGGGTCGAACACTGCGTGCTGGTCGAGCTTTTCACCGACGAGGGCACCGGCACCAAGGTGGTGCGCGCCGGCGACGATGCAGAGCGCAGCGATGAGGAGGAGCGGCGCAGGTGGAAAGCGTGAAGGCGACGGATGCCATGAAGCAGCGGTGGGAAGCCGTGATGATGAACAACTACGGCACCCCGCCGATGGCCTTGGCCAGCGGCGACGGCGCCGTGGTCACCGACGTGGACGGCGAGACGTATCTCGACCTGCTCGGCGGCATCGCGGTCAATGTCCTCGGCCACCGCCACCCCGCGATCATCGAGGCCGTCACCCACCAGATGTCGACGCTGGGCCACACGTCCAACCTGTATGCCACCGAACCGAGCCTCGCGCTGGCCGAAGAACTGGTAAACCTGCTCGGCGCCGATTCCCCGGCGCGGGTGTTCTTCTGCAACTCCGGTACCGAGGCCAACGAGGTGGCGTTCAAATTGTCCCGGCTCACCGGACGCACCAAACTGGTTGCCGCACAAGAGGCTTTCCACGGCCGCACCATGGGCTCGCTGGCGCTGACCGGGCAGCCGAGCAAGCAGGCGCCGTTCGCGCCGCTGCCCGGCGACGTCACGCACGTGCCCTACGGCGACACCGACGCCCTGGCCGCGGCGGTCGACGACGCCACCGCCGCCGTGTTCCTGGAGCCGATCATGGGGGAGAGCGGCGTCGTCATCCCGCCCGAGGGATACCTCGTCGCCGCCCGCGACATCACCGCGCGGCACGGGGCGCTGCTGGTACTCGATGAGGTGCAGACCGGGATGGGCCGCACCGGAACGTTTTTCGCCCACCAGCACGACGGCATCACCCCCGACGTCGTGACGCTGGCCAAGGGGCTCGGCGGCGGCCTGCCCATCGGCGCCTGCCTGGCCATCGGGCCGGCCGCCGACCTGATGACACCCGGCCTGCACGGCAGCACCTTCGGCGGCAACCCGGTCTGCGCGGCGGCGGCGCTCGCGGTGCTGCGGGTGCTGGCCGAGGAGAACCTGGTCCGGCACGCCGAGGTGCTGGGCAAGTCGCTGCGCCACGGCATCGAGGCGCTGGGCCACCCGCTGATCGACCACGTGCGCGGCCGCGGGCTGCTCTGCGGCGTGGCGCTCACCGCGCCGCGCGCCAAGGGCGCCGAAGCGGCCGCCCGCCGGGCCGGGTTCCTAATGAACGCGGCCGCACCCGACGTCATCCGGCTGGCGCCGCCGCTGATCATCACCGAAGCCCAGGTCGACGGCTTCGTCGCCGCGCTGCCGGGCATCCTCGACGAAGCAGCAGGAGCCGCAGCATGACTCGCCGCGCGCCAACGACGATGCAGAGCGAAGCGATGGGGAGTGGCGCAGATGGCTAAGCATTTCCTTCGCGACGACGACCTGTCGCCCGCCGAGCAGGCCGAGGTGCTGCAGCTGGCCGCCGAACTGAAGAAGGATCCATTCAGCGCCCGCCCGCTGGAGGGTCCGCGCGGCGTCGCCGTCCTGTTCGACAAGAACTCCACCCGCACCCGGTTCTCGTTCGAGGTGGGCATCGCCCAGCTCGGCGGGCACGCCGTCGTCGTCGATGCCCGCAGCACCCAGCTGGGCCGCGACGAAACCCTGGAGGACACCGCGCGGGTGCTGTCGCGCTACGTCGAGGCCATCGTCTGGCGCACGTTCGGCCAAGAGCGCCTCGACGCGATGGCCTCGGCCGCGACGGTGCCGGTGGTCAACGCGCTCTCCAATAAGTTTCACCCTTGCCAGGTGCTGGCCGATCTGCAAACGATCGCCGAGCGGAAGGGATCGCTAACCGGTTTGCGGATGGCCTATTTCGGTGACGGCGCCAACAACATGGCCCACTCGCTGATGCTCGGTGGCGTCACGGCCGGTCTGCACGTCACCATCGCCGCACCCGACGGATTCGCCCCGGACGAGGCGTTCGTGGCCGCGGCCCGGCGGCGCGCCGAGGACACCGGCGCCTCGGTCACCGTCACCGCCGACGCCGACGCGGCCGCCCGCGGCGCCGACGTCCTGGTCACCGACACCTGGACGTCGATGGGGCAGGAGGAGGACGGGATGGACCGCGTCACCCCGTTCAAGCCGTACCAGATCAACGCCCGGCTGCTGTCCCTGGCCGACCCGGAAGCCATTGTGCTGCACTGCCTTCCGGCTCACCGCGGCGACGAGATCACCGACGAGGTGATGGACGGCCCGGCCAGCGTGGTCTGGGACGAGGCCGAAAACCGGTTGCATGCCCAAAAAGCGCTGCTGGCCTGGCTGCTGGAGCGGTCGCGATGACTCGCAGCAAGGCCACACCCGAAACCACCCGGGCCGGCCGGCAGGCCCGCATCGTGGCCATCCTGTCGTCGGCCGAGGTGCGCAGTCAGAGCGAACTGGCGGCGCTGCTGGCCGACGAGGGCATCGACGTCACCCAGGCCACCCTGTCGCGGGACCTGGAAGAACTGGGCGCGGTGAAGCTGCGCGGCGCCGACGGCGGCGTCGGCGTGTACATGGTTCCCGAGGACGGCAACCCGGTGCGCGGGGTGTCCGGCGGTACCGCGCGGCTGTCCCGGCTGCTGAGCGAACTGCTGGTGTCGGCCGACGCCAGCGCCAACCTCGCGGTGCTGCGCACCCCGCCCGGCGCCGCCGACTACCTGGCCAGTGCGATCGACCGCGCGGCACTACCGTACGTCGTCGGCACCATCGCCGGCGATGACACCGTCTTCGTGGCCGCTCGAGAGCCGATGACCGGCGCCGAGCTGGCCACCACCCTGGAAAAACTCACGTAAGCGTTTCAACCTAAGGAGATTGGTTCATGTCAGAACGCGTCATCCTGGCATATTCCGGCGGTCTGGACACCTCGGTGGCCATCAGCTGGATCGGCAAGGAGACCGGCCGTGAGGTCGTAGCGGTGGCGATCGACCTCGGCCAGGGCGGCGAAGACATGGAGGTCATCCGCCAGCGCGCCCTGGACTGCGGCGCGGTGGAAGCCGTCGTCGTCGACGCCCGCGACGAGTTCGCCGACGGCTACTGCCTGCCCACCATCCTGTCCAATGCCCTCTACATGGATCGCTACCCGCTGGTGTCGGCGATCAGCCGGCCGCTGATCGTCAAGCACCTGGTGGCGGCGGCCCGCGAGCACGGCGGCAGCATCGTCGCGCACGGCTGCACCGGCAAGGGCAACGACCAGGTCCGGTTCGAGGTCGGATTCGGTTCGCTGGCACCCGATCTCGAGGTGCTGGCGCCGGTCCGCGATTACGCCTGGACGCGGGAGAAGGCGATCGCGTTCGCCGAAGAAAACGCCATCCCGATCAACGTGACCAAGCGCTCGCCGTTCTCCATCGACCAGAACGTGTGGGGCCGCGCGGTGGAAACTGGCTTCCTGGAACATCTTTGGAACGCCCCCACCAAGGACGTGTACGCCTACACCGAGGACCCCACGCTGAACTGGAGCACGCCCGACGAGGTGATCGTCGGGTTCGAGCGCGGCGTGCCGGTGACGATCGACGGCAAGCGGGTGTCTGTGCTGCAGGCCATCGAGGAACTCAACACCCGCGCCGGCGCCCAGGGCGTCGGCCGCCTCGACGTCGTCGAGGACCGGCTGGTGGGCATCAAGAGCCGCGAGATCTACGAGGCGCCCGGCGCCATGGTGCTCATCACCGCGCACACCGAGCTCGAACACGTCACGCTGGAGCGCGAGCTGGGCCGGTTCAAGCGGCACACCGACCAGCGTTGGGCCGAGCTGGTTTACGACGGGCTGTGGTACTCGCCGCTCAAGGACGCACTGGAAAGCTTCGTCACCAAAACCCAGGAGCACGTGACGGGCGAAGTGCGAATGGTGTTGCACGGCGGCCACATTGCGGTCAACGGGCGGCGCAGCGCGGAATCCCTGTACGACTTCAACCTGGCCACCTACGACGAGGGCGACAGCTTCGACCAGTCCGCCGCCAAGGGTTTCGTCTACGTGCACGGGCTCTCGTCGAAGATCGCGTCCCGCCGGGACCGGGCCTTCGACGACAAGGGCCCGGCCCAAGCGTGAGCACTCGCGAGGGGTCCTTGTGGGGCGGGCGGTTCGCCGACGGCCCGTCGGATGCGCTGGCCGCCCTGAGCAAGTCCACCCACTTCGACTGGGTGCTGGCCCCCTACGACATCGTCGCCTCGCGGGCCCACACCGTGATCCTGTTCCGGGCCGGGCTGCTGAACGAGGAGCAGCGCGACGGGCTGCTGGCCGGTTTGGATCAGCTCGCCGAGGACGTCGCCGACGGCAGCTTCGCGCCCCTGGTCACCGATGAGGACGTGCACGGGGCGCTGGAACGCGGGCTGATCGACCGGGTCGGGCCCGACCTGGGCGGCCGGCTGCGGGCCGGTCGGTCGCGCAACGACCAGGTGGCCACCCTGTTCCGGATGTGGCTGCGCGACGCGGTGCGCCGGGTCGCCGCCGGGGCGCTCGAGGTCGTCGGCGCGCTGGCCGCCCAGGCCGCCGCCCACCCGAGCGCCATCATGCCGGGCAAGACCCATCTGCAGTCCGCGCAGCCGGTGCTGCTGGCCCATCACCTGCTGGCGCACGCCCACCCGCTGCTGCGCGACGTCGACCGGATCGTCGATTTCGACCGGCGCGCCGGAGTGTCCCCGTACGGGTCGGGCGCGCTGGCCGGCTCGTCGCTGGGCCTGGATCCCGATGCGATCGCCGCGGAGCTCGGTTTCGCCGCCGCGGCCGACAACTCCATCGACGCGACCGCGTCCCGCGATTTCGCGGCGGAGGCCGCCTTCGTGTTCGCCATGATCGGGGTCGACCTGTCCCGGCTGGCCGAGGACGTCATCCTGTGGAGCTCGACGGAATTCGGCTACGCCACCCTGCACGATTCTTGGTCGACCGGCAGCTCGATCATGCCGCAGAAGAAGAACCCCGACATCGCCGAGCTGGCGCGCGGCAAGTCCGGCCGGCTGATCGGGAACCTGACCGGCCTGCTGGCCACGCTGAAGGCCCAGCCGCTCGCCTACAACCGTGACCTGCAGGAAGACAAGGAACCGGTGTTCGATTCGGTGGCCCAGCTGGAGCTGGTGCTGCCCGCGATGGCCGGGCTCATGGGCAGCCTGACCTTCGACGTCGAGCGAATGGCCGCCCTGGCCCCGGCCGGCTACACCTTGGCCACCGACATCGCCGAATGGCTTGTGCGCCAGGGGGTGCCGTTCCGGTCCGCGCACGAGGCCGCCGGCGCCGCGGTGCGCGCCGCCGAACAGCGGGCGGTCGGGCTCGACGAGCTGACCGACGACGAATTGGCCGCCATCAGCCCCGATCTCACGCCTCAGGTGCGTGAGGTTTTGACGATCGAGGGCTCGGTGGCGTCGCGCGATGCGCGGGGGGGCACCGCGCCGGCGCGGGTCGCCGAGCAGATCGAAACCGTCCTGGCCAGCGTCGATGCCCTCAAAAGCCAGCTGCGCGGCGACGATTGAGATGAGGTTGGTTTCCCTGACGGGCCGTGGCGGGCAGACTAGACTTCGGGCTCAAAGCGATCCGCTTGAACGTTTCGGGCCGGGTCCTCGTCACCAAGGGGTGGGAGAACAATGAGCGTCGTCGCCGGCGTCTTCGGTGCGCTACCGCCGCACCGATACTCCCAGCGCGAGCTCACCGACTTCTTCGTCAACATCCCGGAGTTCGAGGGCTACGAGGACATCGTCCGGCAGCTGCATGCCAGCTCCAAAGTCGGCAGCCGTCACCTGGTGCTGCCGATGGAGCAATACCCCGCGCTGACCGACTTCGGCATCGCGAACCGGGTCTTCACCGAACACGCCGTGAAGCTGGGCTGCGACGCGCTGTCCGGCGCGCTCGACGAGGCGGGACTGCAGCCCCGGGACGTCGACGTGCTCATCACCACCACCGTCACCGGCCTCACCGTGCCGTCCGTGGACGCCCGGATCGCCGCGCAACTCGGCCTGCGCGACGACGTGCGACGGGTGCCGATGTTCGGCCTCGGCTGCGTGGCCGGCGCCGCGGGAATGGCCCGCGTGAACGACTACCTGCGCGGCGCACCGGACGCGGTGGCCGCCCTGCTCTCCGTCGAACTGTGCTCGCTGACCTATCCCGGATACAAGCCGTCGCTGGCCGGTATGGTCGGCAGCGCCCTGTTCGCGGACGGGGCAGCGGCGGTGGTGGCCGTCGGCGAGCGGCGCGCCGAACAACTGGCCGCCGGCGGGCCCACCATCATCGACTCGCGCAGCCACCTGTACCCCGATTCGCTGCGCACCATGGGCTTCGACGTCGGCGCCACCGGCTTCGAGCTGGTGCTGTCCAAGGACGTCGCGGCCGTCGTCGAGCAGTACATCGCAGCGGATGTCACAGAGTTCCTGGGGGCGCACGGCCTGACGACGGCGGACATCGGCGCATACGTGAGCCACCCCGGCGGCCCCAAGGTCATCGAGGCCATCAACGCTGCGCTCAGCCTGCCGCCCGAGGCCCTCGAGCTCACCTGGCGTTCACTCGGCGAGATCGGCAACCTCTCGTCGGCGTCGGTGCTGCACGTGCTGCGCGACACCATGGCCAAGCCGCCGCCGAGCGGAAGCCCCGGTCTGATGCTCGCGATGGGTCCAGGATTCTGTTCCGAACTGGTGTTGTTGCGTTGGCACTGATCCTCGCCCGCGCGCTCCCGTTCCTACCGTAAGGCGTCGGCTTTTTGGGCGTTGAAAAGAGTGTGTGGCGGTGGGACCCCGGTTGGCGTGGGGGACCCGCCGCGGAGGTATCGCTGTGAGTGACACGAGAGGCCGCCTTCGATGAACGGCAACACCGAAGAGCTGATCAAGGCTCTTCGCCAGTCGCTGAAAGACAACGAGCGGCTCAAGCGCGAGAACCGCCAGTACCTGGCTTTGATAGCAGAACGAGCGACCGAACCGGTGGCGGTGGTCGGCATGGCCTGCCGGTACCCGGGCGGCGTGAATTCACCAGAGGCTCTGTGGCAGATGGTGGTCGAGGGCCGCGATGTGGTCTCGGAGTTCCCCGCGGACCGCGGCTGGAACCTGACCGGTCTGTTCGACGCGGATCCCGACGCCGTGGGCAAGTCGTACGCGCGGTGCGGCGGGTTCCTCTCGGATGTCGGCGATTTCGACGCCGCGTTCTTCGGGATCGCCCCCAGCGAGGCGCTGGCCATGGACCCGCAACAGCGCCTGCTGCTCGAGGTGTCTTGGGAGGCGTTGGAGCGGGCCGGGATTGACCCCGCCACCCTGCGCGGCTCGGCGACCGGTGTGTTCGCCGGGATATTCCACGGCTCCTACGGGGGTCAGGGACGGGTGCCGGGACACCTGGAGCGATACGGTCTGCGCGGTTCGACGCTCAGCGTCGCCTCAGGCCGGGTGGCCTATTCGCTGGGCTTCGAGGGCCCGGCCGTCTCGGTGGACACGGCGTGTTCGTCGTCGCTGGTGGCGCTGCACCTGGCGGCGCAGTCGTTGCGTTCCGGTGAGTGCGATCTGGCGCTGGCGGGCGGCGTGACCGTGATGGCCACACCGGCGATGTTCATCGAGTTCAGCCGGCAGCGGGCGCTGGCCGCCGACGGCCGGTGCAAGGCGTACGCGGGTGCCGCCGACGGCACCGGGTTCTCCGAAGGCGTCGGCGTGCTGGTGCTGGAACGGCTGGCCGATGCCCGGCGGCACGGACATCCGGTGCTCGCGGTGTTCCGCGGGTCCGCGGTGAATCAGGACGGCGCCTCCAACGGCCTGGCGACTCCCAACGGTCCGTCGCAGCAACGGGTGATCAAGGCGGCCCTGGCCAACGCGCGGCTGGGCACGGCCGACGTCGATCTGGTCGAGGGCCACGGCACGGGCACCACGCTCGGGGATCCCATTGAGGCGCAAGCGGTTCTGGCGACCTACGGGCAGGACCGGCCCGCGGATCAGCCGCTGTGGCTGGGCTCGATCAAATCGAACATGGGTCACACCTCGGCCGCCGCGGGCGCCGGCGGAGTGATCAAGATGGTGCAGGCGATTCGCCACGGGGTGATGCCCAAGACGCTGCACGTGGATGAGCCGACGCCGCATGTGGATTGGACCGCCGGGGCGGTGTCGCTGCTGACGGAGCAGCGGCCCTGGCCGGCGGTGGACCGGCCGCGCCGCGCGGGAGTCTCGTCCTTCGGCATCAGTGGCACCAACGCGCACGTCATCGTGGAGCAATACGAACCCGAACCCGAAACCGCCACCCGCCCAGGCGATGACGTGGTGGTGCCGTGGGTGCTCTCGGCCCGCTCGGGTGAGGCGCTGGCCAACCAGGCAGCGCGGCTACTGGCCCGGGTGAAGGCCGATCCCGGTGTGCGGGTGCTGGACGTGGGCTGGTCGCTGATCGCGACGCGGTCGCGCTTCGATCACCGCGCGGTGATCGTGGGCGCCGACGGCGCGCAGTTGCTGCGCGGACTGACGGCGCTGGCGGCCGGCGAGCAGGGCGCGGGCCTGGTGGTCGGCCGCGCGCAGCCGGTGGCCAAGACGGTGTTCGTGTTCCCCGGCCAGGGCTCGCAATGGGTCGGCATGGGCGCCCAATTGCTGGACAGCTCGAGGGTATTCGCCGAGCACCTGCAGCGCTGCGACAAGGCGCTCGCCGAATACGTCGACTGGTCGCTGATCGACGTGATCCGCGGCGGCCCGGGCGCACCCGGGCTGGACCGGGTGGACGTGGTGCAGCCGGCGCTGTGGGCGGTGATGGTGTCGCTGGCCGAACTGTGGCGGTCGGTGGGCGTGTCGCCCGATGCGGTGATCGGCCATTCGCAGGGCGAGATCGCGGCGGCCTATGTGGCGGGGGCGCTGTCGCTGGAAGACGCCGCCCGGGTGGTCGCGCTGCGCAGCCGGCTGCTGGTCCAGTTGTCGGGCCGGGGCGGCATGGTCTCGTTGGCGTGCAGTCTGCCGCGCGCCGAGCAGCTGATCGCCGGCTGGGGTGAGCGGCTGAATATCGCCACCGTCAACGGTGTTGCGGCGGTGGTGGTCTCCGGCGAGGTGGACGCCCTGGCCGAGCTGATGCAACGGTCCGAAGCCGACAACATCCGCGCCCGCAGGATCGACGTCGACTACGCATCGCATTCGGCACAGGTGGACGTGATTCGCGAGTCCCTCGCCGACGCGCTGCACGACCTGGCGCCCCGGTCGTCGGCGGTCGCCTTCTTCTCCACTGTCACCGGTGAGCTGATGGACACCGCGGGGCTGAACGCCGACTACTGGTTCCAAAGCATCCGGCACACCGTGCAATTCGAGCGGGCGGTGCGCGGCGCGTGCGACGCGGGCTATCACGCGTTCATCGAATCCAGCCCGCATCCCGTGCTGATGGCCGCCATCGAAGAAACGATGCCCGACAGCGAGCGGGCGTGCGTCATCCCGTCGCTGGGCCGCGAGGACGGCGGCCTGGACCGCTTCTGGCTATCGGCCGCCCAGGCCCACGTGGCGGGCGTGGCCGTCGACTGGCGCGCCGCGATGGCCGGCCTGGGTGGCCGGGCCGTCGACCTGCCGACGTACGGGTTTGTCCGGCAACACTTTTGGCTTCCGGGCGGGTCGACGGGGTCGCAAGACGTCGCCACCCTGGGCCTGGCCGCCGCCGAGCACGGGTTGCTCGGTGCGGTGGTGCCGCGGCCCGATTCCGGCGGTGTGGTGCTGACGGGCCGGTTGTCGACCGCGGCCCACCCGTGGCTGGCCGATCACACGGTGGGCGAGACGGTGCTGTTCCCCGGGGCCGGGTTCGTCGAGTTGGCCATCCGCGCCGGCGACGAGGTCGGCGCTGCGGTGCTCGACGAGCTGACCTTGTCGGCTCCGTTGCTGCTGCCCCCGGCCGGGGGCGTGCAGGTACAGCTGGTGGTCGGCGCGCCCGACCAGTCGGGGTTGCGGCGCTTGTCGGTGTATTCCGCTGGCGACGAACCGGATTCGGAGTGGGTGTTGCATGCCGAGGGGTTGCTGCGGCCGGGCACGGTGACACCGGCCGCGGACTTCTCGATCTGGCCGCCCGCCGGGGCGAGCGCGGTGGACGTCACCGGCGCTTACGCCCGGCTGGCGCAGCGGGGCTACGACTACGGCGGCGCCTTCCGGGGTCTGCGGGCCATGTGGCAGCGCGGGGACGAGCTCTTCGCCGAGATCGTCGTGCCCGACGACACCGGAACGCAGGATGGTGGCTTCGGAGTGCATCCCGTGCTCCTGGATGCGGCGCTGCACGCGATCGGCGTCGCCGCCGAGCAGGACCAGACCGTGTTGCCGTTCTCGTGGCAGGGTGTGTCGCTGCACGCCTCGGGCGCGTCGCGGGCGAGGGTCCGGATCGCGCCGGCCGGCCCCGGATCGGTGTCCGTGGAACTGGCTGACGGAGCCGGACTTCCGGTGCTCTCGGTGCGATCCTTGGCCATGCGCCCGGTCTCGGCCGAGCAGTTGTCGGCGGCTCCCGCGCAGCGCTCCGAGGGATTGCTCGACGTGACGTGGTCGCCGATCGCACTGGGCGCCGGCGAGGGCGGTGCCGAGGCCACGCTGTGGGAGCTGGGCGATCACGGCGGCGACGTGGTGAAGGCCGTGCACGCCGCGGCCGCCGAGATTCTGGCGACGTTGCAATCGTGGTTGCCCGACGAAAACGCCGGGGTGCTGGCCGTGCAGACCCGCGGGGCCGTCGCCCTTGCCGGCGAAGACGTTTCGGACCTGGCCGGTGCGGCGGTATGGGGCCTGGTGCGCTCGGCGCAGGCCGAGCACCCGGGCCGGATGGTGCTGATCGACTCCGATGGCTCCGTCGACGCCGGCGCGGTGATCGACTGCGGCGAGCCGCAGGTGGTGGTGCGCCAGGGCGTGGCGTACGCGGCGCGGCTGCGGCCGGTGCGCACGGGCTCCGCCGTCGCGCTGCCTCCCGCCGGCTGGCGGTTGGATGCCGGTGGCGAGGGCACGCTGGAGGACCTGGTCGTGAGTCCTTGCCCACCAACCGAATTGACCGGCGGGCAGGTGCGGGTGGCGGTGGCCGCCATCGGTGTCAACTTCCGCGATGTCCTGGTGGCCCTGGGGATGTATCCCGGCGGCGGGCAGCTGGGCGCCGAGGGCTCCGGCGTGGTCGTCGAGGTGGGACCCGACGTGACCGGGCTGGCCGTCGGTGACGCGGTGATGGGGCTGCTCGGTGTCGTCGGTTCCGAGGCCGTGGTGGATCACCGAGTGGTGACACCGGTGCCGGCGGGCTTGTCGTTGGTGGCGGCCGCGGGCGTGCCGGTGGTGTTCCTGACGGCGCTGTACGGGCTGTCGGTGCTGGGCGGGCTGCGCGCCGGCGAGCGGGTCTTGGTGCACACCGCCACCGGCGGGGTGGGCATGGCCGCGGTGCAGCTGGCCCGGCACTGGGGCGCCGAGGTGTTCGTCACCGCCAGCCGCGGTAAGTGGGACACCTTGCGCGCGATGGGATTCGACAACGACCACATCGGTGATTCGCGCACGACGGAGTTCGAAGCGAAATTCTCGGTTGCTACCAATGGTGCCGGGTTCGACGTCGTGCTCAACTCGCTGGCCGGTGAGTTCACCGACGCGTCGTTGCGGCTGTTGGCTCCCGGCGGACGATTCATCGAGATGGGCAAGACCGATGTGCGCGATCCGCACGTCATCGCCGACGAGTATCGGGGTGCGGATTATCGGGCGTTCGACCTGATGGAGGCCGGCCCCGACCGCACCGGGGCCATGCTGGCCGAGATCGTGGGACTGTTGGCCGAAGGCGTCTTGAAACCGTTGCCGCTGAAGACCTTTGACGTCCGCTGCGCCTCGGCGGCCTATCGCTACGTCAGCCAGGCGCGCCACATCGGCAAGGTCGCGCTCACCGTCCCGTCGGGGCCCGGTGAGGTGCTCAGCGGCTGCACTGGGGGCCTGGCGGGCGCCAGCGTGGTGATCACCGGTGGCACCGGGATGGCCGGTTCGGCGCTGGCCCGCCACCTCGTCGACCGTTACCGGGTGGCGAACCTGGTGCTGGTCAGCCGGACCGGCGCCCGGGCCGCCGGGGTCGCCGAACTGGTGGCCGGGCTGCAGCAGGCCGGCGCGCAAGTGTCGGTGGTGGCCTGCGATGTCGCCGACCCCGACGCGGCATCGGCGATGCTGGCCCAGATACCGGCGCAGTACCCGCTGCGCGGAATCGTGCACGCCGCCGGCATTCTCGACGACGGGCTGATCTCGTCGCTGACCCCGGATCGGGTGGATGCGGTCCTGCGCGCCAAGGTCGACGGGGCCTGGAACCTGCACGAGCTCACCCGGCACCTGAATCTCTCTGCGTTCGTGGTGTTTTCGTCGATGGCGGGGATCGTGGGCACCCCGGGTCAAGCCAACTACGCGGCGGCCAACAGTTTCCTCGACGGGTTGGCTGCCTATCGGCGCGCCCACGGACTGCCCGGTCTGTCGCTGGCCTGGGGCCTGTGGGAGCAGGCCTCGGCGATGACGGCGCACCTCGGGGATCGCGACAAGGCCCGGATGAGCAGGATCGGGCTGGCGCCGCTGTCCACCGAACAGGCGCTGGCGGCGTTCGACGCCGCGATGCTGGTCGACGCTTCAGTGCTGGTGGCCGCGCGGGTGGACCGGGCGGCCCTGTCCGACAACATCGCCGCGCTGCCTCCGCTGTTGCGCGAACTGGTGGCAGGCCCGACCCGGCGCGTCATCGACGACACGGACGTCGCCGCGTCGACGACCGGCCTTTCGGCGCGCCTGCACGGGCTGACTCCGGAGGCGCGACAGCGCGAACTTGTCGACCTGGTGTGCGGCAACGCGGCGATGGTGCTGGGCGTGCCCAATCCGGCCGACATCGACGCCGGCCGCGCCTTCCAAGAGCTCGGCTTCGATTCGCTGACCGCCGTCGAACTGCGCAACCGGCTCAAAAACGCGACGGGCCTTACCCTTTCACCGACGCTGATCTTCGACTATCCGACGCCCACCGCGCTGGCCGCGCACCTGGACACCCAACTGGCCGGCACCGCCGGAGGCGACGACCAGCCGAACCTGATGGGTCGCTTCAACGACGTCACCCGCGAACTGCAGGCGCTGCTCGGCGCACCCAACTGGAACGCCGACGACAAATCGGTGCTGCGGGCCCGCATACACAGCCTGCTCGCCGCGCTCCCGGCAAGCGAACCTTCCGATTCCGCACAGCTCGACGACGACCTCGCCGCCGCCACCGAAAGCCAACTCTTTGCGATTCTCGATGAAGAACTCGGCCGCTGACACCCCACAAGGAGCAACGATGCCGGGCACCACGCAGCACGTCGACTACCTGAAACGCCTCACGGCGGACCTCAGGCGGACCCGGCGGCGCGTCGCGGAACTGGAGGGCCAACTCTCCGAGCCGGTCGCCGTGGTGGGCATGGCGTGTCGCTACGCCGGTGGCGTCGAATCGCCAGAAGACCTGTGGCAACTCGTGATCGAGGGCCGCGACACGGTGTCGGACTTCCCGGCCGACCGCGGCTGGGACGTCGAGGGGTTGTACGACCCCGACCCCGACACCAAGGGAAAGATGTACACCCGGCAGGGCAGCTTCCTGCAGGACGCGGGAGACTTCGACGCCGGATTCTTCGGCATCGGGCCCAGCGAGGCGCTGGCCATGGACCCCCAGCAACGGATGATGCTGGAGATCTCCTGGGAAGCGTTGGAGCGGGCCGGCATCGACCCCTTCGCGCTGCGCGGCTCGGCGACCGGTGTATTCGCCGGGGTGATCCACGCCGGCTATGGCGGCGAGGTGAAAGGCGAGCTGGAGGGCTACGGGCTCACCGGCTCGACGCTGAGCGTGACCTCGGGCCGGGTGTCCTACGTGTTGGGCTTGGAAGGCCCCGCGGTGTCGGTGGACACCGCGTGTTCGTCATCGCTGGTCTCCATGCATCTGGCCGCGCAGTCGCTGCGGTCGGGAGAATGCGATCTGGCGCTGGCCGGCGGGGTGACCGTGATGGCCACCCCCGCGGCCTTCGTCGAGTTCAGCCGTCAGCGCGCGCTTGCCCCCGATGGTCGCTGCAAGGTGTACGCCGGTGCGGCGGACGGGACTTCGTGGTCGGAGGGCGCGGGCGTCCTGGTGCTGGAGCGGTTGGCCGATGCGCGGCGCCTGGGGCATCCCGTGCTGGCGGTGCTGCGCGGCACGGCGGTCAATCAGGATGGCGCGTCGAACGGGTTGACCGCGCCCAATGGGCCGTCGCAGCAGCGGGTGATCCGGGCGGCGCTGGCGAACGCCGGGCTGACGGCCGCGGACGTGGATGTGGTCGAGGGTCACGGGACCGGGACAGTGCTCGGGGACCCCATCGAGGCCCAGGCGCTGCTGGCGACCTACGGGCAGGATCGTCCCGCGGACCGGCCGCTGTGGTTGGGGTCGATCAAATCCAACATCGGGCATACCTCGGCCGCGGCGGGGGTGGCCGGGGTGATCAAGATGGTGCAGGCGATCCGGCACGGGGTGATGCCCAAGACGCTGCACGTGGATGTCCCGTCGCCGCATGTGGATTGGTCGGCCGGCGCGGTGTCGCTGTTGACCGAGCCGCAGCCGTGGCCGGATCACGGCGGGATACGGCGGGCGGGCGTCTCGTCGTTCGGGATCAGCGGCACCAACGCGCACGTGATCGTCGAGCAGGCCCCCGCGCAACTCGACAGCGAAGCCGAATCGGTTGCGGGGCCGTCGAATCCGGTGATCCCGTGGGTGATTTCGGCCCGGTCGCCCGAGGCGTTGGCCGGCCAGGCCCAACGGCTGCTGGACCGGCTGCACGCCGACGCGGGTGTGCGGGCGGTGGACGTGGGGTGGTCGCTGGCGACCACCCGGGCTGCCTTCGAGCACCGCGCGGTGCTGGTCGGCGCCGACCGTGAGGGCCTGACGGCGGGGTTGGCTGGGCTGGCGTCAGGGCGGCCTGACCCGAGCACGCTGGTCGGCCGGACCCGGTCGGCGGGCAAGCGAGTGTTCGTCTTTCCCGGCCAGGGCTCGCAGTCCCTCGGGATGGGTGCCGAGCTGTATGACCGTTTTCCCGTGTTCAAGCAGGCCTTCGACGAGGCGGTCGCGGCGGTGGACGCTCACGCGCGGCTGCCGCTGCGCGAGGTGATGTGGGGCTCCGACCCGGAGTTGTTGCAGAGCACCGAGTTCGCTCAGCCGGCGTTGTTCATCGTAGAGATCGCGTTGGCCGCGCTGTGGCAATCCTTCGGTGTGACACCGGATGTGGTGATCGGCCATTCGGTGGGCGAGATCGCCGCCGCGTGTGTGGCCGGGGCGGTGTCACTGCCCGACGCGGCGCGGCTGGTGGCGGCGCGCGGCCGGCTGATGGCCGGGCTGCCCGCCGGCGGCGTGATGGTCGCGGTGAGCGCAACCGAAGCCGAGGTTGCTGGACTGCTGAACGGTGCCGTGAGCATCGCGGCGGTCAACGGCCCGCGATCGCTGGTGCTCTCCGGTGAGCAGGACGCAGTGGGGGCGGTCGCGGACCGGCTGGCCGCGGCCGGCGCGAGGGTGCGCCGGCTGGCCGTCTCGCACGCGTTTCACTCGCCGTTGATGGAGCCGATGACAGGGGAGTTCGCGACGGTGGCCGCGGACATGTCGGCGGGTCAGCCGCGGATCGCCCTGGTGTCCAACCTGACCGGGCAACTGGCCGGCCCCGACTACGGGTCCGTCGGGTACTGGGTCGACCACGTGCGCAAGCCGGTGCGATTCGTCGACGGTGTGCAGCTGGCCGAATCGCTGGGTGCCGGGGTGTTCGTGGAGGTGGGTCCGGGTGCGGCGCTGTCGTCCGCGGTGGAGCAATCCCTGACGACCGACCGGGCGACCTCGGTGGTGACCATGGCCAAGGGCCGCCCGGAAGCGGACTCGCTGCTGCGGGCGGCGGCCCAGCTGTTCACGGCCGGCGCCGACGTGCGGTGGGCCGCGGCGTTCGCCGACCCCACCGCGCACCGTGTCGAGCTGCCCACGTATGCCTTTGTGCGGCGCCGATTTTGGCTGTCCAGCGATTCGGTGGGTTCGGCCAACATCGCCAGCCTGGGTCTGGCAGAGGCCGGACACGCGCTGCTGGGCGCGGTGGTGGACCGGCCGGATTCCGGCGGTGTGGTGTTGACGGGCCGGCTTTCGTTTGCCGCCCAACCATGGCTGGCCGACCACGCGGTGGCCGGCACGGTGCTGTTTCCGGGAGCCGGCTTCGTCGAGTTGGCGTTGCGGGCCGGCGACGAGGTCGGCTGCTCGGTGATCGAGGAGTTGACGCTGTCGGCGCCGCTGGTGGTGCCCGCGGCCGGGGTGGTGCACGTTCAGGTCGTGGTGGCTGCGGCCGGCGATGCGGGAACACGCCCGATCGCGGTGTATTCGCGTGCCGCACAATCGGATTGGGTGCAACACGCCGAGGGAGTGTTGAGTGACGGCGCGCCCGCCCCGGCCGCCGACCTGTCGGTGTGGCCGCCGCTGGGTGCGGACGCGGTGGACGTGACCGGCGCGTACGACGACCTGGCGGGTCGCGGCTACGGGTACGGGCCGACCTTTCGGGGGTTGCGGGCCGTATGGCGAAGGGGGACTGAGACTTTCGCCGAGGTGGAGCTTCCGCAACAGGCCGGGGTGTCGACCAGTGGGTTCGGCATCCATCCGGTGGTCCTGGATGCGGCGCTGCATGCGCTGGGCGCGGCCGACGAGCGGATCGAGACCGTCTTGCCGTTCTCGTGGCAAGGAGTGAGCCTGAACGCGGCCGGCGCGTCCCGGGTCCGGGTCAGGCTGGCGCCGGTCGGCGCCGGTGCCGTGTCGGTCGAGCTGGCCGACTCCTCCGGGCTGCCGGTCCTGTCGGTGCGCGAGCTGGTGACGCGCGCCGTGTCGGCCGATCAGCTGACCGCGGCCGTGGCGGCCCGCTCGGGTAGCGGTGAGCTGCTCGACGTGGTGTGGTCACCGGCCTCGTTGTCCGGCAACGGCATTGGCGCAGATATCACCGTCTGGGAGTCGCCGGCCGCCGGCTCGGACGCGGTCAGCTCGGTCTACCGGGCCACGCACGAGGCCCTGGGTCTGTTGCAATCCTGGCTGACGGGTGAGGCGGCCGGGGTCCTGGTGGTGCTGACCCGCGGGGCGGTGGGGCTGGCGGGCGAGGACGTCGCGGACCTGGCCGGTGCCGCGGTGTGGGGGTTGACGCGTTCGGCGCAGGCCGAGCACCCCGGCCGGGTGGTGCTGGTCGATACCGACGGAACGCTCGATGTCGCAACCGTGATCGGTTGTGGCGAGCCGCAATTGGTGGTGCGCGACGGCGTGGCCTTCAGCGCCCGGCTGAAGCCGGCCGACCAGCGACCCCTGCTGCAGCTGCCCGCCCCGCCGTCGGTGTGGCGGCTGGCCGCCGGCGATGCCGGGACGCTCGAGGACCTGGCGGTGCAGGAGTACCCGCCGCCGGCGCTGGAGGCCGGTCAGGTGCGGGTGAGCGTCGCCGCCGCCGGGGTGAACTTCCGCGATGTGCTGGTGGCGCTGGGCATGTACCCGGGCGCCGCGCAGCTGGGCGCCGAGGGCGCCGGAATCGTCACCGAACTCGGCGCCGGCGTGGCGGATTTGGCCGTCGGGGATTCGGTCCTGGGGATCTTCGGGCTGGCCGGCTCCGAGGCCGCCGTCGATCACCGATTGGTGACCCGGGTGCCGCGGGGCTGGTCGATGACGCAGGCCGCGGCCGTGCCGGTGGTCTTCTTGACGGCCTATTACGGGCTGTCGGTGCTGGCCGGCCTGCGCGCCGGGCAGCGGGTGCTGGTGCACGCCGCCACCGGCGGCGTGGGCATGGCCGCCGTACAGCTGGCCCGGCATTGGGGCGCGGAGGTGTTCGCGACCGCCAGCCGCGGCAAGTGGGACACCCTGCGCGCCATGGGATTCGACGAGGCACACATCGCGGATTCCCGCACCCTGGAGTTCGAGCAGAAATTCCCCTGCGGCATAGACGTGGTACTCAACTCCCTGGCGGGGGAGTTCAACGACGCGTCGCTGCGGCTGTTGGGGCCCGGCGGCCGCTTCATCGAAATGGGCAAGACCGATCTGCGTGACCCCGAAGCCGTCGCGGCGGCCCATCCCGGGGTGACGTATCGCGCGTTCGACCTGATGGAGGCCGGCCCCGACCGCATCGCCGAGATGTTGGCGGAACTGATGGAGCTGTTCGCGGGCGGGGTCCTGGTGCCGTTGCCGGTCAAGGCATTCGACGCGCGCAGCGCCGCCGACGCCTACCGGTTCGTCAGCCAGGCTCGCCACATCGGCAAGGTCGTGCTCACCATGCCGGACGGGCCCGCCGGCCTGGCCGGCGGCACCGCACTGATCACCGGCGGCACCGGCATGGCGGGTTCGGCGATGGCGCGGCATCTCGTCGAGCGGCACCGGGTACCCCACGTGCTGCTGGTCAGTCGCAGCGGTGAACGTGCCGACGGCATGGGCGATCTGGCCGCCGAATTGCGCGAAAAGGGCGCATCGGTGACCGTGGCGGCCTGCGATGTCGGCGACCGGGATGCGCTCGCGGCGTTGCTGGCGCAGGTGCCCGCACAGTACCCGCTGCGCTCGGTGTTCCACGCGGCGGGCGTGCTCGACGACGCGGTGATCGCGTCACTGACGCCCGCGCGCATCGACACGGTGTTGCGGGCCAAGGTCGATGGGGCCTGGCATCTGCACGAGCTGACCCAAGGGCTGGATCTGACCGCGTTCGTGGCGTTTTCGTCGATGGCTGGCATCGTGGGTGCGCCGGGCCAGGGGAACTACGCGGCGGCCAACAGCTTCCTCGACGCGCTCGCGGCGCACCGCCGAGCTCACGGGCTAGCGGGACTCTCGGTGGCCTGGGGGATGTGGGAAGAGACCTCGACGATGACCCAGCACCTCGGCGAGCGTGACAAGGCCAGGATGAGCCGGGCCGGGCTGAGCGCGTTGTCCACTCGGCAGGCGCTGGAGCTGTTGGATGCCGCGTTGCTGACCGAACACCCGATGGCAGTGGGCACCCGGCTGGACCGGGCAGCGCTGGCGCACCACAGCGACACGCTGCCGCCGCTGCTGAGCCAGTTGGCCACCCGCCCGGCCCGCCGCATCCTGGAGCACACCGACATGGTGTCCCTGACGGGGCTGCGCGCGCGGCTCGAGGGCATGACCGCAGAGCAGCGGCGCAGCGAACTGGTGGAATTGGTCTGCAGCAACGCGGCCACGGTACTGGGCCACAGCTCCGCGGACGTCAACGCCGACGACGCGTTCGGCGACCTCGGGTTCGATTCGCTGACCGCCGTGGAACTGCGCAACCGGCTGAAAATCGCTACCGGGCTTACCCTTTCGCCCACGCTGATCTTCGACCAGCCCACGCCGGCCGCGCTCGCCGAACATCTCGACACCCAGCTGGCCGGCAGCGCCCCCGGCGCCTCTATGCCCGGCGCCGCCACACCGCCCGATCGCATGGCCCGCTTCAACGACATCGCCCGGGAGCTGCAGGCGCTGCTCAACCAGCCCGATCTGAGCCCCGGCGATAAGGCGCAGCTCGTCAGCCGGCTCGAAGGCCTGTTGACCACGGCAACCGGCCCGGCACCGGCCCCGCTGCTGGAGCACACCGAGGACGCGTTCGACGACGACATCTCCACCGCCACCGAGAGCCAGCTGTTCGCGATCCTCGACGACGAAGTCGGCCCCTGACCTTGGCCTCGACAGACGTAGCGATCATCGGGCTGGCGTGCAGGTTCCCGGCCGCGGCGAGCCCCGGCGCGTTCTGGCGCCTGATCCGCGACGGGCGTGAGGCCACCCGATTCGCCGGGGACGCCGCGGAATTCGACGCCGACTTCTTCAACCTGTCGCCGCGAGAAGCGAGCGCGATGGATCCACGGCAACGCCTTGCCCTGGAGCTGACCTGGGAGTTGCTCGAAGACGCCTTCCTGGTGCCGGAAACACTGCGGGGAGAACCGGTTTCGGTCTTCCTCGGGGCGATGACGGACGACTACGCCGCACTGACGCTGCGCGACCTCGCCGACAACCTGGACCACCACACCTTCACCGGGATCAGCCGGGCGATGATCGCCAACCGCATCTCGTACGCCTTCGGGCTGCACGGGCCCAGCATGACCGTCGACTCCGGCCAGTCGTCTTCTCTGGTGGCGGTGTACCTCGGCTGCGAAAGCGTGGCCACCGGCCGATCCGCGCTGGCCATCGCGGGCGGGGTCCACCTCAACCTGGCCGACGAAATCGGAATGCTGGAACGCGAATTCGGTGCGGTTTCGGTGTCGGGTCACACGTATGCGTTCGATCAGCGCGCCGACGGCTACGTGCGCGGTGAAGGCGGCGGACTGGTCCTGCTGAAGCCCTTGCCGTCAGCGCTGGACGACGGTGACCGCATCCACGCGGTGATTCGCGGCGGCGCCGTCGGCAACGCCGGGCGCGGCGCGACCGCCCAGACCGTGCCCTCGGCGCACGGCGAAGCGGACGTGATCCGGCGCGCGCTCGCCGATGCCGGCCTGCCGGCCGGCGACATCGACTACATCGAGGCGCACGGCACGGGGACCAAGGTCGGCGACGCGATCGAAGTGCAAGCGCTGGGGGAGATCTTCGCCGAGCGCGCCCACGATCCGGTGCGGGTGGGATCGGTCAAGACCAACATCGGCCACACCGGCGGCGCCGCGGGGGTCGCGGGCCTGCTCAAGGCCGTACTGGCGATTGAAAATGCCGCGATCCCGCCCAGCCTCAACTACGCCGAGCCCGAAACTGAGTTCAATCACCTTGGGCTGCAGGTGAACTCCGCGCTGACGCCGTGGCCGCCGGTGGATCGCCCGCGCCGGGCCGGGGTGTCCTCGTTCGGCATGGGCGGCACCAACGCGCACCTCATCGTCGAGCAGTTCGAGCAGCCGCACGCCCAGCCGGAATTACGGCCGGCGGAATCGCCCGCGGATGCGGACGAGGTGCTGCCGTGGGTGCTGTCGGGCCGCTCCGAACAGGCGCTGGCCAACCAGGCGTGGCGGTTGTCGGCCTATCTGGCCGACCGGGCCGATCTGAGCCCCCTCGACATCGCCTGGTCGTTGGTCAGCACCCGGACGGTCTTCGAGCACCGCGCGGTGGTGGTGGGCGGCGATCGTGGGGCGCTGGCAACGGGTTTGGCGGCCCTCGCGGCCGGGGAGTCCCGACCGGGCGTGGCGGTGGGCCGGGCTGGGTCTTTGGGGTCGTTGGGCAAGACGGTGTTTGTGTTCCCGGGTCAGGGGTCGCAGTGGTTGGGGATGGGGCGGCAGCTGTATGACCGGTTGGACGTGTTCGCCCGCGCCTTCGACGAGGCCGCCGCTGCCGTCGACGCTCATCTGCGGGTGCCGCTGCGTGAGGTGATGTGGGGCTCCGACCCGGAGTTGTTGCGTAACACCGAGTTTGCCCAGCCGGCTTTGTTCGTGATCGGCATCGCGCTGACGGCGTTGTGGCAGTCCTTGGGTGTGACACCGGATGTGGTGATGGGGCACTCGGTCGGCGAGATCACCGCGGCGTGTGTGGCCGGGGTGCTGACGCTCGCGGACGCGTCGCTCATGGTGGCGGCGCGGGGACGGTTGATGGCCGGGCTGCCGGGCGGCGGGGTGATGGTGGCGGTCGGCGCCGCCGAGGCCGAGGTGGCCGGGTTGCTGAACGACGGGGTGAGCATCGCGGCGGTCAACGGCCCTGACGCGGTAGTGCTTTCGGGCGCGCAGATGCCGGTCGACGCGCTGGCGGACCGGCTGGCCCGCGAGGGCCGGCGGGTGCACCGGCTGGCGGTATCGCACGCGTTTCATTCGCCGCTGATGCAGCCCATGGTCGCGGAGTTTTCCGCGGCGGTGGCCGGCATTGAGGTGGGGGAGCCGCGAATCGGGTTGGTGTCCAACGTGACCGGTCGGCTGGCGGGCGCCGGCTACGGGTCGCCGCAGTACTGGGCGGAGCATGTCGGCCGGCCGGTCCGATTCTTCGACGGCGTGCGCGCCGCCGAGGCGGCCGGCGCCGGGATCTTCGTGGAACTGGGTCCGGGTGCGGCGTTGACGGCCGCGGTCGACCAATCGGTGAGTGCCGAGCGGGCCGTCTCGGTGCCCAGCCTGGCCAGGGATCGGCCCGAGGCGGAATCGCTGCTGGGCGCGGCCGGACAATTGTTCACCCGTGGCCTCGACCTGAACTGGACGGGCGTGTTCGTCGGGCTGAACGCGCGACGCGTCGAGTTGCCGACGTATGGCTTTGTCCGGCAGAGGTTTTGGCTGGGCGCCGAGGGTGCCGCTGCAACGGGGGCTCCGCCCGCGACGGCTTCTCGAACGCCCGACCTGGCGCACCGGCTGCTCGGACTGGCGCCAGACGACCAGCACCGCGTGCTGGTCGAGCTGGTCTGCGAACACGCGGCGGCGGTGTCGGGCCATCCGGACGGCCACGCCATCGACCCCGACCGCGCTTTCGGCGACCTCGGCTTCGACTCGATGACCGGAGTCGAACTGCGCAACCGCCTCACCAGCCATACCGGCCTGGCTTTGTCGCGAACGCTGATCTTCGATTACCCGACGCCGGCCGCGCTGGCCGATCACCTTCGCCGGCAACTACTCCATGACGAGCCGGCGGAATCGGACGAGGAAAAGATTTGGTCGGCACTGCGCAAAATTCCGGTGCGCGAGCTTCGCAGAACGGGATTGCTCGAAAAACTTTTATTGCTCGCCGGCACGCCGGAAACGCCCGTCTCCGATGCAAATGCCGGCGCCGACGAAATCGACGCGTTGAGCCCCGATGCGTTAATCGCGATGGCGCTCGGCTCGGCGGACGAGGTGGACACCGAATGATGAATTCCCCACTGGCGGACGTGATTACGCCAACGCAGAGACTATCTAATACGACATGTGTTCAATACGTTGAATTTTTGCAAGACCGAACCGTACCGCATAAACTTTCGTGTTCAAGGAAATTGGTTCTGCTGGTTGGCAAGCAAGAGGTTAGAGCATGAGCGTCATCGCGGGTGTTTTCGGCGCGTTGCCGCCACATCGGTATAGCCAGAGCGAAATTACCGACCAGCTCGTCGAGTTGCCGGCGTTGAAGGAGCACGAAGAGGTTGTCCGGCGGCTCCACGCCGCCGCCAAGGTCAACAGCCGCCACTTCGTGCTGCCCCTCGAGCGCTACCACGAGCTCACCGACTTCAGCGCGACCAACGCGATCTTCATCGACAAGGCCCTGGAGCTGGGCTGCGACGCGCTGCTGGGCGCGCTCGACGAGGCCGGGCTGCAACCGCAAGACATCGACATGATCGCCACCACGACCGTCACCGGCATCGCGGTGCCGTCCCTCGACGCCCGGCTGGTGGGCCGGCTGGGCCTGCGCCCGGACGTGCGCCGGATCCCGATGTTCGGGCTGGGCTGCGCGTCCGGGGCCGGGGGTGTGGGCCGGTTGCACGACTACCTGCGGGGTGCGCCGGACGGCGTCGCCGCCCTGGTGTCGGTCGAGCTGTGTTCGCTCACCTTCCCTACGGTCAGGCCGACCGTGTCGGGACTGGTCGGCACGGCGATGTTCGGCGACGGCGCCGCGGCCGTCGTCGCCGTGGGCGACCGTCGTGCCGAGCAGCTGAATTCCGCCGGTCCCGACATCCTGGATTCGCGCAGCCGGCAGTACCCCGAATCGCTGCACATCATGGGCTGGAACATCGGCTCGGACGGCATGCAGCTGGCGATGTCCCCGGAACTGCCCAAGGTCATCGAGCGCTACCTGGCCGACGACGTGAACAGCTTCCTCGCCGCACACCGGCTGACCAAGGACGACGTTGGCGCCTGGGCCACGCACCCCGGCGGCCCCAAGGTGATCAACGCGATCGCCACCAGCCTGGAACTGCCGCCGGAGGCGCAGGAACTTACCTGGCGCTCGCTCGGGGAAGTCGCCAACCTGTCGTCGGCGTCGGTGCTGCACATCCTGCGCGACACCATCGCCAAACCACCGCCCAGCGGCAGCCCCGGGCTGATGCTCGCGATGGGTCCCGGCTTCGGCTCCGAACTGGTGCTGCTGCGCTGGCACTGAGCGCCTGACCGCGCCCCGCCGCCCGCCGCGCCAGCCTCATTCGAGCAGCTCGGAGAGCTCCAGCCAGCGGCTCTCCGTCGCGGCCACCTCGTCTTCCAGCGCACGCAATTCCTGGGTGAGCCGGGTGATGCCGACGTGGTCGGACTGGTCGTGCGCGGCGAGTTCGTTGTGCTTGTCCTCGATCCGGTCCGCCAGGCGTGCAAGCTGGCGATCGACCGAGGCCACCTCTTTCTCCGCGGCGCGGCGTTGCGCGCCGGACATCGCCTGGGGCGCGGGCTCGGACGGCCGCGACGATCCGGCGGTCGCCTCACCGGTCCGCTGCTCGGCCAGCCGCAGATACTCGTCGACACCGCCGGGCAGATGCCGCAACCGGCCGTCGAGCACCGCGTACTGTTGATCGGTGACCCGCTCCAACAGGTAGCGGTCGTGCGAGACGACGATCAGCGTGCCCGCCCACGAGTCCAGCAGGTCCTCCATCGCGGCCAGGGTGTCGGTGTCGACGTCGTTGGTCGGCTCGTCGAGCAGCAACACGTTGGGCTCGGACAACAGCGTGAGCATCAGCTGCAGCCGCCGCCGCTCACCGCCCGAGAGATCCTCGACGCGGGCGGACAGCTGGCCGCGGCCGAACCCGAGCCGCTCCAGCAGCTGCGCCGGGGTGACTTCGCGGCCGTCGACCTGATAGCCGCCCTGCAGCCTGCCCAGCACATCGGCAATCCGGTCGCCGCCGACCGCGGCCAGGGCATCGCCCTGCTGGTCGAGCACCGCCAGCCGCACGGTCTTGCCGCGCTTGACCCGCCCCGCGTCCGGGGCGATGCTGCCGTCGATCAGCCCCAGCAGCGTCGACTTGCCGGCGCCGTTGGCCCCGACGATGCCGGTCCGCTCGCCGGGGGCGATCCGCCACTCGATGTCGCGCAGCACCGGGCGGCCCCCAGAAGACGGGAACGAGACCGACACGCCGAGCAGGTCGACCACGTCCTTGCCCAGCCGCGCGGTGGCCAGCTTGGCCAGCTCGACGGTGTTGCGCAGCGGCGGCACGTCGGCGATCAGCTGGTTGGCCGCCTCGATCCGGAACTTGGGCTTGGACGTCCGCGCCGGCGCCCCGCGGCGCAGCCACGCCAGCTCCTTGCGCATCAGGTTCTGCCGCTTGGCCTCGGCGAGGGCGGTCATTCGGTCTCGTTCGACGCGTTGCAGCACGTAGGCCGCGTACCCGCCGTCGAACGGTTCGACGATCCCGTCGTGCACCTCCCACGTCGTGGTGGCGACCTCGTCGAGAAACCAGCGGTCGTGGGTCACCAGCAGCAGCCCGCCGGTGTTGCGTGCCCACCGTTGGCGCAGATGGCTTGCCAGCCAGGTGATGCCCTCGATGTCCAGATGGTTGGTGGGCTCGTCGAGTGCGATGACATCCCACTCGCCCACCAGCAACTGGGCCAGCTGCACCCGGCGGCGCTGGCCGCCGGACAGCGTGGCAACCGTTGCCTCCCAGGCGATGTCGGAGACCAGGCCCGCGACCACATCGCGGACCCGCGCGTCACCGGCCCATTGGTGTTCGGCCGCCTTGCCGACGAGTGTCCAGCCCACGCTGTGTTCCGGGTCCAGGGTGTCGGCCTGGCTCAGCGCGCCGACCCGCAGCCCGCTGCGCCGGGTGACCCGGCCGGAGTCGGGCCGTTGCTGGCCGGTGAGCAGCCTCAGCAGGCTGGATTTGCCGTCGCCGTTTCGCCCGACGATGCCGATGCGCGCGCCGTCGTTGACCCCGAGCGTGATCGATTCGAAGACCACCTGAGTCGGATATTCGAGGTGTACGGCCTCAGCTCCAAGTAGGTGCGCCACCGGGCAAAACTACCGTCCTACTCGAGGGTGAGGAGCGCCTGGTCGATCGGGCTTCGCGTCTCCGGCGACGCCGCCTGATGGGCCAGCGCGGCCAGGAAGCGGCTGGCGATTTCGCGCAGTTTGAGGTTGGCTTCCTGGGATCGCCAGACCAACGTTTCAAACGCTCGCTCGGGAGAGACGTTATAGGCGGCCATCAGCACTCCTTTCGCCTGTTCGATTTGCGCGCGGGAGTCCGCCACCGCGGACAGCACTTTGGTGATGTCGGAGTGCAGTGAGTCGGTGACGTCGACGTAGAACCCGGACGTGCCGATGAGGTTGCAGTCGTCATCGAGCATCCGGTCGCCGACGACGACGCAGTGGGTGCGCCCGCGGGTGTCGACGATGCGGTGCCGGCTGCTGAACGGCTTGCCCTTGCGCACCGGACGGGGACACGCTGATGGTGCAGACGACGAGAGATGAAGCGCTCGAATCCAGCGAGCACCGGCATGCCGTGGCGCAAGCGGTGCTTGCCGGGCAGCGGGCGGAGCGGGCGCGACAATCGTGGCCGGCGTAAATTTCTGCCACGGAACCGGATTGGTCTGCCCTGACGTGGGTACAGGTCGATGATGAAGAAGACTGTGCGCATCGCAGCATCGGCGGTCGCCTTGACCGCTGGGTTAAGCCTCGCCGGGTCCGGGGCGGCCGCAATCGCCCATGCTCATCCCGCGCCTTTGCCTGAGTACCACTGGTGCCCCGGCCAGTGGTGGGATCCGGCCTGGGGCGGTAACTGGGACGCGGGTCGCTGCCACGACGACCACTGGTACGACGGTGAAGCACGCGACCAGGGTCACTGGCACAACGGGCCGTGGGATCAAAACTGGCACTGATGCCGTGGGGGGGCGATGATCGCGCAGCGGATCACGTTGCGCGGGATGGTATTTCGCGCAAGCGCTTGAGCACGAGTCGTCCCACCTGCATCGAGATAGCCGGCGAGAGGCGCTCCAGGTACCACAGCGCCTTCCACCAGGCCGGCACGATGATGATCGCTTGGTTTCGCAGCACGGCACGAAGGACGAGGGCGGCGAATTTGTCGGGTGCCATCGGCCGCGTCGGTTCCCACGATTTGAGTATGTCCTCGTCGCTGGCCCCGATGTTGGTCATGCGGCCGTACGCGCCGCCGTGTTTCGCACCGACCTGATCACCGATGCTGAGGTGCTGGCTGGGGTCGATGCGCGGGTGGGGCTACACACGCCTCGAACCTCAAGGCGCTGTGCCGGCTGCATCACCTTCTGAAGACCTCTCCGGCCTCAACGATCAGCGACCGACCCCTGCCCCCACTGATGTTCGGCCTGGTCGCCGACAACCGTCCAGCCCACGCTGTGCTCCGGGTCAAGGGTGTCCGCTTGGCTCAGCGCGCCGACCCGCAGTCCGCTGCGCCGGGTGACCCGGCCGGAGTCGGGCTGCTGTTGACCGGTGAGCAGAGCCACCAGGCTGGACTTGCCGTCGCCGTTCCGCCCGACGATGCCGACGCGCGCGCCGTCGTTGACTCCCAGTGTGACCGACTCGAAGACGACCTGAGTCGGATATGCCAAACCGACGGCCTCAGCTCCCAGTAGGTGCGCCACCGGCCCGACGGTCGCAAAGACGCGTAAATATGGGCGGGCGTCTTCCGACCGACTGAAGGTCGGCGAACCGGTGTGTCAATCCGGCTTGTTAGCCGCCGCCTCCCCCGCCGCCGTCGCCCTGGCCGTAACCATTCCAGTCACCGGCTGGCTGCTGCGGCCCCGGCCCGAAGACGAGCGGAACCCGTCCCGGCGCCGGTGCCGGTGGTGCCGGCGCGGTGGTGGATGGTGGCGCCGCCGGAAGCACGCCGCCGCTGTCGGGCGCCGGAATGCTCATTGCGGTAGCGGGGATCGAGAGAAGCGCGGCCACGACCGCTACTTTTGTAACGCTGCCTCGTAATTCGAATGACGTTATGCTGGTCATCGATCACTCCTTTGTGGTCGCAGGCCGCAATAATTTCACTCACATCGTCGAGTCCACCGATGTGAAGCACGCTGTTCACAACACTTATTGCGCCCGTTACAACAAACTCCGCGCGCGGACAACCGAAAACCGCGCGGTGCGCCTAAATGGGGACGGGCCGGGCAAACAAGCCAGGTCAGGTCCGGCCAGGGCGCCGGTGTGCCATCATGTCAGCGGTGGATCTCAATTTTTCGGTGGTCACACGGCCGGTCGAGCGGCTGATCGCGACAGCGCAGAACGGCCTGGAGGTCTTGCGGCTGGGGGGCTTGGAAACCGGTACCGTGCCGTCGCCGTCCCAGACCGTCGAGAGCGTGCCGATGTACAAGCTGCGGCGGTATTTCCCGCCGGACAGCCGGCCGGGTCAGTCGCCCGTCGGGCCGCCGGTGCTGATGGTGCACCCGATGATGATGTCGGCGGACATGTGGGACGTCACGCGCGACGAAGGCGCGGTGGGGATCCTGCACGCCCACGGGCTTGACCCCTGGGTCATCGACTTCGGCGAACCCGACAAGGTCGAGGGCGGCATGCGCCGCACCCTGGCCGACCACATCGTCGCGCTCAGCCAGGCCATCGACACGGTCCGCGACACCACGGGCAGCGACATCCATCTGGTCGGCTATTCGCAGGGCGGCATGTGGTGCTACCAGGTCGCCGCCTACCGGCGCTCGAAGAGCCTGGCCAGCATCGTCACCTTCGGCTCGCCGGTGGACACCCTGGCCGCCCTGCCGATGGGCATCCCGGCAAACTTCGCCGCGCCCGCCGCGAACTTCATGGCCGACCACGTCTTCAGCCGGCTGGCCATCCCGAGCTGGATGGCGCGCACCGGCTTCCAGATGCTCGACCCGCTCAAGACCGCCAAGGCGCGCGTGGACTTCGTGCGCCAGCTGCACGACCGCGAGGCGCTCCTCCCGCGTGAGCAACAGCGCCGGTTCCTCGAACGCGAGGGCTGGATCGCGTGGTCGGGCCCTGCGATCTCTGAACTGCTCAAGCAGTTCATCGCCCACAACCGGATGATGACCGGCGGATTCGCTGTCAACGGTCAGATGGTCACCCTCACCGACATCACCTGCCCGGTGCTGGCGTTCGTCGGCGAGGTCGATGACATTGGGCAGCCGGCTTCGGTGCGCGGCATCCGGCGCGCGGCACCGGACGCCGAAGTCTACGAATCCACCATCCGCACAGGGCATTTCGGTTTGGTAGTTGGATCCAAGGCGGCGCAACAGAGCTGGCCGACCGTCGCCGAATGGGTGAAGTGGCTGTCCACCGGGGGCGACAAACCCGACAGCATCGAGCTGATGGCCGACCAGCCCGACGAGCACACCGATAGCGGGGTGGCGTTGAGCTCCCGGCTCGCGCACGGCCTCGGGGAAGCCTCCGAGGCGGCGGTGGGGCTGGTGCGCGGCGCGGCCAACACCGTCGTCGCCGCCAACAAGTCCATGCGCACCCTGGCCGTCGAGACGGCCCGCACGCTGCCACGCCTGGTCCGCCTGGGCCAGATCAACGACCACACCCGGATCTCGCTGGGCCGCATCATCGAAGAGCAGGCCCACGACGCGCCGCAGGGCGAATTCCTCTTGTTCGACGGCCGGGTGCACACCTACGAGGCGGTGAACCGGCGCGTCAACAACGTCGTTCGCGGCCTGATCGACGTCGGGGTCCGGCAGGGCGACCGGGTCGGCGTGCTGATGGAAACCCGGCCCAGCGCGCTGGTGGCCATCGCCGCGCTGTCCCGGCTCGGTGCCATCGCGGTGGTGATGCGGCCCGACGCCGACCTGGCCGCCTCGGTGCGGCTCGGGGGAGTGACCGAACTGCTCACCGATCCCCCCAACCTGGAGGCGGTGCTGCGGTCCGACCGTCAAGGGCTGCGGCAGGTGCTGGTGCTCGGCGGCGGGGAGTCGCGGGATCTGCACCTGCCCGAAGACTCCGACGTCATCGACATGGAACAGATCGACCCGGACGCCGTCGAGCTGCCCGGCTGGTACCGACCCAACCCGGGACTGGCCCGCGACCTGGCGTTCATCGCGTTCAGCGCGGCCGGCGGCGAGCTGGTGGCCAGGCAGATCACCAACTACCGCTGGGCGGTCTCGGCATTCGGTACCGCCTCGACGGCCGCCCTGGACCGCCGCGACACCGTCTACTGCCTGACGCCGCTGCACCACGAGTCGGCGCTGCTGGTCAGCCTGGGCGGCGCCGTGGTCGGCGGCACCCGCATCGCGCTGTCGCGCGGCCTGGACCCGACCCGATTCGTACAGGAGGTGCGCCAGTACGGCGTCACCGTGGTGTCCTACACCTGGGCCATGCTGCGCGAGATCGTCGACGATCCCGCGTTCGTGCTGCAGGGCAACCATCCGGTGCGGCTGTTCATCGGTTCCGGTATGCCGACCGGGCTGTGGGGGCGCGTCGTCGAGGCGTTCGCGCCCGCCCACGTCGTTGAGTTCTTCGCCACCACCGATGGGCAGGCGGTGCTGGCCAACGTGTCCGGCGCCAAGGTCGGCAGCAAGGGCCGCCCGCTGCCGGGCGCGGGACGAATCGAGCTGGGCGCCTACGACGCCGAGCACGACCTGATCCTGGAGAACGAGCGCGGCTTCGTGCAGATCGCCGAGCCCAACCAGGTCGGGGTGCTGCTCGCCGCGTCCAACGGCCCGATCGATCCCAGCGCCTCGGTCAAGCGCGGCGTGTTCGCCGCCGGCGACACCTGGATCTCGACCGAGTACCTGTTCTACCGCGACGACGACGGTGACTTCTGGCTGGCGGGCCGGCGCGGCTCCGTGGTGCGCACCGCGCGCGGTCTGGTCTTCGCCGAGGCAGTCACCGATGCGCTGGGTTGCATCAACGGCGTGGACCTCGCGGTGACCTACAACGTGCCCGTGGGCGATCACGAGGTGGCGGCGTCGGCGGTGACGCTGTTGCCGGGCGCCTCGATCACCGCGGCCGACCTGACCGAGGCCTTCGCCAAGATTCCGATCGGCCTGGGGCCCGACATCGTGTGCGTGGTGCCGGAGATGAACCTGAGCGCGACGTTCCGGCCCACGGTCAGTGCCCTAAGGGCGGCGGGGATTCCTAAGGCCGGGCGGCACGTCTGGTACTTCGATGCCGACACCAACCAGTACCGCCGCCTGACCAGCGGCATCCGTTCCCAGCTGACCGGAGCGCAGTCATGATCGACGATGCACTGCTGAGCATCCTGGTCTGCCCGGACGACCGCGGCCCGCTGATTCTGGTGGGCTCCGAACTGTTGTACAACCCGCGGCTGCGGCGCGCCTACCGCATCGAGGACGGCATCCCGGTGCTGCTCATCGACGAGGCCCGCGACGTCGATGACGACGAGCACGCCCGGCTCATGGCACAAGGCCGTCCGGCAGATCCCCGGTGAGGTACCGCTGCAGGTTCGGCGCAATGGTTTGCGCGATCTGCTCTGGCGGCAGCGACGCGAACGGCTCCAGTCGCAGGATGTAGCGCGCCATCACCACGCCCACCAGCTGGGACGCGACGAACTGGACGCGGGTGGTACCGCTTCCCGGCGGATTGTCCACGCGCGGGCCGATTTCCGCGGTGATCACGTCCTCGATGAACGTGCGGAACAGGTTGATCTCCTCGCCGGCCAGGATGGACCGCAGTGTGGCGATGAACGCCGCACCGATCTCGGAATCCCACAGCGGCAACAACATTGACGGGATGCGATGGCCGAGCTCGTCAACCGGCATCTCGCGCAACTGGCCGATGATGTCCATCGGATCGATCGGGATGTGCACGGCCGCGGCGAACAGCTTTTCCTTGGTGCCGAAGTAGTGATGCACCAACGCCGAATCCACCCCGGCCGCCGCGGCCACCGCGCGGATCGAGGTATTGCGAATCCCGTTGCGCGCAAACAACTCCCGAGCGCTGTCGAGGATGCGTTCGCGGGTGCCGGAGTTGCCGGCCGGGCGCCCCCGCCGCCGGCGCCCGGCGCTGGTGGCCGTCATGCTAGGGCGTCCGCCGCCGCAGCGTGGCTGCGGCCAGGCACAGGGCCGCCAGCGCGAAGCCCAGCACCACGACGATGTCGCGCACCGCGACGAATGTCAGTTCCGGGTGCGCACCCACCTGCTGCAACGCCTCCAGCGCGTAGCTGGCCGGCAGCACATTGCTGATCCATTGCAGCCAGTGTGGCATCAGCGCCCGCGGCACGATGATGCCGGCCAGCAGCAGCTGCGGCACCATCACCAGCGGGATGAACTGCACGGCCTGAAACTCGGTGCGGGCGAACGCACTACACAACAGGCCCAGGCCGACACCCAGCACGGCGTTGACGATCGCGATGACGAACACCCACGCCGGGCTGCCGGCCGTGTCGAAGCCCAGCAGCCAGAACGACACGATGCACGCCAGAATCGCCTGCGCCGCAGCGGCGATGGAGAAGGCGGTGCCGTAGGCGATCAGCAGATCCAGGCGCCGCAGCGGCGTGGTCAGAATGCGCTCCAGCGTCCCGGAGGCCCGCTCGCGCTGCATGGTGATCGCCGTGATGATGAACATCACGAACAGCGGGAACAGGCCCAGCAGGATCAGGCAGGCGTTGTTGAACGGGGTCGGCCCACCGGGGCGGTGCGGGGCGTTCTGAAACATGAAATACATCAGGCTGATCACCAGGACCGGCACGAACAGGATCATCGCGACACTGCGGTGATCGGCGATCAACTGGCGCAGGATCCGCGCAGAGGTCGCGGTGTAGCCGCGCAGGCTCAGCCCGCTTCGCGCATGGTGCTGCGCTTGATGATGGACAGAAACGCGTCCTCCAGTGACGTGCATCCGGTGTCCTCTCTCAGTTGGGACGGGGTGGTGTGGGCGACCAACCGGCCGTCGCGCATCAGCAGCAGGTCGCCGCAGTGGTCGGCTTCGTCCATCACGTGGCTGGAGACCAGCAGAGTGGTCCCGGTGCGGGCCAGCTCGGCGAACTGCTCCCAGAGATCCGCGCGCAGCACCGGGTCCAGGCCCACGGTGGGCTCGTCGAGCACCAGCAGGTCGGGCTGGCAGACCAGCGCGCACGCCAGCGACACGCGGGTGCGCTGACCGCCGGAGAGGTTGCCGCACAAGGCGGTTCGGTGATCGGTCAGCCCGACGCGGTCGATGGCGGCGTCGGCGGCCTGGCCGTCGAACCCGTACAGCGCCGCGAAATAGCGGACGTTGTCCACGGCCCGCAGGTCGTTGTAGATGGTCGGGTCCTGCGGGAGGTAGCCGATGCGATGGCGCAGTTCGGCGCTGCCGGCCTCCTTGCCGAGTACGGTGACGGTGCCCTTCGAGATGATCTGGGTGCCGACGATGCAGCGGATCAGTGTGGTCTTGCCGCAGCCGGACGGCCCGAGCAGGCCGGTGATGCTGCCCGTGGCGATCCGGACGGAGAAATCGTGCAGAGCTGGGCGTTTGCCGCGGACGACGCGCAGGTGATCGATGTGTACCGCCGGGTCCGAGGGGCCCGCAATTAATTCATCATGAGATGAACTCATCATGCGATGAATAATCGTCCCGTCGCGCGGGGTTGTCAAGGTCTCTCGAGCAGCTGAGGAGGCTCGAGGATTTCTGGTGCGCTAGTTGAAGCGTTCGCCGGTGGCCGGGCGGCGCTGCGGCAGATGTCCGTGCACGCCTTCGGCGTAGGCGGTCTCGGCGTGCTGCGTGAGGTCGACACCGGTGGTCTCGTCTTCGGCGCTGATCCGGAAACCCATCAGCCGGTCGATGACCTTGCCCAGCACGAAGGTCACGACGAACGCGTAGAGCGCGACCACCGCGATCGCCAGTGCCTGCTTGCCCAGCTGGCCGAAGCCGCCCCCATAGAACAGGCCCTGCGGGCCCGCCGTCATCACCGCCGTGGCGAACAGGCCGATCAACGACACCCCGACCACGCCGCCGACGAAGTGCACACCCACCACGTCGAGCGAATCGTCATAGTTGAAGCGCAGTTTCGCGCCCACCGCGAACGCGCACACGACGCCCGCTGCCAGCCCGACGACCGTCGCGCCGAGCGTGTTGACCGTCCCGCAGGACGGGGTGATGGCGACGAGGCCGGCGACCACTCCCGAGGCCGCACCGAACGTGGTGGGCCGGCCGTCGCGGATCTGCTCGACCGAGAGCCAGCCGAGCATGCCCAGGCATCCGGCGACCAGGGTGTTGAGGAAGATGGCCGCGGCAGTTCCGTTGGCGGCCAACGCGGAACCGGCGTTGAACCCGAACCAGCCGAACCACAGCAGTCCGAGACCGACGAACAGCAACGGCAGATTGTGCGGCCGCATCGCGTCTTTCTTGAAGCCGATGCGCGGCCCGAGCACCAGCGCCAGCGCCAGGGCGGAAGACCCGGAGACGATCTCGACGACGAGCCCGCCCGCGTAGTCGAGGACGCCCAGCTTGGCCAGCCAGCCACCCGGCCCCCAGACCCAGTGCGCGACAATCGAATACACCGCGATCGTCCACGCCGGGACGAAGACCATCCAGGCGGCGAACTTGGCGCGGTCGGCGATCGCGCCGCTGACCAGGGCGGCCGTGATGATCGCGAACGTCAACTGGAACGTGGCGAACAGCAGTTCGGGGACCGTACCGTGGGCGGTGTCGGGGGTGATGCCCAGCATGCCCAAATGGCTCAGGCTGCCGACGAGCCCGCTGCCCCCACCCTCGGTGAACGCGATGGTGTAGCCGACCAGCAGCCAGGCCACCGTGACCAACGGGATGGAAATGAAGCTCATCATGATCATGTTGAGCACACCGGTGGTGCGGACCATGCCGCCGTAGAAGATCGCCAGGCCTGGGGTCATCAGCAGGACCAGTGCGGTGCTGGCCAGCAGCCACGCGGTGGCGGCGGGATCGATCGCATGCATGAGGTGGGCTCCTTCTCGCGGCCCTGAGGTCACGGGACACCGGGATACTGCCATGTTCGGCCTGCCGGTAGGTTCGTTGGGTTCAGAAAAGAGGATTCAGGATCTGATGTGGTCGAGGCTCGAGGACGATTTCGCGAAGGCGCGGCTGCTGCCCAGCTGTTAGTCGACCCGGTCGAGGCCGCGCGCCGGTTACTGGGCGCCACCCTCACCGCGCGCGGTGTGAGCGGGATCGTCGTCGAGGTCGAGGCCTACGGGGGAGTGCCCGACGGTCCCTGGCCCGACGCCGCCGCGCACTCGTACAAGGGCCTGCGCGCCCGCAATTTTGTGATGTTCGGGCCCCCGGGGCGCCTCTACACCTACCGCAGCCACGGCATACACGTCTGCGCCAACGTCTCGTGCGGACCCGACGGCACAGCCGCAGCGGTCTTGCTGCGCGCCGCCGCCATCGAGGACGGCACCGACGTCGTGCGCGCCCGCCGCGGCGAGCTGGTGCACACCGCCGCCCTGGCGCGAGGCCCGGGCAACCTGTGCTCGGCCATGGGAATCACCATGGACGACAACGGCATTGACCTGTTCGCGCGGAATAGCCCGGTGACCCTGGAACTGCACGAACCGCTGACCGCGACGGCCGGCCCGCGGGTCGGCGTCAGCCAGGCCGCCGACCGGCCGTGGCGGTTGTGGCTGCCCGGGCGCCCGGAGGTCTCGGCGTACCGGCGCAGCCCCCGCGCGGCCGCGCCGGGCGCCAGCGACTAGCCGAACCGATCTCGGGTGGAAGGATCTTGGATCATGGGCGACATGATCATCGACGAGCTGGACTGGCGCGGACTGATCGCGCAGTCCACCGACCTCGATGCGCTGACCGCCGAGGCGCAGCGCGGGCCGATGACGGTGTACGCCGGATTCGACCCCACCGCGCCCAGCCTGCACGCCGGACACCTGGTGCCGCTGCTGGCGCTGCGCCGCTTCCAGCGCGCCGGCCATCGCCCGATCGTGCTCGCCGGCGGGGCCACCGGCATGATCGGCGATCCGCGTGACGTCGGCGAGCGCACCCTCAACGAGGCGGACACCGTCGCCGAGTGGACCGAGCGGATCGGCGGGCAGCTGCGGCGCTTCGTCGACTTCGACGAATCACCCACCGGCGCCGTCGTCGTCAACAACCTGGACTGGACCCGCCCGCTGTCGGCGATCGAGTTCCTGCGCGACCTCGGCAAGCACTTCTCGGTCAACGTCATGCTGGACCGCGACACCGTCCGGCGGCGCCTCGAGGGCGACGGCATCTCCTACACCGAGTTCAGCTACATGCTGTTGCAGGCCAACGACTACGTTGAGTTGCACCGGCGCTACGGCTGCACGCTGCAGATCGGCGGCTCCGATCAGTGGGGCAACATCGTCGCCGGCGTCCGACTGGTCCGCCAGCAGCTCGGCGCGTCGGTGCACGCGCTGACCGTGCCGCTGGTGACCGCCGCCGACGGCACCAAGTTCGGCAAGTCCACCGGCGGCGGCAGCCTGTGGCTGGACCCCGAGCTGACCACGCCGTACGCCTGGTACCAGTACTTCTTCAACACCGCCGACGCCGACGTGATCCGGTACCTGCGCTGGTTCACCTTCCTGACCGCCGACGAGCTCGGCGAGCTGGAGCAGGCGACGGCCGAGCGGCCCCAGCAGCGCGCCGCCCAGCGGCGACTGGCTCGCGAACTGACCGTGCTGGTGCACGGCGAGGCGGCCACCGAGGCCGTCGAGGACGCCAGCCGGGCGCTGTTCGGGCAGGGCGAGCTGGACCGCCTGGACGAGGCCACGCTGGCGGCGGCGTTGCGCGAGACGTCGGTCGCCGAGCTCAAACCCGGTGGCCCCGACGGGATCGTCGACCTGCTGGTCGCCAGCGGCCTGTCCGAGAGCAAGAAGGCCGCGCGGCGCACCGTCGGCGAGGGCGGCGTCTCGGTCAACAACGTCCGCATCGACAGCGAGGAGTGGGCGCCGCAGCCGTCCGACTTCCTGCACGGCAAATGGCTGGTGCTGCGCCGCGGCAAACGCACCGTCGCCGGGGTCGAAAAGGTCTAGCCCGTTCGGGGCAGGAACGACGTGCGCAAAACGCGTGCGTGCACAGATCTTTACCTCACCGTGTCGTTGACGTGACCCTCGGCGACCACTGTTGTCACAGTGATTTTTGCGACGCGTGTGCGGTGGACCGTCCTGCCGATTCTGGGGGTGATCACCGGCCTGGTGTCGCTGGCGGCGGTCCTGTCGGCGCCGATCCGCGCCGACATGCTGGGCAACGCCTTCCTGTCGGCGCTGACGAATGCCGGGATCACCTACACCCAACCGACCACCACCACGGCGATGGGACAGTCGGTGTGTCCGATGCTGTTCGAGCCCGGCGGGTCGTTCGACGATGTGACCTCCAAGATGGCCGAGGGCAACGGATTGTCGTACGAGATGGCGGGCAAGTTCACCATCGTCGCGATCGCGACCTACTGTCCGGCGGTGATCGCGCCGCTGCTGGGTAACCGGCTGCAAAGCTAGGCGCGGGGCTGCCCGTATTCTCGGCTGCGTGGTCGACGACAGGCAACGGCAGCGCGGCGAACGGCAGGGGCGGCCGGCATCCGACCGCTGGTCGGGTCCGGGCCGTGCGCGCCCGGCCCAGCCGCAGAGCGGCGCGCGCCGGGATGCCCAGGCCGATCGCGCGCCGCACGACGGGCCGCCGATACCGCCCGGCGTGGAAGCCAAGCAGCTGGCACCCGACATCCGCCGCGATCTGAGCACCCTGGACCGCGCCACCGCCGACGCGGTGGCGCGTCACCTGGTGGCCGCCGGCGAACTGCTCGACGACGACCCCGAGGCCGCCCTGCAGCACGCCCGGGCGGCGCGCGCACGGTCTTCCCGGATCGCCACCATCCGGGAAGCGGTCGGCATCGCCGCCTACCACTGCGGCGACTGGGCGCAGGCGCTCGCGGAGTTGCGCGCGGCCCGCAGGATGGGCAGCAAGTCCTCGCTGCTGGCCCTGATCGCCGATTGCGAACGCGGACTTGGCCGCCCGGAGCGGGCGATCGAACTCGCGCGGGGGCCGGAGGCCGCAGAGCTCAGCGGGGACGACGCCGACGAGCTGCGCATCGTCGCGGCCGGGGCGCGCGCGGACCTCGGCCAGCTGGAGCAGGCGCTCACCGTGTTGTCGACGCCGCAGCTGGATCCGACCCGCACCGGCACGACGGCGGCGCGGTTGTTCTACGCCTACGCCGACACGCTGCTGGCGCTCGGCCGCGGGGACGAGGCGCTGCAGTGGTTCCTGCACTCCGCGGCCGCGGACGTCGACGGCGTCACCGATGCCGAAGACCGGGTCAGTGAACTCGGCTGATGACGGAGCCGAATCACACCAAAACCCTTGCGCAGCAATATGACTGCCTGCTGATCGATCTGGACGGCACGATGTTTCGCGGTCGCCGGCCCACCGAGGGCGCGGTGCAGGCGCTGGCCGAGGTGCGCAGCCGCGCGTACTTCGTCACCAACAACGCGTCGCGCAGCGCCGACGAGGTCGCCGCGCACCTGACTGACCTGGGCTTCACCGCCGTCGCCGACGACGTCGCCACCAGCGCGCAAAGCGCCGCGCGGCTGCTGGCCGGCCAGTTGCCGTCCGGATCGCCGGTGCTGATCGTGGGCACAGAGGCCCTGGCCAACGAGATCACGGCCGTCGGCCTGCGGGCGGTGCGCAGCTACGACGACGATCCGGCCGCCGTCGTGCAGGGTCTGTCCCAGACCATCGGATGGCCGGAGCTGGCCGAGGCGGCGCTGGCGATCCGGGCCGGCGCGCTGTGGGTGGCGTCCAACGTCGACCTGACCCTGCCCACCGAGCGCGGGCTGCTGCCCGGCAACGGATCATTCGTGGCCGCGCTGCGGGCGGCCACCGGTGGCGAGCCTCAGGTCGCGGGCAAGCCGGCGCCCGGACTGCTGCGGGATGCCGCGGCCCGCGGCGACTTTCACGCGCCCCTGGTGATCGGGGACCGGCTCGACACCGACATCGAGGGCGCCAACGCCGCCGAGCTGCCCAGCCTGATGGTGCTCACCGGGGTCAATTCGGCGCGGGACGCGGTGTACGCCAAGCCCGCCCAGCGCCCCACCTATATCGGCCACGACCTGCGCTCGCTGCACGCCGGCGGCGAGTCGCTCGCGGTCGGGCCGCAGCCGGGCTGGCGGGTCGAGGTCGCGGACACGACGATCAGCGTCAGCGGTGACGGGTCGGACGACGGGGACGGCCTGTCGATCGTCCGCGCGGTCGCGGCCGCGGTGTACGGCGCGGCGGGCTCCGACGCGGACTCAGAGGCGCTGCGGATCGAGGCCGCCGACGAGGGGGCGCGCGCCGCGCTGCAACGCTGGTCTTTGGTGCGGACCGACTGACGGGTGACTAGCGTAGTAACGCGATGACTATCGATCCCGATGAGATTCGCGCTGAAATCGACGCCCTGCTGGCCCGGCTTCCCCAGCCCGGGGACACCGAAGACCCCGGGAAGTTGCCGTCGCTCGACGAGCTTGAAGAGATAGCACGCCGCCTGTCCGAGGCGCACGACGTGCTGCTGGCTGCGCTGGAGTCGGCGGAGAAGGGCTGAGTGCGCGGATGTCGCGACGCGCCCGCGTTGACGCCGAGCTGGTCCGGCGCGGACTGGCCCGGTCCCGTCAGCAGGCCGCCGAGTTGATCGGCGCGGGGAAGGTGAGCATCGACGGCATGCCGGCGCGCAAGCCGGGCACCGCCGTCGCCGTCACCGCCGCCTTGACGGTCGCCGAGGACGGCGAACGCGGCTGGGTCTCGCGGGGTGCGCACAAGCTCATCGGGGCGCTGGACGCCTTCGAGATTTCGGTCACGGGCCGCCGCTGCCTAGACGCCGGAGCGTCGACGGGTGGCTTCACCGAAGTCCTGCTGGATCGCGGCGCCACCGAGGTCGTCGCCGTCGACGTGGGATACGGTCAGCTGGCGTGGTCGCTGCGCAGCGACGCGCGGGTGGTCGTCGTCGAGCGGACCAACGTTCGCGACCTGACGCCGGACGCGATCGGCGGACGCGCCGACCTTGTGGTCGCTGACCTGTCGTTCATTTCGCTATCGACGGTGTTGCCGGCGCTGGCTGGATGCGCCGCGCCCGGCGCGGATATCGTTCCCATGGTGAAGCCGCAGTTTGAGGTGGGCAAGGGCCTGGTCGGTGCCGGAGGTGTGGTGCACGACCCGGGCCTGCGCGCCGACGCCGTGCTGGCGGTCGCCGGCCGCGCGGGCGAGCTGGGCTGGCACACGGTCGGCGTCACGGCCAGCCCGCTGCCCGGCCCGTCGGGCAATGTCGAGTACTTCCTGCGGCTGCGCGCCCAGGCCGATCGGCCGCTCGCCGGCGACGAGCTGGTGAGCGCGGTGCGGTGCGCGGTGGAAAGTGGGCCACAGTGAACGCACACGCTGCACGCACCGTGCTGATGGTGGTCCACACCGGCCGTGACGAGGCCACCGAGACCGCGCGGCGCGTGCAGAAAGTGCTGAGCGACAACGGAATCACGCTTCGTGTGCTGTCCGCCGAGGCGGTCGACAAGGGGCCTCTGCACCTGGCCCCCGACGACATGCGCGCCCTGGGTGTCGAGATCGTGGTGGTCAACGCCGACCCGCAGGCCGCCGAGGGCTGTGAACTGGTGCTGGCGCTGGGCGGCGACGGCACGTTCCTGCGGGCCGCCGAACTGGCCCGCAACGCCAACATTCCGGTGCTGGGCATCAACCTGGGCCGCATCGGCTTTCTGGCCGAGGCCGAGGCCGAAGCCATCGATCGGGTTCTGGAACATGTTGTCGCACAAGACTATCGGGTGGAGGACCGGTTGACGCTCGACGTGATCGTGCGCCACGGCGGTGACGTCTCCGTGCGCGGGTGGGCGCTGAACGAGGTCAGCCTGGAAAAGGGTCCCCGGCTGGGCGTGCTCGGGGTGGTCCTCGAGATCGACGGGCGCCCGGTGTCGGCGTTCGGCTGCGACGGGGTGCTGGTGTCCACACCCACCGGGTCAACCGCCTACGCGTTCTCCGCCGGCGGACCGGTGCTGTGGCCGGACCTCGAGGCAATTCTGGTGGTACCCAACAACGCTCACGCGCTGTTCGGCCGCCCCATGGTCACCAGCCCGGATGCGACCATCGCGATCGAGATCGAGGCCGACGGGCATGACGCTCTGGTGTTCTGCGACGGCCGGCGCGAAATGTTGGTCCCGGCGGGCAGCCGGCTGGAGGTAAGGCGTTGCGACACGCCGGTGAAGTGGGCCCGGCTGGACAGCGCCCCGTTCACCGATCGACTGGTGCGCAAATTCCGGTTGCCGGTGACCGGGTGGCGCGGGAACTGACGACTCCAACGCAGGTGCCGACTGAATGCTGACCGAAATCCGCATCGAGTCACTCGGTGCCATCAGCGCGGCGGTCGGGGAGTTCGACCGCGGCCTGACCGTGCTAACCGGCGAGACCGGTACCGGCAAGACCATGGTGGTGACCGGGTTGCACCTGCTCGGCGGTGCCCGCGCGGACGCCACCCGGGTGCGGTCCGGGGCCGACCGGGCGATCGTCGAAGGCCGGTTCACCACAACCGATCTCGACGAGGCCGTGATCGTCAAGCTGGACGACATGCTGGACGCATCGGGCGCGGAACGCGACGAGGACGGCAGCGTGATCGCGCTGCGCTCGGTCAGCCGTGATGGACCGTCGCGCGCCTACCTCGGCGGCCGCAGCGTGCCGGCCAAGTCGCTGGGCGACTTCACCGCCGGGCTGCTGACCCTGCACGGGCAGAACGATCAGCTGCGACTCATGCGGCCCGAGGAGCAGTGCGGCGCGCTGGACCGGTTCGCCAAGGCCGGCCCCGCGCTGGAGCGCTATTGCAAACTGCGCGACGCCTGGCTGTCGGCGCGGCGCGACCTTCTCGACCGCCGCAACCGGATGCGCGAGCTGGCGCTCGAGGCTGACCGGCTGAACTTCGCCCTCAACGAGATCGACGCCGTGGACCCGCAACCCGGCGAGGACGACGCCCTGGTCGCCGAGATCCTGCGGCTCTCCGAACTGGACACCCTGCGCGAGGCCGCGGCCAGGGCCCGCGCGGCCCTGTCCTCGGATGAGGCGGACGGCTCCGGACTCAGCGCGACCGAAAGCCTGGGAAAGGCAAGGGCCGCACTGGAATCGACGGACGACGCGAAGCTGGTGGCGTTGGCCGGCCAGCTCGACGAGGTGCTGACCGTGGTCGTCGACGCGGCCGGTGAGCTGGCCGGCTTCCTGGAGGAGCTACCGGCCGATGCCAGCGCGCTGGAATCAAAACTGGCCCGGCAGGCCGAACTGCGCACGCTGACCCGCAAGTACGCGGCGGACATCGACGGCGTGCTCGCGTGGGCCCGGGAGTCGCGGGAACGGCTGGCTCAACTCGATGTTTCGGAGGAAGGGCTGGCGTCCCTGGCGGCGCGGGTCGACGAGCTGGCGCGCGAATTGGCCCAGGCCGCGGTGGATCTCAGCAACATACGGCGCAAGGCCGCCAAGCGGCTCGCCAAGGAGGTCACCGCCGAGCTGTCCGGGCTGGCGATGGCCGACGCGCAGTTCAGCATCGACGTCACCCTCGACGCCGCGGCGAGCGCCGACGACGCCGCCGCGCTGATGATGCCCTCGGGCGAGCTGGCCCGTGCCGGCGCCGACGGCGTCGATCAGGTGGAGTTCGGCTTTGCCGCGCACCGCGGGATGGACCAGCTGCCGCTGGCTAAGAGCGCGTCCGGTGGCGAGTTGTCCCGAGTGATGCTGGCGCTGGAAGTGGTGCTCGCGGCATCCGCGACGGGCACCACCATGGTGTTCGACGAGGTCGACGCCGGGGTGGGCGGCCGGGCGGCGGTGCAGATCGGCCGGCGGCTGGCGCGGTTGGCGCGCACCCACCAGGTCATCGTCGTGACGCACCTGCCGCAGGTCGCGGCGTACGCCGACGTGCACCTGGTGGTGCACGGCGCGGGGCCGAAGGGGACCAGCGTGGTGCGGCGGGTTGCCGACGACGAGCGGGTGGCCGAGCTGGCCCGGATGCTGGCCGGGCTGGGCGAATCCGACAGTGGCCGCGCGCACGCCCGTGAACTGCTGGATGCGGCGCAGAAGGATGAGATCTAACCGCGAGGAACAAGTAATACAGATGTGACTAATGGGACTCTAGATAACTTATGAGGCTGATGTTACGGCGCGCCTCCCGTCCTCGCCGCAGCTTCGCGGACAGAATCGCCCCCATGAAGATGTCAGGCCTGCTTTCCCGTAACCCCGCCCGGCCGGGCCTCGTCGGCACCGCCCGCGTTGACCGGAACATCGACCGCCTGCTGCGCCGCGTCTGCCCCGGCGACATCGTGGTGCTCGACGTCCTGGATCTGGACCGCATCACGGCGGACGCGCTGGTGGAGGCCGACATCGCCGCGGTGGTCAACGCGTCTCCGTCGGTGTCGGGCCGCTACCCGAACATGGGCCCAGAGGTGCTGGTCAACAACGGGGTGACTCTGATCGACGAGGCCGGACCCGACATCTTCAAAAAGGTCAAGGACGGCTCCAAGATCCGCCTGCACGAGGGCGGGGTGTACGCCGGTGACCGCAGGCTGGTCCGCGGGACCGAGCGCACCGACCACGACATCGCCGACCTGATGCGCGAGGCGAAGAGCGGGCTGTCCGCGCATCTGGAGGCCTTCGCCGGCAACACGATCGAGTTCATCAAGAGCGAGAGCCCGCTGCTGATCGACGGCATCGGCATCCCCGACGTCGACGTCGACCTGCGCCGCCGGCATGTGGTGATCGTCGCCGACGAGCCCAGCGCCGCCGAGGATCTGCGCTCGCTCAAGCCGTTCATCAAGGAGTATCAGCCGGCGCTGATCGGCGTCGGCACCGGCGCGGACGTCCTGCGCAAGGCGGGCTACCGCCCCCAGATCATCGTCGGCGACCCCGACCAGATCAGCACCGACGCGCTCAAGTGCGGCGCCCAGGTGGTGCTGCCCGCCGACGCCGACGGGCACGCGCCCGGGCTGGAGCGGATCCAGGATCTCGGCGTCGGGGCGATGACGTTCCCGGCCGCGGGCTCGGCGATCGACCTGGCCCTGCTGCTGGCCGACCACCACGGCGCCGCGCTGCTGGTGACGGCCGGCCACACCGCCAACATCGAGACGTTCTTCGACCGCACCCGCGCGCACAGCAACCCGTCGACCTTCCTGACCCGGCTGCGGGTCGGGGAGAAGGTGGTGGACGCCAAGGCCGTGGCCACCCTGTACCGCAACCACATCTCGGCGGGCGCCATCGCGCTGCTGGCGATGACCATGTTGATCGCTGTCATCGTCGCGCTGTGGGTGTCGCGCACCGACGCCGCGGTGCTGCATTGGGTCACCGACTACTGGAACCACTTCTGCCTGACCGTGCAGAAGTGGGTCACCTAGATGATCTCGTTGCGTCAACATGCCTTGTCGCTGGCGGCCGTCTTCCTGGCGCTGGCGGTGGGGGTCGTGCTGGGCTCCGGCTTCCTGTCGGACACCCTGTTGTCCAGCCTGCGCGACGAGAAGCGGGACCTGTACACCCAGATCAGCGGGCTCAACGACCAGAAGAATGTGCTGAACGAAAAGCTCAGCGCAGCAAACAATTTCGACACCCAACTGGCCGGCCGGATGGTGCACGACGCGCTGGGCGGCAAGACGGTGGTGGTGTTCCGCACCCCGGATGCCACTGACGACGACGTGGCCGCGGTGTCGAAGTTCATCGGTCAAGCCGGCGGGACGGTGACCGGAACGGTGGCGCTGACGCAGGAGTTCGTCGAAGCCAACTCGGCGGAGAAGCTGCAGACGGTGGTGAACTCCTCGGTGCTGCCCGCGGGTCAGCAGCTGAGCACCAAGCTCGTCGACGAGGGTTCGCAGGCGGGTGACCTGATGGGCATCGCGCTGCTGGCCAACGCCAACCCGGCGGTCCCGGCGGTGGACGACATCCAGCGCAACACCGTGCTGGCGGCGCTGCGCGACACCGGCTTCATCAGCTATCAGGCAACCGATCACATGGGCGCGGCCAACGCCGCGCTCGTCGTCACGGGCGGCTCGCTGCCCCAGGACGCCGGCAACAAGGGCGTCAGTGTGGCGCGGTTTTCGGCCGCGCTGGCCCCGCACGGCTCGGGCACCCTGCTCGCCGGGCGCGACGGTTCGGCGACGGGAGGCGCCGCGGTGGCGGTGACGCGTGCCGACGCCGGGATGAACTCCGCGATCACCACGGTCGACGACGTCGACGCCGCGCCGGGCCGCATCACCGCGGTCCTGGGCCTGCACGACCTGCTCAACGGCGGGCACGCCGGGCAGTACGGCACCGGTCACGGGGCGACGTCAATCACGGTGCCCCAGTAGCGGGCGTGTTAGCCGCGGCACAGCGCGGTGGATGTTAGGGTGGGTTTCCGTGGGTCGGCAGGCCCATCTAGTTATTCGCTAGAACAATTTTCACGCCCTGCCCGTCTTCACGGAGGTCGCCTGTGCGAAAGCACCCGCAATCCGCCACCAAGCACCTCTTCGTCAGCGGGGGCGTCGCTTCCTCGTTGGGCAAGGGGCTGACGGCCAGCAGCCTTGGCCAGCTGCTGACGGCCCGCGGGTTGTACGTGACGATGCAAAAGCTCGATCCGTACCTCAACGTCGATCCGGGCACCATGAACCCGTTCCAGCACGGCGAGGTCTTCGTCACCGAGGACGGCGCCGAAACCGACCTCGACGTCGGCCATTACGAACGGTTCCTGGACCGCGACCTATCCGGCTCGGCGAATGTCACTACGGGGCAGGTCTATTCGACGGTCATCGCCAAGGAGCGGCGCGGCGAATACCTCGGCGACACCGTCCAGGTGATTCCGCACATCACCGACGAGATTAAAGCGCGCATCATGTCGATGGCCCAGCCCGACGCCCAGGGCAACCGGCCCGACGTGGTCATCACCGAGATCGGCGGCACCGTCGGCGACATCGAGTCGCAGCCCTTCCTGGAGGCCGCGCGGCAGGTTCGTCACGACGTCGGCCGGGAGAACGTCTTCTTCCTGCACGTCTCGTTGGTGCCCTACCTGGCCCCGTCGGGCGAGCTCAAGACCAAACCCACCCAGCACTCGGTGGCCGCGCTGCGCAGCATCGGTATCACCCCGGACGCGCTGATCCTGCGTTGCGACCGTCCCGTCCCCGAGCCGCTGAAGAACAAGATCGCGCTGATGTGTGACGTCGACATCGACGGCGTCATCTCCACGCCGGACGCGCCGTCGATCTATGACATTCCGAAGGTGCTGCACCGCGAGGAACTCGACGCCTACGTGGTGCGCCGGCTGAGCCTGCCGTTCCGGGACGTCGACTGGACCGAGTGGGACGACCTGCTGCGCAGGGTGCACGAGCCGCACGAAACGGTGCGAATCGCCTTGGTGGGCAAGTACGTTGACCTGTCCGACGCTTACCTCTCGGTGACCGAGGCGCTGCGCGCGGGCGGATTCAAACACCACGCCAAGGTGGAGCTGGTGTGGGTGCCCTCCGACGACTGCGAGAGCCCGGCCGATGCCGCGTCCGCGCTGGCCGACGTGCACGGCGTGCTGATCCCCGGCGGGTTCGGCATCCGCGGCATCGAGGGAAAGATCGGCGCCATCCACTACGCCCGCACCCGGGGGCTGCCGGTGTTCGGCCTGTGCCTCGGCCTGCAATGCATCGTGATCGAGGCCGCCCGGTCCGCGGGTCTGGCCCAGGCCAACTCGGCCGAATTCGACCCCGAGACGCCCGATCCCGTCATCTCCACGATGGCCGACCAGGTTGACATCGTCGCCGGCGAAGCCGACCTGGGCGGCACCATGCGGCTTGGCGCCTACCCCGCGGTGCTGGAACCGGAATCGATTGTGGCCCAAGCCTATGGCGCCACGGAGGTGTCAGAGCGTCACCGCCATCGCTACGAGGTCAATAACGCCTACCGCGACAAGATCGCGGAGAGCGGACTGAGGTTCTCCGGGACGTCTCCGGACGGCCACTTGGTGGAGTTCGTCGAGTACCCACAGGACGTACATCCATTCATCGTCGGCACCCAGGCTCACCCCGAGCTGAAGAGCCGGCCCACCCGGCCGCACCCGTTGTTCGTCGCATTCGTCGGCGCGGCCATCGACTACAAGGCGGGCGAGCTGCTGCCGGTGGAAATCCCGGAGCAGTCATCGAACGGCATCCAGCACCGGGACAGCGCTGCGCGGCCTATACCTGAGCCCGCGACCCGTGGCTGACCACGTCTTCGAGACGGCGTCATCCGAAACGCTGTACACCGGAAAGATCTTCGCGCTGCGCAGCGACCGGGTGCGGATGCCCGGTGGCAAGGTCGTGACCCGGGAGATCGTCGAACATTTCGGCGCTGTCGCCGTGGTCGCGATGGACGACGACGGCAACATTCCGATGATCTACCAATACCGGCACGCGTTCGGCCGGCGGCTGTGGGAGTTGCCCGCCGGACTGCTCGATGTCCACGGCGAGGCGGCCCATCTCACCGCGGCTCGCGAGCTGATGGAAGAGGCGGGGCTCAAAGCCGAGACCTGGGCGGTGCTCGTCGACCTCGACTCCACCCCGGGCTTCAGCGACGAGTCGGTGCGCGTGTATCTGGCCACCGGCCTGACCCGGGTCGACCGGCCCGAGGCGCACGACGAAGAAGCCGACATGACGGTGGAGTGGTACCCGCTGGCCGACGCCGCCCGCAAGGTGCTCAGCGGTGAAGTCGTCAATGCCATTGCCGTGGCCGGGATTTTGGCCGCCCACGCCGTGGCGACGGGGTTCGTGCAGCCGCGTCCGGTGGACAGCCCGTGGCAGGACAAGCCGACGGCGTTCGCCGCGCGAAAGGCGGCGCGATGACAACGGTGGCGCTGGACACGCAGTTGCAGGGCTACCTTGACCATCTCACGATCGAGCGCGGCGTCGCCGCGAACACCCTGAGCTCGTACAGCCGCGACCTGCGCCGCTACACAAAACACTTGTCGGACCGCGGAATTTACGACCTGGCCAAGGTGGGCGAGAACGACGTGAGCGAGTTTTTGGTGGCGTTGCGCCGCGGCGATCCCGACACCGGGGTCGCCGCGCTGTCCGCGGTGTCGGCGGCGCGGGCGCTGATCGCGGTGCGCGGCCTGCATCGGTTCGCCGCCGCCGAAGGGCTGGCCGAACTCGACGTGGCGCGCGCGGTCCGCCCGCCGACGCCGGGCCGCCGGCTGCCCAAAAGCCTGACCATCGACCAGGTGCTGGCGCTGCTGGAGGGCGCCGGTGGCGAGAGCCCGGCCGATGGTCCGCTGACGCTGCGTAACCGCGCGCTGCTGGAACTCCTGTATTCCACCGGCGCGCGGATCTCCGAAGCCGTTGGCCTCGACGTCGACGACATCGACACGCACGCCCGGTCGGTGTTGTTGCGCGGCAAGGGCGGCAAGCAGCGGCTGGTGCCGATCGGGCGTCCGGCCGTGGCCGCGCTGGACTCCTATCTGGTGAGGGGGCGCTCGGAGCTGGCCCGGCGCGGGCGCGGGACGCCGGGCATCTTCCTCAATGTGCGCGGCGGGCGGCTGTCGCGGCAGAGCGCGTGGCAGGTCCTGCAGGACGCGGCCGAGCGGGCCGGGATCACCTCGGGGGTGTCGCCGCACATGCTGCGGCATTCCTTCGCCACCCACCTGCTGGAGGGCGGCGCCGACGTGCGGGTCGTGCAGGAACTGCTCGGCCACGCCTCGGTGACGACGACGCAGATCTACACCATGGTCACCGTGCACGCGCTGCGCGAAGTGTGGGCCGAGGCCCACCCGCGGGCGCAGTAGCCGCTCAGTCGCCGAGGTAGTCGAGGTAGTCGGACTCCAGCACCAGGTCGGACAGCATCGTCTGGTACTCGACGTGCGCCTTGTGCTCGACGGTGTTGAATCGCTTGCCCTGCTGGCGGTGCATGTACTCGCGGTACTTCGGCGCGCCGGGTATTCGGACGTTGTCGGCGACCACGATCGAGCCCGGGTGCAGCCAGCCGCGCTCCATGATGCTCTTCAGGTCGTCGAGGTAGGCGTCCTTGTCGTGGTCGAGGAACACGAAATCGAGTGTGCCTTCGGCGAATCCGTGCTCGTTGGCCAGCGCGTCCAGGGTGCGCCCGCCGTCGCCGATGGTGCCGACCACGCACGTCGCCCGGTCGGCGACGCCGGCGTGCGCCCAGATCTGGCGGGCGTTGGTCGCGTTGGCCTCGGCGAGCTCGACCGAGAACACCTTGGCCTTCGGGGCGGCCCGGGCGATGCGCAGCGCGCCGTAGCCGCAGTAGGTGCCCAGCTCGAGCGCGAGCGCCGGATCGGCGCGCCGGACGGCGGCGTCGAGCAGCAGCCCCTTCTCGTCGCCGACGTTGATCAGCAGCGATTTCTCGTAGGCGAACTTGTCGATGGTGGCCAGCACGTCGTCGATGTCGCCGGCCCGCGCGTTCTGCAGCACGTACTCGACGGCGGCTGCTTCGCGCCCGTCACCGATCTGGCCGGTGGTGGTGATGTTCTGAGCCCCGGCGGCCATGCGCCAGACCGACCAACGCAGTAGTGGTATCCGTCGCTTCAGGTTCATAGACGCCACGATAGGCCGGTGGCGGTGCCGGGCGGTCAAGCCGCGATGCCCCTCGGAAATTGGTGCTGCTGTGACTGGAGTGAATAGGCTGTCGGGATGTGCGCTCTACCACCGATTTTCCCCCATATTGGCTGGTTAATTGCCTGCGGGTCGCCGAGTTTCACGCGATGAACCCGTTAGACTTTCCGACGATGTTCACCTCCCGAACAGCCCCGCCATGACCGAGCAGCCGGACAACGGCGTCGAGCTCGGTCTGACCGGGCGGCCGCCGCGGGCGATCCCGGAGCCACAGCCGCGCACCTCGCACGGCCCGGCCAAAGTCGTCGCCATGTGCAACCAGAAGGGCGGCGTCGGGAAGACCACGTCGACCATCAACCTGGGTGCCGCGCTCGCCGAGTACGGCCGCCGCGTGCTGCTGGTGGACATGGACCCGCAGGGCGCGCTGTCCGCCGGCCTGGGTGTCCCGCACTACGAGCTGGAAAAGACCATCCACAACGTGCTGGTCGAGCCGCGGGTGTCGATCGACGACGTGCTGCTGCAGACCCGGGTAAGGCACATGGATCTGGTGCCCAGCAACATCGACCTGTCGGCCGCCGAGATCCAGCTGGTCAACGAGGTGGGGCGCGAGCAGACGCTGGGCCGCGCGCTGCACCCGGTACTGGACCGCTACGACTACGTGCTGATCGACTGCCAGCCGTCGCTGGGGCTGCTCACCGTCAACGGCCTGGCCTGCGCCGACGGCGTGGTGATCCCGACCGAGTGCGAGTACTTCTCGCTGCGCGGGCTGGCGCTGCTGACCGACACCGTCGACAAGGTGCGCGACCGGCTGAACCCGAAGCTCGAGATCAGCGGGATCCTGCTGACCCGCTATGACCCCCGCACGGTCAACTCGCGCGAGGTGATGGCCCGGGTGGTGGAGCGGTTCGGGGATCTGGTGTTCGACGCGGTCATCACCCGGACCGTCCGATTCCCGGAGACCAGTGTGGCCGGCGAACCCATCACCACGTGGGCACCGCGATCCACCGGGGCCATCGCCTATCGCGCGCTGGCCCGTGAGTTCATCGACCGATTCGGCGCGTGAACGCGACCGAAACCGGTGAGGCGCCACAGCAGAACGGCTACGGAGCTGGCTTCCAAGTCCGCCTGACCAATTTCGAGGGTCCGTTCGATCTGCTGCTGCAGCTGATCTTCGCCCATCGCCTCGACGTGACCGAGGTGGCGCTGCACCAGGTCACCGACGACTTCATCGCCTACACCCGCGAAATCGGTCCGCAGCTGGAGCTGGAGGAGACGACGGCGTTCCTGGTGGTCGCCGCGACCCTGCTGGACCTGAAGGCGGCGCGGCTGTTGCCGGCCGGACAGGTCGACGACGACGAGGACCTCGCGCTGCTGGAGGTGCGGGACCTGCTGTTCGCCCGCTTGCTGCAGTACCGCGCGTTCAAGCACGTCGCCGAGATGTTCGCCGAACTCGAGGCCACGGCGCTGCGCAGCTATCCGCGCTCGGTGTCGCTGGAAGACCGGTTCACCGAACTGCTGCCCGAGGTGATGATCGGCGTCGACGCCGAGCGGTTCGCCCAGATTGCCGCGATCGCGTTCAGCCCGCGACCCGTCCCGACCGTGTCGGTCGCGCACCTGCATCAGGTCCAGGTCTCGGTTCCCGAGCAGGCCAAGAAGCTGCTCGCCATCCTGGAAGCGCGGGGCCGCGGGAGGTGGGCGACGTTCTCCGAGCTGGTCGCCGACTGCGAGGCGTCGATGGAGGTGGTCGGGCGCTTCCTGGCGCTGCTCGAACTGTATCGGTCCCGGGCGGTAGCATTCGACCAGTCAGAGCCGCTAGGCGTGCTCCAAATCTCGTGGACCGGGGAAAGTCCGGCCAGTGAAGCCTTGGTAGAAGTGCGGGACGAATAAGTGACTGAAGACATGCCGGACGTCGATCTCGAAACGGATCTCGGCGTGGGCATCCCGGACATCGCCGAAGTCGCGCCTATGGAATCGGAGGAACTCGGTTCCGTGCTCGAGGCGCTGCTGCTGGTGGTGGACACCCCGGTGACCGCGGAGGCGCTGGCGTCGGCCACCCAGCAGCCGGTGTACCGGATCGCCACCAAGTTGCAGGAGATGGCCGAGCAGCTCACCGAGCGCGACAGCGGCATCGACCTGCGGCAAAACAGCGAGGGGTGGCGGATGTACACCCGCGCGCGGTTCGCGCCCTATGTCGAGAAGCTGCTGCTGGACGGCGCGCGGTCCAAGTTGACCCGGGCCGCGCTGGAGACGCTGGCGGTGGTCGCCTACCGCCAGCCCGTGACGCGCGCGCGGGTGAGCGCGGTGCGCGGCGTCAACGTCGACGCCGTGATGCGCACGCTGCTGGCGCGCGGCCTGATCACCGAGGCCGGGGCCGACGAGGACACCGGCGCGGTGACGTTCGCCACCACCGACCTGTTCCTGGAGCGCCTGGGGCTGACGTCGCTGGCGGATCTTCCGGACATCGCGCCGCTGCTTCCCGACGTCGACACGATCGAGGACCTCACCGAATCCCTGGACAGCGAGCCACGTTTCATCAAGTTGTCCGGCGGTCGATCGTCCGACCAGTCGCTGACGTTCGACGTGGACCAGGATTGATGGACGAAGCTCAGGGGATCCGGCTGCAAAAAGTGTTGTCCCAGGCCGGAATAGCGTCGCGGCGGGCCGCCGAGAAGTTGATCATCGACGGCCGCGTCGAGGTGGACGGCCAGGTGGTGACCGAGCTGGGTACCCGCGTGGACCCGGACTCCGCGGTGATCCGCGTTGACGGCGCCCGGGTGGTGCTCGACGACTCGCAGGTGTATCTGGCCCTGAACAAGCCGCGCGGTGTGCACTCGACCATGTCCGACGACCGCGGCCGGCCCTGTATCGGCGATCTGGTCGAGCGCAAGGTTCGCGGCAACAAGAACCTGTTTCACGTTGGGCGGTTGGACGCCGACACCGAAGGGCTGATCCTGCTGACCAACGACGGCGAGCTCGCGCACCGGCTGATGCACCCTTCCCACGAGGTGCCCAAGACGTACCTGGCGACGGTGACCGGGTCGGTGCCGCGCGGGCTCGGCAAGAAGCTGCGTGCCGGGATCGAATTGGACGACGGGCCGGCCAAACTCGACGAGTTCGCGGTGGTGGATGCCATTCCGGGCAAGACGCTGGTGCGGGTGACGCTGCACGAGGGGCGCAATCGCATCGTGCGCCGACTGCTGGCTGCCGCGGGATTCCCGGTGGAGTCGTTGGTGCGCACCGACATCGGGCCGGTCTCGCTGGGCAAGCAGCGGCCGGGCACCTTCCGGGCGCTGGCTCATCACGAGATCGGCCAGCTGTACAAAGCGGTGGGCCTGTGACCGACGTGGTGGTGGCCATCGACGGCCCGGCGGGCACCGGAAAGTCCTCGGTGTCAAAGGGATTGGCGCAGGTGCTCGGCGCGCGCTATCTGGACACCGGCGGGATGTACCGGATGGTGACCCTGGCAGTGCTGCGCGCCGACATCGACCCGGCCGACGCCGAAGCCGTCGCGCGCACGGCGGAAACGGTCCAGATGTCGATCGACTATCGCCCCGACGGCGACCGTTATTTCCTTTGCGGAGAGGATGTCTCGATGGAGATCCGCGGTGACCTGGTGACCGGTTCGGTGTCGGCGGTGTCCTCGGTTCCGGCCGTGCGCACCCGGCTCGTCGACCTGCAGCGCGAAATGGCCGAGGGCCCGGGCAGTGTCGTCGTCGAGGGCCGCGACATCGGCACCGTGGTCCTGCCCGACGCGCCCGTGAAGATCTTTCTGACCGCATCGGCCGAGACGCGGGCGCGGCGGCGCAACGATCAGAACGTGGCGGCCGGGCTGGCCGACGACTACGAGGCGGTGCTGGCCGACGTCCGTCGCCGCGACCATCTGGATTCCACCCGGGCGGTGTCGCCGCTGCGGACGGCCCCGGACGCGGTGGTCGTCGACACCAGCGAGATGACCGAGGCCCAGGTGATCTCGCACCTGCGGGACCTGGTCAAGCAGCGAAGCGGAGCGGTGCGATGAGTCAAGACGGCACGTGGAGCGACGAAAACGACTGGGATTCCGTCGAATTCGACCTGGACGAACAGGAGGAGGCCGGCCCGGCGCCCGTGGTGGCGGTTGTCGGCCGGCCCAACGTCGGCAAGTCGACCCTGGTGAACCGGATCCTGGGCCGACGGGAAGCGGTGGTGCAGGACATCCCGGGCGTCACCCGCGACCGGGTGTCCTACGACGCGCTGTGGACCGGCCGCCGGTTCGTCGTGCAGGACACCGGGGGATGGGAACCCGACGCCAAGGGGCTGCAGCAGCTGGTGGCCGACCAGGCCTCGGTGGCCATGCGCACCGCCGACGCGGTGATCCTGGTGGTCGACGCCGTCGTCGGTGCCACCACGGCCGACGAGGCCGCCGCCCGGATCCTGCTCCGGTCGGGCAAGCCGGTCTTCTTGGCGGCCAACAAGGTTGACAGCGACAAGGTCGAGGCGGACGCCGCGATGCTGTGGTCGCTGGGGCTCGGTGAGCCGTACGCGATCAGCGCGATGCACGGCCGCGGTGTGGCGGACCTGCTCGACGCGGTGCTGGCCGCGCTGCCCGAGGTCTCCGAGGTGGCGCCCACGTCCGGTGGCCCGCGGCGTGTGGCGCTGGTCGGCAAGCCCAACGTCGGCAAGAGCTCGCTGCTGAACAAGCTCGCCGGCGACCAGCGTTCGGTGGTGCACGATGTCGCCGGTACCACGGTGGACCCGGTGGACTCGCTGATCGAGCTGGGCGACAAGGTGTGGCGGTTCGTCGACACCGCGGGTCTGCGGCGGAAGGTGGGTCAGGCCAGCGGGCACGAGTTCTACGCCTCGGTGCGCACGCGCTCGGCCATCGACGCGGCCGAGGTGGTGATCGTGCTGATCGACGGGTCGGACCCGCTCACCGAACAGGACCAACGGGTGCTGTCGATGGTCATCGAGGCCGGCCGCGCCCTGGTGCTGGCCTTCAACAAGTGGGACCTGGTGGACGAAGACCGCCGCGAGTTGCTGGAGCGCGAGATCGACCGCGAACTGGTGCAGCTGCGGTGGGCGCCGCGCGTGAACATCTCCGCCAAGACCGGGCGGGCGCTGCAGAAGCTGGTCCCCGCGATGGAGACCGCGCTGGCGTCGTGGGACGGGCGGATCCCGACCGGCCCGCTGAATTCGTGGCTCAAAGAGGTGGTGGCTGCCACGCCGCCCCCGGTGCGTGGGGGCAAGCAGCCGCGCATCCTGTTCGCCACCCAGGCCACCGCACGGCCCCCGACTTTCGTGCTGTTCACCACAGGTTTTCTGGAGGCTGGGTACCGCCGCTTCCTGGAGCGACGGCTGCGTGAGACGTTCGGATTCGAGGGCTCGCCGATTCGGATCAACGTGCGGGTGCGCGAAAAGCGGGGAGCCCGGCGGCGCTGAGCTGGTAGGGGTTTCGGGAGGCTGGCGGTCTCTCCGGGCCAATAGGCGCTTCCGATTTTCGCTGGCACCGCAGCTAGCGCGTTTGTGATTCACCTCATGGTCGCCTGCCGCCCGCCAAGCAAAGGTCGCTTGGCGGGTCGGCCGACCATTTACGGTAGGCTTTCGACCTGCTGCCGGTGCATGCATCGGCGCGCGGGCTGTGGCGCAGTTTGGTAGCGCACTTGACTGGGGGTCAAGTGGTCGCAGGTTCAAATCCTGTCAGCCCGACTTCAGGTCAGAGGCACTTTCTGAGAGTTTGGAAGTGCCTCTTTCCATTGTGTACCGCCTTTGCATACCGCCTTCACAGTCCGAGCGCATCGCCGAGTCCCTTCACCGCGGCCCGCGCGGCGTCATCGCTGGTGTGCCCGTATAGATCGCCTGTGATGCTGATCGACGCGTGTCCGAGCAAGTCGGCCGCGGCTTTAATGTGGACGCCGGACTCCAACCAGCCGACGGCCGCGGAGTGGCGCAGCGTGTGCGCGCCGACGTTCTCCATCCCAGCCTTGCCCGCTGCAATCTCGACGGTGCGCAGTAGGTTGCGCGGGTCGAGCCACCCGCCGGCCTCGGTGGCGAACACGGCGCCCGTTTCGACCCATTGGTCGCCAGCGTGCAGGCGCTCGGCGATCTGCGTCTTGCGGTGCTTCTTCAACTCGGCGATGAGCCCGGTCGTCAACGGGATGCGCCGGCGCGAACGATCAGTCTTCGGCGCCGTCCACGCCAACGCGCCAGAGACGCGCACGACGACGCCGGCCACAGTCAACTCACCCTTGGTCAGGTCGACGTCAGCCCAGCGCAGGCCGGCGACTTCGCCGCGGCGCATTCCGGTTGCCGCGAGGACCAGCACCGCTAGCCGGTACCGAAGCCCGTCCAGATGGCTCAGGAGTCGCCGCACGTCTTCGGTGGACAGATAGCGCGCTTCTTTCGGCGTGACAGCGGGACGCTTCACCTTCGCCGTCGGATTGGCCGCCAGCAGTCCGTCGCGGACAGCGATATCGAGCGCGGCCCGCAGCACCGTGTACACCTGTCGAACGGTGCTGTCGGATAAGTCCTTGCCGCGCAGACGCATTACGAGCGATTCGATGTGGGTCGGCCGAATCTGGTCGAGCCTCAGCGCGGCAAGTTTGGTGTCGCCTTCCAAGTGCTTGCGACACAGATTCGCATAAAGCTCCTGAGTGGTTGCTTTGCGCGACGACGCCGGCAGCGCCGTCGTGCGCCAGGACTCCAACCACGACCCGACCGTCTGCTTATCGTCGCGCGGGGGAGCGCCCTCAGCGATCCGCTTGCGCGCGTCGTTTAGCTTGCCGCGCGCCTCAGCGCGGGTCTTCCCGTACACGCTGAGCCGTTTCCGCTCCCCGTCAGCTGTGGTGTACCTGGTGGACGCTTCCCACAGTCCGTTTGGCCGCTGCCGGTAAGAGCCTTCACCGTCGGCTCGTCGTGTGCCCATAACCGCCTCTCCACAGGTCAAGTGGTCGCACGCAGAAGAATAGTCACGAACACGCGCGCTCGTTCGATTACAGGGGCACGTCTAAGCGGTCTGGTACGGTCGGTGCCACGACCGAACACCGACGCTAATCGAGACTTACAGGCGACACGCTGCTACACAGGCAGATTCGACCGGCGCACCACCCACCGGGAACCCCGGACCGGCCGAGATAGTAGGAGTCGAGACGAACGGCGCACGCCCCGAACCGGGGTCCACCCGCTGAGTCCCGCAACGCGGACTCGCTGAACCGGCAGCCGAGCACAGAGAAGGCCCAAACGGCCTATCTGTAGCTCGGCGTTCCCGTTTCAGAAGGGAATCCCCACCGTGCCGAAGAACCCGAAACTCACTCCCGCGCTGCGAAAGCTATGCACCATCCCCAACGTCTGCGAACAGCTTGACGTCGGCCGTACCACCGTTTACCAGCTGATAAACGACGGCACGCTGCGTCGCGTGAAAATTGGATCGCGAACGCTGATTCCGCAAGCTGACGTCGACGCGTTCGTTGCCGGCCTGCTCGACGCCGCGGCTGTCTGATGATCTACGAACGGAAAAGCCGCCGACCCGGGCAGGTATCGGCGGCTTCGAAGCCCCTGGTGGAGGACTGCCAACAGCATAGCGGCGTGGCCGGCTGGGAACGCCGCCGCCGAGCGGCCCGCCGTGTCGAGCCGCGGGATTGTGGGTGCAGCGATCCGTGGACGCACCGCTGCACCGACCCGTCGCCGTCAGACAGGATGGTCGAAGCTGGCCGGGACGCCGCGTTGCACTTGCTCGCGGATGGCTACGTCCCGCTACTTAAAGCCGATGTCCTGCAATCGCTTTCGCGGCGCGGCGGTGACGATCGAAGGCTCGCCGAGCTCCTGTTCGAAGCGGCCGGCGGCAAGATCGCATGACCGAGGACCTATTGGCTCGGGGCCGGGCGATCGCCGAGCGATTGCAGTCCGAGGCCAGCCAGGTGCCCGCCGTGATTGTCGTCGGTCAGGATGCAGAGACGGTGCAGTTGCCCGAGAACGGGGTGAGCGGTGCCGAGTTCGTGCTGGACGCGCCTGCCGGCATTCCCGCGATTTGGGGCCGTGATAACTCGGTGCTTTGGTCGGCGGGTGAGGCGTTGATGCTGGCCGGCGGGCAAGGGCTGGGTAAGACAACGTTGGCGTTGGCGCTGGTGCGGGAGCTTCTTGGGCTGGGCACCGGCAGCTTGCTCGGGCTGCCGGTCAGCGCCGACGTGGGCCGGGTGCTGTATCTGGCGATGGATCGGCCCAACCAGATTGCGCGGGCCGCGGGTCGGATCTTCGGCGAGGCCGACCGCCAAGTTCTGGCCGAGCGTCTGCACGTGTGGCGCGGACCGCCGACACGTGACCTGGCGGCAAACCCCGGCACGTTGGCGCGGATGGTCGAGTACTACTGCGCGGGTGTGGTCGTGGTCGACAGTCTCAAGGATGCGGCCGTGAGCTTGAGTGAAGATCGAGTTGGCGCGCAGTGGAATCGGGCGCGGCAAAACGTGCTGGCTCTGGGCTGTCAGATGTTGGAGTTGCACCACCCCAAGAAGCGCCACCCTCTCACGCCTCGAGCCGCTCCGTCGGTGGACGACGTGTACGGCTCGACATGGCTGACGTCGGGCTGCGGATCAGTGGTGCTGCTCGCAGGCGAACCCGGCGACCCGATCGTCAGCTTCCGGCACGTGAAGCAACCGGCCGACGAGGTCGGGCCGTACCGGCTGCTGCACGACCAAACGGCTGGCGTGATGACTGTCGACCACGCCGTCGATCTCGTTGCGCTGGTGCGCGCGGCGGGCGTCGACGGCCTGACGGCTAAGGGTGCCGCGCAGGCCATCACGGAGAAGCAGGCGCCCACGCGCGCCGACGTCGAGAAAGCCCGCCGCAAGCTCGATCAGCTTGCTGCAGAGGGCGTGCTGGTGCGCATCGAAGGCAGTCGTGGTGGTGGCGAGCTACGCCAGAGCACTGCGTGGTTTCTGGCCGAGAACCAATCACGCCCCGATCACGAATCCAACGAACCCGCTGGTAGAGACGTCACACAGCTATTCACCAATTCTGAATATCACGCATCAATCACCCCCATCACGAGGGACAGAGCGGTGCAGGACGCGCCGTCACGCAAGCAATCACGCCAATCACGCCATTAGCAATCACGCTCCCACCCACCCCTTGTAGGGGTGGTGGGTGGGAAGCGGTGAACGGACGAAAGGAACCCCGCATGACCGAGCACCCAGGAGCGCTGATCGACCACAAACGGACGGCCTGCTTATGGTCGGCCGGCCGGCCCGACTACTGGGCCGCGGTCTGCGTCAACGCATCCGGCGACGATGTGCTCTGGCTGATCTCCGTCGACGAACTCGATGCCGAACACCCGCGGCACGGAAACGGCGACCAGCCGCACGAACAACTTGGCCCGCTGCCGATCGAGTTCGTGCGCCGGCTCACGATCAGCCGGCGCACGAATCGATGCGGCCGGCGCACACAGGCCGGCCGGCCATGCCGGATCCGGGTACCTGCCGAAGGCCAAGCCTGCGAATGGCATCGTACAAAGGTCGACGGATGACCAACTGGGAACACATGTCGGCGCTCGTTGGTGGAATCCCGGACCTTCGAGCGGCCCGCTGTAAGGGCAGGGCGGATCTGTTCGAGGCGACTGTCGCTGTGCGTCGCATCGACGGTGGATCCAGCAGGAATGAAGTGAACGCCGCCAGAGTGGCCGCTCTGCGGCTCTGCGCCGCCTGCACAGCCTTAGAGCAATGTCGCGCATGGCTGGCCACGCTTCGCCCGACACGCCGGCCGCGCGGAGTCGTTGCCGGTCAGGTGATTACATCTACCGGGCTGCCGTTGGGGACCAGGACTATGAGCACCGCCGGCGCAGTCGCAGCAGACGGAGCGGACTCATGAGCCAACCTGGCCTGACGCGAGTCGGCGGGGTCGTCGTCCTCTCCGGGCCGGCGCTGAAAGAGGCGCGGGATGCTGCCCTGATCGCGGCCAAACATCGCAAACGGTCGGGCATTCCGTATTTGAACTACCAGGCGCTGGCCTGCGAATTTGGCGAAGCTATGGCCGCAGACGGTCACTCGGACGTCCGTTCACCCTCGATCAGCAAAGCTGTGGCCATGGACAGACCTGCGTTGCCGCTCGCCGAAGCGGCTGACCGCCTAGGCATCTCACTCAGGCAGGCCCGCCGAGTCGCACCGCAGCTCGGAGGCGACAAGATCGCCGGCTGTTGGTTCGTCGATGAGACCGCACTAAACGAGCACATCGAAGGAAGGCAATGACCAAACAAGAAATCGCCCGACTCGTCGCCAGCCTGACCGACGACGAAGTCCGGCAACTCCGCGACTTTCTCACCGACACGGAGAACTCTGACTCAAACGGCGTGGAAGCTGGGCAGTTCGCAAAGTCGCTGTTCGGCGGCAGCAATGATTAGCGCGGAAGACTTGCGCGCCAAGCTGCCCCTCGTGAAACGCGTCGCCATGAACGTCGACCGCGCAGCTGTGCAACGCGCAGAGCAGGAACGCGCCGCGCAAGCAACCGCCGAACGCATCGCATTCCTCTATGGCCGACTCTTCGGAAATGTCTCTCTCGGTTCGATAGCGGCGGGTCTTCGCGCCGAGGACGCAGCGCTCCAAGCGTTCGGTGGTGCCGTCGACCAGGCCAACAACCTCCTGCAAGTCGAAATCCTGCGCGTCGCCATCGACAAACGATGGACCTCCGTCGTCAAAGCCTTCATCAAGATCTACGACGGCGAGCACCCCATCGCGGCCACCGTCCAAGAACTCTGGAACCTCACCAACCGCCGAGCCCCGGCATAAACCGACACCGAAAAGGAAACGCACGCAATGTCTCTCGCACAGCTCGAATCCCAGATCGACGACCTACGCAAGCAGGCCGCGAACATTCAGAGCCGATGGGCCCGCACCACCGACCTGCTCGACGCCGACAACAACCTGTCCGAAACCGGCAAGCGCGCCAAGCTCGACAGCGAACACGCCCACTTCAGCGCCAAGCTCAGCGACCTCCGCAATAAAGAGAAGGAGCTCATCGCCGCCAAGCGGCAATCGCTCGAGAAGTTCCTGTTCGGACTCACCAGCGTGACCAGCGACCCCGGCCAGATCATCGCGTACCGCGACGCACAAGACCGAGCAGCGCGACTCACCCACGCCGACGAAGCAGGCCAGGTGTTCGCGGCAGCGATCCGCTCCGACGACAAGACCCTCGCCGCAGCAATACTCGGCCGAGCCCTCGAATCCGGTTGGAGCAGCATCGTCGCCGAGTACATCAAGCAAAACCCAAGCGCCAAAGAACAACTCGACGACCTCGCCAAGCTTCGGGAGTACGACTCATTCGGGGCGAACCTGTTGTACGCCATCCTGAGCCCGTCGCTCGGGCGCGTCTGATCGAGCCATGCCACCTGGCGACCTCGCGCCAGGCGGGAACAGAGATCCCGCTCCGCCCCGCGCCGCCGCGCGGCCAAACACCACGGGGGGTGGCCCGGGGGCAGGTGCCCTGCCGCCCCTCCGGCGATAGGCGACATGCCCTCCCCGGAACTCAACTTTTTTCGTTTTCGACAGAGCAGAAGGGCCCCCTGACGTGACCGAGCTGAAGTTGCGAGCGGTGAAGGCGGGTGAGAAGGCGCCAGCGAAGCGGGCGCCCCGGAAGGTGGTCCCTAGGTCGGTTGTAGCTGCGGCGAGGAGTGGTAATCACCGTCAGTTGCTTGTAGCGCTGCGGAATCGGATCGCTCAAGCGATCGACGATCCGAAGGCCGCGGGTCCGGCGTTGGCGGCATTGATCAAACAGCAGCGAGACATCGCCGCAGAGATTGATGCGATTGATGCGGCTGCAAAGGCGAAGTCGGCCAAGCCGCCGAAGTCGGTAATCGCTGACACCCCGAATGAGGCATGGGACGAAGGAGCGATCTGACATGGAGGGCACTTACTGGCTCACCGTTTTACCGGAGACGTCGAAGCTGCGACCGCAGGTCAAGAAGGTGCTGTCGGGCGTCGATTCCGACGCGGTGATTCGGCCGACGATCGACACCAAGGCGCGCAGCGGTGCCGACAAAAAGGCGGGCCCCGGCGCCGAGTCCCAGATGCGGGGCGGGCTGGGCAAATTGCTTCGTATCGAGGGGCCTGCTCCACCGGCCAGAATGCGGGCGGCGAGATTCAACGCCGACATCGAGGGGGTCGACCCCTGACGTCGGGGTGCCCCGTCACTCAGTCGGCACGGGCGTGTGCCAGCAGGGCGGCTAAGCCTGGCTCGATCTGTTCGTGCTGGAACCCGATGGCTTGTCGACGAAGTTCGCGTCGAGAACGGAGCGACGACGCGGCTCTTGGGTGCGTTGAGGCGCCAAGACAGGTGTCTCGCTTCTCTTGCTCTGAGGTTGACCGGATCATTTCGAGCCGCTCGAGACCGTACAGTGGAACGATCTTGCTGCCGGTTCAACGGCCAGTCAGCCGCGAGAAGGAGGCTTCCACAGAGATGCCGAGGCTTAGTCTCAAGGCGGTCGAGGAGCGAGTCGCTCCACTCGGGAGTCGCGAATCGTATGACCGTGAGTTCATCTTCGATCTGCTGCTGGCCTATGGGAAACCGAAGGGCAACGTTACCCGCCTCCGGAACGGGTCGATCAACGTCGCCGTCGATCCCAAGCATGAAGTCGCCCAGAAGAATGTCGTCTACTTCCGCGAAACTGTCGACGAACCCCTCGCCGACATTGAGGAACTACGTACTGCCCCAGCGGTAATCCGGTACAACCCGCGATTCGTAATCGTTACCGACTACCATGAGCTCGTCGCTGTAGACACGAAGACTGGCGAGAATAAGGTGTTCCCGCTTCGGGATATCGACAAGCACTTTACCTTTTTTCTGCCGTGGGCCGGGATGGAGAAGGCGCAATACACGTCCGAGGCGCACGCTGACGTCAAAGCCGCCGAGCGGATGGGGAAGCTTTTCGACGCGTTGGTCACCGCAAACCCGGATCTGCTCAATCATCCGCACGGTCGGCACGCTTTGAACGTCTTCTTCACACGCCTACTGTTTTGTTATTTCGCCGACGACACAGGCATTTTCGATGACGGGCAGTTCTCATCCGCGGTGGGTTCGCACACCCACGTTGACGGATCGGACGTCGCCGAGTTCTTGACTGATCTGTTCAACGCACTTGACACCGAGCGACCTGAGCACAAGCCGAGTTACCTGTCGGGATTTCCGTACGTCAATGGCCGACTGTTTGAGGTTTCAGGCAGGCACGTTGTGCCCGCCTTCACCAAGTCAGCCAGGGATCTCCTATTGGATCTGGGTGCACTGAACTGGAGTGAGATCAACCCCGACATCTTCGGCTCGATGTTTCAGGCCATCGTTGTCCCCGGAAAGCGATCGGACCTGGGGCAGCACTACACGTCCGTGCCGAACATCCTCAAAACAATCGAGCCGCTGTTCCTCGACGGCCTTAAGGAGCAATTCGACGCCGGGTTTGAAAACGTCAAGAAGCTTGAGGTTCTGCTGGAACGGATCGGCCGGATCAAGGTTTTCGACCCCGCCTGCGGCTCAGGAAATTTCCTGGTCATCGCGTACAAAGAGCTGCGTCGGCTGGAACACGCGATCCTCGAACGCCTCGCCGACCTCAGTGTCAAACACCAGGTGCTTTACGCGGTGTCGAAAATTAACATCGAAAATTTCTACGGCATCGAGGTCGATGACTTCGCCGTCGAAGTCGCAATCCTGTCGTTGTGGATCGCCAAGCATCAGATGAACCGCGAGTTTCAAGAAAAATTTGGCGTTGAGATCCCCCTGATCCCGCTCAAGGAGACCGGGCAGATCCGCGCGGGCAACGCGACGCGGGTCGACTGGGACGGCGTATGCCCTAACGACGGACGTTCGGAGATCTATCTAATCAGCAACCCACCGTATGTGGGGTCGAGCATGCAGACCGATGAGCAGAAGGACGACTTTAACGCGGTATTCGGATCGCGATTTTTTTCAAAGAACCTCGACTACATTTCCCTATGGTTTATCAAGGGCGCTGCCTACATAGCAGGGACTCAAGCCCAGCTAGCATTCGTGACGACTAATTCAGTTGCGCAAGGCGAACACGTAAGCCTTCTGTTTCCCGCCCTGTTTGCGACAGGAGTTGAAATAGGTTTCGCGTACACTTCATTCAAATGGGAAAACAACGCGAAACGCAACGCTGGTGTCACGGTATCGGTGATCTCTCTGCGCAATCCTTCGAGTTCCCCGAAGTACATCTTCACTGACGGACTCCAGATCGAAGCCAAGAACATCAACGGCTACCTTGCAGATGCGGCGAACGTGATCGCTGGGAGGCAAATGAGGCCAATCTCCAAGTCTTTTCCGCCGATGGCTTTCGGATCGAAGCCCACCGACGGTGGAAACCTAATCCTCGAACCTAGCGAAGCAAAAATTCTGCTCAACGAGTTCCCCTCAGCCGGAGAAATCATCAAACGTTATGTCGGCGCAGCGGACTACATACAAGACACTGAGCGCTATTGTCTGTGGATCACGGACGCGAACGCGGACGAGGCCGCGAGAATACCGCCAATCGCTGATCGCCTGCGTATGGTTACAGAGTTTCGACGCCGAAGTAAGGCGCAGAGCACTGTTGATTTTGCAGACCGCGCACATCGGTTCAAACAGGTCGCGTACAAACCTACGGATTCAATTATTGTCCCTAGGGTCTCGTCGGAGCGTCGTGAATACATCCCCATGGGCTACCTCAATAAAGACACGGTCATCAATGACCAAGCATTTGCCGTGTACGACGCTGAGCCGTGGCTATTCGGGTTGTTGACGTCACGGATGCATATGGTGTGGACTCGGGCTGTTGGCGGCAAACTGAAGACGGATTACCGTTATTCGAACACGATTGTCTACAACAATTTCCCGGTGCCGTCACTGTCTGATGCGGTAAAGGAGCGGCTGACGGTGGCTGCGTTACGGGTGTTGGATGTACGTGAATATCACTGCGAGAAGACCCTGGCCGAACTCTATGATCCGGACAACATGCCTGCTGATCTGCGGGCTGCGCATGCCGAGGTTGATGCGCTCGTGGATTCGATTTACTCGGCACGTGGCTACGAGACCGACGAGGAGCGCTTGTCAGATTTATTCGCAAGGTATGAGGCGATGACCGCCGATGAACAGGCGGCGAAACCCGGCAAGGGGGCTAGGAAGTGAAGGGCACGGTAAACGTCGTTGATGTGATGTATGCGCAGACTGGTGCCTCAGTAAACACAGACGCGTCGGGGATGCGAGAGATGCAGCAGCGGGTGTTCGCCAAGCGGGATGCCCAGCATTTGTTGATCAAGGCGCCACCGGCATCCGGCAAGTCTCGGGCGTTAATGTTCGTCGGCCTGGACAAGCTCTACAACCAGGGCCGCAAGAAAGTCATAGTCGCAGTCCCGGAGCGCTCGATCGGGGGGTCGTTCGCCTCGACGAACCTAACCGCGCACGGATTTTTCGCCGACTGGGAGGTCAAACCGGAACGCAACCTGTGCACACCAGGCTCATCCGCTGGGAAGGTCAATGCATTCATCGACTTCCTGCGCAGTTCTGATTCAATTCTCGTGTGCACACATGCGACATTGCGGTTCGCCTTCGAACGCCTGGCCCCCGATGAGTTCAACGGCACGGTGTTGGCGATTGACGAGTTTCATCACGTGTCGGCGGATATCGAGGCCAGCCGCCTGGGTGCGTTGCTGCGCGATGTGATGGCTGGCTCGGACGTGCACATAGTAGCGATGACCGGGTCGTATTTTCGCGGAGATTCGGTGCCGGTACTCTCCGCCGAGGACGAGGCCCGATTCACTCCGGTCACGTTCAACTACTACGACCAGCTTAACGGTTACCAGTATCTAAAGTCGCTGGGCATAGGGCACCACTTCTATCAGGGCCGCTACACGGAGGCGATTGGTCAAATCCTCGATCTGGACAAGAAAACGATCGTGCACATCCCCAACGTGAATTCGGGTGAGTCAACGAAGGACAAGATCGAAGAGGTCGGGTTCATTATCGACACGATTGGTGAGGTCATCGACACCGAGCCCGATACCGGGATCATCCGGATTCGCCGCAACGACACCGCGCAGGTGCTGCGCGTGGCTGATCTAGTCGACGACACCGACCTCAAGAAGCGTGCCGACACGCTGCATTACCTGTCGACCGTGGCCGCCAAAGAGCGTGACGGTGTGGATATCATCCTCGCGTTGGGCATGGCGAAGGAGGGTTTCGACTGGCCGTTCGCCGAGCACGCGTTAACCGTCGGGTATCGGGCATCGTTGACCGAGATTATTCAGATCATCGGGCGTGTGACCCGAGATAGCCCCTGTAAGACGCACGCGCAGTTCACCAACCTCCTCGCCGAGCCCGACGCTGAGCGGGGTGAGGTGACGGTGTCGGTGAACAACATGCTCAAGGCGATCACTGCGTCGTTGCTAATGGAGCAGGTGCTTGCACCGAACTTCACTTTCAAAGCCAAGCGCGGCAATGATGACGCTCCCGAGCCGGGAACGATCAAGATCAAAGGCTTCAAAGAGCCTTCCAGTGAACGGGTTAAGCAGATCATCGAGACCGACCTCAATGATCTCAAAGCCAACATCCTGCAGGATGAAACGTTTGCCAAGGCTGCAGCCGGCAGTGTCGATCCGGAGACAACCAACAAGGTCCTGATCCCGAAGATCATCCGGGACCGCTACCCAGACCTGGATGATGATCAGGTCGAGGAGCTGCGTCAGCAGGTCGTCGTGGACTCGGTGATCAAAAACGGCGAGGTCAAGCAGGTCGGCGACAAACGATTCATCAAGATGGCCAGCACATTTGTCAACATCGACGACGTAAGCATCAACCTCATCGACTCCGTCAACCCGTTCCAGCGGGCGTTCGAAGTGATGTCGAAATCGGTGACACCGTCGGTGCTGCGGATCATCTCCGATGCGATCACTGCCACCCGGGTGGAGATTAGCGAGGAGGAGGCGCTCGCATTGTTCCCGAAGATTCAGAATTGGGTGAAGGTCAACGGGCGCCGCCCGAACGTGCGCTCCGATGATCCCACCGAGAAGCGCTACGCCGAGGGTCTGCTATTCCTGCAACGCCTGAAGCAACAGCGGCTCGCCGAGATGCAAACAGCCGAGAGTGCAAATAGCTCATGAGCGAGAACCACGACTTGCCCCCCGTGGCCGGTGACGCCGATATCCCGGGGATTCTCGATCCGTTCCAGCAATTGATCGACTCTGATGTCGAAGGCCTGCTGGACATGCCCGACAAGCCGCAGAAAGTTACCGCCGGCCAGCGGCTCGAACGGGCTTTCGGTGAGGTTGTGGAATTCCGGCGTGCTCATGGCCGGCCGCCAAGTTCGACTACGCGTGAAATCTCCGAACGCAAGCTCGGCGCACGTCTGGACGGCATCCTTGCCGACGATAAGAAGATCCAGGCGCTGCAGCACCTCGACGAGTTCAGTCTGCTCAAGGTGCCTGAGGCGCCGAGCTCCATCGATGATCTTCTCGACGCCGACCCACTCAATCTGCTTGGCGACGACACCGGCGTTCTGGACATGTCGGGGTTACCAGTCCGGAAGAAGCTTGCACCAGCCGACGACGTTGCCCAGCGGCGAAAAGCAATTGGGTTTGAGGAATTCGAACCACTGTTCAAGCAGAAGCATGTCGAGCTCGCTAACGGCTCGATGCGGTTGGTTCCGTTCCCCGGTGTGGAGTCGATCGTTGAGGGCCGCTTCTTTGTCCTCAACGGTGTGATGCTGTTCATTGCCGAGGTTGGTGAAACCCAACACAAGGTTGTCGGCGGCAAGCCAGAGAAGAAGCAGCGCCTCCGGGTAATTTTCGAGAACGGAACCGAGTCATCGATGTACCGGCAGTCGCTGTCGATACGGCTGCACGAACAAGACGGGCTCGCGGTTGGACGCTCAGAAATTAGCGCTTCTGAGATTGGTGATGCCGACGTCGAAAGTGGATTCATCTACGTGTTGCGCTCTCGAAGTGACGACCCGCAGATCGTAGGAATTGCCGACCTGCACAAGATCGGGTTCTCACGCGGCCCCGTCGACAAGCGGATCAAGAACGCCGTGAAATCCCCGACGTACCTCATGGCCCCGGTGGAGGTCGTCGCGACCTACCGCGTCTACAACGTGCGGGCATCAGCGTTGGAGAACCTGCTGCACCGTATCTTCGCCGAGGCTCGTCTCGACCTAACCCAAATCGACCGGCGAGGCCGCGACTACGACCCTTCTGAGTGGTTCGTGGTGCCGCGCAGCACCATCGATCAGGCGATCACATTGATAATGTCAGGCGACATCGTGCACTACCACTACGACACCGCTACACAGCGCATCGTCCCAAATGCCTAGCAATCCCAACGCACCCTGAAGTCGTCAACGGTCTCGTTCCTTTTGAAGCAAACTCACGCTATCTGTGGCAAGCCCGGATAAGACCTACTGATGGCTGCCCGCGGGCTGCCTCTGAAGCAGCGCATGGACGGCCCAGCTGAGCTAACGACATTGGCCACGGCGGCAACTCCCAGGCTTGGGTATCCTGCCGGGTGGCGGCGAGCACGTCGAGCCGGTGACCGACGGCTTCATGCGCGTCTTTGGATCACGGGTTTCGCGGTAGTCGTCGCGCCGGGTTAGCGCTTCCGTGACGGCCCCTATCCGATGGCTGATCTCACTTCTCGCCCCTCGTACTAGCAATGCCGAGAAGGCTATGCGTGCCCTACGGGAACAGAACTCCGTTTCTGGCATGGGATACACAGCCGCAGACCTGAACGGCCTCATGATGACCCGACGAGTAAGTGCGCGGAATACGGCGGTCTGGCTGAACCTGGCGATCGCAACCCGTATGCGGGCCGGTCGCTGGTCCTCACGAAGGTGTGGATGCGGGGCTACATGCGGATGCTGGCGTCCGTGTCAACAGTTCGCCGCCGGTGGTGCGATATCGGAATCCGCCCAACAGCGGTGAGTGTCGAGGTGACCCCCCGAAGCCGCGAGGTTATGAGGTCCATCTGTGATGACGGGGCCCGCCTAGGGGCGGTGAGTTGGTTCTACGCAATTGTCGGTGCGTCAGCTCTCGTCGTTAATCTTTTCGACGTGGGTTGCCTCGTACGTCGTCTTTGTAACACCTGCATTCGACACTGATGTCTTCATCTCTGCCAGGATCCGCAACCGTGCGCCTGTAGCGATTCCGAAAGTCTGATCATGTGGCAAATTGGAGTGCTTTATGGGAACGGTTGAACCGTCAGACTTTTCGATGAGCCACTGTTGATTCTGCACTGTGCTCACAGTCAGGACGGTCCCTTCGATCGCGACTGGCTGAACATCGAGACTCGACTGCTCGATCACCTTGGCAATGCGGTCGGCGGTCTGAGTATTTAAGCGGACTCGCCGAGTAGTCCGGTGTGGCTGTCTCCATTCCAGGTCAATGTCAAAGCCGTACTTGTGCAGACCTTTTGCGAAGTCCCTGGCGCAGGAGGCCGCGCGGGGACCGAGTTCGGTGATCGTTGACAGGAATGCTGAGTCCGTTGGATCTGGTGGAATCTCGAGGCCCGCGGCTATCAGGTCAATTGTTTTCGCAACTGCTTTGTCAACCTGTTGGTCATCGTCCTCGCTCTTTCTAAATAAGGACGCAAGGCCGTCTCTTGGGTGTACTTCCGCGACAGCCTGTACGCCCGGAGTCAACGTGAAGATCAGAGAGCCTTGAGTTGGAGCTCCGGCTATGAGAAGACGCGTGTTGTTGACGACTTGGGTGCTAGCTTGCCTTCCCAATTCGGTGTCGCCGGCATCCGAAGCTGCAACCGCAGTAGCTAATCTCTGGAAGTTATTGAGTGTGCGTGCCACCTCGAAGAGGGGTGCCGCCGAGCCCACTACGCCAGTCCCACTCAGTCTCAGCGACCCCGATGACGGAAGAGTTCGTGCGACGGTTGTGTCAGCCAACAGCGACTCAAAGCTGAGGCGACCCAGGTCGTCTGCCGTTTGCCACACCGACAAGCCGGCAGACGCTTCTAGGAGTCGTCGCTCTAGGTCTTCAATGCTGTCTTCACTTGAAGCCATCGACGATCACCTCCAAGTACCCGCGCCGAGGCAGCGCATCTGTCCGAACCGCGGGCGCTCCCTTGGGTCCGGTTCTGATTCTGGACCAGAAGTCGTCCCAGTGACCACGGCCGCGCCAATATTCCCAGGTCACAGGGGTCGCGACGGAGGTATCAGGGCAGCAATTCCATGGTACGACGAAAGTATCTACCCTGAGGCCGACAGTGTTCCGCACCGCGTCCTTCTGGGCGAACATCCCAATGACTTGGGCGCTGGCCGGCTGCAGGGCCGCGGTGTTCAGTTTCACGTCTTCGGCCCAGTAAACGCTGTCGATGTCGTCTGGCTCGTCTTTCGAGGTGAAGAAACTACCGCTGAGCCACACGGCGCAGATTTCGACGTGCTGTCGCAGTATGGTGGTCGCCTTTTGCCAGTCGCTCCAGACTTCGGCTCGGCGGTTGCTTTTCCCGTCGACAAATCGAGCCTCGATTTCTCCTACGGTTGCTGGGAAACGGCCGACAGGCAGCAAGTTACTCGTCGCATCTAGCGGTGGTATCAAAATCCCCCCTCGGATCCGCGTCGCGTGATCCGTCCAGACGATTCGGCTGGTACGAACTTACAGTCGGCGCGTCTTCACCGAGATTCGCTTCGGTCACAATTACCGATAGTTGCGACGGAACTTCTACGGATCCACCGCCGGCCTCCTCACCGCCCGCGAACTTTCCGGCAACAAAATCCAGGTGGAGACGACGCCGAAGCAACGATCGTGGGCTATGTGAACATCACCAGCTGTGGCAAAGTCCGACAGCACGCAAGCTAGCGACTGCTGCCGTGTTCGGACGGCGGGTTGGGACTGTGGCCGGCAACCGACCGGCGACGGTAGTCGCGGCCCAGGCCCGCTCACATCACTCCCAGAACGGTCGCGGCGGCGTCGAGCGCCTGGGCGACGCCGGCGAGCGCGCACAAATACCGAGGTGAGCATCCTGCCGGACTGTGGCTCGGGCGGGTAGGAATGCGCGGTCTGTACCGCCATTCATACCGCCATTAGGTCGATTTGACCGCAGCTTTCCGTGGATGTTCGCGGCTGTGTCTATGTGTGGTAATCCGCTGTGCTACAAGGGATATTGCACACATTCGCGGACGCCTGCGTATACCGCCGTTAAGCCTGGGGGTCAAGTGGTCGCAGGTTCAAATCCTGTCAGCCCGACACGTGTCATTTCCCGGGACATCGTTGACAGGTGTCCCGAGACGTGGTCTACACCTAGCCGGTTTTCGGGGCTTTTCCGCATTTGACGCCGCCGGGTTGGTAGTCACGGGTTCCCCTGACGGGCAACGCGATGCGGATCGGAGAGTCCTCGGCGACGTCGTCGTCGGCCACCTGGGCCCGCGCGGCTGCGCCCTCCCGTCCGGATCCCGGCGTGACCGGGCCGAAGGCGCCAACTGAGGGGCACCCCCAGCGGGTCGTTCCCGCCCCGGACCTCCCAGATGACGCGCAGGGCGGAGACGAGCAGCAAGACGGTCAGCGTGGTCAGTGCGTGGAGTTGGACGGTGAGTGGGACGGTCGCAGCCATAACGCCCCCGGCCACGAGCCGGTCGACCATGATCTTGCGGTGGTCGCGCCACCGGTAGGCGACGTCGCCTAGGTAGAACAATGCGACGCCGCCGCTGAGGGCGAAACCGGGCAGCGGGTCCATCGGCTCGTCCGGGTGTCCCACGGCCTTGTACAAGCCGAGGGCGAAGAAGACGATGCCAGTGACCAGCACCAGGTGGAGATAGCTGTAGGCGTCGCGGGCGTGACGGGCCCGGCGAGCCGGGCTCAGCCGCCGCAGCCGCGCGGCGGCGCGGGGGCTCGGCTCGAAGTACGTCCACCACATCCCGGCGGCGATAAGCACCGCCGTCACCACCGCGGCGGCGGTCAGCGGCCGGCCGATGCTGTCCTTCGCGCCCCCACCCGCACTCACGATCGACTCGCCGAGGGCGATGATCACGATGAGACCGTGCCGCTCGACGAAGTAACTCGGGGACACCCGCCACCCGGCGCGCCCGGCGATGAGCGGCCCGCTGAGGTCGACCATCGCGGACGTTAGCCATAGCAGCTCCCGGTATGGCGACGTCATGAAGGCTCCCACGACAATGAGCCCGGAGCCGGCCAGCAGGTAGGGCACCAGCTGGAGGGTGGGTGCGCGGAGCTGCTCGTCTCCGCGCGTCGTGCGGAGGAGCAGCACCACATGAAGCAGCCGGACGAACACGTAGGCGGTCGCGAAGACCAGCGCCATTTTCCCAAAGGCGTTCGGCAGCGCCGTCGCCGCGATGAGCATCGCAGCCATCGCGAAGTAGATCAGGATGCGCGCCGGCGGGTCCGCGTGCTCGAAGGTGTTGGTCAGCCAGGCGTAGTTCTCCCACGCCCACCAGATCGCCGTCAGTGCCAGCGCCCCTCGACCGAATCCGGTCCACGAGACATTCGCCAGCATCAGGGTCGTGACTTCCGACATCGCGTAGACGTAGACGAGGTCGAAGAACAGCTCAAGCGTGCCGACCGTACGGTCCTCGTGGTAGGCCGTCCGCTGGCGCGGTGATGCCCTGTCGATCACCGACCCCTCCCATCCACCCGTGACGTCGGCCGCCGGGCGTCGAATCCAGCGTCCCAGCCCGCGCGCGGTCCGGCCTGGACGCGAAGGCACCGGTCGTCACGGGTCGGCTGGTCCTGCCGGTACGACCGCGCCGACCAGGGCGGTGCTGTCACCGCCCGGCGCACCGCTTCCCGGTGGGGCCGACGCAGAGGTTCGGGCAAACCCATCGGAATTTCGCCAGCGTCCCCGACATAGCGTTAATCACCACGACCAAATCTCTTTAAAGTTTGCAGTTTTCGGACTTGAGCATCCACGCTTCCTTTTCGAGGGCGTCGATGATGGCATGCAGCAGGTCAGCAGTTGACGGATCGGCGGCATCGACCTCGTCATGCACAGTCCGGACGGTGTCGACAACGGCGTAGACGCGAGTGGCCATCATGTCCACCGTTTCGGTGGTGCTGAGTTCGGTTGGCGGCGCGGCGGGCACGGTGGTCGTGCGCGCGACCGTGTCTGAGCGCCCGTCGGGAACTGCGTCAAGGGCGCGCATACGTTCGGCGATCGTGTCACTGGCTTCGCGCGCGGTGTCGACGATGCTGTCGAGTTGCAGGTGCAAGTCTCGGAAGTTTGTTCCGACGACATTCCAGTGCGCTTGCTTGCCTTGGATGTGCAGCTCGATCAGGTCGACGAGTACTTTCTGCAGGTTTTGCGGCAAGCTATCCGGGGCGACGAACCTGCGCACCCGGTCGACGTCACGACGGTTCGTCTGTATTGAAGGTGTCACGGCAATCCCTTTCGCGGCCTCCGACAGCCGCAGTTCGGTGTCATGATGCTGCTGCCGGGGTTTTGGCGAACGCCTTCACGACGGCGGCGCAGAACGCCGGCAGATCGTCCGGCGAGCGACTCGAGATGAGGTTTCCGTCGACGACGACTTCCTCGTCGACCACGTTGGCGCCCGCGTTGCGCAGGTCGGTCCGGACGCTGGGATACGACGTGAGGGTTCGTCCCGCGACGACGCCTGCCTCGATGAGCGTCCACGGGCCGTGACAGATCACCCCGACCGGTTTGCCCGACTCCACGAAGTCCCGCACGAATGCGACTGCACGTTCGTCGATGCGCAGCTTGTCGGGATTCACCGTCCCGCCCGGCAGCAGCAGGCCGCCGTAGTCGTCGATCGACGCGTCGGCGACAACCCTATCGACAGTGAACGTGCCCGCTGGATCGAGGTCGTTGTTGCGCATCTGAATCCACCCTTTACGCAAAGACAACAGTTCGGTCTGCCCACCGGCCTGGTGCACCGCCGCGGACGGATGCACAAGCTCGACCCGTTCCACACCATCGGCTGCAAGGATTGCAAAACGTTTGCCCTGCAACAAATTTGACATTACCTACACTCCTCACACTGCCGCCAGTTGTGATCTGAGTACTACGATGTTGCGACAGAATCGAATTCGTTGCGGGAGTCGACCGCGCGCCGCAGTTCCTCTGCGCGGCAGTGCGTTTCGGCCTCGGCGACCATCCGCTCCTCCTCGCTGTTGTAGGGGGTGAATTTCGCTGATAGTGATGCTCCGCTCCGCGTTGGTGTCCTTGTCGCGTGCGGTCACGTTGAGGATGCCGTTGGCGTCGATGTCGAACGTCACCTCGATGTGCGGTTCACCGCGCGTCGCCGCGCCGGATGTTGCCTAACTTTGGACCGGCCCAATACCCGGTTGTCGCTGGCCATTTCGCGTACCGGCTGGTTAGGCCGGACCGTCGAGATCATCTTCGCGGGACTAGCCAGGACCACACCTACGCGTTCACCGTTTGCTGAGAGTCAGACGTGGTTGGAATGGCTTGCGCGCCGGCCTTCGCCGCGCCGATTGCGATCTTGCGCGGCTTGCTGGCCTCCGACACCGGAACCGTCAAAGTCAGCACGCCATGGTCGACTTGGGCGGTCATCTTGCTCGGATCGAGGTTCTCGCCAAGAAAGAGCTGCCGGCGGAACTCACCCTGCGGTCGTTCATCAACGATCACCTGGTCGCCCTCCTGGCGCAGCGGTTGGCGACGGGCGCTGACCTCGACGACATTGCGTTCGACGGTGACGTCCACATCGTTTTCCGTGACGCCGGGCACGTCGATAGCGATGATGAATTGGTCACCCCTGCGTAAGGCCTCTATGGGCAGGGTATGCGCCGTCCAGGCGCCTGCTACTGCCTGATTGGCCAGCCGGTCAAGGTCGCGGAACGGGTCGAATTGCATCAATGTCATGGCTGGCCTCCTAGGTTGGCCACGTTCGCGGCGGTCGCGCGTCGACGCCACGTAGAATTCGTACCGAAAGCGCGGTAATACGCTCCCCAGAGCAGGAGTCTGGCATCTGGCCGCGGTAGTCGCGTGCACCCAGTGGGTCCGAAATCTGGACCGGGATTCGTCCTCCCAGGACGAGCACCAGAGTGTTGGACGGGCAATGTTGAGCGTCACGCTCACCACTGGGATCGTGTCACTGGTATCGCCGGGGGAGTTCCAAATTATTCGTTAGACAAGCGTGCCGTGACCGTGTTCTTCGGTGTCGTGACCGCGGTTCGTAGCCCGAGACGAATAGCGTTGCAGGAGAGGACGATCCGTTGTGCTCACAGCACGAATCGCGAGTGAAATTTTCGACCCGGTGGGTGGACGCGATAACGCTACTGTTGCGACTCCCGGAGAGGCCGCCGAGCGTGGCGCTTATCCGGTAGTGCTGCGCTGTGACAACGGACCTGAATTGGCTTGCGGCGCAATGGCCGGGTGGTGGGAAGGGCAGGTCGGTGAAGTGCCGGCATTCATCTACCTACATTGACAGGCCGTTGCGCCACGGCAACTGCAGGCTCTATACCGCCCGTGGCGGATTAGGCGACGAGAGCAGCCTGGTGAACTCCACAGGGAGCTGCGACATGAAGTCGTTGAACTCCTTCCGGTCAACCGCCTCCCGCAAGGTCAGCAGCACCGCCTCCACACCGGTCAAAGTCTCGGTCGTGGTCAGCCCAGTGCGGCTGCTGACGCGCAGAATCAGGTCATTCAGGTCGAATCGCCCCGGACCTTTGCTGTTCCATCGCACTGAGTCAACAAGCTCCTCGGGGAGCTGTCGGATCAGGTGCCGTACCTCTCCGGCGCTGACTCGCATCGCCAAGACCTCGAGTACCGCGCGGGTCAGATCGGCTGCCTCCCCCTTCGACAGCATGGCGCGCTCGGCGACGTCGCGATAAAACTCGTGAGCATTCATCGGATCATCTCCAACTCTCCGTTCCACAGGACGGCGGTTTTCTCGGACAATGCCCGCTTCAGCGTTGCGGCGCATCAACCTGTGGCTAGTAAGAGTCGATGGACCACCTGTTCTGGCAGATCGAGACCGCTGCAGAGGCCCTCAGGTCTAGCGGAGCCGACAGTTTTCGCCCCTGTGGGTCCAAGACCGTAGGCAGCGTCGGCGGCAGCATGTCGACGAAGACGGTCATGAAGGAGGTACTCAATGGCTCGAATATTGATCGTGCTCTCTGGCAGCGACCACTGGACGTTGTCAGACGGCACCCGCCATCCCACGGGATTCTGGGCCGAAGAATTCGTCGAACCCCACCGCACCTTCCGCAACGCCGAGGTCGACGTCGACATCGCCACTCCTGGCGGTGTCCGGCCGACCGTCGATCAGGTCAGCTTGGCGCCCGATCGCGCCGGTGGCGAAGAACGCGCCGCCGAGCTTCGTAGCTATTTGAAATCGCTGGAGCACGAGCTCGCCGCCCCAATGTCGGTGGAGCACGCCGCCGAAAACCTGGGCAACTACGACGCCGTCTTCATTCCGGGCGGCCACGGGCCGATGGAGGATCTGCCGGACTGTCGACCGCTCGGCCGAATTCTGGCCGGTCTGTTCGACACGGGACGAGTCGTCGCTGCGGTATGCCACGGGCCGGCCGGACTGCTGGCGGCCCGTCGCGAGGACGGCACCTGGCTGTTCGCCGGCCGACGGCTGACCGCCCTCACAAATGAGGAAGAGCGCCAAGGAGGTCTGGCGGACCGTGCCAAGTGGCTACTGGAGACCCGACTGCGCGAGGAGGGAGCGGACTTCGACCAGGGGCAGCCCTGGAGTTCCCACGTGGTGGTGGACGGGCGCCTTGTCACCGGCCAGAATCCGGCGTCCTCGAAGCAGGCGGCCGAACGCACGCTTGCGGTCCTCATGGCGGCACAGTCCCCGCAGTCGTGACGAGGAAGGAGCCAAGGATGCATGTTCGGTACACGCTGATAACCGCCGACCCTGAACGGATTGACGACGCCATCGCATACCTCGCTTCTGATGGCCGATCGCGCCTTGAGTCAGAACCCGGCGAGAAAGGAATGTCGCTGCAGGTATCTCCCGACCTGGCCGTCGCGGTTCTCGAGTCGTTCTGGGTCTCACACGACGCCATGCGAGAAAGCGAACGCGTAGAGGCCGGTGTCCGCGACGAGGCGATCCGTCTTGCGCTCGGCACCGCCTCGGTCGAACGTTTCAGGAGGGCGAGCGTGACTCGGGTGGGGCGAGAAGAGGGCGGAGCGGGCGTGCGCCACACCGTCTATCAGACGAATCCGGCCGCACTCGACGAGGCGATCGCCGGATATGAAGACACAGCGGTGCCTTGGCTGACGGAAACCGACGGGTTCGTCAGTGCAGCCCTGCTAGTCGATCACCGGTCTGGGAGACAACTCAGCCAAACCATTTGGCGCGACATCGACGCGTTGGTAAAAAGCCGTAGTTCTGCCGCAGCGATCCGGGTGGACGCCGTCGCGGCGACCGACAGCGCCGTAGTCGCACTCGACGAGTACGGGCTCGTGTTTCGGTCGGTCCGGACGGAATGATCGACGCTGCGATGCCGCCAAACCCCGTGTGTCGGTTACCGATCAGCAGGCCTGTCGTCAACTGGGCACCCTTCGTCCGGGTCGGCGGCACAACGCGGTTCATCACGTGCATGGTCGAAGTGACTCCTCATGACCAAGTCGGGCGCCAAGAATCGACCTGCTGGATCGTCTACTGCCGGCGAACGAGTGAATACCCTTGACTCATGGCTAAAGACACAGAAACCCAACACAACACCGACACCCAAACCATCACCGAAAAACAAGGCACCACCGGAAACGACTCCACAGACCTACAGGCGCCCGGAGGCAACCCGGACAACCGCGAAACCGTTCAGAACATGGGCGCACCCGAACTCCGCAATGCCGTGATAGAGCTGTTGACGATCATTGACGATTCCGATGATATGAACGTGGTCGTCACCATCTCCGACGACGGCACTGTCGTCGTCGAGGCTGCCTAGTCCGACGAGCACTCGAGAATCCGATGACTGCTGAACGGCGTGTGTTCGGTGAACCGGATCGCGACTCGGCTTTCGTCGACCCTCGACGTCCAATTCCGCGGAGAATGTTTGAACTGCCGGGCCGAGGTCGGGACTGCGGCCTTTGGGCACAGTGGTAACTGAGAAGCGATGGGACACTCCGCCGCTGCGGCAACCGTTCTCCGCTTTTCGGTAAACGACAACGGAAAAAGGGCAACCATGGCGACAAAGGCATTGCTGGTGCGGCTCGAGGCCAAGCCCGGGAAGGAGCGCGCAGTCGAGCAATTTCTTCTGTCGGCGCTGCCGCTCGTCGAGCAAGAACCAGGCACGAAACCATGGCTTGCGGTTCGGTTCAGTCCGTCGGCGTTCGGCATTATCGACGCTTTCCCCGACGAGGCGGCGCTAGAGGCACATCTTGGCGGCCCAGTTGGAAAGGCCCTCGCCGAGAAGGCCGAAGAGCTGTTCGCCTCGCCACCCGCCATCAGCAATCTGGACGTTCTCGCCAACAAGCTCTGAGGCCGTTGCTGACCCCGCGTATCAGGGTGACCCCAGGATAGGGGCCGCGAATCAATCCGGACGCGATCTGTTAGACACCGCGGGACGACCCCTGATCGCCTCGGGCAAAGGAGAATTGAGGTGTGACACGGATAGATGACGGTCTGGCCGCCCATCTCTAGCCGATCGGACAACATCGTGAACTCGTCCATACCACGCGCACGCGCTGCGGCGGCGATGTGCGTGCTGATTGCCGCCGCCGCGGTAAGCGGCTGCAGCGCCGGACAACAGTCGCAAACCGCCAGGATGGAACCAGCCGTCAACGGCTCCATGGCCAACCTCAATAATATCGCGCTGCGCAACATCCGGATCCGTGCCAAGCAGACCGGCTATGCAGTGCGGCCGGGCAGGACCGTCGACCTGGCGCTGGTGGCCACCAATCAATCACCGGACACCGCGGACGCACTCGTCGCGGTCACCTCCGACGTCGGTGCGGTCACTGTGGTCGGAAACACCGCAATACCGGCCGGTGGCATATTGATCGTCGACAGCCCGGATCGGGTGGACGCCGCGCTGGCAGCGGTAAAACCCGCCAACACTGCCACCGCAAACCTGATACTGACCAAACCGATCAGCAACGGGCTGACTTACGAGTTCACGTTCCAGTTCGCACACGTCGGCGAGATATCCGTCCGAGTTCCGGTCTCGGCTGACTAGCGAAATCGGTGTCACGGCCACAGAGACGCCCAGATGCCGTCGCTGGACACGGGTCAGCGCGATGCGGTCGGGTTGCCCTCGCGCCCGGTGGCGCCGGCCGGAAGCTTTGCGGCGAGAACATCGGCTGTTTCGAATACCGGAGTTTCCTCAAAGAGATGAGCATTGGCTTTGAGCGCTGCGGCCACCTTGCCGGCAAGATGAGCCTGTCTGCCGACCTCATCGGGAAACACCATATACAAACCAAATTCGAGGATCCCGAAGCGAACAGCGAACCACGCAGTAGTGCCCGGTTCTTCCTCGACATCTCCAAGGTTACTGGACAGCAAATCCGCAACCTCTTGCGCCTTAGTAGGCTTAGCCTCGAGCCGCGCGGCCAACGCATATGTGGCCTTCATGATGTGCTCCTGAACTGTGAACTACGTAGGGGCCGTGCCCGTGTTCAGGCTAGGTTGGGCCGGGCTTGGGGAAATCACACCGGCAGTAGCAACTGCTCGCGTCCAATTCGGCCTGCCAGGTCGAACCAGGCTGTGAACGCTTGTTGCACAACGAATTCCACCGCTATGCACTGCTCGCGGCGGATCTGCCGGACCCAGGGGTACCCCGTCACATCGTCGCTGTTCATGGCACATGAGGCCGATTCGGCGCCAAAAATTCACCGCGCCAGACGGAGGCATCCGGCATCTGAGCGAGGCACCATGTCGTCCTGCGATAAGAGGCAACGCTTCTAACGGGCTTGGCGCCATCCGAGCAGCGCAAACCCATTTCCCGGAGGTGAGGACTGACATGAATAACACCGCAGATGACGTCGCTCTCGCGCTGTCACTGGCAGACGAGGCCGAATCGATGACCATGCCTCGGTTCACCGCCGCGGATCTCTACGGAAAGGCGAGGCTGGAGGACACGCCGTTGATCGATGCTTACCGCGATGTCGACGTCGCCCTCCGCAGAAGACTGGCCATCAAGAGACCGCAAGATGCAATTTTCGACGAAACGCTCAGCGTCCCAAAGCTGTTCGCCGGACGACTCTGGGTCATCGAGCCGCTCGACGGCCGGAAGAATTTCATCCGCGGTGTACCTGCTTGGGCGACGCTTATCGCGCTAATGGTCGACGGCGTACCAACCGTGGGAGTCGTCAGCGCCCCCGCTCTGCACCGGCGTTGGTGGGCAGCCGCCGGGCAAGGCGCGTACGCAACGCGGTGGACCGAGCCGGCGCGACGGCTGTCTGTCTCGGCGATCGATGAATTGGGGGCAGCCAGCCTGTCCTTCTCCAGCCTGTCCGGCTGGGGGGTTCTGGGCCTGCGTGAGCGCTTCATCGTTCTGACCGACGACGTCTGGTGGGCGCGCGGTTACGGCGACTTCTGCTCGTACTGCCTGGTGGCCGAGGGGGTCGCCGACATCGCGTTAGCAGCGCAGACGTCGGTCCGGCAGCTGGCGGCCGTCGATATCTTGGTGCGTGAGGCCGGCGGCACATTCACAGACCTGGGGGGTTTCCCCGGACCGCACGGCAAGACCGTCGCAGCAACCAATGGCCCACTACACAATGCGGTCCTTGGCCGCTTCCACGGCACCGCAGCGGTGCGTCAGACGATGTGAGCACGGTGGCGGGTGCACCCATCGGCCGGACATGCGCAGTCATCGCCGTTTCGTTTGGTGCACCGAGAAGTACCCCGGCAGACCAGAAGCATCCGAGACGGCGTTTCTTGCCCTGGCGGGTCGAGGTTGCCCGGGCACGCCGTCAATACACTCGACACATATGGCGACGACGCCACGCGACAAACGGGGCTACCACGCGTTCGTCTTCGACATGGACGGCGTGGTTACCGACACCGTGAAGGTCCACGCCGCGGCGTGGAAAGCCTTGTTCGACGAGGTGCTGGCCCGCATCGGAACGCCGGATCAGCCGCCCTTCGATCCGGTGTGCGACTATCTCGTCTACATCGACGGCCGCACGCGCGAGGACGGCATTCGGGCTTTGCTGGCCGCTCGTGGCATCACGCTGCCGGAGGGCAGCCCGGACGACGGCCCGGAGCGGATGACCGTTCACGGCCTCGCCGAACGTAAGCAGCGGCTGTTTGCAGACGCCATCGCCCGGGCCGGGGTCGCGGTGTTTCCCGATGCCGCCGATCTACTCGCCAAACTTCTCGACCGCGGCATTCCCGCCGCGCTGGTCACCGCGAGCCGCAACAGCCAGGCCGTGCTCGACGGCATCGGCCTGTCGGGCATGTTCACCACCATCGTTGACGGGTCCGACGCCGCGCGGCTCGGGTTGCACGGCAAACCCGACCCGGCGATGTTCCTCGAGGCGGTCGACCGCCTTGGTGTGGAACCGGCCGACGCCGTCGTCCTCGATGACGCCGTCGCAGGGGTAAGTGCCGGAGTCGCAGGCGGTTTTGGGCTAGTCGTCGGAGTGGACCGGACGGGACACGGCGTGCAACTGGCCGACGCCGGGGCACATCTTGTGCTCACCAGCCTCGCGCAGCTCGATGCGGTGCTGCCCGACGGCGGGTACGCCGGCAAGTGGATCGGCGGCGCGAATAAGGGCAGTTCGGACCATTGGCACCTGGTATACGAGGACTTCAACCCGCTGCTCGAAGGGACACGCGAGGCGCTCTGCACGCTCGGCAACGGGTACTGGGCCGCGCGTGGCTCGGTTCCGGGCACCACCGCCGACGGCGTGCACTACCCGGGTAGCTACATTGCACGGGTATACAACCGGGTCACCAGCGCCATCGGCAGGCGGACGATCGAAACCGAACACCTGGTCAACACGCCGGACTGGACGTTTCTGACGGTCCAGTCGGCCGGCGGGCCCGCTCTGCGTCCGGGTATACCGGAAATGCTTTCCCATCACCAAGACCTTGATCTGCGCGCCGGGATGCTGACTCGCATCAACAGGTACCGAGATCATGCCGGACGAACGACGAAGATCACCACGCGACAACTGGTCTCGGTGTGCGAAACACATATCGCCGCACTGGAAGTCACGATCGAGGCCGAGGACTGGTCCGGTGAGGCGACTGTTGAGTCGATCATCAACGGCGCCGTCGCGAACCGCAACGTCGCTGCCGATCTTCGACTCGTGTCGCAGCATCTCGAGCCGGTCGGCTCGACGGTCGTCAACGACAAAACGGTGCGCGTCGAAGTGCGGACCAACCAATCGGGCATCGAGATCGCGATGGCGGCGCGGCATCACGTCGCTCCCGCCGCATCCGTCGCCGACCGGCGGCCGATCGCCGACGAAAGCCGTGCCGGCCACACCTTCACAATTCATCTCCGGCCCGGCGTCCCGGTGACTGTCGAAAAGACCGTGGCCGTGGCGACCTCGCGCGACAGCGCGATCTCGACCGCTGCCCTGGATGTCGACAAGCGGATCGCACGCGCGGGGAGGTTCGATGACCTTCTGGAAGGGCAGCGCACGGTGTGGCGGGACTTGTGGCAGCGGTTCGGCATCGGCCTGGAGGTCGGGTTCGAGCAGGCGCTGGCGCTGAACCTGCACATCTTCCACGTGCTGCAGGTGGTAGTCGCCGCTGACACCGACCTCGATGCGGGCCTGCCCGCGCGTGGGTTGCACGGCGAGGGCTATCGCGGACACATCTTCTGGGATGAACTCTACGTTTATCCGCTGCTAACCATGCGCAGGCCGGAACTGACCCGCTGCTTCCTGCTGTACCGGTATCGTCGGCTACCCGCCGCGCGGGATTTGGCGTGGGCCAACGGTTTTGACGGTGCAATGTTCCCTTGGCAGTCGGGCAGCGATGGCCGCGACGAGACCCCGGCCGAGCTGTTGAATCTCCGCAATGGTCAGTGGATGCCGGACAATTCCCATCGACAGCGTCATGTGGGCCTGGCGGTGGCCTATAGCACCTGGCAGTACTACCAGGCGACCGGTGACAAGGGCTTCCTCGAGGACTACGGGGCCGAGCTCATCGTGCAGGTCGCCCGGCTGTTCGCCAGCATGGCAGTTCATGATCCGGTCGATGACCGGTTCAACATCAGCGGCGTGATGGGACCTGACGAGTACCACGACGGCTATCCGGATGCCCCGGGCCTGGGTGTTCGCAACAACGCCTACACAAATGTGTTGGCGGCCTGGGTATTAGCACGGGCAGCTGACACGGTCGACCTGCTGATCGGCCGCGACTGTGTCCCGCTGTGGCGCCGCCTGGACATCAGGCCGGGGGAGCGCGAGCACTGGCAGCGGGTGAGCCGACGGCTGCGGGTGCCGTTCCACGAAGGCGTGATCAGCCAATTCGAGGGATACGAAGCGTTACAGGAGCTCGACTGGGACGGCTACCGCGAACGCTACGGAAACATCGGGCGGATGGACCTGATTCTACAGGCCGAAGGCGACTCCACGAACAGATACAAGCTGTCCAAGCAGGCCGATGTCGTGATGCTGTTCTGTTTGTTCTCCACCGAAGAACTGCGCGAGTTGTTCGACCAGATGGGTTACTCCCTCGACCCAGAGGTCGTGCAGCGAACGGTGAAGTACTACGAGGCGCGGACGACTCACGGCTCGACGCTGAGCAGGGTTACACACAGCTGGGTGTCAGCCCAGAGCGACTGCGCCCATTCTTGGTCGTTGTTCAAGGAAGCCCTCAAGGCAGACCTCCAGGACACGCAGGACGGAACGACTCGCGAAGGGATCCACCTCGGGGCGATGGCCGGAACGGCCGACATGGTGCTGCGCTGCTACGCCGGGGTCGAAACACGGGGCGACGTCCTTCACCTTCACCCGGTGCTGCCGAGCGAGATCGGCCGGGCGTCGTTCGAGATCATCTACCGCGATCAGCCGGTCGACGTCGAGTTGACCCAGCGGTACGCCCGGATTCGGTTATTGCCGTGCGCGGCCGACCCGATCCAGGTGTGTGTCGAGGGCAGCACAAAGACCCTGGGCCCGGGTCAATCGTGGGCGGTGCATCTTCCCGACCGCTAGCCACCTCGCCCGACACCGCGTTCGGCTGACGGCTGGACCCCGTTTTCACGAACTCGATCGTGAACTGCGCCTCCACGCCGAGTTCCCGTGCCACCCAAATGCGTCCAGGACGGCCCACAGGGCGGCTCGCGGCATGGGTGCTCGCGGCTCGCCCCGGTGGTGGCCTCGATCGAATCCTCCGCTTGTTGATGTCGTTAATTGTGGTGTTGGGAAGCTTGACGATCATGGCCGCCGCCACTCCCGGCCCATGCGCCGCAGCATTTCGAACGCCGAAGAGGGTCCCCACTTGCCGGGCTCATACGGCTCGGGCCGACCGTGCTCGGCCCAGTACTCGAGGACCGGATCGAGTATCTGCCATGACAATTCGACCTCCTCATTGACCGGGAACAGCGACGGTTCACCGAGTAGCACGTCGAGGATCAGTCGTTCGTACGCCTCGGGCGAGTCCTCGGTGAACGCGGAGCTATAAGAGAAGTCCATGTTGACGTCGCGGACCTCCATCGCGGTACCGGGCACCTTGGAGCCGAACCGCAACGTGATGCCCTCGTCTGGCTGGATTCGGATCACCAACGCGTTGTGGCTGAGCTCCTCGGTCATGATCTGGTCGAACGGCAGATGCGGTGGGCGCTTGAAGATCAGCGCGACCTCGGACACTCTGCGGGCCAGGCGTTTTCCGGTCCTCAGGAAGAACGGCACGCCGGCCCAGCGGCGGGTGTCGATCTCCAGCGTGATCGCCGCGAACGTCTCGGTGGTGGACGCCTTGGAAAATCCCTCCTCCTCGTGCAGGCCGCGGATGTATTCGCTGCCTTGCCAGCCAGCGCTGTACTGGCCGCGGGCCGTTGTCTCGTCGAGCGGCTCGGCTAGCCGGACCGCCGAGAGGATCTTGACCTTCTCGTTTTTCAGCTCGCGCGCACTGAATCTGATCGGCTCTTCCATTGTGGTAAGCGCCAGCAGTTGCAGCAGGTGATTCTGGATCACGTCGCGGGCGGCTCCGATGCCGTCGTAGTAGCCGGCGCGTCCGGCGAGGCCGACGTCCTCCGCCATGGTGATCTGCACGTTGTCAACATAATTCGCGTTCCAGATCGGTTCGTACAGCTCGTTGGCGAACCGCAGCGCCAAGATGTTTTGGACTGTTTCCTTACCGAGGTAGTGGTCGATGCGGAACACCGACTCCTCGGGAAAGACTTCGTTAACGATAGCGTTGAGTTCGCGGGCGCTCTGCAGGTCACGGCCAAACGGCTTCTCGATCACCACCCGGCTCCAGGCGCCATCCCGAGGACGCGCCAGCCCGGACTTCTGCAGTTGCTCGCACACCACGGGAAAGCCCTCCGGCGGAATCGCCAGGTAGAAAGCGTGATTGCCGTCGATGCCGCGCTCCGCGTCGAGCTTCTCAACGCACTCAGCCAGCCGGCCGTACGCCGCCTCATCATCGAACGTGCCATGCACGAACGCGAAGCCCTCGGCCAGCCGGTCCCACACCTCCTGGCGGAACGGCGTGCGCGAATACCGCTTAACGGCGTCGTAGACGACCGCGGCGAAATCCTCGTCGTCCCAATCTCGCCGGGCGAAACCGACGAGTCCGAACGTCGGCGCCAGCAGCCCGCGATTAGCCAGGTCGTAGATCGCCGGCATCAGCTTCTTGCGGGCCAGATCCCCGGTGATCCCGAAGATCACCATCGTGCAGGGGCCGGCGATAGGCGGCAGCCGCTTATCGCGCCTGTCTCGCAGCGGGTTAACCCAGGCGGCCGCAGCGGCCGGTGTGGACTTGGTCGATTGGAGGGTCGTCATTTCGCCGCGGCGTCCAGCTGGGCTTGCGTTGCCTTCAGCAGCTCATTCCACGACGCCTCGAATTTCTCGACGCCCTCCTTCTCGAGCACGATGAACACATCGCGCAGATCCACCCCCACCGCCGAGATCTTGTCGAACACCGCCTGCGCCTCACCCGCCCGGCCGGTGACGGTGTCACCCGCAATCACCCCGTGGTCGGCGACCGCGTCGATTGTTTCCTCCGGCATTGTGTTTACGGTGTTCGGCGCGACAAGTTCCGTGACGTACAGCGTGTCGGGGTAGTCGGGGTTCTTGACCCCGGTCGAAGCCCAGAGCGGGCGCTGCACCCGCGCCCCGTCGACCTTCAGCGCATCAAATCGCTGGCCGCCGAGGAACACCTCCTGGTAGGCGGCATACGCCAACCGCGCGTTGGCGACGGCGGCCTGGCCGCGCAGTGCGAGCGCCTCCTCGGTGCCGACCCTTTCCAGCCTCTTGTCGATCTCGGTGTCAACCCGCGAGACGAAAAACGAAGCGACAGAATGGATCTTCGACAGATCGTGGCCGGCTTGGCCGCTTCTAGGCCGGCCAGGTAACCGTCCATCACCGCGCGATGGCGCTCGACCGAGAAGATCAGCGTCACGTTAACCGAAACGCCCTCGGCAAGAGCAGCGGTGATCGCCGGCAGACTCGGCCGTGTGGCGGGAATCTTGATCAGCACGTTGGGCCGGTCGACGACCTTGCACAGCTCGATCGCCTGCAGGATCGTCTTGTCGGGGTCGTGGGCGAGCCGCGGATCAACCTCGAGCGAAACCCGGCCGTCGACGCCGTCGGACGCCTCCCACTGCGGCCACAACACATCACAGGCTTCGCGGACGTCGTCGGTCGTGATAGTCCGGACGGCGGCGTCCACGTCGGCGCCACGTTTGGCCAGCTCGGCGATCTGCTCGTCATACGCGTGGCCTTCCGACAACGCCTTTTGGAAGATCGTCGGGTTGGTGGTGACGCCGACGACGCACTTGGTGTCGATGAGCTCCTGCAAATTGCCGGTGCGCACGCGGTCGCGCGACAGGTCGTCCAGCCAGACAGATACGCCTGCCGCCGACAGCGCCGCCAGGTTGGGATTCTGTGACTTTTTCTGAGTCATCCGGGTATTCGCTTCCTCAGTTGTGCAGTGAACGGCCCGGTCGTGATCTCCACGCCCCTGGTGCGGCCGAACTCTGGGTGGCCCGGTGTCTTCGAGCCACACGTGCGCAGCGCCTCGCGGTCGGACAGTTCGAGCCCAAAGCCACCAAGGAACAGCTGGCGGTAGAGCGTCAGGCTGCTGTGTCCGGCGAACCGGTCGCGGCCCAGCCAGTGCACGTCGCTGGGGTCGTGACGCATCTGCCGCTGAAAGAGCGTGTACGTCAGCGGCGCCAGGCTCATCGGGGTGCCGGGATGGCCGTTGTCGACCTTTTGCACGGCGTCGGCAGCGAGCACCCGGATGGTGTCGACCGCACGCCCCCCAGGTTCTGGTAAACCCGATCGCCGATCAGAATGACGCCGTGGCGGCGGTAGGAACCGATAGAGCGCCGGCCCCGACGTGTGTGGGCCGAGCTGGGCGCTAGACATAGTTCTGGTGCACGTAGCACCAGCGCCACGTCTCTCCGGACTCCATGGACTGCACAATCGGGTGGTCAGTGGCACGGAAGTGCGCGTTCGCGTGGCGCATCGGTGACGAATCGCAACAGCCGACGTATCCACAGGTGAGGCATAACCGCAAATGCACCCACTGCGTGCCGTGCCGCAGGCATTCTTGGCAGCCCTTGTGGGTGCGCGGGCTCACTGGGTTGATGGCGACGACATCGGGATCCATGTGCGTCGAGGTCATTGACGGTCCTCCTTGAGGGTTTGTTCTGCGAGTGATTTATCGAACCTTTTTCCTTGCGCCGCAACGGAAGCACCGGCTCGCGCGAACGGTGAAGCGCTGGAAGGTAGCCGGCGCCTCGTCCACTCTGTCAACGTTGCGTCGACAGCGCGTGCGCCCAGCGGGTGGAAATTGTTGGCCCCAATTCGTTACGCCAGCACGACCATTCGGATCGGGACGCGGCTTTGCGCGCAGGGCCGCGGTGTTCCTTTTGAAAGCGTTCGTTGCAGGCTGGTTCGGCAGCTGTCCACGGGTGCGCGTGCTCTGGCCGAGACGTGCCAGCTCTTGCGGGCAGCCTTTCCCTGGTGCTGAGCGAACGGATCAGACAGCGGCACAACTGCAGTGGCGTGGAGAGCCGGCCGAGCCCTAGGGTGCGGTCCTTCTGCACGCCAATGCGTTTCCCGAGAACGCCTTTCGGAATCGAATGATGTCACCGCACCGGCGGAACGTGCCGGGTGACGGCTGCTCACAAGCCGGCCAGTCCGATCGCGGCGCTGTCAACCTCGGGACGCCGCCGCGCTTCAATCACAAGCCAACCAAGCGCTGGGATCTGCGCTCTCGCCGTACGACGCGGGAGCTAACTGCTTGGAAAGGCGAGCAAATTCTTCGACAATGGTGCTGTAGAACGCGCGCAGCGCGTGCGGCGAGGCTGGCTCGCCATCCAATATGGAGGCGCCGGTCTGTCGCAGGGACCGGATCGTCAGATAGGACGGGAGACTTCGGCCCCGGGCCACACCCGCCTCAAGCAGGGTCCAGGTGCCGTGGCAGACGACCCCGACCGGCTTCCCCAAGCTAATGAAGTCACCGACGAATGAGACCACGCTGTCGTGGCTGGAAAGCTGGTGGGATCTCACCATCCCGGGCAGCAGTAGCAACGCCTCGTAGTCGTCGGCCGACGCGTCGGCCACCGCCCGGTCGACGGTGTACACGCGGCTTGGGTCGAGGTCTTCATCGAGCGATTCGATCTGCCCGGCTCGCAGCGACAACAGCTGCGTCTGAGCGCCCGCTCGTCGCACCGCATCGCCCGACCAGTCTAATTCGGTCTGGCCGACGCCGTCCGCCGCAAGCAGTGCGATCCTCAAACCTTGGAGGCATTCGGTCATCTCGGACTCCACTCGGCAACGAGGTGTAAACGGGGACTTCCCGCTGACAAGCATCGCCGTTGCGGACGTCGATATCCTGCTCCCGACCGAGCGAATATGTCAGTCGTTATTCGCCCCGCCGTGACAGGACGGCCGGATCATCGCGGATTACTTCCCCTTCTGGCAGTCATGTACCGCACGACTTCGCTGCGGGTCAGCCCCATGTAGGCACCCTTTTCGAGAATTTCCTCCACCGCGAAACCCTGGCTCTGCAGGGCTTGAACAAACTTAATCCTGTTCGACGAGTACTTCTGCACCCTCGGCTTGCGGAACTCGCCTTTCGGAACATCGAATCGCGCGTGCTGGCGTTCTCGCTTCACCACAACGGGATCACGTCGGTACTTGCCTTCTCTCATGTCCCGAAGGGCTTTTTGCCCGGCTTCACCCCGGAGGATGACATACTCGGCATTCGTCTTATGCTGAGCAATCTCCGCCACCAGCAGACCTGCGGCGTTGGCGCGAACACACGCTCGCTTGGTGCAGTACGCGAACCCCAATTCGGTTCGCTCTCGGAGGATTTCGTCTCCGCAGGTTACGCATCTCATTTTTGTCCTTCGTCCATCGCGCGCCATCGAAGGCGGCCCATTGAGTAACGATCGGTTACGCCCACTAATTCCCGCTTAACTGTGGCGACACCGTCGTCTGGGAGGTAGACGAAACAGTAACGCGCACAGCGTAATTCGTTCGCGTATCTCTCTCGGGGGTCTCGTCCGCACCCGCAGGTGTGGGGGAGTGGCGGCGGCCACACCAACGTGGCGGAACATCGAGGGATGTCGAGAGTGAGTACCCATCGGCGCCAACGGTCTCGAAGCGAGACCGGGTCGCCCTTTATGCGGTTAGCTTCTTCATGGCCGACATGGAGGCCGGTATGGGCCCCTTGCTGGGCGTGCTACTGCAGAGCCGTGGCTGGAGCACCGGCACCATCGGCGCGGTCATCACCTTGGGCGCTGTTTGGCATGCTCGCTGTCACTCCGGCGGGTGCGCTGGTCGACGCCACCAGCCACAAGCGCGCCTGCGTCATCGTCGTCGGGCTTGGTGCCGTGGCGGGCGCGGCGGTCATCCTGACGTCGCAGCACTTCTGGGTGATCGCCGGGGGCCCAGGCGGTGATGTGCATTTCCGGGGCAACGATCGCACCCGGGATGATCGGCATCACCCTCGGCGTCGTTGGGCAAGCAAGGTTCACGGGTCAAAACGGCCGCAACCAGGCCTCGATCACGCCGGCAACATGACTGGAGCGGCCATCGCCGGCCTGCTGGGCTGGCACTTCGGATTGCTGGTCACATCGACCATCACCTCGCCCGCGGGGAGGCGCTCGCCACCGACCAGCCGCGTATCAAGCCGTTGCGGATCCTCCTCAGGTGCCGGCCGCTGCTGGCGGTAGCAGCAGCGGTGATGTCTCCACCTGGGCAACGCCGCGATGCTGCCGCTCTATGGGCTGGCAGTGGTGGCCACAAACGGCAGACAATGGGATTCGCAACCTCATTCACCATGCTCGGCGGCATTTCGCTGGGATCGCTGATTGTCTGGCTGGGTTCCGCTTCGATGCTGCGCCGCGCCGGCGACAGGTAGCCCGCCCCGTCGGCCGGTTTGTCAGGACTGACATGTGCCGGCGTGAAATGTTAATATGGCGAGAGTTTCGGCAGTAAAGCTGCGGGTATTGCATTAGAAACCCTGGTTTCGCCGGACAAGGCCTCAGTCCTTCGAAGCGTGGCAGTCCGGTGGCTGACCGGGGCGTGGGGGAGGTGCGCGACGCGCGACTGGATCCCGTTTCCCCGCGCCATCCATTCTTAATTCGAGCGGAACGCATACGGCCATGAACGCCAATTCGACGATCGCTGACGATTACGAGCCAACCGACACCCCGGGAGGCCTTGCGGCGCTGACCCGAATCAACTTCCATTCGTTGGATCCCGAGGACATCCTCGCCGTAGCTACTGAAGGGGCTGCGGCCCTGTGCCCGTGCCGAGTCGAGGCCAGCTACTGCACTGTCGACGATGAGATGAAGCTGTGCCCATCCTCTCAAACCGAGCGCCCGAGGCTGACAGACATGCTTCAGCGATCGAGCTGGGAGGGCAGGATCGAGTTGCCCCGGGGAGATTGGGGGTGGGCGTTTCCTCTATGCCATCGGGATGCTGTACAAGGTTGCCTTGTGATCGGCGCCAGTGCCGAGCCCACACCTGATCACCATTTGCTACTGCAGCTGCTCGCACAAAATGCCGGTGCTGCGCTGGCATGCGCCAAGCTGCATCAGCGGGAAGTTGTACGAGCCAGCCAACTCGCGGAGACGAATGAGGTTCTCGCCGCAGCGGTGCATCGGCTGAAGACCCGGACGCATACGCATGAGCTGCTGGAGGCGGCGTTGACCGCTGGCGAGGGCCTGCAAGGCATCGCCGACGCACTTCATCGATTGACGGGACGTCCGGTCTGCATCGAAGACAGGTTCGGCAACCTCCGCGCATGGGCAGGGCCCGGACGGCCACTCCAGTACCCGAAGCCAAAGTACGGCCGGCGCGACACGTTCTTGCGTTCGCTCTCTACGCAGGCTGGTCCGGTGCGCTCCGGGGATCGCCTGTGCGTCCTGATAAAGCCACGCGCGGAGATGCTCGGCGTTGTCGCGCTCGTTGTCCGCGACGACGAGGTCGACGAGGACATGTTGTTCGCCCTCGGGTACTGCAGCAATGTGCTGGGCCTCGAGTTATCCCATCAACGCAACCTCGCGGATCTGCAACTAAATCTGCGCCGCGAACTGGTCGATGACCTGCTGGTGGGCACCGACGAGCAAGGGGCCTACGCCCGCGCCGAGGCGCTGGCTCATGACTTGCGCCGGCCGCACTATGTTGTGGTGATTTACAGCGCGCGGGGGCGCGGCGCCGACATCGCCGCCGCGGGCCGTGCCGCAGCCAGCCTCAACATGAACTACCTGGCGGGCCGCCAAGGACGTCTGGTCGTGTTACTCGTCGACAGTCATCCGGCTCCCGATGCACTGCACCTGGAGGTCAGCAGACAGCTTGGCGACTCGGCGTGTGCAATTGGCATCGGATCGCGCTGTGATAGGCCGGCCGATTTTCCGCAGTCTTTACTTAAAGCCCGGCGCGCGCTCAATGTCCGGATGAACTCGGCCCATCCCTGGGGTTTGTCCGACTACTGCGAGCTGGGGTTCTACCACTTGGTCGATGCGGCGCATACCGCCGGCGTCGTCGACGAGTACGTCCGCCAATGGCTGGGGGTGCTAATGGATTACGACGCCGCGAAAAACTCCGATCTGGTAAATACCTTGAGTCACTATGTCGAGTGCGGCGGTAACTACGACGAATCGGCTGCCGCTCTGCATATTCACCGGAGCACGTTGCGGTATCGACTCGGCCGCATCGGGGACCTGACGCATTTGGACCTTCGCGATGTTGATACTCGCTTCAACCTGCATGCCGCAACGCGAGCCTGGCGCTTCCTTACCGCGGGTACGTGATCGCGCTGTAGTCGAAGCCAATGCGTGGCTTAACTATTCACTGAACGGGGCGCATCGCCCGGTGGCGCCGCTCCTGCTCCGCAAGGGCGAATTCGCCGCTCATTTTCGGGTCTCTGGGGCCAGTTTTCGCCGCGCAGCGGACTGGAATCAAAAGCGAAGTGACACGTTACGGCATCAAGGCGGCATCGCCCGCGCCGGTCAACGACAACGCCGCACCGCCCGCCGCAAGAGCCGGTCGCACCGACCAACGCTTGACCGCCGTTTGCTACCCCTAGTCCGTCCCTTGCACCGGGATCCGAGCGTCGGCTGGATCATCGCGCGCCCAGCCGCTGAAACTCCGTGGGCAGCTGGCTTAATAAGTCATCGAACTCTCCTGGTGTCACCGCGTCGTGAATCGTCGCCATGACCGCGTCCACGGCAGTCTCGGCGGTCTCCGCGTCACGCCCGCTCCGTTCAGCCACTTGGTCGATGAACTCGTCGAAACTGAACGCTTCGGCCTCTTCTTCCGTTGGGAGCAAAGCATCTTGTAGCGGTGAGGGCAGTTGAGCGGCCAGATCGCGCGCCTCGCCACCGCTGATGCGCTCCGCGAGGGTGGTCAAGGTGGCGCGGGTGACCGCCACCGCGTCTCCTGCGAACAGGCCGCTACGCTCGGCCACTGACGAAATGAATTCCTCATATCGCATTTTTCCTCCATGGGTTCCGGCTTCCCATATCGTGCCGAGCCTCGAGCGCCGGTGCATCGTTCTCGGGAGTCGGATTCCGGCGCTGGTAATCAGCCTGGCGGGTGAGCTCACGTCGCGGTGCAGGACGGCATTTATCGGCCCGGCAGGCTCTCCGGCTTTAAAAATCGACGCCCCACGGGGCAGCGATCGGCACACGTGGTGCTGCACAGTAATGGGGCACAACGGCTCCGTGTGGCCGCACGACACCGCCATCGCCGTCGCCGGGCTCGCGAATCACGGTTTTGTCCAAGAGGCTCAACAGATTGCGTTGCGGCTTCTCGACGCTTCCGAATACTTCGGGGGTCGGCTGCCCGAGCTGTTCTGCGGCTTTCTCCGTGCCGAGTTCTCTCGTCCCGTGCCGTATCCGACGTCATGTTCGCCGCAAGCCTGGGCCGCTGCGTCCTCACGCCTGGTGCTGCGCAGCCTGCTCCGCTTCAACCCCGACATTCCGCACGGCCAGGTTCAGGTGTGCCCAATGGCTCCGGGTCGGTTCTTGCCTGTGCGCACAACGTCCCCCTCGCCGGCACACGGATCAGCCTCACTGTCGACGCGGAGGGCGGCGTCGACGTGTGCGACCTCCCCCCGGGGAACCGGCTGGTTACAGCCCAGCCCAGGCATTCGCCCGGTCGCGGTTCGGCGCAGCAGCACGATCAAAGTCACTGAGTTAAGTTGCCTTCGTTGGCAGCTCGTCGGCGTCCCGGCGCTCGGCAATTTGCGCTAGCCGCCAAAGGCATTCACGATTCCGCGGTGCGAATGCCGCCGCTTGGAGGGTCTCGGGCAACCAGCTCAAGGGGCCCGACACCGCCAATTCCGACATTGCGACCTGACAGCCCGCGCCATTATTGCTCAACCGTAACGTGATGCGCGCCTCCGTCGCCGGCCTCACCCGGGCGAACAAGACGAGTTCCTTACGCGGATAGCAGGATTCGACGACGGTCTCGTCGTTGATCACCGCCGGCCAAGCTCCGATGGAGTGCAAGATCCGGGTGCCCGGCGAAGGCCATCTCCTACTCACGGCGCGCGTTCGGCTGTTTCCTACCACCCAGCTGGAATAGGTCCAACCGTCGGCCAGAACATCCCAGACGCGCTCGCGTGTGGCGTCGACATCTCGAGTGACCGTCATGTCGCCTCCGGTTCGAACATCCGACGGCCTTGCTCACAGTCTGTCGAGCGTGGGGAAAAGAAGTTCTCGAACGGCCAGTTGAACGGCTGCCGCTATCGGGATGGCAACGAGCGCACCAACTATTCCGAGCAGCGCCCCGCCGACGAGTACGGCCAACAATGTGGCGACCGCCGGCACGTTGACCGCGCGCCCGATGATCTTGGGTACCAACAGATAGTCCTCGGCGAAGCGGAAGAACGTGTAGAACAACAGAGTTGTGATGGCTACCGGAATGGAGACGGTGAGTGCGACTGCGGCGACGATGACACCGGCGACGCTCGACCCGAACGGGATGAGGTCCAGCAAAGCAACGAGTATGCCGAGCAGCAGCGGATAGGGCACATCGAAGATGACGAGCCAGACGAAGCTGGCCACCCCGGCGATGGCCGATATGACGATGTTGCCGAACACATATGCGCCCACTTTCGCGAACACCTGATCCCCGAGGAGGATCGCACGGGGACGGCGGGAGTGCGGCACGAAGCGGTATAAAGTCGCGCGGATCCGGGGAAAATCGGCCAGAAAGTAGACCGTCAGCACGGCGACGACGACAACGTCGGCTACGGCCCCGAAGACCGTCCTTCCCGCCTTGACGGCCTGCCCGACGACCGACCCTCCGGAGCCGTTGACTGTCTCGGTGATTCGTTGTTGGAGGTGGAAGCGGTCATTGAGCCGGCCGATCCAGGACGAATGGTCCCCGATGTGCTGGATATAATGGGGCGCTTGGTCGGTGAACTCCCGCGCCTGCTGCACCAGCGGGGGAATGGCCGCGGCCAGCGATCCGGCCACCACCGCGATCACTACGAATAGCACCGCGGTGACCGCCGCCCAGCGAGCCACCTTCTTCCCGACCAACCACGACACGGCAGGCTCGAGCCCCAAGGCTACAAAGAAAGCTACGCCAATCAAGAGAAGCACCGACGACACCGCCGCAAGACCGCGTACCGCGCTGTATGTCACCGCGACACCGGCCGAAGCGGTCAGGCCGACGAAGAACGGTGAGTGCCAGTCGAATCGGCGCCCGGGAGGCCCCACGGGCTGATCTGGTGTACTGAGCTGCGCCGCAACGTCTTCGGCATCAGCAATGGGCCCTCCGTCTGTGTCGCGGGGCCCCCGGGTGAAGCTACTTGCTGCAGCCGCGCTCAGCTCCGTCGTGTTGCTCATCGCGTCATTGCTTCGCGCAGTGGACAACTCGGGAGGCCACTTCGCGCAGCGGGGTATTGGTCTTTTGCGAGATCGCTCTCAGCATCGCGAAGGCGCGAGCGGCGTCGACACCGAAGCGTTCCATGATCATGCCTTTGGCTTGCCCGATGACGTCGCGGGTGGCAAGCGCCGCCTTGAATTGACGCTCCTGTTCGTCCTGCATAAGTACGATCGCGGCATGGTTGGCGAGCATCGCGCCAACTGCCTCGCAGTCGGGCCCGAAGGCTTCGGCTCGGAACCCGAAAAGAGTCAACGTTGCCCAGTTGTCACCGGAAATGCCTATCGGAGAGGACAAGACGCTGTGCACCCCGGCGGTGGTCGCGGAAGGCGCAAATCGCGGCCATCGGGTATCGGTGCGCAGATCGTTGCAGCAAGTCGCTTTCTTTGCGGTGATCGCCTCCAGGCATGGACCGTGGCCGGCCGCTTGCTGAGCGCTGTCGAGTGATGAGGTCAGCTGCGATGTCGCTGTGATCGATCGCAGATGGCCGTCTTCGATTATCGAAATTTTTGCGCAGTCGGCGCCCGGTATCAATGCCAATGAGGCACCGGTCAGCTTGCTGAGGGCGTCCTCGACGCCCGCTGTGCCGACCATCGCACTGGCCAGTTTTGCGATCGTCGACTGAACCGCTTTACCGCGGCGCCCGTGGCGCGGTTGCCCGGGATCCGCGAAGTGCCCTACCGCGACCACGGCGAAACCATTTCGGGGGAACCGTCGTGACTCATCCCAAACCATTGCCCCATAGCCGGTTTCGTTGTACCCATTCCTCCCCCGAATTTCCCGACGGGTATTGCGTGACTGCCGTACCACTATGCCAACCGGATTGGAGTTCAAGCGTCGACCCAACAGATCAATAAATCGGAAGCGTCGTCGACCTCGCGGAGCCATTTGTGTCCGAGTCTCGGCGACCCGAGGCGTTAAAAACGCCTCATGCGTCGTGTCGGCTCCGCTCACCTGAAAGGGGGCCCCGACGTGCCGTGGGGCGCTTCATCAGTTAAGAATGTTAACTAAATCCCGGAGGCGTGGACGGGCCGACGCGGGAATACAGTGAGATGACCACGATTGGGAAAGGCAATACGGACCCGATAACTTCGCAGGTGGAGGGCGGATGCGGCGGTGAACCAGGACGGTCAGCGACTTGTCGCGAACCACCTCGACGCGTTGACGTCCCATTGGGCGCAACTAACGGACACGACGGATATCGACGAAGCGACGGAGGCCCTGCGGCCCGCGTTTTTCCCTGTCGCGATCACTCCGAGCGGTACGGGCTCGTTACACATTCGCGTCATGGCCAAGCAGCTGCCGCTGCTCAGTATCGGCTACCTCGACTTCGGTGGTGAGGCGACGATGCGGGTAGCGGACATGCCCGGCTATCAGATCGCTGTCGCAGTGTCGGGTCACAGCCTGACGAATTGGCCCGATGGTCACGCAACCACCGTCACTTCGCCCGGGTCGGCGACGGTCTTCAGACCCGGCACCGACGTCGAACATCTATGGTCACCCGATTGCGGCCAGCTCGGCATCAGGATCGCCCCGGCCGAGCTGACTCGCGAGCTAGAACATTTGCTCGACCGGTCGATTGGTAAGCCCGTGGAGTTCGCTCGTCGGCTGGACCTGACGGACAGGGCGTCGCAAAGTTGGCTGAGCCTGGTAGCGGTTCTGGCGCGAGAGGCCGGCAACCATGCCGGAATCCTCACGAATCCACTCGCAGCCGCGAATTTGCAGCATTTGCTACTTGAGGGTCTACTGCTCACGCAGCCGCACAACTACACGCACGCACTCCGTGAGGATGGTCGGCCTACCTCTGCAGCGACGGTGCAGCAGTCAATCGACTTGATGCGCAGCTATCCGGAATCGGAGTGGACGACCGCGGCACTTGCCCGCGCGACGGGTGTCAGCGCGAGGGCACTGCAGAAGGCGTTCGCCAAGGCGGGCGAGCCGCCGCCTATGACGTACCTGCGCCACTTACGGTTGCAACGGGTCCGGGCCGAGCTCGCTGACGCGTCACCGACACGGCCCTCAGCGGTCACTACGGTGGCAAGCCGGTGGGGGTTCGTGCACCTCGGCCGGTTCGCTCAGCAGTACCGTCAATTGTTCGGTGAACCCCCGTCACAGACGCTTCGCGCGGCGGACCGCTAGCGGTGACGTTGCGCTTCGTCGACCGTCGCAAAGATTTCGAACCGCTCGAGCAGATCGGCGGCTGCGAGAACTCTCGCGATGGGACCGGTCGGCGACATGACCAGGCAGAATGATGTGTCCGACTCTGCCGCCAGCGCCATAGCGCCGACCAGGGCCTCGACAGCGGCATCATCGATGGACGTCGCGCCTGAAAGCTCCAGCACCAGCTGTGCCGGCTCTTGTGTCAATTCGTCGGCGATGGTGCGGGACATCCCCGCGTGTGTTTCACCGTCGAGCTCACCTGTCGCGTAGACGATGCTCGTGGTGTCGGGAAGTCGTTGCACGGTGTACGAGAACGACCCCCCCTCTTGACCTGCTGCGTCACGCTCGCTGACTGACTCCACCTCCCTAGTGCTTCTAGAGAGTCAAGCAAGCCAAATGGTTGTCTCGATATCCGTCGAGCGTCCCGGCGCTGTCCGATCTGCGCCGCACCCCCATCACCAGTGGGTCTCGGTGCTGGTCGGTCGGCTGGGGAGCGGGGGAACAACGTTCTACCCATGACAACGAGGGCAACGGAGTCAATGATTAGCGATGCAAGGCGCCCATGGAGCCGACGGGCGGCCGAGCGGCAACCACTATTTTGGCATCCGCTCATCTGAGGGCCCTCGCTCGCCGGCGCTAGTAGCCCGCATGATTGGCTGCGTTTCCCCGAACATCTCGGAAACCTTTGTGGCGAGGTGAAGGTTGAGGCGCGTCTCCACGTTCTGCAGGTCATGGCCCGAAATGTCGCGGATGCGCCCGAGGCGGTAACGCAGGGTACTGCGGTGAATGTTGAGCGCGCGCGCCGTGTGATCGTAATTCCCTCCGGAATCCAGATAGCGCGCCAGGGTGTTGACCAGTTCGGCGCTTTTCTCCTGGTCATATGCCATGAGGGGGCCTAGCCATTCCGCTAAGAATTCACGAACCTCGGGGCTGTTGTCGCTCGGATCGAGGATTCGGCACACGCCTAGGTCGTCAAAGCGACGGAAACCGTGCCGGCCTACCGAAGCTTTCTGCATGCGCAAGGTTCGTCGGGCCTCTGCGAAGGACCGCGGTAGCTCGGAGGGAGTTGTCGCGACCGACCCGATCGCGATCCACCCACGCCCGTTCCCAACAGCCGTGGAGATCGCACGATACAGAGAACGTGGCTCGGGCAAATCCTCGGTGAGCAGGATTGTCATCGACGGGCGGCGCGCGCAAAGCGGGCGCAAACCGGCGGAGGTCGCCCACCGAGTGGCCGACCGGGCGATGAGGGCGCCGTCGATTTCGGCGCTCCATTGCAGGACCGTCACCCGGTGCGGCCTGCGCAGGTTGTAACCCAGGGCCTCACCCCGGGCATATGCCGTCGCATTATCAGTTCCGGCGAGCAGATCGTCGACCAGATCCCGACTCAGTCGCAATTCCGTTTCTGCGAGTGAGCGCTGATGGGCGAATTCCACTGCCAACACCGCCGCCGCGTATTCCAGCGCGAAGATATCGAGCCGATCAGCCCGGCGCTGCGGATCGTGCAGCACGACGACTCCGAGGAAATCTGCCTTTGCGCGGATAAGGCTGAAGATCCGGTTCCCGCAGTCGCTGTGGTGTCCATGCGATCCTGCGTTGCGAATCACGTCTTCGCGGTTGCCCCCGCCGACCGCCCGATATGCGGTGGGAATCGGCGCGGGCGACCATGCTCGCAAGTTTCCAAACGTGTCCTCGACTGAGACTGTCAATGAGGTCAGGTCGTGCAATGCGTCTGCAATTCCGGCCGCATCCGCTGATCCGGACAGGTTGGTCAGGACCTTATGGATGTGCTCCCGTCGCTCGAGTTCGGCCACGCTGCGTGACATCCGGCGAATCGTCTTCTCGTATCTGTCAGTCAGCTCCCTGAGCTGGATGTGTTGGCGTCGTCCCCTTTCGATGACGTCGGCACTTGCCATCGCGGTGGCCGCCTGCTGCGCGAGTGCTTTGAGCAACACCAACTCGTGGCAGGAGGCGGGATCCTGGGCGCGGACAACCAGGACACCGGTTACGGCATCGGTGGTGCGCAGCGTGATCGCATATCGCCAATTCGAGTCGGGGAGCACGATCTCGTGATCGATGCCCAGGCTGGCGGCGATGGCCGCGTCGAGGGCGCTGTCCAGCGGGCGGTCAGGATCGCTGTTATGGATCAGGGATCCGTCGACCAACCGATAGGCGTTTTCAGTGGAGCACTTGCCCAGGCATTGCACTGCCTCCGCGGCCAATTCCAGTACGGCGTCGGCCGGGCGACCGTCGAACATCAATGAAGACAGAATGAAAACGCCGTACAAGCTTGGAAGCTCGGCACGGTGATCGATGCCCGCCTTCGGTCCTGACGTATCCACAGTCATGGCCCCACCTCGTCATTTCCCGACCTGACATCCCCGCTGTACCCGGGACGGCGCCGGTTCAACCAATAGGGATAAGGGCAAACCATAACCGATAGCCGTTGCGGGACAATCGATCTGAGGTGATGGTGCGCGCGAATTCAGCCCACCGCTGCAAATTGTCGTCATCAATTTAGGCCTCGGAGGGTGAAGAGTCCGGGCGCGATGCCGGTGCGAGGGTGGGATGGTGTCGTTTAGCGACGGAAGGAACTTCCGGAATGGAAAGCGCAGTGCGGAGCGCCAGCCTAGCCACGCAGCCTGTTGCCCAAGCATCCGGAACGGCCACAGTCGGCGGCGGTCTGACCGTCAACCGGCTCGGCTTCGGCGCGACGCCCCTCACGGGGAAGGGCGTGCGGGGCCCGCCCGCCGACCGCGCCGAATGCGTGCCCGTGTTGCGGCGCGCCGTCGAGCTGGGGGTCAACTTCGTCGCAGCCGCGGACTCCTACGGCCCGTACATCTGAGAGGATCCTTCACGAGGTGCTGCACCCCCGCAGCTAAAACGGCGACGCGGGGGGAGGGTCGCCGACCCGGTGTCGCAGTGTTTCCGAGGGAGATTCGCCGAACAGCTGATGATACTGACTGGCGAACCTGCCAAGGTGCATGAACCCCCAACGGCCCGCGACCATCGTCACCGTGACCGACTCGGGTGAGCTAGCGGCAAGTTCTGTGTGGACCCGATGTAACCGAAGCCGCCGCAAGTAGGCCATCGGCGAGGGCTGATCGGACCTCTCAAATGCCCGCTGCAGGGCTCGTGCGCTTACCCCGGTTGCTCGTGCGAGGTCGGCAGTGCTCCAAGGTGTTTCCGGGTGTGCGTGCATCAGATCGATCGCGCGCTTTGCGGCAGTGGAGCTTGCCGCCCCTTCACTTTCAGCCAAGGCCTCGGTGTAATTGTGGGGTTGTATTTGCAGCAGGCCCTGGATCAGCAGAAGCTGCAAGTTCGCCACGGCGAGCCGGTGGTTGAGAAGCCCGCCCGGTTGCCCGGCTTCACGTGCCAATAGCCAGACTAAGCGGTACCAATCGTGTGCAGCGTTGGTGCTCAGGTTGAACTGCCGGGCAAACGAAATCCGTTTGCGCACAGGGCGGTTGAGCATGGCTTCCAGCTGCCTTCGCATCTGCGGTTCAGAAACCTTGAGACAGATCTGACCGCAGTCGCCGGACCAGTCAAGCACGCACGGCGTGCCCGGTGTGAACACCGCGACTGACCCGGTCGTCGTCTTGATGAGCTCGCCGTCACGCCACCGGCTCACCGCCCTGCCTGACAAAGGGGCATCGATGTAATAGGCAGTCACGTCGTTTGCCCGGATGGTGATGTCGGCGCCGAAGCCAAGGTAGCCGGCGGTAAACAGCGGAAGTTGCACCGCATTCATCTGCATGTTCACCGATTTGGTCTTGTTCGGAATCAGCTCGGCGGCGACATAGACGCGGCCTAAGGCATTGGCCGCCTCGTCGACGTCCGTTGCCCGGACCTCAGGCGCCAGGTCGAAGGGTAGCTCGGTCAAATTTCGCTCCCAGCCTGGAGTCAGCGGTTCGTGCCTCCCGCTTCAGTCAAACCAGCATGCTACCGCTAGCCGTACCGGCCTGGACCGCGCAGGGAAACATTCAACGCATTCGTGTACACCTCTGCACCGTGCCGGTCGGCAGAAAACATTCGTAGCAGTGGTCCCGTCAGAGCCAAGTTAATCGAGCAGGAACGCCGGGTTCATCTCCAACCTGCGTGCCTCCGGTTGACGGGAAGCGGACAATTTGGGGCCGCTTATCGGATATCACATGGCTGTATCGGTCCGCTTTGCTACAGCGAGGGACCCGACGCGAGGGGAGGCGACGTGAAAAAACCAGGCTCTGGGGCGGACGACTGCTGGCTGCTTCGGCATCGTGGGTGTCTCCAACGGGGTGATCACCGTAAACGTCAAAGTAAAGCGAATGACATCGCGATAAAGCGTGGCGTCATCGCCCCGGCAAGACGCTGCGTGAGGCCACTGAAGCGCCGACCAACTGATCACGCAAGGTCGGAACCCATTTGAGCAAATACTGCGAGAGGCAGCTTTGAGAACCGCGGTCGTCTACCGAACCCATGCCAAGGCGTTGAAGAAAAAGTGTGAGCAGGCCAACTACGGCGAGCCCGATGAAGTCCAGTTCGAGATGTGCGAATTCACCGATGGCAGAGTGGCGCAACGCTGGCGCGTGGGCGCGCGAAGCTGCGTGTGGTGGGACTCGTTAGAAGATCTCTACGCCATCCATGTCTACGCGCACCCCGATTACGGGACGCGCGTCGAATGGTCAGACGGCTACGTAGAGGAACTATAGCCGTGCCTGGTGCCGGGAAACATGGTGGCGGGCGACTGCAGGCTACCCTGCCGATGAACCGAAAGCCAACGGTGGCAGAGCAGTTTGCTCCGAGGAGATCGTAGACCGAGCAACCAACGCCGGGATCCGCGGCAGCCCGAGCGCGATGACGCGATGGCTGGGTGTCGGAAGGGCTCGCGCCGAATAGTCGGATTTTTGGCGCGGAGCTGTCTCAAGGAGAGAACTCAGCGGGAGGTTTCGGCATGTGATGCGCCGAGCCGAGAGGTGTAGCAGCTCATCTGTCTCGTCGGGCCTATTCAGGCCCCAGCATCTTGTGCTGCAGTGCCGAGTTCTGCGGGGGCCCAGTCGGGCAAGGTTAGTCCAGGCCCGGGTGTTCATCTCGGACCCGACAAACCCTCAGGAGCCAGATATGACAACAGCCAACGAGGACAGAGAGCGCGACTTTCTCGCGAAGTGCATCGCCGACGCTTACCAGATGCTCGACATCATTCCCGGGGTGAATCCCAATGGCGCCGCGCTGGTATGGCTTGCCGATCAGTTCATGCAGGTGCGTCGTCGAACCGAGAGCCAACTTGCGTCGACAGCGTGATCACGGCTGATACCGTCAACCGGATCCTGCGGTTCCATGGACAGGGCCTGCCGGTTGTTTCCCTGTACGCCCGAGTGCCCTGCCAGCCGCAAGGGCGCGTTGTGAGCCTGCGCAGCGAGGTGGATAGTCAGCTGCACGTCATCCGGCCGATGGCCAAGGACCGTAGCCTTGGCCACGACGCCAGGATGTCCATACGCGGTGACATCGACCGAATCATGGATGTCGCGGGGCAGGAACGCTGGCCCCCCGGCGCGGTTGCGCTGTTCTCCTGCAGCGGCCTCGGGTTTTTCGAGGAAGTGATTTTGCCACGACAGGTCCGAGAGCGGGTCATCGTCGACGAAACCGCGTGGGTCCGCCCAATGCTGGCCGTGCTCGACGAGTACCACCGCTGTTGCGTCGCCGCGGTCGACCGAGAGGGTGCCCGCATCTGGGAGCTCTATCGCGACGAAATGCAGGAGCGGGGCACGCTGTCGCTTTCCGCCAAGCCGGTCCGAAACCAGGACAAGCTTGAGGAGCTGACCAAAAGGCACTTCCGCGAAGTGATAACCACGATCGACAAGCTCTACCGGGGAGGCGAATTCGAGCTGTTGATCGTCGGCGGCCATCGCCCAGAACTGCCGCGCTTCCTCGACCTGCTCACCCATGAACTGCGGGGGGTGCTCGCCGGCACCTTCCCGGTCGACGACGACGCGAGGAGCGGCTTTGGCGAGCTCAAACGGCAGGCAATCGCGGTTGTGGACCGCTACGAGCGCGCCGGGGAGGAGCGGATGGTCGCAGAAGTCGTTGAGACGTCGGCTGCTGGGGGTTTGGCCGTGCTCGGCCTTGAGCGGTGCCTGTGGGCCGGCAGCGTTTCCGCCGTCGATCGCCTCTTGATTCAAGACGGCGCGATCGCACCCGGGGTGATCTGCGACCGCGATCACTGGTTGGCCCTCGCGGGCGATACATGCCCACTGTCCGGTGGGCCGGTGCGGACTGCGCCCGACGTGATTGACGAACTCGTGCAGGTCGTCATAGACGATGGTGGCGCCATTAAACACGTCTCCGCCGATACGGCCCTCACGGAGTGTGTGGCCGCGGCGTCGTTGCGGTTTCCTCTTCCACCCGAGCCATGACGGGTCTGGAAGATATTGCACGGATGCGCCCAGCAGGACGATTCTGGGTGGCCAAATTCATCTCGTTGGAAGGAAGCATCGCTGGTTGGCGGCAATCACGATGGCAGGGCGGCATGTTACGAACGAGCTGAGGTGAGCTGCGCCATGGAGAACGAACGGGTTCTCGTCACCGGAGGGTCGGGCTTCGTGGGTTCTCACTGCGTCTTCGCACTGCTGAACGCCGGCTATCGTGTCTGCGCGACCGTGAGATCGGCCGAACGCGAAGCCGACGTCCGAAACATGTTCGCGCATGCTGGCTTAACGCCCGGCGATAACCTCACATTCGCTGTCGCCGACCTCACCTCCGATGCCGGCTGGCCCGAGGCGATCGACGGCAGCGGCTTCGTCCTGCATGTCGCCTCGCCTTACCCACCTGATGAGCCCGCCCACGAAGACGAGGTGATCGTGCCCGCTCGTGACGGCACGCTTCGCGTCCTGCGCGCCGCTCGCGACGCGGGTGTCAAGCGGGTGGTACTCACGTCGTCGTTCGTCGCCATCGGCTGCGGCCACCGCGATGTCGACCGCGAGTTCACCGAGGATGATTGGACCGATCTCGGCGGTGAAGGCATCACTGCCTACGTCAAGTCCAAGGTGCTCGCCGAACGTGCGGCGTGGGACTTCGCTGAAAAGGAAGCCGGCCGAACCGAACTCAGTGTCGTCAACCCGACCGCGACCTTCGGTCCGACGCTCAGCGACGACATTTCCGCTTCTCTGGCGCCGATTCTGACTCTGCTCATGGCAGGGGAGGAGCCGGTATTGATGGCGAACCTCCGGTTTCCGGTGGCTGATGTGCGGGACGTTGCCGACCTCCACCTGCGCGCGATGACGCACCCCGCCGCCGCGGGTCAGCGCTTCATTGCCTGCTGCGATGGCGGTCCCATCACGATGCGACAGGCCGCACATATCCTACGTGACTGGGTGAGCGCCGACTCCGTCGCCGCATCACCTGTCCTCGGTCGGGCCGGGCGACCGTCCAACCGAAAGGCCAAGGCCTACCTAAGCTTTAGCCCCCGAGCAATCGACGAAGCGCTTCTGTCAACCGCAGGAAGCCTCGTCCGTCTCGGGCTGGTGCCAACTCCGTGACCATTTACCTGCCGTTGAGTCGCAGTGAGGCAGTCCTACCTGACTGAACCGAACTAGGCTCGACGGAAACACCTGGCGCGCGTCCTATCAGAGGCCAAAACGGCGACCCCTGAATATGCGGAACGAACCGATGCTCACGCGCAGCGGCGAGAGTTGGAGATGGCTAAGACTTTCGAGAGTATGAGACCGCTATTCTGTTGGCCCGCAAGAGATTTCATTAATGACGCGTCCGAGTACCGTCCGCTCGGGCGAGAAAACCCGCGTCGACTGTGTTCACTTTTGACCACGCGCTTGTGGGATCGGCGGCTTCCGCTGACTAAGCATGGACTCAGTACGTAGCGGGAGTGGATTGTGCGCGCACGCCCTGCTTATTCAGGCTAGTGCACACGGTGTCCAGGCGATCGCGAAAGTGCGCAGCCAGGTCGGCGTTGAAGCCTTCGCGAACCACGATGCGCAACAACGCAATGTCTTCGGCGTTGGCCGGCATGGTATAGGCCGGCACTTGCCAGCCGAAGGCTCGTAGCTCGTGGGAGAGTTCGAATGCCGTAAAGCCGGCGTCGTTGACCACTTCGAATGTCAGCACAGGCACCGCCGAGCCATCGCTGACCAGTTGTAGCCCGTGGATGGCCTCGATCTGCTTGCCAAGCCACACTGCGGTGTCGCGCAGTGTCGACATGATGCTGGTGTACCCGCGGCGACCGAGGCGCAAGAAGTTGTAGTACTGCCCGACTACTTCGTTGCCAGGGCGGGAGAAGTTCAGCGTGAACGTCGGCATCTCGCCGCCCAGATAGTTGACCCGGAACACGAGATCCTCTGGCAGATACTCGTGGCCGCGCCACACCACAAAACCGATGCCCGGGTATGTGAGTCCGTACTTGTGGCCGCTGACGTTGATTGAGACCACCCGGTCGAGCCGGAAATCCCACTGCAGTTGTGGGTGCAAAAAGGGCGCGACGAATCCACCGATCGCCGCATCTATGTGCACCGGTACGTCGGGTCCGCCCGCGCCAGCGAGATCGTCGAGCGCGCTGACGATGTCGGCGATCGGGTCCAACTCGCCGGTGAAGGTCGTGCCCAGGATCGCGACCGCTCCGATGGTGTTCTCGTCGGCGGCCTGCCGCACCTGCTCGGGGGCGACGACGTAGCGGCCCTTCTCGATCGGCAGATAGCGCGCCTCGACGTCGAAGTAGCGGCAGAACTTCTCCCACACGACCTGAACGTTGTTGCCTAGTATCAGGTTCGGGCGGGTGGCATCCTGGTTCGCGGCTTTGCGCGCAGCGCGCCAGCGCCACTTCAGTGCAAGCCCGCCGAGCATCACTGCCTCAGAGGATCCGATGGTTGACACCCCGGTCGCGCTGGCCGGGTCATCGGACGACAATCCGGGGGCGTGGAACAGGTCGGCGACGATGTTCACGCAGCGTTGCTCGATCGCAGCGGTCGCCGGGTACTCGTCCTTGTCGATCAGATTCTTGTCGAACGTCTCGGTCATGAGCTGCTCGGCCTCGGGTTCCATCCAGGTGGTGACGAAGGTCGCTAGGTTCAGCCGCGAACTTCCATCGAGCATCAGCTCGTCGTGGATAAACCGGTACGCGACCCGTGGATCCTGCGTAGCTGCCGGAAGTCGCAGCGCCGGAATATGGTTTATCTCAAAGCGTCCGGTGTATGCGGGCATGATGGCCCCACCGTGGTAATGATGACGCGGTTGAGTCATTGCTGCCTCCTGCATGGCCCGCGGCAGAGCTAGCTGTGAGCGGTTTGCGGCGCCGCTACTCTGATCGTCGCCGTCGAAACCCGCGCTTATGGAGCTAATCCCAGCCGGTGTTTGGCGAGGCGCGCACCAACCTTGGAGGACCGAATCACCCAGGTGTTTGTGCCCCATCGGGTCGAAGCGCGTCCTCGACACGTCGCAGTGTTAGACCAGCTAGGTGCCGTGGCTTTCTAATTCGGTGTCGTGACCGGTGTTCGTAGCCCTTACACGGATGGACCAGGCCCGAGGCGACATCCGTTGTACTGCGAGCACGAATCACGCGTGAAATGTTCGGCCTCGTGGGTGGACGCGACAACGATGGGGATTGTCAGACTGTGTAGTGGGCAATGCAATGGTTCGCAGGGCCCTTGTGACTCCGGAGCCGCCGCCGTCACGCCCAAATGGAGAACATGGTGACCGCTTGACCGACGTGCGGCACGTCTTGGCGGAGCCGCGCTGCCAGCAAATCCTTACCAGACGACCAACGAGGTGCAGAAGTGGTTAACTTGGGACACGCGGAAAAGCCTGAGATCGACACGACAAAATTGTGGCCGCACGCATGGAAAGCAGCGCTGGCGTCGGGGCTGGTAGCAGTCATACTCGGCGTGCTGATTTTGGTGTGGCCCGGCATCTCGATACTGGTCGCGTCCGTGCTATTCGGGGTGTATCTGCTCGCAATCGGCTGCGCCCAGGTGTTCGCCGCCTTCACGTTGCCGGTATCTGCGGGAGGTCGGATTCTACTTTTCATCAGCGCCGGCGCGGCGTTGATCGTTGCGATACTGACCTTTCGACACTTCGGCCAGGCGTATGCGGTGCTGTTGATGGCGATTTGGATCGCCATCGGCTTTATCTTCCATGGCGTCGCGACGACAGTCGCCGCTATCAGCCATCCTGGGATGCCGGCACGCGGGTGGCGGGTCTTCTTCGGCATTCTCAGTCTGTTCGCCGGGATAATCGTGCTCGCGGCACCGTTCACGTCGATCGTCACGTTGGCCCTCGCGGTGGGGGTCTTCCTGATTGTCATCGGGGCGTTCGAGATCATATCGGCGGTCCGCATGCGCGGCGAGGTGAAAAGGGTCCGCGTCCGCGTGAGGCCTGCGACCGGCAATGCGGCGTAAGCCATGACTCGCGGCCCTCAAAGGGTTTCGCGCCTGCCGCGGCGCACACGATCACTGGGTGGACGCCTGGTGGAGGGATTTTGTGATCTAGATGCGCTTGCCGTTGCGTGGGCCAATTTCTCCCGGAATCGGTATCGGCGAAAAAACGACGGCTTCCGGCGTCGGTTGCCGTGAGCAGGTTCCGCACATGGATTGTTGTGAGCGGTTTAACCTGCCTCGGGAGATCAATTGGAAGGCGACGTACTCGTACTGGCAGGTTCAGGCGCGACCTGTTGAGCTGGGTCAAGCTAGTCCGGGCGGTGGAGAGATCACCGAGGAGGTAATGGAATGACCCATCCAACGGGAATTCCGCTGTTCGAACGCTTCTTTCGCTCGGCCGCGGGCATCAAGGTCGATAAGAACGACCTGCGACGGTTCCGCGAGTTTGTCGACGAGGAGATCGATAGCATCGCCATCGCCGGACGCGACGCGGCCAAGTGGAACGGCCGCGACGTCATCGTGCCCCAAGACCTCCCGATCACCAAAGGGCTTCAGGAACGCATGCGCGAGTTCGCCAAGCTCGATGAGGCGGATGAGGTCCGGGACCTATTGCGCCAGGTGGTGCGGCGTCCGCCGGCGGACGTGACTTTTAGCGAGGACACCGAACGAACGTTGCTGGAGCTCTTCGGCGGGTTGAGCATCGCCCTGGCGCGGTCGTTCCGCCTGATTGATCCGACTGTAGAAAACCCGTCGACACAGCACTGGGACCGGGCCTGCGACTTCTTCAGGCTGATCTTCTGAGGCTGAGGCGATCCTGAGCCCAGCCGATGAAAGCGGCACTACAACGTTTCGTGCGACGAAACGTTTGGTGCGACGAAGTGTTTAGGGCAAAACGCGGTCATGGAATCTTAATTGGTGCTCGATTCCGACACCTCGATCTTGCTGTGCTTGGTGGTTTGCGCCTTTGGTACATGAACAATCAACAGACCATGTGCAAGAGAAGCCTCGACGTCATCGGCCCTAAGATCACCAGGCAGGGTCACGCGATACTCGAAATTCCCGATGCGACGCGTGCGCCGCCGCAGCAGACCCTCGCGCTTGCGCTCCTTGACTTCGCCGGTCACGACAAGTTCGTTGCCTTCCAGCTCCACGTCGACGTCCTCGGGGCGCACACCGGGCAGCTCGATCTCGACCACGTAGGCGGCCTCAGTCTCTGACACATCAGCGGCGGGCAACCATGCACCCTCACCGCCGGTACCACCAACTAGCGACTGCACGAGCCGGTCGAACTCGGAATAGATGTCATCAAATCCACGGAATGGGCGCCACATCGTCGGGGTAGCGCCGACACGTCGCACAGGCAGAGTCATAACTGAACCTCCTCATTCGTACCGCTTGTGGTTCTAGAGTGCACTGCCGACACGGATGATCGCGTCGTACTGTCAAGCCGAATCCGGCTCCGCCATTTCACTCTCCGGGTCCAAGCTTTTTCGTGGCCGAACGACCGCGGTGATGGCCACAACGACCTTGCCGTCCACCGGGAAGAGCCGTTACAGCCGCTCCAAAGAAAAGATGCGGCACGCACCGCGCGATCGACTCTCGGTGGAGAGGCCGCCCACTTGAGGGCGCAGCTGCCGGCAAGGTTTGAGCATTAACCCTGCCCAGCGGGGGCGGCGCGCACCTGCCGCCGCGATGGCGGGGTGGGGGTGGAAGCAGTTCTGTGCGGGTTGCGTCCACTCGACACGTTGGTCAATGGTTCTGACGCGTTTGTACCTGTCCGCAAATGACGAAGCAGGCCCTCAGGTTTGGCGATGCCAGGGCGATGAAAATTGCGCACTACTGCCGCAGCCTGGCCTCGACTTCCTATATGGGTGCGTCATGTTGGTGTCTGCTTGCGAATCGGATCACGTCCTGCAGTGGTCGAATTCAATTGTCGCTCCGGCGATCCGGTGCAGTTCCCACATGCGCCGTCGCGAGATCTGTTCGGCCTGCCCGGTCCGTCCGGCGTAGCTGCTAACCCCGGCAAAGCAGTTCAGACCGTTGGTTTTCGGCCCATCGGGAGCATGCGCAGGTAATCCCTGACTGCCAGACTTCGTCAATGGTGGCATTTCTCCGACGTACGAGCGGTCGGGGTGGCGCTGGCGGCACCAATTCGTACTGCGCGCTAGGGGATGTCGCGACTCTTTCCCCCGCCGGAACCTGGTTTGCCGAGGGAACTACCGCAGGTGCAGATGATCTTCGGCCGGTCCGCGTCGGCCAGGGGCTGGATCGGGCGCCTTTGATTAATACCAACGACGGCGAACCCATGGAAACCGCCATTTCGACGATCCCGGTCAAAGGCCGCGTCCACGACATCACCGTGAGCCGCGATGGCGAGCATGCCTATGTAGCCCTATCCAAGTCGGTCATGGTCCTCAACAGCGAGAACCGAGTGGTGGCAGGCATTCCGCTGCCCGATCATGCGACAAACCTGTTGATGGACGCCGATGGCAAACAGTTGATTGTCAGCCGGCGCGGGGGATCGGTGTCGGTCGTCGACACCGACATCTACACGGTCAGAGTCCTGCGAGACTGCGTTGTTTCGGATGTGGTGGTCAGCCCGGACGGGCACTACTTGTACGCTGTCCATCGCCAGACCCCCGATAGAGGGGCCGCTGATTTCGTGACGGCAATCGACATTGCCAGCGAGTCAACAGGTTTCAACATACCCATCGACGACGTCGCCGGACTTGCGCTCAACCCCGCGGGGACGCGACTTTATGCGATTTCCTACGACCGCCGCGCCTACTACCAATATCCGCCGGGCCGCCTAATTATGGTCGATGCTGCCAGCGGTACCGTGGCCGACGCCATCGCCATCGGCGCTTGTCCGGGGTCAGTAACCGTGGGTCCGGACGGCACCTGCCTGTGCGTCACCCACTACGACACGCGTTCGGTCTCGATGGTCAACCTGGCGACCTGCACCGTTAGGACGGTCGGCCTGCGGGACGCTCCGCTCGGCACGGTGTTCACCCCGGACGGCACCCACGTCTATGTGACCAATGAGCATTCACTGACCGTGATCGACACGACGACCACTAGCGCATACGAGCTCGTCGCCGGCGACCTACCCAGAGGTCTGCAGCTCAGCCCCGACGGAAAGCACGCCTACAGCACCAATTTCGGCGACGGCACGATCTCAGTGATCGATACCATCACCAACTCGATCACAGCGACCCTCGAGGTGCTTAGCCATCCCGAGGCGGTGGCGGTCAGCGCAGATGGTGAGCGTGTCTATGTGGGCGACTATTGGTCGCGCGCCGTCGCGGTGATCTCGGTGCCAATGCTGCGCGACCTGCACGGCAACATCTGAGAGGCCACGTCATCGGCATCGCTGTCAGTGGTAAAGACCCGCCAGCGCGACCGGACTCGTTCGGCTGTCGAAGGCACTCGTGCTGTCAGGACGAATTCGTACCTCGGTTTTCAACCCGTCGGGCGCTCACGCAGAGCCAATCCGATTGCAAAGCTAGCTATCTATATGCGTACCGATGTGGCCATGACCCACTCGACTTGCGCGCTCCGAACACTCAAAACTTGAGGAGATGCGATGACTCTGATGCGATTCGACCCGTTCCGGGAACTCGACCGGTTTGCTGACCAGGCACTGACAAGCGCTCGGACGCCGCGGACAATGCCGATGGAAGCCTTCCGGCGTGGTGATCAGTTCATCGTCGCCATCGATGTACCGGGCGTTGCCCAGGACGATGTAGACATCACCGTCGAACGCAACGTCATCGAACTCAGCGCTCGTCGCCAGCCTCTGCGGCAGGCGGGCGACGAGGTGATCATCGACGAGAGGCCGCAGGGCGAGTTCCGTAGGCAGCTTTTTCTCGGGGACAACCTCGATCCGGACAAACTGACGGCGCAGTACGACCGCGGCGTGCTGACACTGACAATTCCGGTTTCGGAAGCGAGCAAGCCCCGCAAGATCCAAATCGGCCGGTCGACTGAAACACCGCACGCAGTTGACGCGAAATCCGAAGTCAAGCAACAGGTTAACGCTTAGGTACTACGATGGCTGACACCACGCACGCGGTGGCCCCGGACGCAGTCCGACCAGATGAACCCGCCCGCCGGGTCATCGCGACCTTCGACAACTATGAAGACGCGGAGCGGGCCGTCGACTACCTTGCGGATCAACATTTCGAGGTAGAGCGGGTCACTGTTGTTGGCCGTGATCTGGAGCTGGTCGAACAGGTGACCGGTCGGATGAACTACGGGTGGGCCGCGCTGCGCGGTGCCGCCGCCGGCGCACTGACCGGGGCATTGATCGGCTGGATCTTCGGCCTGTTCAACTGGTGGTACCCGTTGATCGCGGGTTTGGTGCTGGCTTGCTATGGCGCCATTTTCGGTGCGGTCGTCGGCGCGTTGGCCGGTCTTGTGATGTACGCGTTTCAAGCCGGTCGGCGCGATTTCACCGCCGTGCGGTCGCTGCAGCCCAGGCACTTCGACGTCGTCGTCGATGTCGATCAGGCTGACCGCGCGGCGCAGCTGCTGAGTGGCAGCGCAAACCAAAGGGGCAGGTAATGGCAACAGCAGTAGGAATCGACCTCGGCACGACCAACTCGGTAATAGCAGCCTGGCAGGGCGGCGAGCCGATCGTGATCCCCAACGCCGAGGGAGCCCGAACCACGCCGTCAGTGGTGGCGTTCACCGAAAGCGGTGAACGCCTCGTCGGCCAACTGGCCAGACGGCAATCGATAATGAATCCCAAGGGCACCATCTATTCTGCGAAACGGTTCATCGGCCGGCGCTTCGACGAAATCTCCGAAGAGGCCAAGGCGGTCAGTTTCGACGTCGTCAAGGGCGACGACGATGCTGTCCGCTTCGAGGTACGCGGTAAGAAATACTCGCCGGAGGAGATCAGCGCGCTAGTGCTCCGCAAGCTCGTCGACGACGCCAGCAAGTTCCTGGGCGAGCGGGTCAAGGAAGCGGTGATCACTGTTCCGGCGTACTTCAACGACTCCCAGCGCAACGCCACCAAGGACGCCGGGCGGATCGCCGGCCTGCAAGTGCTGCGCATCATCAACGAGCCCACCGCCGCGGCGCTGGCCTACGGATTGGACAAGAAAGGCCACGAGACCGTGTTGGTCTTCGACCTGGGCGGCGGCACATTCGATGTCAGCCTGCTGGACGTGGGCGACGGCGTGGTCGAGGTGCGTGCCACCGCCGGTGATTCGCACCTCGGTGGCGACGACTTCGACCGCCGACTGGTCGACTACCTGGCCGACGAATTTCAACGCGACAACAACATCGACCTGCGCAAGGATCCGCAGGCGTTGCAGCGCCTGTTCGAAGCGGCCGAGAAGGCCAAGGTTGAGCTGTCCTCGGTAGCGCAGACTCAGGTCAACCTGCCCTTCATCACCGCGGACGCAAGCGGTCCGAAGCATCTGACGACGACCATCATGCGGTCTAAGTTCGACGACCTCACCGCCGACCTGGTGGAACGCTGCATGGGTCCGGTGAAGCAGGCGATGGCCGACGCCAAGGTCACGGCGAACGACATCGACGAGGTCATCCTGGTCGGCGGGTCGACTCGCATCCCCGCCGTCCAGGCTTTAGTCCGTCGCCTCACCGGCGGCAAGGACCCCAACATGAGCGTCAACCCGGACGAGGTAGTGGCCCTGGGGGCCGCCATCCAGGCCGGTGTGCTCAAGGGTGAGGTGTCCGACGTCTTGCTGCTCGACGTCACACCGCTGTCGCTGGGAGTGGAAACCCGCGGCGGGGTAATGACCAAGCTCATCGAACGCAACACCACGATCCCGGCCCGCCGCAGCGAGGTGTTCAGCACTGCCGAAGACAACCAGCCCGCAGTCGATGTCGTTGTGCTGCAGGGTGAGCGTGAGCTGGCGAGAGACAACCGCGCCCTCGGCAGATTCAAGTTGGAGAACATCCGCCCGGCGCCACGGGGTGAGCCGCAAATCGAGGTCACCTTCGACATCGACGCTAACGGCATCCTGAACGTGACGGCAGGGGACAAAGACACCGGCGCCGAGCAGAGCATCACGATCAGCGAGCAGTCGAACCTGGACAAATCCGAGGTGGACCGGATGATCTCGGAGGCCGAGGCGAACCGCCGCGAAGACGAGCAGTTGCGCACGACGGTCGAGGCACGCAACGAACTCGATTCGGTTGCCTACCAGGTAGAGCGGAAGCTGAGCCAGCTGGGCGACTCGGTGCCGCCGCACGATCGTGCGCGTGCCGAGATGCTGATCGGCGACGCGCGGCAGGTGATCAAGGAGGAGGCGCCGCTGGAGCGGGTACAGTCGCTGACGTCGGAGTTGCAGCAGGTGCTCTACGGGCTGCAATCCGCGCCGGCAACTGCGGGAGATGGCCACCCCGGCGGTAACGGCCAAGGTTCGCAGGCAGCTGACGACGACGTGGTCGACGCCGAATTCGACCGGGGCTGAACTGCAGTGGGTACCCCCGCAGAACAGTCGACAACTCCGGAGAACCGCGACGGCCCAGTCGAAACGCCGGGTGCCTCATCGTCGGAACCCGTTGTACCGCAGGGTAACTCGGATATCGAGCTGGCGAGGCTGGAGGATCGCTGGAAGCGCGCACTCGCCGACTTGGACAACCTGCGCAAGCGGTATGCCCGTGAACTCGACCGCGAGCGCAAACTCGAACGCTCCAAGGTCGCCGGCGCGTGGCTTCCTGTCGTCGACAATCTGGAAAGGGCGCTGCACCATTCGGGAGGCGATGCCGACTCGGTCATCGCGGGCGTGCGAGCCATCCTCGACCAGGCGGTGCAGGTGCTGGAGGGCCTCGGCTATCCGCGCGACGCCGAGACGGGTGTGCCGTTCGACCCGGAGCGACACGAAGTGGTTAACGTAACCGACAACGGCGACAGCGCACCGGGAACGGTGCTTGGGGTGCTACGGCCGGGTTACGGAAAGGGATCTCAGCAGCTGCGGCCGGCGGCCGTGGTCGTCAGCGGCCGCGAGGGGTGAAAGCGCCGTGGCGCGTGACTATTACGAGGTTCTCGGGGTGTCGCGCGACGCGACGCACGAGCAGATTCAGCAGGCGTTTCGGACGTTGGCGCGCAAATACCATCCCGACGTCAACTCCGCCCCCGGCGCCGAGGATCGGTTCAAGGAGCTCAACGAGGCTTATCAGGTACTCTCCGATCCCGACACCCGGAAACGTTACGACCGATTCGGTGAAGATTTCCGCCGGGTGCCCGAGGATTACGACGAGCGGGTCGGCGCGGGGTTCGGCGGCTTCCGTGCCGGCGCGCCGTCCGGCACCAGGGTGCGCGTCGGTCAGGGCTTCGGCGGCCGCAGCGGCATCAATATCGAAGATCTCTTCGGTGACTTCTTCGGTGGCGGGGGCGGATTCGGGCCGATTCCCGGTGCCGACCAGCAGGCCGAGCTCGAGCTGAGTGTCGAGGAGGCCTATCGGGGCGGTCAGCGTTCGATCACGCTGGACGGTCGCACTTATCAGGTGACTATCCCTGCGGGGGTGGTCGACGGACAGCGCATCAGGCTCGCCGGCGAGGGCGGCAGGGGCAGCGGCGACGCACCGGCCGGGGACCTGTATCTGGTCGTGCGGATCAAGCCGGATCGCCGGTTCCGGCTGGACGGGCGCGACATCGTGACCGATCTGCCGGTGTCGCCGTGGGAGGCGGTGCTGGGTGCCACTGTTGCTGTCCACACCCCGGCCGGCGAGGCGAAAGTCAAGGTGCCGCCGGGTTCGTCGACGGGCAGGCGGCTGCGGCTTCGCGGCGAAGGGATGCCCAATCCGCATGGCAAATCCGGCGACCTCTACGCCGAGGTCAAGGTTGTCGTGCCACCGAAACCCACGAAGTCCGAACGCGAGTTGTTCGAGCAGCTGGCCACGGTGTCCACGTTCAACCCGAGGAGCGGGCGATGACCACGACGGCCCCATCAGCACGCTACGCGTTGGCGCGGCGACCCGGAATGGATCTGGACACGTTTGCCCGGCGCTCCGGCTTGCACCCCGACACGGTGCGCAGATTCGTCGCGCTGGGGCTGCTGCCTTGTCAACGAATACCCCGCGACCAGCTTGGCTTCGACGCGTCGGCGCTGCGCACCGTCGCCCGCATTCAGCGGCTCCGAATAGGTCTCGGGCTCAACTACGCGGCGATCGGGTTGGTGCTCGACCTGTTGGACCGGATCGAAGAACTGGAATCTGCAGCCCGCCAAAGGAGGACATCGCTGTGGACATCAATAAGCTGACCCAGAAGTCGCAGGAGGCGTTGCAGGAGGCGCAGGCCCTGGCTACCCGGATGGGCCACGTCGAGGTCGACGGTGAGCACCTGCTGTTGGCGCTGATCGACCAGCCGCAGGGCTTGGTGCCGCGGCTACTGGACCAGGCGGGCGCCGACACCGCGGCGCTGCGCGCCGATCTGGAACGTGAGCTCAACCGCCGGCCGAAGGTCAGCGGCCCCGGCGCCGAGCCGGGCCGGGTGTCGATCACCGCGAGGCTGGCCAAGCTTTTGGAAGCGGCCGAACGGGAAGCCAAGCGGCTCAAGGACGAATACGTCTCGGTAGAGCACCTGGTGATCGCGCTCGCCGAAGAGGGCAGTTCCACGGCCAGCGGACGGATTCTGGCGTCCCACGGCGTGACCCGTGACGCGTTCCTCGGGGCGCTGACCACAGTGCGGGGCAACCAGCGGGTCACCTCGGCGACGCCGGAAGGATCCTATGAAGCGCTGGAGAAATACGGCCGCGACCTGGTCGCCGAAGCCCGCGCCGGCAAGCTGGACCCGGTGATCGGCCGAGATGCCGAGATCCGCAGGGTGATCCAGATCCTGAGCCGTAAGACGAAGAACAATCCGGTGCTCATCGGCGATCCCGGAGTCGGCAAGACGGCGATCGTGGAGGGCCTGGCCCAGCGGATCGTGCGCGGCGATGTCCCGGAAGGCCTGCGGGACAAGACAATTTTCTCCCTCGACATGGGTTCGCTGGTGGCAGGTGCGAAGTATCGGGGCGAATTCGAGGAACGGCTGCAGGCGGTGCTGTCAGAGGTGAAGGCCGGCGAGGGTCGAATCCTGCTGTTTGTCGACGAGTTGCACACGGTGGTCGGCGCCGGAGCAACGGAAGGTTCGCTGGACGCGGGCAACATGCTCAAGCCGATGCTGGCCCGCGGTGAGCTGCATATGATCGGCGCCACCACCCTCGACGAGTACCGCAAGCACATCGAGAATGACGCCGCCCTGGAGCGAAGGTTCCAGACGGTGCTGGTAGACGAACCCGATGTGGAGGACACCATCTCCATTCTGCGGGGGCTGCGTGAACGTCTGGAGGTATTCCACGGTGTCCGTATCCAGGACGGTGCGCTGGTAGCGGCGGCGACGCTCTCGCACCGCTATATCACCGACCGGTTCCTTCCGGACAAGGCGATTGACCTGGTCGACGAGGCGTGTGCGCGTCTGCGGACCGAGATCGATTCGATGCCTGCGGAATTGGATGAAATCACGCGGCGCGTGACCCGGTTGGAGATCGAAGAGGCCGCACTCGCGAAAGAGACCGACCCGCCCAGCAAGGCCCGTCTGGAGGAACTCCGCAAAGAACTGGCCGATCTGCGGGCGGAGGCCGATGCGCGGCACGCGCAGTGGGATGCCGAGCGACAGGCGATCCGCCGGGTGCAGGAATTGCGGGGACAGTTGGAGCAACTGCGGCATGAGGCCGAGGAAGCCGAGCGCAACTACGACCTGAACAGGGCAGCGGAACTGCGGTACGGACAGATCAGGGAGCTCGAACGTAAGCTGCAAGCGGCCGAAGACCAACTCAAGGCCAAGCAGGGAGAGCGGCCGCTGTTGCGTGAGGTCGTCACCGCCGACGAGATCGCCGAAATCGTGGCAGCCTGGACCGGGATACCCGTGGCCCGCCTGCAGGAGGGCGAACGCGAAAAGCTGTTGCGGCTCGACGAAATCCTGCACGAACGGGTGGTGGGCCAGGACGAGGCGGTGCAACTCGTCGCCGATGCGGTGATCCGGGCCCGATCGGGAATTCGGGACCCGCGCCGGCCGATCGGCTCGTTCATCTTTCTCGGGCCCACCGGTGTCGGCAAGACCGAACTGGCGAAAACGCTGGCGGCCGCCCTGTTCGACAGCGAGGACAACATGGTGCGCCTGGACATGAGCGAATACCAGGAACGGCACACCGTAAGCCGGTTGGTTGGCGCGCCACCGGGGTATATCGGATACGACGAAGGCGGTCAGCTCACCGAGGCGGTGCGGCGCAAGCCCTACTCGGTCGTGCTTTTCGACGAGATCGAGAAGGCGCACGCCGATGTGTTCAACACCCTGCTGCAGGTGCTCGACGACGGTCGGCTCACCGATGCGCAGGGACGTCAGATCGACTTCCGCAACACGGTGGTCATCATGACCTCCAACATCGGATCGCATTACCTGCTCGACGGCGTCACCGCGGACGGCGAGATCAAGCCCGACGCCCGCGACCGGGTAATGGCCGAGTTGCGCGGACACTTCCGGCCCGAGTTCCTCAACCGGGTTGACGACATCGTGTTGTTCACCCCGCTGTCGATGCCGCAGCTCGAACGGATCGTCGAGCTGCAGCTGGCCGAGCTGCGGGATCGCTTGGCGGAAAGGCAAATTGAGCTGGACATCACCTCGGACGCTCGCCGGATGATCGCCGAACACGGCTACGATCCGGTGTACGGGGCGCGGCCGCTGCGCCGCTACATCGCCCACGAGGTGGAGACCAAGATCGGCCGGGCGTTGCTACGCGGCGACATCGCGGCCGGTGGCAAGATCCGCGTCACCGTGGAGAATGGCGAACTCGCCGTGGCCTATTCGGAACCGGCCCTGGCGGCCTGACGGAGAAGGCGCCATGGAAACAGACATCGTGACATGCCCGCACTGCGGAAAACGCAACCGAGTACCCGCGGCGGCCGCGGGGAAGCCCCGGTGCGCCAACTGTCACCAGTGGCTGCCCTGGATTGCTGCGGCCGGTGACAGGGACTTCGCCGACGTTGCCGAAAAGGCTTCGGTTCCAGTACTTGTCGACCTGTGGGCGACCTGGTGTGGACCGTGCCGCATGGTGAGTCCGGCGCTGGAGCAGCTCGCCACCGAACGCGCCGGACAACTCAAACTGGTCAAGGTCGATGTGGACAAGGCACCGGCGATTTCGCAGCGGTTCACGGTGCAGGCAGTGCCGACACTGCTGCTCCTTGACCACGGGCAAATACTGGCACGTCAGTCGGGCGCCGCACCCATTGCTGCACTGCGTGATTGGCTTGACCAGGCGGTGTCAACGACAACCAAGGAGGCGCGATCATGACGTCGACATTCATCGACCCCGACTTGGCGGCCATCCGCCGTGTCACTCCCAGAACTCCCGACGGCTGCGAGGAATGTTTGCGTCTGCATACCCCGTGGCTGCATCTTCGGCTGTGCCTGAGCTGCGGGCACGTCGGATGTTGCGACTCGTCTCCGATGCGCCACGCTCGCAAACACGCCCACACAGTGGGCCATCCCATCGTCCAATCGTTCGAGCCCGGCGAATCATGGCGTTGGTGTTATGTCCATGAAATCTATGTCTGAGGTGGCTGATGTCTGACGTAACGTCCGTTGAGCCACCGGTCGGGGGCACCCAGGAGTGGGAGGAGACCCCGGACCTGTTCGGTGCATACCCACGGTTGACCGAGGACCAGATCGCGACATTGCTCCCTGGTGGTACCAGGCGGCGTGTCGGCGTTGACGAGATCCTGATTCGCGAGGGGATGCGATCCGACGAGTTGTTTTTGATTTTGTCGGGCAAAGTCGCAATCGTCGCCGATGACGAGTCGGGTGAGAGACAGGTGCTGCGCGTGCACGGACCCGGTAGGTTCCTGGGCGAGCTGGGCGATCTGGAAGGGCAGCCGGCGTTCTACACCGCGATCGTCGTGGTCGAGGGTGAGGTGTTGGCGGTTCCCACCAGCCGCGTGCGTGCTCTCGTCGCCCACGACCAAGTTCTGAGCGATCTGATTTTGCGTGCATATCTGGTGCGCCGTTCCCTGTTGATCGGGCAGGGCGTCGGGTTCCGGATTATCGGGTCGTGCTTCTCGCCCGACACCGCCCGTCTGCGAGAGTTCGCCGCCCGCAACCGATTACCACACCGATGGCTGGATCTGGAACGTGACCCCAGCGCTGAGCGGCTGCTGCACCGTTTCGGCATTCGGCCCGAGGACACGCCAGTGGTGATCTTGGGCACCAGGGTGCTGCGCAATCCCAGCAATGTCGAGCTTGCCCGGTTAGTGGGCCTCACCGTGCCGGACGTAATCAGCGACGAACGCGACCTGATCGTGGTGGGCGCCGGTCCGGCCGGTCTGGGTGCAGCGGTGTATGGAGCTTCGGACGGGTTGCGGACGTCGGCGATCGAGCGAATCGCCGTCGGCGGCCAGGCGAGCACGTCGTCGCGCATCGAGAATTATCTGGGCTTCCCGGCCGGAGTCTCCGGGTCTGACCTCGCCGAGCGGGCGTTCCTGCAGGCCAACAAATTCGGCGCGCGAGTCTCGGTGTCCGCGGAGGCCACCCGGCTGGAATCCGACGGCGGACAGCTCCAGATCACGTTCGCCGACGACACTGTGGCCGTCGGCCGTGCCGCGGTGCTGGCCACCGGAGCACGTTATCGCCGCCTGGCCGTCCCGGGGATCGAAGCGTTTCACGGTAACGGGGTGTATTACGCCGCGACCTATCAGGAAGCGCTGCTGTGTGGTGACGGCCCGGTCGTTATCGTCGGGGCCGGTAACTCCGCCGGGCAGGCGACGGTGTTCCTGGCGACTCACGTTTCGCGGGTGTATCTGCTGGTGCGGGGAGACGACCTGGGCAAAAGCATGTCACGCTACCTCGTTGACCAGATAGTCCAGGAGCCGCGGGTGACGGTCCGTCTCAACACCGAAGTCCGCGAAGTCGACGGCGACGGAGCGTTGAAAAGCGTTGTGGCCGAGAACACTCAGACCGGTGAGCGGGAGTCTATCGAGGCGCGTGCACTTTTCGTGTTCATCGGGGCGGACCCGAACACCGAGTGGTTGGCCGGCACGGTCGCTCTCGACGACCACGGTTTCATCGAAACCGGGCAGGCCGCAGCGAATCGCATTGCCGGAGTCGACGGACTGACCGCGGTCCACCGCCCGGTCTTCTTGGAAACCAGCATGCCCGGTGTCTTCGCCGCCGGAGACGTGCGCAGCGGGTCGGTGAAGCGAGTGGCATCCGCGGTAGGCGAGGGGGCCATGTCGATCCGGCAGGTCAACAACTATCTCATGACCTGAACTCCGCCACCGTAGCCCAGCGAATGGACAACGCTGTCACAGAACCTCGAGCGGGCGAGGCCGGGTAGGCGGCGGGAACGCCCGGTCGAGGGCATGCAGGTCGTCGCGGGTGAGCTCGATGTCGCGGGCCGCGGCGTTTTGCCGAACGTGGGAAGGCGTTCCGGCGCGTGGAATAGCGTTGACGCCATCGTGTTGAAGCACCCAAGCTAGCGCGATCTGTGCTGGAGTCGCATTGTGTTGCAGCGCAATCGGTTGCAGTGCCGGGCATTCCAGCAGCCGGCCCTGCTCAATCGGCGAGTAGGCCATGGGCGGGATCCGATGTTGGGCCAGCCACGGCAGCAGCGCGTACTCCGGGCCTCGGCGGGCCAGGTTGTAGAGGATCTGATTGGCCTGAACCTCATCACCGCCTGGGATGCCCGAAAGTTCGATCATGTCGTCGATGTCGAGATTGCTCACGCCCCAGTGGCGGATCATCCCGTTCTGCTTCAAGTCGGCGAAGCCTTCGATCGTCTCGACCAGCGGGATGCGGCCCCGCCAGTGCAGGAGGTAGAGATCGATGTAGTCAACGCCGAGCCTGACCAGGCTTGCCTCGCACGCGCGAACGGTGCCTACCCGGGTCGCATGGTGTGGCAGCACCTTGTCGACGAGGAAAATTTCGCTGCGCCGTCCGGCGATCGCCTCACCTACCAAGGTTTCCGCCGCGCCATCGCCGTACATCTCCGCGGTGTCGATCACCGTCATCCCCAAGTCGACGCCGAGCCGGATCGAGGCCACCTCCTCGGCCCACCGCGCTGGACTTTCGGCAAAATGCCAGGTTCCCTGCCCGAGGGCGGCGATCTTCTCGCCTGAGCGCAAGGGTATTGACCGAGCTGGGTTCATTGTTCAACCGCCTTGTCGCAAAGGTCCGGGCTGAAAGGGGAAACCACCGCTCCGCCGGATTGACCTATTCTGCTTGCGGCATCACACACCGCACTTCGACCTGAGAGTGCACAACTGCGGGACCAGTGTGGTTCTTCGGGGTCCAGGCGTCATAGCCGGTAGGCGTCCGCCTCGCAAACCGCGCAGAGTGCGCGCGTAGCCCAAAATTTGGCCGGCTAAGGCAATTTCCCGATCGACACGACAGTCACCGTGACAGCCGTGCCGAGCTCATTCTGGGCATGCGAGTCGTGGCCGGCGAACATCGGCGATGACAAGACTAAATGGGCATCCATGTTCGACAGCTGGGCTTTGCCCGCGCTAACCATCGCCGCCCAGCCGGTCCCGTCAACACCGGATGACCCCGTTCGGCCCCATGAGTGGCTGATGACGGCCAACCCGTGGAATCTAGCTACTGCCAGTGGTTTCTACGCCCGTCAGTGACGACTTGCAGGCTGGTCTAGCGTCTCGCGGGGCCACACAGACACCGAAAACTCGACCCGGCAGGACGAAGATGTCAGAGCCACCATCTGAGAGCGTGGGTTGCTGGATGTTGCGCAATCGTCTGCGCACGACTTCGGATTTTCGTTGGGAGAGAACATGAAGGCTGTTGTTTACGAAGGGCCCAGGCACGTCGGCGTCGAGGACGTTCCGGACCCGGTCATCTCAGAGCCCACGGATGTCCTTGTCCGGATCACCACTACCAATATTTGCGGATCTGACCTCCACATGTACGAGGGCCGGACCGCGATGGACACTGGCAGGGTCCTCGGCCACGAGAACCTCGGCGAAGTTGTCGACACGGGATCCGCCGTGACCTCGGTAGCTGTCGGCGACCGGGTTTGCCTGCCGTTCAATATCAGCTGCGGTTTCTGTCGCAATTGCGAGAAAGGGCTGACGGCTTTCTGCCTGACCACCAATCCCGACCCGGACATGGTTGGGGCGGCCTACGGGTTCGCGGGTATGGGCCCGTACAACGGCGGCCAAGCCGAGTACCTGCGGGTACCGTTCGGCGACTCGAACTGCCTGAAGCTGCCCGACGACGCGCAGGAGAAGGAAAACGACTACGTCATGCTGTCGGACATCTTCCCGACCGGCTGGCACTGTACCGAACTCGCCGGACTGCAGCCCGGCGACGAGATCGTCATTTATGGCGCGGGCCCGGTCGGTTTGATGGCTGCCCATTCAGCGATGATCAAGGGCGCGGCCAAAGTGATGATCGTCGATCGTCACCCAGACCGACTGAAGCTGGCCGAACAAATCGGCGTCATCACGATCGACGATTCAAAGGGATCTGCCGTCGAGCAGATCCTGGAACAGACCAAGGGCGCTGGCGCCGACTGCGGTTGCGACTGCATCGGTTATCAGGCCCATGACCCCCAGGGCCATGAGGATCCCTCGATGGTACTCAGGGACCTCGTGCGGACAGTAAAATTCACCGGCGGAATCGGCGTGGTGGGCTTGTATCTGCCACAGGACCCAGGCGCGCCGGACGAAGACCGAAAAAAGGGCAGGATCACCTTCGAAATGGGCCAATTCTGGGTCAAAGGCCAACATATGGGAACCGGTCAGGCCAACGTCAAGCACTACAACCGTGAGTTGCGTGGTTTGATCCACGAAGGCAAGGCCAAGCCATCGTGGATCATCTCTCACGAGCTGCCGTTGTCTGAGGCCCCGAGCGCGTACGAGCACTTCGACGCCCGCGACGACGGTTGGACCAAGGTGGTGCTCAAGCCGCAACTTGCGACGGGTTGATAGGACGGATTCCGATGTTGAACACGTTTCAGGGAAAGTTCGTTGGCGAATCGGGTGCGCAATGACTCTCAATGTGACATCGGTTTCTCTTGACGACGCACAACGAGTGGTTGCCGCGGGCAGGGCCAAAGCCGACGAGATTTCTTCCCCGTCGAATATCGCGGTCGTCGACGTCGGCGGCAACCTTGTGACCCACATTCGGATGGACGGCGCCTGGATCGGCAGCGTCGACATCTCCATAAATAAGGCTTTCACGGCCCGGGCATTCGACCTCGCTACCGATGAGCTGGCGGTCGACGCCGGTCCAGGCGGTCAGTTCTACGGAATTCACGTCTCCAACGGGGGCAGGGTCATGATTTTCGCAGGAGGAATCCCCCTACGGCGTGCCGGCCAGATAATAGGCGCCGTCGGTGTCAGCGGCGGGAGCGGCAAACAGGACCTGGCTGTTGCCGAAGCCGCCGCCGCTGCCCTTTGACAACGCATCTGACCACCGTGCAAGGAGGCCATACTTCAAACAAGGCTCACGAAATGCGCTGCAGCGCATTGCTGTCCTCGTCGCGCACCGTAGATTCTTGTTTGCCGCCCCACGCTTCATCAAGGACGTCGGAGTGCTTGCATCTCCATGAGTTCACGCTTGACCGCGTCGAGCGCCGCATCGCGCCGCCCGCTGGTCATGAGTCGTTTGGTAGCCGCCACGGAGTTCACATCGTGCGTGCTGATCAATGCGGCCGCGGACGAGGCCTGCTCGAGGAGTTCGGCATCCGGAACCACGCGCCAGGCCAGGCCAGTTTCGAAGGCGGCCGCTGCGTCGATCCATTCGCTGGAGAGCATCGCCCACATTGCATCCGCCCACCGCATTCTCGTGGGTAGAAGCGCTGAGCTGCCCGCCTCCGGCACGATGCCCAACGCGGTGAACGGAAACCTCAGCCGGGCGGTTTCCGCGATGAGCACGAGGTCGCAGTACAGCAGCAGTGTGCAGCCGAACCCAACCGCGACCCCGTTGACGGCGGCGAGCAAGGGTTTTTCGAATCTGCCGAGAACGTCGAGAAGTCGCAGAAATTCGTCACCGGCATGCTGTCGCACGGTGTCTGGCGCCGCGGCGTCAAGGAGTGATCGGTCGGCGCCGGCAGAAAAAGCTCGTCCACTTCCGGTCAGCACCACCGCTCGTGCCCGGTCATCGTGGGCGAGACGCTGCAGCGCGACTCCGAGCTCGTGATACCCGGTGCCCGTGAATGCGTTGAGGCGCTCGGGTCGGTCGAATGTCAGCCACGCCACAGCGCCGTCGCGCCGCTCGTGAAGCATGTCAACCATCGGCAGGCCTAGACGCCGGTCGATGCGGCAAGTTCACCATCATGCACTTGGGTCCGCAGGATCATCGGGAAGCTCTGCACGGCGCGAACGCCAGGCGTGAAGTCTAGTTCGATACCGGGTTTGGTGTGGTATTCGGGGATACGTTCATGCCAGACGCGCAGGGCGGTTTGCAGTTCGACCCGAGCGAGGTGTGAGCCCAGGCAGCGGTGCACTCCGCCGCCGAAACTGAAGTGCCGGTTGGCCTTCCGGTCGAGTTGGACGGATTCCGCATCACTGATGGTTTTTTCGTCGGTGTTGGCCGAGCCGAGCATGACCAGCACCTGTTCGCCGGCATGTATGGGGCATCCACCAAGTTCCGTGTCGTGCTTCGCTGCACGTACGACCACCATGACGGGTGTTTCCCAACGCAGTAGTTCCTCGACGATGAAGGGAATTTTCGCATGGTCGCCGGCGATCGCAGCGCGAACGTCTGGATGGTCTGCGAGGTAGCTGAAAAAGCAATCCAGCGACGCCGATACGGTGTCCAGCCCAGCGATGAGAAACAGGAAGCAGATGTCGAGGATTTCGTCACTGGTAAGCCGGTCGTCGTCGACCTCGGCCTCAAGGAACCAGCTCAACATGTCGTCACGGCGCTCGCGCTTGCGCTGCTCGATCGCGGCAGTGAAGTACGCATAGATCGACTGGGCAGTGGCTGCCTGATAAGCGTCGGTGTCGGGATGCCCGAGTGGCTTGCCGACCAACTCTTGCGGCCGGATGATGCCGTCTTTCATCGTCAGCAACGCGGGTAGCTCGTCGAGCGGCAGGCCCAGCATGGTCAGAAAGACCTGGGTGGGGAATGGGACGGAGAACTCCTTGGCGAAGTCGATCTCGTCTCGGCCGATGAACCCGTCGATGAGTTGGTTGACCAGTGTCGCGATCGACGTCTCGAGGGCTTTCATCCGTCGCGGTGCGAACAGCGGGTCCAGGATTTTGCGAAACTTTCCGTGCTCTGGCGGATCGATCTGAAGGGGGATGAGCGGCCGGTGGTTCTTCAGGATTCCGGAAGCCAGCGCCGAGGAGTACAGCGCAGGGTTGTGTAACACCTCGTCCACAAGCTCCCATGTGCTGACTAGCACCCCGATGCCGTCCACGCGCATGACCGGAGCGGAATCGCGCAACATCTTGTATGTCGGCTGAGGATGCCGGGTCAGCTCCGGAGCCGCGAGTAGGCCCAGCCCCGACAAGTCCTGTTCTTGCGTCATTGAGCTTCCTTATCGTCCGGTGCCGCTGGGCAGTGCCCAAGCGACCGTTTGTAGTGGCCTGAAGTGACCAGCGTTGACACAGCCCTTTATCGCCAACCGCACCGGTCGCGCCACCACATTCAGCCATCGAGCCGCGACCCCGTATTTACAAATGGTATTTTTATAGTTGCTCTTGCACAAGTGCACAGTCAACGCCGACAGGACGAGACCATGCCCCGGACGCCCCGCGTGCTGCCGTCCATAGACGACCCCGGCGCGTTCTTCTGGACGTCTGGTGCGGATGGTCGGTTGCGCTTCCTGCGCTGTTCGGCGTGTTCGTATTTCATTCATCCGCCCGCGCCGTACTGCCCGCGGTGCGGCGGCCGCCGTGCCGCACCGGAGGTCGTCGCGGGCCGGGGAAAGCTGTACTCCTACACCGTGAATCATCAGCCCTGGGACGGCGTCGGCGAGGTTTACATCATCGGCGTGGTCGCGATGGATGAGCAGCCCGGTCTTCGGTTGCTGACCAATCTCGTTGACGTCACCGCCGATGACGTCCGCATCGGCATGCCGGTGGAGGTGGTCTTCGAGGATCACGCACCCGTGTACCTTCCGCTATTTCGCCCGGCGGCATCATGACCGCAGCCGAACGCCGAGCCGTCATTTCGGGCATCGGGCAATCGCAGGTGGGTCGGCGGCTGGGGCGCGACGGGCTGGACCTGACCATCGACGCCGCGCTTGAGGCAATTGCGGACGCCCGGCTGACCGTCGCCGATATCGACGGGCTGGCCACCTATCCGGGACGCGTCAACGGTTTCCGCGGGTTCTCCGGTCCCGGCTCACCCGAGGTGCAGGACGCGCTGCGGTTGTCGCTCAACTGGCACAGCGGCGCCGCCGAGGGCCCCGGGCAGGTGCAGGCGCTCGTCAGCGCGGTGATGGCGGTGTCGATGGGACTGGCCCGTCATGTTCTGGTGTATCGCACCGTGACGGAGTCGACGGCCCAGGGCAGCGGGCGTCGCCCGGGTATCGGCGTCGGCGGCAGCGAAGTGGGCGGCCCGCAGCAGTGGCTGATCCCGTTCCGCGCGTATTCGGCGGCGAATTGGCTGGCGCTCTATGCGCAGCGGCATTTCCACGAGTTCGGAACGACTCACGAGCAGATGGCGCAGATCGCCTTGAACGGGCGCCGCAACGCCGCACGCAATCCAAAGGCGGTGTTCCGCGATCCTTTGACCCTCGAGGATTACCTGGCCTCGAGGATGGTGTCGTCCCCGTTTCGGCTGTATGACTGCGATGTTCCCGTCGACGGGTCCACCGCGCTTGTGGTGTCTGTTGTCGAGCATGCGTCGGCCGTAGACCACCCGGTTGCGCGCGTCGACGCTGCGGGGACCGCGCTACGGGGACGACCCTCGTGGGAGCAGTGGGAAGACTTGACCACCATGCCGGCGCGAACTTCCGCTGAGCACATGTGGTCGCGCACCGATTTGCGTCCCGCCGATGTCGACGTCGCGCAGCTTTACGACGGATTCAGCTGGTTGACGATGTCATGGCTGGAGGCCCTGGGGTTCTGCGGTCACGGGGAGAGCGGCCCGTTCATCGAGGACGGCACGCGCATCGCGCTCGATGGCGAAATTCCGTTGAACACCAACGGCGGCCAGCTCTCGGGCGGCCGACTGCACGGCTACGGTTACCTGCATGAGGCGGTGCTGCAGCTGCGCGGGGAGGCCGGGGCACGACAGGTCGCCGGGGGACCGGAGGTGGCGGTGGTGTCCAACGGTGGCGGACCGATTTCAGGCTGTGTGCTGCTGACGCGGCTTGCGTGACCGCCGACTCCGGCTGCCAGGGCTGGCCGCAGGTTCGGTGACGCTCAAGGCGGGCCAGATGAATCGTAGCGCTTGTGCCCGTGCCGCTTTGCGGCTACCGCGGTGCCCGTGGGGGGAGGTTGCGGCGCTGCTGACCACGGCGAACATGCTCACGGCGTCTGGCTCCGGCTTGGGTGAGTGCAAGACACCGGCGCGGTGGCCGGCGCGCAACACCTTGACCAGTGGCTGGGAAAGCAACCAGCGCATCTCCATGATCTCGCTCACCTGATAGGCGCTGTGAACCTCTGGCGTCGTGAAAAGAGCTGTGCGCGAGGCCTTCATAGGTTCGAAGAATTGGTCCAGCAGTCCATCGAGCCACGCCTCGAGCGCCGCCACAGGTCCAGGAGCCGCTGCAATCGCGCGCTCCAATGCTCGCCGCGCCGACTCGCCATCGCGCCGAATGATCGCGGCCAGCAACGCATGCTTGGATTGAAAGTGGCGGTAAAAACTGGTCGTCGACAGTTCGGCCTCGGCCAAGATGTCAGCGACGGACATGTCGGCGAAGCCGTTGCGCGCCATCACGCGCACCGCGGCGTCCATCACCAGGCGACGTTCGGTGTCATCGTCAAAGTGCCGCGGCCGTCCCGCCTTATCGGACTCTCGTGCCGGTGACCTGCTCACCGCGCTTCCTCCTCGGACCTGTTCGCGCGCCGTCCATCGTGGCGGTCTCGGACTAGTATCATCCCTCAATCGCCGACAGTTCGAACCGCATCCGACGGGACGGTGGCGCTGCTGTCCTATTGCTGGAAAGCCTCGGTCGCGACTGTTCCGCCGCCAAGCGGCAAAACGGTTATATCGAAGGTTGAACTGGAACAAGGTTCTGAGGGCGGGCTGAGTTAGGCACAAGCGCGCGAACTGGCGGCCTCCAATTACAACCTGGGTTTCCGATGGTCGGCATGAGAAAGCACCGGGGCCGCCGCCACCCCGCCGCGACCGGGGAGACCCGACTCGCGCTGGACGCGCTGTCATTAAGCGTTGGCTGACGCCCCTAGCCGAAGAATCCGACTGTCGGCTGGGCACCGCGCTCGACCACCCGCACCAGCTTCGCGTTGACGAATTCCTTGATGCCCAGCGGACCGAGTTCACGCCCGTAACCGGAGCGCTTGATACCTCCGAAGGGCAACTGCGGTTCTGAGCTGGTGGGGTAGTTGATCCACACCATGCCGGTCTCCAACCGTGCGGCCAGGTTCCGAGCCCGCTGCTCGTCCTCGCTCCACACCGAACCACCGAGTGCGAAGGGTGTAGCGTTCGCGAGTTCGATGGCCTCAGCTTCGGTTTCGACCCGGTACACCTGTGCCGCCGGACCAAACAATTCCGCACGAAAGGCCGGATTGTCCGGTGTGATATCGGTCAGGATGGTCGGCTGGACGTAGGCGCCGGGGCGGTCGATGCGGTTACCGCCGAGCACCAGGGTGGCGCCGCTGGCGACTGCCTGTTGAATCTGATCGATCAGGTGTTGCGCGGCCTGCTCGGAGCTGAGTGGGGCAAGGGTGGTGGCCTCGTCGGTCGGGTCTCCCGGTCTCAGCGCGACCATTCGTTCCCGCATAGCCTGCAGGAAGCGGTCGTAGAGATCGCCGAGGACGATGAATCGCTTCGCGGCAACGCAACTCTGGCCGCAGTTCGCGACGCGGGCGGTCACCGCGAAGTCCAGCGTGCGCTCGAAGTCCTCATCGTCGAGCACGATGAACGGATCGCTGCCGCCGAGTTCGAGCACGCTCTTCTTCACCTCGTGTCCCGCACTCTCGGCGACCGACTGGCCGGCGGCGTCGCTCCCGGTCAGCGAGACTCCGCGCACCAGGGTGTTCGAGATGACCCTTTCCACCGTGCGACTGGGCACGAGCAGGTTCACGTAAACGCCGCGCGGCAGGCCCGCATCGGTCAGCAGTTTTTCGATGGCGATCGAGCATTGCGGACACTGGCTCGCGTGTTTCAGCACGATGGTGTTGCCGGCGGCGATGTTGGGCGCCGCGAAGCGGGCAGCTTGGTATATCGGGAAATTCCACGGCATGACGCCGAGCAGTACGCCCAGTGGCTCGTAGCGTAGCTCCGCGCTGCCCGCGTCCACGTTGAGCCTTTCGGGCGCAAGTAGCTTCGCCGCGTTTTCTGCATAGTAGCGAAGGATCTCGGCGCTCAGTTTCACCTCGCCGTGCGCTTCGTGACGAAGCTTGCCCATTTCCAAAGTCACCAGGCCGCCGAGCTCGTCGATACGTTCCAGCATCAGGTCGGCGGCGCGGGTGAGCGCGGCCGCCCGTTCGCTGATGGGACGCTCGCGCCAGGACAGGAAGGCCTGGTGGGCGTCGTAGACCGCGTGGTCGACCTGTTCGTTACTCATCGGGTTGAACTCGCGCACCAACTCTCCGTTGGCCGGGTTCACGGTGGCAATGGGTGAACGGTGTTCGATTTTGACCGAATGTGAGTCCATGGTCTCCTCCAGCACTTGCGGGCGGCGTTTCAGCTCGTACGACTGGCCCCGCGTTCCCGACGCGGGGGACTTGATCGCACCTTCAACACCCAATTCGCCATGCTCCCTGCATGGCAGCCGACGTCTTCGAAGTCTGGCAATCCGGTATGCGCGAATCTTGGACCCGGTCATACCTATTTCGCGGTGCGCATTCGTCCCGTCAGCACCACGGCCGAGGGCGGCTCGGCACACGACTTTTCACCTATGTCGGGTTGGTCACGGCGACGTGAAGGTGACGTGCAGAGCATTGGGTCCACGCAGCGTGGTACCGACTTGGCTTGTAATCGTTGACGTATGGGCCTGCGCGGGATCCAGGGCAAGGTCAGGCAAACGCCGCACCAGCAACATCAGTGCGGCGACGAGTTCCGTATTGGCCAGCCAGTTCCCGATACAGCTGTGCGGACCCTGCCCGAAGGACACCGTCGGCATCACGTTGCGGGTGATGTCAAATTCGTCGGGCCGATCGTAGACAGCCGGATCGCGATGCGCGGCATTGATAGCGAAAATCATTGGTGTCAGTGCAGGGATCTCGATCCCATGCCACGTGGTCGCCTCCGGGCATGCTCGGGGGAGCATGCCGACCGCGGGATCCCAGCGCAGTCCTTCCCACACCGCCGGTTGCACATACTTTTCGAGATCGGAGCGCAGAAGGTCGAGTTGCTCGGGATGGTTGAGTAGCGCGGACAACGTATTGCCCAGGGCGAGCATTGTGGTGTCGGCTCCCAGCGGGAACAGCATCCTCAAGAAAGTGTGAATCTCTTCGTCGGTAAGGGTTTGCCCGTCCTCTGCGCTGGCTGTGACCAGCATCGAGATCATGTCATCGCTCGGTTCGCGCCGGCGCTCGGCGAGCAACGGAGCCACATATTCGGTGAACTCCTGAGCCGACCGGGTCGCCCAGCCGGGATCGAACGGGTAGTGGATCATCGCCTGCGCCCAGCGATGAACCTTGGCCTCGTCATCGACGGGAATGCCGAGCAGGCGGCTGATGATCAGCAGTGAATATCGATGGGTGAACTCTGCGACCAGGTCGGCCCTTCCTCGGTCGATAAACCGGTCGATCAACTCATTGATGACAGGTTCGATCACCGGCTGCACGTACTGCTGGACACGATTACGCCGCAGCGGAGCGGACACCATCGCGCGGTTGGCTCGGTGTTCGGTGCCCGACATGCTTAAAACCGTTCTGCCGAACACGGGTTCGGTGGTCATCGCATACATGGGTGCAGCGGGAAACGTGGCCTCGTCTCTAAAGGCGGCCCGGACCAGCTCGTCGGTCAACAACAAAACGGCGGGTACTCCGGCGAACCGGACGATGGCATAGGGCCTGCATTCCCGCAGCCGCGCCAGCACGTCGTGTAGGTCGGGTTGATCATCAAACGCGAAATCGACGTTGTCGATGTCCAAGGTTTGCGCCGCCGACATGAGCCCACCATACAGGCGCCGCAACATTCAACGCAATATGTAGCACGTCGAAGATAGCTATGCTCTAGTACTGTACCGTCGCAGCGGCCAGGCCGGCGGGCGACCATGACCCGTCTGTTCGTCGGGTGGCACTTCGCGTGACAATCATCGGATAATCCGCGGGGGCTTGATTTGTGTTACCTCAACCGGTTTCATGCAAGCCATGACATTCTCACCTGACGAACTTGTCACCGAGTTCTGCGGCCTCTGGGCAACCCCCGACGCTGAGACACTGGCCGGCTATTTCACCGAAGATGCGGTATACCACAACATTCCGATGCAGGCGCTATATGGACGCCCTGCGATCAAGGAGTTCATCGAGGGGTTCACCGCCGCACTCGACGGCATCGACTTCCGAATTCATAGGCAGCTCAGCGATGGTCAGCTGGTGATGAATGAACGCACTGATGTGTTGCTACGCAAGGACGGCGGTGAAATACACCTTCCGGTCGCGGGAATCTTCGAGATCCGGGACGAACGGATCGCGGCATGGCGCGATTACTTCGACATGGGCGCGATCACCAGGGCCTTCAGCTGATACTCAGGCGGAGCTTCTTCTCGCCGGGCGAAAGCGGTGCAATCCAAACCAGATAGGCTTCCGTCGATCGGTTGTCCCTCGCGGCGGCGTCTGCCGAGCGTAGCCTGGCCACCAACTCGCCTCGCGGAGCAACGTGGCGATGGCGGGCACCATTAACGTCCGGACAACGAAAGTGTCCAGCAGCAGCCCACATCCGATGATGAAACCCATCTGCACCATCGTTGCGATGGAACCGACCATTAAACCGAACATGCTCGCCGCAAAGATCAAGCCGGCCGAGGTGATGACCGAGCCGGTGCTGGCAACGGTCCGCAGTACCCCCACCCGGATATTGTTGGCCGACTCTTCGCGAAGTCGCGAGATCAGGAGCATGTTGTAGTCGGCGCCCACTGCGACCAAGATGATGAACGACAACAACGGCACTGGCCAGGTGATGTCATGGTGCAGGCCGTAACGGAATACCAATACTCCCGTGCCCATTGCGGCGGCGTAGTTGAGCACCACGGTGGCGAGCAGGTAGAGAGGCGCGAGAACCGCTCGAAGAAGCGCAACCAGTATCAGCCCCACGATGACCAACGTTGCGATCGCGAGCTTGACGAAGTCGCCGACCATCAGATGTTGAATATCGGCATTGACCGCCGGAAATCCGACCATCGAAACCGTGGCGCCGGCCAGCGACGTGTTGGGCGTCGCAGCCACCGCCACGTCGGTGATCTTGTGCACGAGCGCCATCGCCTCGGCCGTATAGGGATCGTAGTACGACTCGATGGCGAACCGGACGGTCTTGCCGTCCGGTGACACGAATTGGCGAGCGACCTCACCGAGTCGCTTGTCCTGCAGCGCGTTCGGTGGCAGATAGAAACCAGCGGCCGCATCCGATCCTTGGGTGGCACGGGCCGATTCCCGTAGTTGTGCGGCGATCTGACTCATACCGCCCAGCAGCGCGATGTTGCTGTCGGCCAGTGTGTGAACTCCCACCGCAAGCGCCCGGGCACCCGAGGCGAGCCGTCCGATTCCGCTCTGCAGCAGCCGAATCTCGGCCGGAAGACCGGCATTTCTGCCCGCGGCGCCGTTGAAGCTTCGGCCAAGGGTGTCCGCCGCCTCCTGTATCTCCGATATCGTTGGTTCGACCGATAACTCGCCCGTCTTGGCGGTCAACTCATCACCAAGCCCGGCGATCTGATCGAAGAAGCCGCCGCCACGCAGCGCAACTAAGGTCGCGAGGTGTTCGCGTAACGTCATGCACTCCGGCGTACCCGCGCACCAGGGTGCGCCGTCGAGCGTTGCGGCCAGGGGTTCGATCGCAGCGATCGCGTCGGACGCCCGCAGGGCCAACGGTCGCAAGCTGGCGCGGTCCGCAAGAGCCCGATCAATGTTGGGTGCCATCGCATTCAGCTGCTTCAGCGCCGCCCGGTAGCCGTCGACCTGCCCTCCTGATCCTTGCATCCGATCCAACAAACCCGTCATCGGGCCCAAAGCCATTCGCACGCCCGTATCGAGCTTGGTCAGTCCGTCGGCCAACTGATCCGCACCGTCGGTCAGCTGCTTGAGTTGATCTTTGTGGCCTTCACCATCGGTGGCCGCACCACCGAGCTTGTCACCGATTTGGCCATTCTGCCAAGCTAATTCAGCCTGTTGCAGGCGTTGACCGGTTGGCCGGGTCACGCCGACGACCTTCGTCACCCCAGCTATCTGAGAGACGCGGGAGGCCAGCTCCTCGAGATCGGCGAGTCCTGTGCCGGTTCGCATATCCTTCGGCGACTCCACGAGCAGAAAGTCCGTCATCGTCGTGTCCTTGGGGAAGTGCCTGTCCAGCAAGCGGTAGCCCTGGTTGCTGGCGGTGTCGGCGGGCTGCGCTTTGCGGTCGTCGTAACTTATTCGCATCGTGAGGCAAACTGCGGCCAGCGTCAGCAGAACCACCAGACTGATCACCAACAACGGCACCGGCTTGCGGACCACCGTCACGGCGATGCGGTTCCAATAATCACGTGTCCGATCCGCGCGAGGTTCACCGATGCCACGTCTGGCGGCCACTACCAACACCGGCGGCAGCAACGTCACCGTGGCAACAAATCCGACTAGCACCGCAATGGCGCACGCTGGTCCCGACGTCGCAAAAATGTTCAATGTAGCGAATGTCATTGATAGCAAGGCCAATGCGACGGTCGCCGCTGACGCGAGGATCACGCGCCCGATCGTTGCGGTGGCGTGGACGACAGCTTGGTCCGTCGCGACACCCTGTCGTCGTTGCTCGTGATAGCGGCTGATCAGGAAGACCGAGTAATCGGTGCCGGCACCGAGAAGAATGACGGTCATGAATGCGATCGTGAACTGGGAGACTGGCACGCCCGCCTCACCGAGTGCCGCCAGTATCCCGCGCCCGACCGCCAAACTCAGGCCGATAACTAGCAACGGAAGCAGCGCGGTGAACGCCGAGCGATAAACGAGCAGCAGGATCGCGGCGATCAGGGCCACGGTGGCCACCGAGATGAGCAACAAGTCATGGTCGGCGGCCACGATCTGATCGCTCATCGTCGCGGCCGGACCGGTTACTTTGGTGACGGTCCCGGTGCCGCTGAAGGCGTTGGCGGCGACCTGGCGAACCGACTGCACCGATTCGGCCGCCCGGGGGCTGCCCAGGGTCCCTGCGATCCCGACCGGCAAGTACCAAGCTTTGCCGTCACGGCTTGTCGCATGTTCCGCGGTCGCCGGGTCGGCCAGCAGGTCCCGCACCAGCTTCACTCGGTTGGTATCAGCGCGAAGTTTGTCGACCATCACCGAATAACGCTGTCGCACTTGCGGGGTCAGCCCGTCCGGATTCTCCATGGCGACGACCACCGTCGTGGTCGACCCCTCTTCGCCGAACGCCTTCGACATTCGATCCAGCGCCTGCAAGGACGGGATGTTCCGCGGAACCGGGTCCACGGACTGCTGCCGGACGACGGTTTCCAACTGGGGGAACGCCAACGCCAGGACAACCGCCAGGCCCAGCCACACACCGACGACGATTGCCTTGTGCGTCACGGCGAACCGGGCCACGCCGGCCAGGAGGGCGCTGTAGTGGTCGGCGTCGCTGGATTGCGTCATCGCCGTTCGCCGTGTGCCAGACAAAACACGGGCCCGGGCCGGCCCCAAATCGTTAGCGGCCACGCAACCCCCTGCAGCAGTGTCAACGGTCCCGCGCCGCTGCCTACTTCAGCGCGCCTGGACAACATACAACAGTTGGCATTGTCTGTTGTATCGAGGATCGGCGTTGGCCGAGCGATGAGCCATCCGGGGCCACAGGTGCGGCACCGCAATACCAAACGGTCCCAGTTGCGGGTCCAATGTGGCGTGTCCGCGAGCCTCACGCGTAGTCGAACGCCGTTAAGAGTTGAACAAGGATGCGGCTGGCGAGTTTACGGTCACCGCGGCACAGGATCACGGGTCGAACGCATGGTGCGGGACTGCTGTGATCTAGACGCGCTTGCCGTTTCGGTGGGCCAACTTCTCATGGGTCGGTTCGCCCCAGCGATGGATAAGGCCGGAATCAAGGTCGAACATGTCCAGTACCCGCCCGATGGTGTGGTTGACGATGTCGTCGACGGTCGCCGGCCGGTCGTAAAATGCAGGTACTGGCGGAAAAACGATGGCTCCGCCCTCGGTTGCCGCGAGCATGTTCCGCAGATGAATGGTGGTGAGCGGAGCTTCACGCACAAGTAGGACGACGCGTCGGCGCTCTTTGAGGCAAACGTCGGCCGCCCGCGTTAACAGGGTGGTGGTAACGCCAGTGGCGATTTCGGCCAGTGTGCGCATCGAGCATGGCGCGATGATCATTCCCTGCGTCCGGAACGACCCGCTGGCAATGGCCGCGCCCACATCACCGATGGGGTAGCTCACGTCGGCCTTCGCCCGCAGTTCTGCTGCCGTGTAGTGGGTCTCGTATGACCTGGTTATTTCGCCGGCTCGGCTGGTGACCAGGTGGGTTTCAACCCCTGCGGCATGCAACTGGTCTAAAAGTCGGATACCGTAGATGATGCCGGTGGCACCGGAGATCCCGACGATGAGGCGTTTCATCTTGCCGGCAGCCGTGCAATCCTGCTGAGCACTTTGCGCCGCAGGAGGATCCGTTAAATCGGTACGTGCCAACATCTTTGACTCCTCACCGACGGAAACGCCGATAATCGGATCACGGCTAGCGCCGGACACGGGTTAGGCGAGCGACGTGGTTACTCCGGCGGGTAGCCGTAGTTTTGCCAGTTTGCGAGGACCTTTTGTTGCAACGCCTTGGGGTAAGCCGTGGTGAACGAGGCGACCTCGGGCAGGGGCCGTCCAATCGCCTGGGGGTGCATTAGACAGTTGTAGAGTGCCTGCCCGCCCCGGCCGGTGTATTTCTCCGACGAGTCAAGGTAGGCGACCCAGAAGCCGAGTTTGGTCTTCGAGAACAAGATTTCGCCCGAACCCGGATGGCACCGGGTCGCAAACGCCCACACGACCTGGGCAAGGTCGGTGGGGTCAATGTCGTCGCCCATGACCAGAATCTTGGGGAATTGCCAACCCGTGTGTGACGCGAAGATCGTCTGCCCGACGCGGTGCAAAAAATCCTCGACGGACAGGCCGGTATCGTCGTGCCAGCTGTCCGGGACAGTGACCACCATCCAGTGCGTCGCCGAGTCCAGCGGAGTCCAGCACGCGGTGACGGGCAACTGGGCCTTGCGGCACAAATCCAGGCTCTCGGCCGAGATTCCCAAACCCCATATCGTGTGCACGTCCTCCACGGGCCGACCGGGCGCGATCACCGGCAGTATCGCGCGGTTGCGGTAGGTCACGGCGGTCACCGTGAACAGCGGCCACGGCTCCGGCTCGCCCATCGTGTACCCGCCGTATTCGCCGAGTGGGCCTTCCATCGCGGTCTCTGTGTCGGAGATGAAGCCCTCTAACACGATCTCGGCCGTGGCCGGCACCTCGAGGTCGACCGTTTCGCATTTGACGAGTTCGACCGGGGCGCCGGTAAGTTGGCTGACGAAGTCGTGCTCGTTGACATAGGCGGGCATCGGTGCGCCGGCGGCGAGCATCGCCGCCGGAGGCGCGCCGAGCGCCAGGGCCCATGGTGTCGGCTTACCCTCTTGCTTCCACATGCCGTGCACGATGCCGATGTGTTGCTCGGGTATCACGAGGCCGGTGAGGTGGTTGTTATCCACCAGCATGGAGCGGTTCACCGACCAGTTTGTCCATGTGCCATCCGGTGAGCGCACGATATTAACGCCGGCCGTTTGGATGTAGCGGCCGCCGTCACCGTCGTGAATATAGGGGACCGGAAACCGGGTGAGGTCGACGTGCTCACCGAGCATGACGTTCTGCTTGCATGGCGCCTTGTCCCTCGATACCAGAATCGGCGCCAGTACAGGGCGTGACTTCGCCTCAACGTAGGCTTCGACGAGTTCGAGACCGGTGGCGTGTGGGTCGTGACCCATCATCATGGCCAAACGTGCCAAGTAGAGGCCGGGTTGGCGGCTCGTCGCCGCGGGCGCGCCCATCGCACGCAAACCCGGGTCGGCTCCGATCACATTGTTGAACAACGGAGCGGCAGCCTTCGTCTCGGTGGAGTGACGAATGATTGCGCCCATCTCCAGGTTCCAGTCGACGGCTTGGTCGATCTCTTGGATTTCGCCGATGTCCTTGAGCGCTTCGACGTAATCGCGGAAGCTGTTGAAGTGGCGACCGATATGCGCCTTAGGGTCGACAGGCCGCGCGGGATAGGGGGCAATTTGCATCAATGTCATGGCGTTTCCTCGTTGCCGTCCTCGGGGCGCTGGCGAGGTGCCGGTCGTGCTGCGTCTTACCGCACTTGCGGAACAAAGCCCTGAATCACTGTGACAATTTCACGTCGTTAACGCGTGCGCCCGGTGGGTTGAAATTGAGAGTCTTTATTCGCCCTGCGATGACGACCGCTCGGATTGGGTGACGCGCCGACGCGCGACTGCCGCGCTCAGCGCTCCGGTCGCGCCCGTATCCCGAGCCGTGTTCAGTAATTATCAGGCTGTGTCGGCAGCTGCCTCAGCGCTCGTGCTCCGGCCGCAGGCTTGCTACACACTGATCTTCCCGTGGGGTCGTAGCGGTAGCCGTGAATCGCCCTGCTGGAGAATGGCTTTCGATCACAGACCACCATTGGTGCGATGACCAACCCGGTACGTTGGTCGTGGTGCGCCCACCAGGATCAAGGCGCCGGCTGAAGCAGGCCGCCCGGCATCCGCGCACCATCGCCTCGGTGCTTGTGTTGTGGTCCGAGGACCGCCCACGACCGTCGTCGGTGATCGCTGCGGAGGGCGACGCCGCGCTGTGAATTTCCCACCACACGCCCGGCAAGAAACGGTACCCAGACGCGCTGCGGCTGTAGCTCCCGTAATCCCTCGCCTGCCGGCAAGGTGGCGAAGCGCGTTAGTCCCTCTTTTCGGCCGGTGTCGTCCTGACAAGAAGCAATCCCGGTCAACGCAGCGGCGGGTGCCCGAGCGTGCACTAGGTCAGGCAGCGGTGGAATGGCGTCGGGAATCAGAACTTACAGAGTCGCGCCATCAGACTTCGGATGCAAGGCGTTGTTCGCTACGTTGTTGTTGTGCGCGTTACTGCCTCGAAGGGAGATCCGTAGCGAGATGCGAATCGATGTGCGCAGCGGCGGCTGTGGACCTGCCTGCCCGGCGCCGCGCAAGCCGAGGTCAAATAGTGACACCTAGTCGACTCCGGGTCACTGAAAAAGCGGCCCGCTCCGGGACTTGGGGCGATCGCCCCCCGATCGATGACGACCAGGCCCGCAGTCGCCTGCTCGATGCGGCTGAGGCGTGCTATGAGCGGCACGGCGTCAGCCGCACTACGGTCGACGACATCGCCAAGGAAGCCTCAGTGCACCGGACGACGGTGTATCGCTACTTCGGGTCGCGCGACGACGTGCTGGCGTTCGTGTTGCTGCGTGAGTCGGCCAGCGTGATCGAGGGGGCGGAGCAGACGCTGAATGGCAACCGGCCATTCGCCAACCGGCTGCTTGACGCTCTCGATGGTGCGATCGCTGCAGTGGAGAAATCACGGTGGCTGCGTGTGCTGTTCTCGGCGGAAAGCCTCACCATGACAGTGGCCGCGGCGGCATCCACAGCCTTCCGGGATCGGATCCGACAGACGCTGCGACCTTACGTCGATGCGGCGAAGGCAAACGGCGAGCTGCGCGAGCAACTCGATCCCGACGCGGTCGCCGACTGGCTGGTGCGGGTTGCGCAAATGCTGCTGATGGATCACCTCGCCGAGGGGCAGCACGATGCCCGCTTGGACAGGCGCGCGACGTTGCGCAACTTTGTCATCCCGGGCGTCCTCAGCCCCGGCGCTGCCGACACCGCTACCCCGCCGACACGAACGAAGAGGGCAAAGCGGTAGTTGATCATTCGGGGTCGGCCTACCTCGCAATGGCCGCTCGACGCGATGAGAGCATGGGCCGGATGACCACTCACACCTGCATGCGTTGTGGCCTCAAAACCCGCTACTCCTATTGGCGCAACTGCACGGGTTGCGGCTTAGAGACCCGCTGCTCGTACGACCGAGATTGGCCGGATCGATATCAGCAGGCCGCGCTAGCATTCGCGGTGCCCGCGAGGATCGTGAGTCTGAGCGAGAAGCATCCGACGGCCGCGTTGGCGTTGATGGTGCCGGGCTCGCTCATCGCCATGGCCGCAGTCGCCGCGTACCCACTGGTGTTCGTGCCGTTGCTGATCCTGCTCGCCCTGGCCATGGTGGCGTCCGTCCGCTACGAGGACGCCCGCACCCCACCGACGTAAGTAGACCGGGCTAAGACTCGAAGGCCGGAAGAACATTGCCGGAGTCGCGAATCTCCCAGATGCTGGCTTTGCTGATGCCATCGAAGTTGATCTTGTTCAGCGTCGCCCACGAATACGTGAGGTCGATCGCCACCTGAGTCGATGTGTTGCCGTACGGGTCGGTCATCGGGAAGGTGCCTTGCACGTTCACCGCGGACGCGTCCGGATAGGTCGCCTTCGCGTACTTCAGGATGTCGATGGTGTCCAGCCGGGCGCCGTCTTTGATCAGCTGCTCGGTGTAGTTGTCACGAATGGCGAATCGGGCGTTGACCACGTCGCCGTTCGGGCCCGGGGCGGTGGTGAACGCGACGCCCTCCGGTTTCTTGGGACCGGCCGGTGTCGACGGCGCCGCCTCCGTCGGGCCCGCCGCGACCGAACTGCTCGATGGGCTCGAGTGGCCGGCGTTCTTCGGGTCGAAGATCCAGCTTTTGCCCACAAGGATCAGGAGGACGAGGACGCACAGGGCCGCCAGGGCCAGGACCGCCTTCCCGGAGAGGCCCTTCTTCGGCGGCTCCGCGGAGAACGCCCATTCGCTGGTCCAGCTGGTGCCGTCGAAGTACCGCTGCAGCCCGTGGCCTACGGCGGGGTCGGGGTACCAGCCCGGCGCCGATTGCGGCGGGGGCGGCGCCTGTTCAGACGGCATCTATCCATTTTGGTCGTGCCAGACAGATCCGGGCTACCCACCCCGGCGGCCGATCGAGACGCACCATTCAGTCCTCGCGGTCCGGCTCGGTGAGTTCCGGCGCGTTCTCACGGGTCGCCATCCCGCCTTCGCGCCCGTGATCCACCGGACCGGGGCGGCCGCCCTTGGGCTCGTCGTCGTCCCTCTCTGATTGCTTGGCCATCGCAACCTCCTTCGTCGACCGACGGACTACCCGCAGCGTGCAATGTGGAGACCCGGAGGACGCAAACTTCGAGTAAGCCGCTCCGCCAAGCCTAGGCTCTGGACGTCTGTGACGGCGCCGCACCCGCGACGCGCCGGAGATGTGAACGCGAGATGGCCCCGGCGTGACAGATCGGCGTTAGACGCGTCGACTCGTCCGGTGCGGGATATGAATCTAGGCGTGAGCACCCACCATGTGAACCTGACCCCGCAGGAAAGCTCGTTGATCGGTGAGAGTCATCCCGAGGCTCTCACCCGCATGGACGAGAAGTCGCTGAAGGACTTGCAGAGCAGGCTGAGGCAAGCGCGCGAGAAGAACGTCAGCCTGTTGCGGCGCCAGGGCGCGGCCCGGGTGGCCGTCAACCGTGTTGTTGGGAAAGTTGCCCGGTCGCGAAGCTGGGATTGAGGATGAACCCGATCACCGCCTGAACGACATGAAAAACGCAGATGATCACCAGCCCGACCTGGGCGAAGGTCCACCTCACATTGCACCCCCTTGTGCGTGGCGAGATGTCCGAATACTACGCCCGGTAGTAGATCGGGGTCAACGCAAGCAGCGGCTACGCTGTGCCGTCCCGTTCGATCCAGCGAGTAAGCGCGTCTTCGAGCGCGGTCGCGACGTCCACACCGGCGCTGACAGCGGCCTGCTCGAACCGCTCGACCAACTCGGTGCGGACCGAGGCGCCCAACCTGGAGAACGGCGGCTTTGGCTTCGGCGGCAGGTCTACGGGCACGTGTCGCGCGACAGACGCGTCGATGAGTTCGCGAAGTGCCGGTATCTCGTTCAGCAACGCGTCGAGGTCGTCGCGTTCTATCCGTAATAACTCGGCCGGCCCCATCGTCGTTACGGTCGCGGAACGCAGTCTGCCACGGTGGAGCGCCGATTCGCCGATCACCTCGCCCGGTCCCAGCGCGGCGACGCGATCCCGCCCGATGTACACGCCCACCTCCCCGCTGAGCAGGATGTAGCAGGAGTCCGACGGGGTCTGCTCATGAATCAGCGGCAATGCCGCCGTTGTCGCAGTGCGATGAGCCACTCGGGCGAGACGCTGTAGTTGAGCATCCGAGAAGTCACCGAATGTGGCATACCCGCGTAGCCGCCGAGCGTCTTCCTCATATTGCTTCGCGTCGGCCTTCATAGCGGGCTCCTGACGTGCGATGTGCCGCTGACATCGAGAAGCGTAACGCGGATTTACGCTACGAACGGCATAACGCTGCGACGTAAACCGCCGGGCCGCAGACGAGACTCACTTCCGACCGGGAAGCTTCGATACCGTCCGCACGATGGGTAACAGCGACTTCTGCCACAGTTTCCCCGGAATGCCAAGGGGCGGATCGAGATTGAACACGCGCGCGGTCGCGATCGTCTGCGATTCGGTGTACTTCAGCAGACCCTCGGGACCGTGCCGGCGCCCGACGCCGGACTGGCCCATCCCGCCCATCGGGGCGCTGAGGCTGCCCCACGCGAATGCGTAACCCTCGTTGACGTTCACCGTTCCCGACCGCAACCGTGCGGCGACCCGCTCGCCCTCGGCCGAGGAACCGGCCCACACGCTGGCGTTGAGTCCGTACTCGGTGTCATTGGCCTTCTCGACGGCCTCCTCCACGTCGGCGACGGGATAGATCGAGACGACCGGCCCGAACGTCTCGTTCGCCGCGCACTCCATCTCCTGCGTGACGTCGGTCAGCACCGTCGGCTCGTAGAACAGCGGGCCGACGTCGGGCCGGGTCTTGCCGCCCGCAATCACCTTGGCGCCCTTGGCTTTCGCGTCGTCGACGTGGTCCGTCACGGTGTCGAGCTGGCCCGCTGAGATCAGGCTGCCCATGTCGATCGAGAAGTCATATGCGGTGCCCAGCTTCATGTTTCGCACCGCAGCACCGAACTTGCCGATGAAATCGTCGGCGATGTCCTTCTCTACGTAGATCCGCTCGATGGAGATGCATAGCTGGCCCGCGTTTGAGAAGCACGCGCGGGTGGCCGCCTTGGCGGCCTTGTCCAGGTTGGCCCCCCGCGTGACGATCATCGCGTTCTTGCCCCCGAGTTCGGCCGAGAAACCGATCAGCCGTCGACCCGCGTGTTCGGCGAGCTGCCTGCCGGTGGCGGTCGAACCGGTGAACATCAAGTAGTCGCAGCTGTCGATGATCGCGGTGCCGACCACCGAGCCCGGCCCGGGCACGATCGCGTAGAGCGCCCGCGGCAGCCCGGCCTCATAAAGCAGCTCGGCGCACGCGAGCGCACAGTACGGGGTCTGGCTGTCCGGCTTGAGCACCACCGCGTTACCCGCCAGCAGCGCCGGCACCGAGTCGGACACGGTCAGCGTCATGGGGTAGTTCCACGGCGAAATCACCCCGACCACGCCCTTGGGCTGGTAAGCGACCGTGGTCTTGCCGATCCCGGGAAGCAGGGCGGGCACCGTGTGGGGTTTGAGCAGGTCCGCGGCAACGCCTGCGTAGTAGTTCGCGTTCGCCATCAGGTCGATGATTTCCTCCTGCGCCGCCCAGCGGGCCTTACCGGCCTCGGCCTGCAGGAGATCCATCAGAAATTCGCGGTTCTGCACGACGAGGTCGCGATAACGGGCGATGACGGCGACGCGCTCGGTGACCGGGCGGTTCGCCCAGGCGGCCTGGGCCGTGCGCGCTTCGGCGAACGCGGCTTCGACGTCTTCGGCCGTGCCCACCGGGATCGTGGTCAGCGGCCTGCCCGTGAAGACCTCGTCGATCGTCTTCGTCTGGCGTCCGGTGATGTCTTTGATCGCGGCGAGCTGACGCAAACGGTCGAAGACCTCGGCTGACGGTACGGGCATGTCGTTACCTCTCGAACGGTGTCCAAAACACCAGCCTATGGGCTTCGGCTCCGGACGAGGCGGCCGTATTCAGTCGGAGCCAGGCGTCTGCAACGTGCGGCACTGGTCCGGGACCGGGAGGTTCGTACCCCGGTTGAGAAATCTGGCAGGACATGTAGCATCGTCGCTCGACGCAAGGCGGCCGGTCCGTCGCGTCACTCAGGTCGGAGGTGAGTGATACGGTTGCGGCCGCGCTCGAAGGTATCGATTGTGATTCGGTGCCGCGGGTCTGCTGTGCCGGTTGAGGTTCTCCCTCTTGGCTGATGTCGCGCTGGTGCGTGTGCGCGGAAACGACGATAGATCGGACGTAACCAAGAATGCTGCGGCTTGCAAACCGTGTCTGGCTGCGTGTCGCGCAACCGCCGCTCACCGCGCGTCAAGGGGGTTGAACGTCGATGGCCATCACCGACATCGCTGAATACGCCCATCTCAGCGAGACGGAACTTGGGGCCTTCGCGGCCGCGCTGGATGCGATTCGCTCCGATGTCGAGGCCTCACGCGGCGCCAAGGATCGCGCATACATCAAGCGCGCCATCGCTTTTCACCGATGCCTCGAGGTTGCGGCCAGGCTCGCCATCGGCATGAGCAAGGGCAGGTGCGGTTGGGCCGTCGGGACCGCCGCTCTGGCCGCCGCCAAGACGATCGAGAACATGGAACTGGGCCACAACATCAGTCACGGTCAATGGGATTGGATGAACGACCCCGAAATCCATTCCAATACCTGGGAGTGGGACATCGCCGGTCTCACATCGCAGTGGCAGCACTCCCACAACTACCGACACCACGTCTTCGCGAACATCGTCGACGTGGACGACGACCTCGGATTCCGCATCATGCGTGTCAGCCGAGACCAGGAGTGGCAGCCCGGCGCCTTGCTGCAGCCGTTGTATGCGGTGCTGCTGGCGCTGGCCTTCGAGTGGGGCGTCGCGATACATGGCTTGATCGCAGTCCAAGAATTCGAAGCCACGGACGCCGCCAAATCCGCCCACAAGACGGCGATGCTTCGCAAGATGGCTCGCCAGGCGGGCAAGGACTATCTCCTTTTCCCGGCGCTGAGCCGCCGGCGGTGGTGGCGCACACTCGCGGCCAACGTGGTGGCCAACGGCCTGCGCAACGTCTGGGCCTACATCGTGATCGTCTGCGGTCACCTGGTGGACGGGGCGGAGAAGTTCACCGAATCGGTACTGGAGGACGAGACGAAGGCCGAGTGGTACCTGCGTCAAATGCTGGGTACCGCGAACATCGAGGCCGGACCGGTACTGGGGTTCATGACGGGAAATCTCTGCTACCAAATCGAGCACCACCTCTTTCCCGATCTGCCGAGTAATCGCTACCGCGAGATCGCGGTACGGGTACGCGAGGTGTGCGCCACCTACGACCTGCCCTACACGACCGGTTCGTTGCTTCGCCAATACCTGCTCACCGTGCGCACGATCTGCAAGTTGGCGCTACCCGACTGGCTTCTCTCCGCCACCTCCCACGATGCACCCGAGACGGCGTCCGAGCGCAGGTTCCGCAACGCCGCCAAGCGATCGCCGAGCGGGGAACACGACATGGAGCGACGCGGATTGGCGACCGCGATACTGGACCGCGGTGACCGCCGGGAGCTCTGGAGACGCTCGGCCTAGGCGCCGAATCACGCTGCAGCCCACTCTGCTGCCTCCGATGCCTGCGCTCAACGGTGGGTCAGACACCGGGGCAAACGGGTAGGCGTCTCCCATTGTGCGCAGGTCCAGACGACGGAGCGCCCGCCGCGTTCGAGCTGAGGCCCGCCGCTCTAGAGGATGTGCAGACCCTGGGCCAGCTGTGACACCCCGACCACCGTGAACAGCGCCACCAGGATTTGCCGGTGGTAGGTCCGCACCCAGTCGTGCAGCACGAGCAAGAGAGATTGGGTTTTCGCCGGCGTGACCACATAACCGACGAGAATGACTTCGACGACGGCGTACATCAGGACGATGAACGCGACGGAAGCGCCGGCCTGCGCGGTGACCGATGCCCCCGAGGCAGCGATGATCGCGACGATGAACAGGACACCGTCGACCGGCACCGAGATGATGCCGATCACCCACGCGACCCACGAGGAGCCGCTCTCCCACGAGTTGTGAATGCGGCCGAGCAGACGCCGGAATGGCGAGGGGTTCTCGGTCGTCTCATCCGGGACCCGGGTCAGCAGCCGCGGCATCGCGATGGGCGTACCCGAGACCATCGACAGTTCCCGGGAGCGCTCGTCCTCGGGCGCGGGTTGCGCCGCCCGTGCACGGGTAAGGAACCGCACCGTCATCACAGCGGCGATCGACAGGCCGACCACACCGAGGCCGATCTGAATCTTGCTGAGGGTTGAGCTCGTCGACGGGGACGCCGAACCGTGCGCAACGTGTCCGAAAATCGCGGTGAAGTTCAGCAGCACCAGCGGGATGAGCAACTCGGGAATGCACACCGTCAATCCGCCGAGCCAGTACGCGAGCAGGCTTGGGCCGGGCCGTGGTCGAGAGATCATCAGTAGGGCGAGCCCGAGACGAACGGGATTGAGCGCAGCCAGGATCCCCAAGCCCAGCACTGACCCCCACATGGTTCGAGGCACTACCCGTGGGAGGCGGGATTCAAACGCCGCCGAACTCCAGTTGAGAACGCGAAAATTTCGCTCGGCAAAGCCGGCTATGAATCAGCTGTGTGCGCCAAATTTGATCTTGTTCAACGGATTCCGGTTATGCCATCGGCGCGAGCTGGCGATCCCCTGGCTCATGCCCCCGTTGTGGGGGTAACCGCGTTAGCGGGCTGACGTGGTTTGGGTGCGCTGGCGAACTCCGCGCCTGCCCTGGGTGCGTGAGATCAATCACAACGGGCCTGCGTGACGGGCTGCCCGGGGGCCGGCCAAAACCCACCGGCAAACGTAGCCGGCGACGGGCCCGCCCGATGAAACCAGCTGGCGACGCGGCCCCGGCACGGAAGCCGCCGCCGGCCCCGGCCGGTGCGGGTAGCTATGGGCCGGGACAGCTCTCGGCGGATTTCCGCGATGACGTCGGCCTATGCCTAGCAAGTGCCCGTACCTTTTCGCATGCTGCGCGTGGGGGATTCGGCAACGGAGCGAACGCGGGTAGTCTTGTGCGGGCACATCCGTGAATGTGCTGCTAGAAGGGTTTTTGGTGACGTAGTTGCGGAATAGTGCTCCGGGTCGCTGTATGCGGTAGTCATCCGCGCCGAGCGAAACCGGAAGTCGCAGGCAAAGATTGGCTGATCACCTGGGCTGCGTTCTGCGCGTCGACTCGGCAAACGGCCAACATCGTTGCGCCGGGATTGTTGTGCACGCGTCGGATGAGCGGGCGGGGCAGTGACATATGCAACACCTGCGCAACATGGTGTTTTGCTGCGCGGCAACGAAACTACGCACCAGTACAATTTGACGCGGATCGGGTTATCTAAGAACGGAATTCACATGTTTCGGGGAGCGACTGTTGGGTACCCGCCGACCGTGGATCGCCTCGTCGAAGGTCGTAGCTGCGCGCATTGGCTGCGCTGCTTGGTAAACGGCGACTGTCGGGGTGGGGTAGGAATGGGTACCGCCACGATCATGTGTCGGCGGCGCCCCTCACGACCGAGCTCGATGACGCTGATTTCCGGCGCGGGAGCTGGTCGACATACTGGCCGGGCCTGACGGCTCAATCCTCAAGCGCTGCAAGGACGCTCGCGTTGCAAGCAGCGCGATTTGTAAATTTTCGTTGATGTAAGGGGGTCCATCCGTTGCCGCTCAATCCGTTCGATGACGACAATGGCCGTTTTTTCGTCTTGGTCAATAATGAAGAACAACACAGTCTTTGGCCAACATTTACTGTCATACCCGCCGGTTGGAGAGTAGTTTTTGGAGAAGCCGACCGCGCTGCATGCCTGCACTACATCGACGAAACCTGGCCCGATATACGGGCGAAAAGTTTGCGCGACACGCTCACCGCGCCGGTTTGTGATCGATAGACAAATGTCGGTATGAAGGGTTTCGGGGTCAAACTTTTAGTGGGGGGCGTGTAGTGGAGCGTGCTGACCGGGCACTTTCTGTAACGCGGGGTCAACTGGATATCTGGCTGGCGCAGCAGACTGGCCACTTCGATGTGGCCTGGCAGTTGGGTGTGCTCGTACACATTGAGGGCGCAATAGACACCAATTTGTTGCATCAAGCTATGCGACACATGCTGAATGAGGCTGAGAGCCTAAGGGCTTCGTTCTTCGAGGTCGATGGCCAGGTCTTCCAGAGGGTCGTCGAATACGACGACGTCGACCTTGTCTTTTACGACCTGACCGAGTCACGTGATCCCGAGCGGGAAGTTCGTGAAACGGCTGCATCGATTCAGAACACGCCGATGCCGCTCACCGGCCCGATGATCAAGTTCGCGTTATTCCGGACAGCTCCCGACGAGTACTACTGGTTCACGACCTGCCACCACATCGCCATCGACGGGATGGGCATTGCGCTGATCGGTCGGCGGATCGCGGCCATTTACTCCGCGCTCGCCTCCGGGAAACCGATTCCGCCCGCCTTCTTCGGCTCGCTGCACGACCTCGTCAGTGGCGAGTTGGAATACGAGGCATCGCCCAAATTCTCTGAGGACCAAGAATATTGGACCGCACACCGCCCCCAGGGCGACGGGGCGGCCTACCCGACGACCGCGGCCGACGATGGCCGCGACCCGTATTCACCCTCTCCGCCAGTGCAACTGGATCAGTCGGTGGTCGGCAAGCTCAAAGAGCTCTCCAAGGCGCTGGGCGTCCGTCGGTCATCGGTTCTGACGGCCGCCTGCGCACTTCTGGTGCGCGGCTGGTCCGCCGACGGCTCGGACGAGGTCGTGCTCGACTTCCCGGTCAGCCGGCGAGTCGATCCGGAGTCGAAGACCCATCCCGGCATGCTTGCCGGGGTTGTGCCACTTGTGTTGAACGCCGCGCCGGACACGACGTTCGCCGAGTTCTGCCAGCACGTCGACACACGATCACGAGAAGCGTTGCGGCACCAGCAATTTCCAACACGCACACTCGACGGCGAAGGCGACTTCAGCGGTCCGAGGCAGGCGCCCAACCGCGTCGTCGTCAACTTCGTCCCGGCCCGCCTCACGCTCAGTCTCGGCGGCGTGCCAGCCACGGCGAAATACACCAGCTATGGCCCGGTGGGCCACTTCGGGCTGTTCTTCCTTGGATTCGGCGACCAGCAGTTCCTGAGCACCGTCGGTACCGGGCAACCGTTCTCGAACTTCGACGTTTCGGACCTGCGGGAGCGGCTGCAGCGGATCCTGGCGGCGATGGTGGCCCATCCCGAAGGGCACCTGTCGTCGTTGGACGTGCTGCATGCAGATGAGCATGCCCGCCTGGAAGAGGTTGGAAACACCGCGGTTTTGACCGAGCCGGTGGATTCGCCGATGTCGGTGCCGGAGTTGTTCGCCACGCAGGTGGCCCGCGTGCCCGACGCCGTGGCACTGGTGTGCGAGGGCGTATCGGTGACCTACCGGGAGCTGGACGAGGCGTCGAACCGGCTGGCGCATCGCCTGCTGACCCTCGGCGCCAGCCCGGGACAGACTGTGGCGCTGCTGTTTTCGAGGTCCACCGAGGCCGTCGCGTCGATCCTGGCGGTGCTCAAGACCGGGGCCGCGTATCTGCCCGTCGATCCCTCGTCGCCCAAGGCGCGGATCGAATTCATGCTTGCCGATGCCCGGCCGGTCGCCGCGGTGACGGTCGGGGATCTGGCTGATCGGTTCGACGGCCACGGCCTGACCGTGATCGACGCCGCCGATCCTGGCATCGATGCCCAGCCCGCCACGGCACTGCCCATGCCGAATCCTGCCGATATCGCCTACCTGATCTACACCTCGGGGACCACCGGTGTGCCCAAAGGCGTTGCGGTTACTCATCGCAACGTCACTCAGCTGATGAGCTCGCTGGATGCGGGCCTGCCGGCCGAGGGGGTGTGGTCGCAGTGTCATTCGTACGCATTCGATGTGTCGGTGTGGGAGATCTTCGGCGCGCTGCTGCGCGGCGGACGCGTGGTGGTGGTGCCTGAGGACATAACCCGATCGCCCGAAGAACTCCACGACGTCCTGGTGGCCGAGGAAGTCAGCGTCCTGACCCAGACGCCGTCGGCGGTCGCGATGCTGTCGCCCGAGGGCCTGGAGTCCGTGTCACTGGCGGTGGTCGGCGAGGCCTGCCCGCCCGAGGTGGTCGACCAGTGGGCGCCCGGACGGCTGATGGTCAATGCCTACGGCCCCACCGAGACGACCATGTGTGTCGCGATCAGTGCGCCGCTGGTGGCGGGATCCGGCGTGCCGCCCATCGGTTCCCCGGTGCCCGGCGCGGCCCTGTTCGTCCTCGACGGCTGGCTGCGACCGCTACCACCCGGAGTGGTCGGCGAGCTGTACGTGGCCGGCGCCGGAGTGGCCGGCGGCTATGTCGGCCGATCCGGGCTGACGGCGACGCGGTTCGTGGCGTGCCCGTTCGGCGAGCCGGGCGCACGCATGTACCGCACCGGCGACCTCGCGTCCTGGGGCCCCGATGGCCAACTGCAGTATCTGGGCCGCGCCGACGAGCAGGTCAAAATCCGCGGGTACCGCATCGAACTCGGCGAGGTCCAGGCCGCGCTGGCCGCACTCGACGGTGTCGACCAGGCCGTGGCGATCGTCCGCGAAGACCGTCCGGGCGACAAACGTCTGGTCGGTTACGTCACCGGGACCGCCGACCCGGCCGAGGCGCGCGCCGCGCTGGCCGACCGACTCCCGACCCACATGGTGCCGACCGCGGTCGTGGCGCTCGATGCGCTGCCCCTGACGGTCAACGGCAAGCTGGACACCCGCGCGCTGCCGGCACCCGAGTACACCGCGCGCGAGTATCGCGCCCCGGGCAACGCCGTCGAGGAGATTCTGGCCGGCATCTACGCCGAGGTGCTCGGTGTGGACCGCGTCGGTGTCGACGAGTCGTTCTTCGAGCTCGGCGGCGACAGCATCCTGTCGCTGCAAGTGGTGGCGCGGGCGCGCGCCGCCGGCCTGACGTGCCGGCCGCGAGACGTGTTCGTCGAACAGACCGTGGCCCGGCTGGCCCGGGTGGCCGGGGTCGCCGACGGGGCAGCCGGTGAAAGCGACGAGGGTGTCGGCCCGGTGCTGGCCACCCCGATCATGCGGTGGCTGCAGGGCATCGAAAGCACCGGCGGTCCGATCGACGAGTTCAACCAGACCGTGATGGTTCAGGCCCCCGCCGGGGTGACCGAGGCCGACGTGGCAATCGTGTTGCAAGCCTTGGTGGATCGGCACGCCATGCTGCGGCTGCGGGTCGACGACGACGAAGCCGGCGGCTGGTCTCTCCAGGTGCCCGAGCCGGGGTCGGTGCGGGCCGCCGATTGCCTGCAATCGGTGGATGAATTGAACGACAAGGTGCTGCTGGAAGCGCGGTCGCGGTTGAACCCGGCCGCCGGGGCGATGCTGAGCGCCCTGTGGCTCGAGTCCACCGGCCAGCTGACGGTGATCATCCACCACCTGGCCGTCGACGCGGTGTCGTGGTGGATCCTGTTGGAGGACCTCAACATTGCCTGGGCGCTGCAGAGCGCGGGGCAACCGGTGGAGCTGCCACCGACGGGCACGTCCTTCGCCCGGTGGGCGACGCTGCTGGCCGACCACGCCCACCGCCCCAACGTCGTGAGCCAGCTGGGCGCCTGGAAGAAGGTGGCGGCGACTCCCGCCGCCCTGCCCGCGGCCGACCCCGAGCTGGATACCTACGCCTCCGCCGGGCGCTTGTCGCTGCATCTCGATGCCGAGACCACCGGGGCGCTGATCGGCGACGTGCCCACCGCGTTCCACGCCGGCATCCAGGACGTCCTGTTGATCGCGTTCGGCCTGGCCTGGGCCGAATTCCTGGGTGAGGCAGCCGATTCGATCGGCATCGACGTCGAGGGCCACGGGCGCCACGAGGAACTCGCCTCGGATGTCGACCTGTCCCGCACCGTCGGCTGGTTCACCACCAAGTACCCGGTGTCGCTGGGCGTGGCCGGGCTGAGCTGGGCGCAGGTGACGGCCGGCGACCCGGCGCTGGGCCCGGTGATCAAACACGCCAAGGAGCAACTGCGGGCCCTGCCGGATCCGCTGACCTATGGGCTGCTGCGCTATCTCAACAACGAGGTCGAGCTGACCGGGCCCGACCCGTCGATCGCCTTCAACTACCTGGGACGTCAAGGCGCAGCTTCCGATCCGGCGGGGGAGGGGTGGCGGATCAGCCAGGAGGGACTGTCCCTGATCGGCGCCGCCGCGGCGGTGCCCATGCCGCTGATGCACACCGTCGAGCTCAACGCCGGCACTATCGACACCGCCACCGGTCCACACCTGCATGCCGAATGGACTTGGGCGACTTCGGTTCTCGACGCAAGCCAGATCACCCGGCTGAGCCGGCTGTGGTTCGAGGCGCTGGCCGGCGTGTGCGCGCACGTGCGTGCCGGTGGGGGCGGATTGACCCCGTCGGACATCGCGCCGGCCCGCCTGAGCCAGCAGCAGATCGACGAGCTGCAACGGCAGCACGACATCGCCGACATCCTGCCGTTGACCCCTCTGCAGCAGGGGTTGCTGTTCCACTCCAGCACCGCGCAGGGCAGCGACGATATGTACGCGGTGCAACTGGATTTCACGCTCACCGGACCGCTGGAACCCGACCGCCTGCGCGATGCGGTGCACACCGTCGTCAACCGGCACCCGCACCTGGCGGCCCTGTTCTGCGAGCAATACGACGAGCCGGTGCAGATCATCCCCGCCGATCCCGTCGTCGCGTGGCGATATCTCGATCTCGGCGACACCGACGAGGCCGAAGCAGGCCAGCTGATCGAGCAGCTGTGCGTTTCCGAGCGCACCGCGGTGCGCGACCTCGCCGGCCAGCCGGCGTTCCGGGTGGCGCTGATCCGCACCGCGGACCGCCGGCACCGGTTCCTGCTGACCAATCACCACATCCTGCTCGACGGCTGGTCGCTGCCGATCCTGCTGCGCGAGATTTTCACCAGCTACTACGGCGAGCGGCTGCCCGCCGCCGGTTCCTACCGGGCGTTCCTCACCTGGCTGGCCGCTCGCGACCTCGATGCCGCCCGCGAGGCCTGGGGTGAGGTGCTGCACGGCTTCGAAACCCCCAGCCTGGTCGCGCCGGACGGCCGATTGGGACAGGGCAGCCGCGGCTTCGAAAAGTCTTGCGTGCCTGAGCAAACCACCAAGGCGCTCACCGAGCTGGCGCGCTCCTGCCACACCACGGTCAGCACCGTTCTGCAGGCCGCATGGGCGGTGGTGCTGACGTCGTTGACCGGTCAGCACGACGTCGTCTTCGGCACCCCGCGGTCCCGCGTCGGCCAACTGGAGGTCGACGACGCCGAATCGATGGTGGGATTGCTGATCAACACGGTGCCGGTCCGGGCCAACATCAGCCCGACGACCACCACCGCGGAGCTGCTGGCCCAGTTGCAGAACAGCCACAACGACGCGCTCGAGCATCAGCATCTGGCGCTCAGCGAGATTCACCGCGTCACCGGTCACGACCAACTCTTCGACACGCTGTTCGTGTACGAGAACTACCCTGTCGAAGACGGCATGACCCTGGGCGCCGACGGGCTGGCCATCGCCGAGATCACCAACCGCGAGTACAACCACTACCCACTGACAGTGGAGGCGCTGCCCGGCAGCGAGCTCGGCCTGCACGTCGAATACGACGCCGAGGTGTTCGACACCGCCGGAATCGCCTCGCTGCTGGACCGATTCCAGCACGTACTGGTGGCGATGACCACCGATCCCACCCAGCGCCTGTCGACGGTCGAGCTGCTGGCTCGCAATGAGCGCGAGCTGGTGCTCTCGCAGTTGTCGGGCGCCGGTGTCACCGGGCCGATCGGCGTGGCGCCGCAGCTGTTGGCCACCGCTCTGGCGACCGCCCCGGATGCGACCGCGGTGGTCGACGGTGATCGGGAATTGTCGTACCGCGAACTCGACGAATGGTCGACGCGGCTGGCGCGCAAGCTGATCGACGCGGGCGTCGGTCCCGAGCGCGCCGTCGGCGTGGCGATGGGCCGGTGCACCGAACTGGTGGTCGCGTGGTGGGCCGTGGTCAAGGCCGGCGGCATCCACGCCCCGGTGGACCTCGACCATCCGGTCGACCGCGTCGCCTCCGTGCTGAACTCCGTTGACGCGGTGTGCGTGCTGACGCGTGGCACCGACGAGGTCGCCGGCGCCGGGTCGCGCCCGGTCGTGCGGATAGACGGGCTGGACGTGTCCGCGCACAGCGCCGCGGCGATCACCGATGCCGACCGTCTGGCACCCCTGACCGCGCACAACTCCGCCTACGTGATCTTCACATCGGGCTCCACCGGCACGCCCAAGGGTGTGCTGGTGAGCCATGCCGGTCTGCTGGGATGGGCTGCGGCGCAATGCAAGTCGTGTGGCTTGAACACCGACACGCGGGTGTTGATGGTGGCCTCGCCGACCTTCGACGCGTCGGTCGGCGAAATGTCGATGGCCGCCGCGTCGGGGGCCGCGCTGGTGGTGGCACCGCCACAGGTGTACGCCGGCGAGCCGCTGACCGCCTTGCTGCAGAGCCAGCGGGTCAACGCGGCATTCCTGACCCCGACGGTGCTGTCGTCGCTGGATCGCGCCCGGCTGCCCGGCTTCGACAAGCTGATGATCGGGGGCGAGGCCTGCCCCAAGGAACTGGTCGCGGCCTGGGCGCCCGGGCGGCGGATGTTCAACGTCTACGGCCCGAGCGAGACCACCGTGTGGGTCACCTCCAGCGCGCCGCTGTCGGCCGACGGCCCGGTTCGCATCGGCACCCCACTTCCGGGGGTGTGCGCGGTCGTGCTCGACGCCTGGCTGAAGCCGGTTCCGGTCGGCGTGGTGGGCGATTTGTATGTGAGCGGGCCGGCACTGGGGCACGGCTACCTGGGGCGGGTGGACCTGACCGCGGAACGATTCGTGGCCAACCCATTTGGCGCTCCAGGTGAGCGGATGTACCGCACCGGCGACCTGGTGCGCTGGACGCGCGAGGGTGACTTGGACTTCGTCGGTCGCGCCGACAGCCAGATCAAGCTGCGCGGCCAGCGCATCGAGCTCGGCGAGATCGAGAACACCTTGCTGGCCTGCCCGCAGGTCACTCAGGCCGCCGTCACGGTGCGCGACGGCGGCGCCGGTTCCCACCTGGTCGCCTACGTCACGCTCGACCACACCATCAGCGCCGACCATGACGAGGACAACGTCGAAGAGTGGCAACACCTTTACGACGACCTCTACGGCGCCGACCTCGAGTCCGGCTTCGGCGAGGACTTCCGCGGCTGGAACAGCAGCTACACCGGCGACGCCATCCCGCGCGAGGAGATGGTCGAGTGGCGCGCCGCCACCGTGGACCGGATCACCGCCCTGCAGCCGCGGCGTGTCCTCGAGATCGGTGCGGGCTCAGGGTTGCTGCTGTCGCAGATCGCCCCCCAGTGCGATGAGTATGTGGCCACCGATTTCTCGCCGGTGGCGATCGAGAACCTGGCCCATTCGATGGAGCGGCTGCAGTTGCCGTGGCGCGACCGGGTTGAGCTGCGAACCCAACCGGCCCACGTCACCGACGGGCTGCCGCGCGGTCACTTCGACACGATCATCTTGAACTCGGTCGTTCAGTACTTCCCCAACGCGGGATACCTGGCCGAGGTCATCGATAACGCCATGGAGCTGCTGGCCCCCGGCGGGGCCGTGTTCGTCGGTGACGTCCGCAACCACAGCCTGCAGGGCGGGTTCCAGACCGCGATCGCGCTGGCCCGCGGCGGCACCGCCGCCACCGAGGCCGCCGAACTCCGCAAGCGGGTGCGCCATGCCATGCTCGGTGAGACCGAATTGCTCTTGGCCCCCGAGTTTTTCACCACCTGGGCTGTCAACTGCCCGTCGGCCGGTGGCGTCGATATCCAAGTCAAACGTGGATTCGCCGACAACGAACTGAACCGGTACCGCTACGACGTCGTCATCCGCAAAGCGCCGGCACCCGTGCGGTCCGTCGCCGACGCACCCACCTGGTCGTGGACCGAATGCGCGGGCTTGGCCGGGCTGCGCGACGTGCTGGCGTCCCAACGGCCCGCCGTCGTCCGCGTCACCGACATCCCGCACGCCGGCGTCATCGCCGACGTCCGCGTCGAAGCGGCGCTCGCCGAGGGGCAACCCGTGGCCGACGCGCTCGCCCAAGCCGACTCCGTCTCCGACACCGCCGTCGCCGAAGAGGTGCACCGCATCGGCGAGTCACTCGGATATCGCGTCGCGGTGACCTGGGGCGCCCAATCCGGTACTCTGAGTGCCGTTTTCGTCGATGCCGCCGACACCACGCCCCTCACGGATCTCTACTTGCCGCCCACCGGGATTCGGCGGCGCACCAGCCACGCCAACGACCCGCGGACCAACACCAAGATCGGCGAGGTGCGCGAGCGGCTGAGCGCGTGGCTGCCGGAATACATGGTGCCGGCGCACATCGTGGCGCTGGAGGAATTCCCGATGACCTCATCGGGCAAGCTCGACCGCAAGGCCCTGCCGGAACCGGAATACCAGGACGTGGACCGTTATCGCGCCCCGGCCACCGCGGCCGAGGAGATCCTGGTGGGCATCTACGCCCAGGTGCTCGGCCTGGAGCGGGTGGGCGTCGACGACTCGTTCTTCGACCTGGGTGGCGATTCCCTGTCGGCGATGCGCTTGATCGCCGCCGTGAACACCAGCATGAACTCGGATCTCAGCGTGCGCGCCGTGTTCGAGGCGCCTACAGCGGCCGAGCTGGCGCTCCTGGCAAGCGGCGACGGCGATCGGCCGGAGCCCTTGGTGGCGGGGGAGCGGCCCGCGGTCATTCCGCTGTCGTTCGCCCAGACGCGACTGTGGTTCATCGACCAATTCCAAGGGCCCTCACCGATTTACAACGTCACCGTTGCATTGCGGCTGCGCGGTGAGCTTGACGCGGACGCGCTGGCCGCGGCGCTGGCCGATGTGGTCGGCCGCCACGAGAGCCTGCGCACGGTGTTCGCGGCAGCCGACGGAGTCCCACAGCAGGTGGTGGTTCCCGCCGAGCAGATCGGCTTCGCCTGCCAGATCATCGATGCCCGTGGCTGGCCGGAGGACCGGGTGCGTGAGCGCATGGCGGCAGCGGCTCAGTACGCGTTCGACCTGTCGAGCGAAAGTCCTTTACACACAGAGCTGTTCACCGTCAACGACGACGAACACATGCTGGTGGTCGCGGTGCACCACATCGCCGCCGACGGCTGGTCGATCACGCCGTTCGCACGTGACCTGGGCGTGGCATACGCCAGCCGGTGTGAGGGGCGCGCCCCCGACTGGTCGCCGCTGGCGGTGCAGTACGTCGACTACACGCTCTGGCAGCGCGCGTATCTGGGCGACGTGGAAGACAGCGGCAGCCGCATCGCCGCGCAGCTCGACTTCTGGGCAGACGCCCTGGCCGGGTTGCCCGAATGCCTGCAGCTGCCCACCGACCGGCCCTACCCGCCGGTCGCCGACCACCGCGGCGCCCGGCTGGCGGTGGACTGGCCGGCCGAGCTACAGCAGCAGCTGCGCCGGGTGGCGCGCGAGCACAACGCGACCAGCTTCATGGTGATCCAGGCCGCGTTCGCCGCGCTGCTGTCCAAGATGAGCGCCAGTGACGATGTGGCCGTGGGCTTCCCGATCGCCGGGCGCCCCGAGCCCGCGCTCGACGAGCTGATCGGATTCTTCGTCAACACCCTGGTGCTGCGCGTCGACGTCGCCGGGGACCCGACCTTCGCCGAGCTGCTGGCCCAGGTGCGCCGGCGCAGCCTGGCGGCCTTCGAGCACCAGGACGTGCCCTTCGAACTGCTGGTGGAGCGGCTCAACCCCACCCGAAGCATGACCCACCACCCGTTGATCCAGGTCCTGTTGGGCTGGGAGAACTTCCCCGGGGAGGTCAGCACCCCCGCGGCCGGGCTGGCCCTGGGCGACCTGCAGGTCACCCCGATGCCTCTGCACACCGACACCGCCCGCATGGACCTGACGTTCTCCCTGGCCGAACGGTTCACTGAGTCCGGTCAGCGCGCCGGCATCGCCGTGACGGCCGAATACCGCACCGACGTCTACAACGCGGACACCGTCCAGGCGATGATCGAGCGGCTGCAGCGGCTCTTGACCGCCGTCACCGCCGAGCCCGAGCGGCGGCTGTCCTCGGTGGATCTGCTGGACACCACCGAGCATGCCCAACTGGCGAAGTGGGGCAACGAGGCCATCCTGGCCGAGCCGATGGAACCCGTAACGGTCGCGGGCTTGTTCGCCGCGCAGGCGGCCCACACCCCGGACGCGGTGGCGCTGACATTCGAGGACCGGTCGATGACCTACCGGGAGCTCGACGAGGCCGCCAACCGGTTGGCGCACCTGCTGGTGGACCGCGGGGCTGGCCCGGGAAAGTTTGTCGCGCTGCTGTTTCCGCGGTCGGCCGAGGCGATCGTATCGATCCTGGCGGTGCTCAAGTCCGGGGCGGCGTACCTGCCGATCGACCCCGCTCTGCCGGCCACCCGCGTCGAGTTCATGCTGACCGATGCCGCCCCGATGGCCGCGGTCACCACCGCCGACCTGGCCGGCAAGTTCGATGGCTTCGACCTGATCGTCATCGACGCCGCCGATCCCGCGGTCGCGACGCAGCCCAGCACCGCGCCGCCCGCACCGGCGCCCACCGACCTGGCCCACATCATCTACACGTCCGGCACCACCGGTGTGCCCAAAGGCGTTGCGGTAACCCAACACAACGTCGCGCAGCTGTTCGACGACCTGCGCCTCGGTTTCGCCCTGTCGGCCGAGCAGGTGTGGACCCAGTTCCACTCGTATGCCTTCGACTTCTCGGTGTGGGAGATCTGGGGCGCGCTGCTGCACGGCGGCCGGCTGGTCGTCGTGCCTGATTCGGTGTCGCGTTCACCCGAAGAGTTCCATGCTCTGCTGGTCCGCGAGGGCGTCACGGTGCTGACCCAAACCCCTTCGGCCGTGGGGCTGCTGCCCACCGACGGCCTGGACGGGACGTCGCTGGTGATCGGCGCCGAACCCTGCCCGCCCGAGCTGGTCGACCGGTGGGCGCCGGACCGGGTGATGGTCAACGTCTACGGCCCGACGGAGACCACGATGTGGGCCTGCAAGAGCACGCCGCTGCAGGCCGGGTCGGGATTCCCCCCGATCGGTTCGCCGGTGACCCGGGCGGCGTTCTTCGTGCTGGACGAGTGGCTGCGCCCGGTGCCGGCCGGCGTGGTGGGCGAGCTGTACCTGGCCGGCCAGGGCGTCGGCGTCGGGTACTGGCGTCGCCCCGGACTGACCGCGTCGCGGTTCATGGCCTGCCCGTTCGGCGAACCCGGCACCCGCATGTACCGCACCGGCGACCTCGTCTGCTGGGGCCCGGACGGACAGCTGCGCTACTTCGGCCGCGCCGACGAGCAGGTCAAGATCCGCGGCTACCGCATCGAACTCGGCGAAATCCAGGCCGCGCTGTCCGCGCTCGACGGGGTCGAGCAGGCCGTCGTCGTCGCCCGCGAGGATAGCCCCGCCGCCTTGCGCCTGGTGGGTTATGTCACCGGGTCGGCGGATCCCGGCGCGGCGCGCGCCGCGCTGGCCGAGCACCTCCCGGCCTACATGGTCCCGGCCGCGGTGGTGGTGCTGGACGCGCTGCCCGTCACGGTCAACGGCAAGCTCGACGCCCGCGCCTTGCCGGCGCCCGACTACCGGGCCGTCGACAACTACCGCGCCCCGGGCACCGCGGTCGAGGAGATCCTCGCCGGCATCTACGCCCAGGTTCTCAACGTCGAACGTGTCGGCGTCGACGACTCGTTCTTCGACCTGGGTGGCGATTCGCTGTCCACCATGCGCCTGGTCACCGCGATCAACGCCGCACTGCAAAGCGACCTTCCGGTGCGCGTCGTCTTCGAGGCGCCCACCGTCGCGCAACTGGCACCGCGCGTCGCGGAGAGCGCTGGCGGCCTGGAGCCGCTGGTGGCCGGCGAGCGGCCCGCGATGGTCCCGTTGTCGTTCGCGCAGAACCGGTTGTGGTTCGTCGACCAATTCCAGGGCCCCTCACCGCTGTACAACATGGCGGCCGCGCTGCGGCTGCGCGGGCAGCTCGACACCGAGGCCCTCGGTGCGGCGCTGGCCGACGTGGTGGGCCGCCACGAAAGCCTGCGCACCCTGTTCCCGGCGCACGAGGGAACCCCCCAACAGGTGGTGGTGCCCATCGAGAGGGCCGAATTCGGCTGGGACGTCGTCGACGCCACCGCATGGTCGGCCGGCCAGCTGGACGACGCGATCAAGGCGGCGACCCGCTACACATTCGACTTGGCAGCCGAAATCCCCATGCGGGCACGGCTTTTCGCGGTCGCTGCGGACGAGCATGTGCTGGTGATCGTGGTGCACCACATCGCCGCGGACGGCCTGTCGCTGACCCCGCTGGGCGCCGATTTAAGCGTGGCCTACACCAGCCGGTGCGCCGGACAGGCCCCCGGCTGGGCCGAATTGCCGGTGCAGTACATCGATTACACGCTGTGGCAGCGGGCCCAATTCGGTGACCTCGACGACACCGCCAGCCGCATCGGCACCCAGCTGGCCTATTGGGAGCAGGCGCTGGCCGGAATGCCCGAACGGCTGCAATTGCCCACCGATCGGCCCTACCCGCCGGTGGCCGATCAGCGCGGCGACACTGTGGTCGTGGACTGGCCGGCCGAGCTGCAGGAGCAGGTGCGCCGACTGGCCCGCGAGCACAACGCGACCAGCTTCATGGTGGTGCAGGCCGCCCTGGCGGTGCTGTTGTCCAAGATCGGCGCGAGTTCTGATGTGGCGGTGGGCTTCCCGATCGCCGGGCGGCGCGACCCCGCCCTCGACCAGCTGGTCGGGTTCTTCGTCAACACCCTGGTGTTGCGCGTCGACCTGGCCGGTGACCCCAGCTTCGCCGAACTGCTGGAGCGCGTACAGGCGCGCAGCCTGGCGGCGTTCGAGCACCAGGACGTGCCGTTCGAGGTGCTGGTCGAGCGGGTCAACCCGACCCGGAGCCTGACGCACCACCCGCTGGTGCAGGTGATGCTGGCCTGGCAGAACTTCGCCGGACACGACGACCCGGCCGCCGGTCTGGCGCTGGGCGACCTCGAGGTCACCTCCGTGCCGGTCGAGGACCAGGCGGCCCGCATGGACCTGGTGTTCTCACTCGCCGAGCGCTGGAACGCCGCCGGCGAGGCCGCCGGCATCGGCGGCCGGGTCGAATTCCGCACCGACGTGTTCGACGCGGCCACCATCGAGACGCTGATCGGGCGGCTGCAACGGGTGTTGACGGCGATGACCGCCGATCCCACGCACCTGCTGTCGTCGGTGGACCTGCTCGACGAGGCCGAGCACGCCCGCCTGAAAGAGCTTGGCAACAACGGAGTTCTGACCGGGCCGGCGAGCGCACCCGCGTCGGTGCCCGAACTGTTCGCCACCCAGGTCGCCGCCGCGCCGGACGCCGTCGCGCTGGTGTGCGAGGGCCTCTCGGTGACCTACCGCGAGCTGGACGAGGCGTCGAACCGGTTGGCGCATTGCCTCGTGGAGTACGGCGCCGGTCCGGGACAGACTGTGGCGCTGCTGTTTTCGCGGTCGGCCGAGGCGATCGCGTCGATCCTGGCGGTGCTCAAGACCGGGGCGGCCTACCTGCCGATCGATCCCTCCTCGCCGGACACCCGGATCGCGTTCATGCTCGGTGACGCCAAGCCGATCGCCGCGGTCACCACCGCCGACCTGGCCGGGCGGTTCGACGGGTATGACGTGTCGGTCATCGACGTCGACGATCGACGCATCGACACCCTGCCCGAAACGGCGCTGCCGCTGCCGACGGCGGACGGTGTCGCCTACCTGATCTACACCTCGGGCACCACCGGTGTCCCCAAAGGCGTTGCCATCACTCACCGCAACGTCACTCAGCTGCTGGGATCGCTGGACGCCGGCCTGCCGGCGGCGGGGGTGTGGTCGCAAAGCCACTCGCTGGCGTTCGACGTCTCGGTGTGGGAGATCTTCGGCGCGCTGCTGCGCGGCGGCCGGCTGGTCGTGGTGCCCGAATCCGTCGCGCGTTCACCGCAAGACCTGCACGACGTCCTGGTCGCCCAGGAAGTCAGCGTGTTGACCCAGACCCCGTCGGCGGTGGCGATGCTCTCGCCCGAGGGCCTGGAATCGGTGTCGCTGGTGATGGCCGGCGAGGCCTGCCCGGCCGAGGTGGTCGACCAGTGGGCACCCGGCCGGGTCATGGTCAACGCCTACGGACCGACCGAGACCACCATGTGTGTGACCATCAGCGCGCCCCTGGCGCCGGGCTCGGCAGCCAACGGGCCGGTGCCGATCGGGTCCCCGGTGCCGGGGGCGGCGCTGTTCGTGCTCGACGAATCGTTGCGGCCGGTGCCGCCCGGCGTCGTCGGGGAGCTGTACGTCGCCGGATCCGGCGTGGCCGCGGGATATGTCGGCCGCCCCCGCCTGACCGCGTCGCGGTTCGTCGCCTGCCCGTTCGGCGGAGCCGGCACCCGCATGTACCGCACCGGCGACCTGGTGCGGTGGAACGCCGACAGCCAACTGCAGTACTTCGGACGCGCCGACGAGCAGGTCAAGGTCCGCGGCTACCGCATCGAACTCGGCGAAATCCAGTCCGCGCTGGCCGGACTCGACGGCGTCGAGCAGGCCGTCGTCATCGCCCGCGAAGACCGTCCCGGTGACAAGCGCCTCGTCGGCTACATCACCGGCAGCGCCGACGCGACCGTGGTGCGCACCGCGCTGTCCGAACGGTTGCCCGCCTACATGGTCCCGGCCGCGGTGATGGCACTCGACGCACTTCCGTTGACCGCCAACGGCAAACTGGACACCCGCGCCCTGCCGGCACCGGAATACACCGCCGGTGAATATCGGGCCCCCGAAACCCCCACCGAAGAAATCCTGGCGGGCATCTATGCAGAGATCCTCGGCGTCGAACCGCCCCAGCTTGTAGGCGTCGACGACTCCTTCTTCGACCTCGGCGGCGACAGCATCTCCGCCATGCGCCTGATCGCCGCGATCAACGCGAGCCTGGAAGCCGATCTCGCGGTGCGCGTCGTGTTCGAAGCGCCCACGGTGGCCCAGCTGGCGCCCCGGATCGGTGAGGGCGGAACCGGGCTGGAGCCGTTGACGGCCGGTGAGCGGCCCGTGGTCGTCCCGCTGTCGTTCGCGCAGAACCGGTTGTGGTTCCTCGACCAATTGCAGGGTCCCTCAGCGGTTTACAACATGTCGGCCGCGCTGCGGCTGGACGGCCGGCTCGATGCCGATGCGCTCGGCGCCGCACTGGGCGATGTCGTGGCCCGCCACGAGAGCCTGCGCACCCTGTTCGCCGCCCCCGAGGGAACCCCGCAGCAGGTGGTAATCCCCGCGAACGAAGCCGATTTCGGCTGGGAGGTCGTCGACGCCGGCGGCTGGTCGGCAAGCCAGCTGGAAGAGGCGATCGGCGCCACGGCCCGCTACACCTTCGACCTGTCGGCCCAAATTCCGTTGCGGGCCCAGCTTTTCCGGCTCCGCGACGACCAGCATGTGCTGGTGGCCGTGGTGCACCACATCGCCGCCGACGGCATGTCCATCACCCCGCTGGTGCGCGACCTGGGGGTGGCGTATGCCAGCCGGGCCGCCGGCCGCGGCCCCGACTGGACGCCGCTGCCGGTGCAGTACGTCGACTACACGCTCTGGCAGCGCGCGCAATTCGGCGACCTGGACGACGGCAACAGCCGCATCGCCGCCCAGCTGTCCTACTGGGAAGACGCCCTGACCGGGATGCCCGAGCGGGTGCAGCTGCCCACCGACCGGCCTTACCCGCTGGTGGCCGACCAGCGCGGCGCCACGGTCGAAATCGACTGGCCGACCGAGCTGCAGCGGCGCGTCGGCGAAGTGGCCCGCCAGCACAATGCCACCAGTTTCATGGTGGTTCAGACCGCGCTGACGGTGCTGTTGTCCAAGATCGGTGCCAATCCCGATGTGGCCGTGGGCTTCCCGATCGCCGGCCGGCGCGACCCCGCGCTCGACGAGCTGGTGGGCTTCTTCGTCAACACCCTGGTGTTGCGCGTCGACGTCGCCGGCGACCCCACCTTCGCCGAGGTGCTGTCGCAGGTGCGTCAGCGCAGCCTGTCCGCGTACGAGCACCAGGACGTGCCGTTTGAGGTGCTGGTGGAACGGCTCAACCCGACCCGGAGCCTGACACATCACCCGCTGGTGCAGGTGATGCTGGCCTGGCAGAACTTCGCCGGCCACGACAGCGGCCCCGCCGCCGGGCTGTCCCTGGGCGACGTCCACGTCACGCCGATGCCGGTGGACACCCAGACCGCCCGCATGGACCTGACCTTCTCGCTGGGCGAGCGCTGGACCGACGGCGGTGAGCCCGACGGCATCGGCGGCACCGTCGAATTCCGCACCGACGTCTTCGACGCGGCCAGCATCCAGGCGCTGATCGACCGGCTGCAGCGCGTGCTGCTCGCGATGACCACCGATCCCGCACAGGCGGTCTCGGCGGTCGACCTGCTCGACGACGCCGAACACGCCCGGCTCGACGAGATCGGCAACCGCGCCGCGCTGACCGGATCGGCGAGCCACACCGATTCCATCCCCGCGCTGTTCGCCGCCCAGGCGGCCCGCACCCCGGACGCCGTCGCGCTGGTCTGCGACGGCCGTTCGCTGACCTACCGCGAGCTGGACGAGGCGTCGAACCGGCTGGCGCACAGCCTGACCGGGCACGGCGCCGCTCCGGGACAGACTGTGGCGCTGCTGTTTTCGCGGTCGGCCGAGGCGATCGTGTCCATCCTGGCCGTGCTCAAGTCCGGGGCGGCCTACCTGCCGATCGACCCGGCGCTGCCCGAGTCGCGGATCGGATTCGTGCTCGGCGACGCCGCCCCGATCGCCGCGATCACCACCGCGGAGCTGGCCGGGCGGTTCGACGGCCACGAGGTCAAGGTCATCGACGTCAACGACCCCGCCATCGACAGCCAGCCCACCAGCGCGCTGCCGGCGCCGGGTCCGGAGAACCTCGCCTACCTGATCTACACCTCGGGCACCACCGGTGTCCCCAAAGGCGTTGCCGTCACGCATCGCAACGTCACCCAGCTGCTGACGTGCGGCGACTCGGGACTGCCGCGCACCGGCGTGTGGTCGCAATGGCATTCGCTGGCGTTCGACGTCTCGGTGTGGGAGATCTTCGGCTCCCTGCTGCACGGCGGCCGACTGGTCGTGGTGCCCGAATCGGTCGCGCGCTCACCAGAAGACCTGCACGCACTGCTGGTCGCCGAACGGGTCAGTGTGCTCAGCCAGACCCCGTCCGCGGCCGGGGCCCTCTCGCCCACCGGGCTGGAATCGGTCACGCTGGTGGTCGCCGGTGAGGCCTGCCCGTCCGAACTGGTGGACCGGTGGGCCCCGGGCGGGGTGATGATCAACGCCTACGGCCCCACCGAGGCCACGGTCTACGCCGCCATCAGCGCGCCGCTGGAGGCGGGAGCACCGGGCGTGGTGCCGATCGGCTCCCCGGTGCCGGGCGCGGCGTCGTTCGTGCTCGACGAGTGGCTGCGGCCGGTGCCCCCCGGCGTGGTCGGCGAGCTGTACGTGGCCGGCGCCGGAGTGGCCTGCGGCTACTGGCAGCGGTCCGGCCTGACCGCATCGCGTTTCGTGGCCTGCCCGTTCGGCGAGCCCGGCGCGCGCATGTACCGCACCGGTGACCTGGTGCGCTGGCGCGCGGACGGACAGCTGGACTACCTCGGCCGCGCCGACGAGCAGGTCAAGATCCGCGGCTACCGCATCGAGCTCGGCGAGGTGCGCGCGGCGCTGGCGTGGGTCGACGGCGTCGAGCAGGCCGTCGTGGTGGCCCGCGAGGACCGCCCCGGTGACAAGCGCCTCGTCGGTTATGTCACCGGCAGCGCCGACCCGGCCGCGGTGCGTGCCGCGCTGGCCGAGCGGCTGCCGGGCTACATGATCCCGACCGCCGTGGTGGTGATGCAGGCCCTGCCGCTCACCCCCAACGGCAAGCTCGACACCGGTGCCCTGCCCGCGCCGGACTATCAGGACGCGGACCGGTATCGCGCCCCCGACAACGCCATTGAAGAAATTCTGGCCGGAATCTTCGCCCAGGTGCTCGGCCTCGAGCGTGTCGGCGTCGACGACTCCTTCTTCGACCTTGGCGGCGACAGCATTTCGTCGATGCAGGTGGTGACGCGGGCGCGGGCCGCCGGCCTGGTTTGCAAGACGCGCGACATCTTCGTGGAGCAGAGCGTGGCCCGGCTGGCCCGGGTGGCCGAAGTGGTGGACGCCGAATCCGCCGTGGCCGACGAGGGCCTCGGGCCGGTGCAGGCCACCCCGATCATCCGGTGGCTGCAGGACGTGGAAAGCGCTGGCGGACAAGTCGATCAGTTCAACCAGACCATGCTGGTGCAGGCCCCCGCCGCGGTCACCGAGGCCGACGTCGTCACGGTGCTGCAGGCCCTGCTGGATCGCCACGCCGTGCTGCGGCTGCACGTCGACAAGGACGCCGCCGGCTGGTCGCTGACGGTGCCCGAGCCCGGCTCGGTGGATGCCCGCGCGTGCCTGCACGAGGTTGACGAACTGTCCGACGAGGCGGTTATCGAGGCCCGGTCGCGGTTGAACCCGGCCGCCGGCGTGATGCTCAGCGCGGTGTGGGCGAGCGCCACCCGCCAACTGGTGGTGATCGTGCACCACCTGGCCGTCGACGGCGTGTCCTGGCGAATTCTGTTGCAGGACTTGAACATCGCGTGGGCTCAGCATCGCAGCGGGCAGCCCATAACGCTGCCCATGGCGGGCACCTCGTTCGCCCGGTGGTCGTCGCAGCTGGCCGAATACGCGCACCACCCGGACGTGGTGGATCAGGCCGACACCTGGAAACGGGTGGCGGCCACACCCGCGGCGTTGCCCGCGGTGCGTCCCGACGCGGACACCTTCGCCACCGCCGGACACCTCTCCATGGAGCTCGACGCCGAGACCACCGGCGCGCTGCTGGGTGACGTTCCGGCGGCGTTCCACGCCGGCGTGCAAGACATTCTGCTGATCGCGTTCGGGCTGGCGTGCGCGGAATTCACCGGCGATCCCGGCGCTCCGATCGGCATCGACGTCGAGGGCCACGGACGGCACGAGGAGCTGGGCCGCGACGTCGACCTGTCCCACACCGTGGGCTGGTTCACCACCAAATACCCGGTTTCCCTTGCGGTGCAAGGTGTTTCGTGGGCACAGGTCACTTCCGGCGGCGCCGCGCTGGGCGCGGTGCTCAAAGACGCCAAGGAACAGCTGCGGGCCCTGCCGGACCCGCTGAGCTACGGGCTGCTGCGCTACCTGAACACCGACGTCGACCTGGACGCCCCGGAGCCGCCGATCGGTTTCAACTACCTGGGGCGCCAGGGCGGCGCGGCCGAGCTCACCGACGACATGTGGCGCCCCGAGCCCGACGGCTGGTCGGTCACCCGCGCGGCGACCGCGATCCCGATGCGGCTGATGCACACCGTCGAGCTGAACGCGGTCACCGTCGAGACCGAGGGCGGCCCGCAGCTGCACGCCAACTGGACCTGGGCGCCGTCGGCGCTGAACGACGAGCAGGTCGCTCGCCTGGGCCGGCTGTGGTTCGAGGCCCTGGCCGGCATCTGCGCCCACGTGCGCTCCGGTGGCGGCGGCCTGACGCCGTCGGACATCGCGCCCGCCCGCCTGAGCCAGCGGCAGATCGATCAGCTTGCTCGCCAATACCACATCGCCGACGTGCTGGCGCTGACCCCGGTCCAGCAGGGCCTGCTCTTCCACGCCAACACCGCACACGCGACCGAGGACCTCTACGCGGGCCAGCTGGACATCAGCATCGCCGGCCCGCTCGATCCCGACCGGCTGCGCGACGCGGTGCAGACGATGATCGGGCGCCATCCCAACCTGGTGGCCCGGTTCTGCGACCAGTACGACGAGCCCGTCCAGGTCATCCCGGCCGACCCGGCGGCGGGCTGGCAGTACCTCGAGCTGGACGACGACGCCGGCGCCGACGCGCGGATTCAGCGGCTGTGCGCCGCCGAGCGCGCCGCGGTCTGCGGCGACCTCGCCGACCAACCGGCCTATCGGGTGGCGCTGGTACGCACCGCACCCGACCGCTACCGGCTGGTGCTGACCAACCACCACATCGTGCTCGACGGCTGGTCGATGCCGATCCTGCTGGGGGAGATCTTCGCCGCCTACTACGGCCAGCGCTTGCCGGCGGCCGCGTCTTACCGCGGCTTCGTCGACTGGCTGGCCGAGCGCGACCTCGACGCCGCCCGCGCGGCCTGGGCCGAGGTCTTCGCCGGCTTCGACGCCCCGACGTTGGTGGGTCCGCAGGACCGCACGGAGCTCGGAGAGCAGAGCGTCGAGTCGTACTCGCTGCCGGCCGCACTCAGCCAGGCCGTCACCGACCTGGCCCGCTCCCGCCACACCACCGTGAACACCGTGCTGCAGGCCGCCTTCGCGCAACTGCTGTGCGGCCTGACCGGCCAGGGCGACGTCGTGTTCGGCACCACCGTGTCGGGCCGGCCCGCCGAGGTCGCCGGCGCGGACACCATGGTCGGTCTGCTCATCAACACCGTGCCGGTGCGGGCGAACATCACCGCGACCACCACCACCGCCGAACTGCTCGACCAATTGCAGGGCGCGTACAACCACACGCTCGACCATCAGCACCTGGCGCTCAACGAGATTCACCGCATCACCGGCCAGGACCAGCTGTTCGACACGCTGTTCGCGTACGAGAACTATCCGATCGACGCCGGCGCATTGTCGGCCGACCAGGAGCTGGCCGTCACCGACATCACCAGCCGGGAATCCACCCACTACCCGCTGACGGTGCAGGCTCAGCCCGGCAAGGAACTGCGCCTGCAGGTCGAATACGACACCGACGTCTTCGACGCGGCACGGATCGCGACACTGATCGAGCGGCTGCGGCGGCTGCTGGTCGTCATGACCACCGACCCGGCGCGGCGCTTGTCGTCGATCGACGTGCTCGACGACGCCGAACACGACCGGCTGGACGCGTGGAGCGACCGGGCCGTACTGGCCCAGCCCAGCACCGAAACGTCGATCCCGGCGTTGTTCGCCGCGCAGGCCGCGCGCAGCCCGCGGGCCAAGGCGGTGACCTTCGAGGGCCGGTCCATGTCGTACCGGGAGCTCGACGAGAAGTCGAACCGGTTGGCGCACTTGCTAATTGAGCGTGGTGTGGGCCCGGGCGAGGCCGTCGCCCTGCTGTTCGGAAAGTCGGCGGACGCGATCGTGGCGATCCTGGCGGTGCTGAAAACCGGTGCGGCCTACCTGCCGATCGACCCGGCGCTGCCGGCCGCCCGCATCGATTTCATGCTCACCGACACCGCGCCGATGGCCGCGGTCACCGTCGCCGAGCTGGCGGACAAGCTCGACGCCCACGACCTGATCGTCGTCGACATCAACGACCGCGCCGTGGCGCGCCAGCCCCGTACGGCCCTGCCGGCGCCGGCGCCGGCGCACGTCGCGCACATCATCTACACGTCGGGCACCACAGGTGTTCCCAAGGGTGTGGCCGTCAGCCACCACAACGTGACCCGGCTGTTCGACGCGCCGGCCGTCGGCGTCGAGCTGTCGGCCGACCAGGTGTGGACCCAGTTCCACTCGTACGCCTTCGACTTTTCGGTGTGGGAGATCTGGGGCGCGCTGCTGCACGGCGGGCGGCTCGTCGTGGTGCCCGATTCGGTGGCCCGCTCGCCCATGGAATTCCACGCTCTGCTGGTCGCGGAGAAGGTCACCGTCTTGAGCCAGACCCCGTCCGCGGTGCGCATGCTGTCGCCGCAGGGCCTGGAGTCCGCGGCGCTGGTGATCGGGGCCGAGCCCTGCCCGCCCGAGCTGGTGGACCGCTGGGCGCCCGGACGGACGATGCTCAACGTCTACGGCCCGACCGAGGCCGCCATCTTCTCGTCGATGAGCACGCCTTTGACGGTCGGGCCCGCGGGCTCGGGCGCGCCGCCGATCGGCTCCTCGGTGCCCGGGGCGGCGTTGTTCGTCCTCGACGGGTGGCTGCGCCCGGTGGCGGCCGGAGTGGTCGGCGAGCTCTACGTCGCCGGTCGCGGCGTCGGCTACGGCTACGTGCGGCGGGCCGGGCTGACCGCGACGCGCTTCGTGCCCTGCCCCTTCGGCGAGCCCGGATCGCGCATGTATCGCACCGGTGACCTGGTGCGCTGGCGCGCGGACGGACAGCTGGACTACCTCGGCCGCGCCGACGAACAGGTCAAGATCCGCGGATACCGCATCGAGGTCGGCGAGGTACGCTCGGCCCTGGCCGCGCTGGACGACGTCGAGGAGGCGGTCGTCATCGCCCGCGAGGACCGGCCCGGCGACAAGCGCCTCGTCGGCTACATCACCGGCGTCGCCGATCCCGCCGAGGCCCGCGCGCAGCTGGCCGAGCGGCTGCCGGCCTACATGGTCCCGGTGGCGGTGGTGGTGCTCGACGCGCTGCCGATGACCCTCAACGGCAAGCTCGACGTCCGCGCCCTGCCGGCACCCGAGTACTCCGCGGCCGGGTATCGCTCGCCGACCACGCCCACCGAGGAGATCCTGGCGGGCATCTACGCCCACGTGCTCGGTGTCGAGCGCGTCGGCGTCGACGACTCGTTCTTCGACCTCGGCGGCGACAGCATCTCCGCGATGCGGGTGATCGCGGCCGCCAACAGCGCCATGGACGTCGGCGTCCCGGTCCGCGTCATCTTCGAGTCGCCCACCGTCGCGCAGCTGGCGCCGCGCATCGGCGAGGACACCGGCCGGCTGGATCCGCTGGTGGCGGGCGAACGGCCGGCGGTCATCCCGCTGTCCTTCGCACAGAGCCGGCTCTGGTTCCTCGATCAGCTGCAGGGACCGTCGCCGGTCTACAACATGGCGGCGGCGCTGCGGATGCACGGACGCCTCGACGTCCAGGCGCTGGGCGCGGCGCTGGCCGACGTGGTGGCGCGCCACGAGAGCCTGCGCACGGTGTTCGCCGCGACCGACGACACGCCGCAGCAGGTGGTCATCCCGGTCGAGCAAGCCGATCTGAGCTGGCGGACCGTGAACGCCCGCGGCTGGTCGGCGGGCCGGCTGCGCGAGGCCATCGACGCCGCGGCCCGCGAGACCTTCGACCTGGCAACCCAGATCCCTTTGCGCGCTTCGCTGTTCAGCGTCGACGACGACGAGTACGTGCTGGTCGCCGTGGTGCACCACATCGCCGCGGACGGCTGGTCGCTGCGGCCGCTGGTCCGCGACCTGGGCATGGCATACGCCAGCCGGTGTGCCGGGCGGGCCCCCGACTGGGAGCCGCTGGCCGTGCAGTACGTCGACTACACGCTGTGGCAGCGCGCCCAGTTCGGCGAGCTCGCCGACAGCGGCAGCCGCATCGCCGGGCAGCTGGCCTACTGGCAGGACGCGCTGGCCGGCATGCCGGAACGGTTGCAGCTGCCCACCGACCGGCCCTATCCGCCGATCGCCGACCAGCGCGGTGCGGCCGTCGAGGTGGACTGGCCGGCCGACCTGCAGCAGCAGGTCGTGGGGCTCGCCCGCGAGTACAACTCGACCAGCTTCATGGTGGTGCAGGCCGCCCTGGCGGTGCTGCTGTCCAAGATCAGCGCCAGCACCGACGTGGCGGTCGGCTTCCCGATCGCCGGCCGGCGCGACCCCGCGCTCGAGGACCTGGTCGGCTTCTTCGTCAACACCCTGGTGCTGCGGGTCGACCTGGCCGGCGACCCCAGCTTCACCGAGCTGTTGACCCGGGTGCGCACGCGCAGCCTGGAGGCCTTCGAGCACCAGGACGTGCCATTCGAGGTGCTGGTGGAGCGGGTCAACCCGACCCGGAGCCTGACGCATCACCCGCTGGTGCAGGTGATGCTGGCCTGGCAGAACTTCGCCGGGCAGGACAGCGAACCGGGCGCCGGGTTGGCGCTGGGCGACGTGCAGGTCACGTCGATGCCGCTGGACACCCAGGTCGCCCGCATGGACCTGGTGTTCTCGCTGGCCGAGCGCTGGGCCGAGGACAACGAGCCCGCCGGGATCGGCGGGCGGGTGGAGTTCCGCACCGACGTGTTCGACGCGGAGACGATCCGGACGCTGATCGCGCGCCTGCAGCGCGTGTTAGAGGCGATGACGGCCGATCCCACCCGCGCGCTATCGACGGTCGATCTGCTCGACCGGCGTGAGCACGCCCACCTGGACGCTCTCGGTAACCGCGCGGTGCTGACCGCGCCCGCCACCACCGACGCGTCGGTGCCGGCGTTGTTCGCCGAGCAGGTGGCGCGCATCCCGGACGCGGTGGCGCTGCGCTGCGACGACCGCTCGTGGACCTATCGCGAGCTCGACGCGGCCGCCAACCGGCTGGCCCACCGCCTGGCCGGGCTGGGCGTCAGCCGCGGCGAGCGCGTCGCGCTGCTGTTCCCGCGTTCGGCCGAGGCGATCGTGGCGATCCTGGCCGTGCTCAAGGCCGGGGCCGCGTACCTGCCGATCGACCCGGGGCTGCCGGCCGAGCGGATCGGGTTCATGCTCGCCGATGCCGCGCCGATGGTCGCGATCAGCACCGCCGAGCTGGCGGAGCGGCTGTACGGCCATCACGTCGTCGTCATCGACGTCGGTGATATCGAGGACCCCGCCGTCGACGCCCAGCCGTCGACCCCGTTGCCGATGCCGGGCGCCGACGACATCGCCTACCTGATCTACACCTCCGGCACCACCGGTGTGCCCAAAGGCGTTGCCGTCGCGCACCGCAACGTCGCCCAGCTGCTGGCGTCGGGGGAGTCCGGCCTGCCCCGCGAGGGCGTCTGGTCACAGTGGCACTCGCTGGCCTTCGACGTCTCGGTCTGGGAGATTTTCGGCGCGCTGCTGCAGGGCGGGCGCCTGGTGGTCGTCCCCGACTCGGTGGTCCGGTCGCCGGACGACTTCCACGCGCTGCTGGTGGCCGAAGAGGTCACTGTGATCAGCCAAACCCCGTCCGCCGCCGACGTGCTGTCGCCCGAGGGCCTCGAGTCCGCGGCGCTGGTGGTCGCCGGTGAGGCGTGCCCGACCGAGCTGGTCGACCGGTGGGCGCCCGGCCGCGTAATGATCAACGCCTACGGCCCCACCGAAGCGACGGTGTACGCCGCGGTCAGCGCGCCGCTGCAGGCGGGATCGCCCACTACCGGGCCAGTGCCCATCGGCTCCCCGGTGCCCGGCGCCGCGGCGTTCGTGCTGGACGAATCCCTGCGACCGGTGCCGCACGGCGTGGTCGGCGAGCTGTACGTCGCCGGCGGCGGCGTCGCGGTCGGCTATTGGCGCCGCGCCGAACTGACCGCGGCGCGCTTCGTGGCCTGCCCGTTCGGGGCGCCTGGCGCACGCATGTACCGCACCGGCGACCTGGTGCGCTGGGGCGCCGACGGGCAGCTGCAGTACCTGGGCCGCGCCGACGAGCAGGTCAAGATCCGCGGCTACCGCATCGAACTCGGCGAGGTGCGCTCGGCGCTGTCCGCGCTGGAGGGAGTGGAGCAGGGCGTGGTCATCGCCCGCGAGGACCGGCCCGGTGACAAGCGCCTGGTCGGCTACGTCACGGGGGGAGCGGACCCGGTCGAGATCCGCACCCAGTTGGCCGATCACCTGCCGGCCTACATGGTCCCGGCCGCGATCGTGACGCTCGACGCGCTGCCGCTGACGCCCAACGGCAAGCTCGACGTGCGGGCCCTGCCGGCACCCGAATACCGCGACGTCGACCGGTATCGGGCGCCCGGCACCCCCGTCGAGGAGACTTTGGCCGGCATCTACGCCCAGGTTCTGGGCGTCGACCGGGTAGGCATCGACGACTCCTTCTTCGACCTCGGTGGCGACAGCATCTCCTCGATGCAGGTGGTGACCCGTGCGCGGGCCGCCGGCCTGGTGCTGCGGACGCGCGACATCTTCACCGAGCAGACCGTGGCCCGGCTGGCCCGGGTGGCCGGCGTGAGCGACGGTGAGTATGGCGTGGCCGACGAGGGCATCGGCGATATCGCCGCCACCCCGATCATCCGCTGGCTGCGCAGCGTCGACGGTCCGGTCGATCAGTTCAACCAGACGATGGTGCTGCAGGCCCCGGCCGCGGTCACCGAGGCCGACGTGGTGACGGTGTTGCAGGCCCTGCTGGACAGGCACGCCATGCTGCGGCTGCGGGTCGACGACGACGCCGGCGAATGGTCGCTGACCGTGCCCGAGCCGGGTTCGGTCGACGCGGCGCAGCGCGTGCACGCCGTCCACGAGCTGTCCGACGCGGCGATCATCGAGGCGCGGTCCCGGTTGAACCCGGCCGCCGGGGTGATGCTCAGCGCGTTGTGGGTGGCCTCTACCCGCCAGCTGGTGCTGATCATTCACCACCTGGCCGTCGACGGGGTTTCGTGGCGAGTGCTGCTGGAAGACCTCAACATCGCCTGGGGCCAGCACCACCACGGGCAACCGATCGCGCTGCCTGCCGGCGGCACGTCGTTCGCCCGGTGGTCCGCGCTGCTCGCCGAGCACGCGTCGTCGCCGGCGGTGGTTGCGCAGGCCGATGCCTGGCGACAGGTCGCCGCGACGCCGGCCGCCCTGCCGGAGGTGCGGCCCGAGGCCGACACCTACGAGACCGCCGAGAACATGGCGGTGACGCTGGACGCGAAGACCACCCGCACGCTGCTCGGCGAGGCGCCGGCGGCATTCCACGCCGGCATCAACGACATCCTGCTGGTCGGGTTCGCGCTGGCCTGGGCCGAGTTCCTGGGCCCCCACCTTGCTGCCGGCACCCCCATAGGCATCGACGTAGAGGGCCACGGCCGCCACGAAGAGCTGGCGCCCGGAGTGGACCTGTCCCGGACCGTGGGCTGGTTCACCACCAAATACCCGGTCGCGCTGAACGTCGGCGGGCTGTCCTGGGAGCAGGTGACGGCCGGTGCGCCGATCCTGGGCGCGCTGGTCAAGGACGCCAAGGAGCAACTGCGTGCGCTGCCGGATCCGCTGAGCTACGGGTTGCTGCGCTACCTGAACACCGAGGTCGACCTCGACGGCGCCGACCCGGCGATCGGGTTCAACTACCTGGGCCGGTTGGGCGGCGCGGCCGCCGAGCTCTCCGACGAGCTGTGGCGGATCAGCGCGGACGGTTCGTCGGCCACCGCCACCAGCACGGCCGTGCCGATGCCGCTGATGCACACCGTGGACCTCAACGCCGGCACCATGGACACCGCGGAAGGCCCGCAGCTGCACGCCAACTGGACCTGGGCGGCCTCGGCGCTGGACCGCGAACAGGTCACCCGGCTGAGCCGGCTGTGGTTCGAGGCCCTGGCCGGCATCTGCGCGCACGTGCGCTCCGGCGGCGGCGGCCTGACTCCGTCGGATATCCTCCCGGCCCGCCTAAACCAGCAGCAGATCGACGAGCTCGAGCGGCGGCTGCGGATCGCCGACGTGCTGCCGCTGACCCCGCTGCAGGAGGGGCTGCTCTTCCACGCCAACACCAGGCGGGGCAACGACGATCACCTGTACGTCGTGCAGCTGGATCTCACCCTGACCGGCCCGCTGGACGGCAACCGGCTGCGCGACGCGATGCACACCGTGATCGGCCGGCACCCGCACCTGGTGGCCCGATTCCGCGACCAGTTCGACGAGCCGGTCCAGATCATCCCGGCGAATCCCGCGATGGTGTGGCGGCACCTCGAGTACACGCCGAACGGCAGCGAGCCCGAAGAGAAGATCCGGCGGCTGTGCGCCTCCGAGCGCGCCGCGGTCTACGACCTGGCCGACCAGCCCGCCGTCCGCGCGGCGCTGGTGCGCACGGGCGACGACCGGCACCGGCTGGTCCTCACCATCCACCACATCGTGCTCGACGGCTGGTCGGTGCCGATCCTGCTGAACGAGACGTTCGCCTGCTACACCGGGCAGCGGCTGCCCGCGCCCGCGCCCTATCGCAGGTTCGTCACCTGGCTGGCCGACCGCGATCTCGACGCCGCGCGCGCGGCGTGGGGTGAGGTGCTGGACGGCTTCGACACCCCGACGCTGGTCGGGCCTCCGCAGCAGCTGGAGTTCGGCGCCCGCGGCGTGCAGTCGTTCGCGCTGTCCGAGGACACCACCCGGGCGCTCAGCGAGCTGGCCCGCTCCAGCCACACCACGGTCAGCACCGTGCTGCAGGCCGCGTGGGCGCAGCTGCTGGCCTGGCTGACCGGCCAGCACGACGTCGCGTTCGGCACCACCGTGTCAGGCCGGCCGGCCGAGGTCGTCGGCGCCGAATCGATGGTGGGTCTGATGATCAACACCGTCCCGGTGCGCGCCAACATGACGCCGTCGACCACCACGACCGAGCTGCTCGGACAGATGCAGCGCGGTCACGCTGAGACGCTCGACCATCAGCACCTGTCGCTGAGCGAGATGCACCGCATCACCGGTCACGACAAGCTCTTCGACACCCTGTTCGCCTACGAGAACTACCCGCTGGACGCCTCGGCGATGGCGGTCGACCACGAACTGGCGATCGCCGACGTCAACATGTTCGAGCGCAACCACTATCCGCTGACCATGCAGGCCGCGCTGTCCGGCCAGGAATTGGGCCTGCGGGTGGAATACGACACCGGCGTTTTCGACACGCCGACCATAAGGGCCCTCAGCGACCGGCTGGAGCGGGTGCTGCTGGCGATGACCGCCGATCCGGACCGGCCGCTGTCGGCGGTGGACCTGCTCGACGCGCCGGAGCACACCCGCCTGGACGAGATCGGTAACCGCGCGGTGCTGGCCCGGCAGCCGCTCGCGCTGCCGTCGATTCCCGCCCTGTTCGACGCCCAGGTCGCCGACCGGCCCGACGCGGTGGCGATCAACTGGGGCGACACGTCGATGACCTACCGAGAGGTCGACGAGGCCGCCAACCGGCTTGCCCACCTGCTCGCCGAGCAGGGCGCGGGGCCGGGAGAGTCCGTGGCGCTGCTGTTTTCGCGGTCGGCGCAGGCGATCGTGGCGATCTTGGCTGTGCTCAAGACCGGGGCGGCCTACCTGCCGATCGACCCGGCGGCGCCCGGCGCCCGGATCCGCTTCATGCTCGACGACTCCGCGCCCATCGCCGCCGTCACCACGGCGGGCCTGCGGTCGCGGCTGAACGGATCCGACCTGACGGTCATCGACATCGAGGACCCACGGATCGAGGACCAGGCGGCCACGCGGCTGCCGGCACCCCCGGCCGACGGCACCGCCTACGTCATCTACACCTCGGGCACCACCGGTATCCCCAAGGGCGTCGCCATCACCCACCGCAACGTGACCCAGCTGCTGGAATCCCTGGACGCCGGCCTGCCGCGGGTGGGCGTGTGGACGCAGAGCCACTCATACGCCTTCGACGTCTCGGTCTGGGAGATCTTCGGCGCGCTGCTGCGCGGCGGGCGGCTGGTCGTGGTGCCCGAGTCGGTGGCGCGCTCGCCGAAGGACTTCCACGCCCTGCTCGTCGACGCAGAGGTCACAGTGCTGACCCAGACCCCGTCGGCGGTCGCGATGCTTTCACCGGAGGGCCTGGATTCGGTGTCGCTGGTGATGGCCGGCGAGGCCTGCCCGGCCGAGGTGGTGGATCGGTGGGCGCCCGGCCGCGTGATGATCAACGCCTACGGCCCGACCGAGACCACCATGTGCGTGGCGATCAGCGCACCGCTGACGCAGGGTTCCGGAACGCCGCCGATCGGGTCGCCGGTGGACGGCGCGGCCCTGTTCGTGCTCGACCCCTGGTTGCGGCCGGTGCCCGCGGGTGTGGTCGGCGAGTTGTATGTCGCCGGCGACGGGGTGGCCGCCGGGTACGTCGGGCGGCCCGGGCTGACGGCGTCGCGGTTCGTTGCGTGCCCGTTCGGCGCGTCGGGAACGCGCATGTATCGCACCGGTGACCTGGTCTGCTGGGGCGCCGACGGCCAGCTGCAGTACTTCGGCCGCGCCGACGAACAGGTCAAGATCCGCGGCTACCGTATCGAACTCGGCGAGGTCCAGGCCGCGCTGGCCGCACTCGACGACGTCGACCAGGCCGTGGTGATCGCGCGCGAGGACCAGCCCGGCGTCAAGCGTCTGATCGGGTACATCACCGGGACCGCCGACCCGGGCGAGGCCCGCACCGCGCTGGCCGGGCGGCTGCCGGTGTACATGGTTCCGGCGGCGGTGGTCGCGCTCGACGCGCTCCCGCTGACGCCCAACGGCAAACTCGACACCCGCGCGCTGCCGGCGGCGCAGTACACCGGCAGCGGGTACCGGGCCCCGTCCACGGCGACCGAGCGGGCCCTGGCGGACATCTACGCCCAGGTGCTCGGTGCCGACCTGGTGGGGGTCGACGACTCGTTCTTCGACCTGGGCGGCGACAGCATCTCGGCGATGCGCGTGGTCGCCGCGATCAACGCCGGACTCGGTGTTGACCTGGCGGTGCGCACCCTGTTCGAAGCGCCCACCGTCAAGGCATTGGGCGAGCGGCTGCAGGCCGGGGCCACGGACGCCGACGAGGTGGTGCCCGTGCAGACCCTGAAGGAGGGGTCCGGCGTGCCGCTGTTCTGCATCCACCCGGCGGGTGGGGTGAGCTGGCCGTACCAGGTTCTCGGGAAGTACGTGGACTGCGCGATCTTCGGCATCCAGCAAATCCCGCAGGCCGGCGAGGCCGTTCCGCGGTCTATCCGCGAACTGGCCGAGATGTACGCCGACCGGATCCAAGAGGTCTATCCCCGCGGGCCCTACAACATCCTGGGCTGGTCGTTCGGCGGCGTCGTCGCCCACGAGATCGCCATCGAGCTGCAGCGCCGCGGCTGCGTGATCGGGCGCCTGATCCTGCTCGACGCTCAACCCAGCATCGACGACGGCATCGCTCTGCCCGAGCACGCGCTGAGCGAGCAGCAGGTGCTCGACGACGTCCTGCGGGCCTACAACATCAGCACCGACTCGCACACCGGGCCGCCCACCGATGAGCAGCTGGCGGAACTGCTGCGCGAGTCGGGGGTCGCGGACATCGCCCGGCACCGCCGGCTCGTCGATTTGCTGGTCGGGAACCTCAACGACAACATCGAGCTGTACCGGCTCCACGAACCGAGGCTCTTCGACGGTGACCTCAGCGTCTTCTCCGCGGTGCGGGATCAAAGCGATCGCAGTTCACAGCTGGCCCGATCCTGGGAGCCCTACGCCTCGGGTGACGTCCTGACGTTCGCGGTGGACTGCACGCACAACGAGATGCTGACCGCCGACTCGGTCGAGATGTACGGCGAACAGCTTCGGCGTCTGGTCCGTTCCGAGCGGCGTCGCGAACTGGCACCGTACGAACGGTTCAACGCGGCATCCGGCGACGACGAGCTGCCCCGGAAGTCATGAGCGTTCTCGCCGGTTCGTCGCGACGGTGCGATCCAGTTCACACATCCGTCGATCGCGGTGATCACCATGCGTTGATCGCCGCCGTACGTGGCCCGTTGCAGCGCGTTTGGCGGAGCTCACGCGCGCTTCGGATCGGACAACGGTAGGGTCGAAGGCGTGTGCGGAGTCACCGGGGAGGTACGGCTCGACGGGCAGGCGCCCGACGTAGCGGCGGTCTCAGCGATGGCCGCGGTGCTGACACCACGGGGCCCGGATAGCGGCGGCGCCTGGTCGCAGGGCCGCGTCGCGCTCGGCCATCGTCGCCTCAAAATCATTGACCTGACCGAAGCCGGCGCCCAGCCGATGGTCGATTCGGAGCTGGGCCTGTCGCTGGCGTGGAACGGCTGCATCTACAACTACAAGGAGTTGCGGCAAGAACTCAGCGGGTACGGCTACCGCTTCTTCTCGCACAGCGACACCGAAGTTCTGATCAAGGCCTACCACCGGTGGGGCGACGACTTCGTCAGCCACCTGTTCGGCATGTTCGCCTTCGCCATCGTTGAACGCGACAGCGGGCGGGTGCTGCTCGGCCGGGACCGGCTCGGCATCAAGCCGCTGTACCTGACCGAGGACAACCACCGCATCCGGTTCGCGTCCACGTTGCCGGCCCTGCTGGCCGGCGGTGGCGTCGACACCCGGATCGACCCGGTCGCCCTGCACCACTACATGAGCTTCCACTCGGTGGTGCCCGCGCCGAACACCATCCTGCGTGGGGTCCGCAAGGTGCCGCCCGCGTCGCTGGTGGCCATCGAGCCCGACGGCAGGCGCACCGTCACCACCTACTGGGCGCCCGACTTCACCCGCCACGCCGACCGCGCCGACTGGTCGGAGCGCGACTGGGAAGACGCCGTGCTGTCCACGCTGCGGCTGGCGGTCAAGCGCCGCCTGGTCGCCGACGTGCCGGTCGGTTGCCTGCTGTCCGGGGGCGTGGACTCCAGCCTGATCGTGGGCCTGCTCGCCGAGGCCGGCCAGCACGGGCTGTCGACCTTCTCCATCGGCTTCGAGTCCGCCGGCGGCGTCAAGGGCGACGAGTTCCAGTACTCCGACATCGTGGCCGAGCGCTTCGCGACCAATCATCACCAGATCCGCATCGAGACCGATCGGATGCTGCCCGCGCTCGACGGCGCCATCGGCGCGATGAGCGAGCCGATGGTCAGCCACGACTGCGTCGCCTTCTACCTCCTGAGCCAGGAAGTGGCGCGGCACGTGAAGGTCGTGCAGTCCGGCCAGGGCGCCGACGAGGTGTTCGCCGGCTACCACTGGTACCCGCCGATGGGCGAGCCCGCCGCGGCGACCCTGGACGGCGCCGTCGCCCAGTACCGCGGCGCGTTCTTCGACCGCGACAACGTGGGGGTCGACGCGCTGGTCGGATCGGGCATCGTCGCGCCCGGTGATCCCAGCCTGCGATTCGTCACCGAGCACTTCGCGCAGGCCGGCGCCGAAACCGGTATCGACCGCGCGCTGCGACTCGACACGACCGTGATGCTGATCGACGACCCGGTGAAGCGGGTCGACAACATGACGATGGCGTGGGGGCTTGAGGGCCGGGTGCCGTTCCTCGACCACGAGCTGGTCGAGCTGGCGGCGACCTGCCCGCCGGAACTCAAGATCGCGCACGAAGGTAAGGGCGTCCTGAAACAGGCTGCGCGACGGGTGATTCCGTCGGAGGTCATCGACCGCCCCAAGGGCTACTTCCCGGTCCCGGCGTTGACCCACCTCGAGGGCCCGTATCTCGACATGGTCCGCGACGCCCTCTACGCGCCCACGGCCAAGGAGCGCGGCCTGTTCAACACCGACGCGGTCGACGCGTTGCTGGCCAACCCGAACGGCAAACTGACCCCGCTGCGGGGGAACGAGCTCTGGCAGATCGCCCTGCTCGAGCTCTGGTTGCAGCGTCATGGTGTAACGGGCCCGGTTGCATGACCAAGGTCGGTCCATCCGGCGACCACACCGAGGCGATCACGCTCGGTCTGCATGACGCTTCGCCGCCAGAGTTGGTCGACGCCATGGCTAAGGATGTCGAGCTCGAACTGGGTTGGGGCCGGCTGATTTTCGGGCAGACCTTCGCGAATTCCCAAGAACTGGTCGAGGCGCTGCGCCGCGAAGGGCCCGGACGTCGCGACATCTGCATCTACGCCCGCGAGTCGCACGTGGTGGTCGCCGAGGCGCCCACCGAGCTGTTCATCGACCCCAGCCACACCTACCGGCTGCGTTTCACCCCTGAGACGACGAACCTCGCACCGGCGCCGCTGGGCATGACGGTGCGCACGCTCAACGACCCGATCGACGCCGACGCCATGAATCGCGTCTACGTGCGCTGTGGCATGGTCCCGGCCGGCGTCGACGTGATCTGGGACAACCATCAGCACGTGCCGGCGGTGAAGTATCTGCTCGCGGTGCGCGACGAGGACGGGGCCGTGGTCGGCACCGTCACCGGCGTCGACCACGAGTTGCTGTTCAACGACCCGGAGGAGGGGTCGAGCCTGTGGACGCTGGCGGTCGATCCGGCCGCCGGGCTGCCGGGCGTCGGCGGCGCCCTGACCAAGGCGCTGGCCGAGCACTTCCGCAGCGCTGGCCGCGCCTATATGGACCTCTCGGTGGCGCACGACAACGCCGCCGCCATCGGGCTTTACGAGAAGCTGGGTTTCCGTCGCGTCCCGGTGCTGGCGATCAAGCGCAAGAACGCGATCAACGAGCCGCTGTTCACCCCGCCGCCGGAGACCATCGACGACCTCAACCCCTACGCCAGGATCATCGCCGACGAAGCGCTGCGCCGCGGGATCTGGGTCGAGGTGCTCGACGCCGAGACCGGCGAGATGCGCCTGACCCACGGCGGGCGCAGCGTTGTCACCCGGGAATCGTTGTCCGAGTACACCTCCGCGGTGGCCATGTGCCGGTGCGACGACAAGCGGCTGACGCGGCGCCTGGTCTCCGAGGCGGGCATCACCGTGCCCCGCGCCCGGCTGGCCACCTTCGACGAGGGTGACTTCGCGTTCCTCAAGGAGGTCGGCGAGGTCGTCGTCAAACCGACGCGTGGCGAGCAGGGCAAGGGCATCACCGTCGGGGTCCTCCCGGACAACGGGCCCGACTACCTCAGCGCCGCGCTGGCGCGGGCCCGGCAGCAGTACCCGGACGTGCTGATCGAGCAGCGGGTGACCGGCGACGATTTGCGGCTGGTGGTGATCGACGGGCGCGTCGTCGCCGCCGCGCTGCGGATGCCCCCGGAGATCATCGGCACGGGGGAGCACAGCGTGCGGGACCTGATCGCGGCCGAGAGCCGGCGCCGCTCGGCGGCCACCGGCGGCGAGTCCCGCATCCCGCTCGACGACCTCACGGAGTCGACGATCGCCGAGGCCGGCTGGAAGCTGGACGACGTGCTGCCGCAGGGGACTCGGCTGCGGGTTCGGCGCACCGCCAACCTGCATCAGGGCGGCACCATTCACGACGTCACCGCGCACGTGAACAGCGAACTGTGCCGCGTCGCGGTGACGGCGGCCGAAGCGATCGGTATCCCGGTGACCGGCATCGACCTGCTGGTGCCCGATGTCACCGGCGCCGACTACGCCTTCATCGAAGCCAACGAGCGCCCGGGGCTGGCCAACCACGAGCCGCAGCCCACTGCCGCGGCCTTCATCGACTTCCTCTTTCCCGGCCACCCCGGCCAGCCGCAGGCCTGGACCCCCGAGGAGTCCCGGTCCGATCGTGGCTGACGCCCGCTGAGTGGGTAAATCTCTGTTAAACCGGAACGGAGACCGCATGACTGCGAGCGCGCAAACCAAGACCATCTCGACGCATGTGCCGGCGCGGCTGGACCGGCTGCCGTGGTCGCGATTTCACTGGCGCGTCGTCGTCGGCCTGGGTGGGGTGTGGGTGCTCGACGGGCTCGAGGTCACCATGGTGGGCAACGTCTCGGCCCGGCTCATGGAGCACAACAGCGGCATCTCGCTGAACGCCGCACAGATCGGCATGGCGGCCGCGATCTACATCGCGGGCGCGTGTTCGGGGGCGCTGTTCTTCGGCCACCTGACCGACCGCTTCGGCCGGCGCAACCTGTTCATCATCACCCTGGCGATCTATCTGGTGGCCACCGTCGCCACCGCGTTCGCGTTCGCCCCGTGGTATTTCTTCCTGACCCGTTTCTTCACCGGCTCCGGCATCGGCGGCGAATACGCCGCCATCAATTCGGCCATCGACGAGTTGATCCCGGCGCGGGTCCGCGGCCGGGTCGACCTGGTGATCAACGGAACCTATTGGCTGGGTTCGGCGGCCGGTGCGGGCGGCGCGCTGGTTCTGCTGAACACGTCGAACTTCCCGCCCAACGTCGGCTGGCGCCTCGCCTTCGGGATCGGCGCCATCCTCGGCATATTCGTGCTGCTGGTGCGGCGCAACGTGCCGGAGAGCCCGCGCTGGCTGTTCATTCACGGCCGCGACGAGGAGGCGGAGCAGATCGTCGGCGAGATCGAAGAGGCGGTCCAGCAGGAGACCGGCGAACCGCTGCCCGAACCGCAGGGCGAGGCGCTGCGGATCCGCCAGCGCACGGCGATCTCGTTCCGGGAGATCGCCGCAGTCGCGTTCAAGCTCTATCCCCGTCGCGCCATCCTCGGACTGGCGCTATTCATCGGACAGGCGTTCCTCTACAACGGCGTCACGTTCAACCTCGGCACGCTGCTCAGCAAGTTCTATGACGTGCGGTCGGACATGGTGCCGGTGTTCTTCGTGCTGTGGGCCCTGAGCAATTTCGCCGGCCCGCTGGTGCTCGGGCACTTGTTCGACACCGTCGGCCGCAAGCCGATGATCACGCTGACCTACATCGGTTCCGGTGTCGCGGTGGTGGCGCTGGCGATCGTGTTTCTCACCCAGGCCGGCGGCATCTGGGCCTTCATCGGCGTGCTGATCGTCGCGTTCTTCCTGGCGTCGGCGGGCGCCAGCGCGGCGTACCTGACGGTCAGCGAGATCTTCCCGATGGAGACCAGGGCGCTGGCGATCGCGTTCTTCTACGCGATGGGCACGGCGATCGGCGGCATCACCGGCCCGCTGCTGTTCGGTCAGCTGATCAACTCGGGCATGCGCAGTGAGGTCGTCTGGTCGTTCCTCATCGGGGCGGTCGTGATGGCCGCGGCCGGCCTGGTCGAGCTGTGGCTCGGCATCGCCGCCGAGCAGCGCCCGCTCGAGGAGCTGGCGTTGCCGTTGACCGTGGAAGACGCTGAGCGCCAAGAAGATTCGGAGCCGGTAACGGACTAGGCCGGATGGGTCAGCCGTACGCGTCCCACCACGTGTGCAGGTCTTCGACGGTGGCCGGGTCGCCGGTGACGTCGCTGAGCATGAGCCTCGCGTCGTTGGACCAGATCACGTTCGGGTGGTTGTTGTAGCTGCCGCACGCGATCAGGCCGGCCATGTCATTGGGGGTCTCGTCGTAGTGCCAGCTGAGGGGTGAGCGTCCCTCGCCTGCTAACCGGTGAGTTTCGTCAACCAGGCCGGATTCTGGTAGTTCACCGCGGTGGTGCCGTCCCACACGAAGGGCGTGGAATTGGCGTTGTCCGCCGACAGCGTCGAGTAGCCGTTCGCCGCTTTCGCCTTGGCCGTGCCGATGTCGTCGCCGGACTTGATGCAGGTGACGACTGAGGCGTCGGCGCCGACCGTCTTGGCCAATTGCGCGAGCTCGCCATCGGTGCGGTCTTCGGCGGCGCCCTCTTGCGGCTGAAAGTTGCTGGCGAACAAGCCGGAATAGAAGTCGGCGTAGAGCTTGGGGTCGTTCTGCGCGGCGACGCAGTAGGTGGCCGCCACCGCGCGCGTGGAGTAGTCCTGGCTGTGCGACTTGTCGTCGAGGAAGTTGAGCAGGTGATAGCGCACGGCGAGCTTCTTGTTGTTCACGGCGGTGTCGATGTCGGTGGCGTTCGACCTGATGAAGCTGCCACACGGCGGGCAGATGGGTTCGTTGAAGATGTCGATCGTGGTCTGGGCCGCCGAACTGCCCACGAACACACCGTCATCAAGGACCCGCAACGCGACGGCATCCGGCGCTGGCGGAGGCGGGGCCGGGGCGGGCCGAGACTTCGATTCCCAGGGGCGGACGACGCCGAGGATCACCCCGAGCAGCACCACCGTGAGGGTCGCGGCGACACCGACCCACAGCCAGGGCTTGCGGCCGGCCCGCGGCGGTGGGCCCCAGGGCGGCGTCGCCGCGCCACCGGCGTTGGTCCAGACCGGCGGGCCGCCCCACGCGGTGGGCTGCAGCCCCGGTGCGCCGGAAGCCAGGAGTTGCCCGGCGGCCGACGGCCCGGGCCAGGCGCCGACGGGCGGTGGTTGGTGCGGCACGGGACCGGGGATGCCGGGCACGAAGGCGCCGGCCCGCTGGCCGGCGAATGCGGCCGGTGGCGTTGCCATTTGGCTGCGTTCCAAGATGTCGGTGGCCCGATCCTGGTCGGGTGCGGCCAGCGCGCCGTACGCGGCGGCCGACAGGTCACCGCAGGTGAGGAAGCGGTCCGCGGGATCCTTGGCCATGCCGCGGGCGATGACCCCGTCGAAGGCGGCCGGGATGCTGGGTCGGGCCGCGCTCGGTCGCGGAATCGGCTGGTGCACGTGCGCGCCCATCACGCTGAGCTGGTCGCCGGTGTAGGGCGGCGAGCCGGTCAGGCATTCGTACAGCACGCAGGCCAGCGCGTAGATGTCGGCCTTCGCGGTTATCTCGGAGTCGCCGAACCGCTCCGGGGCCATGTATTTGACGGTGCCCACGGTGGTTCCGAACTGCGTGAGTTTTTCGTCGGAAGTGGCGCTGGCGATGCCGAAATCGACAAGGTAGGCGAAGTCGTCGGCGCTTACCAGAATGTTTTCCGGTTTCACGTCCCGATGCAGGATCCCGGCGGTGTGGGCGGCATCGAGTGCCGAACCGATCTGGCGGACAATCGCTATCGCCCGCGGCGGGGAGATCGGCCCGTAGCGCTTGAGCATGCCGGCCAGATCTTTGCCGTCGATCAGCCGCATGTCCACGTAGAGTTGGCCGTCGATCTCGCCGAAGTCGTGGATGGGCACGACGTGCGGTTCGTGCAGCCGTCCGGCGGTGCGGGCCTCGCGCTGCATCCGCGAGCGGAAGACCGGGTCGTTGGACAGGGTGCGCGACATCAGCTTCAGGGCCACGATGCGCTCGCGGACGGTGTCCTCGGCCTCGTAGACGTTGCCCATGCCGCCGCGACCGACCAACCGCCGCAGCCGGTACGGCCCGAATTGCGTACCCTCCCGCGAATCCGCGGTCGCGTCACCCATCGAACACTCCTCACCCGCCAGCAGTGCGCCGCAAACCGGCCGCCGGCGCCGGCACCGGGCCGGCGACTGCGCCGAATCCGCGTATGCGGTGGCATGCAGGCATAAGGCTAAGGTTTTCGCGACCGCGGGGCACGGCGAATAGCGAAAGCCAGCTAATTCGACGGTGCGGAATTAACGGTTGTCGTCATCACCCGTGGCGCGTTCGGTGAGCCCTTCTCGGGACAGCGCCCGGACGAAACCGTAGGCCTGCATCCCGGCCGGTCCGGGATTGTCGAAGATCCATTCGTTGATTTTTTCCAGCGCGTTGGCCAGGTCGTCGCGCTTGACCCGCACCAGGTAGGTCTTTCGATCGTCGTCGGGATCCTCGATGGAGTCTGCGACCGCGACGGGGTTCTTGAACGCGTAGGCGATGCCGTGCACCGCATCGTGATTCAGCGCCCATTGAATTTCACTGGGGCGCAGTCGGTTCACCGCCAGATTACGGTAGTCATGGTCGTGGTCTGAACTGCTCACCTGGCCGGTTGATCCTATTCTCGATCGGGTTTGAAACCGGGCATTTTCATCATAGGAAGAGGCGCCGTCGGGTGCATGTTGAGCGCTTTTGCGCACCCGCGTTTCCGGCGAGCGCGGACGGGCTCATCGGCGATATTTCAAATACAGATAGCCTTCGCAGACCAACGCGTGCTCGAGTTGCATGGTGACCGGGGTGGGCAGCCGCGCCGGGTGTGTCCGCTGGCCCACCGGCTGGCTCGCCACCAGCTTCGGGGCGAGCGTCACGCAGATCTCGGTGACGGCATCCGCTTTCACCAACTCGTCGAGCAGTGTCGGTCCGCCCTCGCACAGGATGCGGCGCATGCCTCGCTCACGCAGCATCTCGACCGCGCGCGATACGTCCACCGAGTCCTCCCCGGCGACCATGACATGTTGCCGATCGGCGGGGTCCTGCTGTGCCGCGGTTCGTGCGCAGGTCACCAGGATCGGCGGCTGATCCGGATTGCTGAACAGCCGGGGCGGTAGTTCACCGCTGCGGCTCACCACGGCGATGGGTGGTGGTTCGGGGCGCCCTTCGTGGTGCCGTCGGGCGCGCGCCGCATCGCTCAGCTTTACCGGGCCATAGTTTTCGGCACGCGCGGTGCCGGCGCCGACGAGCACGACGTCGGCGAGGCCGCGCACAATGTTCAACAGCCGCTGATCGGTGGGGCATGACAGCGGACCGGCGCGACCGCCGAACGCGGCGGCGCCGTCGGCGCTGAAGATCATGTTGGCGCGCACGCCATCCGGGGGATCGGCGTAGAACGGGGCGAGTTCGATGATGCTGGGGACGGCACTGATCCTGGGCGACTCGCTCACGCGCTAGGCCTCATGGCCGGGTTCCAGCTCGCGCACGTCGCCGAAGGACACCCAGGTTTCGAGTTCCCTTGGCGGACTGCCGCCCACCGGTGCCAGCAGGTGCCCGACGTGGTCGCCCAGCGAGAAGCGTTCCAGGATCTCGCCGACGAACCAGGCGGCGGCATCGTCGAGGATGGGCAGCTGTTTGGGGCCGGGGTGCCAGGAACATCGGTCGAACTTGTCGACCTTGTCGCTGGTCTGGCTGCCGAAGAGCTCGACCACGTCCAGGTGATCCTGGTCGAACACGTGCACGGCCAGGTGGGAGGCGTCGTGTGCGATGCGAAAGGTGTGGTTGCGCCGGGACAGGCCGACGAGGAAGCGGGGCGGATGGATGCTGGTCTGGCTGGCGAAACCCACCAGGCAGCCGGCCGGGGTGCCGTCGGCCTGTGTGGTCACGACGAACATCGGATAGTTCAGCAGCGCCACCAGCTTGTCGAATGCTTCGGTTCCCGGGTAGGACATCCGGTCAGTCTTCCCCGTTCGGCCGGCGGGGAATCGCGTCGCCGCGAATTCCCCGGCGGCGGTGTGCGACCAACCCCGATCATTTTCGCCGAGGTCAGGTGCGATTCCGGTTGCGCCGCAACGTCATCGGGGCAACGAGGCGCCGAATCAGGTAGGCGGCGACGCCGATGCCCAGCACCACCACACCGGAAAGTACGGACCACGACGGCATCGCGAACGCCAGCACCACGCAGCCCAGCAGCCCGATCACTGGAATGGCGCGGTGCGGGCGCCCCTCGTCGGGGCCGAGGGTGAAGGCCGAGGCATTGGCGACGGCGTAGTAGATCAGCACGGCGAAGGAGGAAAACCCGATCGCGTCCCGAAGGTCGGTGGTGGCGGCCAGGATCGCGACGACGACGCCGATCAGCAGCTCCGCGCGGTGGGGCACCCCGAACCGTGGGTGCACGGCGGCCAGGGCGTGGGGAAGATGGCGGTCGCGCGCCATGGCCAATGTGGTGCGCGAGACGCCGAGGATCAATGCGAGCAGGGAGCCGACCGCCGCCGCCACCGCGCTCACCCTGACGACCGGGACGAGCCAGCCGGCCCCCGCGGCGCGGGCCGTTTCGACGAGCGGGGCGGCCGCCTGGGCGAGGCGGCCCGGTCCCAGCATCGACAGCGCGGCCACGGCCACCAGCGCGTAGACGGCCAGGGTGATGGTGAGCGCCAGCGGTATCGCCCGTGGGATGGTGCGCGACGGGTCGCGCACCTCCTCGCCCAGCGTCGCGATGCGCGCATAGCCCGCGAAGGCGAAGAACAGCAGACCCGCGGCCTGGATGACACCGCCGGCGGTGACATCGGTCGGGCGGAGTTGATCGGCGCCGGGCGCCGCGGAGGTGAACGCGGCGATGACGACCGCGGCCAGCACCACCAGCACCGCGGCGACGATGATGCGGGTCAACCAGGCCGACTTCTGCACGCCGCCGTAGTTCACCGCGGTCAGCGCGGCCACCGCCGCGACGGCCACCGCATGCGCCTGCGCCGGCCACGCGTAGACGCCGACGGTCAAGGCCATCGCCGCGCACGACGCGGTCTTGCCGACGACAAATCCCCACCCGGCCAGGTATCCCCAGAAGTCTCCCAACCGTTTTCGGCCATAGACGTAGGTGCCGCCCGACGCGGGGTAGCGCGCCGCCAGCCGCGCGGAGGAGGTGGCGTTGCAGTAGGCCACCACCGCGGCCAACGCCAGGCCCAGCAGCAGTCCCGAGCCGGCGGCGCCCGCGGCGGGTCCCAGCGCCGCGAAAATGCCGGCGCCGATCATTGATCCCAGCCCGATCACCACCGCATCGAAAACGCCGAGGCTCCGGCGCAATTCGCCGGCCCCCAGTGGAGTGCTCATCGGGGTGCTTCCGGACACCCAGTTTCCTCGAAGTCGGAGTAATGGTCACGCCTGTGTTGCCTGGCGCAACGCCTAACCTATCAAATCTATTTGATGTATTGTGCCGAAGTATGTCGGCGGTCGATAGGGCGGACGTACCACCGCTGATGCAGATGGCGGCGCACCCACTGCGGTGGGCGCTGCTGGCCGAACTGGCATCCGGGGACCACCGGGTGCGGGAATTGGCTGCCGCCGTCGGCGAGCCACAGAACCTGGTCTCGTATCACTTGCGGCTGTTGCGTTCGGCCGGACTCGTCGATGCGCGACGCAGTAGCTTTGACGGGCGCGATACCTATTACTGGTTGGATCTGACGAAGTGCGCCAAGGCATTTCGTGAGGCCGCCGGCGCTTTGCATCCGGCGTTGGCGCCCGGGCTCTCCACCAAGGCGGCACCGCGGTCGGTGTTGTTCTTGTGCACCGGCAACAGCGCGCGGTCACCCATGGCCGCGGCGCTGCTCGAAAAGCGCGGCCAGGGCCGCATTCGGACGGCAAGCGCGGGCAGTCATCCGAAATCTCAGCTCCACGTCAACGCCATACGGGTCATGCGCGACGAATACGACATCGACCTCAGCAACACCCGGCCCCAATCGCTGGCCGCCGTTTCCCGGCGCCGCTTCGACTGCGTGATCACGCTGTGTGACAAGGTGCGCGAATACGCGCGCGACCACGACCTGGCCACCACGATGCATTGGAGCCTGCCCGATCCGTCGGCCGCCGGCGCGGGCTATCCGCAATTTCAACGCGTGGCAGGCGAATTGAGCCGCCGCGTCGACTTCTTCCTGCCCTTTCCGAGCGCCCCTGCGGCCGGGTGCTGACGATGGCGCTCAACAGGCGTCAGTTCGGCAAGTGGGCCGGCGCAGCACTGACGGCCGCGGTGGGAAGCGCCGGTGCCGGGGCGGGGGCCGCGTGTTCGCACCCGTCGCCTGGCGGCCCACCCGGTGGTAAAGCCGATTACACGTTGCGGATAGGCTCCGGGAAGGTCGAATTGGCCCCGGACCGGATCGTGTCGACCCTGACCTACAACGGTCAGTTTCCCGGTCCGCTGCTGCGGTTCAAGGAGGGTCGGCGCACCTGGATCGATGTCTTCAACGACACCGATTCCCCGGAGCAGCTGCACTGGCACGGCCAGCACGTCGGCGTTGACGTCGACGGTGCCGCCGAAGAGGGCACCCCCGACATACCCGCACACGGCATGCGTAGGATTTCCTTCGTCCCCGGCCCGGCGGGCTTGCGCTTCTATCACACCCACGTGGTCCCGCGCGCCGATCTCTCGCGCGGCCAGTACAGCGGCTTGGTGGGCCCGGTCTACATCGAGCCCGCGCAGGACGCCGGTGCATACGATCAGGAAATCTTCTTGACGCTCAAGGAGTTTGAGCCCGCCTTCAGTCGCGGGGGCGACATGGCCAGTGACTTTCTGGCCGGTGGGCAGGACCAAGATCTCAAGGAGAGAGGCGAGGCGGCAATGGCCGCCTCGCTGGGCCGTGGTGAGTCCCCCGGCAACGAGGTCGGGTACGGGGCATTCGCGATCAACGGGCGCATGCTGGGCCACGGCGATCCCATCCGCGTGCAAGCCGGTCAGCGGGTGCTGTTCCATGTTCTCAACGGCAGCGCCACTGAGACACGCAGTTTGGCCTTGCCCGGGCACACCTTCACCATCGTCGCGCTGGACGGCAACCCGGTGCCCACGCGGGCCGTCGTGCCGGTGTTGTGGCTCGGGGCGGGCGAACGGATCTCGGCCAAAGTCAGCATGGCCAACCCGGATGTCTGGGTGCTGGGCGACCTGTCCGACGACGACCGCGGCCACGGCATGGGCGTGGTCGTCGAATATGCGGGGCGCGGCGGGGATCCGCAATGGGCAACGCCTCCGCCCTTCACGTGGGATTACGGGCTGTTCGGCACACCCCAGCGGGCGGACAGTCAACCGCCCGACCGCACCATCGACATGTTGATCGAAAAACGCAACGCCGCCGACAGCGGTTTCAACGTCTGGACGATCAACGGTGCGCCCTTTGCGATGGACACCAACAAGCCCGTGCTGGACATCGAACGGGGCAGGCGTTACCGGCTGCGGTTCCGCAACGCCAGCGACGACCTGCACCCCATGCACCTGCACCGGCACACGTTTGAAATCACCCGGTTCGCCGGGACACCGACCGCCGGCGTCCGCAAGGACGTCGCCATGCTCGGCGGCTACCAGAGCATGGAGATCGATTTCGTCGCCGACCAATCCGGCCTTTCGCTGTTGCATTGCCATCAACAAATCCACATGGATTACGGGCTCATGCTCCTGCTCAACTGCAGCTGATCGGCGCAAGCAATGTCACAACCCAGCGAGCTGGGGGAGCACGTCGGTGGCGAGAAGCTCGAAGTTTCCGGCCAGGCCCGCCATGTTGGTCGGCGCCCGCACGTAGACCCGGGAGACGCCGAGTTCGGTGTAGCGGCCCAGGTCGTCTACGATCTGGGCCGGGAAGCCACGGAATGTGGTGCCGTCGAAGGTCTGTGACCCCAAGTTGGCGGGATCGATTGCCGCCGTAGCCTGTTCGCGGGTGTGCCCGACGCCGATCAGCGCGGTCATCGAAAAGGCGATGCGGGCGGGGTCGCGGCCGATTTCCGCGGCGGCCGCGCGGACCAGTTCGATCTGGCGCGACGGGCTTTTGAGTTCGCTCTTGTGCTGAGGTCGGTGACGATTCGGCATTGCATCGGCTGGCTCCTTACCCCAGCGGGTCGTTCTGGCGCACCCCCCGATACATGCCCCAGCGCACGATCCACGGCATCACCACGCGCTCGACCGACCAGGACGGGAAGCGGAAGGCATGGCCGGTGGGCAGGAAGACCTCCAGCCCGTTGGGCTGTATACCCACTAGCGAGCCCCACCGCCGCGTCGGGGCCCGGTAAGTGCGCAGCGGCCGGCCGGCGAAGTCGGCGAGGACGTTGCGCGCCACCAGGGCGTCGCCACGGTTACGGGCGGAGCTGCGCAACGGATCGGTCGCCGCGACGTCGCCGACCGCGAACACGCCCCGGTGGCCGGGCACCCGCAGCTCCGGCGTGACGCGCACGAACCCCCGCTCATCGAGCAGTTCCGGCGGCAGCCACTCGGTGTTGGGCCGCACCCGCCCGATCGCCCACAGCACGGCGTCGGCGTCGGCCGGGGGCTGCCCTGTGCTCCAGTTGACCGGGCCGCTGGTCAGTTCGTCGCCCGCGAAGCCGTCGGTCACCACCGCGCGGTGTCCCGGGTGCACGCCGACGCCCAGTTGGGTGAGCCGGCCGCGGATCCGCTGCCAGATCCGGGGATGGTGCCCCTCGAGGCCGGACTCGCCGGGGAAGTACAGGTCGATCCGCTTGTCCGGCCACGTGGTCGCCATGTTGAGAGCGCTGCTGACCGCCGCGGCCCCGCCGCCCACGACGACCACCGACGCGGCGGCGGCCAGCCGGTCGTGCGCGGCGCGCAGTCCCGCGCCGATCTCGGCGGCCGACTGCAAGGTCGGCTGGCGCCAAAAGCCGTTGCGGACCCCGGTCGAGATGACCAAAGCGTCATACGGCTCGGTGATGGCCGCGCCGTCTTCGCCTCGGCCCAAGACGGTTTGGGCTGCCAGGTCCACCCCGGTCAGCGTCGCCTGCACGATGCCAACGCCGTCGAGGCGGCGGAACCGGTCGAAGGGAATCCAGTAATCGCGTGCCCAATCGTGCGGGCGCGAGAGCCGGACGCCTAGTTCCTGACCGCTCACCAGCCCGGGTTTGGCCGAGATGCCGACGACGTCGGCCTGCCGGGACAGCCGGATCGCCGCGAGGACGCCCGCGTCCCCGAGCCCGGCGACGATGACACGCTTACGGTTCATCCCGCTATCCTGCCCTGCGTGGATTGCGGGCGAGCCGTCGATCGATCCGAGAGCGAGGGGGCACGTCAGTTGATAGTCTCGCGCAGAATCGATGGCCCGGAGCTGGGGGAGGCCGGGGCGTCAGCGCATCCGCGGGTGCGTGCCGCGCTGCGCACCTTTCGCAGTGCCATGGTGCGTGCGTCTGCCCCTCGTCCCGCCGCGGCCCGGCGCGCCGCCAAGGACTTCGAGAAGCGCCTGATTCCGGCGGTCATCGCCGAGATCCGGTGGTCGTTCACCCGGCCGCGCACCTGGCTGATGGGTGTGGTGGCCAACGTGATCTTCGCCGCCGGCTGGTTGCTGGTGCAGCCGCTGACCCCGGTGGGCCGTCACCCCGATTGGGTGATCCTGGTGGGCACCTACTTCTCCTCGTGGGTCCTCGCCGACGTCACCACCACCAACTTTCTGGGCGCCGACCACTATCGCATCTTCCGTGGGCTATCGGACGGCGTGCCGTTCTGGCGAATCCTGTTGATCAAGAACCTCGCCCTGCTCGCGATCGTCGGGCTGCCCACCCTGGCCGCCGCGGTCGCCTTGACGCTCTGGCTGGAAACCCCTGCGCGGCTTGGCATTACAATCCCCACCGTCGCGGTGCCGATCGTGTCCTGGCTGGGTGTCGGCAACTTCATCTCGGTGCTGCACCCGGTCAGTGTCGAGCCGCTGCTCCGGCGCTGGCGCCAGCGCGGCGATCTGCGCCGCACCCGCAGTTGGGTGCTGGCCCTGACGTTGCCCTATGCGCTGTACTACTTGGCCGATCCGATGAACGGTGTGGAGCACCGCGTCTTGTGGCAGCAGGCACCCGCCCTGATCTGGCCGGTGTTTGGGCGTGACACCAAGAGTCTCGTCCACCTCGCCATCGCCATCAGCGTGTGGGTCGCGGGCAGCGTCGCCGCGGTGTATTGGGTGAGTCGGCGCGGATTGCAGATCCGCTAGGACACCTGGGGTTTGATCTCCTCGACGACCCATTGCGCGTAATCGAGGTATTCGTCCACGCCGCTGACGGCGGGGACGGGGACCGCGGTCACGGTCACGCCCTGCTCGGCGAGCCAGTTCAACCGGTCGACGATCTGTGCGGCGCCCATGCCCGGCCGGTCGCTCGCGCGGCGGGCGACGTGTCCTTCGCCGACCCGGTTGGTGCCCAGCCCGTGCATCACCTCGAATTCCCGGCCGTCGTAGCCGGGCTGGGACTTGATGTAGTCGAGTTTTCCGGCGATCTGTTCGGGTTGCGTGAGGAACGGCCACCACCCGGACCCGAAGGTGGCCGCCCTGCGCAGGGCGGCGTCGGCGTCCCCGCCGATCCAGATCGGAAGATGAGGCTTTTGAACGGGTTTCGGCTCGAAGGCGATGTCGGCGAACGACACATACCGGCCTTCGAATCGGGGCGTGTCGCTGGTCCACAATTCGACGATGGCGGCCAGATACTCGTCGGCGATGCGGCCCCGCTCCTTGAACGGAACTCCGAGCAGCTCGAACTCGCGGGCCAGCCACCCCACCCCGAACGTCACCATCATCCGGCCGCCGCTCATCCAGTCCGCGGTGGCCAGCGCTTTGGCCACCACGATGGGGTGCTGCAGCGGCAGGATGGTGACGCAGGAGTTGATGGCCACCCGCTCGGTGGCCCCGGCGATGAAGGCCTGGGCAGTCGTCGAGTGCAGGTAGTGCGACCCGGACAACTCCACGTGGTCGATGGGGATGACGAGGTGTTCGGGCACCGCGATCATGTCGTAGCCCCACCGCTCGGCGCATTGCATCATGCGGCGCTGTTCGGGCCCGGTGACGGCCGCCTCCCACGGCTGAGTAATCGCCTTGAGGCGCAGCAGGTGCGGAACGGGAAAGGCGAACTTCACGGGCGTCCCAGCCAGCGGTCCATGTCCTTCAATCTAGGGGTTGGTGTTGTTAACCTGGCGACATGGACTCCGAAACGGACCCTGCCAGCCAAAAGCTGACCAACGCGGCGCTTGCCGCCACCAGCTGGGCGCTGCTGGGCATGATGTCCTACGAAGAGGAAGTCTCGGGCTACGACCTCAAGAAGTGGATCGATTGGAGCGTCGATCTCTACTACTGGAGCCCGTCCTACAGCCAGATCTACACCGAGTTGAAGAAGCTGGAGTCGCTGGGACTGGTGACGTCGCGCGTCGAGCGCGACGAGGGCACCCGCAGCCGCCGGCTGTACAAGATCACCCCGGCCGGGATGGACGCCGTCACCGAGTGGACCAACCACGCGCCGGTGGACCCGCCTGTGCTCAAGCACAGTGTGCTGCTGCGCGTCACGTTCGGGCATCTCAGTAACCCGAGTCGGCTCAAGGAGGTACTGCAGGAGCACGTGGCGTCCTCGGAAGCCAAGCACCGCAAGGCGGTCGAGGACGCCGAGGGGGCCGAGGCCGAGCCCGCGTGGGCCTACTCGGTGCTCGCCCTGCGCTGGGCGGCCAAGTATTACGCCGCCGAGCGCGAATTCGCGCTGGAGATGATCAAGGAGATCGACGAGGCCGACGCCATCCTGCAGAGCGCGGCGGCGGGTGGCTTCGGCAAGCCTCGCCCCACGCCCGGTTACTGGCGCGAGGTCGAGAAGCAGGTTCAGGCGAAGCGCGAAGCGGATTAATTCTGACGGTGGCGACCGGATTCGCCCCGCGTGGCCGGCCCGGGAATCCCGACCCGAACGACAACATGGATATCAAAAACGCATAGTGAAATACCTTGTTTCACTTGTGTTTCAGTGGCCCCTGACCGCCGATTTTTGTCGGTGGGTGCGGCTAGTTTCGGGGTGTGAGTTCCAGTG
>NZ_NCXM01000030.1 GCF_002104765.1 Mycolicibacterium vulneris
GAACGCAGCAGTTTGTAGAGCAGGTCAGTGCTGATGTTCCCCGACCCGACAATGGCCACACTCGCCTTAGTCGGCATGATGCCCCTTTTCGAAGCTTTTGAGATTTAAGTTAGATGATTTAATTCGAGCTTATTCGAACGATAAACGCACCGAACCGAGGCCCGCGAAGTCGGCGATGAAGTTGTCACCGGGGTGCGCGTCGATCGCCCGCGTGCATGATCCGGGCAGCACGACGTCGCCCTTGCGCAGGCGGACACCGAAGCCGTCCACCTTGCGGGCCAGCCAGGCCACCGCGGTGACCGGATTGCCCAGCACCGCGTCGGTACGGCCTTCCGCGACGACCTCGTCGTTGCAGCGCAACACGGCGTCGATCCCCTTGACGTCGATGTCACGGGGGGAAACGCGCGCCTCACCGAGCACGAAACCCGCCGACGACGCGTTGTCGGCGATGGTGTCGCACAGTTCGATCTTCCAGTCGGTGATCCGGGTGTCGATCAGCTCGATGGAGGGGACGAGCGCTTCGGTGGCCGCCAGCACGTCGTCCTCGGTGCAGTCGGCTCCCGGCAGGTCCGCGTTCAGGACGAACCCGACTTCGACTTCCACCCGGGGGTACAGGTAGCGGTTCGCCTTGACCGGGGTGTCTTCGAACAGCTGCATCTCGTCGAGCAGATGTCCGTAGTCGGGCTCGTCGACGCCCATCATTTGCTGGATTGCCAACGACGACAGCCCCACCTTGTGGCCCAGCACCCGGGCCCCCTCCGCGACTCTCTGGCGGATGTTGATCAGCTGAATCTCGTATGCGTCGACGACGTCGATGTCCGGATAGGCGGCGGTAAGCGGGGCGATCGGCTCGCCGCTCCGCTCGGCTTGCGCCAAGTCGGCAGCTAGCTCGTCGCGCGTGGCAACACTGAGCATTTTTCACGTCTCCTCGTACGGTCGACCGGGCCAGTAGCGGCCGCCCGGGGCAATTCTATAACGTGTTCTACATGTCAGCGCAGGAGTACGACGTCGTCGTGGTCGGCAGCGGCGGGGCCGGCATGGTGGCCGCCCTTACCGCTGCTCACCGGGGTCTTTCCACCATGGTCATCGAAAAGGCCCCCCACTTCGGTGGTTCGACCGCACGCTCAGGCGGCGGCGTTTGGATCCCAAATAACGAAGTGCTCAAGCGTGACGGGGTCCGCGATACCGCCGAGGCCGCCCGGACCTATCTGCACGGGATCGTCGGCAACGTCGTCGAGCCGGAACGCATCGACACCTACCTCGAGCGCGGGCCCGAGATGCTGTCGTTTGTGCTGAAGCACACCCCGCTGAAGATGTGCTGGGTGCCGAAGTACTCCGACTACTACCCTGAGTCCCCGGGCGGCCGCGCGGAGGGCCGATCGATCGAGCCGAAGCCGTTCAACGCCCGCAGGCTCGGGGCCGACGAAGCCGGCCTGGAGCCGGCCTACGGCAAGGTCCCGCTCAACGTCGTGGTGATGCAACAGGATTACGTGCGGCTGAACCAGCTGAAGCGTCACCCGCGCGGTGTGCTGCGCAGCCTCAAGGTCGGGGCGCGCACCATGTGGGCCAAGGCGACCGGCAAGAACCTGGTCGGCATGGGCCGGGCGTTGATCGGGCCGCTGCGCATCGGCTTGCAGCGGGCCGGGGTTCCGGTAGTGCTCAACACCGCGCTCACGGACCTCTACGTCGAAGACGGTGTGGTGCGCGGTGTCTACGTGCTCGCCGCCGGCGATGCCGAATCGGGTGAGCCGCAGCTGATCCGGGCACGGCGCGGCGTGATTCTGGCATCGGGCGGGTTCGAGCACAACGAACAGATGCGGGTGAAGTACCAGCGCGCCCCGATCACCACCGAGTGGACCGTCGGTGCGGTGGCCAACACCGGCGACGGGATTCTGGCGGGCGAAAAGCTCGGCGCCGCACTGGACGTCATGGAAGACGCCTGGTGGGGGCCGACCGTCCCGCTGGTGGGTGCGCCGTGGTTCGCGTTGTCCGAGCGCAACTCGCCAGGTTCGATCATCGTCAACATGTCGGGCAAGCGGTTCATGAACGAATCGATGCCCTACGTCGAAGCCTGCCATCACATGTACGGCGGCGAATACGGTCAGGGGCCTGGACCGGGTGAGAACATCCCCGCCTGGCTGGTGTTCGACCAGCAGTACCGGGACCGCTATATCTTCGCGGGATTGCAGCCCGGACAACGCATTCCGCGCAAGTGGCTGGAGTCGGGCGTCATCATCACCGCCGACACGCTGGCGGAGCTGGCGCAGAAGGCCGGCCTCCCGGTGAGCGAATTCACCGCGACCGTGGAACGTTTCAACGGCTTCGCCCGCTCCGGCATCGACGCCGACTTCCACCGCGGCGAGAGCGCCTACGACAAGTACTACGGCGACCCGACCAACAAGCCGAACCCCAACCTCGGCGAGATCAGTCACGCGCCGTACTACGCGGCCAAGATGGTGCCCGGTGACCTGGGCACCAAGGGCGGCATCCGCACCGACATCCACGGCCGGGCGCTGCGCGATGACGGCAGTATCATCGAAGGCCTCTACGCCGCGGGCAACGTCAGTGCTCCGGTGATGGGCCACACGTACCCCGGTCCGGGTGGCACCATCGGCCCGGCCATGACGTTCGGCTACCTGGCGGCGTTGCACATAGCCGGCGGAGCCGAGGAAAGGTAACCGAGATGCCCATCGACGTAGACGTCGCGCTGAATGCCGAGCTGGATCCCATTGAATTCTCTTGGGCCAGCAGTGATGTGCAGCTCTACCACCTCGGGCTGGGCGCTGGCGCCGATCCGATGGACCCGCGTGAGCTGCGCTACCTGATCGACGACACCCCGCAGGTGCTGCCGACGTTCGGCAACGTCGCCGCCACCTTCCATGTCACGAAGCCGCCGACCGTCAAGTTCCCCGGCATCGACATCGAGCTGAGCAAGGTGCTGCATGCCAGCGAGCGCGTCGAGGCGCCCGCCCCGCTGCCGCCGGCGGGCTCGGCCAAGGCCGTCACCCGGTTCACGGACATCTGGGACAAGGGCAAGGCCGCGGTGATCTGGAGCGAGACGACGGTGACCGCGCCGGACGGCACGCTGCTGTGGACGCAGCGCCGGTCCATCTTCGCCCGCGGCGAAGGCGGATTCGGCGGCGAACGTGGGCCGTCGACGTCGGACGGCGCGCCCGACCGTGCCCCTGATCTCGAGGTCGACGTGCCGATCCTGCCGCAGCAGGCGCTGCTCTACCGGCTGTGCGGCGACCGCAACCCGCTGCACTCCGATCCCGAATTCGCCGCGGCCGCAGGCTTTTCCCAGCCCATCCTGCACGGTCTGTGCACCTACGGCATGACCTGCAAGGCGATCACCGATGCGCTGCTCGACGGCGATACCGGAGCGGTGGCGGCCTACGGTGCACGTTTCGCCGGGGTAGCTTTTCCCGGCGAAACGCTCAAGGTCGGCATCTGGAAGGACTCGACGTCTTCTGAAGGCCGCTTTTTGGCCAGCGTTGTCGCACCCTCGCGCGACAACGCCGTCGTGCTGTCGGGTGTCGAATTGGTGCCCGCCTAAAGGTTTTCGGCGCTTTTCGCCCCGAGATCCAGGCCTTAGCCCAGGATCAGGCCGGAGGTGGGCACGCCGGTTCCGGCGGTGACGAGGACGTGCTCGACGTCGGGCACCGGGTTGACCGAGGTGCCACGCAACTGCCGCACGCCCTCGGCAATGCCGTTCATGCCGTGGATGTAGGCCTCGCCGAGTTGGCCACCATGGGTGTTGATCGGCAGTCGCCCACCGATCTCGATGGCACCGTCGGCGATGAAGTCCTTGGCCTCGCCCTTGCCGCAGAATCCCAACTCTTCCAACTGAATCAGGGTGAACGGCGTGAAGTGGTCGTACAGGATCGCGGTCTGGATGTCGGTCGGCTTCAACCCCGACTGTCCCCACAGCTGCTGGCCCACGACCCCCATCTCGGGCAGGCCGAGCTCGGGCCGGTAGTAGCTGACCATCGTGTACTGGTCGGGGCTGGAGCCCTGGGCCGCCGCCTCGATGATCGCCGGTCGCTGCTTGAGATCCTTCGCGCGCTCCGGCGACGTCACCACGATGGCGACCGCGCCGTCGGTCTCCTGGCAGCAATCCAGCAGCCGCAGCGGCTCGGCGATCCACCGCGAATTCTGGTGGTCCTCAATGGTTATCGGCTTCTCGTAGAAATACGCCTTCGGGTTCTTGGCCGCATGCTTGCGGTCGGCCACCGAAATCGCACCGAAGTCCCGGCTGGTCGCGCCGGACAGATGCATGTAGCGCTGGGCGATCATGGCGACCTGCGCGGCCGGCGTAGACAGCCCGTGCGGGTAGGAGAACGAGTTGTCCGCCGCCGTCGAATCTGCCTGCACGCCGGCGTTTCCCACCAGCCGGGTCTGTACCTGTCCGAACCGCATGCCCGAGCGCTCGTTGAACGCCCGGTACGCGACGACGACGTCGGCCACCCCGGTGGCCACGGCGATCGCCGCCTGCTGGACGGTCGCGCAGGCCGCGCCGCCGCCGTATCCGATTTGCGAGAAGAACTTCAGGTCACCGATTCCGGCCGCACGCGCCACCGCGGTCTCGTTGTTGGTGTCCATCGTGAACGTGGTCAGCCCGTCGACGTCCGAGGGGCTCAACCCCGCGTCGTCCAGCGCATCCAGTACCGCCTCGGCCGCCAGTCGCAGCTCGCTGCGGCTGGAGTCCTTGGAGAAGTCGGTGGCGCCGATGCCGACGATCGCAGCTTTACCCGACAACATCAGGAACCCCCGATCGTGAGCGTCACGTTCGCGATGACGTGATCGCCAAGACTGTTGCGGCCGAATACCTTCAGCGTGATCAGACCGTCGTCGACGGCGGTCACCTCACCGGTGAAGGTGACGGTGTCGTAGGCGTACCACGGCACGCCGAGCCGCAGCCCAATCGATTTGATCCGCGCCGTCGGGCCCGCCCAGTCGGTGACGTAGCGCTGCACCAGGCCGGTGTCGGTGAGGATGTTGACGAAGATGTCCTTGGAGCCCTTGGCCTGGGCCAGGTCCCGGTCATGGTGCACGTCCTGAAAGTCCCTGGTGGCCAGGGCCGTTGAGATGATGAACGTCGGCGTACCGTGCAACTTGAGCTCGGGCAGCGTGGTGCCCACTTCGACTGCGGGTGCGCTCATGCTTGATCTCCCAAGGGCTCCCAGGCGTAGAGGCTCCACTCCGGGCCGGACTCTCCGGCCGGGAAGTCGATATAGGTTGCGCGGACCGGCATTCCGATCTTGATCTCGGCGTGGTCGACGTTGCGGAGCTCGCCGAGCATCCGAACGCCCTCCTCCAGTTCGATCAGCGCGATCACGAACGGCAGAGTGCGACCGGGCACCTTTGGCGCGTGGTGCACCACGAAGCTGAACACCGTGCCGCGGCCGCTGGCCACCTCGTAATCGATGGGCTCGGCCTTGTCCTGCCATACCGCCGGCACCGGCGGGTGCTGCAGCGTGCCGTCGGCGAGGCGCTGGATGCGCAGTTCGTGCGCTTTGACGCCCTCCCAGAAGAAGGCGGTGTCGCGCGACACCGCGGGGCGCATCATGGCGTCGGCGTCCAGGTCCTGCGGGACGGAGCCCGTGGCGCCGGAATCCTCACGCGGCCTGAACTTCAGGATGCGCCAGGCCATTTCGGCCACGTCCTCGTCGCCGACCCGCCAGGTGATGTGCTGGTTGATGAACCAGCCCTCGCCGAGGCCGGTCTGCTTGGGGCCGACCACGTCGCGCATCTCGGAGTGGACGGTGACCTGCTCGCCCGGACGCAGATACCGGTGATAGGTCTGCTCACAGTTGGTCGCGACCACACCGATGTAGCCGGCATCGTCGAACAGCTGCATGATCGGGCCCATGGGGTCGTCGGTCGGGCGTTCGCCACCCAGTCCGAACATGGTCCACACCTGAATCATGGCCGGCGGTGCGACGATTCCGGGATGACCGGCGGCCTTGGCGGCGGCCTCGTCGACGTAGATCGGGTTGGCATCGCCGAGCGCCTCGACCCAGTTGTTGATCGTCGGCTGGTTCACCGGATCCCGGGCGTCCCGCGGCTTAGCGACGACGGTCGCGGTGATTTCCGCGACCGCTTCTTCGATATCGGTCATCGAGGCACCCTCGGCACCTTGAGGCCGGACGCGGCGATCATCTCGCGCATCACTTCGTTCACGCCCCCGCCGAAGGTGATGACCAGGTTGCGCTTGGTCTGGGAGTCCAGCCAGTTGAGCAGGTCGGCGGTGTCCGAGTCGGCGGGGTTGCCGTACTTGCCGACGATTTCCTCGGCGAGCCGGCCGATGTACTGGATGCGCTCGGTACCAAATACTTTCGTCGACGCGGCGTCGGCCACGTTGATGTCTTCGCCCGCGGCGGCCACCTGCCAGTTGAGCAGCTCGTTGATCCGCCACATCGCGTGGATCTCACCGAGTGCCCGCTTGACGTCCTGGTGGTCGATCGGCGTGACGCCGTCACTGCCCGGCTTGGACGCCCAGGCGTGCACCCGATCGTAGATGCCGGCGGTGCGGCCCGCGGGGCCCAGCATGACCCGCTCGTTGTTGAGCTGGGTGGTGATCAGCCGCCAGCCGCCGTTCTCCTCGCCGACCAACATGTCCGCGGGCACCCGTACGTCGTTGTAGTAGGTGGCGTTGGTGTGGTGGGCGCCGTCGGACAGGATGATCGGCGTCCAGGAGTAACCGGGATCCTTGGTGTCGACGATAAGGATCGAAATGCCCTTGTGCTTCACGGCTTCCGGATCGGTGCGGCAGGCCAGCCAGATGTAGTCCGCGTCGTGGGCGCCGGTGGTGAAGATCTTCTGCCCGTTGACGATGTACTCGTCGCCCTGGCGAAAAGCGGTGGTCCGCAGCGAGGCCAGGTCGGTGCCCGCCTCGGGCTCGGTGTAGCCGATCGCGAAGTGAACCTCGCCCGCCAGGATGGCAGGCAGGAACTTCTTCTTCTGCTCATCGCTGCCGAACTGCTGCAGAACCGGGCCGACCGTCTGCAACGTCACCGCGGGCAACGGCACGTCGGCCCGGTGCGCCTCGTTGACGAAGATCGACTGCTCGATCGGGCCGAACCCCAAGCCGCCGAACTCCTTTGGCCATCCGACACCGAGCTTGCCGTCGCGGCCCATCCGCCGGATCACCGCGCGGTAGGCCTCGTTGTGGCGGTCCTGCTCCATCGCCTTCATCTCGTCGGACGAGATCAGGTTCGAAAAATATTCCCGCAGTTCCGCTTGCAGCTGGCGCTGCTCCGGAGTCAGGTCTATGAACATTGCGCTCCCACCAGGTCGAGACGATGAGAAGGACCGCCGAGCAGCCGGGACAGGTCCTTGATCGTGGAGTAGTACCGGTGCATCGGATAGGTGATGTCCATTCCCATCCCGCCGTGCAGGTGATGGCAGATCTGCATCACCGGCGGCGCCTGCGAGGTGATCCAGTAGCCGAGGACATCCAGGTCGTCTTGTACTTGAGGGGCGGATCCGCCCCTTTCCGACAGCCCCCAGGCAACCGACTTCGCCACCAGATCGATGGTCCGCGAGGCGATGTAGACCTCGGCGAGCTGTGCGGCCACGGTCTGGAACGTCGACAGCGGCTTGCCGAACTGCTTGCGGTTGGCCACGTAGTCGGCGGTCAGGCGCAGCGCCCCGGCCACCAGCCCGTCGGTGTAGGCGCCGATGGCGGCCAGCACCAACTGGTTGACCCGGGAAGCCGTCGCACCCGCCAGAACGTTGAAGTCTTCGACCGCGACGTCGGCGAACGTGACCGTGCACTCCTCGGAGTCGTTCGAGGTCGGGGTTTGAACCACCTCGACCCCGTTGGCCTTCGCCGACACCACGACAACCGCGCTGTCGGCGGTGACGAGGATCCAATCCGCTTGTCCGGCATAGCCGACGCCGACCTTGGTGCCCGACAGCCGTCCGTTGGCGAACGTGGTCGAGGGCCGGTCCGGCAGCGCGGTGCCCGGCTCGTTGAGGGCTGCGGTGAGGATCGTGCCCTTGGCGACGCCGGCCAAAAACCGGTCCTGTTGTTCGTCGGAGGCCAGATCGAGCAGCGGCAGCACGCCGAAACCCAGGGTCACCAGCGCCGGCGTGATGGCGCCGTGGCGGCCGATCTCGGTCAGCACGGTGGCGACCTCGGGCAGACCCACGCCGTCGCCGCCGAGGCGTTCGGGCACCGGAAGCGCCGTCACACCCCCGCTGACCAAAGCGTCCCAGCTCAATTCGCGCTCGGACACCGACGTCACCACATCGGCGACGGCCTGTTGCGTCGCGGTGAGATCGAAGTCCATCAGGACGTCACCGCGACCTTACCGGCGTAGTCGACCTGCCAATGCTTGATGCCGTTGAGCCAGCCCGATCGCAACCGCTCGGGCTCGCCGATCGGCTTGAGATCCGGCATGTGGTCGGCGACCGCGTTGAAGATCAGGTTGATCGTCATGCGGGCCAGGTTCGCACCGATGCAGTAATGGGCTCCGGTGCCGCCGAAGCCGACGTGCGGGTTCGGGTCGCGCAGGATGTTGAAGCTGTGCGGGTCTTCGAAAACCTCTTCGTCGAAGTTGGCCGAACGGTATGACATCACCACCCGCTGGCCCTTCTTGATCTGCACGCCGCTCAACTCGGTGTCCTCGTTGGCGGTGCGCTGGAAGGCCGAAACCGGTGTGGCCCAACGGATGATCTCGTCGGCCGCGGTCGCCGGGCGCTCCTTCTTGAAGAGCTCCCATTGATCGGGGTTGTTCGCCATCGCGATCATGCCGTGGGTGATCGAGTTCCGCGTCGTCTCGTTACCCGCCACGGCCAGCATCACCACGAAGAAGCCGAACTCGTCGTCGGAGAGCTTCTCGCCGTCGATGTCGGCCTGGATGAGCGTGGTGACGATGTCGTCGGTGGGGTTCTGGTTGCGCTCCGCCGCCATCGCCATCGCGTACATGATCAGTTCCATCGACGACTGCGCGGGGTCGACGTTGGCGTACTCGGGGTCGGTGCCACCGGTCATCTCGTTGGACCAGCGGAAGAGCTTGTCGCGATCCTCCTGCGGAACGCCCAGCAGACCCGCGATGGCCTGCAGGGGCAGCTCGCACGACACCTGTTCGACGAAGTCACCGCTGCCCTCTTTCGCGGCGGTCTCAGCGATGTTCTGCGCGCGCTCGGCCAACTCGGCTTCCAGCCGCCCGATAGCCCGCGGCGTGAACCCGCGGGAGATGATCTTGCGCAGCCGGGTGTGGTGCGGCGCGTCCATGTTGAGCATGACGCTGCGCTGCAGCTCGACCTGCTCACGCTTCATCTCCGGCGGCCAAGTCGGGATGGCGCCGTTCATCCAGCTGGAGAAGATGTCGCTGCGCTTCGACACCTCCTTGACGTCGGCGTGCTTGGTGACGATCCAATAGCCGTGGTCCTCAAACCCGCCCGCGCCATTCGGGATGTCAACCCAGTGGATCGGCTCTGCCTTACGCAGCTGGGCAAGCTCCTCGACGGGCAATCCGGCGAGGTTGACGTCGGGGTCGAGAAAGTCGAAGTCAGCGGGAATGTTGGGGGGTGCCATGTAGAGTGCGCTCCTTTTTCAACACTAATTGCAACGTGTTCTAGTGCCAGTAAAACACGCCTCCTGCGCAGATAAAAGGCAGGTCACCATCCTCGCTTGTCAGAGTAATGAAACGTGTTCTAGCCTGACGGAATGGGTAACCCTGTCATCGTTGAAGCCACTCGTAGCCCCATCGGCAAGCGGAACGGATGGCTGTCCGGTTTGCACGCCACCGAGCTGCTGGGCGCCACGCAGAAGGCTCTTGTGGAGAAGGCCGGCATCGACGCGGGCGACGTCGAACAGATCGTCGGCGGCTGCGTCACTCAGTACGGCGAGCAGTCCAACAACATCACCCGGGTCAGCTGGCTCGTCGCCGGGTTGCCCGAGCACGTCGGCGCCATGACGGTGGACTGTCAGTGCGGCAGCGGTCAGCAGGCCAACGGCCTGGTCGCCGGCCTGATCGCGGCGGGTGCCATCGACATCGGCATCGCGTGCGGAATCGAGGCTATGAGCCGCGTCGGGCTCGGCGCGAACGCCGGTCCGGACCGGACCATCCTGCGTCCCTCCTCGTGGGACATCGATCTGCCCGACCAATTCACCGCGGCCGAGCGGATCGCCAAGCGGCGCGGCATCACTCGTGAGGAGATCGACGAGTTCGGCCTGGCGTCCCAGACCAAGGCCAAGCAGGCCTGGGAAGAAGGCCGCTTCGACCGCGAGATCTCTCCGATCGAGGCCCCGGCGCTGGACGAGAACAAGCAGCCGACGTCCGAGCGCGTCACCATCAGCCGCGACCAAGGCCTGCGCGACACCACGCTGTCGGGGCTCTCCGCGCTGAAGCCGGTGCTGGAGGGCGGAATCCACACGGCGGGAACGTCGTCGCAGATTTCCGACGGCGCCGCGGCGGTGCTGTGGATGGACGAAGACAAGGCCAAGGCGCTCGGGCTGCGCCCGCGGGCCCGCATCGTCAGCCAGGCGCTGGTCGGCGCCGAGCCGTACTACCACCTCGACGGCCCGGTGCAGTCCACCGCCAAGGTGCTGGAGAAGGCCGGCATGAAGATGGGCGACATCGACATCACCGAGATCAACGAGGCGTTCGCGTCGGTGGTCTTGTCCTGGGCGCGGGTGCACAACCCGGACATGGACAAGGTGAACGTCAACGGCGGGGCGATCGCGTTGGGCCACCCGGTGGGCAGCACCGGCAGCCGGCTGATCACCACCGCGCTGCACGAACTGGAGCGCACCGACCAGAGCACCGCGCTGATCACCATGTGCGCGGGCGGTGCCCTGTCGACCGGCACCATCATCGAACGCATCTAGCGCTCGATCGTTCTGATACCTGGTGAGCGTCTCCGACGACAGCCGCATCGCCGCGGCGCAGGCCTACATCGATGCGCTGGTCAACCATGACGGCGACGCCGTTCCGTTCGCGCGGACGTGCACCCGTGTCGAGCAGGGAATCAAGAATGGTTTCTCCGGAAATCATCTGCGGCGCAGCCTCAATCGCGGGCTGCAGTACCGGTTGCTCGCGGACACGACGCCGCCGGACTACCGCATCGACGGTGACCGGGTGCACGCGTCGTACCAGGTGCTGACCAAGGCCGCGATCGGCGGCCGGCGGCTCGCCGCGCACGTCCACGAGACCTTCGTGATCCCGGCCGAAAGCGCAAGCGGGAAGGCCGAAATCCACCACATCAAGGTTCGCTTCCAACCCTTTATCCAGCGTTAGGGACATTCAAGGAGCTCCCATGCCGAAACCGAAGCCACGTTCACTCAATGCGCCCTGGGTCGGCTTCATCATCAAGTGGATGGCCAAGGGCAACACGTGGATCTACAAGCGCAGCAACGGAAGGCTCGGCAACACCTTTCAGAAGGCTCCGGTCGCGCTGCTCACCACCACGGGCCGCAAGAGTGGCGAACCGCGGGTCAGCCCGCTGCTCTACCTGCGCGAGGGAAACCGGGTGATCCTGGTCGCCTCCAAGGGCGGCAGCGACAAACACCCGCAGTGGTACCTCAACCTCAAGGCCAATCCCAAAGTCTCCGTGCAGATCAAGGACGAGGTCCTGCAGCTACAGGCGCGCGATGCCACCGAGGCGGAACGCGCCGAGTACTGGCCGAAGCTGGACGCCATGTACCCGTCGTTCGGCGACTACCGATCGTGGACGGACCGCGTCATCCCCATCGTCATCTGCGACCCGTAACGTTTCCCTCGCCCCAGGTTGGGAAGCTGCTGCGGTTCCCTGCGGCGCTGCCGACGACGACCGGGACGCAAGTCGGACGCGCCTCGTACCACCGCGACGCTGTACCTGCGCGACGGCGAAAAGGTGATTCTCCCAGCCTCTTTCGGTGGACGCGACGAAGACCCGTTGTGGTATCGAAAACGTGAAGGAGAATCCCGGGGTGCGGGTGCAGATCCGGGCCGAGCGCCTGGACCTGGTGGCCCGTGACGCGACAGACGCTGAGCGCGAACGCTATTGGCCGCCGCTGACGTGGATGTACCCGCCGTACCGCAAGTACCGTGAGGCCGCCGAGCGGGTCATCCCGCTGGTGGTGTGCGAGCGTCGCTAGGCGCCGTACACGGGGACCGGCGGGCGTGCCTTGGCGAGCAGATCGGCGACGACGGGTCCCAGTTCCGCGGGATCCCACCGCGCGCCCTTGTCGATCTCCGGCCCGTGGGCCCAGCCCTCCGCGACCCGAATCTTGCCGCCCTCGACCTCGAACACCTTCCCGGTGACGTCGCGCGCCTCGGCGCTGCCCAGCCAAACCACCAGCGGTGAAATGTTTTCCGGCGCCATCGCATCGAAGTCCTGGTCCTGCGTCGCCATCATCTCGGCGAACACCGTCTCGGTCATGCGGGTGCGGGCCGAGGGTGCGATCGCGTTGACGGTGACGCCGTAGCGCCCCATCTCGGCGGCGGCGACCAACGTCATCGCCGCGATGCCGGCCTTGGCGGCGCTGTAGTTGCCCTGCCCGACGCTGCCCTGCAGGCCGGCACCCGAACTGGTGTTGATGATCCGGGCGTCAACGGTTTTTCCCTCCTTGGACAGCCCCCGCCAGTACGACGCGGCGTGGCGCATCGTGGCGAAGTGGCCCTTGAGGTGCACGGCGATGACGGCGTCGAACTCCTCTTCGCTGGTGTTGGCCATCATCCGGTCGCGCACGATGCCGGCGTTGTTCACCAAAACGTCCAGGCCGCCGAAGTTTTCGACGGCGGTCTGGATCAGGCTCGCCGCCTGGTCCCAGTCCGCGATGTTGGATCCGTCGGCGACGGCTTCACCACCGGCGGCGACGATTTCGTCGACCACACCCTGGGCGGCGCTGCCACCGCCGGCCGGCGAACCGTCCAGGCCCACCCCGATGTCGTTGACCACCACACGCGCGCCCTCTTCGGCGAAGGCCAGCGCATGCGCGCGACCGATACCGCCGCCCGCTCCGGTGACGATGACGACACGGCCGTCAACCACTCCCATAGTCCTTGTCTCCTCTACTTGATCGCGCTCGCGTTCGTGGTTGCCAGATAGTGCGGCGGCTCGCCGCCGCCGTGCACCTCCAACGAGGCCCCGCTGATGTAGGACGCCACGTCGGAGGCCAGAAATGCTGCGGCCCAACCGATATCGGCGGGCTCGGCCAGACGGCCGAGTGGCACATTCTTCGAGATCGAGGCGATGGAGTCGGCATCGCCGTAGAACAGTTCGGATTGCTCGGTCTCCACCATCCCGACCACGCAGGCGTTCACCCGGACCTTCGGACCCCACTCCACCGCCAGGGTCTGCGTCAGGCTTTCCAGGCCGGCCTTGGCCGCGCCGTAGGCGCCTGTCCCGGGGGACGGCCGACGGCCGCTGAGGCTGCAGATGTTGATGATCGACCCGCCCTGCTGCTGGGTTTGCATGTGGGCGTTCGCGTGCTGCGAAACCGACAGCGCACCAATCAGATTGAGTTCGATGATCTTGCGGTTGAACTTGGCGCTGGACTCCGCGGTCAGCACGTAGGGTGATCCCCCGGCGTTGTTGACCACGACGTCGAGCCGCCCGTGCCGGTCCACGATGGTGTCGACCAATCCCTTGACGGCGTCGTCGTCGCGGACGTCGCACGAGTGGAATTCGTAGGGCAGTCCCTCGACCGCCCGGCGCGCGCAGGTGACGACGGTGGCGCCCTGCTTGGCGAAAACGGAGCTGATGCCGGCACCCACCCCGCGGACACCGCCGGTGACGAGAACCACCCGTCCGGCCAGCCCCAAGTTGATGGCGTCGGATGCTTCGGCGCGAGTCACTGTGCTAGCGTACCAAGCAAGTGCTTGCTTAGGTAGTTACCCCCACAAGGAAGTGGCACCTTGCCCATCACATCCACAACCACCGAACCGGGCATCGTCGCGGTCACCGTCGACTTCCCGCCCGTCAACGCCATCCCGTCGCGCGGCTGGTTCGAACTTGCCGACACCATCACCGCGGCCGGCCAAGATCTCAACACCCACGCGGTGATCCTGCGCGCCGACGGCCGCGGCTTCAACGCCGGGGTCGACATCAAGGAGATGCAGCGCACCGAGGGATTCACCGCGCTGATCGACGCCAACCGCGGCTGCTTCGCCGCGTTCCGCGCGGTCTACGAGTGCGCGGTGCCCGTCGTCGCCGCCGTCAACGGATTCTGCGTCGGCGGTGGCATCGGCCTGGTCGGCAACTCCGACGTCATCGTTGCCTCCGACGACGCCACCTTCGGGCTACCGGAGGTAGAACGCGGCGCGCTCGGCGCGGCGACCCACCTGTCGCGACTGGTTCCGCAGCACATGATGCGGCGGCTCTTTTTCACGGCGGCCACCGTAGACGCCGCCACCCTGCACCACTTCGGTTCGGTGCACGAGGTGGTGCCGCGCGACGAGCTCGACGAGGCCGCCCTGCGGGTCGCGCGCGACATCGCCGCCAAGGACACCCGCGTCATCCGCGCGGCCAAGGAAGCGCTGAACCTGATCGACGTGCAACGAGTCAACTCGAGTTACCGCATGGAGCAAGGCTTTACGTTCGAGCTCAACCTCGCCGGGGTGTCCGACGAGCACCGTGACGCGTTTGCCGGTACCGAGAAGGGCAAAAAGTAGTGGCCGACAAGAGAACCACCCTCGACGAGGCCGTCGCGCAATTGCGCAGCGGCATGACCATCGGAATCGGCGGCTGGGGATCGCGGCGCAAGCCGATGGCGTTCGTGCGCGCGCTGCTGCGCACCGACATCACCGACCTGACGGTGGTGACCTACGGCGGGCCGGACCTGGGCCTGCTGTGCTCGGCCGGCAAGGTCAAGCGGGTCTACTACGGATTCGTCTCGCTGGACTCCCCGCCCTTCTACGACCCCTGGTTCGCAAAGGCCCGTGCCAACGGCGCGATCGAGGCCCGGGAGATGGACGAGGGGATGCTGCGCTGCGGACTGCAGGCCGCCGCGCAGCGCCTGCCGTTCCTGCCGATCCGCGCCGGGCTGGGCAGCTCGGTGCTGGACTTCTGGGAGGGCGAGCTGCAGACGGTGACCAGCCCGTATCCGGCACCCGGCGGTGGGCACGAAACCCTGATCGCGATGCCGGCGCTGCGCCTGGATGCCGCGTTCGCACACCTCAATCTCGGTGACGCGCAAGGCAATGCGGCCTACACCGGGATCGACCCGTACTTCGACGACCTGTTCCTGATGGCCGCCGAGAAGCGCTTCCTGTCGGTGGAGCGCGTCGTGTCCACCCAGGAATTGGTCAAGGCGGTGCCCCCGCAAGCGCTGCTAGTGAACCGCATGATGGTCGACGGGGTGGTCGAGGCGCCGGGCGGCGCCCACTTCACCACCGCCGCACCGGATTACGGCCGCGATGAGAAGTTTCAGCGGCACTACGCCGAGGCGGCCTCGACGGACGAGGGCTGGCAGCAGTTCGTGCAGACCTTCCTGTCGGGCAGCGAAGAGGACTATCAGGCGGCCGTGCGCGCGTTCAAAAAGGAGGCCTCGTCATGAGCGGCGTTGTGATCACTCGACCCGAGATCTGCGCGGTCGCCTGCGCGGAATTGTTCCGGGATGCCGGCGAGATCATGGTCAGCCCGATGACCAACATGGCCTCGGTCGGTGCGCGTCTGGCCCGGTTGACCTTTTCACCGGACATCCTGCTGACCGACGGCGAGGCGCAGCTGCTCGCCGAGACCCCGGCCCTTGGCGCGTCCGCCCCCGTCGAGGGCTGGATGCCGTTCGGCCGGGTCTTCGAAACCCTGGCCTGGGGCCGGCGGCACGTGGTGATGGGCGCCAATCAGGTTGACCGCTTTGGCAATCAGAACATCTCGGCGTTCGGTCCGCTGCAGCAGCCCAAGCGCCAGATGTTCGGTGTCCGGGGTGCACCCGGCAACGCCATCAACCACGCGACCAGCTACTGGGTGGGCAACCACTCCAAGCGGGTGTTCTGCGAGAAGGTCGACGTCGTCTGCGGAATCGGTTGGGACAACGTGGACACCGACAACCCGGCGTTCCGCTTCGCGAATACGTATCGGGTGGTGTCCAACCTCGGCGTGTTCGACTTCGGCGGGCCGGATCGAACCATGCGGGCGGTGTCCCTGCATCCCGGCGTCACGGCCGACGAGGTCGCCGAGAACACCTCGTTCGAGGTGCACGGCCTGGACGGCGCCGCGGAGACGCGGCTGCCGACCGACGACGAGCTGCGCCTGATCCGCGAGGTCATCGACCCGAAGGCGCTGCGCGACAGAGAGATCCGTTGATGAAGCTGCGCACGCCGCTGACCGAGCTGGTCGGTGTCGAGCACCCGGTGGTCCAGACCGGGATGGGCTGGGTGGCCGGCGCCCGGCTGGTGTCCGCCACGGCCAACGCCGGCGGGCTGGGCATTCTGGCCTCGGCCACCATGACGCTGGACGAATTGGCCACGGCGATCGCGAAGGTCAAGGCCGCCACCAACAAGCCGTTCGGCGTGAACATCCGCGCCGACGCCGCCGACGCCGGCGACCGCGTCGATTTGATGATCCGCGAAGGCGTCAAGGTGGCGTCCTTCGCCCTGGCTCCCAAGCAGGAACTCATCGCCCGGCTCAAAGATGCCGGTGCCGTAGTGATTCCGTCGATCGGCGCGGCCAAGCACGCCCGCAAGGTGGCGAGCTGGGGTGCCGATGCGATGATCGTGCAGGGCGGCGAGGGCGGCGGCCACACCGGTCCGGTGGCCACCACCTTGCTGCTGCCCTCGGTGCTGGATGCCGTGCAGGGCAGCGGGATTCCGGTGATCGCGGCCGGTGGCTTCTTCGACGGGCGCGGCCTTGCGGCCGCGCTGAGCTACGGCGCCGCCGGCGTCGCGATGGGCACCCGCTTCCTGCTGACCTCGGATTCGACCGTGCCCGATGCGGTGAAGCGCCGTTACCTGGAGTCGGCGCTGGACGGCACGGTCGTCACGACGCGTGTTGACGGCATGCCGCACCGGGTGCTGCGCACCGGCCTGGTCGAGAAGCTGGAAAATGGCACGCCGATCAGGGGTCTGACCGCCGCGGTGCGCAACGCCGCCAAGTTCAAGCACATGTCGCAGATGACCTGGCGGTCGATGATCACCGACGGCCTGGCGATGCGACACGGCAAGGAGCTGACCTGGTCACAGGTGGTGATGGCGGCCAACACCCCGATGCTGTTGAAAGCCGGCCTGGTGGACGGGAACACCGATGCCGGCGTGTTGGCTTCCGGACAGGTGGCCGGCATTCTCGAGGACCTGCCGTCGTGCGCCGAACTGATCGAATCGATCGTGCGCGACGCGGTCACACACCTGCAGGCGGCATCCGGGCTGGTAGAGGGCTCGTAACACGACTGAGTCGGCCGTCGATTTAAGTGCCTAGCTAAAGTTGGGCACTATTAAGCTATAGTCTTCATATGGTCCGGATGAAGCAGTATTCTTCACCGCGAGCGACCCTCATCGGCGACGTCGTCGGCTCCCGCCGCACCACCGACCGCTCGAAACTGCACCGGGTCCTGGCGAGCGCCCTGCGGCATATCGCCACCGACGCCATCGACCCGCCGGCGTTCACCGTCGGCGACGAGTTTCAGGGCAGCTACCCGACCGTTGGCGCCGCGATCGATGCCGCGCTGTCGCTGCGGCTGGCAGTCGGCCCCGACGTCGACGTCCGCTTCGGCATCGGCTGGGGCGCGGTCACCGTCCTGGATGCCGACGCGGGAATCCAGGACGGGTCGGGCTGGTGGAGCGCGCGAGAGGCCATCCAGCAGACCGCGGCGGCTCAGCGGCAGCCGGGCCTCACGCTGGTGCGCACGACGTTCCGGGCCGACGGCGACACACGCTACGACGTCGCCGCGGTCAACGCGGCCCTGATTTGTCGGGACCATCTGCTTGGATCGCTCGATGAGAGGTCGTTGCGGATTGTGACGGGGCTGATGACAGGCCGGACCAAAAAGGAGCTCGCCGCCGCCGAGGGCATCAGCCCGTCGGCGGTGTCCCAGCGCGCCAGCCGCGACGGATTGGATCTCGTTGTTCTTGCCAGCCAATATCTTCGGAGCCTGCCGTGAGCGTCATCGCGGTCTTTCTCATCGCACTGGGAGTCGCCGACCTCTGCCGGCGGGCGACCCGCGCGGTCTGGCCGCCGCTGTTAATCGGGCCGGTGGTGGTGCTGGCGTGTGCCGCGCTGGGGGCCCTGTGGCATGCCGGCGACATCGCATTGCTGGTGTTGGCGGCCGCGGCGGTCGTCGCCTGGGAATGGCTATGCGCGCGAAGCGAGCGCAGCGGCACCGCGCACGGCGCACCGTTGGCCGTCTTCGGCGTTGCGGTGGCGCTGCTGGCGGTGGCGTCCGGCTGGTCCTCGCCGGCCAACGGCGCCGTCGCGCGGTGGTCGGCCTGGGTTCACCTGCCGCTCGACCATGTCGCGCCCACCCGGCTGCTGATGCTCGTCGGCGTGCTCCTGGTCCAGTTCGCCACCGCAAATCAGTTGGTGCGCTTGGTGCTTGGCTCGGTGGGGGCGGTGCGCCCGGCCGGTGAGCCGCAGCCGTCGGACCGGCTCAAGGGCGGCAGGCTGTTGGGACCGATGGAGCGCCTGCTGATCCTGAGCCTCGGTGTCGGCGGACAGGTGGCCGCGGCCAGCGCCGTCGTCGCCGCCAAGGGCATCATCCGGTTTCCCGAATTGAACGCTCAAACCAACCGTAACGGCGGCGTCGGCATCGACGAGGTGACCGAGTACTTCCTGGTCGGCAGCTTCACGAGCTGGCTGCTCGCCCTGGGCAGCATCGGGCTGGTCGTGGCAACCCGCTAGCGCCGCAACGAGTTACAGACGCTCGATGATCGTGACGTTGGCCGTGCCGCCGCCTTCGCACATCGTCTGCAGACCGTAGCGCCCGCCGATGCGCTCCAGCTCGTTGAGCATGGTGGTGAACAGCTTGGCACCGGTGGCACCCAGCGGATGACCGAGCGCGATCGCGCCGCCGTTGGGATTGACCTTCTCCGGGTCGGCCTTGATCTCCTTGAGCCAGGCCAACACCACCGGCGCGAAGGCCTCGTTGATCTCCACGGTGTCGATGTCGTCGATGGACAGCCCGGCCTTGTCCAGCGCATAGCGGGTCGCCGGGATGGGTCCGGTCAGCATGAAGACCGGGTCGGCGGCGCGGGCGCTGATGTGGTGGATACGCGCCCGCGGCGTTAGATTGTGCTCCTTGACGGCCTTTTCGGACGCCAGCAGCACCGCACTGGCACCGTCGGAGATCTGACTGGCCATGGCCGCCGTCAGCCGGCCCCCTTCGACCAGCGGCTTAAGGCCGGCCATCTTCTCCAGCGACGACTCACGCGGGCCCTCGTCGACCCGGAACGGCCCGGATTCCGTTTCGACGGTGATGATCTCATTGTCGAAGTGGCCGCCACGGATGGCCGCGAACGCGCGCTCGTGGCTGGTGAGCGCGTAGCGCTCCATCTCCTCGCGAGACAGGTTCCACTTCTCGGCGATCAGCTCCGAACCGCGGAACTGCGAGATCTCCTGGTCGCCGTAGCGGTGCAGCCACTGCTTGGACTCGTTGGTGGGCGAGGTGAACCCGAACTGCTCGCCCACCGTCATGGCCGACGAGATCGGGATCTGGCTCATGTTCTGCACGCCGCCGGCGACGATGAGGTCGGCCGTGCCGGACAGAACCGCCTGTGCCCCAAAGGAAATGGCCTGCTGGCTGGATCCGCACTGCCGGTCGACGGTGACGCCGGGAACCTCTTCGGGATAGCCGGCGGCCAGCCACGAGAGGCGGGCGATGTTGCCGGCCTGCGCGCCGATGGCATCCACACAGCCGGCGATCACGTCGTCAACGGCGGCGGGATCGACGTCGACCCGGTCAAGCAGTCCGCGCCAACCCAGGGCACCCAGATCCACGGGGTGAACCCCGGCCAGCGATCCGCCGCGCTTGCCGACCGCGGTACGCACAGCGTCGATGACGTACGCCTCTGGCATTTCAGACTCCTTCTTCGATCTTCTTCGATTCCGCAGTAATTCCGCCAAGAACAATGGCGAGGTATTGCTGGCCGACTTGCTCCGCGGTGAGCGGCCCGCCCGGCTGATACCAGCGCACCGACACCCACGTGGTGTCCCGGATGAAGCGGTAGATGAGGTCGACGTCGAGGTCGGGCCGGAAACAGCCCTCCGCCACGCCTTGATTGAGCAGCTCGAGCCACATCTTGCGTTGCTGCCGGTTCATCTCCTCGATGTAGGAGAACCGTGGCTGGGACAGCAGTCGCTGGGCTTCATCCTGGTAGATGACGACCTGCGCGTGCCGGTGCTCGATCGCCTCGAACGACACCATGAACAATCCCTTGAGCCGCTCCAGCGGATTGGCCTCGCTGTCGACGATCTCGCGGTAGCGCGCGAACAACCAATCCAGGAAACTGCGCAGGAGCTCGTCGACCATCTCCTCCTTCGAGGAGAAGTGGTGATACAGGCTGCCGGACAGGATGCCCGCGCTGTCGGCGATGTCGCGCACGGTGGTGGCACGCAATCCACGCTCGGCGAACATGGTCGCGGCAAGCTCCAGTAGCTCGTCTCGCCGGCTGTTGGCCTGACCGGGCACTCGGTCCACCCGATCAGAGTATCAACCAAGCGCTTGCTTGGCCACTGAGGTGTGGTTTCCCGCCCCGGGGCGGCCCGTATGCGGGCTGCTCGAAAGGCGTCGCCTGGCCGCCTCGGCCCCACTGTTCCGGCCAGCCCGCGCCCGATTGCCAGGGTCGCCAGGCGGCTGGCCGGGTGTGCTTGCGGGAGTCGGGTTCTCACCCGGCCGGTGGCCCGGTCCTTCGCTCACAGCGCCCTCCCACCTGCATCAACCGCGTAGGTCGACAATTGTAAACACGTCGCGGGCTCGCGCTAGTCAGCGCGATCGCAGCTCACGGGTGCTGGCTGGAAACCGAGATGACCTCGCCGGTGAGGTAGCTGGAGTAGTCGCTGGCGAGGAACGCGATGGTGGCCGCCACCTCCCACGGCTCGGCGGCCCGCCCGAAGGCCTCGCCGGCCGACAGCCGGTCGAGCAACTCCGACGACGACGTCTTCTCCAAAAACTTGTGCCGCGCGATGCTCGGCGACACCGCATTGATTCGCACGTCGTATTCGGCGGCTTCGATTGCGCTGCAACGGGTCAGCGCCATCACCCCGGCCTTGGCCGCGGCATAGTGCGACTGCGAGTGCTGCGCGCGCCAGCCGAGCACGCTGGCGTTGTTGACGATCACCCCACCGTGCGGGGCATCGCGGAAGTAGCGCAGCGCCGCGCGGGTGGCGCGAAACACCGACGTGAGGGTGACGTCCAGCACGCGGTCCCATTCCTCGTCGGTCATGTCGACCACCGGGGTCTGCCCGCCCAACCCGGCGTTGTTCACCAGGACGTCGATGCGTCCCATCCGCGCGGTGGCCGACGCGAACAGCGCATCGATCTGCGCGGTCGACGTCACGTCGCACAACACGCTTTCCACCCGGCCCTGTCCCAGCGCGGCGAGCTCGTCGGCGGTCTCCCCCAGCCGGCGTTCGTGGTGATCCGAGATCACCACGTCGGCACCCTCGGCCAGCGCCCGTCGTGCCGTCGACGCGCCGATGCCGGTGCCCGCGGCCGCGGTAACGACCACCACCTTGCCCTGCAGAAGCCCGTGTCCGGCAATCTCTTTCGGAGCTTCGGACAGACTCATCCTTTGACCTCTCGGGGTAGGCCGAGCACCCGCTCGGCGATGATGTTGCGCTGGATCTCGTTGGAGCCGCCGTAGATGGTGTCGGCGCGGGTGAACAGGAACAGCCGCTGCCATTCGTCGAACTCGCCGTCGGTCAGCGTGAGTCCCGGCTTACCGATGACGTCCATGGCCAGCTCGCCCAGATCGCGATGCCAGTTGGCCCACAACAACTTCGACACGTTGTCCTGGCCGGGCTGCTCGACGTCCATGGTGGCCAGCGCGTAGCTGCGCATCGCCCGCAACCCGGTCCAGGCCCGGGTCAGCCGCTCACGGATGAACGGGTCGTCGGCGGCACCGGTGCGCTGGGCCAGCTCGGCTAGGTTGGAAAGCTCACGGGCGTAACGGATCTGCTGTCCCAGCGTCGACACGCCGCGCTCGAAGGTCAGCGTTCCCATCGCGACCCGCCAGCCGTCGCCGGGCTCACCGACCACCAGGCCGGCCTCGGTGCGGGCGTCGTCGAAGAACACCTCGTTGAATTCCGAGTCGCCGGTCAGCTGGATGATCGGACGGACTTCCACGCCCGGCTGATCCAGCGGCACCAGCAGATACGACAGCCCGGCGTGGCGCTTGGACCCCTTCTCGGTGCGCGCGACCACGAAGCACCACTGCGCCCAGTGCGCCAGCGACGTCCACACCTTCTGGCCGTTGATCACCCACTCGTCGCCGTCGAGTTCGGCAGTGGTCGCCACGTTGGCCAGGTCACTGCCGGCGCCGGGCTCCGAATAGCCCTGGCACCAGAGCTCGGTGACGTCGAGGATGCGCGGCAGGAAGCGCTGCTGCTGCTCGGGCGTCCCGAAGGCGATCAGCGTGGGGCCGAGCAGCTCCTCGCCGAAGTGGTTGACCTTGTCCGGGGCGTCGGCCTTGGCGTACTCCTCGTAGAACGCCACCCGGTGCGCGGTGGACAGGCCGCGGCCGCCGTGCTCGACCGGCCAGCCCAGGCAGGTCAGCCCGGCTTTGGCCAGATGCTGGTTCCATGCCCGGCGCTCCTCGAACGCCTCGTGCTCGCGTCCGGGCCCACCGAGGCCCTTCAGAGCTGCGAATTCGCCGACCAGATTGTCGGCGAGCCACTGACGGACCTCGGCCCGGAACTCCTCGACGTCCTGCATGCCCTGTAGGCTAACCTACCAAGCACTTGCTTTGTTAGACCGTCGGTGACTGCGCTTCGCGGACGGAACTCTTAGGAGCATTCGATGACCAACGATCCGCGCACGGTGCCCGCGGCGCTGGATCGTTTCGCGGGCCAGCTCCCCGATCACGACGCGTTGATCACCGACGAACGGTCCTTCACCGCGGCCGCGCTGCGCGACGAAGTGCGTCGCGCCGCCGCCGCCCTGATCGACCTCGGCGTGCGGGCGGGCGACCGGGTGGCGGTCTGGTCGCCGAACACCTGGCATTGGGTGGTGGCCTGCCTGGCGATCCACCACGCCGGAGCGGCGATGGTGCCGCTGAACACCCGCTACACCGCCGCCGAGGCCAGCGACATCCTGGCCCGCACTGGCGCGCCCGTGCTGTTCGGGATGGGCCGATTCCTGGGCAACGATCGCATCGCCGACCTGGACCGTGCGGCGCTGCCCGCGCTGCGGCACATCGTGCGGATACCGATCGACGCCGACGACGGAACCTGGGACGAATTCGTCGCGCGCGGCAACGACCTCGACGCGGTTGCCGCTCGCGCGTCCGCCGTCGTACCCGATGACGTGAGCGACATCCTCTTCACGTCCGGTACCACCGGCCGCAGCAAAGGCGTGTTGTGCGCGCACCGGCAGTCGCTGTCGGCCTCGGCGGCCTGGGCGGCCAACGGCAAGATCACCAGTGACGACCGCTACCTGTGCATCAACCCGTTCTTTCACAACTTCGGCTACAAGGCCGGCATCCTGGCCTGCCTGCAGACCGGCGCGACGCTGATCCCGCATCTGACCTTCGACCCGCTGCGCGCGCTGCAAGCCATCGAGCAACACCGCATCACGGTGTTGCCCGGGCCACCCACCATCTACCAGACGCTGCTGGACCACCCGGCGCGCAGCGACTACGACCTGAGCTCACTGCGGTTCGCGGTGACCGGCGCCGCGACCGTGCCGGTCGTGCTCGTCGAGCGCATGCAATCCGAACTCGACATCGACATCGTGCTGACCGCCTACGGGCTGACCGAGGCCAACGGCATGGGCACCATGTGCCGCGCCGACGACGACGCCGTCACCGTGGCCACCACCTGCGGCCGGCCCTTCGCCGACTTCGAACTGCGCATCGACGCCGACTCACCCGGGGAATCGGGCGAGGTGTTGCTGCGCGGGCCGAACGTGATGCTGGGCTACCTCGAAGACCCGGACGCCACCGCGGCCGCCATCGACGCCGACGGGTGGCTGCACACCGGTGACATCGGCGCCGTCGACGCCGCCGGCAACCTGCGGATCACCGACCGGCTGAAAGACATGTACATCTGCGGTGGATTCAACGTCTACCCCGCCGAGGTCGAGCAGGTGCTGGCGCGCATGGACGGCGTGGCCGACGCCGCCGTGATCGGAGTCCCTGACGAGCGGCTCGGCGAAGTGGGCAGGGCATACCTGGTGACCCGGCCCGGCGCCCAACTCGACGAACAATCCGTGATCGCTTACACCCGTGAGCATCTGGCGAACTTCAAGGCACCGCGGTCGGTGCGGTTCGTCGACGCGTTGCCGCGCAATGCGGGCGGCAAGGTGGTCAAACCACAACTTCGAGAGCAGGACTAATGGATCTGGAACTCGATGAAGACACCCTGGCCTTCCAGGCCGAAGTGCGGGAATTCCTGTCGGCCAACGCCGATTCGATCCCGACGAAGTCATACGACAACGCCGAAGGCTTCGACCAGCACCGGCATTGGGACCGCGTGCTGTTCGACGCCGGGCTCTCGGTGATCAACTGGCCGAAGAAGTACGGGGGCCGTGACGCTCCGCTGCTGCACTGGGTCGTGTTCGAGGAGGAGTACTTCCGGGCCGGCGCGCCGGGCCGGGCCAGCGCCAACGGCACCTCGATGCTGGCGCCGACGCTGTTCGCGCACGGCACCGAGGAACAGCGGATGCGCATCCTGCCGAAAATGGCCAGCGGCGAGGAGATTTGGGCCCAGGCGTGGTCGGAGCCCGAGTCCGGCAGCGACCTGGCGTCGCTGCGGTCCACCGCCACCCAGACCGACGGCGGCTGGCTGCTCAACGGGCAGAAGATCTGGAGCTCGCGGGCGCCGTTCGCCGAGCGCGGTTTTGGGCTGTTCCGCTCCGACCCCGGCGCCGAGCGGCACAACGGGCTGACCTACTTCATGTTCGACCTGAAGGCCCGGGGCGTCACGGTGCGGCCCATTGTCCAGCTGGGCGGCGACACCGGGTTCGGCGAGATCTTCCTCGATGACGTGTTCGTTCCCGACGAGGACGTGATCGGCACCCCGCACGAGGGCTGGCGCGCGGCCATGAGCACGTCGAGCAACGAGCGCGGCATGTCGCTGCGCAGCCCGGCCCGCTTCCTGGCCACCGCGGAGCGGCTGGTGCAGCTGTGGAAGGACAGTGGCTCACCCGACGCGTTCGCCGACCGGGTCGCCGACGGCTGGATCAAGGCGCAGGCCTACCGGCTGCAGACCTTCGGCACGGTGACGCGGCTGGCCCTCGGCGGCGAGCTGGGCGCCGAATCGTCGGTGACCAAGGTGTTCTGGTCTGACCTCGACGTCGAACTGCACCAGACCGCGCTCGACCTGCTGGCCGCCGACGGCGAGCTCACCAGCCGGTGGACCGAGGGCCTGCTGTTCGCGTTGGGCGGCCCGATCTACGCCGGTACCAACGAGATTCAGCGCAACATCATCTCCGAGCGGTTGCTGGGCCTGCCGCGCGAGAAGTCCGGGGGCAAGAAGTGAAATTTGCGCTAGACGAACAGCAGCGCGACTTCGCGGCCAGCATCGACGCCGCGCTCGGCGCGGCGGATCTGCCCGGCGCGGTGCGCGCGTGGTCCGCGGGCGATACCGCACCGGGCCGCAAGGTGTGGGAGCAGCTGGCCAACCTCGGCGTCACCGCCCTGGCCGTGCCGGAGAAATTCGACGGCATCGAGGCCCATCCGGTCGATCTCGTCGTCGCGATCGAGCGCCTCGGGCGTTGGTGCGTGCCGGGACCGGTGGCCGAATCCATCGCCGTGGCACCAGTATTGCTCGCCTCTGACGATCACGCCGAGCGCTGCGCCGGATTGGCGTCCGGTGAGCTGATCGCCACCGTCGCGCTGCCGCCGCAGACGCCGCGTGCCGTCGACGCCGACATCGCCGACCTGGTGCTGCTGGCCGGCGAGGACGGCGTCGCCGAGGCGACACCGGGTGAGGTCCACGAGTCCGTCGACCCCAGCCGGAAGCTCTCCGACGTGACCGCGGCCGGCAGAAGCTGGCAGGTTCCGGAAGGAATAGTCAAGCGCGCCTACGAATTCGGCGCACTGGCCACCGCGGCCCAGCTGATCGGTGCGGCCGAGGCGCTGCGCGACGGCGCGGTCGACTACGCCAAGCAGCGCACCCAGTTCGGCCGGGTGATCGGCTCGTACCAGGCGATCAAGCACAAGCTCGCCGACGTGCACATCGCCATCGAACTGGCTCGGCCGCTGGTCTACGGCGCGGCGCTGACGATGGACCCGCGCGATGTCAGCGCGGCCAAGGCGGCCGCGTCCGAGGCGGGGCTGCTGGCGGCGCGGTCGGCGTTGCAGACCCACGGCGCAATCGGTTTCACCCAGGAGCACGACCTGTCGCTGTTGCTGCTGCGGGTGCAGGCACTGCGGTCGGCCTGGGGGACGCCGGAGGGACATCGGCGGCGAGTGCTGGAGGCGCTATGAGTACCACCCGCGCCGCGACGATGCAGAGCAAGAAGGCGATGAGGAGGAGCGGCGCCCATGACTGAAGAACGCGAGCTACTCCGCGAGACCGTCGCCGCCCTGGTGGCCAAGCACGCTGGCCCGGCGGCCGTACGCGCGGCCATGGAATCCGACCGCGGCTACGACGAATCACTGTGGCAGCTGCTGTGCGAGCAGGTCGGCGCCGCGGCCCTGGTGATACCCGAGGAGTTGGGCGGCGCGGGCGGCGAATTAGCCGACGCCGCAGCCGTTTTGCAGGAGCTCGGCCGCGCCCTGGTGCCCTCGCCGCTGCTGGGCACCACCCTCGCCGAGCTGGCGCTGTTGAGCGCGACCGAGCCGGACGCCGCGGCGCTGGAAGGTCTCGCCGAGGGCACCTCGATCGGCGCCCTGGTGCTCGATCCCGACTACGTGGTGAACGGCGATGTCGCGGACGTCGTGGTCGCCGTCGAGGACGGCAAGGTGAGCAGGTGGACGCGATTCGGTGCGGAGCCCGTCACCGCCATGGACCCGACCCGGCGGCTGGCGCGACTGACAGCCGAGGAGACCGAGTCGATCGGCACCGACCCGGGGCTGGCGGACAAGGCGGCCGTCCTGCTGGCCGCCGAGCAGGTCGGCGCCGCCGAGCGCTGTTTGGAACTGACCGTCGAATACGCCAAGGACCGAGTGCAATTCGGCCGGCCGATCGGCAGCTTCCAGGCCCTCAAGCATCGGATGGCCGACCTGTACGTCACCGTCGCCGCCGCGAAGACCGTCGTCGCCGACGCGTGCGATGACGCCACTCCCACCAACGCCGCCGCCGCCCGCCTGGCCGCGACCGAGGCGCTGAATACGGTGGCCGCCGAGGGCATTCAGCTGCACGGCGGCATCGCGATCACCTGGGAGCACGACATGCACCTGTACTTCAAGCGTGCCCACGGCAGCGCGCATCTGCTGGATTCGTCGCAAGAATTGCTTAAGCGACTGGAATCCGAGGTACTCAAGACGCCGTGACCGACCGTGTCTCGCTGCGCGCCGGCATTCCACCGTTTTACGTGATGGATGTCTGGCTGGCGGCCGCGGAACGCCAGCGCAGCCACGGCGACCTGGTCAACCTGTCGGCGGGCCAGCCCAGCGTGGGGGCGCCCGAGCCAGTGCGCGCGGCCGCGGCCGCCGCCGTGCATTCCAACGAGCTCGGTTACTCGGTGTCGTTGGGCACGCCCGACCTCCGCGCCGCGATCGCCGCAGACTATCAGCGCCAGCACGGGCTCGACGTCGAACCCGACGCGGTGGTGATCACCACGGGCTCCTCGGGCGGCTTCCTGCTCACTTTCCTCGCGTGCTTCGACGTCGGTGACCGGGTGGCGCTGGCCAGCCCCGGCTACCCGTGCTACCGAAACATCCTGTCGGCGTTGGGATGTGAGGTCGTGGAGATCCCCTGCGGCCCCGAGACGCGTTTCCAGCCGACCGCGCAGATGCTCGCCGAGCTCGACCCGCCGGTGCAGGGGGTCATCGTGGCGAGCCCGGCCAATCCCACGGGCACGGTCATCGCGCCGGCGGAGCTGGCCGCCATCGCGTCCTGGTGCGACGCGTCCGGAGCGCGGCTGATCAGCGACGAGGTCTACCACGGCCTGGTCTACGAAGGGGCACCGCAGACCAGCTGCGCGTGGCAGACATCGCGAAATGCGGTGGTGGTCAACAGCTTTTCGAAGTACTACGCAATGACGGGCTGGCGGCTGGGCTGGCTGCTGGTGCCGCCCGAGCTGCGCCGCGCGGTGGACTGCCTCACCGGAAACTTCACCATCTGCCCGCCCGTGCTGTCCCAACTCGCCGCGGTGGCGGCCTTCACCCCGGAGGCCACCGCCGAAGCCGACGGCCACCTGCATCACTACGCGACCAATCGCTCGCTGGTGCTCAACGGGCTGCGCAGCATCGGCATCGGACGGCTGGCCCCGACCGACGGTGCCTTCTACGTGTACGCCGACGTCTCGGAATTCACCGACAACTCGATGGAGTTCTGTTCAAAGTTGTTGGCACAGACCGGCGTTGCAATCGCACCGGGCATCGACTTCGACACCGTGCGCGGAAGCTCGTACGTGCGGCTGTCTTTCGCGGGCCCGACGAACGACATCGAGGAAGCGGTGCGGCGCCTCGGTCCCTGGCTGTCGGCCCGCTAGCGAAAGGCGGCCGACCGCCTACGCGTCGAGCACCTGCGCGATGCGCGCCTCGAGCGCGCCGCGGTCGCCGATGCCCGCCACGTCGATGCCGAACCGCTCGATGAGCACCTCGATGACGGCGGCCGCGTCGTCGAGGCGGATCTTCTCGCTACCGTCGGCGCGATGGATGGTGAGGTTCCGCCCGGCCAGGTTGTAGCGGGCGTCGGCGGTGGTCCGCGCGACCATCAGGCCGGTGACGAAGATCGACGACGGGTGCGTGGACACGTACCAGCTGCCTACCCGCAGATCGACCTGCGGCACGGCCTGGGTGCCGAAAACGTAGAGCGGTTGCCACTCGTCGCGGACCAGGGCTTGCAGGACCAGGCCGTCGCAGCGGTCGTTGAGCCGGTACGGCTCGTGCGTGGTCTGCTGCGCGTTCCCGGTCTGAAAGCGAATGGGTGAGGTCAGGGTCTGGCCACCGAACCCGACGTCTACCAGGAACGAACCCTGCGATCCCGGGAACGTCACCGCCAGCACCGTGTGCGTCTGGGCGCCCAGGGGGCTGTTGGGCGGCAGCATCCAGACAACCCGGCCGGCCAACCGTCGCACCCGGAACCCGATCTCCGTCAGCACGTACCCCATCAGGCCGTTCTGCTCGTAGCAGTAACCGCCGCGGCGGCGGCGGACCAGCTTGTCGGTCAGGGCTTCCGGGCTCAGGTCGTCGACCGGCACGCCCATCAGCGGGTCGAGGTTCTCGAACGGGATCGACCCCGTGTGCGCGGTCATCAGATCCTGCAGCACCTCGAGGGTCGGCTCGGCGGCGCCGCGATAGTCGATGCGGTCGAAGTACCCGTCCAGGTCAAGCGTCATGACACCATTCTGTCCGAGCCGGCGAGCCCCAACATCCTGGTGCGGTCGAATTTCCAAGCTGCCGATTGCGGATCAAGGGACCATCGGCGAGACGTGGCTGACCTCGGGGTAACCGTTCGTCTTGTTTGATTCGTGCCGAAGAGGGCAATCGACTAGGACGGGCCAGCCCGGAAATAGCAAAGATCGATACATCAAACGGAGCTCGCCATGAGTACCCACCAGATCGCCTGGATAGTGATCGCCGCAGTAGCGGTCGTCTTGATCGTTGTCCTGATCATCGTGGCCAGGAGGGCCACGATCCACCGCCGTCAGCGCCAAGCCGCACAGATCCGTCAAGAGGCCAGTGTGCAGACGGAGAAGGTCGAACGCCGTGAGGCGCTTGCCGCGGAGACGGCAGCAAAGGCGCGTGCCGCGCAGGCGGAGGCCGAGGCCAAGGCCGCGGAGGCAGCGCGACTGCAGGACCGGGCGGGCGCGCACCAGAGCGCAGCCGCGACGTCACGCGAACAAGTCCAAGAGCAATGGGAGCGCGCCGACAGGATCGACCCGAGGGTGGACGCCGACCGGGGTGCGGCCACGGATCAATCCGGCTCCGAGCGCGATACCGCGCGGAGCGGAGAACAGCCAACCGACGCCGACGTGCCGCAGCACGGCAAATCCTCCGACTATCGCGACACGCGATAGTCACCGCTTTTGCCGCGGCCGGTCAGAGCTGCCGGGCGTCGTGACGGCATTCGCTAGCGATCTGCCGTTCGCGCGCATACATCATGCCAAAGGTGAAGCCTTCTCTCCGACCGTGGTTCCCGCCGCCAATCCATCCTACGGAGCGCTTCCGCGGCGACGACGGCGTCCTGATGAACGCCCAGCGTGCTTTGTATCCGCTTGTAACGCTTGATGGTTCGTGTGGCGCGATTTGGCTTGCCCAAAGATTGGCAGAGTTCGGCGGCGTAGCGGGCACGCTTGGCCGCTTTGCGCGCTCGGTGCAGCATTGCGGCGTCTTCCGAATCGAGCGCGGCCGCCAACCGCCGGTCCGCCTTGCGCTGTGCGCGGCGCGCCCGCTGTCGCAGCGTTCCGGTCGCCACGGCCCCGGCGATAGGAGGTTCGGCGCGCCAGCGTCGTAGCGCGGTCATCATGCTCCGGTAGCGATGCGTCCAGCGCTTTGGCGAACACCCGCAGGGTGCTGCGCAACCGCCGGATCGCCACCCGGGTGTCGTGAATGGTGTCGTCGCCGCACCGTGGCGCAGAGCGGCGTCGCCCGCCTCTGTCCGATCGATTTGCGTATTGAGATAGTCGACCAGCGTCCGGTTGCCCCGGACCGTGCGGACCTGTGATGGCGCGGTCGCGTGCATGCATCACGCATTCCCGTCCCAGCGCCTGCGAAATATCGGAGTCAGAGCCCGGCGTCTCTAGAAAAGCGTCGGACGCGAAGTACCGACCGGAGCGAATGAGTCGGGATCGGCTACGTCCCAATCTGACCGCCAGGTCGCAGGAGCATTCTCTAGCAGCACGCCGGTTGTCAGCCATTCGTAAAGCTCTGCGTACGAGCGTTGCTCGACGGCCGAGACGCGCTTGCGCAGCATGTGGGGGTTCAGCATGGACGGGTCGGAGACGCCCATCGACCCCATGATCAGCATCGCCTGGGCGACGGTCGCCCGCTGGTAGCGGTAGACGCGCTCGCTTTTGTCCTCGACGTCCAGTGCGCGCGCCCGGGCCGGGTCTTGGGTGGCCACCCCTACCGGGCAGCGGTTGGTATGGCATCGCTGGGATTGGATGCAGCCTGCCGCCATCATCATCGACCGGGCGGAGTTGGTGTAATCGGCGCCCTGGATGAGACGTTTGACGATGTCGTTTCCGGTTGCGACCTTGCCGCTCGCGCCGATTCGGATCCGGTCGCGCAGGCCCGTGCCCACCAGCGCGTTGTGGACGATCATCAGCCCATCGGTGAGGGGAAGACCAACGTGGTCTTCGTATTCCAGCGGCGCGGCGGCGGTGCCGCCTTCGGCGCCGTCGACAATGATGAAATCGGGTGTCACCCCCTCCGCGAGCATCGCCTTGCAGATCCCCAGCACGTCGGTCCTCGACCCCACGCACAATTTGAAGCCCACCGGCTTGCCCTTGGCCAACTCACGCAACCGCGCCACAAAGCCGATCAGTTCGCGTGGAGTGGCGAACTCCGAGTGTGCCGCCGGGCTCACACACTTCTCGCCCATCGGCACACCCCGGTACTCGGCGATCTCCCTGCTGACCTTTGCCGCTGGAAGGACGCCACCGATACCAGGTTTTGCGCCTTGGCTGAGCTTGATCGAGATGCATTTCACCAATTCGTGAGCGGCCTTGTCCGCGAACTGAACTGGATCGAACGCACCGTCCTTGGTCCGGGTTCCGAAGTAACCGGATCCGATTTCCCAGATCACGTCCGCACCGCCGAGATGGTAAGGCGTCAGCCCACCTTCGCCCGTGTCGTGCGCGAAGCGACCCTTGCGGGCGCCGTTGTTCAGCGCCCGTAGCGCATTTGCGGACAGCGAACCGAAACTCATCGCGGAGACGTTCATCAGGGCGATGTCGTAGGGCTGCTTGCAGTCAGGTCCACCGATTCGAACCCGGTAGGGTTCCGGCGGCGGTTCGACCGGGGCTGTCGAGTGGACCAGGTATTCGTAGCCGTCCCAATCGATGTCGCGCTCGGTGCCGTATGACTGCTCGGCGACGGTGCCTTTAGCGCGCTGGTAGATCAGCGAGCGGACGTCGCGGTCGAATGGCCGGCCGTCGAAGTTGCGTTCAACGAAGTATTGCTGCACTTCCGGGCGGAGCGCCTCCAACATGAACCGCAGATGCCCCAGCACCGGGTAGTTGCGCAGAACGGAGTGCCTGCGCTGGATGAGGTCGTAAGCGCCTACGGCGGCCACCGCCGCAATCATCGCCGCCACGATCCACCAGCCCCACGATCCCATGATCGCCAGGAATGCCGATACCGCCGAAACGGCGACGAGCACAGCAACGCATCCGACTCGAATCAACGACGACCCGCCTTCCCGGGCTGGGGTGATTTACCGACCTCGTCGTATTACATACCCCGCCTTACCAGTGGTCAGACACGCGGATGGCAGGGGCAGCTCAGAGCCAGGTGTCCTGCGTGGTGGTGGTCAGGAACGCTTCCAGATCGTCGCGCCACTGTGCGGGCGTCGTCTTGTCCGGCTCGATCCCGGTGTATTCGCCGCGATAGAACAACAACGGCCGGGGCTTGATCTTCGGTGCCTCCGAAAGCGACTGCACCGCACCGAAAACCACGAAGTGATCGCCCCCGTCGTGCGCGGAAGCCACCGTGCAGTCGATGTGGGCCAACGATCCGTCGATGATGGGCGAGCCGAGTTCAGAGAAGTGCCAGTCGATCCCGGCGAACTTGTCGGGCTCCTTGGAGCCGAATCGGGCCGAGACGTGCTTCTGCTGCTCGGTCAGCATGTTGACGCAGAACCGGCCGCTCGCCTCGATGGCCTTCCACGACCGGGACACCTTGGTGGGGCAGAACAGCACCAGCGGCGGGTCCAAAGACAGCGCCGCGAAGGACTGGCAGGCGAAGCCGACCGGGGCGTCGTCGTGCACGGTGGTGATGATGGTGATCCCGGTGCAGAACTGGCCGAGCACGCTACGGAACGTGCGCGGGTCGATCGGCGCGGCAGTCATACCTCGAATTACCCCTTGAAGCCGACGCTGAAGTCGTGGCCCCACAGGCTGATCGCGGTGCTTTCCCGGGCGATCCAGTCGTCGTCTTCGACTTGCCTTCCCTCGCAGCCGAATTCGACATCGAACCCGCTGGGTGTCTTCATGTAGAAGGACAGCATCAGGTCGTTGACGTGGCGACCAAGGGTCGCCGACATCGGCACCTTCTTACGCAGCGCCCGGTCCAGGCACAGCCCGACGTCGTCGGCCTCTTCGACCTCGACCATCAGGTGCACGATGCCGCTGGGGGTCTGGCCGGGCATGAACGCCAGGCTGTGGTGGCGAGGGTTGCAGCCCAGGAACCGCAGCCAGGCCGGCGGACCGTCGGCGGGCCGGCCGACCACCTGGGGCGGCAGCCGCATCGAGTCGCGCAGCTTGAAGTCCAGCACATCGCGGTAGAAGTGCAATGTCTCTTCGTCGTCGCGGGTGGTCAGCACCACGTGCCCCAGGCCCTGCTCGGCGGTGACGAACTTGTGGCCGTACGGGCTGACCACGCGGCGGTGCTCCAGGGCGGCGCCGTGGAACACCTCCAGGCAGTTGCCCGACGGGTCGGAGAACCGGATCATCTCGTCCACCCGGCGATCGGCCAACTCGGCTGCGGTGGCCTCCTTGTAGGGCGTGCCCTCGACGTCGAGCCGGTTCCGGATCTCTTGCAGGCCAGCCGCGTTCGCGCATTCCCAGCCCGCTTCGATGAGCCGGTCGTGCTCACCGGGCACGATCACCAGCCGGGCCGGGAAATCGTCCATCCGCAGGTACAGCGCACCCTCGGTCGTGCCCTTGCCCTCGACCATGCCGAGGACCTTCAGGCCGTACTCGCGCCAGGCCGCCATGTCGGTGGCCTCGATACGCAAGTAACCCAGAGAGCAGATGCTCATCGCGCACCTCCCAGGAAATCGATGGTGAGCTTGTTGAACTCGTCGAACTTCTCCACCTGCGCCCAGTGCCCACATTGCCCGAAAACGTGAAGCTGTGCACGCGGAATGGTTTTCAGTGCGACCAGCGCGCCGTCCAGCGGGTTGACCCGGTCCTCGCGGCCCCAGATCAGCAGCACCGGCTGACGCAGCCGATGCACCTCGCGCCACATCATCCCGAGCTCGAAATCCGCTCCGGCGAACGACATTCCCATCGCACGGGTCGCCGTCAGCGATTCGGGCGTGCTGGCCAACTCGAAACGCTGGTCGATCAATTCGTCGGTGATCAGTTTCTGGTCGTAGACCATCACCCGGAGAAAAGCCTCGAGGTTTTCGCGGGTGGGCTCGGCCGAGAACTTGCCCAGTCGCTTGACGCCCTCGGTCGGGTCGGGCGCGAACAGGTTCACGCTCACCCCGCCCGGCCCCATCAGCACCAGGCGCCCGGCCTTGTCCGGATAGTCGAGCGCGAACCGGACCGCGGTGCCGCCGCCGAGCGAATTCCCAATCAGCGGAACGCGTCCCAGACCAAGCTGGTCGAAGAGGCCCTTGAGCGCCCGCGCCGCGTAGTGGTTGAACTGCCCGTGCTCGGCGCGCTTGTCGGAGTGGCCGTAGCCGGGCTGGTCGACGGCCAGCACGTGGAACTGCTGCGCCAGCACCGGGATGTTGCGCGAGAAGTTCGTCCAACTCGCCGCACCCGGGCCGCCGCCGTGCAACAGCACCACCGTCTGCTCGTTGCCCACGCCCGCCTCGTGGTAGTGCAGCTTCAGCGGCCCATCCACGTCCACCTCTGCGAAGCGCGAGGTGGACTCGAAGGTCAATTCCTCGGTCGCAGTCATGGATCAGACCATGGTGTCGCCGGGCGGCAACCCGAACTCGTTGTTCCCGAAGATCTGGTAGGCCCGCTCGGGGTCGTTAGCCGCATGCACCCGGCCCGCGTGTGCGTCGCGCCAGAACCGTTGCACCGGTTGGTCATTGCCCAGGGCCGTGGCGCCGGAAGCCTCGAACAGGCGGTCGATGGACGCGATGGCGCGGCCGGTGGCACGCACCTGGTCGCGGCGAGCGCGCGCACGCAGGTCGAACGGGATCTCCTTGCCGGCCGACAGCAGCGCGTACTCGTCGGCGACGTTGCCGCTCAGCTGGCGCCACGCCGCGTCGATGTCGCTGGCCGCTTCGGCGATGCGGACCTTGGCGAACGGGTCGTCCTTGGCCTTCTCACCGGCGAACGCGGCGCGCACCCGCTTGCCCTGGTGCTCGACGTGCGCGTCGTACGCGCCGTAGGCCATGCCGACGATCGGCGCCGAGATCGTGGTGGGGTGCATTGTGCCCCAAGGCATCTTGTAGACCGCCGCGGTGTTGTTCTCGTATCCGCCCGCGGTGCCGTCGTTCATCGCCTTGTAGGACAGGAACCGGTGCCGCGGCACGAAGACGTCCTTGACGACGACGGTGTTGCTGCCCGTGCCGCGCAGGCCGACGACATGCCACACGTCGTCGATGCGGTACTCGCTGCGCGGGATCAGGAAGCTGCCGAAGTCGACCGGACGCCCGTCCTTGATCACCGGACCGCCGAGGAACGCCCACGTGGCGTGGTCACATCCCGACGACCAGTTCCACGAACCGTTGACCAGGTAGCCGCCCTCGGTCACCACGCCGGCACCCATCGGGGCATACGACGACGAGACGCGTGTCTTGGGGTCCTCGCCCCAGACCTCCTCCTGCGCCCGCTGGTCGAACAGCGCCAGGTGCCAGTTGTGCACGCCGATGATCGAGCTCACCCAGCCGGTGGAACCACACGCGCTGGCCAGCCGCCGCACCGCCTCGTAGAACAGCGTCGGATCGCACTGCAGCCCGCCCCACTGCTCGGGCTGCAACAGGGTGAAGAAGCCCACATCCTGAAGGTCCTGAACGGTCTCGTCGGGCAGCCGGCGCAGGTCCTCCGTCGCCTGAGCGCGTTCGCGAATCTGCGGGAGCAGATCATCGATGCCAGCCAAAACCGACTGCGCATCACGCTGTTGAATGGACGTCACTTACGTTTGCCTCCTGCGCCAGACTTACTCAGCGGACTTACACCAGAGACTAGAACACGTTCCGATTTGTGTCGAGCAGGGTAATCCTGCGGCTGGTAGCGATACGAATCCGCTTTTCTGTAACATGTTCTAGTTGCAACGAAAGGAAGGGACGGGCCTTGACCGAGGCGATTCCGGACGAGCCTCTCGGTGACCACGTCCTTGAACTGCAGGTCGCCGAGGTCATCGCCGAGACCGACGATGCGCGGTCCCTGGTGTTCGCGGTACCCGACGACGCGGGCGACCCCACCATCCCACCCGAGCGGCTCCGGTACGCGCCGGGCCAGTTCCTGACGCTGCGCGTGCCCAGCGAGCGCACCGGCTCGGTGGCCCGCTGCTACTCGCTGTGCAGCTCGCCGTTCACCGACGACGCGCTCACCGTCACGGTCAAACGCACCGCGGACGGTTACGCGTCCAACTGGCTGTGCGACCACGCGCACAAGGGCATGCGGATCCACGTGCTGGCCCCGTCGGGCAACTTCGTCCCCAAGACGCTGGGCGACGACTTCCTGCTGATGGCCGCGGGCAGCGGGATCACGCCGATCATGTCGATCTGCAAGTCGGCGCTGGCCGAGGGCAGCGGGCAGGTGACGCTGATCTACGCCAACCGCGACGACCGGTCGGTGATCTTCTCCGAAGCCCTGCGCGAGCTGTCCGCCAAATATCCCGACCGGCTCACGGTGTTGCACTGGCTGGAATCGCTGCAGGGCCTGCCCAGCGTGGCCGCGCTGGCCAAGCTGGCCGCCCCCTACACGGATCGGCCCGTGTACATCTGCGGCCCGGGCGCCTTCATGGACTCGGCGAAAGAAGCGCTGGAAACACTGAAAGTGCCTGCGCCGCAAGTACATATCGAAGTGTTCAAGTCGCTGGACTCGGACCCGTTCGCAGCCGTGAAGATCGAGGACACCGCCGAAGGCGACGAGCCGCCGGCGACCGCGGTGGTCGAACTGGACGGCGAAACGCACACCGTGTCGTGGCCGCGCAACGCCAAGCTGCTCGACGTTTTGCTGGCCAAGGGCCTCGACGCGCCGTTCTCCTGCCGCGAGGGTCACTGCGGCGCGTGCGCGTGCACGCTGCGCAAGGGCAACGTCAGCATGGAGGTCAACGACGTGCTCGAGCAGCAGGATCTGGACGAGGGTCTGATCCTGGCCTGTCAATCTCACCCGGAATCTGATTCGGTAGAAGTCACCTACGACGAATAGTCGCAGGGTTAAGTTCACCCTTGGGTCAGCGGGAAGGGAAGCATCGATGATGCGGCTGGTATCGGGCATCGCAGTCGTCGCAGTGATGCCGATGTTTCTGCCCGCCGCGGTGTGCGCGGCGTCGAGCAACACCGCCACCACGTTGTTCCCGCTCGACGGGCCCAACCAGCTGGAGACGCGGGCCATCCTCAATTGCTTCAAGGCCGACGGCCACTGCGATTTCACCGCCGGGGCGGACATGCTGACCCCCGGCGGGGTGACCGGCTTCCCGCCCGGCCTGTGGGCCCGGCAAACCACCGAGATCCGGTCCTCGAACCGGCTGGCCTACCTCGACGCGCACGCCGACGGCCAGTACGAGCGGGTGATGAAATCGATGGGTTCCGACGAGATCACCACCATCTACATGGGTGAGGGCCCGCCGGAGAAGTACCAGACGAACGGGCGCATCGACTCCACCGACTGGCAGACGGGGCAACCCAAGACCGACAACAACGTCATCGCCTGCACCCACATCCAGGTGGTCTACTCCGGGGTCAACATCACGTCGCCAAGCACCTGCGCGGTCACCACGTTCTCCTGACCCCTATTCGGGGTAGTCGCCGACCCTGTAATCCTGCAGAGAAATTGCGAGTAAGGCCTGCCGGATTACGGCTCGGCGCAACGGCGGCTAGCGAGGCAGGCCGAGAAGTCGCTCCGCCGCGACGGTGAGCAGGATCTGCTCCGTGCCGCCGGCGATGGTCAAGCAGCGGGTGTTGAGGAAGTCGAACACCGCTCGGTCGCCGTCCGCCCGGCGGTCAACCAGGCCGCCGCCCTCGGACACGTCCATCGTGAACTCGGCCAGGGCCTGGCGGTAGCGGACACCGATGAGCTTGCGCACGCTGGATTGCGCGCCGGGGTCTTGGCCGCCGACGGCCAGCTGGGCGATCCGCTGGTCCAGCAGCGCGCCGGTCTGCGCGGTAACGATCAACCGTCCCAACCGATCTTGCTCAGCGGCGTCCAGGTCGAGCTCGGCCAGCAGCTCGAGCAGTTCCTCCATCGGGTTGCCCAGGGCCGTTCCGTTGGCCATCGCGACCCGCTCGTTGGCCAGCGTGGTGCGGGCCAGCCTCCAACCGTCGTTCACCTCGCCGACCACCAGCTCGTCGGGAACGAACACGTTGTCCAGGAACACCTCGTTGAACAACGAGTCACCGGTGATCTCACGCAGCGGACGGATCTCGATGCCCGGGGAGCTCATCTCCACCAAAAAGTAGGTGATGCCTTTGTGTTTCGGCGCATCCGGATCGGTGCGGGCCAGGCACACGCCCCATTTCGCCTTGTGCGCGGCCGACGTCCACACCTTCTGCCCGGTCAGGTTCCAGCCCCCGTCGGTGCGGACAGCCTTGGTGCGCAGCGAGGCCAGGTCAGAACCGGCCCCGGGCTCGGAAAACAGCTGGCACCAAAGGAATTCGCCGCGCGTGGTGCCCGGCACGAACCGCTCGACCTGTTCCGGCGTGCCGTGCTCGAGGATGGTCGGCGCCGCCCACCAGCCGATCACCAGGTCGGGCCGGGCCACCCCGGCCGCCGCCAGCTCCTGATCGATCAGCAGCTGCTCGGCCGGACCCGCGCCGCGCCCGTAGGGCGGCGGCCAGTGCGGCGCCTGCAGGCCCGCCTCGGCCAGGGCCGCCTGCCGCTTCTCCTCGGGCAGCCCGGCGATCTGGGCCACGGCCGCGGCGATCTCCGCCCGCTGGTCCTCCACCTCGGTCAGATCGATCCCCAGCCGGCGCCGCACACCCGCCTGGGTCAGCGCGGTGATGCGGCGCAACCAGGTCTCGGCCCCGCCCAGGAATCGGCCGATGGCATGCGCCCGGCGCAGGTACAGGTGCGCGTCGTGCTCCCAGGTGCAGCCGATGCCGCCGAGCACCTGAATGCAGTCCTTGACGTTGGCCTTCACCGCGGCGATGCCGGTGCTCGCGGCCAGGGCCGCGGCTAGGGAGAACTGGGACTCGTCGCCCTCGGCGGCGGCGCGCGCAGCGTCGGCGGCGGCCACCTCGGCCTGCTCGGCGCGGCACAGCATCTCGGCGCAGATGTGCTTGATGGCCTGGAAGCTACCGATCGGCTTGCCGAACTGCTCGCGGACCTTGGCGTAGTCGACGGCGGTCTCCAGCGACCAGCGGGTGATGCCGGCCGCCTCGGCCGCCAGCACCGTCGCGGCCAGCTCCTCGACGCGTGCGCGGCTCTCCGACACCACGGCGGCCGGGGCGGAGTTCAGCACCACCCGGGCCAACGGCCGGGAGAAGTCGCCGGCAGCCAGGGGCTCGATCTGCACACCGGCACCGCTGGTGTCGATCAGCAGCCACTTCCCATCGGCCGGCGCCAAGAGTACGGCGCCCTCGGCGACACCCAACGCGAATGGCAGGGTGCCCGACGCCGTCGAAGTCGCGCCGTCGAACTCGATGTCGCCTTCCAGCGCCAGCCCGGCGAAGCGTTCCCCGGAGGCGAGGGCGCCCAGCAACTCGGGATCCGAGCCCGCCTCGGAGAGAAGCACAGTGGCCAGCGCGGTGGTGGCCACCGGCCCGGGAACCAGCGCTTTCGCCGCCTCCTCGACCATCGCGCACAGGTCTTCGATGCTGCCGTCCGCGCCGCCAAGCTCCTCCGGGATCGCGACGCCGAAGATCCCCAGCTCGGCCAGCCGGGAGAACACCGGCCGCCATGCGTCGGACTTGCCCTGCTCCACGTCGCGTATCGCCGCGGTGCCGCCCGGCCCCGACGTCGAATTGCGGGCCCAGTCGCGCACCAGGGCGCGCGCGGCAAACTGTTCGTCGGTGACGGTCGCTACCACCTGAGAGGACCTCCGCGTCCTTGGCTCGACGTGACAAGGGGGTCGAACCCCTGTCCTGATTGTGCGATCTGCCCGCCAAGCGGGTATGTCTCCAGCACGTGTTGGCACGCAACCCGCTCTCCGCAGACTAGAACGTGTTCTAATAGTGCCAGTGATCGACCGTCAAGTCGAACGCCATTACACCAGCACAGCGCTTGTCCGCGGCGGTATGGAGGTGGGAAATTCACACGCAGAATGCGTATCGTTTGCAAACGAACCGCCGGGAACAGGAGCAAACCGTCACATGCCAGCCAACGCAAATCCGAGCCGCGTGTCGGACGCGCAGCCGCGCGAGGTCGTAAACGTGGCGGTACTGGCGGAATCCGAATTGGGGTCCGAGGCGCAGCGGGAACGCCGCAAGCGCATCCTGGACGCCACCATGGCCATCGCTTCCAAGGGCGGCTACGAGGCGGTTCAGATGCGTGCGGTGGCCGATCGCGCGGACGTCGCGGTGGGGACGCTGTACCGGTATTTCCCGTCGAAGGTGCACCTGCTGGTGTCGGCGCTGGGCCGCGAGTTCAGCCGCATCGATGCCAAGACGGACCGCTCGGCGATGACCGGGGGCACACCCTTCCAGCGGCTCAGCTTCATGGTGGGCAAGCTGAACCGCGCGATGCAGCGCAATCCCCTGCTGACCGAGGCGATGACGCGTGCCTACGTGTTCGCCGACGCGTCGGCGGCCAGCGAGGTCGACCAGGTTGAGAAGCTCATCGATTCGATGTTCGCGCGCGCGATGGCCGACGGCGAACCGACCGAGGACCAGTACCACATCGCCCGGGTGATCTCGGACGTGTGGCTGTCGAACCTGCTGGCGTGGCTCACCCGGCGGGCCTCGGCCACCGACGTCAGCAAGCGGCTGGACCTGGCCGTGCGGCTGCTGATCGGCGACACCGAACAGGCCTAGTCTCCAACCGGCTCACGCCGGCGGGCCGGCGGTGCGGCCCCGGACGAGCTCGGTGTCCAGCAGTTCCACGGCCGGCAGTCCGGATCGCGGCGGCTTCAGCAACAGCTCCCCGGCCCGGCGGCCCTTCTGCAGGCTGGATTGCGACACCGTGGTCAGGCCGCGGTTGATGGCCTCGGGCACGCCGTCGAATCCGGTGACCGTCATCTGACCGGGCACGTAAATTCCGTGTGCCCGCAGGTAATCCATGGCGGACAGCGCCAGGATGTCCGCTGTGCACATCAGCGCGGTGATCCGCGGATTGGTCGCCAGGGCCACCTTGGCGGCCGCGCCGCCCGATTCGGGCAGGTGCTCATAGCTTTCCACCACGGTCAGGGAATCGGGGTCGACCCCAGCGGCCGTCATCGCCTCCCACACGCCGACGATGCGCTCGCGCTGCACGTCGAAGGCGGGTGACCGCAGCCGGCCAGCGTCCACCAGACCCTGGCGCCGGTCGCGGCCCAGCCGCATGGTCAGCAGCCCGATCTCGCGGTGCCCCAGGCCCAGCACGTAGTCGGCGAGCTCACGCATCGCGGCGCGGTCGTCGATGCCCACCCGCGAGGCGCCGGCCAGCCCCTTCGGTTGGTCGACCACCACGACCGGCAGCCGGCGCTGCAGCACCACCTGCAGGTAGGGATCCTGGTCGCACACCGAATAGACCACGAAGCCGTCCACGCCGGCCGAAAGCACCGCGGACGTCCCGTCTTTGAGGCTGCGGCTGGGCCCGACAGCGACCAGCAGCAGTCCCTGGCCCAGCGCCTCGCACGACTGCGCCACCCCCGTGACGAAGTCCCGCGCGGCGGGGTCGCTGAAGAAGTAGGTCAGGGGTTCGGCCATCACCAGGCCGACCGCGCCGGCCTTGCGGGTACGCAGCGATCGCGCCACCGGGTCGGGGCCGGCGTATCCGAGCCTCTTGGCCGTCGCAAGCACGCGCTCACGCAGGTCCGGCGAGAGCTGATCGGGCCGATTGAAGGCATTCGAGATCGTCGTGCGCGAAACGTTGAGCTCGTCCGCCAACGACGCCAGAGTCGCACGCCGGCGCGGTGTGGGACTCACGTTCGGTGAGGCTACAGCGGATCGGGGCCCGCGCGTACGCGCTTCAGCTTGCGGCTTTGTAATGGAAACGGTTTTCATTAGTATTATGGATCGGCTGACTGGCCGGCGGGAGGAATCGGACGTGCGCATGGCACCGACGCGGCGGCGAACGGCGAAGGCTACGCCCGCCGATGCGACGCGATGGCTGGCGGCCGCCCTGGTGCTGACCGGCGGGGCGATCCTCACTGCCTGCAGCGGCACCGCGCATTCGCGCGCCATCTCCGTCGTCGCCTCCACCGATGTGTGGGGCAGCGTGGCGCGCGCCATCGCGGGCTCCCATGTCGCCGTCAAATCCATTCTCAGCGGGGCGGACGTCGACCCGCACTCCTACGACGTCAGCCCCGCGGACGCCGCCGCGATCGCCGACGCCCCGTTGGTGGTCTACAACGGCGGCGGCTATGACGGCTGGGTCGACGAGGTGCTGGCCCGCCACCCCGACGCCAAGCCGGTCAATGCCTACTCGTTCCTGGACGGCGGGCAACCCCGCAACGAGCACGTCTTCTACGACCTGGCCGTCGCGAAGGCGGTCGCGGCCACCATCGCCGACCGCCTCGCGACGATCGACCCGGGCAACGCCGCCGACTATCGGGCCAACGCCGCAGCGTTCGGCCGCGACGCCGACGCCATCGCCGGCGCCGAGCACGCGATCGCGACCGCCCACCCCAACACCTCGGTGATCGCGACCGAACCGGTCGCGTTCTACCTGCTGAAGGCTTCGGGGTTGGTGAACCGCACCCCGCCCACGTTCGAGGCGGCCACCGAGAACGAGACCGATCCCGCGCCCGCCGACATGGCGACGGTCCTCGACCTGGTCAACCGGCACCAGGTGTCGGCGGTGCTGATCAACCCGCAGACCTCCACGACCGCGATCAACGGCCTGCGCGACGCCGCGCGGCACGCGGGTGTCCCGGTCACCGACGTGTCCGAAACGCTGACAGACGGCACGGATTACCTGACCTGGCAACGCAATACGGTCAACCAGCTGCAGTCCGCACTGCAGTCGAGCCGGCCGCCGTCATGAGCCTCGAACCCGTCGCGGCCATCGAAAACCCCGCGGAGACCGTATCGCTGCGCGGCGCGCGGCTGTCGTTCGGCGACCGCGTGCTGTGGGACCAGCTGGACCTGTCGGTGTCGCGCGGCGAATTCATCGCGGTGCTGGGCCCGAACGGCAGCGGCAAGACGTCGCTGCTCAAGGTCCTGCTCGGGCAGCTGGCACTGAGCGCCGGCACCGGGCTGGTGGACGGCAAGCCGATCACCTCGGGTAGCGGACGCATCGGCTATGTGCCCCAACACCGTCCGATGGACGCCGACGTCATGCTGCGCGGGCGCGACCTGGTCCGGCTGGGCATCGACGGGCCGCGCTGGGGCGCCATCCCGCTGCGGTCCGCCGATCGGGAGCGCCGGCGCGCGGCCGCGCGCCAAGCGCTACGGCAGGTGAACGGCGAACATCTGGCCGACGTCCGGGTCGGGATGATGTCGGGCGGCGAGTTGCAGCGGGTGCGCATCGCCCAGGCGCTGGTCAGCGACCCGCTGCTGTTGCTGTGCGACGAGCCGCTGCTGACGCTGGACCCCGCCAACGCCAAGCTGGTGTCGGCGCTGATCGAGCGGCGCCGCCAGGACGCAGCGACCACGGTCATCGTCGTCACCCACGAGCTCAACCCGATCCTGCCGTACGTGGACCGGCTGCTGTACCTGGTCGACGGCCGGTTCGAGGTCGGCACCGTCGAGCAGGTGATGACCAGCCAGACGCTCTCGGCGCTGTACCAATCCGACATCCAGGTGGTGAAGGTCAAGGACGGCTACGTAGTGGCCGGCGCGCGCGACGACGGGTACTGCTGATGGAGCATCGGCTCGCCGGCCTGCTGGACCATCTGTTCTCCTTCGACATCACCGCCCACCTGCTCGGCCATGACTTCGTGCAGCAGGCGCTGGCGGCCGCCGCCCTGCTGGGACTGGTAGCCGGGCTGATCGGGCCGTTCATCGTGATGCGGCAGATGTCGTTCGCCGTGCACGGTTCGAGCGAATTGTCGCTGACCGGAGCCGCTTTCGCGCTGCTGATCGGCTTCGGTGTGGGGGTGGGCGCGCTGATCGGCAGCGCCCTGGCCGCGGCGCTGTTCGGTGTGCTCGGTCGGCGCGACCGGGAGCGCGATTCGGTGATCGGCGTGGTGCTGGCCTTCGGGCTGGGCCTGGCGGTGTTGTTCATCCATCTCTACCCGGGCCGCACCTCGACCAGCTTCGCCCTGCTGACCGGCCAGATCGTCGGGGTGGGCTACACGGGCCTGACCATGCTGGCGCTGGTCTGCCTGCTCGTCATCGCCGTGCTGGCGACGTGTTACCGGCCGCTGCTGTTCGCCACCGTCGATCCCGATGTCGCCGCGGCCCGCGGCGTGCCGGTCTACGGGCTGGGCATCGTGTTCGCCGCCCTGGTCGGCGTGGTGGCGGCCCAGGCGGTGCAGATCGTCGGCGCGCTGCTGGTGATGTCGTTGCTCATCACGCCGGCGGCCGCGGCGGCCCGGGTGGTCGCCTCGCCCGCAGCGGCGATGGTGACCTCCGTGGTGTTCGCCGAGGTGTCCGCCGTCGGCGGCCTGGTGCTGTCGCTGGCCCCCGGCGTGCCGGTGTCGGTCTTCGTCGCCAGCATCTCGTTTCTGATCTATCTGGTCTGCTGGATGATCGGGCGCCGGCGAGAGGCCGCCGCATAAGCTGGGTTGCACACATTGGCCCCACGTCGGAGAAGGCAGTGGTGCGCGGGCGAATCGCGTTCCTGATGCTTGCGGCGGTGTGCGCGGTGACGGCCGGCTGCACCACCGTGGTCGGCGGCCGCGCGTCGCCCGCGGATACCTCCGGCCCGCTGCCCCAGACCCCGCTGACCGCCGCGGCCCTCGATGGGCTGCTGCTCGACAAGGACCAGATCAACTCCTTGCTCAGCGCGGGGATGCGGCTCCGCTACGGCGTGCAGGAGATGTGGGACTGGAGCTCGACTTTCAGCGACAAGAGCTGCCTGGCAATGGACGGCCCGGCCCAGGCAGCGGTCTACGCGGACACCGGCTGGACCGCGATGCGCGGCCAGCGCCTCGACGACAACTTCGATGACCCGGCGGTCCGCAACGACTCCGCCATCCAGGCGGTGATCGCCTACCCGTCCGCGCGGAAGGCAAACACGTTCTACGACGCCTCGGTGGGACGGTGGTTCGCCTGCGCCAATCGCAAGTTTTCCGAACGTCCCCCGGGCAAGCCCGAAATCGTGTGGGCGGTGGGCGAGGCTCACAAGGTCGGGGGCACGCTCAGCACGTCCGAGGTTCAGGAAAGCAGCGACGGCTGGACGTGCCAGCGGGCGCTGACCGCGCGCAACAACGTCGTCATCGACGTCGCCACCTGCGGCTCCTTCCTGCCCGGGGGGTCCGCGGTCGACCTCGCCCAGCAGATCGCGGCCAAGGTCAGCGAGCAGTAGCCGGGCGCCAAACCGCCTCCTCGCCTGGGCCGGCGCGACCGCGCCCCCATAAGCTGGGCAGGTGGCCGGTATCGACCTCAACGCCGACCTGGGCGAAGGCTTCGGCGTCTGGCGCCTGGGTGACGACGACGCCATGCTCGGCATCGTCACGAGCGCCAACGTCGCGTGCGGCTTTCATGCCGGCGACCCCGCGGGCCTGTTGCGGGTATGCGGGTCGGCCGCCGCGCGCGGGGTCCGCATCGGGGCGCAGGTGAGCTATCGCGACCTGGCCGGGTTCGGCAGGCGCTTCATCGACGTCGCCGGCGAGGACCTGATCGCCGACGTGGTGTACCAGATCGGCGCGCTGCAGGCGATAGCGCACGCGGCCGGCACGTCGGTGTCCTACGTCAAACCGCATGGCGCGCTGTACAACACGATCGTGACCCACCCCGAGCAGGCCGCCGCCGTGGCCGAGGCGGTGCGCCTGGTGGACGCCGGGCTGCCGGTCCTGGGCATGGCGGGCTCGGCGTTTTTCGACGAAGCCGACCGCCGCGAGTTACGCACGGTCGCAGAAGCTTTCGCCGACCGGGCATATCGGTCCGACGGCCGGCTGGTGTCCCGCCGTGAGCAGGGCGCGGTGCTGCACGACCCGGCGGAGATCGCCGACCGGGTGGCCGACATGGTCACCTCGGGGCGGGTCACCGCGACCGACGGCACGCAGCTCGCTTTGAAGGCGGAATCCGTTTGCGTGCATGGTGATTCGCCGGGCGCCGTACAGATCGCCGCTGCCGTTCGCGACCGCCTCGAGGCGTCCGGCGTCGAGATCGGGGCCTTCTGCTGATGCGGCTGAAACTCGGGCGCCCCGACATCGCGCGGTACGCGGACCGGTTCGACGCGCCCGCCGCCGAACCCGGCGCGCCCTCGGTGACCTGGATAGGTGTGGCGACCCTGCTGATCGACGACGGCTCGTCGGCGTTGATGACCGACGGCTACTTCTCCCGGCCGAGCCTGGCCAGGATCGTGGCCGGCAAGGTGGCGCCCTCGCCGGCGCGGGTCGACGGATGCCTTGCCCGGGCCAAGGTCTCGCGGCTGGCGGCGGTCATTCCGGTGCACACCCACATCGACCACGTGCTGGACTCCGCGCTGGTCGCCGATCGCACCGGCGCGCAGCTGGTCGGCGGGCAGTCCGCGGCCAATGTCGGGCGCGGGTACGGGCTGCCCGAGAACCGGATCGTCGTCGCGGTCGACGGCGAACCGATTCGGTTGGGCGCCTACGACGTCACCCTGATCGAATCGCACCACTGCCCGCCCGACCGGTTCCCCGGCGTCATCGACCAACCGGTGACCCCGCCGGTGAAGGCGTCGGCGTATCGCTGCGGGGAAGCCTGGTCGACGCTGGTGCACCACCTGCCCACCGACCGGCGGCTGCTCATCCAGGGCAGTGCCGGCTTCGTCAAGGGCGCCCTGGCCGGTCACCGCGCCGACGCCGTGTACCTGTCCGTCGGGCAGCTCGGGCTGCAGCCGCGGTCGTACCTGGTCGACTACTGGACCGAGACCGTACGGGCGGTGGGGGCGCGCCGGGTGATCCTCATCCACTGGGACGACTTTTTCCGCCCGCTGACAAAACCGTTGCGCGCCGTACCCTATGCGGGTGACGACCTGAACGTCTCCGTCGGCATCATCGACGAGCTGGCCGCACAGGACGGTATCGCGGTGCACCTGCCCACCGTGTGGCGACGCGAAGACCCGTGGCAGTGAAGCGGTTCTGACCTTGGCCCTGACGCTTGCGCTGTTGCTGCTTGCTGTTGTCCTGGCGTTCGCCGTTGCGCGCCCCGGGGGCTGGCCCGAGGCGCTGGCGGCGGTCCCAGCGGCCCTGATCCTGATCGCGGTCGGCGCGATCTCGGTCCATCAGGCGGCCAAGCAGATCGCCGACCTGTCCGGGGTGGTGGCGTTCCTGGGTGCGGTGCTGGTGCTGGCCAAGCTGTGCGACGACGAGGGCCTGTTCGAGGCCGCTGGCGCGGCGATCACACGGGGACGGGTCGGGTCGGGCGGCCTGCTGAGGCGGGTGTTCGTCATCGCCTCGGTGATCACCGCGGTGCTGAGCCTGGACGCCGCCGTGGTGTTGCTGACGCCGGTGGTGCTGGCCGCCGTGCGGCGACAGCGCACCCGGGTGCGGCCGTACGCCTACGCCACCGCCCATCTGGCCAACGGCGCCTCGCTGTTGCTGCCGGTGTCGAACCTGACCAACCTGCTGGCCTTCCACACCGCCAACATCTCGTTCACCCAGTTCACGCTCGTGATGGCGGCGCCGTGGGTGGGCGCGGTGGCCGTCCTCTACCTGATCTTCCGGTGGTTCTTCGCCAAGGACCTGCGGGTGCAGCCGGACCCGGAGCAGGTGGGCGCGCCGCCGCGCCCGCCGGTGTTCGTGTTGGTGGTCGTCGCGCTGACGCTGGCCGGGTTTGCCGTCGCCCAATCCGTGGGGATCGCGCCGGCCTGGGTGGCGCTGTGCGGCGCCGTCGCCCTGGCGGTGCGCAGCCTGCGCCACCGGCACACCTCGGTGTCCGACATCGCGCGTTCGGTGAACGTGTCGTTTTTGGTGTTCGTGCTGGCGCTCGGCGTCGTCGTGCAGGCGGTCATGAGCAACGGGATGGACCGGGCGATGTCGGCGGTGCTGCCGTCGGGTTCGGGCCTGCCGGCGTTGCTCGCCATCGCGGCGATAGCCGCCCTGCTGGCCAACGTCGTCAACAACCTGCCCGCCACGCTGGTGCTGCTGCCGCTCGTCGCCCCCAGCGGGCCGGTGGCGGTTCTCGCGGTGCTGATCGGGGTGAACATCGGCCCCAACCTGACCTACGTCGGATCGCTGTCGAACCTGTTGTGGCGGCGCGTGTTACGCCAGCACGACGTCGACGCCGGTGTCGGCGAGTACACCCGCCTCGGCGTGTGCACCGTGCCCGCCTCGCTGACGGTGGCGGTGCTCGCGCTGTGGGCCTCGGCGCGGCTACTGGGTCTCTAGGGCGCGGGCGAGCCGCAGGGTCCCGATCGGATGATGGACGCCAGCTCCTCGCGCGACTGCGCCCCTACGCGCTGGCAGGCCCGGTACACGTGGCCTTCCACGGTGCGCACCGACATCACCAGCTTCTCGGCGATCTCGCGATTGGACAGACCGGCCACCACCAGTTCGACGACGTCGCGCTGGCGGCCAGACAACTTGAGGCCTGTCGGGGTGTGCAGCGCCGGCGTGTGCAGACCACCGCACTCGTCGGCCAGTTCCCTGGCCAACGCCGCCGCGTACAGACCACGGCGGTGGTGTTGGTGTTCGTCGAACACCACCGAAGCCTGCGCCGCCGCATCGGCGGCCGCGACCCGATCACCGATCCCCCGGTACGCCGCCGAGGCCGCCAGCAGGCCCTCCCCATCGCGAGCCGACAGCGCCTCCGCGTGCGCCGCGACGGCATCGGCCAGCGGCAGCGACAACGCGCCGGCCAACTCCCGCGCCCGCGCCGCGTGCGTGGTGTCGCCCCATTGCGCCGCCGCCTGGATGCAGGCGAGCTCGTGGGTGGGCTGGCCACGGTCGCGGGCCAGTCGGGCCGCGTCCGTCACACATGCCACGGCCTCGCCCAGCCGGCCGCTCGCCGCCATCGCCCACCCCTCGGCCAGGGACAGGGCGGTGTGCATGAACAGAAAGTCGGCCGGCACGCAGGACCGCGCCGTGGCGACCGCGGCGTTCGCATCGTCGGGCTGCCCGAGCTTGGCGTGCGCCTCGGCCAGCGCGAAATAGCTCGCTGGTCGCAAACCGGTTGTCACATAGTGTGTTTGCACCCCGGCCACCGCCTCGTGCACCAGCCGGGCCGCCTCGGCGACGGCGCCGCGAGCCAGCTCGGCGGTGCCGGACAGTAGGGCTAGGTTCGCATACGCAAGGCCGGGGATGTCACGGGACGATTCGGCCAGTTGCGTTGCCGTGCCGACAAATTCATCGATCCGACCGGTCAACCGGCACGCACGACCGTAGACGGCGCCGAACCAGAACCGCATATGCGATGCCTGGAACGACGTCGTCGCGCGCCGCAGCGTCTGATCCGCCACGCGCGCGAGCTCGTCGACCTGACCCAGCGCCCCCATCGCCATGATCAACGCGAGCGAAGCCATCATCGTGTGGAAGCCGGGCAGGTCGGGAAAACCCAAGGCGGCCCGGGCATTTGCGGCTGCGCTCTCGCAGCGCGCCGCCACCGCATCCAGGCACGCCTGCACCGCCAACCGCTCCGCCCGCTGGGCGGGGGCCTCGGAGTCAAGCGCGGCAAGCCCGTCGAGGATCTCGACCGCGCCGCTGGGGTCGAAGAGATTCCACATCAGGTTGGCCGCCCGCACGGTCGCCCAGTGATGGCCGTCGGGCAGGTCGCTGTCGGCCATCGCGCGCAGCGCCAACTCAGCCGGCTCGCCGCGTCCCTGCAGCGCCAGGTTCATGGCCCGCACCCCCGCCGCCCCGGGCGCACCGGCTTCCGTTGCGGCGGTGGCGAACCGGTCGGCCAGATCCAGATCCAGCAGGGTCATCGCATGCCGCGCCGATTCCAGGTACAGCCCGGGGTCGGGATCGAGGTCCGACTCGAGGCGCAGCAACGCGCGGCGCACCGTTGCCTGCATGTCGGCGTCGCCGTCGTCGCCCAGCCGCGCCGCCAGCCTGCCGCGAATCTCCGACAGATACAGCTCGCCTGCGCTCGCGCGGCGCAGCTCACCGAACAGCGGGTGGGCAAGTCTGGCCGTCAAACCGGCGCCGGTGCGTTCGATGCTGACCAGGCCCATCCGCTCGGCTGCCGCCAGGTCGCTGCGCCGCGCCAAATCGCACAGCACCTCGACGGCCAGCGGCTCACACTGCGACAGCGTGTCGATCACCATCGCCACTTCCGGGCTGAGCCGCCCCATCTGACGGCCCACCGTTTCGGACAGGCTCGACGAGACCGCAACGTCGCCGTCCCACATCCATACCCCGGCCGTCTTACGCATCCGCCCGGCGGCCACCTGATCCGCCAGCAGCTGTCGCAGGAACAGCGCGTTGCCACCGGTCAGCTTCTGGAACCGCGCTGCGCTGGGCGCATCGACCGGACCGTCCAGCTTGCTCTCGATGACCTCGCGTGTCGCCGCGGCCGAAAAAGGTTTGAGATCAAGCCTTTCCAACAGCCCGTCTTTCCACAGCGCCGTCACCGCGTCCGGTTCGTCGAGGCCGATGCGTACGGTGACCACCAGCCGGACCCCACCCGACTGCGCCAACTGGTGGACGACCATTGCGGACAATCCGTCCAACAGGTGCGCGTCGTCGACCCCGATCAGCACGCGGCGTTGACGCTGTTGCGCGACAAACGAATTGATCACCCGTCGCACATCGGTCAAAGGATCCGACTGCGCCTCATTCAAAGCCTCGGTCATCGACCCGATGAACGCGCCCAGTGGCAGCGCTTGCGCCGAGTCAGTGCCGACGATCCACCTGGTCCGCTCCCCGGACGCCTCGGCGCGCCGCAGCGCCTCGTGGGCGAGCCAGGTCTTGCCCACTCCGGGGGCTCCGGCGATCACCACGCCCGTGTGGTTGCCGCCCGCACTCAGGGCGCGGCGAATGGTTCCCAATTCGCTGGCACGCCCGGCCAGCGGCTCGGTGCCGATCATTCGGCGACTATAACGGGCCGCGGGCATCGCCAGGGGCCGCTTTGTCGGCTTCGCTGGCATCGCGAGTGGCCGGCCCGGGGCAGTGGCGTAGTCGACTACGCTGTCGGCCCCCGTTTCGGGCCATGAGCATGGTCTTCGTCGGGTACGCGCTCAGCACAGGCGGTGGGCTATGGCAAGGATCGGCAATCACGCGGTGGTATTGGGAGCGAGCATGGCCGGTCTGGTGGCCGCGCGATCGCTCAGCGAGTTCTTCGGCACGGTCACGGTGGTGGAGCGCGATCCGCTGCCCGACATCCCTCCCGACACGGCCTGCGCTCGCCGCGGTGTGCCGCAGGGTCGCCATCTGCACGGCCTGCTGCCTCGCGGCGCCCTGGTGCTCGAGCAATTGTTCCCCGGCGTCCTCGATGCGATGGTCATCGACGGCGCGCATCACCTGGATGGCCGTAATCTCTCGCAGCTGTACTACTGCTTGGGCGACCATCTGATGGTGCGTTCGGGGGGTGCCCCTTCGTTCGCCGCCTATCTGGCCACCCGGCCGTTCCTCGAGGAGCATGTCCGAGCGCGACTGCGCCGGATCCCCACCGTCACGCTGCTCGACGAGCACGACATCGTGGACCTGACCACGACATCAGACCGCAGACGGGTGACCGGCGTCCGGGTGGTCGACCGTCGCACCCACGACGACGTCACGCTGAGCGCGGACTTGGTGCTCGATGCCACCGGGCGGGGCGCGCGCACCCCGGCGTGGCTGACCACCCTGGGCTACCAGCGCCCGGCCGAGGTTCATGTGCCGGTACAGCTGACCTACGTGAGCCAACGCCTGCGCATGGCGCCGGGCGCGCTGCACGAATTCGGTTTCATCGTCGGAGCGGTGCCGGGCCGGCCGCGCGGGCTGGGCATGTTGCGCTCGGAAAACGACACCTGGATGTTCACCGTGTACGGCATCGCGGGTCACGGGCCGCAGCCGGACCTCGCATCGATGTGCGAGTTCGTCGAGGACTGCGCGCCGGCCCATCTGCTGGCCGCGGTCCGAGCCGCCGAACCCATCGGCGAGCCCACCCGGCACGGTCAGCCGTCCAGCCGGTGGCGCCGCTACGACAAGGTGCAACGCTTCCCGGAAGGCCTGCTGGTGATGGGCGATGCGATCTGCAGCTTCAACCCGATCTACGGTCAGGGCATGACGGTCGCCGCGCTGGAGGCGGCGGCGCTGCGCGACTGCCTGTCTGAGGGCGCGGAGGATTTGGCGCGGCGATTCTTCCGGGCCGCCGCGGTTCCGATCCGCCAGGCGTGGGAGCTGTCGGCCAACCCGGATCTGTGCCTGCCCGAGATCGAAGGCACGCCACCGCTGCTCACCCGGCTGCTCAACGGCTACATCGATCGCATACTCACCGCGACCGAATACGACGCCGTCGCGGTCGATCGGTTCGTCAGGGTCACCGCACTTCTCGATCCCGCTTCCCGGCTGCTGCGCCCGGGCATGATGTGGCGGGCCGCGTGCGCGAACCTTCGCCGACCGCGAGGCGGCGACGAGCAGCCGGCTCGCGACAACGGCGACCTGGCCGGCAGCGTCGCCCGCTAGCCCCGCCGGTAGGCCGGCGGCAACGGCATCGCCAATTCGGCGAGCACGCCGCGCAGCAGCGTCGGGTAGTCGGTGATGATGCCGTCGACCCCGTATCCGATCTGCTGACGCATGGCGTCGGTGTCATCGACTGTCCACGGAATCACCCTGAGCCCCAAGGCATGTGCACGGTCAACGTACGCCGGGCCGGTGACCAGTCGATAATCCGGTGAGACGATGGCGGCGCCCACCATCCGCGCACCGATCAGCGGATCGCCGATGAGCGTGGGGTTTTCGCCGCCCAGCCAGGGTGAGTCCGGCACCCAGGTGTGCCCGTCGTACAGGGCCGCCAACGGAATTGACGGCTCGGCGCGCCGCACCAGCGGCAGGGTGCGCCAGTCGAAGCTCTGGATCTCCACCCGGTCTACCTTGCCCGCGGACCTGACGGCGGCCAGGATCACATCGACGAACTCCTGCGGCTCGGCCGATGTGCCGGGCCGGTCGGCCTCCACCTTGGTTTCGACGTTGTAGCGGATCCCGTCGGCGCGGTAGGAGTCGGCGAGCGCGAAAACCTGCGGCAGCGTCGCTATCTTGTTGCCCCGCACCACCTCGGCCCGGGGATACTCGCCGAGCAGGCGGCCGCAGTCCAGGGTGTTGACCTGCGCCAGGGTGAGCTCGTTCACGCGCTTGCCGACGTATGGGTACCGCGGGTCACCGGCGAATGCGGGCGCGGTGTCGGCGCACTTCTCGGCCTGAATCGTCGGGTCATGCCACACCAGCGGTTGCCCGTCTTCGGTCAGGACGATGTCGAGTTCCAATGTGCTGACGCCCAATTCGAGCGCTTTGGCGAACCCGCGCAGGGACTCCTCGGTGGTCTCGCCCCGGCCCCCACGGTGGGCCTGCAGGTCGAAGTCGGGCGCCTGGGCCCGGGCAACGCCGACCGGCCACAGCGCGATGGCCAGCAGCACCACCGCCAGCGCCCCTCGAAGGCGCGCAGGCCGGTCGGGCACCGGGGTTAACTCCTGCGCTGGCGGGTGATTTCGGCGAGTACCACCCCGGCGGCCACCGACGCGTTCAGCGATTCGGTGTTTCCGGCCATCGGGATGGACACGACTTCGTCGCAGTTCTGCCGCACCAACCGCGACAGTCCCTTGCCTTCCGAGCCCACGACGACCACCAGCGGATCGGTGCCGTCGATGTCGTCGAGCGTGGTGTCACCGCCGGCGTCCAGACCGATCACCCGCAGGCCGCGGCCGGCCCAATCTGTCAGTGTCCTGTTCAGATTGGTGGCGCGCGCCACCGGGATGCGGGCCGCGGCCCCGGCGCTGGTGCGCCAGGCCACCGCGGTCACCGAGGCCGACCGGCGCTGCGGGATCAGCACCCCGTGGCCGCCGAATGCCGCGACCGAACGGACGATCGCGCCCAGGTTGCGGGGATCGGAGATGTTGTCCAGCGCGACCAACAGCGCCGGCGGCGAGGCGAGTGCGGCGGCAACCACGTCGTCGGGGTGGGCGTAGTCGTATGGCGGCACCTGCAGCGCGATCCCCTGATGCAGGTGGTTGCTGGTCATGCGGTCCAGATCGGTACGCGGTACCTCGAGGATGGAGATCCCCAAATCGGCTGCGCGGGTGACGGATTCGGTGAGCCGTTCGTCGGCCTCGGTGCCCAGCGCCACGTAGAGCGCGGTGGCCGGCACCCCGGCGCGCAGGCATTCGAGCACCGGGTTGCGGCCCAGCACCGTCTCGGCTTCGTCGGTTCGGCCCCGCGCCGGCCGACGGCTCTGGGCCTTGGCACGCTTGGCGGCCGGATGGTTCGGGCGCATATGCGCGGGCGGGGTGGGGCCACGTCCTTCCAGGCCGCGGCGGCGCTGGCCCCCCGAACCTACGGTCGGGCCCTTCTTGGTGCCCTCTTTGCGGATCGCCCCACGGCGACGCGAGTTGCCGGCCATCTACTTGTCGCGCTTTTCTTCGTGGGCCAAAAGCTCCCACTGCGGCCCGTCGGCGGTATCGGTGACCTCGATGCCGGCGTACTTGAGCCGGTCGCGGATCTCGTCGGCGAGCGCCCAGTTGCGCTCCTCGCGCGCCTTCTGCCGGTTCTCCAGCTCCGCCTGGACCAGCACATCGACGGCGGCCAGCGCCGCCGACGTCTCGTCGCGGGTTTCCCAGCGTTCGTCCAGCGGGTCGCAGCCCAGGATGCCCATCATCGCGCGGATCGCGCCGGCGTGTCGCAGCGCGCCTTCGTGATCGCCGGAGTCCAGCGCCCGGTTGCCTTCGGCGCGGGCGTGGTGCACCTCGGCCAGCGCGGCGGGCACCGCCAGGTCGTCGTTCAGCGCGTCGGCGAACTTCTGCGTCCACTGCCCGGGCTCGACGCCACCGACCCGCACCCGCACGCGGTGCAGGAATTCCTCAACGCCGACATAGGCTTTCACGGCGTCCTGCAGGGCGTTGTCGGAGAATTCCAGCATCGACCGGTAGTGGGCGCTGCCCAGGTAGTAGCGCAGTTCGGCGGCGCGCACCCGCTGCAGCAACGCCGGTATGGCCAGCACGTTGCCCAGCGACTTGCTCATCTTCTCGCCGCCCATCGTCACCCAGCCGTTGTGCAGCCAGTAGCGGGCGAAGCCGTCGCCAGCGGCGCGGCTCTGGGCGATCTCGTTCTCGTGGTGCGGGAAGACCAAGTCCATTCCGCCGCAATGGATGTCGAATTCCGGCCCCAGATACGTGCGGGCCATCGCTGAGCATTCCAGGTGCCAGCCCGGGCGCCCGCGGCCCCACGGGGTGGGCCAGGACGGCTCGCCGGGCTTGGCGGCCTTCCACAGCGTGAAGTCACGCTGATCGCGTTTGCAGGTCGCCACGCCTTCGCCCTGGTGGACGTCGTCGATCTTGTGCCCGGACAACTGCCCGTACTCCGGGTAGCTGAGCACGTTGAAGTAGACGTCACCGCCGGCGGCGTAGGCGTGATCGGTTTCGATCAGCCGTTCCATCAATTCGACCATCTGGGTGATGTGCCCGGTGGCTCGCGGCTCGGCCGACGGCGGCAGCACGTCCAGGGCGTCGTAGGCGGCGCTGAAGGCACGCTCGTAGGTGGCCGCCCATTCCCACCACGGCCGGTCCGCCGCGGCGGCCTTGTTGAGGATCTTGTCGTCGATGTCGGTGACGTTGCGGATGAACGCGACGTCGCAGCCGCGCGCGATCAGCCACCGGCGCAGGATGTCGAAGGCCACGCCGCTGCGGACATGGCCGATGTGCGGCAGGCCCTGGACGGTGGCGCCACACAGGTAGATGGAGACGTGACCCTCGCGCAGCGGGACGAAATCACGCACGGCACCGGCTGCCGTGTCGTGTAGCCGCAAGCGGGCGTGATCGGTCACGACGTGCCAGCTTACCGGGTAGTTCCCCGGCGCCCGGCGCTGCGCGGGCTTACCCGGTGGGGACCACCAGCGCGGTGGCGATGGCGGCGAGGCCCTCACCGCGTCCGGTCAGCCCCAACCCGTCGGTTGTCGTCGCCGACACCGAGACCGGCGCGCCGAGCAATTCCGACAACACCCACTGTGCCTCGTCGCGACGCGGACCGACTTTCGGCCGGTTCCCGATGACCTGCACGGCGGCGTTGCCGACCCGGAAGCCTTGGTGGGACAACAGGTCCGCGACATGGCGCAGCATGTCGGCGCCGCTGACACCCTTCCAGCGCGGATCGCCGACCCCGAATACCGCACCCACGTCACCCAGCCCGGCGGCCGAGAGCACGGCGTCGCACAGCGCGTGCGCGCCCACGTCGCCGTCGGAATGGCCCGCACAGCCGTCGGCGTCGGCGAAAAGCAGCCCCAGCAGCCAGCAGGGCCGCCCGGGTTCGATCGGGTGCACGTCGACGCCCAGGCCCACCCGCGGCAGGGCAGTCACCGGCGTACCACGGCCTCGGCCAGCAACAGATCGAGCTGGGTGGTGATCTTGAACGCCAGCGGATCGCCGTCGACGACCTGGACGTGGCCGCCGACATGCTCGACCAGCGACGCGTCGTCGGTGAAACCGGCGCCACCACCCGCCTGATAGGCCCCGTAGGCGCGCAACAGCAGTTCGGTGGCGAAGCCCTGCGGGGTCTGCACGGCACGCAGGCCGGCGCGCTCCGGCGTCCCCAGGACCACCCCGTTGGCGTCCACGGCTTTGATGGTGTCATGCAGCCGCAGCGCGGGCACCACGGCATCGTGACCGGCCCGCAGCGCTGCCACCACGCGGGTGATCAGCGCCGGCGGCGTCAGCGCCCGTGCGGCGTCGTGCACCAGCACGAACTCGGGTGCCCCCGAAGGCAGTGCCGCCAGGGCGAGGTTGACGGATTCGGTGCGGTCGGGGCCGCCGGCGACGACGGTGGCCTGCCCGGCGCCGACGTGGCCGTGCAGCACCTGCTCGGCCTCGTCGACGCGGTCGGCGGGAACCGCCACCACGACGTGATCGACGACCCCGGAATTCAGCAAACCGGTGACGGCGCGCTGCAGCAGCGTGCGGCCGTCAACCAAACAGAATGCCTTGGGAATTCCTGCGGCCAGCCGTTCACCCGACCCTGCGGCGGGGACGACTGCGACTACTTTGCCTGAGGTGCCCGTCTCCGGGGCCACCGAAGTGTCAGGACCTTCAGGAAGCGGCGGCCAGAACCTCGTCGAGGATGGTCTCCGCCTTGGCGTCATCGGTGCTCTCGGCCAACGCCAATTCACCGACCAGAATCTGACGGGCCTTGGCCAGCATCCGCTTCTCGCCGGCTGACAAACCGCGCTCCTGATCGCGACGCCACAGGTCGCGGACTACCTCGGCGACCTTGTTGACGTCGCCGGAAGCAAGCTTTTCGAGATTGGCCTTGTAGCGGCGCGACCAGTTCGTCGGCTCTTCGGTGTGCGGCGCGCGCAGCACCTGGAAAACCTTGTCCAAACCTTCTTGTCCGACGACGTCGCGGACACCCACGTACTCAGCGTTCTCGGCGGGAACTCGAACTGTCAGGTCTCCCTGCGCCACCTTCAAGACGAGATATTCTTTTTGTTCCCCTTTGATCGTCCGGGTTTCGATCGCCTCGACTAACGCAGCACCGTGATGCGGGTAAACAACGGTGTCGCCGACCTTGAAGATCATCTGATTCGAGCCCCTTTCGTTACTTCATCCTAACACGACCGCCCAGTTACGCGCGAAGCAACGATGCAGGTCAGGGGCACAACACGCGCAGGTTAGGGGTTGACATGGGGATCAAGTCGTGCAGTGCAGCACATTACCAACGCCCCGGAAGCGGCCCGGCGGTCGCCCATTCGGGCGCTCCTGCGCTGGTCTGGCGCCCCGCGCTATCGCGCGCGGGACGTTCCTACTACTGTGCATAGTTGCATCAGTCGGACCGGCTCAGCAGGAGGCCTGAGAGAGTGAACCGCTTCAAGATCCGCCTCGGCCTTCCCGCGCTCGCCATCGCCGGGGTGATGGCCGTTCTGGCCGCCCTGCTGAGCGGTTGCGGAGCCGGCCAGGTGTCGCAGATGGCGGTCCAGGAGCCCGCCATCAACGGCAACAAGATCACGTTCAACAACGTGGCGTTGCGCGACATCCGGATCCAGGCCAACCAAAGCGGCGACTACCTCAAGCCGGGCCGGACCGTGGACCTGGTGCTGGTGGCCGTGAACCAGTCGCCGAATTCCGCTGACCGGCTGGTCGGCATCACCACCGACATCGGCACGGTGACGGTCAGCGGCGACGCCCGGCTGCCCGCCGGCGGGACGCTGTTCGTCGGTACGCCCGACGGGCAGAAGGTGGCTCCCGGCCCGGTCGGTTCCAACACCGCGGCGGCCGAGGCGACCATCAATCTGGCCAAGCCGATCTCCAATGGCCTCACCTACAACTTCACCTTCAACTTCGAGAAGGCCGGGCAGGCCACCGTCGCCGTGCCGATTTCGGCCGGGTTGACGCCGCCGCAGCAAAACCAAGCGGGGTAACCGCCTGTCGTGACGCGGGCTTGTCGTAGCGGCTCGATACCGTCATGGCGTGGCAACAGCGCGCTCCCAATACCGGTGTTCGGAATGCCGGCATATCACTGCGAAGTGGGTCGGCCGCTGCATGGAGTGCGGCACCTGGGGCGCCGTCGACGAGGTCCCGCTACTCAGTGCGGCCGCCGGTCGACGCAGCGGCCTTGCCACGGCATCGCCGGCCGTGCCCATCACCTCCATCGAGCCCAACGCCAGCCAGCACCGCACGACGGGGGTAGACGAACTCGACCGCGTGCTCGGCGGCGGTGTGGTGCCCGGCTCGGTCACGCTGCTGGCCGGTGATCCGGGCGTTGGCAAGTCGACGCTGCTACTCGAGGTCGCGCATCGCTGGGCGCAATCCGGCCGCCGCGCGCTGTACATCTCGGGTGAGGAGTCCGCGGGCCAGATCCGGCTGCGCGCCGACCGCATCGGCTGCGGCAGCGACGAGCTCTATCTAGCCGCGGAATCCGACCTGCACACCGTGCTCGAGCACATCGCCACGGTCAGACCCGCTCTGGTGATCGTGGACTCGGTGCAGACCATGTCCACCGCCGAGGCCGATGGCGTGGCCGGCGGCGTCACGCAGGTGCGTGCGGTGACGTCGGCGCTGACGGCCGCGGCCAAAACCAATGCGGTCGCGCTGATCCTGGTCGGGCACGTCACCAAGGACGGGGCCATCGCCGGGCCGCGTTCCCTCGAGCATCTGGTGGACGTGGTGCTGCACTTCGAAGGCGACCGCAACGGCTCACTGCGCATGGTCCGGGGGATCAAGAACCGGTTCGGGGCCGCCGACGAGGTCGGGTGTTTCCTGTTGCACGACAACGGGATCGAGGGCGTCGCCGACCCATCGAACCTGTTCCTGGATCAGCGTCCGGCGCCGGTCCCCGGCACCGCGATCACGGTGACGCTCGACGGCAAACGGCCGCTCATCGGCGAGGTGCAGGCGCTGCTGGCCACGCCGGCGGGCGGGTCGCCGCGGCGCGCCGTCAGCGGCATCGACCACTCCCGGGCCGCAATGATCACCGCGGTGCTGGAAAAGCACGCCAAGCTGCCCATCGGCGCCAACGACATCTACCTGTCCACGGTCGGCGGGATGCGGCTGACCGATCCGTCGTCGGACCTGGCGGTCGCAGTCGCGCTCGCTTCGGCGCTGGCCGACCTGCCGCTGCCCACCACGGCGGTGATGATCGGCGAGGTGGGTCTGGCCGGGGACCTCCGACGGGTCAGCGGCATGGAGCGGCGCCTGTCCGAAGCCGCGCGCCAGGGCTTCAGCATCGCGCTCATCCCGGACGGGGACGATCCCCGGCGCGAGATCGTGCCGAACGGGATGCGGGCGCTGCGCGCACCCACCATCGTGGCGGCGCTGGAGCACATGATCGACATCGCCGACCACCGCGGCGGCGCGCCCGCAAACCCGCGGCGGCTGGACGTGTGGCGCGCTCGGCCTGAAGAATGACCTGTTGTGACTCGTCCGACGCTGCGTGAGACTGTCGCCCGCCTTGCTCCGGGCACCGGGCTGCGCGACGGCCTGGAACGCATCCTGCGTGGGCGTACCGGCGCGCTGATCGTGCTCGGCAACGACGAGGCCGTCGAGGCCATCTGCGACGGTGGCTTCGCTCTGGACGTGCGCTACGCGCCCACCCGGCTGCGCGAGCTGGCGAAGATGGACGGCGCCGTCGTGCTGTCCACCGACGGAAGCCGCATCGTGCGGGCGAACGTGCAGCTGGTCCCGGACCCGTCGATCGCCACCGACGAGTCGGGCACCCGGCACCGCTCCGCGGAGCGGGCCGCGATCCAGACCGGCTACCCGGTGATCTCGGTCAGCCACTCGATGAACATCGTGACCGTCTACGTGGGCGGCGAGCGCCACGTGGTCGCCGACTCGGCGACCATCCTGTCGCGGGCCAACCAGGCCATCGCAACCCTGGAGCGGTACAAGATCCGTCTCGACGAGGTCAGCAGGCAGCTGTCGCGCGCGGAGATCGAGGACTTCGTGACGCTGCGCGACGTCATGACCGTGGTGCAGCGGCTGGAGCTGGCCCGTCGGATCAGCCAGGTGATCGACAACGACGTCGTCGAACTCGGCACCGACGGGCGCCAACTGCGGCTTCAGCTCGACGAGCTGCTGGGCGGCAACGACAACGCCCGCGAACTGATCGTGCGCGACTACCACGCCAGCCCGGAGCCGTTGTCCGAGGTGCAGATGTCGGCCACGCTGGACGAGCTGGATGCGCTCTCGGATACCGAGCTGCTCGACTTCACCATCCTGGCAAAGGTTTTCGGGTATCCGACCACCGCCGAGGCGCAGGACTCGGCGGTCAGCCCCCGCGGCTACCAGGCGCTGGCCGGCATTCCCCGGTTGCAGTTCGCCCACGCCGACCTACTGGTCCGCTCGTTCGGGACGCTGCAGAACGTGCTGGCGGCCAGCGCCAGCGACCTGCAATCGGTCGACGGTATCGGCGCGATGTGGGCCCGCCACGTGCGGGAGGGACTGTCGCAGCTGGCGGAGTCTACGATCACCGACTCGTTGAGCTAGGAGCGCTGCAGCGCGTTCGGAGCCTCAGCCGGCCGGCTGCGGGGGCACCGGCGGTGCCTCCGGCTGGGGCACGGCACCCGGCTGACCCGGCCCGGGCACCGGTCCCGGTGGGGGCGGCGGCTGGTTCATGATGAACGGAACCGGCATCGAGCGCAGATTGCCCAGCTGCACCACGAGGTTGTAGGTGCCCGGCCCGATCGCCGGCCGCGGCAGCGGGCAGTGCGGCGCCGAGCCCATGCCCGTCCAGGTCACCGCGGTGGTCACCTGCTCGCCCGGCGTGAAGGTTTTGATCAGCGTCTCGTTGGACGGGGCGCAGTCCAGGTTCGACCACAGCCTCTTGTTGTCCAGCGAGTAGACGTAGGCCGCCAGCACCGCGGCGCCGACGTCGCGCTTGCAGGCCACCAGGCCGATGTTGGTGACGACCATGGTGAACTTCGGCTGGTCACCGATGAAGTACTGGGGCGCATTGGTCAGACCCTTGACCGCCAGCGTCGAATCGGGGCAGTCGTCGCCCTCCTTCAGCACCGGCGGAGGTTGGACCGCGGCGGTGGGTGTGGGGGTCTCGGGGTTCTGACCCTGCGCCGGCGGTACCGCCGGAGCGGGGCCCTCGGGTCCCGGCGGTGGGGGCGCTTGGGGCGCAGGCGATCCCGGCTTGTTCTGAGCGGCGCTGGCTTTATCGGCATTGGCGGGCTTGGCTCCCGCGTTATGCCCCATGAAGGCGATGACGATGGCGGCCACGATCCCGATCACGACGACCGCGATACCAATGGCCAGGCCTCTGCGCCGCCAATAGATCTCGGTGGGGAGCGGGCCACGCGGTTCCAGATCGAGCACGTTCGCAGCGTAGGCCCAGGTCACATCGATTCGGCTGACCCGCCTCGGCGTGTCGCCAGGTTTGCTGGGCAACCGGCGTGTAGTGGCGGTGCCGAACCCGGCCGCGCGGGTGCCTATTCGGTGCTATTCGCCTATGTCGCCGGCGTGGTCGCACAACTCCGCCCGCCCGTCCGCAAGGTGGTAGGTGACCCCTGCCACCGCGACCGTGCCCGCGGCCACCCGCTCGGCGATAATCGCCGAGCGAGACGTCAGTTGCGCAACGGTTTCGCAGACGTGTCGCTTCTCGAACTCGTCCACGCGGCTCAGGCCCTCGCGCCGGCCCATCAGGATCGATGGGGCCACGCGTTCCACCACATCGCGCACGAAACCGCCCGGTATCGTGCCGTCGTCGATCGCGGCCAGAGCCGCCTTGACGGCGCCGCAGCTGTCGTGACCCAGCACGACGATGAGCGGCACATTGAGGACCGCCACGGCGAACTCGATGGAGCCCAACACCGCCGAATCGATGGCCTGCCCGGCGGTGCGCACCACGAACATGTCGCCCAGGCCCTGATCGAAGATGAGCTCGGCGGCCACCCGGCTGTCGGCGCAGCCGAACACGACCGCGGTGGGGCTCTGACCCGCGGCCAGGCTCGCCCGATGCTCAACACTTTGGCTGGGATGCTGTGGCTTACCGGCGACGAATCGCTCGTTACCCTCTTTGAGTGACTTCCACGCGGTTACCGGACTGGTGTTAGGCATGGCTGACATCATGCCGCATCCGCCGGTTGCGGGCCCAGAATTCATACCGGTCACCAATCTTGTTCACTGGTACGAAAGTTCGCGCCGCGATCTGCCTTGGCGCGAGCCGGGGGTGAGCGCCTGGCAGATCCTGGTCAGCGAATTCATGCTGCAGCAGACGCCGGTATCCCGGGTGCTGCCGATTTGGACGAATTGGGTGCAGCGCTGGCCAACCCCGTCGGCCACGGCCGCGGCAACCGCCGCCGACGTGCTGCGCGCCTGGGGCAAGCTCGGCTATCCGCGCCGGGCCAAGCGGCTACACGAGTGCGCGATCGTGATCGCGCGCGATCATGGCGACGCCGTGCCCGACGACGTCGACACCCTGCTGACGCTGCCCGGTGTGGGTAGCTACACCGCCCGTGCCATCGCCTGCTTCGCGTACGGCCAGTCGGTACCGGTGGTGGACACCAACGTGCGCCGCGTGGTGGCGCGCGTGGTGCACGGTCTGGCCGACGCGGGTGCGCCGTCGGCGACGCGCGACCACGCGGACGTGTCGGCGCTGCTGCCCGCCGACGGAACGGCACCGAAGTTCTCCGTCGCGCTGATGGAACTGGGCGCGACGGTGTGTACGGCGCGCGCGCCACGCTGCGGGCTGTGCCCGCTGGACCGGTGCGCGTGGCGGGACGCCGGCCATCCGCCCGCGCAGGGTCCGGCCCGCCGCGTTCAGACCTACGCCGGAACCGACCGTCAGGTCCGCGGTCGTCTGATGGATGTGTTGCGCGCCAACGACTCTCCGGTAACCCGCGCCGAGCTGGATGTGGCCTGGCTGACCGATACCGCACAGCGCGACCGCGCGCTGTATTCCCTGCTGGCCGACGGCTTGGTGACGCAGACGCGCGACGGCCGGTTCGCGCTGGCCGGCGAGGAGTAGTCCGTCAGGCCGACGGGCGCGGCGCCCCCAGAAACGACTCGACCGCCTCGCGGTACAGCCGGGGCGCCTCGTCGTGAATCAGGTGACCGGCGTCTGGGGCCCGCAAATATGTTGTCGCGGAGCCGGTTTCGTCCATCTCCCGCATCTGTCCTGGCGGGGTCACCGAATTGCCGCCCTCGATGAGCAGCGCGGGGGCGCGCACCCCGTGCCACTGCGCCCAGTAGTCCCGGGTGCCCCACTCGGCGGCGATCTCGATCCAGCGCGCGGTGTGACCGTGCAGCCGCCAACCGGTTTCGGTGCGGTCGAAGGCCTCCAGAAAATACCGGCCGGCGACGGGCCCGAATTCCGCGAAAACCTGTTCGGCGGAATCGAATTCGACCGGGAGGGCATGCAGCCACGGTTCCCAGGGGCCGGTGGTGCGGCCGCGGAAGTCCGGCGCCATGTCCTCGAGCACCAGTGCGGAAACCAGTTCGGGACGCTCGGCCGCCAAACACCACGAGTGCAGGGCGCCCATCGAATGCCCGACCATCCGGGCCGGGACCGCCAGCGAGCCCACCGCGTCGGCCAGATCGGCCACGAACCGTTCGGTGCTGATCGGGTGTGGATCGTCGACGTCGCGGCCCCGGTGCCACGGGGCGTCGTAGGTGTACACGGTGCCCAGCCGGGTCAGCCAGGGCAGCTGCCGTGGCCAGGTGGTCCCCCGTCCCATCAGGCCGTGCACCAGCACCAGCGGCTCACCGTCTCCCCCGTGGCAAGTCAGCAGTTGGCTGGGCATAGCACCATCTTGCGTGCACCGCCCTCGGCTCGAGCACGCGGATAGGCGGGGTAGCCTAGCGGCATGTCGCCAGTGGTGAAGATCAACGCAATCGAAGTACCCGCCGACGCCGGCCCGGAGCTGGAGAAGCGGTTCGCCCACCGGGCGCACGCCGTCGACAACCAGCCCGGCTTCCTAGGCTTTCAGCTGCTCCGCCCGATCAAGGGCGAGAACCGCTACTTCGTGGTGACCCAGTGGGAGTCCGAAGAGGCATTCCAGGCGTGGGCGCAGGGGCCTGCGATCGAGGCGCACTCCGGTGAGCGGGCGAAGCCGGTGGCGACCGGGGCTTCGCTGCTGGAATTCGAGGTTGTGATGGACGTTGCCGGCAACAAGCAGGCTGGCTAGCGGGCTGTCGGCCTGGCGCCGCGCATTGACGCTGAGCGCGGCCGCCGCACTGGTAGTGACATCGGCGCCCGGGTGCGCCCCCAACCCCTCCCCGCAGGCGAACGCGGAGAATCCGGGACGGCAGATCGACACCCGGACCCCGCCCGGGATCCGGGCGCAGCAGACGCTGGACATGCTCAACTCGGACTGGCCCATCGGCCCGGTTGGGGTCGGCACCCTGGCCGCACCCGACAAGGTCGAGTCGGTGCAAACCACCATGGAGGCGCTGTGGTGGGACCGTCCGTTCACGCTCAACGGCGTCGACCTCGGCGCGAGCGTGGCGACCCTGCACCTGACCTCGTCCTACGGTGCCCGGCAAGACATTCGGATTCACACCGACGACGGCGGCTCGGTGGATCGATTCGATCTCGACACCCAGGCGCCCACGATCAACTCGTGGCACGACATCGACGCGGTGTTGGGCAAGACCGGTGCGCGCTACTCGTATCAGGTCGCCAAGGTCGACGACGGGCACTGCGCCCCGGTTGCGGGCACCAACACGCACGAACCTTTGCCGCTGGCATCCATTTTCAAGCTGTACGTGTTGCATGCGCTGGCGGGCGCGATCACCAACGGGACCGTGTCCTGGGATGACCAGCTGACCGTCACCGACAAGAGCCGGGCCGTCGGCTCGTCGGGATTGGCTTTGCCTACCGGAGCGCACGTTTCGGTACGCACCGCCGCCGAGAAGATGATCGCCACTAGTGACAACATGGCGACCGATCTGTTGATCGGGAGGATGGGCACGCACGCCATCGAGCAAGCGCTGGCCACCGCCGGTCATCACGACCCGGCCAGCATGACCCCGTTCCCCACCATGTACGAGTTGTTCTCGGTCGGATGGGGCAGGCCCGACCTGCGCGACCAATGGGAACACGGATCGCCGCAAGTCCGCGAGCAGCTGCTGGAGCAGGCGAATTCGACGCCCTATGACCCGGATCCGATGCGGGCGCACTCGCCGGCATCATCCTACGGCGCGGAGTGGTACGGCAACGCCGAGGACATCTGCCGCGTCCACGCCGCGCTGCAGGCCGACGCGGTCGGCAAGGCCGCACCGGTGCGCGAGATCCTCTCGGCGGTCGCGGGCATCCAGCTGGACCGCAGCGTGTGGCCGTATATCGGCGCGAAAGCCGGTGGCCTGCCGGGTGATCTGACGTTCAGCTGGTATGCCGTCGACAAGACGCGGCAGCCGTGGGTGGTCAGCTTTCAGCTGAACTGGCCGCGCGATCACGGGCCGACGGTGACCGGCTGGATGCTGAAGATCGCCAAGCAGGCCTTCGCGCTGATCGCCCCGCGCTGAGGCTCACAACCGCAGCGTCCAACGTCCGCCCCGGAAGTGCAGGACGACCCGGGTGACCGGCTCGACGTCGACCCGCCAAAACGACGCCGGGGCGATGTCCAGCGCCGCCACGATCGCCGCGCGGATCAGCGCCGGGTGCGTCACCGCCACCGTGCGTAATGGCTTGGCGGTCAACGACTCCAGCCACTGCGAAGCCCGTGAGATCAGGTCGGCGATCGACTCACCACCATGTGGCGCGGCACCCGGTTGAGCCAGCCACGCCTCGAGTTCGCCGGGCGGCAGGGCGGCAAGCACCTCGCCGCGCCACCGTCCGCAGTCGAGGTCGGCCAACCGCGGCTCGCTTTCGGCTTGCAGGCCAAGCAGTTTCGCGGTCTGTCGGGTGCGTTGCTCGGGTCCGCAGAGCCAGCGCTGTGCGGAACAGGCGGCGCCGCCCATCGCCTCAACCTGGCGGCGGCCGATCGCGTTCAGCGGTTCGTCGGCGGGAAAACGCCCCTCCGCCATGGCATCCGTCATGCCATGCGAGAGCAGGGTCAGACGCGCGACCTCGGTCACGCCGCGATGCTCGACGCCTGCCCGGCCGGCGCCTGCACCGAAAGGATCCGCCCGCTGATCGTCGCGAACGCCAGGCCGATGCCCGTCCACAGCACCAGCTGGGTGGCCAGGGACAACAACCTGAATTCGTAGAGGACGTCGGCGGGAAAGCCCGGATAGATGATCGTCCCCGCGGCATCGCGCAGCGGTTCGGGAGTCTCGTCCACGCCCGGCAGCAGCACCGCCACCACGACGATCGTGACCAGATACGCACCCGCCGCGAGCAGCCTCGCGTTCCAGGCGCCGAAACGCGCGGCGAGGCGCCGCGCCAGCCATACCGCTCCGATGGCCAGTACTACCGACACCAGCACCATCGCCAGGTACCAGCCGGTGCGCGCCCCGATCGTGTCGGACTGTCCGACCGCCGGCGGGTTCGGCGGATACTTCACAAACGGGACCAGGTACACCGCCCCGAAGGCCCCGGCCGCCAGCAGCAGCGAAAGCGCTTGCGGTTGAACAGTTTCTGTCCGCGCATAGACGACGCTGAACAGCACGGCGAACAGCGCGCCCATGGCGAGTCCGAAGATCAGCACACCGAATCCCAGCCCGGGGCCGGACTGCACGCCGCGGGTGAACAACTCGGCGCCGTGCTCGTGCACGCCATGCGCGTTCTCGGCGTCGGTGCGGCCGTCTTCAAAAGCGATTGCGCGGCCGATGACGGGCTCGGCACACAGGCGGGCGAAGACGAACGCCAAAACCGCGCCGATGGCGCCCGCCAGAAGACCGCCCCCGATCAGGCGTTTCTCCACGAGACCGGGTCAGTGGCAGGGGAAGCCGAGGAGGTGCCGGGCGTCGTGCACGAACTCGTGGACGTGCGAGTCGCTGCCGAACAGCGATACGGCCCCCTGGTCGACGCCGACGAAGTACAGCGCCAGCAACGCGAGGAAGACGGTCGCGGCGAACCATAGCGCGGTGCGTGCCGCGGACAGGTCGACGGATCGGGTGCGGCCGCCGGTTAGCTGCGGGTGGGACACAATCGACTCCTTCTGGGGATAACGCGTCCCCGCTGGGTATGACGAGTACCGGGTCTGACTTTTGACAGTGGCGCGACCGCTCTGGACTTTCACCAGATTCCGTTACACGTCGATGACAACGGTCAGTTTAGGGGGCAGCGAAAACGGGCGGTAGTCCGAGATCGACTACCGCCCGTTTTCTGTTGGTCGCTACTGCGCGTCCGGCCCCGGGTCGCCGGCGCTGTGCGCTCCGGCTTTCGCCAGGTCCGGCTCGACCGGCGGCTTGCGGGTTCCGGTGAAGGTGAACTTTGCGTCCTCACCGGCGCTTTCGCCGTCCCAGTTGTCGACGTCGACCGTGACGACCTGGCCGGGACCGACCTCCTCGAAGAGGATCTTCTCGGAGAGCTGGTCCTCGATCTCGCGCTGGATGGTGCGCCGCAACGGACGTGCACCCAGCACCGGGTCGAAGCCACGCTTGGCCAGCAGGGACTTGGCCTTATCGGTCAATTCCATCGCCATGTCCTTGGCCTTGAGCTGCTTGCCGACGCGCTCGATCATCAGGTCGACCATCCGGATGATCTCGTCCTTGGTCAGCTGGTGGAAGACGATGATGTCGTCGATGCGGTTGAGGAACTCCGGGCGGAAGTGCTTCTTCAGCTCGTCGTTGACTTTCTGCTTCATCCGCTCGTAGTTGTTTTCACCGCCACCCTGGGTGAAGCCCAGGCCGACCGGCTTGGAGATGTCGGACGTGCCGAGGTTCGAGGTGAAGATCAGCACGGTGTTCTTGAAGTCGACCGTGCGGCCCTGACCGTCGGTGAGCCGGCCGTCCTCGAGGACCTGCAACAGGCTGTTGTAGATCTCCTGGTGGGCCTTCTCGATCTCGTCGAACAACACCACCGAGAACGGCTTGCGCCGCACCTTCTCGGTGAGCTGGCCGCCCTCCTCGTAGCCGACGTATCCCGGCGGGGCACCGAACAACCGCGACGCGGTGAACCGGTCGTGGAACTCACCCATGTCGATCTGGATGAGCGCGTCGTCGTCGCCGAACAGGAAGTTGGCCAGCGCCTTGGACAGCTCGGTCTTACCGACACCGGACGGCCCGGCGAAGATGAACGAACCCGACGGGCGCTTGGGGTCTTTCAGCCCGGCCCGGGTGCGGCGGATCGCCTTGGAGACGGCCTTGACGGCGTCCTCCTGGCCGATGATCCGCTTGTGCAGCTCGTCTTCCATGCGCAGCAGCCGGGTGGTCTCGGCCTCGGTCAGCTTGAACACCGGGATGCCGGTCCAGTTGCCCAGCACCTCGGCGATCTCGTTGTCGTCGACCTCTGCAACCACGTCGAGATCGCCTGAGCGCCACTGCTTTTCGCGCTCGGCGCGCTGGCCGACGAGTTGCTTCTCGCGGTCGCGCAGGCTGGCCGCCTTCTCGAAGTCCTGGGCGTCGATCGCCGATTCCTTCTCCCGGCGCGCCTCGGCGATCTTCTCGTCGAACTCGCGCAGGTCTGGCGGCGCGGTCATGCGCCGGATGCGCATCCGGGCGCCCGCCTCGTCGATCAGGTCGATCGCCTTGTCGGGCAGGAACCGGTCGTTGATGTAGCGGTCGGCCAGGGTGGCCGCGGCCACCATCGCGCCGTCGGTGATGGACACCCGGTGGTGCGCCTCGTACCGGTCGCGCAGACCCTTGAGGATCTCGATGGTGTGCTCCACCGTCGGCTCGCCGACCTGCACCGGCTGGAAGCGGCGCTCCAGCGCGGCGTCCTTCTCGATGTACTTGCGGTACTCGTCGAGCGTGGTGGCGCCGATGGTCTGCAGCTCACCGCGGGCCAGCTTGGGCTTCAGGATGCTCGCGGCGTCGATCGCGCCCTCGGCCGCGCCCGCACCCACCAGGGTGTGCAGCTCGTCGATGAACAGGATGATGTCGCCGCGGGTGTTGATCTCCTTGAGCACCTTCTTCAGGCGCTCCTCGAAGTCACCGCGGTAGCGGCTACCCGCCACCAGCGAACCCAGGTCCAGCGTGTAGAGCTGCTTGTCCTTCAGCGTTTCGGGAACCTGGCCGTGCACGATCGCCTGCGCCAGGCCCTCGACCACGGCGGTCTTACCGACGCCGGGCTCGCCGATCAGCACCGGGTTGTTCTTGGTGCGCCGGCTCAGCACCTGCATCACCCGCTCGATTTCCTTCTCGCGGCCGATGACCGGGTCGAGCTTGCCTTCCATAGCGGCCGCCGTCAGGTTGCGGCCGAACTGGTCGAGCACCAGCGAGGTGGACGGGCTGCCGGATTCGCCGCCACGGCCACCGGTGCCGGCCTCCGCGGCCTCCTTGCCCTGGTAGCCGCTCAGCAACTGGATCACCTGCTGGCGCACCCGGGTCAGCTCGGCGCCCAGCTTCACCAGCACCTGCGCGGCGACCCCCTCACCCTCGCGGATGAGACCCAGCAAAATGTGCTCGGTGCCGATGTAGTTGTGGCCGAGCTGCAGCGCCTCGCGCAGGCTCAGCTCGAGAACCTTCTTGGCGCGGGGCGTGAACGGAATGTGTCCCGACGGGGCCTGCTGGCCCTGGCCGATGATCTCCTCGACCTGGCTACGAACGCCCTCGAGCGAGATGCCCAGCGACTCCAGCGACTTCGCCGCGACGCCTTCACCCTCGTGAATCAAACCCAGCAGGATGTGCTCGGTGCCGATGTAGTTGTGGTTGAGCATCCGAGCCTCTTCTTGCGCCAGGACGACGACCCTGCGGGCACGGTCGGTAAATCTTTCAAACATCGGGTTACCTGCTCTCCCTCACATCGGTACAAACCTGTTGGCGGCCCCGCTAGAAACCAAGCCGGTCCCCTGTGGCCGGAATCGCGTACCTGTCTCCACTGTAGTGGTCGGCTTGCCAGCGGGTCTAACCTTGCCGTGCGTTCTTCGCTACGGACCCGCTCGGTGTTTCCGGGGCCAATCTCACCTGCGACTGCCAGCGGCGTTGCGCGCCGTAACTGAAGAACGTCGCGGACTTCCATTTCGTTTCCGCGAGCCGCCAGACGATTGTTTCGCGTCCAGCGAAACAACAAACCGGCGCCCGGGCCTGGAGCCCGGACGCCGGTTTGAGGACTGTTAGGTGGCCGCGTGGAATGCGTCGATCACGTCGGCCGGGATGCGGCCCCGCGTCGACACGTTGTGCCCGTTACGGCGGGCCCATTCGCGAATGGCCGCGCTCTGCTCACGGTCGATCGCGCCACGGCCGCGGCCCGTGCCGGAACGCCCGCGGCGACGGCCGCCGACGCGGCGACCGGCTTCCACCCATTGCTTCAGATCTCCGCGCAGTTTCGCGGCATTCTTGGACGAAAGATCAATCTCGTAGGTCACCCCGTCAAGCCCGAATTCCACCGTTTCGTCGGCCGCGCCGGCACCGTCGAAATCATCGACCAAGGTGACGGTCACTTTTTTTGCCATTGGCTTACCCTCGCATTTCGTCCCTGAGCGGTTACTGTGCAGATTGGATCGGGCCTCCCCGTCACCAATCTGCCATAACAGCGAAGCATACTCAATCTGTACGGAAGCCGCACAGCTGAAATCTTTCAACTACGACTGCGGCCTAACAATCGGGAACAAAACTGTCTCTCGAATTGACAGGCCAGTCAATGTCATCAACAACCTGTCGATACCCATTCCCGTTCCGGTACTTGGCGGCATCGCATACTCGAGTGCGGCAAGGAAATCTTCGTCGAGCACCATAGCTTCGTCGTCGCCCGCGGCGGCGGCACGCGCTTGCGCGGCGAACCTCTCGCGCTGTACCACGGGATCATTCAATTCCGAATACCCGGTGGCGAGTTCGACACCACGCACATACAGGTCCCACTTCTCGGTGACACCCGCGATACTGCGGTGCTGACGCGTCAAAGGCGTTGTCTCGACCGGGAAATCCCTTACGAACGTCGGAGCGACGAGTGCGTTGCCAACCGTGTGTTCCCACAGTTCCTCGACGATTTTTCCGTGTCCGTAGCCCCGGTCGGTGGGAATCTCGACGCCGAGTCGATCGGCGATTGCGAGCAGTTGTTCGACTGACGTCTCAGGCGTGATCTCTTCACCGAGTGCCGCCGACAGTGACGGGTACATTTGTATCGAAGCCCATTCCCCGTCTATGTCGTAGACACTGCCGTCCGGCAGCGGTAGTTGTCGGGTTCCGATCGCCTCGTCGGCCACCTCTTGAATAAGCTCGCGCGTCACTACTGCCGAATCGTCATAGGTTCCGTACGCCTGGTACGTCTCCAGCATGGAAAATTCCGGAGAATGGGTGGAATCCGCACCTTCGTTTCGGAACACACGATTTAGTTCGAAAACCCGGTCGAAACCGCCGACGACGCACCGCTTGAGGAACAGTTCTGGTGCGATCCTCAAGTAGAGATCGATGTCGAGTGCATTGGAATGTGTGATGAACGGCCGCGCGGCAGCGCCACCGGCCAGCGTCTGCAACATTGGGGTTTCGACTTCGAGAAACCCGCGCCGTTCCAATGCGTTGCGGATGGCGCGAATGACGGCGATCCGCTGCCGCGCCACGGTGCGAGCCTGCGGGCGCACGATCAGGTCGACGTAGCGCTGCCGCACCCGCGCCTCTTCGCTCATGTCCTTGTGCGCGACGGGCAGCGGCCGCAGCGACTTGGACGCCATCTGCCAGGAGTCGGCCAGCACGGACAATTCGCCGCGCCGTGAGCTGATCACGTTGCCGTGCACGTAGACGATGTCGCCGAGGTCGACGTCGGCCTTCCACGCGTCGAGGGATTGCTGGCCGACCTTGTCGAGGCTGATCATCACCTGCAGGCTGGTGCCGTCGCCCTCCTGCAGCGTGGCGAAGCAGAGTTTGCCGGAGTTGCGGGCAAAGATCACCCGGCCGGCGACGCCGACGAGGTCATCGGTCGCGGTGTCGACCGGCAAATCGGGATGGGCGGCACGGACCTGGGCCAGCGTGTGGGTGCGTTCGACGTCGACCGGGTACGGGTCGTGCCCCTCGGCGAGCAGCCGAGCGCGCTTATCGCGGCGTATTCGGTACTGCTCGGGAATATCCAGATCGTCGGCACTCACGACGTGCCAGCTTAAAGGACCGGGCTTTGAGGCCGCGCCGACGGCTTTGCCTGCGCGCTGCGGCACGAAGCCGGTGTGTCAGCGCGCCGTCTTCAGCCGGCCGCGCTGGGCGTCGCGGTTGCGTTCGAAGATCAGCCGCAGCCCGTGCAGGGTCAGGTGCTGGTCGTAATGGCCGACGGTCTGCAGCTCGGGCAGCAGCAGCGGCGCGGTGTGGCCGGTGGCGACGATCGCGACGTCGTCGCCGGCAAAGCCGTCCACGTCCTCGCGGATGCGCGCGACCAAGCCGTCGACCAGCCCGGCGAAACCGAACACCGCGCCCGCCTGCATGCACTCGACGGTGTTCTTGCCGACCACCGAACGGGGGCGGGTCAGCTCCACCCGGCGCAGTGCGGCCGAGCGGGCCGCGGCGGCGTCGGAGGACACCTGCAATCCGGGTGCGATCGCACCGCCGAGGAATTCGCCCTTGGCCGACACAACGTCCACGCAGATCGAGGATCCGAAGTCGATGACGATGGCGGGGCTGTTGAACCGATGGAAGGCCGCCAGGCAGTTGACGATTCGGTCGGCGCCCACTTCCTTGGGGTTGTCGACGAGCAGCGGGATGCCGGTGCGCACCCCGGGCTCGATCAGCACGTGGGGCACCGACGGCCAGTACTGGTCGAGCATCAGCCGCACCTCGTGCAGCACCGAGGGGACGGTGGACAGCGCCGCGGCCCCGGTGAGCCGTTCGGAGTCGTCGCCGATGAGGCCGTCGATGGTCAGCGCCAGTTCGTCGGCGGTGATCTCCGCTTCGGTGCGAATCCGCCATTGCTGCACGACGTTTGCGTGCTCCTTGGATCCCGATATCAGCCCGACGACGGTGTGGGTGTTACGGACGTCGATCGCGAGCAGCACGGCTACCGCGCAACGATCCGGGGATCCAGGAGTTCGGCCACCCCGGGTATGTCCAAGGCGGGCACGAATGCCGGATCGTGGCCGAGGTCGATCGGCTTGTTGTCGGCGTCGACGAAGACGATCCGCGGCTGGTACGTCCGGGCCTCCGCCTCTTCCATGGTGCCGTAGGCGATCAGGATCACCAGGTCGCCCGGGTGGACGAGATGTGCTGCCGCACCGTTGATTCCGATCACACCGCTGCCGCGCTCGCCGGTGATCGCGTAGGTGACCAGCCGGGCACCGTTGTCGATGTCGACGATGGTGACCTGTTCGCCCTCGAGCAGGTCGGCTGCGTCCATCAGATCGGCGTCGATGGTCACCGAGCCGACGTAGTGCAGGTCGGCCTGTGTGACGGTGGCGCGGTGGATCTTCGACCTTAGCATCGTCCGTAACATCAATTCCTCCAAGGTGATTGGGCGTATTCGTGATGTCCGTCCGGCCCAGCGGTGCCGGCGGGTGTTTCGATCTGCATTTCGATGTTGTCCAGCAGCCTGGTGGTGCCCAGCCGGGCCGCAACCAGCAGCCGGGCCGAACCGTGCGCGGGCGCCGGGCCGAGCCCGGCGTCGCGCAACTCGAGGTAGTCGACGGTGAGGTCGGGCACGGCGTCGAGCACCGCGCGCGCCGCGGCCAGCGCGGCCGTGCCGCCGTGGTGCGCGGCGTGCGCGCCGGCCGTCAGAGCGGCCGAAAGTGTCACGGCCAGTTCGCGTTGCGTGGGGTCCAGGTAGCGGTTGCGCGACGACATCGCCAGGCCGTCGGATTCCCGGACCGTCGGCACCCCGATCACCTGCGCGTCGATGTTCAGGTCGGCGACCATCTGGCGGACGATCACCAGCTGCTGATAGTCCTTCTCGCCGAAGAAGATCCGGTCCGGTCGCACGATCTGGAGCAGCTTGCACACGACGGTGAGCATCCCGGCGAAGTGGGTCGGCCGGACGGCGCCCTCCAGCTCGGCGGCCAGTGGCCCCGGCTGCACGGTGGTGCGCAGACCGTCGGGATACATCGCGGCGGCCGTTGGGGTGAAGACGATCTCGACACCCTCGGAGCGCAGCAGGGCGATGTCGTCATCCAGGGTCCGCGGGTAGGCGTCGAGGTCCTCACCGGCGCCGAACTGCAGCGGGTTGACGAAGATCGACACCACCACCACCGCGCCGGGCACTCGCTTGGCCGCGCGCACCAACGCCAGGTGCCCGTCGTGCAGCGCGCCCATGGTGGGCACCAACATCACCCGTCGCCCGGTGTAACGCAGGGCGCGGCTGACGTCGGCGACATCGCGCGGGGCGGAGTAGACGTTGAGGTCGCCCGCCGTGAAGGCCGGAGGCTTGCCGGGTCTCATTGCGCCAGAACCTCCACGACGTCCTGGGGGGCGTGCGCGCGCTGGGCGGTCCGCAGGGCGTTCACCCGGTACGCCTGCGCCAGCTCCGGGCCGACCTGACCCAGCGCGGCCAGGTGCCCCGCGACCGCGGCCGCATCGCCACGGGCGACCGGACCGGTCAGCGCGGCCTGCCCGCGCTGCAGGGTGTTCTCCAGCGCGGCCCTGGCCAGCGGTCCGATGATCCGTTCGGCGATGCCGCCCGGCTGGTCGTCGACGGATTGTTGGCCGAGCAGTTCGCTGCCGCGCAGCGCGGCACGCAACGCGTCGAGCGCGTCGGCCAGCACGGTCACGATGTGGTTGCCGGCGTGGGCCAGCGCGGCGTGGTACAGCACGCGGGCGTCCTCTGCGACGCAGAACGGTTCGCCGCCCATCTCCAAGACCAGCGATTGCCCGATCGCGTAGCCGATTTCGTCGGCGGCGGTGACGCCGAAGCAGGAATCCGACAGCCGGCTGATGTCCTCGTCGGACCCGGTGAACGTCATCGCCGGGTGGATCGCCAGCGGGATGCAGCCGTCCTGGGCCAGCGGCTCGAGAATGCCGATCCCGTTGGCGCCGGACGTGTGGACCACAATGGTCCCGGGCCGCACCGCCGACGTCGCGGCCAGCCCGGACACCAGGCCGGCAAGTTCGCTGTCGGGGACGGCGAGGAGCAGCAGCTCGGCACCGGCCGCCACGTCCGGTGGCGTCGCCACCGGCGTATCGGGCAGCCGGCGTTGCGCGCGCTGCCGCGACGCATGGGAGATGGCGCTACACGCCACTACGACATGGTCCGCGCGCTCCAGCGCTACACCGAGGGCGGTGCCGACCCGGCCGGCCGAGATGATTCCCACCTTGAGCCGAGCGGGGCGCATACCGTCGAACTGCACCATCGCAGACGACCTCACAGATATCTTGTTTCGTTCCGGTCCCACCTGGTGGGTACCGTTCGGTCACTAAGACTGTAGTCGATTACCAGGCATTACCCAATGTGAGGAAGCTCCCAGCTCAGCCTTCGCGGCGACGTCGCCGCGAAGGCTGAGCTGGGAGCTTCCTCACATTG
>NZ_NCXM01000031.1 GCF_002104765.1 Mycolicibacterium vulneris
GCTATCTCCGTCAACGGTGGGTCGGTGCTGGGTTCGGGTGGGGTGCTGACTGATGGGGGCAGTCTGACGGTGGCCCATGGCGGTGCCCTGTCGGTGAATGGGGGGTCGGTCGTTGGCTCCGGGGGGACGGTGACGGTGGGTGCGTCCGGCACGTTGACCGATGGTGGTTCGGTCACGGTTGGCGGTGGAGGGCTGCTGGGCTCGGGTGGCACCCTGACCGATGGCGGCACCGTGACGGTCAGTGCCGGTGGCACTTTGACTGATGGCGGGACCGTGACGGTCAGCTCGGGTGGCTTGTTGACCGACGGCGGGACCGTGACGGTCAGTTCGGGTGGCACGTTGACCGATAGCGGCGCGGTGACGGTCGGCTCCAGTGGCATCCTGACCGATGGCGGCACGCTGACCATCAATGCCGGCGGCACGCTGACCGACGGCGGGACCGTCACTGTCACCAGTGGCGGCATCGTGACCGACGGCGGCACATTCACGGTCAGCGCGGGCGGCACGCTCACGGACAGCGGCACGTTCACCGTCAGTTCGGGCGCCGCGCTGACCAACGGTGGCACCGTCACGGTCGGCGGCACCCTGGCCGACAGCGGCATCGTCACCGTGAGTTCTGGCAGCACCTTCACCGTCGATGCCGGCGGCTTCCTCCCCATCCTCAATGGCGGAAGCATCACCATTGGCCCCGGCGAGGTCATCACCATTGGCCCCGGCGGGAGTTACACCTCCACCGGCGTGATCGGCCCCGTCACCATCGCCCCCGGTGCGCCGGTGCCGCCCGTGCCGCCGGTCCCGTCGCCTGTGGTGGTCGGCATCTCTCCGAGCGGGCTTGCCGCTCCGGGCCTGTCGGGCCTCGCGGGGCTCTCCGGAATCCAAGGCCCGCAAGATGATTCGACGTTGGCTGCGTCTGGATCGGACGGTAGATCTTGCTGTCGATATATAGATGTCAATGGAGGTCGGTGCTGCTGGGATCTCGTCGCGTCTGAGGTCGACTGATGAGTCCGGTTCAGGCAGGGGAGATCGCGGAAAGTGTTGGGCGAGGCAACGACTCGAACCCCAGAGCACCAGAGCCGGTGCAGTCCCCGGCGGGCGAGGCCGCCGGACGGCGCGGCAAGGCCATCACGCGCGGGCCGTTATCCGTGCCGCTGAGTTGGTCCACGGCGGCCCCGCGCATCCAGACGGCTTCGCTGTTGTCCGCTGCTGCCAGCCGTAACGCCACCGCTCGCTCCACCGCAGCCATCCCGATGGCAAGCACGTTCGTCAAGGGACTGATGACAATGCTTGCCGGGCCGGGTCCGATAACCGCAGCGACCCGTTCACGGGACTACCACAAGAGTCACGGAGAAAACGCCGAAATTCAGCACGCCGAGACACGGGTCCGAGACGACGGCTCCCCGGAAGCGGCCGGCACCGCCATCGATTCCGCGTCCATGAGCGCCCCGATCCCGGGCGGCGAATCACCGCAGAGCACCGATGCGCACGCGCAGGGCGCCCTTGCTCGTGCGGTGGCCCTGGCCGCAGCCAACACCGCCGAACGGACCGCGGGCCCCGTCATCGCCATCCGCATCCTGCAAGGTCAAACCGTCAGCCTTCGGTATGGCAGCACCATCGCTCTTGCCGAAGGCACCGTCATGCTCGTCAACAGCGGCTCCATCACCGTGCAAGGGGCCGGGACCTGCATAGCCAACGTCCCCGTCACCGTTAACGACGGCAGCACTGTCACCACTCTTGGTAGGTGTTACGCGGGCGGCGCCGTGATCCCTTCCGACACTCGATTACACGCCGGCAGCTACGGCCCGTTCACCCTCACCCAGTACCGCCGCGCCAAGGTCGAGGTCGAGCTATTCAGCGGCTCGGCCACCACGGGTGCCAGCCCACACGTCGGCGAGGTCATAACCCCCACACACCGAACCGCCACCGCCACCGTCGGCGCAGAGGGCGCCACCATCACCATCACCGAAGGCTCGATCACCGTCACCACCCGTCGGTATCCCCAACTCGGGCACTGCCACGGCGGGTCTTCACCGGCTCGCATGCGCCCATAGCCAGGGTGGAGTTTTCGACGCCTGGATGGCCTCACAGGCGGGCCGGGTCGCAGTCCCGCGGATAGTGCACTGACGCCGCCCGGCGAAAAGCGGCCACGCTGCGTCAACGACACGACTCGTATAGTCGACCGGGGGTCGGGGTGTGAACAGGAGGACAAGTGGCAGGTCGACCACTGCAATGCTTCGAAGTCGTCGGTACCGAACAGCTCACACGGCACATGGTGCGGATAGTGCTCGGAAGCAAAGATTTTGACGCTTTCGTGCCCAGCAAGTTCACCGACTCCTACGTCAAGCTGGTGTTCGTCGCCGACGACGTGGACGTCGCCGGCTTGCCCGGGCCGCTGACCCTCGACAGCTTCGCCGACCTGCCCCCGGAGAAAAAGCCCTCGGTGCGCACCCTCACCGTCCGCCACGTCGACGTCGAGAAACGCCGCATCGCGCTGGACGTCGTCGTGCACGGCGAGCGCGGCATCGCGGGTCAATGGGCATCCACGGCCCGGCCCGGCCAGCCGATCTACCTGATGGGCCCCGGCGGCGCCTACACACCCGACCCCGCCGCCGACTGGCACCTGCTGGCCGGCGACGAGTCGGCGCTGCCGGCTATCGCCGCGGCGCTGGAAGCGCTGCCGCCCAGTGCGGTCGGCAAGGCGTTCATCGAGGTTGCGGGCCAGGAGGACGAGATCCCGCTGACCGCACCCGAAGGCGTCGAGGTGCACTGGGTCTACCGCGGCGGGCGTGCCGACCTGGTTCCCGAGGATCGCGCCGGCGACCACGCGCCGCTGATCGAGGCCGTCACCAGCGCCCCCTGGCTGCCCGGGCAGGTGCACGTCTTCATCCACGGCGAGGCCCAGGCCGTCATGCACAATCTGCGGCCCTACGTCCGTAAGGAGCGGGGCGTGGACGCCAAATGGGCGTCGTCGATCTCGGGGTACTGGCGCCGCGGCCGCACCGAAGAGACGTTCCGCCAATGGAAGAAAGAACTGGCGCAGGCGGAGTCGGCGAACTCGTCAGCCTGACGGCCGCCTGGCATTGTCTACCGCATGGCATTCGGCGACTACCAGAACGAGATCTACTTCAAAGGCCTGGGCGGGGTGGCGCCCGCGCTGCCGATGGCCTTCGCGGAGCTGGAGGCACGCGCCGAGCGGGCGATGCCGCCGTCGGTGTGGTCCTACGTCACCGGTGGCGCCGGCGACGAACGCACGCAGCGGGCCAACCGGGAGGCGTTCGATCGCTGGGGTCTGATACCGCGGATGTTCGTCGGTGCCGCCGCGCGCGACCTGTCGGTGGAGATGTTCGGCCTGACCCTGCCGTCGCCGGTGTTCATGGCCCCGATCGGCGTCATCGGCATCTGTGCCCAAGACGGACACGGCGACCTGGCCACCGCGCGTGCGGCCGCCGCCAGCGGCGTCCCGATGGTCGTCTCCACCCTGACCGCCGACCCGATGGAAGACGTCGCCGCGCAGTTCGGTGATACCCCCGGCTTCTTCCAGCTGTACACGCCGAAGGATCGTGATCTGGCCGCCAGCCTGGTGCAGCGGGCCGAAGCCGCCGGCTACCAGGGCATCGTCGTCACCCTCGACACCTGGATTCCCGGATGGCGCCCGCGCGACCTCGCCACGGCCAACTTCCCCCAACTGCGGGGGCTCTGCCTGAGCAACTACACCAGCGATCCGGTCTTCCGCGCCAAACTGCAGCGCCCGCCGGAAGAGGACCCGCAGGGCACCGTGCTGCAGTGGGTAACGACCTTCGGGAATCCCCTGACCTGGGACGACCTGCCGTGGCTGCGGTCGTTGACCGACCTGCCGCTGATCATCAAGGGCATCTGTCACCCCGACGACGCACGTCGTGCCAGGGACGGCGGCGTCGACGGCATCTACTGCTCCACCCACGGCGGTCGCCAGGCCAACGGCGGCCTGCCCGCCCTCGCGTGCCTGCCCGGCGTCGTCGACGCGGCCGACGGGCTTCCGGTCCTGTTCGATTCGGGGATCCGCAGCGGCGCCGACGTCGTCAAGGCGCTCGCGCTGGGCGCCACGGCCGTGGGCATCGGCCGGCCGTACGCCTACGGCCTGGCGCTCGGCGGCGCCGACGGCATCGTGCACGTGCTGCGCTCGATCCTGGCCGAAGCCGACCTCATCATGGCCGTCGACGGCTACCCGACGCTCAAAGATCTCACCCCGGACACGCTTCGGCGCGTCGACTAGAGCGCCCCAGGCCGTGCCTGGGACCGTGGGGGAGTGCAGGCGATCCTCGACGAGTTCGACGAGTACCTGAACTTGCAGTGCGGCCGTTCCGCGCACACCCGTCGCGCCTACCTCGGCGACCTGCGCTCGCTGCTCGCCTTCCTCGGAGACCGCGGCGCCGGCCTCGACGGGCTGAGCCTGCCCCTGCTGCGCTCCTGGCTGTCCGCCGCCGCCGCGGCCGGCGTCGCCCGCACCACGCTGGCCCGGCGCACCTCGGCCGTCAAGGCCTTCACCGCCTGGGCGGTGCGGCGCGGCCTGCTCGCCGCGGACCCAGCCGCACGGCTGCAGGTCCCCAAGGCGCACCGCATCCTGCCCGCGGTGCTGCGCCAGGACCAGGCCGCCGACGCCATGGCCGCCGCCAAATCCGGTGCACAGCAAGGCGATCCGATGGCATTGCGCGACCGGCTGATCGTGGAGATGTTGTACGCCACCGGAATCCGGGTCAGCGAGCTGTGCGGCCTGGACATCGACGACGTCGACACCCATCACCGGCTCGTCAGAGTCCTCGGCAAGGGCAACAAGCAGCGCAGCGTGCCGTTCGGCCGGCCCGCCGCAGAGGCGCTCGACGCGTGGCTGGCCGGCGGGCGCCCGGCCCTGGTGAACGCCGAGTCGGGCCCGGCGCTGCTGCTGGGCGCGCGGGGCCGCCGGCTCGACGTCCGGCAGGCGCGCACGGTGGTGCATCAGACCGTCGCCGCGGTGGACGGCGCGCCGGACATGGGGCCGCACGGCCTGCGGCACAGCGCGGCAACCCACCTGGTCGAAGGCGGTGCTGACCTGCGCGTTGTCCAGGAGCTGCTCGGGCATTCGAGCCTGGCGACCACCCAGCTCTACACCCATGTCGCGGTGTCCCGGTTGCGCGCGGTGCACGACCAGGCCCACCCGAGGGCCTGAAGCCCGCTCAGCGGTTCAGCGGCTTGAGCCGCACCGGCGTGGACTGCAGCAGGCCCAGCGGATCGACATAGCGGGCGCCCGACGCCGGGCCCCACATCGCGCCCCAGTGCAGGCACGCCGCGGCCGGGCAGCCGGCATGCCCGGGCATCAGCTCGCCGATCACGGTCGAGGCGGTCACATGCTGGCCGACCCGCACGGTCGCCCGCACGGGCTCGTAACTGGTGTGCAAGCCACCGGGATGGGCCAGCGACACCACCGGCCGCCCGGCCAGCAGCCCGGCGAACACGACGGTCGCGGCGCCCGCCGCGTACACCGGCTGACCGGCGGCCCCGGCCAGGTCCACGCCCCGATGTCCGGGATTCCAGTTGGGCGACGGGGCGTCGAATCCGCGGGCCACGGCCGGCGGCGGGCGCAGCGGCCACTCCAGGCGATCCTCGGCGGCACCCGCGGGCACCGCGCTGACCAGGCCCGCACACACCAGCACCGCCGTCCACCGCATTCAGGCAGTTCAGCGCGCCGTCGGTCGCCCGGCCACCCGGCCGCGCCGGTTTTGTGGACGCGCGCCCGGTTGGGGAAGCGTGGCAAAACCACCTGCTGAGTCGGTGTAAACTGCTGGTCGCAGCTCGTTCGCGGGCTGACTTCGCGCGTCTGCAACGCGTCTCTGGTTCCACTAGGAGTTCGCAATCGCATGCCGGGCGGTCCCGTCCAACGACGGGTCCGGCATAGCAGCAGCCGCCAGGGCCCGGCGTCAACCCGATGCCAGGCGACAACCGACACAAGTAAGGCGCAACCATGGCCGTCGTAACCATGAAGCAGCTGCTCGACAGCGGCACCCACTTCGGGCACCAGACCCGTCGCTGGAATCCGAAGATGAAGCGGTTCATCTTCACCGACCGCAACGGCATCTACATCATCGACCTGCAGCAGACCCTGACCTTCATCGATCAGGCGTACGAGTTCGTCAAGGAGACCGTCGCCCACGGCGGCAGCGTGCTGTTCGTCGGCACCAAGAAGCAGGCTCAGGAGTCCGTCGCCGCCGAGGCCACCCGCGTCGGCATGCCGTACGTGAACCAGCGCTGGCTGGGCGGCATGCTGACCAACTTCCAAACCGTGCACAAGCGGCTGCAGCGCCTCAAGGAGCTCGAGGCGATGGAGCAGACCGGTGGCTTCGAGGGCCGCACCAAGAAGGAAATCTTGATGCTGACCCGCGAGAAGAACAAGCTGGACCGCAGCCTCGGCGGTATCCGCGACATGGCCAAGGTGCCGTCGGCCGTCTGGGTCGTCGACACCAACAAGGAGCACATCGCCGTCGGCGAGGCCCGCAAGCTCGGTATCCCGGTCATCGCGATCCTGGACACCAACTGCGACCCCGACGAGGTCGACTACCCGATCCCGGGCAACGACGACGCGATCCGTTCGGCCGCGTTGCTCACCAAGGTGATCGCCTCGGCGGTCGCCGAGGGCCTGCAGGCCCGCGCCGGAGTCGGCCGCGGCGACAAGCCCGAGGCCGAGGCCGCCGAGCCGCTCGCCGAATGGGAGCAGGAGCTGTTGGCCTCCGCTACCACCACCGCCCCCACCGAAGCCGCTGCGGGCACCCCCGAACCAACCACTGAATCCTCATAGGAAGGCTGACCATTGGCGAACTTCACCGCTGCCGACGTCAAGCGGCTTCGGGAACTCACCGGTGCCGGCATGCTCGACTGCAAGAACGCGCTGGCCGAGAACGACGGCGACTTCGATAAGGCCGTCGAGGCGCTGCGCATCAAGGGCGCCAAGGACGTCGGCAAGCGCTCCGAGCGCGCGACGGCCGAAGGTCTGGTCGCGGCCCGGGGCGGCGCGCTGATCGAGCTGAACAGCGAGACCGACTTCGTCGCCAAGAACGCGGAGTTCCAGGCGCTGGCCGACCAGATCGTGGCCGCGGCCGTGTCGTCGAAGGCCAAGGACATCGACGAGCTCAAGGCCGCCACCGTCGGTGACAAGACCGTCGAGCAGGCGATCGCGGAGCTGTCGGCCAAGATCGGCGAGAAGTTGGAGTTGCGCCGCGTGGCGAACTTCGACGGCACCGTCGAGACCTACCTGCACCGGCGGGCGGCCGACCTGCCCCCCGCGGTCGGCGTGCTGGTCGAGTACCAGGGCTCGGACACCGAGGCCGCCCACGCCGTGGCGCTGCAGATCGCGGCGCTCAAGGCCCGCTACCTGTCCCGCGACGACGTGCCCGAGGACGTGGTGGCCAGCGAGCGCCGCATCGCCGAGGAGACCGCCAAGGCGGAGGGCAAGCCGGAGCAGGCCCTGCCCAAGATCGTCGAGGGCCGGCTGAACGGCTTCTTCAAGGACGCGGTGCTGCTCGAGCAGCCGTCGGTGTCCGACAGCAAGAAGACGGTCAAGGCGCTGCTCGACGACGCCGGCGTCACGGTGACGCGGTTCGTCCGCTTCGAGGTGGGTCAGGCCTGATTCAGGCCTGACCGCCCGGTGCCGATGCGGCCCGGGCCGCGCATGAGGCGGGAAACCTCCCGGTGGTACGGGTCTGCGGGTTAGCGTCAGTGTCATGCGACACGTGCACGCGTTCGGCGACGATGCCCTTGGCGACCTGGACGCGGTCGGCCTGGCCGATGCGTTGAAGTCCGGCCAGATCGGCAGGGCCGAGGTGGTCGAGGCCGCGATCGCCCGCACCGAGGCCGTCGACCCGCTGCTGAACGGGTTGGCGTACGCCGCTTTCGAGCAAGCGCGGGCGGCCGCGGCGGACCCGCCGAGCGGTTACTTCGCTGGCGTCCCCACTTTCATCAAGGACAACGTCGACGTCGCCGGGCAGCCCACGATGCACGGCACCGACGCGTGGACGAGCCGGAATGCCGTCGCGGACAGCGTCTTCACCGAACTGTTCCTGGCCACCGGCCTGGCGTCGGTGGGCAAGACGCAATTGTCCGAGTTCGGGTTCAGCGCGTCGGCCGAGCATCCGCGGCTGGGTCCGGTCCGCAACCCGTGGGACACCGACTACACCGCCGGAGCATCGTCGTCGGGTTCGGGCGCGTTCGTCGCCGCCGGTGTGGTGCCCATGGCGCACGCCAACGACGGCGGCGGTTCGATCCGGATTCCGGCCGCCTGCAACGGGTTGGTCGGGCTCAAACCCTCGCGTGGGCGGCTGCCGCTGGACCCGACGCTGCGCCGGATGCCGGTCGGCGTCGTCGCAAACGGGGTGGTGAGCCGTTCGGTGCGCGACACCGCGGCCTTCTACCGCGAGGCCGAGCGGATTTGGCGCAACCCCAAACTGGCGCCCATCGGGGACGTCAGCGCGCCCGGCCGGCAGCGGTTGCGGATCGCGGTGCTGACCCGGTCGATACAGCGTGAAAGCAGTGCTCAGGTGCGGGAGTTGACGCTGAAGGCCGCCGGCCTGCTCGAGGAGCTGGGCCACCGCGTCGAACACATCGACGAGCCCCCGGTCGCCGCCAGCTTCGTCGACGACTTCGTTATGTACTGGGGATTTCTGGCGCTGGCCCAGGTGCGCGGCGGCCGCCACATGTTCGGCGCGACGTTCGATCGCAGCAAGCTGGACAGCCTGACCCTGGGCCTGCTGCGGCACACCAGCCGCAACATCCACCGCCTCCCGATGGCGATCGTGCGCCTGCGGCGGGCGCGCAGGCGCACCGCGCGGTTCTTCCGCACCTACGACGCGGTGCTCACGCCGACGCTCGCCGACGAGACGCCCCGCATCGGATTCTTGGCGCCCACCGATTACCAGCAGGTGATCAGCCGGCTGATCGACTGGGTCTCGTTCACCCCGCTGCACAACGTCACCGGCGAGCCCGCCATCTCGCTGCCGCTGGCGCAGTCCGCCGACGGTATGCCGGTGGGCATGATGCTGTCGGCCGACGTGGGCCAGGAGGCGCTGCTGCTCGAATTGGCCTATGAGCTCGAAGAAGCCCAGCCGTGGGCGCGCATCCACGCCGCCGGGTAACCAGACTGAGGGGCGCGCTCGCGGCTAGTCGGAGCCGAGTTTCTCGAGCATCTTTTTGAATTCGCGCTGCTGAGGTTCGGTGAGCTTGGCCAGGATGCGGGCGTCGGCGCCGCGGACCGCGACTTCGGCGCGCTTGAGCAGGGCGCGGCCCTGTCCGGTCAGGTTGGCCGGGAGCGCGCGCCCCGAGGACACCGACGACGGGCGTGCCACCGCCCCGACCTCTTCGAGCTTGCGCAGCACCGTGTTCATCGCCTGCGGAGTGACGTTGGTGTGGCGGGACAGCTCGGCGCTCGACATGCCTGGGAACATCGAAAGTATGCGCAGGCAAACGAATTCGGGCAGGGTCAGGCCCAGCGGACCCAGCGCGGTGGCGACTTCCGGTCGCAGCACCGCCCCCACCCGATAGAGCAGATAACCCAGCGGAGCATCGTCGGCCTGAATCATGTCAACGATATTGACATACTTTCGCCGGGCCGTTGCGCACATTGTTCAGACCGTGGTTGTCCGCGCCGCAACGGGGTAACCGACCGGTTACCCGCAGCGTTGCGGCACACGAGGAGGTTCGATGCCGAAGACGACGAAAGGCGGCGCGGCGAAGAAGAGCGAATTGCCCAGCACTCTGCAACGTTCCAGCGCCAAGGCCCAACGGACATTCGCGAAAACCCACGACGCGGCCGCCGACGAGTACGGCAGCGAGGAGCGCGCCCACCGAGTCGCCTACGCCGCCGTCAAGCACAGTTTCGAAAAGGTCGGCGACCATTGGGAGGCCAAGGACGAGAAGGGCCCATCCGACGAGCGGGCCGAGAGGGGTGGTCTGCGGCCAACCGGGGAGTCGGCCGAGGGCGTCGACGCCAACGCCAGCAAGAAGCACCTGCTGGACCTGGCCCGCCGCCTCGGCATCGCCGGCCGGTCCACCATGAACAAGTCGGAGTTAGTCGAAGCGATCAAGAAGCACAACCGCCGGGTGCGGGGTCGCTGAGGCGGGTGCGGGGTCGCTGAGGGCCGCATAGCACGGCGAAACCGGTGCCGGCCGCGCAGCTTTCGGCTCGCCGGCCGCCTCCGGCATTTCCGTGGCGGGGGCGGTTTAGACGCCGGGTTACCGGGCACCCCGGCCTCCCATAGTTGCGTCCACTACTCCCAGCTAACTTCGCCAGTGCCTCAGCGATGTGGACTTCCCGGTGAACTAAGAAGACCTGCTCAGTGCGGCCGAGCGCAATGGGTGCGACGGCCACCACCATCCGCGCCCAGAACCCGATCGTCGACGAGTTGGGCGAAAATCGGGGCGCGTGAGTACCGCTGCGGGATAACGGCTTTGGTTAGAGGATCGGTCTTCCGCCGGTCACAGCCACCCGCGCCCCGGAGATATAGCTCGCATCGTCGGAGGCCAACAACACGTAGACCGGCGCGAGTTCGGCCGGCTGCCCGGCGCGACCCAGCGGCACGTTGTCGCCGAAGGATTCCACGCTCTCCGGCGGCATGGTCGACGGGATCAACGGCGTCCATATCGGCCCAGGTGCCACACTGTTGACGCGAATGCCTTTGTCGCCCAACAGTTGGGCCAGGCTGGCCGAGAAGTTGGCGATGGCCGCCTTCGTCGCCGCATACGGCGCCAGGGTGGGATTGGGTGTATCGGAATTGACCGACGAGCTGCCGATGATCGACGAGCCGGGTCTCATGTGCGGCACGGCCGCCTTCGCGAGGTAGAAATAAGCGCCGATATTGAGGCGGAACGTGTACTCCCACTCCTCGTCACTGATCTCGTCGAGGCTTTTGTGCATCATCTGGTAGGCGGAGTTGTTGACCAGGATGTCCACTCCACCCAATTCCTGCACCGCTCGGTCGACGACCGCGCGGCAGTGCGCGGGGTCGGAGAGGTCGCCGGGTACCAGTACGCATTTGCGGCCGGCGTTGGTGACGTAGCGGGCGACTTCGCGCGCGTCGTCGTCCTCGTTGAGGTAGGCGATCAAAACGTCGGCGCCCTCCCGTGCGAACGCGATCGCGACCGCACGCCCGATGCCGCTGTCCCCGCCGGTGATGATCGCCTTTTTGCCCACCAGTTTTCCCGAGCCCTGGTAACTGTTTTCACCACAGTCCGGAATAGAGTCCATCTGCGCCTGCACGCCGGGGACGGATTGTTGTTGCGCCACAAAGCCCATGTGATTTCCTCCACGGATTGATCTGGTGATTCACAACCCGGACGAGCCGGGCAAGTGGCCGGCTTTTCCGGTCAGCGCTTTACGATTCGCGCGGCGCCGGCCCGGCCGTCCGGACATCCGGGTCGTCGTCGGCCGGCGGTTCCGGGTCGCGCCATTCCTCGCTGCGGCTGGAACGATTACCGTGAACCGTGCCTTCCAATTCTTCCTTGAGCGCGTCGTCGTCGCGTGCCCCGTGGTTGGAGTTTTCCGCGTTCCACCTGACTGCCCCCCTTTGCGACTGTTCGGCTCGCCCACCCTGACATGCCGATTGCCAGGTGACGGCCTCAGCGCACCGACTACCCGCCAGCACGCCACCTAATCGCGACGGCCGACTGTGAGTATTGGTACAGGTGTTATCCACTGGTGCGAAAGATGCTGTCCAAGAATGCAATCCCATTTCGGGGGCTAACCGGGCGATATAGGCGCTTCGCGGCCGCAAATGTTTAAAGCGGTAGTCGGCTGGCTATTTGCTGCATATAAATGTCTGCCCTTCGGGGGGCAATTGTTCTACACGAAAGGAATGAACAATGAAGGTCACCAAGATCGCTGCGACAGCTGCCGCTGCCGGGGGTATAGCGGTGGCAAGTGTTTTCGCGGCGACGCCCGCATCTGCCGCGCCCAACATTCAGGGCTTCGGCACCAGCGAGCAACTCGTCGACGGGCCGCTGGTCACCAACTACACGGTGAGCAACTTGCAGCCCAGCAACGTCGCCATCCCCGGCTACACGCCGAAGGGGACGCTGTACCAGGCTGACATCACCGCCAGGTCGGACGGCGGCCTCGTCACCCCGATGGTCAACGACTTCATCGCCCGCGGCCCCAACGGCCAGAACTACCGGGTGATCGACAAGGTCGGGGTCCCGAACGGGCTCAACCCCGCGCCGATCGCGCAGGGCAACGAGTCGACCGGCACGCTGTACTTCGACGTGACCGGTGCGCCCCCGAACGGCGTCGTCTACAACGACGGGATGCAGGACATCCTGATGTGGACGTCCAACGTGGAGGGTGGATCGGCGCCCGCCGCGCCGAATAGCCCGGCACCGGGTGCTCCGCCTGCGCCGGCACACACCTAAACCGGCCGTAAAATCTCCCCGCGCCACGCACGTGGTGCGGGGAGATTTACATCTGGACGAATCGTAAGCGCCCGAATCGGGTATGCGCTACGGCATGAGTAACCCGGATCACAGACCGGCGCCGGTACGCGCTCAAGCGCAGCGGCACGCCGAAGAGGCCCGCGAGGCAATGGAAGAACGACGCAGCAAGCAGAGCGGCGGGCTGAGCGGTTGGGTGGCCGAACGCGCCGCGAAGTGGGATCTCTCCGGCCAGGACGAGACCGCCCTGCAGCGACAGAAGTATCTGTGGAATGTGCTGGTGGACTATTGGTTTCGGATGGAGATCGACGGCTGGGAGAACATCCCGGAGTCGCCACCCACGCTGCTGGTGGGGATTCACTCAGGTGCCCCGTTCGTCTGGGATGCCTGGACCGTCGGCCTGCAATGGTGGCGGCGGTTCGGCCAGGAGCGCACTCTGCACGGCACGGCCCACGATGCGCTGATGGCAATTCCGTTGTTCGGAAGGTACTTCCGGTCGATGGGGGTGCTGCCTGCGGCCCCCGACGCCATTGCCACCGCGCTGGCCGAGGGGCGAGACGTGGCGCTGTGGCCCGGTGGGGAAGTGGACTCGCTGCGCCCATGGACGGAGCGCGACCAGGCCAACCTGGCGGGGCGGACCGGCTTCGTCAAGATGGCGATTCGTGCGGGCGTGCCGATCGTGCCTATCGCCACAGTTGGCGGAGCCGACGCGATGCCGGTGTTGATCCGGGGCGACCGGCTGTCGAAAGCGCTACGCCTGGACCGCATCCTGCGGCTCAAGGTGTTTCCGTTGGCCGTCTCGTTGCCGTGGGGGGTCGCGCCGGCGGCGCTGCCGCAGCTGCCCCTGCCGGCCAAGATCAGAACCCGGTTCATGCCCGCCGTCGAACTCGACAACGATCCCGCGCGGGCCGACGACGACCAATACGTCGACCGCAAATACCACGAGGTGCAAGACGCCATCCAGGAAGGCATGGATGCGCTCGCGCGCAGGCGCGCCTTCCCGTTGTTCGGCTAGCGGGTCACCAAAAGCTTTGTGGCTAAAGGTGTCAGGTCTCGGAGACCTGTGGATCCGGGCGACCCGGCGCGGGCGTTGTGGCCGAGGTCCAGATCGGAGTCAGCGTCGAGCCGGCGGCGACCCATTCCGGTTGCGGCGGCGCCGCCGCCCGGTAGCCGACGCCACGGACGGTGTCCACCAGGAACTGGTGGCGGGTGCCCAGCTTTGCGCGCAGCCGCCGAATGTGCACGTCGACCGTGCGGACCTTGCCGGCGCTGTCGTGGCCCCACGCCTCCCGCATCAATCGGGTCCGGGTGAATGCCTGACCTGGATGCTGCACAAGGAAATTCAGTAATTTGAACTCGGTGAGGGTCAGGCCCAGGTCGTTGCCGTCCAGCGTCGCGGTGAATCTGGCCGGCTGCAGCAGGAGGTCGCCGAATTTCAGCGTGCCGTCGACCACGCCGCGCCGTCGTCCGATGGCAAGGCGCATCCGTGCCTGCAGTTCTTCGGCTCCGGTGCCGGGCAGCATCACGTCATCGAAATTGCAGTCGACATCGACGGACGCACAATCCGCCGGGGCAACCAGCGCCACCACCGCGGTGCCGGGGTTGTCGGTCGTCAGTCGATGGCTGATGGCCTGCGCCGCCGCCATATTGCTGCGCGCGTCGATGATCGCGATGTCGGCCGCGGCGAAATGCCCTTCGGGTTCTGCCGCCAGGGTGATGCGGCGCATCGGCTGCGCGAACGTCGCCAAATCCGGTAGGGCCGACTCGAAATCGTCCTCATCGGTGAGCACCACTACGTCCAACGACCATCTCCAAACTCGTGACGTCCCGGCTTCCCCCCGATCCCTAGGCACCTCTGCGGAGATGTCTTACAGCGCTACGCGTGGGTACCCGCCCTGCTCGAAACTAAGCAAACTCGTTCCGCACACCGACCGAATCGACCTTGAGAATCTTGAGAAAAGCGGTGGGCCCGGCCCGTTTCCACGGACCGGGCCCATCGACTACACCGTGCTACTGGTTGTCTTTCTGGCGCTCTTCGGCGGCCTTGGCGCCACCGCGCGCGGCCTCCGCTTCGGCTTCCTTCTTCGCCGCGTCGCGCTGCGCGTCGGCCTTGTCCTGCTGCGCCTGGCCCTCACGGGTGAGGTCATCACGACCGGCCACCGCGCCTACGGCCTCCTTGGCCTTGCCTTTGACGTCCTCGACGACGCCCTTCACAGCTTCGGCAGGTCCCGACTTGTTTTCTTCAGCCATGGAAAGTGCTCCTCCTCGTTGGCGTACTGCGAGCGATTCACGCTCGACGGCGATCGCGAGCGATCGACCCGTCATACGGCGAGGCCGGTCCTTCTTGCTTAAGACCGCATATTTCTGCCGCGTTGATGCGGGTTCCCATGCCAACCATCGCTCAAACGCGGGCTCGAACAAGCCCGCAGCGCGGGCCTATTCCGGTACCACGAGACTCGAAAATTGGCCCGGCGCGCCAACTATGCGCATAATGCACCCCGCCGGCGCCGCATTGTGCTGCGATGAGGCAGGATGTGAAATGCCGTTCCGGGATGGAGATCGCCCGGGATGGCACTCTCATGCGAGGAGTCTGATGACGGAGTCCAGGGAGCCCCAAGTCGCCGGCTCGGCGGCTCCGAGCCCGGAGCCGACAACCACCAGCAACGGCGTATCCGGCCAGCCATTGAGCCGGGCCAGGTATTCGCGAGTGTTGCTCAAGCTCGGCGGCGAGATGTTCGGCGGCGGCCAGGTCGGCCTGGATCCCGATGTCGTGGCGCGGGTGGCTCGGCAGATCGCCGAGGTGGTCCGCGGCGGTGTCCAGGTCGCCGTGGTGATCGGCGGAGGCAACTTCTTCCGGGGTGCGCAGCTTCAGCAGCGCGGCATGGAACGCACCCGGTCGGACTACATGGGCATGCTGGGCACCGTCATGAACAGCCTCGCGCTGCAAGACTTTCTGGAGAAGGAAGGCATCGTCACCCGGGTCCAGACCGCGATCACCATGGGCCAGGTGGCCGAGCCGTACCTGCCGTTGCGCGCCGTACGCCACCTGGAGAAGGGCCGCGTGGTGATCTTCGGGGCCGGCATGGGGCTGCCCTACTTCTCCACCGACACCACCGCCGCGCAGCGCGCCCTGGAGATCGGTGCCGAGGTGGTCTTGATGGCCAAGGCGGTCGACGGCGTGTTCGACGCGGATCCGCGGCAGCATCCCGATGCCGAATTGATCGCCGCGATCAGTCACCGTGAGGTGATCGACCGCGGGCTACGAGTGGCCGATGCCACCGCGTTCAGCCTGTGCATGGACAATGGCATGCCGATCCTGGTGTTCAACCTGCTGACCAATGGCAATATCGCCCGGGCGGTCGCTGGTGAGAAGATCGGGACTCTGGTCACCACCTGAGGGGAAAACGCGATGACTTGCGCGTGCGATGATGCGCAGCGCAGCAATGAGGAGGAGCGGCGCACATGATCGACGAGGCTCTCTTCGACGCGGAAGAGAAAATGGAGAAGGCCGTGGCGGTCGCCCGCGACGACTTGTCGACCATCCGGACCGGGCGCGCCAACCCGGGCATGTTCTCACGGATCGTGATCGACTACTACGGCACGGCCACGCCCATCACGCAGCTGGCCAGTATCAACGTGCCCGAGGCGCGCCTCGTCGTCATCAAGCCGTACGAAGCCAGTCAGGTGGGCGCGATCGAGACGGCGATCCGCAACTCCGACCTCGGCGTCAATCCCACCAACGACGGCACCCTGATCCGGGTGGCCGTGCCGCAGCTGACCGAGGAACGCCGCCGGGAGCTGGTCAAGCAGGCCAAGAGCAAGGGTGAGGACGCCAAGGTCTCGGTGCGCAACATCCGCCGCAAAGCGATGGAGGAGTTGCATCGCATCCGCAAGGACGGCGAGGCCGGCGAGGACGAGGTCGGCCGGGCCGAAAAGGACCTGGACAAGACCACGCATCAATACACCACCCAGATCGAAGAGCTGGTCAAGCACAAAGAAGGCGAACTGCTGGAGGTCTAGTGACCTCAGCAGCTAAGTCCACCAGGCCAGTGGCAACTCCAGAACCCGGCGCAGACGACCGGCCCGACAATCCGTCGCGCGCCGCCAAGGAGACGATCCAGCAGCCGGCCAAGAAGACATCGCGCGCCGGACGTAACCTGCGCGCCGCCATCGCGGTGGGCGCCGGTATCGGCGGCGTCCTGGTCGTGACGCTGGTGTTCGCGCCGCGCTTCTGGGTTCCCATCGTCGCCATTGCCATCGTCGTGGCCACCCACGAAGTGGTTCGGCGATTACGCGAAGCCGGCTACGTCATACCCGTCATCCCGCTGCTGGCCGGGGGCCAGCTCACCGTCTGGCTGACCTGGCCGTTCCACGCCGCGGGCGCACTGGCCGGCTTCGGCGTCACCGTGGTGGTCTGCAACGTGTGGCGGCTGTTCATGCAGGACAAGCGCAAACGGCCCGAGCCGTTCGACGGCTCGCCGTCGGCCAACTACCTCAGAGACGCCTCGGCCACGGTGTTCCTGGCCGCGTGGGTGCCGCTGTTCGCGTCCTTCGGCGTGCTGCTGGTCTACCCGCACGACGGTGCCGGGCGGGTCTTCTGCCTGATGATCACGGTCGTCGCCTCCGACACCGGCGGATATGCCGTGGGGGCGCTCTTGGGCAAACACCCGATGGTTCCGGCGATCAGCCCCAAGAAGTCCTGGGAGGGATTCGCCGGCTCCCTGGTGTTCGGCATCACCGCGGCGACGCTGACGGCGACCTTCCTGGCCGGCAAACCGTGGTGGATCGGCGCGCTGCTGGGAGTCGTCCTCGTGCTGACCTGCACCCTTGGCGATCTGGTGGAGTCGCAGGTCAAGCGTGACCTGGGCATCAAGGACATGGGCCGGCTGCTGCCCGGCCACGGCGGCCTGATGGATCGGCTCGATGGCGTCCTGCCGTCGGCGGTCGCGGCATGGACGGTGTTGACGCTCGTTCCCTAGGCAGGCCCGAGCGTGACCGATACTGGACAGGTCATGGTTCAACAATTGGTGTTCTCCGAGCCGCGGCGCGGCAAGCCGCCGCGGCACCTGGCCGACCTCGATGAGGACGGCCGCGCGTCGGCCGTCGCGGAGCTGGGCCTGCCGGCGTTTCGCGCCAAGCAGCTGGCGCATCAGTACTACGGCCGGCTGATCGCCGATCCGCGGCAGATGACCGACCTCCCAGCGGGCTTGCGCGACGCCATCGCCGAGACGATGTTCCCGATCCTGCTCACCGCGGCCTCCCAGGTGACCTGCGATGCGGGCCAGACTCGAAAGACGTTGTGGCGCGCGCTCGACGGGGTGACCGTCGAGTCGGTGCTGATGCGCTATCCGCAACGCAACACCGTGTGCATCTCGTCGCAGGCGGGCTGCGGTATGGCCTGTCCGTTCTGCGCGACGGGCCAGGGCGGGCTGACCCGCAACCTGTCGACGGCCGAGATCCTCGAGCAGGTGCGCGCCGGCGCCGCGGCGCTGCGCGACGACTTCGGGGACCGGCTGTCCAACGTGGTGTTCATGGGCATGGGCGAGCCGCTGGCCAACTACGCCCGCGTGGTCGCCGCGGTGCGGCGCATCATCGCCGCGCCGCCACACGGTTTCGGCATCTCGGCCCGTTCGGTGACGGTGTCGACCGTGGGCCTGGCCCCCGCCATCCGCAAACTCGCCGACGAACGGCTCGGCGTCACGCTGGCGCTGTCGCTGCACGCGCCCGACGACGAACTGCGCGACACGCTGGTGCCGGTCAACAACCGGTGGAAGATCACCGAGGCCCTCGACGCCGCAAGGTATTACGCCGACGCCACCGGGCGGCGGGTGTCGGTGGAGTACGCGTTGATCCGTGATGTCAATGACCAGCCTTGGCGCGCAGACCTTTTGGGGCAGCGGCTGCATCGTGCGCTCGGGCCGCTGGTGCACGTCAACCTGATTCCGCTCAACCCGACCCCGGGAAGTGAGTGGGACGCCAGCCCCAAGCCGGTCGAGCGGGAGTTCGTCCGACGGGTCCGCGGCAAGGGGGTGTCCTGCACGGTGCGCGACACCCGCGGACGTGAGATCAGCGCCGCCTGCGGGCAGCTGGCCGCCGAGCGCGGATGAACCGGGAGGGCGACGCGCACGTCTTAAAGGCATAACGCCAGCAAACGGGGGTGCGCCATGACTCGCCTGTTCTCTCCGCTCAGGTTGTTCGCCGCGGCCGTCTTCGCCGTGGCACTGATCGTCGTACTGGGCGGTGCGCCGCGCGCGCTGGCCGCCGACGACCGGCTGCAATTCACCGGGACGACGCTGAGCGGTGCGCCTTTCAACGGCGCCACTTTGCAGGGCAAGCCCGCGGTGCTGTGGTTCTGGGCGCCGTTCTGCCCGTTCTGCAACGCCGAAGCCCGCGGCGTCAGCCAGGTGGCGGCCGCCAACCCCGGCGTGACCTTTGTCGGGGTGGCCGGACGCTCCGACGTCGGCGCGGAACAGACCTTCGTCTCCAAATACGGCCTGAACTTCACCAACCTCAACGACGCCGACGGATCTATCTGGGCTCGTTACAACGTCCCCTGGCAGCCCGCGTACGTCTTCTACCGCGCGGACGGCAGCTCGACGTTCGTCAATAACCCGACCTCGGCGATGTCGCAGCAGGAGCTCTCCGACCGGGTCTCCGCCCTGAGGTCCTGACTTGGCGGACCAGGGTCTGGCCGGCCTGGCCTTCGCCGCCGGATTGGTGGCCGCACTGAACCCGTGCGGATTCGCCATGCTGCCCGCTTATCTCCTGCTGGTGGTGCGCGGCCAGCGTGCCGGGGCCTCGTCGGGTGTGGCGGCTGTCGGGCGGGCGCTGGCGGCCACCGTTGGGATGGCGCTGGGCTTCCTGACCGTGTTCGGCCTGTTCGGCGCGCTGACCGTCTCGGCGGCCACGACCGTGCAGCGGTACCTGCCATACGCCACCGTGGTCGTCGGCGTGGTCCTGATCGGGCTCGGGGTGTGGCTCCTGTCGGGCCGTGCGCTGTCGGCCCTGACCCCGCGGCCGCTGGGGCCGCGGTGGGCTCCCACCGCCCGGCTGGGCTCCATGTACGGCTACGGCATCAGCTACGCGATCGCCTCGCTGTCATGCACCGTCGGGCCGTTTCTGGCCGTCACCGCCGCCGGCCTGCGCGGGGGATCGATCGCCACCGCCGTGGCGATCTACCTCGCCTACAGCGCCGGGCTGACGCTGGTGGTCGGGGTGCTCGCCGTCGCGGCGGCGACGGCGAGCTCGGCGGTGGTCGACCGGCTGCGCCGCATGCTGCCGTTCGTCAACCGGATCGGCGGCGCGGTGCTCGTGCTGGTCGGGCTGTACGTGAGCTATTACGGCAGCTACGAGGTGCGCCTGTTCGGCGCGAACGGCAACCCGCAGGACGCGGTGATCAGCGCGCACGGGCGGCTACAGGGCGCAGTGGCCGGCTGGGTGCATCAGCACGGGGTGTGGCCGTGGGTGATCGCCCTGGTCGCGCTGGCGGTCGTCGTGATCGGCGGCGCCTGGCATCGCCGGGCCCACCGCTAGGGCGAACGGGGTGGCCGCTACCTGATCCAGCCGCGGCGGCGGCCCCACAGGTCGCGGATCAGCGCGACGAGAACCAGCGCCGCGAACCCGATCAGGAACCAGTTCTCGATGTGGCCGACGTGGTTGCCGCGCAGCATCGCCAGCAGGAATCCGAAGCCGATCAGGCCGGCAATGTGCCAGGTCCGGTGGTTGATCCTGCTCCAGCCCCACCCTGCCGACGGCACCTCGACGTCGTCGACGCCGTTGAAGCGCTCCACCTCGGTACTGGCCACGGCGAATCCCCTTCGGATCGGATTGGCTTGTCGAACCCAAATTCTGGCATACCCGCCAGCGGGCCTGCGGGGCATGGCCCGCGTCGGCGCCGGGCGGCACAATGAATGGGTGACCAACCCGACGACCGATGGGCAAACGCGGGACCGCCTGCGCGTGCTGGTGCTGGGCAGCACCGGCTCCATCGGCACCCAGGCGCTGGACGTCATCGCCGCCAACCCGGACCGCTTCGAGGTGGTCGGTCTGGCCGCGGGCGGCGCCAACCTGGACACGCTGTTGCGGCAGCGCGCCGAGACCGGTGTGACCAACATCGCCGTCGCCGACGAGGGCGCGGCGCAGCGGGCCGGCGACATCCCATTTTCCGGCCCCGAAGCGGCGACCCGGCTGGTGCAGGAGACCGAGGCCGACGTCGTCCTTAACGCGCTGGTGGGGGCGTTGGGGCTGCGGCCCACGCTGGCCGCGCTGGAATCGGGCGCCCGGCTGGCGCTGGCCAACAAGGAATCGCTGATCGCCGGTGGTCCGCTGGTGCTGCGGGCCGCCGAGCCGGGGCAGATCGTGCCGGTGGACTCCGAACACTCCGCGCTGGCGCAGTGCCTGCGCGGCGGGGGCCCCGACGAAGTCGCCAAGCTGGTGCTGACCGCATCCGGCGGCCCGTTCCGTGGCTGGACCGCCGCCCAGCTCGAGGACGTCACCCCCGAGCAGGCGGGCGCCCATCCGACGTGGTCGATGGGCCCGATGAACACGCTGAACTCGGCCTCGCTGGTCAACAAGGGACTGGAGCTGATCGAGACCCACCTGCTGTTCGGCATCCCGTACGGCCGCATCGAGGTGGTCGTGCACCCTCAGTCGATTGTTCATTCGATGGTCACGTTCGTGGACGGCTCGACCCTCGCCCAGGCCAGCCCGCCGGACATGAAACTGCCGATCTCGCTGGCCCTGGGCTGGCCGCAGCGGGTCCCCGGCGCGGCCGCCAGCTGTGACTTCAGCACGGCGTCTAGCTGGGATTTCGAGCCGCTGGACGACGACGTTTTCCCCGCCGTCGAGCTGGCCCGGCACGCCGGGCAGACCGGTGGCTGCATGACCGCCGTCTACAACGCGGCCAACGAGGAGGCGGCGGAGGCGTTCCTCGCGGGCCGGGTCGGGTTCCCCGCGATTGTCAAAACCATCGCCGACGTGCTGCACGCCGCCGACCAATGGGCCGTTTCACCCGCTAACGTGGATGAGGTACTCGACGCGCAGCGCTGGGCACGTGACCGGGCGCAGCGTGCCGTCGCGCAAGCCCAGCCCGCCAAGGTGTCAGCAAAAGCCTCCGGAGTGGTGTGAGAAAGGTCTTCGCAACCAAATGATGTTCGTCATCGGCATTGTGCTGTTCGCACTGGCCATCCTGATCTCGGTGGCCCTGCACGAGTGCGGGCATATGTGGGTTGCGCGCGCGACCGGCATGAAGGTGCGGCGTTACTTCGTCGGCTTCGGCCCCACCCTGTGGTCGACCCGGCGCGGTGAGACCGAGTACGGCCTTAAGGCGGTTCCGCTGGGCGGCTTCTGCGACATCGCCGGCATGACCTCGGTGGAGGAGTTGGCGCCCGACGAGACCGACCGCGCCATGTTCAAGCAGAAGGTCTGGAAGCGGGTCGCGGTGCTGTTCGCCGGGCCCGCCGCGAACTTCATCATCTGCCTGGTGCTGCTCTACGGGATCGCGCTGATCTGGGGGCTGCCGAACCTGCATCCGCCGACCCAGGCGGTGGTCGGCGAAACCGCTTGTGTGGCACCGGAAGTAGCGCCCGGCAAGATCGCGGACTGCACCGGGCCCGGACCGGCGGCGCTCGCCGGAATCCGGCCGGGCGACGTGATCGTCAAGGTGGGCGACACCCCGGTGTCGACCTTCGAGGACATGGCCGCCGCCATCCGTAAGGCGCACGGCAACGTCCCGATCGTCGCCGAGCGCAACGGCACCACGATCACCACCTACGTCGACGTCACCACCACCCAGCGCTACCTGACCACCGGGACCAACGGGCAGGGCGGCCAGCAGCAGCCCTCGACGGTCGGCGCCATCGGCGTCGGCGCCGTCAAGGTCGCGCCCATGCACTACGGGGTGTTCACGGCGATCCCGGCCACCGTCGCCTTCGCCGGTGACCTCACCGGCGAGGTGGGCAAGGCGCTCGTCGCGATCCCCACGAAGGTCGGCGCGCTGGTGCACGCCATCGGCGGCGGGCAGCGCGACCCGCAGACGCCGATGAGCGTCGTCGGCGCCAGCATCATCGGCGGCGACACCGTCGACCACGGGTTGTGGGTGGCGTTCTGGTTCTTCCTGGCCCAGCTGAACCTCATCCTGGGTGCGATCAACCTGGTGCCGCTGCTGCCCTTTGACGGCGGCCACATCGCCATCGCGGTGTTCGAGAAGATCCGCAACCTGGTCCGGTCGGCACGCGGCATGGTCGCGGCCGCGCCGGTGAACTACCTCAAACTCATGCCCGCGACGTACGTCGTGCTGGTGTTCGTGGTCGGCTACATGCTGCTCACCGTGACCGCCGATCTGGTCAACCCGATCAGGCTCTTCCAATAACGAAACCGAAGGAATCAACACAGTGACCATTGGCCTGGGCATGCCGCAGACTCCGGCGCCCACGCTCGCTCCCCGGCGTACCACGCGCCAACTGATGGTCCGCGACGTCGGGGTCGGCAGCGACTATCCGATTTCGGTGCAGTCGATGTGCACGACCAAGACGCATGACGTCAACACGACGCTGCAGCAGATCGCCGAGCTGACCGCGGCCGGCTGCGACATCGTCCGGGTGGCCTGCCCGCGTCAGGAGGACGCCGACGCGCTGGCCGAGATCGCCCGGCACAGCCAGATCCCGGTCATCGCCGACATCCACTTCCAGCCCAAGTACATCTTCGCGGCCATCGACGCGGGGTGCGCCGCGGTGCGGGTAAACCCCGGCAACATCAAGGAATTCGACGGCCGGGTCGGCGAGGTCGCCAAAGCGGCTGCAGCGGCGAACATCCCGATCCGCATCGGCGTCAACGCCGGCTCGCTGGACAAGCGGTTCATGGAGAAGTACGGCAAGGCCACCCCCGAGGCGCTGGTCGAGTCCGCGCTGTGGGAGGCCTCGCTGTTCGAGGAGCACGGCTTCGGCAACATCAAGATCAGCGTCAAGCACAACGACCCGGTGGTGATGGTCGCCGCCTACGAGCAGCTGGCCGCGCAGTGCGATTACCCGCTGCATCTCGGGGTCACCGAGGCCGGTCCGGCCTTCCAGGGCACCATCAAGTCCGCGGTCGCCTTCGGCGCCCTGCTGTCGCGCGGCATCGGCGACACCATCCGGGTGTCGCTGTCCGCGCCGCCGGTCGAGGAAGTCAAGGTCGGCAACCAGATCCTCGAGTCGCTGAACCTGCGGCCGCGCGGGCTGGAGATCGTGTCGTGCCCGTCGTGCGGTCGCGCCCAGGTCGACGTGTACACGTTGGCCAACGCGGTGAGCGCCGGCCTGGACGGTCTGGACGTGCCGCTGCGCGTCGCCGTGATGGGCTGCGTGGTCAACGGTCCGGGGGAGGCCCGCGAGGCCGACCTCGGTGTCGCGTCGGGAAATGGCAAGGGCCAGATCTTCGTTCGCGGCGAAGTCATCAAGACCGTGCCCGAGGCGCAGATTGTCGAGACGTTGATCGAAGAGGCAATGCGGATCGCCTCGGAGATGAACAGCGATGACGGGCCGGAAGCAACATCCAGCGGTTCACCTGTTGTCACCGTAAGCTGATAAACGCCAACGCCGGTCTGAGAGTTCGCACCACAGAGAGTTCGCCATATGTCGGCTCCGCCCCTGTTCCGCCTTGTCGGTGAGCGACGGGTGTCCGTGGTGCGCGACGCGGCCGCGGTCTGGCGGGTGCTCGACGGCGATCCCGTCGCCTCGTGCATGGTCGCCGCCCGGGTGGCCGACCATGGCATCGACCCGAATTCGATCGGCGGCGAACTGTGGACGCTGCGCGGTGCCGACGAATCGCTGTGTTTCGCCGGCGCCAACCTGATCCCGCTGCGGGGCGCGCCCGCCGACCTGAGCGCGTTCGCCGACGAGGCCATGCGGGGGACGCGGCGCTGCTCGTCGCTGGTCGGCAGGGCCGATTTGGTGATGCCGATGTGGGAGCGGCTCGAGGCGGCGTGGGGCCCGGCCCGTGACGTGCGCGACCACCAGCCGCTGCTGGCGTTGTCCAACCACCCCAGCTGCGAGCTGGATCCCGGTGTGCGGCAGGTCCGGCCCGAGGAGCTGGACGCCTACCTGGTGGCCGCCGTCGACATGTTCATCGGCGAAGTGGGCGTCGACCCGCGGCTCGGCGACGGCGGCCGCGGCTACCGGCGGCGGGTGGCCAGCCTGATCACGGCCGGGCGGGCCTGGGCGCGGTTCGAGCACGGGCAGGTCGTCTTCAAGGCCGAGGTGGGCTCGCAGTCCCCGCGGGTGGGCCAGATCCAGGGGGTGTGGGTGCACCCGGAGTGGCGTGGACTGGGCCTGGGCACCGCCGGCACCGCGACGGTCGCCGCGGTGATCGTCGGCACCGGGCGCACCGCCAGCCTCTACGTCAACGACTTCAACACGGTGGCGCGCGCCGCCTACGCTCGAGTGGGCTTCACTGAGATCGGCACCTTCGCGACGGTGCTGCTCGACTAGCGGATCACTCCTTGCGAGCGAGGGTGCGGCTGTCCGCACACTCGGCCCCGACTGCGCGGCTGCCCGCACATTCGCGCGAGCGTTCGACCCCGATCCACGTATAACGGTTGGGTCTCGGTGTGTCGGCGCCGCCGTTCAGCCCGCAGTTCTTAACATTTGCAACGATGGCAACTAGAACAACAATGGCCTCATCCGCCTCAGGCTTGCTGCTGGTCGCGGTCATCGTCCTGTCCGGATGCACGCCCCGGCCCGACGGCCCGGGCCCGGCGGCGGAGAAGTTCTTCCGCGCCCTGGCCGTTGGCGACACCGCGACCGCCGCGCAGCTCAGCGACAGTCCCAACGAGGCCCGCGAGGCGCTCAACGCGGCCTGGTCCGGCCTGCAGGCCTCCCACCTCGACGCGCAGATCCTCAACGCCAAGTACGCCGAGGACAGCGGCACCGTCGGCTACCGCTTCACCTGGCACCTGCCCAAGAACCGGACCTGGACGTACGACGGCCAGCTGCGGATGGCGCGCGACGAGGGGCACTGGGCGGTGCGGTGGACTACCACCGCGCTGCACGCCAAGCTGGGCGAGCACCAGACGTTCGCGCTGCGGGCCGACCGGCCGCACCGCGCCTCGGTGAACGAACTCGGCGGCAGCGACGTGCTGGTGCCCGGCTACCTGTACCACTACACGCTGGACGCCACCCAGGCCGGACCGGCCCTGTTCAGCACGGCCCACGCGATCGTCGACGTGCTGCACCCCTTCAACGGGGCCCTCAACGACCCGCAGCTGCTCGCCGAGCAGGCCAGCTCGACGCCGCGCCCGGTGGACCTGGGCGTGACGCTGCACCCCGACGACAACGACAAGGTGTCCCCGCTGGTCGGGCATCTGCCCGGCGTCGTGGTCACCCCCCAGCCCGAAATGCTGCCCACCGACCCGCATTTCGCGCCGGCGGTCATCTCCGCGGTGAAGAAGGCCGTGGTCGACCAACTCGACGGCCAGGCGGGCTGGCGGGTGGTGAGCGTCAACCAGAACGGCGTCGAGGTCGAGGTGCTGCACGAGGTCGAAGGGTCGCCGGCGCCGTCGGTATCGATCACCCTGGACCGGGTCGTGCAGAACGCCGCCCAGCGCGCGGTCGACAACAAGGGCGGCAAGGCGATGATCGTCGTGATCAAGCCGTCGACCGGGGAGATCCTCGCGATCGCGCAGAACGGCGGGGCCGACGCGGACGGTTTGCCCGCCACCAACGGCCTGTTCCCACCGGGGTCGACGTTCAAGATGATCACCGCCGGCGCCGCCGTCGACCGCGACATGGCCACGCCCAACTCGATGCTCGGCTGCCCCGGCCACCTCGACATCGGGCACCGCACCGTGCCCAACTACGGCGGCTTCGATCTCGGCGTGGTGTCGCTGTCGCGCGCATTCGCCAGCTCGTGCAACACCACCTTCGCGGAGTTGAGCAGCCGGATGCCGCCACGCGGTCTGACCCAGACGGCCGCCCAGTATGGGATCGGCCTCGACTACACGGTGGACGGCGTCACCACCGTGACGGGGTCGGTGCCCCCGACGGTGGACCTGGCCGAACGCACGGAGGACGGTTTCGGCCAGGGCAAGGTGCTGGCCAGCCCGTTCGGCATGGCCCTGGTGGCGGCCACGGTCGCCGCCGGCAAGACACCCGTGCCCCAACTGATCGCGGGCCGGCAGACGGCGGTCCAGGGGGACACCACGCCGATCAGCCCGAAGATGATCGATGCGCTGCGGCCGATGATGCGGCTGGTGGTGACCAACGGGACCGCCAAGGAGATCGCGGGCTGCGGCGAGATCTACGGAAAGACCGGTGAGGCCGAGTTTCCGGGCGGATCGCATTCCTGGTTCGCCGGATACCGCGGCGACCTGGCCTTCGCCTCGCTGATCGTGGGAGGCGGCAGCTCCGAGTGGGCGGTCCGGATGACCAAGTTCATGTTCGAGGCGCTGCCGCCGAACTTCCTGGCCTAGCGCCGGTCGCAAGCGCGGCGCGTGCGCCGGTCGCAAGCGCGGCGCGTGCGCCGGGCGCAGCGGGGCGGCGCCATCTGGCCTAGCGCCGGTCGCAAGCGCGGCGCGTGCGCCGGTCGCAGCGGGGCGGCGCCATCTTGCCTAGCGCAGGTCGCACCGGGCCGCATCAGCGGTAAATTGCGAACATGACCGATACCGGCGGCGACATGGTGGCCTTGCGGGTCTCCGACGCCGACCGCAACGGCACGATGCGGCGACTGCACAACGCCGTCGCGCTCGGGCTGATCGACATCGACGAGTTCGAGCAGCGCTCGTCGCAGGTGTCCTACGCGCGCACCCGCGGCGAGCTGGACGGGCTGGTCGGCGACCTGCCGGGACCGGGCGCCATCGTTACCTCCGCGGCCGACCGGGTGGAATTGCGCGGCTGGGCGGGTTCGCTGAGGCGCCACGGCGAATGGACGGTGCCCACCCGGCTGGCCCTGGTCCGCCGCCTGGGCTCGGTGGAACTCGACCTCACCAAGGCGCGGTTCGCGGGCCCGGTGGTGGTCATCGAACTCGACATGAGGTTCGGCTCGGTGGAGATTCGATTGCCCGACGGTGCCAGCGCGTCGATCGACGACGTCGAGGTCTACGTCGGCAGCGCCAGCGACCGGCGCAAAGACCCGCCTGGTGAGGGCAGGCCGCATGTGGTGCTGACCGGTCGGGTGGTCTGCGGCTCGGTCAACATCCGGGGACCGCGCCGCTCGCTGCTGCGCCGCCCGCGGCCCTAATCGCTTAGCTGGACCGCGGTTAAGCTGATCGCATGCCTGCTCGCACCGCGCTTTCCCCCGGAGAGTTGTCCCCGACTCTGCCGGTGCCCGGCCGTATCCCGCGCCCCGAATACGTCGGCAAGTCCACGGCCCAAGAGGGCAGCGAACCGTGGGTGCAGACACCCGAGGTGATCGAGAAGATGCGCGTAGCCGGCCAGATCGCGGCCGCCGCGCTGGTGGAGGCGGGCAAGGCCGTCGCGCCCGGGGTGACCACCGACGAACTGGACCGCGTCGCCCACGAGTACATGGTCGACCACGGCGCCTACCCCTCCACGCTGGGCTACAAGGGCTACCCGAAGTCGTGCTGCACGTCGCTCAACGAGGTCATCTGCCACGGGATCCCCGACTCGACCGTGATCGAGGACGGTGACATCGTCAACATCGACGTCACCGCCTACATCGACGGTGTGCACGGCGACACCAACGCGACGTTCCTGGCCGGCGACGTCTCCGAGGAACACCGGCTGCTGGTGGAGCGCACCCGTGAGGCGACGATGCGTGCCATCAACGCCGTCAAGCCCGGACGTGCCCTCTCGGTCGTCGGCCGCGTCATCGAGTCCTACGCAAACCGGTTCGGCTACAACGTCGTTCGTGACTTCACCGGCCACGGTATCGGCACCACGTTCCACAACGGCCTGGTCGTCCTGCACTACGACCAGCCGTCGGTGTCCACCGTCATGCAACCGGGAATGACGTTCACCATCGAACCGATGATCAACCTCGGCGGCTTGGACTACGAGATCTGGGACGACGGCTGGACCGTGGTCACCCGCGACCGCAAGTGGACCGCGCAGTTCGAGCACACCCTGCTCGTCACCGACACCGGCGTCGAAATCCTCACCCTGCCATGACGTTTGCCGGATGACCGGAGCGCTGCTGGTCGCGGGCACCAGCTCCGACGCCGGGAAATCGGTGGTGGTGGCGGGCCTGTGCCGGTTGTTGGCCCGCCGCGGGGTGCGGGTCGCCCCGTTCAAGGCGCAGAACATGTCCAACAACTCCGTGGTGACCGTCGAGGGCGGTGAGATCGGCCGCGCCCAGGCGATCCAGGCGCGCGCGGCGGGGCTGGAGCCGAGCGTGCGGTTCAACCCGATCCTTCTCAAGCCGGGCAGTGACCGCACCTCGCAGCTGGTGATCAAGGGTCAGGTCGCCGACTCGGTCAGCGCCACAAGCTATGTGCGACATCGTGATCGGCTAGCCTCCCTCGTAGTCGACGAATTGACCTGCCTGCGTGACGAATTCGATGCGGTGATCTGCGAGGGAGCCGGTTCGCCGGCCGAGATCAACCTGCGCGCCACCGATCTGGCCAACATGGGACTGGCCCGGGCCGCGCAGTTGCCGGTGCTCCTGGTCGGGGACATCGACCGCGGCGGCCTGCTGGCGCATCTGTTCGGGACGGTCGCGGTGCTCGAGCCCGACGACCAGGCCCTGATCGCCGGCTTCATCGTCAACAAATTCCGTGGCGACCCCGCGCTGCTCGAGCCCGGGTTGCGCCAGCTGCACGACATGACGGGCCGCCCGACCTACGGCGTGCTGCCATACGCCGACGAGCTGTGGCTGGACGCCGAGGACTCGCTGTCGGTGGTCGCGCACCGCGTCATCGGCACGCCCGCACCCCCGCACGGCGAACAGTGGCTGCGGGTGGCCGCCATCCGACTGCCCCGGATCTCCAACTCCACCGACGTCGAGGCGCTGGCCTGCGAACCGGGTGTGCTGGTGCGCTGGGTCACCGACCCCGCCGACCTCACCGACACCGACCTGATCGTCATCCCCGGCAGCAAAGCCACTGTCTCCGACCTGTCTTGGCTGCGCGATCGCGGCCTGGCCGACGCGATCTCCGCGCACGCCGACGCCGGCAAGCCGGTGCTGGGAATCTGCGGGGGATTTCAAATGCTGTGCAGTCGCCTGGACGATCCGGTGGAATCCGGGACCGCGGGCGTGCCGGGCCTGGGTCTGCTCGACGCCGACATCGCCTTTGATCCGGAGAAGACCTTGCACCGCTGGCAGCGGCCCCTCACCGGCTACGAGATCCACCATGGGCGGGTCGCCCGCTGTGCCGAGCAGGTCTGGTTCGCGGCCGATGCGGACCAGGGTCCGCAGGGTGTGGTGCGCGGCGCGGTCTTCGGGACCCATTGGCACGGCCTGCTCGACAACGACGATTTCCGGCGCGGGTGGCTGCGCCGGGTCGCCGATGCGGCCGGGCGCGGCGGTTTCGTGGTCGGCGACGTCAACGTCGCCGCGCGCCGCGATGCCCAGCTCGATCTCGCCGCCGACCTGCTGGCGTCTCATCTGGACATCGAGGGGGTTCTCAGTCTGCTTGATGGTCCGCCGCGGCGGCCGGTTCTCGCAAGTCGCTTGTCGCCGTAGGGCATTCGCCGCAGAATCGGCATGAACGCTGCAGTTGACGCTATGGTCAAATACCTAATTTGCATCCCAGATGCCCAGAATCGTCGCGCTCGCATGTCGTTTGGCTGTAGCGTGCTTGGGTGTCCTCGATGATGACCACTCTGGACGGGTTCCCCGTCCCGGTGGTTGTGGGCGGTCCGGAGAACGGCGTCGTCGTCGTCATACTGGGCGACGAGGACCGCGCCCCCGCGGCCTACGACGCCGTCTGCGAGCGGCTGCACACCGCATCGCTTCGAACGGTCGTGGTTGGCTTCGATCCGCGCCTGACCCCCAAGTCGATAATCGGCATCCTCGACGCGCTGGGCATCGGGTGGGCCGTGGTGATGGGGGACCGCGCCGGCGGCGAACTCGCCTGGGAACTGACCGCGACCCGGCTGGGCCGGTTCGTCGGCCTGGTGGTAATCGACCGCGGCCATCCGCGGGCCGGCAATTACGACGGCGCCATCACCGACGGACACTGCCCGCCGGTCGAGATCGGCACCACCGTGTTGGTCAGCTCGCCGGCCGCCCGGGCGGTGGCCCAGGCCAGCCAGCGCTACGTCTACGCCGACTACCGCGTTGTGCACCTCGGGCGGCGCACCGTGCAGGAGTCGACGGCCCAGCTGGCCGCCGAGATCATTTTGCGCACCAGCAGCTGGTAGCGCCTGGTTGACTGACGGTCATGGCCAGTGAAGAAAGTGCTGTGACCGATCCGAACGCTGCCATGTTGTCATTGACCGCGCTCGAACGACTCGTGGGCACCGGCGAGGTGGACACCGTCATCGTGGCGTTCGCCGACATGCAGGGCCGGCTGGTCGGGAAGCGGATCGACGCGCGGCTGTTCGTCGACGACGTGGCCGCCCACGGCGCCGAGTGCTGCGGCTACCTGCTCGCCGTCGACGTCGACATGAACACCGTGGGCGGGTACGCGATGTCGAGCTGGGACACCGGGTACGGCGACACGGTGGCCAGGCCCGACCTGTCCACCTTGCGGCGCATTCCCTGGCTGCCCGGTACGGCGTTGGTGATCGCCGACGTGGGCTGGGCCGACGGCAGCCCGGTAACCGTCTCGCCGCGGGCGATCCTGCGCCGCCAGCTGGACCGGCTGGCCGATCGGGGCCTGGCCGCCAACGCCGCCACCGAGCTGGAATTCATCGTGTTCGACGAGCCCTATCGCCAGGCCTGGGCCAACGGATACCGCGGGCTGACCCCGGCCAGCGACTACAACATCGACTACGCGATCTCGGCGTCGTCGCGCATGGAGCCGCTGTTGCGCGACATCCGCCGGGGAATGATCGGCGCCGGGCTGCGATTCGAGGCCGTCAAGGGCGAATGCAACAGGGGGCAGCAGGAAATCGGCTTTCGCTACGCCGACGCGCTGGTCACCTGCGACAACCACGTCATCTACAAGAACGGCGCCAAGGAGATCGCCGACCAGCACGGCAAGAGCCTGACGTTCATGGCCAAATACGATGAGCGAGAAGGGAACAGCTGTCACGTTCACCTCTCGCTGCGCGATCCGCAGGGCGGCGCGGTGTTCGCCGACCCCAGCCGCCCGCACGGCATGTCGTCGGCGTTCTGCGGTTTCCTGGCCGGCCTGCTGGCCACCCTGCGCGACCTCACACTCTTTTATGCGCCGAACATCAACTCCTACAAGCGATTCGCCGACGGCAGCTTCGCGCCCACCGCGCTGGCGTGGGGATTGGACAATCGCACCTGCGCGCTGCGGGTGGTCGGCCACGGTCCCAACACCCGGGTCGAGTGCCGGGTCCCCGGCGGCGACGTCAACCCCTACCTGGCGGTGGCGGCGATGGTCGCCGGCGGGCTGTACGGTATCGAACGGGGCCTCGAGCTACCGGAGCCCTGCGCGGGAAACGCCTACCAGGCTCCCGGCGTCGAGCGGTTGCCCGTCACGCTGGCTGAGGCGGCCTCGGTGTTCGAGCACTCGACGCTCGCGCGGGAGGTGTTCGGCGACGACGTGGTCGCCCACTATCTGAACAACGCCCGGGTGGAGCTGGCGGCGTTCAACGCGGCGGTCACCGACTGGGAGAGGATGCGTGGGTTTGAACGCCTGTGAGTTTGATGGTGGCGACCCGTCGCGAAGCCGCCCGGTGATCGGCCTGACGACGTATCTGGAGCAGGTGCAGACCGGCATCTGGAACATCCGCGCCGGGTACCTACCGTCCGACTACTTCGAGGGCGTCATCCTGTCCGGCGGGATCGCGGTGTTGCTGCCACCGCAGCCGGTTGACGCCGAGATCGTCGACGCGGTACTGCACGGCCTGCACGGATTAGTGATCACCGGGGGATACGACCTGGACCCCGCCAGCTACGGCCAGCAACCGCACCCGACCACCGACGCACCCCGCCCCGACCGCGACGCCTGGGAATTCGCGCTGTTGCAGGGCGCGCTGCGGCGGGGCCTGCCGGTACTCGGAATCTGCCGCGGCGCACAGGTGCTCAACGTCGCGCTGGGCGGCACGCTGCACCAGCACCTGCCCGACGTGCTCGGGCACAGCGGACATCGGGCGGGCAACGGGGTGTTCACCAGGCTGCCGGTGCGCACGGTGGCGGGCACCCGGCTGGCCGCGCTGGTCGGGGAGTCCGCCGACGCGCCGAGCTATCACCACCAGGCCGTCGACCGGGTGGCGGACGGCCTGGTGGTCAGCGCGCGGGACGCCGACGGCGTCGTCGAGGGGCTGGAGCTGCCCGGCGACAGGTTTGTGCTTGCGGTGCAATGGCATCCTGAACAGTCGCTGGAAGACCTGCGGTTGTTCGCCGCGATCGTCGACGCGGCCCGGTCCTACGCGGGGCGCGCGAGTTGAGCGCCGCGCGGCTGATCAACCCGGCGACCGAGGAAGTGCTGCGCTCGGTCGAACACGCCGACGCGGCCGCGGTCGACGACGCGGTGGACCGGGCGCGGGCGGCCCAGCGGCGGTGGGCGCGGTTGTCCCCGGCCGAGCGGGCCACCGGACTGCGGGACTTCGCCGCCGCCGTCGACGCCCATCTCGGCGAGCTCGCCGCACTCGAGGTGGCCAACTCCGGGCATCCCATCGCGTCGGCCGAATGGGAGGCCGGTCACGTCCGCGACGTGTTGAACTTCTACGCGGCCAGCCCGGAACGCTTGTCCGGCAAGCAAATTCCCGTGGCCGGTGGCCTGGACGTCACGTTCAACGAGCCGATGGGCGTGGTCGGTGTGATCACGCCGTGGAACTTCCCGATGCCGATCGCGTCGTGGGGTTTCGCACCGGCCCTGGCCGCGGGCAACGCCGTGCTGATCAAACCCGCCGAGGCGACGCCGCTGACCACCATCCGGCTCGGTGAGCTCGCGGTGCAAGCCGGACTCGACGCGGACCTGCTGCAGGTGCTGCCGGGTCCGGGCGCGGTGGTCGGGGAGCGGTTTATCAGCCACCCCGGCATCCGCAAGATCGTGTTCACCGGGTCCACCGACGTCGGCAAGCGGGTGATGTCCGGTGCGGCCGCACACGTGAAGCGGGTGACCCTGGAACTGGGCGGCAAGAGCGCCAACATCGTGTTCGCCGACTGCGACCTCGAGCGCGCCGCGGCGACCGCGCCGGCCGGGGTGTTCGACAACGCGGGGCAGGACTGCTGCGCCCGCAGCCGAATCCTGGTGCAGCACGGCGTCTATGACCGGTTCATGGAGCTGCTCGAGCCCGCCGTCGCCGGCGTCGTCGTCGGCGACCCGGCGTCCCGGGACACCGAGATGGGTCCACTGGTGTCGGCCGCGCACCGCGACAAGGTCGCGTCGTATGTGCCCGACGACGCCCCCGTCGCGTTCCGCGGCACCGCGCCGACCGGCCGTGGATTCTGGTTTCCGCCAACGGTTCTGACTCCGCAGCGCACCGACCGCAGCGTCACCGACGAGATCTTCGGCCCGGTCGTCACGGTGCTGTCGTTCGACGACGAGCAGGACGCCATCGGGTTGGCCAACGACACCAGCTACGGGCTGTCCGGGTCGATCTGGACCGACGACCTGTCCCGTGCGCTGCGCGTGTCCCGGGCGATCGAATCCGGCAATCTGTCGGTGAATTCGCACTCGTCGGTGCGGTACAGCACGCCGTTCGGCGGGTTCAAGCAGTCCGGGCTGGGCCGTGAGCTGGGCCCGGACGCGCCGCTGCACTTCACCGAGACCAAGAACGTGTTCATCGCGATCAGAGAGGACTAGGCGGTGGCGGTCGATCTCACCCAACGATTGGCGGGCCGCGTGGCCGTCGTCACCGGCGCCGGCGGCGGCATCGGGCTGGCCGCGGCGCGGCGGATGCATGCCGAGGGCGCCACCATCGTGGTCGGCGACATCGACGCCGACGCGGGCGGTGCGACGGCCGACGAACTGTCCGGCTTGTTCGTGCCCACCGACGTGTCCGACGAGGCCGCGGTCAACGCGCTCTTCGACACCGCGGCGCGGGCCCACGGGCGCATCGACATCGCGTTCAACAACGCCGGCATCTCGCCGCCCGACGACGACCTCATCGAGAACACCGAACTGCCGGCGTGGCAACGTGTCCAAGACGTCAACCTGAAGTCGGTGTACCTGTGCTGCCGGGCGGCGTTGCGGCACATGGTTCCCGCGGAGAAGGGCTCGATCATCAACACGGCGTCGTTTGTCGCCGTCCTGGGGTCGGCGACGTCGCAGATCTCCTACACCGCCTCCAAGGGCGGGGTGCTGGCCATGTCGCGCGAACTGGGTGTGCAGTTCGCCCGGCAGGGCATCCGGGTGAACGCGCTGTGCCCCGGGCCGGTTAACACCCCGCTGCTGCAAGAGCTTTTCGCCAAGGACCCCGAGCGGGCCGCCCGCCGGCTGGTGCACGTCCCGGTGGGACGATTCGCCAACCCCGACGAAATCGCTTCGGCGGTAGCATTTTTGGCCAGCGATGACGCGTCGTTCATCACAGCTTCGACGTTCATGGTCGACGGCGGCATCAGCGCCGCCTACGTCACCCCGCTTTAACCGCCGTACTTATCGGCCGCATGTGACCCGGGATGCTCGCTGATCGCGACCAGGCGGATGGGCTCCCCGACCCGGTCCTCGCGCAGCCGCTTCATCATCGGGGCGGCGGCCGCCCAGGCGCGCGGCACCGACAGCATACCGACTGGCGTCCCGCGCCCCAGGCCCGCATTCACGCCGTCGGTGACAGCGGGCTTGGGGAACAGCGATTGCAGGGCCGCCGTCTTGTTCATCGAATTGAGGTGGCCGATCGCGAAGTCCGACGGCGCGGTCACCGAATTCAGTTTCGACAGCGACGGGGTGACCGCGGCGAGGGACGCTTCGAGCCTGGTCAGCGGCGACGACGACAGCCCTTTGAGGGCGTCGGGTATCGCCGACATCAGTTCGCAGCCGGCGGATATGACGTCCGGCGCCGACTGCAGGGCCCAATTGCGTTTCTTCACAGCGGGATTGCCCGGCAGAGCGGGGAAGGGGGCCATCGTCACGGCACCGGCCGTAGCCTCGGCGTAGGCATGCATGGCGTCGGCGTTTCGCGCCCACATCGCGTCGTACTCGGCGTCGACGTTCGCGATCAACGCGCTCCGCTGGCCCAGGCAATTCGTCGACACCAGCGACGTTCGTCGCGTCCAGTTGCCGGCAATCTCCGGTGGCGGCACCGTCGCCGTGAAGGCGGACTGATGCGCGGCGGCCGCCGCCGTGAGCTGGGTGGCCGCGTGCTCGCTGCGGGCCGCGACGGCGTCGAGCCAGTCCACGTAGCGTGCCGCGGCTTGGCTGAGTGCCGCGCCGTCGCCGTCCGCCGCCAGCCGTGCGGTCACCGCCCGGTAGTCGGCCGCCGCGCTGAAGAGCCGTGCGGCCAACGCTTCCCACGCCGCCGCGGCGCGCATCATCGATCCCGCGCCGGGACCCGAATACATCAGCCCGGAGCTGACCTCCGGAGATATCGTCGCGAAATTCATGACAACCTCCGCCTGCCTGTGGCGGTACAAGTGGTGCCCGAAAACATGAGGGTCTTCTTTCACGAGATAGACACGGGGGTTACAAGCCGTGGGGCGCTCACGTGTCGCGCGCACACCGTGCGTCGGCGAACCACGCCCAGCGCGGGCGCAACGATCAGCGGCGGGCGACGCAGATCCGGGTCAAGATATCTCGGTCGGGCGTGACGGCCGCGGGCGCGCGGGGTTGAGTGCCGCCGGGCGCAACCCCTGTCGGGGTGAATGACAACGGCGCCGGCGTCAGCACCGACTGCGGTGACAACCGGTTCCACGTCAGGGGCCGTTCCTTGGTCATCCACGCGCTGCGGAACGGCTTCGTGTGGGTTTGGTTTGCCGGTGCCGAAGACCGCGCGGCGGCCCGGCCGATGGCGACGGGACGCTCATGCGTCAGCCCGGCCTGCGCGCCGACGGTTGCCGCTGACCACGCCGCCGGCTCCGGCGGCGCCGCCGCGGCGAAGTTGGGCCGCACCCACAAGCCGGTGACCAGGGCGATGAACACCCCCAGTGCCGCGGTAACCGCGATGGCCAGCTGCCATCGCCGAGTTACGCCAACGCCCCGGAAAACCACAGTGCACCGAATGTACCGCGCGAAGATCGGTGAATTGTTCGAGCGAGCTGTGAACTCGGTCCGAGTCCGATGAGTGTTTGCGCAGGTGGTGCGGCTGGCGCCCATCCGTCAGCGATTGGACCCCGCAGGCGGCGGAATTCGTCGTCACGACGGGTCCGTTCGGTGTCATCCATTGCCGGTCCGATCTGGGGAGACTGCATGCACGTGTAGCACCGGTCACCGACAGGCGCTACGGCCGGAAAGCGAGCAGCGGGATCGCCATCTCCGCCGCGGTGGCTCCGCCGTGAAAGCCGACCAGGCGGGCCGTTTCCGGCGGTTCGTGTGCGCTGGCCAGCACCGCGGCGTCGCCGGAACAGACGACCACCACGTCGCCGAGCCGCTCGATGTGTTGCGCGGCCACCGGCCCGAACATGCCGGTGGCCACCGCCTGCTCGCGGCTGTACACGGTGGCGTGGCCGTCCAGCAGCTCGCCCCACACGGCCTGCACGTCGGCGGCGGCGCCCGGCTCGGTGTGCAGATACCGCACCCGCGGCTCGCCGGCCACCACCCGGATTCCCTCGGCCAGCCGGGGGTCGGCGTCGAGGTCGATGCGCGCCTCCGGTGGAACGTTGATGCCGCCGTGGTCGGCGGTCACCAGCACCGCCGCGTTCGAGGGCAGCGCCTCGAGCAGGCTGGACAGCAGCGCGTCGATGTTGGTCGCCGCGGTGTGCCAGTGCGCGGAGCCGATGCCGAAGGCGTGGGCGGCGGTGTCGAGCTCAGCGGTGTAGCCATAGACCAGCCCGGGCGCCGCGCGCAGCTCGTCGGCCACCAGCCGCGCGTAGTCGTCGGTGGGGCTGGCCGGGTGGAATTCGGCGCCGCGATACGCGGCCTCGGTCAGTCCGCTGCCGGTGAACGCGGCCGGCAGCACGGCGCGTGCGCTCACGCCGGCGTTTTTGAGCCGTTCGAACCAGGTCGGCACCGGCTGCCAGATGGCGGGGGGCGGGTCGTCGCGCCACCGGACGTGGTGGAGCACCCGGTCCGTGCCGGGCACCCTGAGCGTAAAGCCCAGGATTCCGTGCTCGCCCGGGAGCGCACCGGTGCCCAGTGACACCAGGCTGGTCGGCGTGGTCGACGGGAACGTGCAGTCCAGCCGGGTCAGCCGCCCGGTGGCACCGGCCAGCACGGACGCGAGCAGCGGCGCGCTGCCGGCCAGCTGCGGAAGCAGGTGCCAGCCCAGCCCGTCGACCAGCACGACGAGCACCCGGTCGATCCGGTCGGCGCCCGCCCAGTCCGCCACCGCCAGGTTGTCCACCGCATCCGGGACCCCGAGCAGCGCGGCCGCGGCGGGCAGCACGTCGCACAGAGAACCAGGCACGGGGCCAGTCTGGCGGTGAAGTCAGACGCGCGCCAGTCGGTGGCCGGTCGCCAGCAGCTGCCGATTCGTGCTGTCGGTCAGCGCACGAAGCTGCGCCGGCGACAGCCGCCCGCACAACCGGCCCCAGTGCATCGCCACCACATCACCGGCGGCCACGTCGGGCACGGCGCTGTACCCGTCGGCCCACACCTCGAGCACGCGCGCCGACGGCTTCGACAGCGCCAGGGCCCGGCCGTCCCAGTCCAGCGTCCGGCACAACACCTCGACGCGGTCGGCGTCGCGGGAAAGCACTGTCCCAGAGGTGATTCGGCAGTTATCCAACACGCTCAGCGGCTGCTCGTCCATACCCCGACCCAGGAACCGCGTCCACGGATACACCCCGAACACGTGGAAGCAGTGGTTGCCGGCGGCCTCGCACGCCAGATCCGCGGTCAGGTGCGCCCAGTAGTGGCCTGCCTGCGGGCCGATGATCGCGAGCAGCCCGTCGAAGAATTCCTGCGGGTCCAGGCCGGCGGCGACGCCGTCGCCGAGCCAATACGATTCGACCAGACGGTAATCCAGCGGGTCGGCGATGCCGGTCAGTTTCGACAGCACCCGCAGATAGGGCCACGCGCCGGAGAACCTGGTCGCCGCCCTACGCACGTCGGCGACCGACCCGTCGCGCAGGGTGGCCCCCAACGGGGGACCGCAGTAGCCGAGCGCGTTGGGCGCGTAGGCGTACCGGGCGAACATCTCGGCGCCCTTGTCGCGGCTGTCCGGATCGGCCAAGGATCACCCCCGACCGGCCTGGCCCACCAGCTTGACGGCGTCGCGGTGCATGCGGCCGAAGTTGTAGTAGGCCGCACAGGCGCCCTCCGGGGACACCATGCAGGTTCCGATCGGTGTCTCCGGTGTGCAGGCGGTGCCGAAAACCTTGCATTCCCAAGGCTTGAGCACACCCTTGAGCACCTCACCGCACTGGCAGGCCTTCGGGTCGGCGACCCGCACGCCGGGCATCGCGAACCGCAGCTCGGCGTCGAACTCGGCGAAATCGTCGTGCAGCCGCAGCGCGCTCTGCGAGATGAAGCCCAGCCCACGCCATTCGAAGTGCGGACGCAGCGCGAACACCTTGCCCATCAACGCCAGCGCGGCGGGGTTGCCGTGCTCGGGCACCACGCGCTTGTACTGGTTCTCCACCTCGCAGCGGCCCTCACGGATCTGACGCAGCAGCATCGCGACCGAGGCCAGGATGTCCAACGGCTCGAAACCGGCCACCACCAACGGCTTTCGATACACCTCCGGGACGAACCGGTAGGGACGGTTGCCCACCACTGTGGAGACGTGACCGGGGCCGATGAAACCCGACAGCCGCAGGTCCGGTGACTCCAGGATGGCCCTGATCGGCGGGACGATGGTGACGTGGTTGCAGAACACACTGAAGTTGGGCAGGCCCAATTCGCGCGCCCGCACCAGCGTCACCGCGGTCGAGGGCGCGGTGGTCTCGAAACCGATGGCGAAGAACACCACTTGCTTGGCGGGGTTGTCGACCGCGATCTTCAGCGCGTCCAGCGGCGAGTAGACGAACCGCACGTCGGCCCCGCGGGCCTTGGCGTCCAGCAGGCTGCCGTGCGAGCCGGGCACCCGCATCATGTCCCCGAAGCAGGTGAAGATCACGTCGGGTTGGCCGGCCAGCCACATCGCGTCGTCGATGCGGCCCATCGGGATCACGCAGACCGGGCAGCCCGGGCCGTGCACCAATTCGACGTTGTCGGGCAACAGGTGTTCGATGCCGTGCCGGTAGATGGTGTGCGTGTGCCCGCCGCACACCTCCATGAACTTGAAGGTCTCGCCCCCGGTCCCGGCCAGGTGCTCGATGGCCGTCAGCAGCTTGCGCGCCGCGGCCGGGTCGCGGAATTCGTCAACGAATTTCATTGCCGCTCCTTGGTTCAGATGATGGCCGACGAATCGAAGGCCTGCATTTCGACTGCGTAGGTGTCGCCGAGTTTCTTGATGGCGGCCAGGGTGAGCAGCGCCTCGGTCTCGTCGATCTTGGCCATCGCGAACCCGACGTGCACCAGCACCCAGTCGTCCGGTGCGGGCATGTCGTTCTCCAGCAGCCGGACACTGATCGCCCGCTGCACGCCGCTGACGTCAACCTTGGCCAAGCAGTTGGCGGGATCGGTGATCTCCACGATCCGGCCCGGAATTCCCAGACACATGTTCATGCTCCTTTCGTCTCGTGGCGACCCGCTGCGCCCGGCTTCGCCGCGCTTGCGATCGCCACGTCAGCAGATCCGGGGCAGCGGGTCGCCGACCAGCATGTCGACGATCCGGGTCCCGCCGAATCCGGTGCGCAACACCACGGTTTCCGCGGGTTCGGCGACGATTTCCCCGACCTCGGCCGCCTGCGCGCCCAGGGGGTGCGACCGTAATGCGGCCAGTCCGGCCCCGGCCTCCTCCGGTGCGACGACGGCGACGAACTTGCCCTCGTTGGCGACATAGAGGGGGTCGATGCCGAGCAGCTCGCAGGCGCCATTCACCATGGGAGCCACCGGAAGTCGTTCCTCTTCTAGCAGCACCCCGAGGCCGCAGGCCTGGGCCAATTCGTTGCACACCGTGCCGACCCCACCGCGAGTCGCGTCGCGCATCCACCGGGTGGACGGGGCGGCCGCCAGCAACAACTCCACCAACGGGCTGACCGACGCGGTGTCGGAGGCGATGTCGGCCTCGATGGCCAGGTCGCCCCGGGCGAGCATCACCGCCATGCCGTGATCGCCCATCGACCCGGACAGCAGCACCTTGTCGCCGGCGCGGACCGACTGGGCGGACAGCGCGCGGCCCGCGGGGATGACGCCGGTTCCGGCGGTGGTGATGAACAGGCCGTCGGCCGCGCCCTTGGGTACCACCTTGGTGTCGCCGGTGACGACCTGCACGCCGGCGGCCGCGGCCGCGGCGGCCATGTCGGCGACGATCTCTTTCAATTCGGCGATCGGGAAGCCCTCTTCGAGCACGAACGCCGCCGAGATCCAGGACGGCACGGCGCCGGACACCGCGAGGTCGTTGCAGGTGCCGTGGATGGCGAGTTGACCGATGGACCCGCCGGGGAACCGGCGAGGCTGCACCACAAAGGAATCCGTTGACATCGCCACCCGCTCGCCGCTGGGTAGGGCCAGGACGGCCCCGTCGCCCAGCGACTCGAGCAGCGGGTTACGAAACGCCTCCACGAACACCGCGTCCACCAGTGCCGCCGACGCCTTGCCGCCCGCCCCGTGCGCCAGGGTCACATGATCGTCGAGCAGCCGGGGGCGACGCCGGCGGAACGACTCGATCCGCTGTATCACGTCGCCTTCGCCGAACCGCGGCCCCGACGACAGATAGTCGCCCGCCGACTTGGCCATCATGCCGCCCCCCAATCTTGATCTGTGCCAAGGCAATCGTGGACGGCCAGCCACAACTGGTAGCCGACCAGCGCTTGGGATTCCTGAATGCGGTGCACGCTCTGCGAGCGAACGACGAAGCAGGCGTCCACGTTCGGGTTGTTCACGAAGGCGCCTCCGTCGTAGCCGGCGAAACCGATGGTGTACAGGCCGCGCTTGTGCGCCTCGGCCAGCGCCGCCAGCAGGTTGGGCGAATTGCCGCTGGTGGACATCGCGATCGCAATGTCGCCGTCGCGCGCGCGGGCGATCAGCTGCCGGGCGAACACCAGCTCGAACCCGACGTCGTTGCCCAGTGCGGTCAGGATCGCCTGGTCGGCGGTCAACGACCAGGCCGGCAGGGGATTGCCGAGCGGTGGGCGCGCGAACAGTCCGGCCAGCGTGGTGCAGTCGGTGCAGCTGCCACCGTTGCCGAAGGTGAACATCCTTCCGCCGGCGGCGAATCGGCGCGCCAGCTCGGCGCCGGCGGCCGCCAGCAGGTCGGCGTTGGCTTCCAGCGTGGAGCGGCGCAGCGCGAGGCTTTCGGACGCCTTGGCCTGAGCGGATGCGGCGAGGTCGGCGAGCAGCGCGGAGGGGTCGTCCTCTTCGGCGTCGATGAACGGGTACAAGAAGTTCGTGGGCTCGTCGGTGGGACTCATGAAACGTCCTCCTCATCCACGTGGCTGATCGCCGTTCCGGCGTGTACCAGTACCAACTCGCCGGCAGCGACCGGGTCGACGAGCGTGGTGACCACGTCCTCGATCCCCCGGGCGGTGCGCACCCTAGCCTGTCCGTCGACCGAAGCGCTCACCACTTCGCCGAGCCGGCCCTCGTCGCTGCACGTGACACAGACTTCGTCACCGGGTTTGGGTTTGAGCAGCCCGGAGTGTTCGAAGCACACGTGGGTCAGCTCCCACAGCAGGTGGTAGAACAGCACGAAGCCACCGGTGGCGGGCACGCGCGGGTCGGGATCGTCCAGCCACAGCACGTGATCGGCCGCGGCGGCCGGGGGTGCGTCGCCGCTGCCAATCCAGATCGTGGTGGCGCCCCAGGCCGGGGCGCGGCGCATCACCGAGCGCACGTCGGCATTGTCCGCACCGGAGATCGCGATCACGATGTCGCCGGGGCGCACCGACACCCGCACCAGGTCCACCAGATCGGGCCCGGTCAACGCCACGGCCGGCAGGGCGCGCTTGCCCATGATCACCGGGTGGACGAATTCGACCGCGACGTGCAGCGCATGAGGTTCCCACGACGGCGCGATGGACCACATGGTGGCGCCCGCGGCGAATCGCTTGGCCAGCGTCAGGGCGGTGGCGGCGAGGTCTTCGGCCAGTTCCGCGCTCAGGCCGCGATCGATGGCGGTGGTGATCATCGCGTCAACCCCTCCTCCTGCGCGGTCAGCACCGAGACCGCGGCCTGCCCCAGGGCCAGCCCGCCGTCGTTCGGTGGCACGACGTGATGTGTGAGCACTTCAAACCCGTTCTGCCGCAGCCGCGTACGGCAGGCGTCCAGCAACAGGACGTTCTGGAACACCCCGCCGGTGAGGCCCACCAGCGTGGTGCCGTCCGCCACCTGGATGACGACCTCGGCAACGGCGTCGGCGACGGCTTGGTGAAACGCCGCGGCCAGCAACGCCGGTCGTGTTCCGGCGTACAGCGCCGCGACCATCGTCTGCACCATCGTGGCCGGATCGATCACCCCGTCAGGGCCCACCGTCAGGGGCAACGACGGCCGCGTGCGGGTTTCGCCGGGCGACTGCGCCAGTGCCTCGAGTTCGATCGCGGCCTGCCCTTCGTAGTCGATGCGATGCCGCACCCCGAGCAGGGAGGCGACCGCGTCGAACAGGCGGCCCATGCTCGAACAGGGCACGCAGCCCGCCCCGGTCTCCAATTGTGAACGGGTGAGCCGCAGTTCGTCGGCGGTCGCGGCGGCCACCGGCGCCAGGTCGGGGGTCCAGTCGATGTCGGCCATCCAGAGCTGGGACAGCGCCATCCGCCACGGATTGCGCACCGCCGCGTCGCCACCGGGCAGCGGTACCGCCGACAGGTGGCCGGCCCGAACGAAACGATGGCTACGGCTGTCGAGAGTGAGGATCTCACCGCCCCAAATGGTTTCGTCGCAGCCGTAACCGGTGCCGTCGAACGAGACCCCGACGATGGGTTCGCCGAGGCGCCCGTGTTCGGCCAGCAGCGACACCACATGGGCGTGATGGTGCTGGACCAGATCCAGCGGACGCTCGTCCGCACGACGCTCTGCCCAGCTCCGGGTGTGATAGCCGGGATGCAGGTCGGCGGCCAAACGCGCGGGCCGCCCGCGAATTTCGCTGAGCTGGCTCACCGCCCGCTCGAACGCGCGCAGCGTCTCCCAGGTGGCCATGTCGCCGATGTGTCCGGACAGGTAGGCCCGGCGGCCGTCGGTGAGGCAGAAGGTGTTTTTCAATTCGCCGCCCACGGCCAGCACGGCGGGGCCCTCGAGCTTCAAGTCGATCGGCAGCGGCGCGTAGCCGCGGGATCGGCGGATCGGCAGCTCGTGGGCACCCTCCTCGTCGTGCACGATGCGCACCACCGAGTCGTCGCACGGCACGTGAATCGGCCGGTCGTGGTCGAGCACCGCATCGCACAAAGCGGCAGGAGGCCGCAGAAGTCTGCGCGCGGCATCGTCGTCGGTGAAGCAGATGGGCTCATCGGAGCGGTTGGCGCTGGTCAGCACCAGCGCATCGGGCCCCGGTCCGGAGCCGCCGGGTACCGGCGCCAGCAGCAGGTGATGAACGGGGGAGTACGGCAGCATCAGCCCCAGCAGCGGGCTGCCGGGCGCGACGCCATCGGCGACCGGCGCGCCGGCGCGCCGCCGCAGCAAAACGATCGGGCGGGCCGGACCGGACAGCACCGCTGCCTCGGCGGCGTCCAGGTGGGCGTAGCGGCGCGCCACGTCGAGGTCGCGCACCAGCATGGCAAAGGGCTTGGCGCCGCGCGCTTTCCGTCTCCGCAACGCGGCGACCGCCGCCTCGTCGTTGACGGCGCAGGCCAGGTGATAGCCGCCGACGCCCTTGATGGCCACCACGGCGCCGGACGCCAGGGCGCCCTGGGTGGCGGTCAGCGCGGCGTCCGAGCCGCTCACCCGCCCAGCCGGCGACGCGAACCACAGGCTCGGCCCGCAGTCCGGGCAGGCAATCGGCTGCGCGTGGAATCGGCGATCTGCCGGATCATGGTATTCGGTGGTGCAGCGCGCACACATGTCGAACCGCGACATCGTGGTGGCCGGCCGGTCGTAGGGCAGCTCGGTGATAATGGTGAACCGCGGCCCGCAGTTGGTGCACGTCACGAACGGGTGCCGGTAACGCCGGTCGAGCGGGTCGAACAGTTCGGCGACGCAGTCGTCGCACACCGCGATGTCGGGCGGGATGGGGGTGGTCGTGCCGGCGGCCAATCGGCTTGGCACGATCAGGAATTCGGGTGGGCACGCGGGATCGGCGGCGACGTCGGCGAACCGTACCTCGGCGATCCGCGCCAGCGGCGGCGCCTCGGCGCACAGCCGGCGCCCGAATTCCGCCACCGCGGCGGGCAGGCCTTGCACCTCGAGGAAGACCGCACTCGAGTCGTTACCGACGAATCCGGCCAGGCCCAGCTCGGTTGCGATCCGATGCACGAACGGACGGAAGCCGACCCCCTGTACCACGCCGGTCACCATGACGCGCTGCCGCACTTGGGTGTCAGGGGGGCGGGGCCGCAACAGCAGGGGGGTGTCGGTCATGTCAGCCGGCCTCCGGGTGGGGTGTCAGGTCGGTGCGCCCGCGTCCCATCAACTCCAGGCCGGCCATGGCCTGTTCGGCCCCGGCCTGATCCGTCTTCTCGACGACGAAGCCCATGTGGATGATCACCCAGTCGCCGGGCGCGAACGTCTCGTCCGGCAACATGCCGACGTTGACCTTGCGTTGTTCACCGGCGACATCGACGAGTGCGAGCTGGCCCTCGTAACCGTCCAGCATTGCGACGACCTGCCCCGGTATGCCCAAACACATGGCTCAGCACCCCTTTTCGGCTGCCGAGGTTGTGGCGCTGTGTAAGGCCGCGACGATCTCCTCCACCGCCCGTGCCGCCCGTGGGACGGCCTGTGCGACGGGTTCGGTCAGCCCGATGCCCTCCTGGACGCTGCCCGCCTCGCACCCGACGACCACGGTGTAGGGCGGATGGCCGCCCAGCGCCCGCAGGCTGGCGAAGACCGCGGCGGGATCCATGCTGTGTCCGTCGAGGCCGTTCGTCTCGGGCGACCAATCGTGGTCGGCCTGAAAGATGTGCAACGTGCCGGGATGGCCCTGGCTGGGCACGGCGTCGACCAGGACCAGCGTGTCCCACTCTTCGAGCAGGTCATAGGCCAGGTGCATGCCCCGGATTCCGTAGTCGATGACCTGGACCGTCGGATCGTCCTGGGGCAGTTCGGCATTGCGGATCACCTCGGAGCCGAACCCGTCGTCGCCCAGGAAGATGTTGCCGATCCCGGCTACCAGGATGCGCGTCGTCATGGTGGTACTCGCGTCGGTTACATCCGCCTCAACTTGAGATAGCGGCGGGCATCCGGCACCGATATCACGCCGAACACCACCGCGACCGCGGCCACCAGCGCTACGAGGGCGATGAAGATCCAACCTAGGACTTCCATGGTGAACTCCTTTCAGAGGTTTGTGCTGTGCTGCGATTGCAGCGGTTCGACTTCGTCGGGGGAGAAGTACAGGTAGCGGCCGTACCAGTCGTGCAGCTCCGCGGCCGGGTCCTCGTCGACGACGACGCCCACGTGCTTATTGCCCTCGACGTCCTCATGCACCGATGTGACGCGGGCGGTCTTGCCGGCGACGAAGATGTCCTGCGCGTCGGCGTTGCGCCGCGGCCGCAGCCGGACCTTGCTGCCCCGCGCTATCCGGACCCCGTTCACCAGCACCGCGTCGATCTCGGGCCGGACGGCATTGTCGGCCAGTGGATCCCACCAATCGACGCCGTCGGGGATCTCGGGCACCAGGCCGGCGGAGACGTTGAGCCCGTGCGGGTCGCGCAGCACGCCGTGCAGTCGTGCCATGGCCTCCGGCGACATTGCGTCGCATTCGTCGATGATTCGCGCGGCCCGCGGGTCGGTCGCGCGGGCCTGCGCCTTCTCGTCGTCGGTCATGGTCATCACGCGCAGCGTGAGGATCTCGTCGATCTCCGTGCAGTCGTACAGGGCGGTGTCGCTCTGTTCGGCGACCTCGGGGTGGTCGTAGAGGATGATCGGTGAGATCAGCAGCATGTCGTCGGCACCCGGGGGCCCGGCCAGCACCGGGAAGCAGCGGTGCCGCCCGCAGCGGGACACCGCATCGGTCGCGGCCTGCGGCGGCTCGAGCAGCGAGATGAACCGGCCGCCAACCACTTCGGCGATGAGGTGCGTTCCGATCATGGATCGCGCGATCACTGAGTTTTTATCGTCATGTGCGCTTACGGCCGCACCGGTGTTGGCGACCCGCACCGAGACCCGGCGCAGGTCGCCGTCGGGCTCGCTGGTGACGGTCAGTTCGCCCCGTATCTCGTGTCGTTCGCGAACCAGCCGGCCGCCGTCCAAGGTTTCGATGTCGGTTGCCGCGCCGGCCGTCACCGGCAGTGACCAGGGCTGATCGCCGAACGCCAGGGGGCCGAAGGAAATCTCGCATTCCACGGCTTCATCCCAGGTCAGCCACGACCCGGCCGGGGTACGGAGCTCGTCGACGGGAACGAAATCACCGTCGCCGGTGGCTCGTTCGGCCCGCCGGCGCTGCAACTGCAGGAAGCGCACCACCAGCGTCAGCGCCCGGGCGTCGTCGACCAGGAAATCCGCGGACAGGGTGTCGTCTTCGCCCAGGCCGGCCCCGGCCGCGCCGGACGGACCCAAAACGCCGAACTGCCAACGTGATTGGTTCTTGCTCGACGTCCCCCGATACGGGTACAGCAGATAGCCCTCGTAGAGCACCGCGTCGGCGACGGCGCGGGCCCGATCCCAGCTCGATGTCATCGCGTCACCTCGTGATCGACGGTGGCATCCAGCAACGAGGTGACCGCGTGGTCGAAGTCGAGCATTCCATGGGCCGACTTGTATCCGGCCAATTCCGTGATGGTCTCGTGGCTCAGCCGAATCCACCCGCTGTTGGGATAGTGCTGTGCGATCAGGTCGCGCCAGACCGTGACCGGCATGGCGTAGTTGTCCTCACAGTCCCACGACACCTGCTGAACCGAGAACCCGCGCTCGGAGTTGACGAAAACCGTCCCGCTGAACAGGAACTGCAGGGGCACCGCCCCGTCGCGCAGCGCGTGCAAGTATTTGGCCGCGGCGACCTCGAAGTCGTAGGTGCAATCCAGGGACAGGTTCGCGGTCGTGTGACCGGTGAAGCCCGGCACCATCGCGGTGCAGTGCTGCCAGAGGAAGGTGCGTTGGGTGCTGGCCCAGCGTTCGCGGCCGCCGAACAAATCCATCAGCCCGGCGGCTTCGTCGTCGGAGTAGGTACGGCGCAGCGGCTCGATGCGGACCTGGCAGCGCAGGGCGATCGCGTGCACCGGGTCGTCGCCGCCCGCGGTGACGCCGACGCGGGCGGTGAGCACCGGGCTGACGGTGTACGGTTCGGCGGTCACGTCCAGAACCTCGAAGCTCACGTTCATCGGCGGGGCGTTCATCGCGGTATCTTTGCGGCGCGGGCGGCGAGCCGGTCGAAGAAGCCGTCGATGAATTCGCGGGCCTGCTGGCCGCCGTCGAAGCCGCGCCACAACATGCGCAGGCGTCCGACGAATTCGTAGCAGGCGTCGATCGGGACCAGATACGTTTGTGGCGCCGGTAATTCGCCATCCTGGGCGGTGTCGGCGACCCGGACCAGCAACGCCTCCACGTCGTCGGCCAGCAGGCTCACCCGCGGGTCGGCGCGGCGGATGGTCTCCCAAACCTCCATGTCCAGCTCGGATTCGGTTGCCCCGGCCGGTCCCGGGTAGAACGCGACGGTGTGTCCTAGGTCGGAGTTGGTGAAGAAGAAGGCCACCCCGACCGGGATCTGCAGTGCCTCCCACACCAGGCGATCCAGCGCGAAATCGGGAAACGACAGATACCGGTCCGGCACCGCACGGTACCGCAGGTCGGCTTCCGAGTCAGTGAACAGCAGATAACAGGCGCGGCAGACGCACATGAGTTGACGGCCAGCCACGTTGACTACGTGCTGGTGCTCGTCGGCGATCGACTCCGCACACATCTCACAGCGCTCACCCGCCGGCTCGGGAGTGCGCCGGTCGCTCCTGATACGGGCCAGGACATCGAACGGGGTACTCATGCCGGCGCGCCCGTCACGTCGGCCGGCAATGCCACCGACAGCAGGCCGTCGCGGGTCAGCAACGGAATCGGATCGAGATGGCCCGCCGAACCGCCGGCCGCGTCGGCTCCGGCATGGACGACGTCGAAATCCGTTCCACAGCCCGCACAGCGCAGCATCCGACTGTGCAGTTGCGAACCCGCCAGCGAGTCATCACACACCGGGCAGTGATCCCGGTAGGCGAACGTCTGGTCACCGACCCGGCAGGCCAGCACGGTCGCCCCGTCGATCGCGAAACCCGCGACTTCGCCGGGCGCCAACTCGGCCAGCTCGGGCGCCGGGTGCCAGGCGGTCGGTCTATGACCGTTCGAATGCAGGTGTGCCAGTAGCGATTCGGCGGGAATGACACTCGCCGGGGTGGTCGTGGCTTCGGCGGTCACCACCTCGATCGAGGAGATCTCCGGCGCCGCCGCGCGAACCGCATCCTGTACGGCCAGCTCCAGCGTCACCGTCGACGACGGGCAGGTCTTACAACTGCCCCGGAAAGCCAGCCGCACGGTGAGTTCTTCCGGGTGTCCGCCCGGAACGACCTCGAGCAGGTCGACGTCTCCACCGTGCGAACCCAAGTAGGGCCGCACCCGATCCAGCGCGTCGGAGACCCTGCGGTGCACATCGTGCGGATGTAGGCCGTGCACCAGGAGCAGGCTGGCCACCAGGTCGTCGGTGGCCAGCCGCTCGACCAGCCCCCGGTGCGGTCCGGGATCGTCGGCCATGCGGATGATCCGCTCCAGCCCGGCGCCGTAAAGCCCGACTACCTCGCGAACCAGTTGCTGGGCACGGTCATACGCGGCGGTCCCACTTGCTGCGCAGGAATCGAGCAGTGTCTGGATCCGATCGCCCGCTGTGCGCCATTGCGTGTCGGTCTCGGGGTTCTCCGGGCGATCCGCCATGTGTCACTCCCCGACGGGTGACTGGGTTGGCGTGTGCAGTCTGTCCAGGGTCTTACCCTTCCCCAGGTACATGTGCACACCACACGGCAGGCACGGATCGAAGCTGCGCACCGTGCGCATGACGTCGATGCCCTTGAAGTTGTCCCGGCTGTTCTCCTCGAAAATCGGTTGGCCCTGCACCGCGTCCTCGTACGGGCCCGGGGTGCCGAAGCTGTCGCGCGGGTTGGCATTCCACGGCGTGGGTGGGTACGGGTGATAGTTGGCGATCTTGCCGTCCCGGATCACCATGTGGTGGCTGAGCACACCACGCACCGCCTCGGTGAAGCCGCATCCGATGGCCTCGTCGGGCACCTCGAACTTCTCCCACGTCTTGGTGCGCCCGGCGCGAATCTCCTCGAGCGCCTTCTCGGCGAAGTGCAATGCGCACGCCGCCGCGTAGGCCTGGAAGTAGGTGCGCGCCCGGTCGCGTTCGAGCGTGTTGCTGCCGTACGAGGGGATCTTCCACTCCAACTCGACCGGTCCCTTCAGCGCCGTCTTGGGCAGGTTGATCTTCACACTCGAACCGGTCGCCTTCACGTAACCGATGTCGACCAGGCCGGCCAGTGCGGTCGCCCACAGCCGGGCCAGCGGGCCGCCGCCGGTGTCCAGCGCCAGGTGGTCCTTGCCGTCGAACCAGCGCGGCGACATCACCCAGCTGTACTTGCCGCCCTCGATGTCCCGCTTCTGCGGGTGCGGGTTGGTGTGCTGGTTCCACGGGTGACGCCGGTCGATTGCGTTGCCCAGCGGGTCGGTCTTGACGAACATCTCCTGGTCGGTCCAGTCGTCGTAATACGAACTGCCCAAAAGGATTCGGATGCCGAGGTTGATGTCCACCAGCGAGTGGGTGACCAGCTTGCCGTCGACCACCACACCCGGGGTGACAAACATCGCGTTACCCCAGCGCTCCATGTCCTTGTATTCGAAGTTGCACACCTCGGGATCCTGGAAGGAGCCCCAGCACCCGAGCAGGGTGCGGCGCAGCCCGACGTTCTCGTAACCGGGCAGCGCCTCGTAGAAGAAGTCGAACAGGTCGTCGTGCATGGGCACGACCTTCTTCATGAACTCGACGTAGCGCATGAGCCGGGTCATGTAGTCGGTCATCAGCTGGATGGTTGCGACCGTGCCGACCCCGCCGGGGTACAGCGTGGAGGGATGCACGTGGCGACCTTCCATGAGGCAGAACATCTCTCGCGTCCAGCGGCTGACCACGAGCGCTTCGCGGTAGAACTCGCCGCTGAACGGGTTGAGCGAGCGCATGATGTCGGCGATCGTCTTGTACCCGTGGGCGTCGGCGTGCGGCGCCGGTGTCTTCTCGGCCAGCGAGAGCACACTCGGGTTGGTCTCGGCGACCATCTTCTCGCAGAAGTCCACGCCGACCAGGTTCTCCTGGAAGATGTTGTGGTCGAACATGTATTCCGCGGCCTCACCGAGGTTGACGATCCACTCGCCCAGATGCGGCGGCTTGACGCCGTAGGCCATGTTCTGCGTGTAGCACGAACAGGTGGCGTGGTTGTCGCCGCAGATGCCGCAGATGCGGCTGGTGATGAAGTGGGCGTCGCGAGGATCCTTGCCCTTCATGAAGATCGAGTAGCCGCGGAAGATCGACGAGGTGCTGTGGCACTCGACGACCTCTCGGTTCTCGAAGTCGATCTTGGTGTAGATGCCCAGGCTGCCCACAATTCTGGTGATGGGATCCCAGGCCATGTCGACCAGTTGGCCGGGTTCCCGCTTGGCGTGGGTGGTTTCAGGACTGATGGTTGTCATCGCGTTACTTCTTCCGCTTTGGCTGCTGTCAGCGTTGGCTGATGCGGCGACGGCTCTTCGTCTATGACTGTGCGAGGGGAGCGCGCCGACCGGGTAGGTGGGCCTACCAGGTGCGGCGCGCTCCAGTGGTGAGTTGGTCGCCGTTGTGGCGCCACCGCGGCTCTTTGTCGACGGTCCGTTCCGTGATACCCCTCAGACTGCGAATCACGGCTCCGTACAAACCCGATGCGGTGCTCGAGATCTTGCCGCCCGGCGGCTCGTCCATGAACGGCATGAACTTGTCCGGGAACCCCGGCATCGTGCAGCCGATGCAGATCCCACCGACGTTGGGGCAACCCCCGACGCCGTTGATCCATCCGCGCTTGGGCACGTTGCATTTGACAACGGGCCCCCAGCAGCCAAGCTTGACAATGCATTTCGGCGACCCGTATTCGGTGGCGAAGTCGCCCTGCTCGTAGTAGCCGGCCCGGTCGCAACCCTCGTGCACGGTCTTGCCGAACAGCCACTGCGGGCGCAGCGCGTCATCGAGCGGGATCATCGGTGCCTGGCCGGTCGCCATGTAGAGCAAGTAGGTCAGCGTCTCCGACAGGTTGTCCGGCTGGATCGGGCAACCGGGCACGCACACGATCGGGATGCCCGCCTTGCTCTTCCAGCCCCAGCCGAGGTAGTCCGGCACGCCCATCGCCCCCGTCGGGTTGCCGGCCATCGCGTGGATTCCCCCGTAGGTGGCGCAGGTCCCGACCGCCACGATGGCGGTGGCCTTGGGCGCCAACCGGTCGAGCCACTCACTGGTGGTCATCGGCTGCCCGGTGGCCGGGTCGTTACCGAAGCCGCACCAGTAGCCCTCATCCTTGATCTTCTCGTTCGGAATCGATCCCTCGACCACGAGCACGAAGGGTTCCAACTCGCCGCGGTCGGCTTTGAAGAACCACTCCAAAAAGTCGTCCGCCCCTCCGTTCGGGCCGCATTCGAAGTCGATCAGGGGCCAGTGCACGGCGACCTGAGGGAGTCCGGGCAGGGCTCCCAGGGCGATCTCCTCGACGCTGGGCTGGGTGGCAGCAGTCAATGCCACCGAATCACCGTCACAACTGAGGCCCGCGTTAATCCATAGAACATGGATCAATGTTTGTTCTGCCTTGACTGCTGCTTCTGTTGGCATGCTGCAGCTCTCCGGAGCCGGGCTGGGGCTCCTGCGCCGCCGGAGTCGACCGTCGGCCCACTTGCGCAGCGCTAGTTTTTGGGTCTACTCCGGCTATCGAGCGTTGTCAACGGTCCGACATCACTTGCTGGTACGCACGCGTTGCATAGTACCGAAAAGCCATGGCGCGCTTAGGTGATTCGTCGAGTCCGGCTCGGGGGTCGTCCTGCGAATGTTTCGCAGGAGCGTGGTCGCCGTCGGGCATGATTCAGGCGTCGTCCGCAGCGAAGCGACGCAGCCAGCCGAACCACGCGGCCATACCGTCGCCGGTGCGCGCACTGACCGGCAAGATCGTCGCTGCCGCATTGACTTTGCGGACGTGGGCGATGTACGTGTCGACGTCCACGTCGAGGTGGGGAACCAGGTCGATCTTGTTGAGCAGCACCACATCGACCGACCGGAACATCACCGGATACTTCAGCGGCTTGTCCTCGCCCTCGGTCACCGAATACACCATGGCCTTGGCGTGCTCGCCGACGTCGAACTCGGCCGGGCAGACCAGATTTCCGACGTTCTCGATGATCACCATGTCCAGCGCGGCGAGGTCGAGCCCGGGCAGTGCGCGGTTGATCATGGGGGCGTCAAGATGGCATTCGCCGCCAAACCCATTGCTGGTATTGAGCAGCGACACCTGGGCGCCGCGGCCGCTGAGCTTGGCCGCGTCCAGGTCGGTGGCGATATCGCCCTCGATCACCCCGATGCCCAGCTCGCCGGCGAGTTCGTCGAGCGTTGCCTGCAGGATGGTGGTCTTGCCCGATCCCGGCGAGCTCATCAGGTTGAGGGTGCGCACCCCGTTGGTCTCGAAGGCCGCCCGGTTGGCGTCGGCGAGCAGGTCGTTCTCGGCGAAGATCGCCTCCAGCACGTCGATGCGCTGGCTGCCGGTCCGATAGCGGCTGTGATCGCCGTGGTCGTGATCGTGATCATGCGGAAGGTGATCGTGGGAGTGAGTGTGCACGGTTCCGTCGTCGTGCCGATGAAATCTACCCATCGCCAACGCCTTTCACGAGACATCCAATGACGTCACCAAGAATTCGTTGCCGCGCAGCACCTCGACGTCGGAGCTGTCGCACCGGGGACACCAGATCGACCACGGCGAGGTGATCTCGGACCGCCCGCCGCACGCACGGCACCGGACCTCGGCGTCGACGCATTCGAGTTCCAGCTCGGCGTCCGGCATGTCCTCGGCGTCGCGGACCAGCGTCCAGCAGAAGGACAGCGACTCAGGCACCACCTGACGAAGCGCACCCACCCGCACCCGCACCACGTCGACGTGCCGGCCGTCGGCGTGATCCTTGACCACGCCGGCGATCGCTTCGCACAGCGACAGCTCATGCACCGCCGATCACCGCCGATCCGCGAGCCGGGCGCAGGCCGAAAAGCCCATGAGCACTGTTCTACACCCGAACGGCCGTCTGCGGTCAGTCTCGTGCCGCTCGGCTCAGGGGGTCCACTTCTCTTCGATGCGCCCGTAGCGCCAGACGAGCAGGGCCACCGCCCACGTGACGACGAACATGCCGACGACGATGTAGCCGATCGTGTTCAGGTCCAGCCCGCCGATCCAGGTCCAGAACGCGCCGCGCCAACCGAACTGGTCGGCGAACAGGACGAGCAGTTCGATGCTGCCGATCAGGAGCGCGATCGCCACCGACAGGGCGGTGATGGTGAGGTTGTAGTAGATCTTGCGCACCGGGTTGGAAAAGGCCCAGCCGTAGGCGAAATTCATGAACGAGCCGTCGATGGTGTCCAGCAGGCACATGCCGGCGGTGAACAGCACCGGCAGGCACATGATGGCGTACCAGGGCAGGCCGGCCGCGGCGCTCGTGCCGGCCAGCACCAGCAGCGCGATCTCGGTGGCGGTGTCGAAGCCGAGCCCGAACAATAATCCGACGGGATAGCAGTGCCAGGACCTGGTGATCGACTTGGTGACGCGGCCGAGCAACCGGTTCATCAGTCCGCGGTTGTCCAGGTGCCGCTCCAGTTCGGCCGCGTCGGCGTCGGGATCGTATTCACCGCGGCGCAGCCGGGCGAAGACGCGCAGGATGCCGACCAGGACGATGACGTTGAGCAGCGCGATCGCGTATAGGAAGACACCCGAGACGCTGGTGCCGATCAGTCCGGTGTAGTGGTGCAGCGTCGAGGAGTCGTCGCTGACCGGTCCCACCACCGCCTTCACCCCGCACGCCAGCAGCACCGCCAGCCCGAAGACCACGGTGGAGTGGCCCAGCGAGAAGAAGAAGCCGACGGCCAGCGGGCGCTGGCCGTCGTTCATCAGCTTGCGGGTGGTGTTGTCGATTGCGGCGATGTGGTCGGCGTCGAAGGCGTGACGCATGCCCAGGGTGTAGGCCGTCAATCCGACACCGACGCCAAAAGCTTTGCCCCCCAAGCTGTATTGGGCCGGGGCGACGAAGACGACCATGGTGAACCAGCCGAGCAGGTGCAGCGCGACGATCACCGCCAGCATCGATCCCAGTCGACACCACTCCGCCGGCGACAGGGCGCCGAGAAACCTCGTCGTCCGTGACGGCCGCCGGTCGATCTCGGTGCTGGCCACTGGGGTCCTTCCGGCGCGTCCTTGCGGTATCGGCTGAGAACAACCGGCACGACTGTAAGTACCGCAGCTCGCCAGATGCAAGTGAGTCGCAGGAATTAAGGTGCCTCGATCGCGCCGAAGACTGGCGGTCCCGGCGCTGCGGCGCGACACTGAACCGGTGGCGCCCAAGCCTTCGGTACTGGATGCGTCGGTCAACGAGAGGATCGGCGATTTTCTGCGCGCCCGGGGGCTGCGGCGGATGGCCTCGCGGATCCAGGTGCTGGCGGTGCTCGAGCCGGTCAACGGTCACCTCCCGGTCGCCGAGATCGACAAGCGGCTGCGGGAGTGCCTGCCGCCTGGCGCCCACGCGCCCGATGTGGCCACCGTCTATCGCACGGTGACGACGCTGGTCGATCAGGGGGTGTTGCACGCGTTGACGCTCGACGGCGGTGTGACGACCTACGGCCTGGCCACCGCGCCGCACCATCACGCCGTGTGTACGAAGTGCGCCACCATCATCGAGGTGCCCGCCCGTCAGCTGAGCTCGGCGCTCGAACACGCGATGGCGGGCAGCTCGTTCGCGCTGTCGGAGGCGGCCGGGCTGACGCTGCACGGCCTGTGCCCGCAGTGCCAGCAGGACAAGTCCGCGGCGCGGCCGCGCCAGCGCTGAGGTCAGCGCAAGCCCAGCAGCGCGTTCTCGACCACCTCGGGCAGCGCCGGGTGGATCCAGTACTGCCCGCGGGCCATCCGCGGGGCGGTGAGCCCGAAACTCATCGCCTGGATCAACGGCTGGATGATCGACGAGGCCTGATGGCCCATGATGTGCGCACCCAGCAGCCGGCCGGTGCCGCGCTCGGCGACGAGCTTGACGATTCCGGTGGTGTCCTCCGACGCCCAGCCGTAGGTGACGTCGCCGTAGTCCTGGATCTTGACCGAAACCTTGAAACCCTTTGCGATAGCCTCGTTTTCGGTCAGCCCGACGGAGGCGACCTGCGGATCGGTGAACACCGCCGAGGGCACGTAGCGATGGTCGGTGACGGCCATCGCCTCGGTGTCGTCCCAGTCGCAGAGCAGGTTGTGTTGCACGACGCGCGCTTCGTGGTTGGCCACGTGCTTGAGCTCATACGGCGACGAGACGTCGCCGAGCGCGAAAACCCCACGCGCCGTGGTCCGCTGGTATTGATCCACGGCCACCAGGCCGTCCTCGACGGCGACGCCGGCCTGCTCGAGGTCGAGTTGATCGGCGTTGGACACCCGGCCGGTCGCCACCAGCAGCGCGTCGGCGTGCACGGTGCGACCGTCGTCGAGTTGTATCGCGACGCCCGAACCTTGGTTTTCGGCGCCCACGACGTTGCGGTGGGTGTGCAGTTCCCATTTGCTCGACGCGATGCGGGTGAAGCGCTCGCTGACGACGTCGTCGAGATGCCGCAGCAGTGTGGAGCCCCGGACCACCAGGGTGACGCGCGATCCCAGCGAGGAAAAGATGTGGGCGAATTCGGCCGCCACGAAACCACCCCCGACGATCACCAGATGCTCTGGCAGTTCGGGGATTCGCATAATCGTGTCGCTGGTGTGGTACCGGGCGCCGCACTCGAGGATCGCCGGGGGCACCACGGCCCGCGCCCCCGCGGCGATCACGACCTGGTCGGCGGTGAACTCGTCGCCGGCGTCGGTGCGTAACAGGTAGCGCCCGTCGGACTGGACCGGCCCGAACCGGGTGTGCTGCTTGTACACGTCGACGTTGGGTGCGGAGCTGCGGTAGTCCTCACCACCGACCCCGATCGGATCGATGCGCCCGAAGACGCGCGAGACGATGTCGTCCCAGCGCACCCGGTCGATGCGCGCGTCGATGCCGAAGCGCGCCGCATCCCGGATCGTCTGGGCGACCTCGGCGGCGTAGACGAACATCTTGGTCGGGATGCACCCGACGTTGAGGCACGTGCCACCGAAGGTGCCCTGCTCGCAGATCGCCACCCGCTTTTCGTCAAAGCGGTCATCGAGAATGCTGTTGCCCGAACCGGTTCCGATGATCGCGACGTCGTAGGTCTCCAAGCCGTCACCCCTTTCGCAGCGATGCCGAGGCATATTTGTCGGTGCGCAGGTAGCCGTCCAGCCAGAGATCCAGTTCCCGATAGGCGACTTCGCGCGGCGCCGGCAGCGATAAAAACACGTCGTGCTTGGCGTCGGCCACCGGGACCACGGCGGTGCGGTTGCCGACGCAGCCGGCCCAGCGGGCGATCTGGGTGACGTCGAGAACCGCGTCGCCGCACTGCATGGATGCGGAATCGGCGCTTTCGTGCACGCTGTGATCCGATCGCAGAATCAAATTCGGCACGCCGACGTCCAGACCGCGATGCAGCCGGGCCTGGCCGCGGCGGATGGCGTGCAGCCAGCCGAAGGTGATGGGGAAGCCGCCGACGGGTTTCCACTGCAGGTTGTAGTCGAATTCGCCGCCATAGTCGCGGTGCAGGGTGGTGCCGTAGCCGCCCTCAACCGGCGACCGGGCCACGCCCTTGGACCGCAGGCGGGACAGGCCGGCGATCAGCGCCACGGTCACGGAATGCCGCAGGATGGGCGGGCCGGGCAGCTCCAGGAACGGGCTGTTGAGCACCAGGCCGCCAACGCGGGCGTGCGCGGCCGGATTTCGCCGGCGCAACCGGTCCAGCCACAGCGACACGATGAGCCCGCCCGCGGAATGCGCGTACAGCAGCACCTTGCCACGTTGCGCGATGCCGGCCAGCGCCTGGTCGAGTTCGCCCTCGTAGTCGGTGAGGTCGGTGATGAAGTGCGGCGTCTGGCCGTCGCGCCGCGACCGGCCGCACTTATGGAGGTCGAGCGCGTAGAAGCTGAAGCCGCGGGCCGCGAAGCGATCGGCCAGCTCGGTGTGGAAGAAGTAGTCGGTGTAGCCGTGCACCGCCAGCACCGCGGGCCCGGCGGGCGCCGCCTCGCGGCCCGCTTGGTGCGGTTCGGGTCCGCGCCGTATCAGCGTCGCGACGATGTCGCCTTCACCGGCGGGATCGGACCCGAGCGTGATGGTGCGCTGCTGATAACCGGGGAGGACGTCGGGCACCCAGTCGGTCACTTCGCCGGTCACCCTGCCAGTCACGAGGCCAGCTTAGAGCTTTTGCTGGCCATCGGGCGGCGCACGTCGTTCGCGGTCACTTTGCCTCGGATAACCTGGGATCGGCCCAGTCGAGGGAAGGACCAGCAAGCCGGTGTCATCGCTAGCCAGAACCACGTCGACCGACGTCGTGCTGGTGGGCGCGGGCATCATGAGCGCGACGCTCGGAGCGTTGCTGCGCCGGCTGCAGCCAGACTGGTCGATGACCTTCGTGGAGCGTCTGGACGCCGTCGCCGCCGAGAGCAGCAGCCCGTGGAACAACGCGGGCACCGGCCATTCGGCGCTGTGCGAGCTGAACTACACGCCGCAGCGCGCCGATGGCTCGATCGACATCGGCAAAGCGGTGCGCATCAACGAGCAATTTCAGGTGACCCGCCAGTTCTGGGCCTACGCCGTGGAAAACGGGATCCTCACCGATCGCCGCTTCCTCACCCCGATCCCGCACGCGAGCTTCGTGCGCGGCACGCAACGCGTCGACTATCTGCGGCGAAGGCAGCGGGCCCTGGCGCCCAACCCGCTGTTCGCCGGCATCGAATTGATCGACGACGCGGGGGAGTTCGCCCGCCGGTTGCCGTTCATGGCGGCCGGGCGCGATTTCTCCGAACCGACCGCGCTGAACTGGGCCGCGCACGGCACCGACGTCGACTTCGGCTCCCTGACCCGACAGCTCGTCGGGTTCTGCGTGCGCGGCGGCGCGTCGGCCCTGTTCGGCCACGAGGTGCGCAACCTGTCCCGCCAGTCCGACGGCAGCTGGACGCTGTCGATCCGCAACCGCCGCACCGGCGAAAAGCGCCGTCTAAACGCCAAATTCGTGTTCGTCGGTGCCGGCGGTGACGCGCTGCCGCTGTTGCAGAAGTCTGGCATCGGCGAGGTCAGGGGTTTCGCCGGGTTCCCGATCGGCGGCCGGTTCCTGCGCGCCGCCAACCCGGCGCTCACCGCCGCCCACCGGGCCAAGGTCTACGGCGCTCCGGCGCCGGGCGCGCCGCCGTTGGGCGCGCTGCATCTGGATCTGCGCTACGTCAACGGCAAGCCGTGGCTGGTATTCGGTCCCTACGCCGGCTGGTCACCGAAGTTCTTGAAACACGGGCACCTCACCGATCTGCCTCGCTCGGTGAGACCGGACAACCTGGCCTCGCTGCTCGGTGTCGGTGTCAGCCAGCTGACGCTGCTCCGATACCTGCTGGGCCAGCTGCGGCTCTCCGAACCGGGCCGGCTGCGCATGCTGCGCGAATTCGCGCCCACCGCAACGGGTTCGGATTGGGAACTGACAGTGGCTGGCCAGCGCGTGCAGGTGATCCGGCGGGACAGGCGCAAGGGTGGGGTGCTCGACTTCGACACCACCGTGGTGGGCGACGCCGATGGAAGCATCGCGGGGCTGCTCGGCGGCTCCCCGGGGGCGTCGACGGCGGTGCCGATCATGCTCGGGGTGCTGGAACGCTGCTTTGCCAACCGCTTTCAATCGTGGCTGCCCGCGCTCAAGGAAATGGTTCCGTCGCTGGGGGCGACGCTGTCGGATGAGCCGGCGCTGTACGACGAGGTTTTTTCCTGGGGAACGAAGGCGCTGGGGTTGGGCGTCTCATGACCCGCACCGACCCGGGAAGCGATGAGGAGGGGTGGCGCCAGTGACAGGCGCTGACGACGATGCAGAGCGCAGCGATGAGGAGGAGCGGCGCCAGTGACAGAAGCACTGCGACGTATTTGGGCCAAAGACCTTGACGCCCAGACACTGTACGAGCTACTCAAGCTCAGGGTGGAGGTGTTCGTCGTCGAACAGGCGATCCCGTATCCGGAGCTGGACGGGCGCGACCTGCTCGCCGAGACCCGGCACTTCTGGCTGGAAACGACCGGCGGCGAGGTGATCTCCACGTTGCGGCTGATGGAGGAGCACGCCGGAGGCGAGAAGGTGTTCCGAATCGGGCGGCTGTGCACTAAACGCAATGCGCGCGGCCAGGGTCACACCACCCGGCTGCTGCGCGCAGCGCTGGCCGAGGTGGGTGATTACCCATGCCGGATCAACGCGCAGACTTATCTGGCGGACATGTACGCCCAGCACGGATTCGTCCGCGACGGCGACGATTTCCTCGACGACGGCGTCCCGCACGTGCCCATGCTGCGCCCCGGGTCGGGTTTGGCGGCGATGCCGTGAAGCCCTACCCGTTCAGCGCCATCGTCGGGCACGACCAGCTGCGCCTGGCGCTGCTGCTGTGCGCCGTGCGTCCGGAGATCGGCGGCGCGCTCATCCGCGGCGAGAAGGGCACCGCCAAGTCGACCGCCGTGCGCGGCCTTGCGGCGTTGCTGTCCGAGGCCACCGGCAGCGATGCCGGGCTGGTCGAAATGCCGCTCGGGGCAACCGAAGACCGGGTGATCGGCTCGCTTGACCTGCAGCGGGTGCTGCGCGACGGCGAGCACGCGTTCTCGCCGGGCCTATTGGCCCGTGCGCACGGCGGTGTGCTCTACGTCGACGAGGTCAACCTGCTGCACGATCACCTGGTCGATATCCTGCTCGACGCCGCGGCGATGGGGCGGGTGCACATCGAACGCGACGGCATCTCACACTCGCACGAGGCCCGGTTCGTATTGATCGGCACCATGAATCCCGAAGAGGGCGAACTGCGTCCGCAGCTGCTGGACCGGTTCGGGCTCACCGTCGACGTCCACGCGTCGCGCGACGTGGACGTGCGGGTGCAGGTGATCCGGCAGCGGATGGCGTACGAGGCCGACCCGGATGGTTTCGCCGAGCGCTATGCGGACGCCGACGCGGAGCTGGCCCGGCGGATCGCCACCGCGCGTGCGCTGGTCGATGATGTGGTGTTGCCCGACAACGAATTACGCCGGATCGCGGCGCTGTGCGCGGCTTTCGACGTCGACGGCATGCGCGCCGATCTGGTGGTGGCCCGCACCGCGGTCGCGCACGCCGCGTGGCGCGGCGCGCACACCGTTGAGGAAGAAGACATCAGGGTGGCCGCCGAACTGGCGCTACCGCACCGGCGTCGCCGCGATCCGTTCGACGACCCGGGCATCGACCGCGACCAGCTGGACGAGGCCCTGGCGCAGGCGGGTAACGACCCGGACCCCGATCCCGACCCTCCCGGCGGTGGCGAATCCACCCAATCTGAACAGGATGCGCCGCAACAGAATTCATCCGAAGGTGGTGCGCCGCAGCCGCCGAAGACCAGGTCCAGCGCACCGCCGGCGAAAACCTTCCGCACCCGCGCGCTGCGGGTTCCGGGGGTCGGAGAGGGCGCGCCCGGGCGGCGGTCGCGGGCCCGCAACGCCAGCGGGACCGTCATCACGGCCGCCGACGCGGGCGACACGAGTTGCGCAGGGCACGGACTGCACCTGTTCGCCACCCTGCTGTCGGCCGCCGAGCGTGCCGGCGCCGGGCCGTTGCGGCCGCAGCCCGACGATGTGCGCCGCGCCGTGCGCGAAGGGCGCGAGGGCAACCTGGTGATCTTCGTGGTGGACGCGTCGGGTTCGATGGCCGCACGCGATCGGATGTCCGCGGTCAGCGGTGCGGCGCTGTCGCTGCTGCGCGACGCATATCAGCGGCGCGACAAGGTCGCCGTGATCACGTTCCGGCAACAGGAGGCGCGGCTGTTGTTGCCGCCGACGTCGTCGGCGCACATCGCCGGTCGGCGGCTGGCCCGGTTCGACACCGGCGGCAAAACCCCGCTGGCCGAAGGCCTGCTGGCCGCGCGTGAACTCATCGTTCGGGAGAAAGCCCGTGACCGGGCGCGGCGTTCGCTGGTGGTGGTGCTGACCGACGGCCGGGCCACCGCCGGTCCGGACCCGTTGGGCCGCACTCGAACCGCGGCGGCCCGGCTGGTCGCCGAGGGTGCCGCCGCGGTGGTCATCGACTGCGAAACGTCCTTTGTGCGGCTGGGCCTGGCCGAGCAACTCGCCCGCCAGCTCGGCGCCCCGGCGATCCGGCTCGAGCAGTTGCACGCCGATTCCCTGACGCGTGCGGTGCGCGACGCGGCCTGAGCGGAAAGGGTAAACGCTGATGCCACAAGGCGTTCCACTGCGAGTTCCCGACGACGGCCTGACCACGCGGGCGCGGCGCCACACGCCGGTGCTGGCCGTGCACACCGGCCCCGGCAAGGGAAAGTCCACGGCGGCATTCGGCATGGCGCTGCGGGCCTGGAACGCCGGACTGTCCGTGGCGGTGTTCCAGTTCGTCAAGAGCGCCAAGTGGAAGGTGGGCGAGGAGGCGGTCTTCGGCCAGCTGGGCCGCCTGCACGACCAGCACCAGGTCGGCGCTGCCGTCGAATGGCACAAGATGGGCGCGGGCTGGTCCTGGACCCGCAAGGCGGGCAGCGACGTCGATCACGCGGCGGCCGCGGCCGACGGCTGGGCGGAGATCGCGCACCGGCTGGCCGATCAGCGTCACGACTTCTACGTGCTCGACGAGTTCACCTATCCGCTCAAGTGGGGTTGGGTGGACGTCGACGAGGTGGTGGGGACGTTGGCCACCCGGCCCGGTCATCAGCACGTGGTCATCACCGGACGCGACGCGCCGCAGCGCCTGATCGACGCGGCCGACCTGGTGACCGAGATGGCCAAGGTCAAGCACCCGATGGACGCCGGGCGTAAGGGGCAGAAGGGCATCGAGTGGTGAGTGCTCCCGCCGTCGTCGTCGCCGCTCCCGCGTCCGGCAGCGGAAAGACCACGGTGGCAACGGGTTTGATCGGCGCCTTGCGGCAGGCGGGCCACACTGTGGCGCCGTTCAAGGTCGGCCCGGACTTCATCGACCCCGGCTACCACGGCCTGGCCGCCGGCCGGCCAGGCCGCAACCTCGATCCGGTGTTGGTGGGGGAGGACCTGATCGGCCCGCTGTACGCCCACGGCGCAAGCGGCGCCGACATCGCCGTGATCGAAGGGGTGATGGGGCTGTTTGACGGGCGGATCGGGCCCGCCGCCACGACTCCCGCGGCCGGATCGACGGCCCACGTCGCCGGGCTGCTGGGCGCGCCGGTCGTGCTGGTCGTCGATGCGCGCGGGCAGAGCCAGAGCATCGCCGCGCTGCTGCACGGCTTTTCGACGTTCGACACCGCGACCCGCGTCGCCGGTGTGATCCTCAACCGGGTCGGATCGGACCGGCACGAGCAGGTCCTGCGGGAGGCCTGTGAACAGGCCGGTGTCCCGGTGTTGGGCGCTATCCCCCGGGTGGCTGAATTAGAGCTGCCGACAAGGTATTTGGGGCTGGTCACGGCCGTTGAGTATGGGCAGCGGGCGGGGCTGGCGGTGGAGGCGATGACCGAATTGGTTGCGCGCCACGTCGACTTGTCGGCCATCGCCGCGGTCGCCGGCGCCCGGGTCGCGCAGCCGCCGTGGGATCCTGCCGCGGCCGTGGGCGAGACGTCCGGGGGCGGCGCCACCGTCGCGGTCGCGGCCGGCAAGGCATTCAGTTTCGGCTACGCCGAACACGCGGAGCTGCTGTCGGCCGCCGGCGCCGATGTCGTCGAATTCGATCCGCTCGCCGACGCGCTGCCCGACGGCACCGACGCGGTGTTGCTGCCCGGCGGCTTCCCCGAACAGTTCACCGCGGAGCTCTCGGCCAATGCGGTCGTGCGCCGGCAGATCAGCGAACTCGCCGCCGCGGGGGCGCCGATACACGCCGAGTGCGCCGGGCTGATCTATCTGGTCTCCGAGCTCGACGGCCATCCGATGTGCCGTGTGCTGGCGGGGCAGGCGCGGTTCACACCGCACCTGACCCTGGCGTACCGCGACGCCGTCGCCGTCGCGGATTCGCCGTTGTATGCCGCCGGCCAGCGCGCGGTGGGGCATGAATTCCACCGCACCGCAGTCACATTCACCGAGGATTACCAGCCCGCCTGGATGTACCGGGCCCGCGACGCCGACCGGCAGGGCGGCCCCGTGCGCGACGGTGTCGTGCACGGGGGTGTGCATGCGTCGTATTTGCACACCCATCCGGCCGCGGCGCCGGAGGCGGTGGCGCGCTTCGTCGCACACGCCGACGCCCGGCTTCGCCACACACGCGCCCACCACTAGGCTTGCCGGGTGACCGAGAGCGCCTACCTCGCTGGGCTGCGGCTGACCGGCAAAAAGGTCGTCGTGGTCGGCGGCGGCACCGTCGCCCAGCGCCGGCTGCCCTTGCTCATCGCCAGCGGCGCCGACGTCCACGTCATCTCCCGCAGCGCCACCCGGTCGGTCGAGGTGATGACGGGAATCACCCTGGCATTGCGCGAATACCGCGACGGCGACCTCGACGGAGCCTGGTACGCGATCGCGGCCACCGATGACGCGCAAGTCAACGAGGCGGTGGTCGCCGAGGCCGAAAGCCGCCGCATCTTCTGCGTCCGCGCCGACATCGCCGTCGAGGGGACCGCAGTCACCCCAGCGTCTTTCGACTACGCGGGCCTGTCCGTCGGGGTGCTGGCCGGCGGCGACCACCGCCGCTCGGCGGCGATCCGCTCGGCCATCCGCGAAGGACTGCAGACCGGGCTCATCAGGCCCGACAGCCCGGTGAGCTCCGACGTCGTCAAGGGCGGCGTCGCATTGGTCGGCGGCGGGCCGGGTGACCCCGAACTGATCACCGTGCGCGGCCGGCGCCTGCTGGCCCAGGCCGACGTCGTGGTCGCCGACCGTCTCGCGCCGCCGGAACTCCTCGCCGAGCTGCCCCCGCACGTCGAAGTCATCGACGCCGCCAAGATCCCGTACGGGCGGGCCATGGCCCAGGACGCCATCAACGACGTCATGATCGAACGCGCCCGCGCCGGCAGTTTCGTGGTGCGCCTCAAAGGCGGCGACCCCTTCGTGTTCGCCCGCGGCTACGAGGAGGTGCTGGCGTGCGTCGAGGCCGGGATACCCGTGACGGTGGTGCCAGGTGTGACAAGTGCCATAGGGGTGCCCGCTTTGGCGGGCGTTCCGGTCACGCATCGGGCGATAAATCACGAGTTCGTGGTGGTCAGCGGCCATCTGCCACCCGGCCATCCCGAATCGTTAGTGAATTGGGATGCACTAGCCGCAATGTCAGGCACGATTGTTTTGCTGATGGCGGTCGAACGCATCGAGCTTTTCGCCGAAGCCCTGCTTAAAGGCGGCCGACCTGCGGATACCCCGGTGCTGGTGGTTCAGCATGGAACGACCGCCGCTCAACAGACTTTGCGGGCCACCCTGGCCGACACGCCCGAAAAGATTCGCGCCGAGGGTATCCGACCTCCCGCGATCATCGTGATCGGTGCCGTGGCGGCCTTCGGGCTTTAAACGGTTCTTAAGATTACTGTAAGGTAACCCTTTATGACGGCTCTCAACGATGCAGAGCGCGCGGTGCAGAAACTGGCCTCGGCGCGCCCCGATCGTCCGGCCCCGGTGAGCGCTGCGCTCCCGGCGGAGACCGCCCCCACACGCACCAGCAAGTATTACCCGGCGTGGCTGCCCTCTCGACGTTTCATCGCGGCCGTTATCGCCATCGGTGGTATGCAGCTGCTGGCGACGATGGACAGCACGGTCGCCATCGTCGCGCTTCCGAAGATTCAGAACGACCTCAGCCTGTCCGACGCCGGCCGTAGCTGGGTGATCACCGCCTACGTGCTGACGTTCGGCGGTCTGATGCTGCTGGGCGGCCGTCTTGGCGACACCATCGGGCGTAAGCGCACCTTCATCGTCGGTGTTGCACTGTTCACTATTTCCTCGGTGCTGTGCGCGGTCGCCTGGGACGAGGCGACCATGGTCATCGCCCGGCTGTCGCAGGGCGTCGGTTCCGCCATCGCCTCACCGACCGGTCTGGCGCTGGTCGCAACCACGTTCCCCAAAGGCCCGGCCCGTAACTTCGCCACGGCGGTGTTCGCCGCGATGACCGCGGTCGGTTCGGTGATGGGCCTGGTGGTCGGCGGAGCGCTCACCGAGGTGTCGTGGCGGCTGGCGTTCCTGGTAAACGTGCCGATCGGCCTCGTGATGATCTACCTGGCCCGCACCGCGCTGCGGGAGACCAACCGCGAGCGGATGAAGCTCGACGCCACCGGGGCCATGCTGGCCACGCTGGCATGCACCGCCGCCGTGTTCGCCTTCTCAATGGGCCCGGAAAAGGGCTGGATTTCCCTCACCACCATCGGCTCGGGCGTGGTGGCGATGGGCGCCGCTCTTGCCTTCATCATCGTGGAGCGCACGGCCGAGAATCCTGTCGTCCCGTTTGACCTGTTCCGCGACCGCAACCGGCTGGTCACCTTTGCCGCGGTCTTGCTGGCCGGCGGGTTGATGTTCAGCCTGACAGTCTGCATCGGTCTGTACGTGCAGGACATCCTGGGCTACAGCGCGCTGCGCGCCGGCATCGGCTTCATCCCGTTCGTGATCGGGGTGGGCATCGGCCTGGGCGTCTCCTCGCAACTGGTGTCCCGGTTCTCACCGCGGGTGCTGACCATCGGCGGAGGCTGGCTGCTGCTGGGCGCGATGCTGTACGGCTGGGCGTTCATGCACCGCGGCGTGGGCTACTTCCCCAATCTGGTGATGCCGATCGTCATCGGCGGCATCGGCATCGGCATCGTCGGTGTGCCGCTGACCCTGTCGGCGATCGCCGGCGTGGGTTTCGATCAGATCGGTCCGGTGTCGGCGATCGCGCTGATGCTGCAGAGCCTGGGTGGGCCGCTGGTGCTGGCCGTGATCCAGGCCGTGATCACCTCGCGGACGCTGTATCTGGGCGGCACCACCGGCCCGGTGAAGTTCATGAACGACGCACAGTTGAGCGCACTCGACCACGGCTACACCTACGGTCTGTTGTGGATAGCCGGCGTGGCCGTCATCGTCGGCGGTGCGGCCCTGTTGATCGGCTACACCCCCGACCAGGTTGCGCACGCGCAAGAGGTCAAGGAAGCGATGGACGCCGGGGAGCTGTAGCTCCACCGCACGGGCCGCATCGTCGCCGGGCGCCTCGCCACCGCTGGGCCTGATGGCGGTGACCTGCCGCGCCCAACTTCGTTGCGCTCGCAGTCACCGCTGGGCCTGATGGCGGTGACCTGCCGCGCCCAACTTCGTTGCGCTCGCAGTCACCGCTGGGCCTGATGGCGGTGACCTGCCGCGCCCAACTTCGTTGCGCTCGCAGTCACCGCTGGGCCTGATGGCGGTGACCTGCCGCGCCCAACTTCGTTGCGCTCGCAGTCACCGCTAGGCTGGCCCGCTGTGATCACCCGGATGTCCCAGTTGTTTTTGCGCACCTTGCGCGACGATCCCGCCGACGCCGAAGTCGCCAGCCACAAGCTTTTGATTCGGGCCGGCTACATCCGGCCCGTCGCGCCCGGGCTGTACAGCTGGCTGCCGCTGGGATTGCGGGTGCTGCGGCGCATCGAGCGCATCGTCCGCGAGGAGATGAACGCCATTGGCGGGCAGGAGATCTTGTTCCCCGCGTTGCTCCCGCGCGCACCGTACGAGACGACGAACCGGTGGACCGAATACGGCGACTCGGTGTTCCGGCTGCAGGACCGCCGCGGCAACGACTACCTGCTGGGCCCCACTCACGAAGAACTGTTCACCCTGACCGTCAAAGGCGAATACAGCTCGTACAAAGACTTTCCGGTCCTGCTGTATCAGATCCAGAACAAATACCGTGACGAGGCGCGGCCGCGGGCCGGCATCCTGCGCGTGCGGGAGTTCCTGATGAAGGACTCCTACTCGTTCGACATTGACGAGGCCGGACTCAAGGCCGCCTACCACGCGCATCGCGAGGCATATCAGCGCATCTTCAGGCGGCTGCAGGTGCGCTACGTCATCGTCTCCGCGGTGTCGGGCGCCATGGGCGGCAGCGCCTCCGAGGAGTTCCTGGCCGAGAGCGCGGTCGGGGAGGACACCTTCGTGCGGTGCGTGGAATCCGGCTACGCGGCCAACGTCGAGGCCGTCGTCACCGCCCGCCCAGAACCGAAGCCCGCGGAAGTCGTGGCCGCGCTGCCCGAGGCGGTGGTCCACGAGACCGGCAACACCCCGACCATCACCACCCTGGTGGACTGGGCCAATCAGGCGGACCTGGGCCGCACCGTCACCGCGGCCGACACGTTGAAGAACGTGATGCTCAAGGTGCGCCAACCCGGCGGGGAGTGGGAGCTGGTGGCCATCGGGGTGCCGGGGGACCGGGAGGTCGACGACAAACGGCTGGGCGCGGCGCTGGAACCGGCCGAATACGCCATGCTCGACGACGCCGACTTCGCCAAATACCCCTTCCTGGTGAAGGGGTATATCGGACCGAAAGCGTTGCAGAACAACGGTGTTCGCTATCTGGTCGATCCGCGGGTGGTGGACGGCACCAGCTGGATCACCGGGGCCGACGAGCCCGGGCGGCACGTCGTCGGACTGGTCGCCGGCCGGGACTTCACCGCCGACGGCACCATCGAGGCCGCCGAGGTGCGGGACGGTGACCCCTCACCGGATGGCGCGGGCCCGCTGGTCTCGGCGCGCGGTATCGAGGTCGCGCACATCTTCCAGCTCGGCCGCAAATACACCGATGCCTTCACCGTCGATGTGCTGGGCGAGGACGGTAAGCCGGTGCGCCTGACCATGGGCTCCTACGGCCTCGGGGTATCGCGGATGGTGGCCGTCATCGCCGAGCAGCACCACGACGAGCTGGGCCTGCGCTGGCCGTCAGCGGTCGCACCGTTCGACGTCCATCTGGTGATCGCCAATAAGGACACGGAGGCGCGCATCGGGGCCGACAACCTGGCCGCCGAGCTGGACCGGTTGGGCGTCGAAGTGCTGCTCGACGACCGCTCGGCATCGCCCGGCGTGAAGTTCAAGGACGCCGAACTGCTCGGCGTGCCCTGGATCGTCGTGGTGGGACGGGGCTGGGCGGACGGCGTGGTGGAGCTGCGCGACCGCTTCGGCGGCCAAACCCGCGAACTGGCAACCGGGCCGTCGCTGGCCACCGACATCGCGGCCGCCCTCAACGGCTAGTCCCGATAATGGCGACCCGCTTCGCCCGGCGCCGCCGCGCTCGCGATCACAACTAGTCGTTGCCGCCGGGGAAGCTCGTCGTGATGGGCCAGGCGCCCAGCACGCGGCTCCACCGTGCGGCCATCACCGCGCTCTGAACCAGAGCCGTCGCGGCGAACGCCCGGTCCGCGCCGGTCTCCGCGTGCTCGGCGACCACGCGCCAGGCGCCCGCGCCGTCGTTCTCCATTCGTGCGGCCAGCCGCGCGGCGTCGGCCGGGCCGCCGACCACCAGGGGCAGCTGGTAGCCGGCCGCGGCGATCGGGGCGGTCACCTTGCGGGCGGTCAGCATCGCGATGACGTCGTCGCGGCGCTGGCGATGCTGCGCGAGCGCCTCCACCACCATGTCGTTCACGCTGGGCGGCGACAGCGCGGAGACGATGCCGTAGCCGTAGATCGTCGAGTGCTCGATGGCCAGCGCGTCGCACAGCGCCTGGTTGTCGGCGTCCTTGCCGGAGGTCATATCGACGGGCCCCCGGGCACAAGCGCAACCGTGTACGACGCCGTGCAGGACGCCGCGATCGAGGCGAGCAGCCCGGCCCGGTAACCCGATTCGGTGCCCACCAGCCGGCTCGCGCTGTCGGCCGAGGCGCGCAGCGCATCGATCACGTCGGACACCGGCGGCGGGGGCGGTGGCGGCCCGGCCGGTTGGGCCTGGCTCGGGCTGGGCGCTTCGCTCGGTGACGACGTGGCGAGCTTGCCGGTCGCGCGCGAGATCTCCGCGGACAGCGCGCGGGCGTGTGCAGCGCGCTGGCTGGCCACCACCGTCAGCGCGGCGGCGACCTGCGGTGGATTCCCGAGCGCCGCGGCGGCGGCACCCGCCAGCGTGCTGTCGTGCCGGGCCTGATCCAACGGGCCCAGCAGTTGCTCGACGGGCGGGGGTTTGGGCGCGGACTTGCTACAGGCGGTCACGACCGCCCCGAGCGCAGCCAAAGCCATACCACCGGCGAGGACATCTCGCCTGTTGACGAACGGAACTGCGCTAGCCACAAGGACATCCTGCCATCGGCGCGGAGGCGGGCACGATGCCAGGACGCGATCACGCCGTCACATGCGAATCCTGGCGTATCGTGGATAGCTGGTTCTCGCAGAGGGCAGCCACCGACAGCACCTGTCGGCACCGATGTCCCTCCGCCGGACACCGGAAAGTCGCCTGCGAAGCCATCGGGGCGCCGACATCCGCCAGATGACCGGACAACTCAAGATGAGGAGCTCGCCGTGACCACCGGGCTACCGTCGCAGACGCAGGTGATCGAGCTACTCGGTGGAGAGTTTGCGCGCGCCGGATTCGAGATCGAAGACGTGGTCATCGACCCCCGGACCCGCCCGCCGCGAATCCTGGTGATCGCCGACGGCGACAACGGCCTCGATCTGGACACGGCGGCCACGCTGTCCCGCTCGGCATCGGCATTGCTCGACGGCTTGGACACCATCGACGACCAGTATGTGCTCGAGGTTTCCTCGCCCGGCGTCGACCGCCCGCTGACCAGCGCGAAGCACTTCCGTCGCGCCCGCGGCCGCAAAGTCGACGTCGCCCTGTCGGACGGATCGAAGCTGACCGGCCGGGTCGGTGAGACGACCGACGACGCGGTCGCGCTGGTGGTCCGCGCCGGCCGGGACTGGGCGGTGCGCGAGATCTCACTCGGTGACATTGCAAAAGCGGTTGTCCAGGTGGAGTTTTCGCCCCCTAACCAAGCGGAGCTGGAACTGGCGAGTATGGGTCAGGCCCGGAGGACGGAGACCGGAGCATGAACATCGACATGGCCGCACTGCACGCCATCGAGGTGGATCGGGGCATCTCGGTCAACGAGCTGCTCGACACGATCAAGTCGGCGCTGCTCACCGCCTACCGGCACACCGAAGGCCACCAGAACGACGCGCGGATCGAGATCGACCGCAAGACCGGTGTCGTGCGGGTGATGGCCCGGGAGACCGACGAAGACGACAACGTCATTAGTGAATGGGACGACACCCCCGAGGGCTTCGGACGCATCGCCGCCACCACCGCGCGCCAGGTCATGCTGCAGCGCTTCCGGGACGCCGAGAACGAGCGGACCTACGGCGAGTTCTCCACCCGCGAGGGAGAAATCGTCGCGGGCGTCATCCAGCGGGACAGCCGGGCCAACGCGCGGGGGCTGGTCGTGGTCCGGATCGGCACGGAGACGAAGGCCTCCGAGGGCGTGATCCCGGCGGCCGAGCAGGTTCCCGGCGAAAGCTACGAGCACGGCAACCGCGTGCGGTGCTATGTGATCGGGGTGACCCGCGGCGCCCGGGAACCGCTGATCACCCTGTCCAGGACCCACCCCAACCTGGTCCGCAAGTTGTTCTCGCTGGAAGTCCCCGAGATCGCCGACGAATCGGTGGAGATCGTCGCCGTGGCCCGGGAGGCCGGCCACCGCTCCAAGATCGCGGTGAAGTCCACCCTTCCCGGCCTGAACGCCAAAGGCGCCTGTATCGGCCCGATGGGGCAGCGGGTCCGCAACGTGATGAGCGAGCTCTCCGGCGAGAAAATCGACATCATCGACTACGACGAGGACCCCGCGCGCTTCGTCGCCAACGCGCTGTCGCCGGCCAAGGTGGTGTCGGTCTCGATCATCGACCAGGCGGCCCGCGCCGCCCGCGTGGTGGTGCCCGACTTCCAGTTGTCGCTGGCCATCGGCAAGGAGGGCCAGAACGCGCGCCTGGCCGCCCGGCTCACCGGGTGGCGCATCGACATCCGCGGGGACTCGCCCGGCGGCTCCGGTGGGCATTCGGAGAGCAAGTCCGAACACGGTGCCAGCCACGGAATGGCTCACGACCGCTAGCGGCACCCGCGCACCGTCGGGCGGTTCTGACCATCTATTCGGTGACGCTAGACTGAGCCGTGATCCAGCGCGAACTTTCGGCTCCCGAAATCACGTCGCACCGTCATGCGGGTGGACCCGTACGGACATGTGTCGGGTGCCGGAAGCGAGAGCTGGCCGTCGAGCTGCTTCGAGTGGTGGCTGTGCCGAACGGGAACGGCGAATTCGCCGTGATCGTTGACACAGGCAATAGCCTGCCGGGGCGGGGTGCATGGCTGCATCCCGGGCCGCAGTGCGCGCAACAGGCAATTCGGCGGCGGGCTTTCACCAGAGCGCTGCGCATCACCGGTTCACCGGACATATCCGCGGTGATCGAGCACATAGAGTCTCTCTGTGCGCCCGAGCGCCCGGCAACAGAACAGGTAGCGAAGAACATGAGCACACCGTGAAGTCCCGATGACAATGCGTCATAGCTAAACCCGAGGCGCGGCCCCACGACTGTCGCCTCATAGACAGGAGATGTAGTGGCAGGTAAGGCCCGCGTACACGAGTTGGCTAAGGAACTCGGTGTCACCAGCAAGGAAGTCCTCGCCCGACTGAATGATCAGGGCGAATTCGTTAAATCCGCGTCGTCGACGGTAGAAGCGCCGGTGGCTCGCCGGCTGCGCGAGTCCTTCGGCGGCGGCAAGGCCGCCGAGAAGGCCCCGGCGAAGGCCTCTGCACAAGGAGGGGCCAAGGCGCCCGTCGCCAAGGCCCCCGACAAATCGCTCGACAAGGCCCTCGACAACGCCATCGGCACCGCCGGCGGCAACGGCGAGGCGACGGCGACGCCCGCCAAGCCCGCCGCCCCGCAGGCCTCCGCAGCCCCGCAGGAC
>NZ_NCXM01000032.1 GCF_002104765.1 Mycolicibacterium vulneris
GCCACCGCCACCGGCGGCGCCCCCACCACCGCTGCCGGTCGCCACCGTCGCGCCCGACGGCCGGGAGGTCCCGCCACGCCGGCTTGATCCCGCGGGAGGCGATCCGCTCGACAAGTTGCAGCAGGTGCTGCAGGACGCCGCGTCCCCGTAACGTTCTGTCAGGCTCTTGGTATGAACGAACGGTGCCCGTGCGGCAGCGACAACAGCTATAGCGCCTGTTGCGGGCCGCTTCACGAGGGTGGGTCGCAAGCCCGGACGGCCGAGGAATTGATGCGGTCTCGGTATTCGGCATTCGCCTACGGTGACGCCGATTACCTGTTCCGCACGTGGCACCCGCGCACCCGCCCGGCCGACGTGACCGTCGACCCGGGCATCACCTGGACCGGCTTACACGTGGTCGACACCCTGGCGGGGGGGCCGGGCGATGATGCCGGGGAAGTGGAATTCACCGCCCGCTACGAGTCCGCGGGCCGCGCCGGCAGCCTGCATGAGCGCAGCCGCTTCGAACGCCGCGCCGGCCGATGGTTGTACCTCGACGCCGTAGACGATTCGTAGCGGCGCTCCACGTCGATCTGCCTTGGAGCGAGTGACGGGATTTGAACCCGTGTGTACGGCTTTGCAGGCCGCTGCCTAACCACTCAGCCACACCCGCACAATTCGCAACCATGCCAGCGAACGCGGGCATAGCCCAGTCTTTTACTCGGCCCGATCATTTCGGATAGGCGTGAGGCCGTTGACGGCGTCCTACAAATGAGGAAGGCCGGGCACCGGGATGTGCGGCATGGGCAGGGCCGGCGGCCCGGCGGGGATTGGGGGACGCAGGGCGGGGATCGGAGGAGCGGATGCGCCGGGCGGAGGTGCGGCCGGCCCCGGAATCCGGGGCGGAGGCAAGGGCAATCCGGGAGGGGGCGCCGGAAGCGCAGGCGGGGCAGCAGGCGCTGGTGCCGCGGGCGCCGGCGCCGCGGGCGCCGGTGGAACACGTGCCGGTGCCGGGGCCGGTGTCGGGGCGTTGGCAGGTGCGGGCGCTGACGGCGCGACGACGCGTGCGCCGATTTGTGGCCTGGTGTCGGCATGCGGTCGAATCGCGATCGCCAACGCGATGACGAGGGCCAGCACGCCGCCGACAAACAACGCCAGTACGCTCAACGCCACCAAGAACGGCCGAGTGGCCCGCTGCTCGAACGGCGGAGCACCGGAGCCGGTCCACGGGCCGGCTGGCGAGTCGTCGACAAACGCGGGATAGACGCCGGTGCCGAACGCGACGGCCTCTGCGGGGTCGGCGCTATAGGCCAACGCCTCAGCACCACGTTCCACGGTGGCGGCACCGTCCGCGCCGCCGACAGCCAACGCATGGGGAACCACCGCACCGCTCGCAGGATCTTGCGCGTAAGCGATCGCTGCGGTCGAGGACGAGAACAACGGCGGATGTGCCGATGCCAGCGCCGCGCCCCGGGCCAGCGCCAGCTCCGGCTCCTCCGGTGTGCTCAATACAAGGGAACTGGCCGCCTGCAGCTCCTCTCGGATCGCGGCGATGTCGACGCCGTCGCTGCCGACTACGAACAAACCGTCTGGCCGGTGTTCCATCGCCTCGGCATCAGCGGCCATCGCGATCAACGTGGCCAACGCCTCGTATTCGTCATCGGGGAGTTCCTGGCGGCGCATATCGGCGATCGAACCGTCGGCAGTGTCCACCACGGCCATCGTCGCGGTGGTTGGCTCAACAAACAGCAACGCGGTCTGCGCGTACCGGGTCGTATTGCCCACCGTCTGGGTCAACGCGGCCGCCGCCAGAAATGCCGAGACCAGCATGACTTTCTCGAGCCTCTGCCCGGACAGCAACTCTTCCAGGGCGGCGGCCTCGGTGGCATCGGTCCACGTCACGCCGATCGAAGCCAGCCGGCAACCGGTTTCGGCCGCTGCCTCCCGCGTTCCCAGGATTGCCGAGACAACCTGATGGGGCGCCGCCTGATCTGCTCGATTTTGAGTAGGGGACACTTCGAACTCGTCCGTGTCGACCGTGGCACCGTCGGCGTGTTCCCCTTCGACCACGACCATATGGACCGCCGTGGGTGTCATGGACACACCGAGTACGGTTTCCACCGCCCCTCCCACATGGCTTGATGCGGACCCAACCCGACGTCCAGCCTATCCCTTGTAACGCAGTCGAAGCCGAGGCGCCGTCGTCGGCGGTCGAGGCGATGGCCGCGTGTCGGCGGTGACTACGGATGCCGCCTCCCGTCGTCGTCGGGAAAGGCTGTCCGGGACCGGGGAGTCAGCTTGGCAGACAAGCGAATTGGTGCTCGCGGATCCCGCCGCCGCTCGCGAACGAATCAGAGTCCGATGTAGACGGCCTTGGTGTTGAAGTAGGCCTCGATGCCCTTGCGGCCGCGCTCGCCGCCCCAGCCCGACTGCTTGTGGCCGCTGATCGGCATCGACGGGTCGGCCGCGAGCGAGGAGTTCACCCAAATCTGGCCCGCGCGAAGCTCATTCACCACGCGATGGGCGCGGCTGAGGTTCTCGGTCCAAATCGAGCCCGCCAGCCCGTAGTGTGTGTCGTTCGCCGCGGCGATCACCTCGTCCTCGTCGTCGAACGGGATCACACAGCCGACCGGGCCGAAGATCTCCTCTTTGATGAGCCGCATGTCCGGCGTGGTGTTGGTGACGATCGTCGCCTCGTAGAAGTAGCCCTTGCGGTCCATCGGCTTGCCGCCGGTGATCACCTGCGCGCCGCCGGCCACGCCGTCGTTCACGATGCCTTCCACGCGCGTGCGCTGCTTCTCGCTGATCAGCGGCCCCAGCACCGAATCGGGATCATCGCTGCCGCCCATCGGCAACATCTGCGCGAACCCCGCGAGGCCCTCGACCACCTGGTCGTAGATGCCGCGCTGCACGTACATGCGCGAGGTACACGAGCAGTTCTGCCCCGAGCCGGCGAGCAGGCCCATGCCGGCCCCCATGATGGCCTTGTCCAGGTTGGCATCGTCGAACATGATCAGCGGCGACTTACCGCCGAGCTCGAGCGTCAGCCGCTTGAGGTTGCCCGCGGCCGCCTTCACGATCAGCCGCCCGACCTCCGTCGACCCGGTGAACGAGATCTTGTCGACGTCCGGATGCGCAGTGAGTGCGGCACCCGTCGTCTCGCCGTAGCCGGTGATCACGTTCAGGACGCCGTCGGGCAGACCCGCCTCGCGGAAGATCTCTTCCAATTTCAGCGCGGTGAGCGGCGTCTCTTCGGCGGGCTTGAGGACGGCGCTGCACCCCGCCGCGAGTGCGGGCGCGACCTTGAGCATCGCGACGAAAAACGGCCCGTTCCAAGGAATGATGAGCCCGACGACGCCGACCGGCTCGAGCTGGGTGAAGGTGTGGTAGGTCTCCCAGGTGCCGAGCAGACCGTCGGAGACGAGATTGGCCGACTCGCCGTGGATCTTGCCGACCCAACCGGCGTAGTACTTCAGCATGTCCACCGATACCGGGATGATGTGGCCGGCGGCCGTCAGGTTCATGCCGTTGTCTTGGGCCTCGAGCGCGGCCAACTCGTCTTTGCGTTCCTCGATGATGCGCGCGGCGCGGAAGAGAACGTTGGCGCGGTGCGACGCGGGCGCCTTGCGCCAGACACCCGACTCGAAGGTCTCGCGCGCCCGGGCCACCGCCGCGTCGACGGCCGCCTGGTCCGAATCGGGGACCTCCGCGATCTGCTCCTCGTTGGACGGGTTGAAGACCGCAATGGTGTTACTCAATGTTCCTCATGGCCCTTCACTTGCGGTAAATGCTGTCGTCGCGCGACAGAGGTTACGCGCTTAACCACAGGGTGTCCAGCACGCCCCGGCGTCACGCGGGACGTCAGACACGGGCGGATTGCGCTGGTCACCGGGCTGCCGACACCGGACCGACGATTCGTTGGCTGCGGGTTTGAAGCCGGCCCGCGCATGAATTGGCGGCTAGATTACCCATATGCGGGTTTGTCGCCTGTTTGGCGTAGTCCTGGCAATGCTCACGGCGGGTCTGCTGTGGGCATCTCCCGCCGGGGCGCAGCCGCCGCCCAAGCTCACCGATCACATCACGGACAGCACCGGGGTGTTGAGTGCTTCCGACCGCGCAGCGGTCAGCGCTGCCATCGACCGGCTCAACCGCGATCGCCACATCCAACTGTGGGTGGTCTACGTCGACAACTTCAACAGGTTCAAACCCGACAACTGGGCCGAGCGAACCCGCAGTGCCAGCGGGTTGGGCGACCACGACGCGCTGCTGGCCGTGGCCACGAACACCAAGCTGTACGCGTTCAGCGTGCCGCCACAGGTGCAGGGCCTGACGCCGGCCGAGCTGAACAGCTTGCAAACCAACCAAATTGAACCGGTACTGGGCGCGAGGAATTGGGGCGGTGCCGCGGTCGCCGCGGCCGACGGGTTGGACAAATCGACAAGCTCGGCAAAGCCGGCGAGCTCGTCGAAGCCGATCTGGCCGTTGATCGCTACCGCCGTCGTTGTGGTCGTGCTTTTGATCGCATTGCTTCTGCTTCTGGTGCTGGTGCTGTTGCGTGCGCGCCGGCGCCGGCGCGCCGTCCGCAGCGGTGGACAGCTGGACATCGGCGGGGGCGATCATGCGGTGCAGCAGGCGTTGTCCGTCGCGGATGCCAGAGTGCGTCAAATCTCCGACTATGTCGCCCGGTATCGGTCCAACATCGGCTCCGAGGCCCAAGCGCGGCTCGACGAGGCGAAACGGCACTTGGCAGCCGCGCACGGCGTGGAAACGAGCAACGACAGCGACACCATTGCCTACGCCAACAGAGCATCGACGCTGGCCGCTCAGGCGCAAAGCCTGGCCAACGGCGACGTTCTGGAAGCCCACCGCACACCGCGGCGACGAGGCAGCACGTCTACCCGGTGATCGGCCAAATCGACCAAACCAAAAGCCGCGCAGGTCATTTGGTGGCGGATCACCAGCGTCAGCGGTAGACGGCACGCAGCAGCATCAGCGTCTGCTCGACGGTCTCCTCCCTATCCCGCGTCGCGTCGACCCGCAGCGGGGACGGCTGCTCATCGGGAGGCGTGAACGCGGCCCGCAGCTCGGGCCACAGCTCGATCCGCGCATCCGAGACAACACCTTGCTCGGTGGCACGCCGCTCAAGTCGTGCGATCAGGGTGGCGTCGTCCGCCTCGCACAGCACGACGCGCAGGTCGGCCCCGAGCCGGTGCGCCAGTTGCTGCATCTGGGACCGCTCGCGCGGATTGCCGAATGTCGCATCGACGACCACGCCGCGGCCGCGGCGTAACCAGCGCGCCGCGTCGCGACGCAGCGCGGCATACGTGCTCCGCGTCATGGCGGGATCGTAGAGCCCCGAGCCAAATTCATCGTTACCGCGCCGAGTGGGCTCAATGCCCGCCATTCTCTTGCGCGCCACGTCTGACGAGAGGTGCACCAGCCCCAATCGGCCGGCAAGCGCGCGCGCGAGGGTGGTCTTGCCGCTTGCCGGCAGACCCATGGTGACCACCACCGGTCGGTGGGGTAGGCCACCCGCGTGCGCCCACGCCAAATCGAAATACGCCCGGGATTCGTCGATGAGCTGACGCGCGTCGCCACCGGATGCCCGTTCGGTCTGTGCTAGACGCAGGCTGCGGACCTTGCCGCGCACGTAGGCCCGGTAGCAGGTATAGAAGTCGAGCAGGCTGACCAGTCCGTCGTCGCCGCTGGCGCGCACGTAGGAATCGACGAACCCCCATGCCAGGTCCGCCCGGCCGTGGTACTCGAAATCCATTGCCAGAAAAGCCACTTCCGAGGCCAGGTCGGCGCACCGATAGCGCGGGGCGAACTGCAAGCTGTCGAACAGCAGGATCTGGCCGTCGTCGATGCAGATGCTGGCGGCGTGCAGGTCGCCGTGGCCGTCCCGCACGTGCCCGTCGGCCACGCGCCGCTCGAGCAACGACGCTTGTTGCTGCACGAACTGGTCGACGTAGGTTCGGATGTCCTCGTTGACGTCGCTCGAAATGGTTCGACCGACGAAAGGGCGTATCTGGTCGAAGTTCTCCCGCCAGTTCGCGATCACACTGGAAGGTCGCCCGTACGCATCGATGTCGGGACCGGTTTGGGCCCGGCTGTGCAGCTTGGCCAGCGTGCGGCCGATTCGTCGCGCGAGATGCATGTCGACGTCGCCGCGCGCGAGCTTGGCCGGCAGCATGCCCTCTTCAGGCAGACGCCGCATCCACACAGCCGGCTCTCCCGACCCGGGTTCGCCGCCTATCCGGTAACGGCCATCCCGCTCGGTGACTTCGACGATTCCCAAATACATATGTGGACTGAACCGCCGATTGAGTCGCAGCTCCTCTTCGCAGTCGGCGCGACGCCGCTCGATGCTGGTGAAGTCGAGGAAACCCAGGTTTACCGGCTTCTTGAGCTTGTAGGCATAGGCGCCGGCGAGAAAGACCCACGAGCTGTGCGTCTCGTGGAGACATACGTCGTCGGCCGGCGGGTCGTAGGCATCGGATCGCAGCAAATCGGCGACGATCCGCGGGTGGCCGTCGGGTCCGGCTGGGTCGAAGGCATGCGTCATGGTCTCGCCGAACGATTGCAGGCGGTTCGGCTAGCCGTCAAGGCTTTCGTATCCCGGCCGAACGTCGGCGGGCAACATTGTGCGCGTGACGCCGGTGCCCTCGAAGGTGAGCGCATGCGCGGGATAACGCAGGGGCTCAACGGTGCCGTCCGGGTGGGCGATGACGCCTCCGCCAGACGGAATGCCTAACCCGGTGGTCGTTCCCTTGAGCGTCTGAATTGTCCGCGACAGCCGGGCCCATTCGGCTCGCTCATCGTGCGCGTCGATAACCAGGGGGATCAGATCGAACATGCCGAGTATTTCCGTCGCCTCGGTATCCGATGTCTCGACGATGCCATAGCGTCCGAGCTGGACCGCACCGGCCGAAATGCCCACGAGAACAGCCCCTTTAGCGTATCGGTCCAGGATCAGGTCCTTCATGCCGGTTTTCTCGAACGTGTTCCAGCCGAGGCGCACATCGCCGCCCGCGAGGAGGATCAACCCAGCACGCTCCAGGAATGCGCGGTCGTCCGGTCCGAACGACGAACCGATCATCCGGCGATCGGTGATTCCCACAGCATCCATTGCCGCTTCGAAGATTTCGTAGAACTCCGGACGATCGCCGTTGGAGGCCCCGACGTACGCCGCGCTCATTGATGCGTACCGAGGCGATTTATCGAAGGCTGTTTCGAGAAGCAATGTGCCGTCGCGTTTCCAGAACAGCAGCTGGCTGTCCGCCAGCAGATAGAGCGGTTTCGGTTGTGGCGCGGTCACTTTGGCTGATCCTTGCCGGTGAGATTGTCGAACCGGGCCAGGGCGAGGTCGAGGTCCGCCTCGTCGAAGATTTCGACGCGGTTGATTAGGTCGCCTTCGACGGCGAACAGCATGATCATCCGCACTTCCGCGTCGAAGCCTTCTTGCGAGGTCATTTTCAGCACCTCGGTGAAGACGGCTCCGCGTTCGCTCAGTTGATGCACGGCCTCGATGTAGACGCTGGAATCCGAAGTGATGTCCCAAACGGCACGAATAGATGCGGCCAGATCAGCACCCTCGATCGATACCAGCGGCCGACGATCGATGTAAACCGGGTCCGGCGTCGTCGCGGGAAGTTTGTGACGATTGAATCGGGCGGCCACATCTGAAACCACCGACCACGCGTCTGCGTGGGCGGCCGCCTCGCCGGCGAGGTAGCGCGCGTCGAGTTCCTCGATGGCGGCGGCCACGTCATCGGGGTCGAAAAGGACATGAGCCGTCATCCGGCCGTCGGTGTCGATCTCGGCGACGCCGAGCATCTCGACGCCGAACTCTCCATGTCGCAGGGCACGGTTTGGGGCGCAGATATGAAGCAGGGCAAGGCGATCCCCGCGGGTCGCCAAGACGGCGGACGTTATGGTCGGCGCCACTTCCGCGAGAGCTCGTATGTTTGAGATCACGACATCGCGGCCGTGCCACACTCCGATATTCACCACGCGACGGCGGTCGTCGACAAAACTGCCATCGGCCAGAATCTCGGCCACCGCCGCTTCGAGGTCACCGATGACCTCCGCGGCGCGACCCGTAGCCAGCAGGGCATCCGCCCGGTCCTCGATGAGGGCGGCGTGGCCCTCGATCCAGCGCGTCTTCTCGGACGTTCCGCGCCGGCCATCGGGCAGTTCGGGGATCCCGCGCCACAGGGCAAGGGCCTCCTCGAAGCGGGCCAGCGCTTGGCTGGTGTCGCCCGCGGCGGCGGCATCGCGTCCGAGTCGAGCCGCCGCCTTGTAGCGCGACGCGTCAACCTCGCTCTCGGCGAGGACCCAACCCGCCCCCTGGGTCAAGACAAAGCCGTCGCCGACGGAGCGACGCAGCGAAGAGATGTGGGTCTGCAGGGCTTTAGCGGCGGTGCGCGGCGGGTTCAGGCCCCAGAGCAGCTCGACGAGGGCGTCGGCCGGCACGACGGACCCGCAGTGCAGCCCGAGCATCGTGAGGATGGCGCGCGGTTTCGCGCCCGGTATGACGACGGACGCTCCGCCTCGCCGGACCTGGAGAGGACCCAAAACCCCCAGTTCCACCGATGAAAGCGTACCCATGTCAGCAATCTTGGGCGGGACAATTCAATACTCGGTCAAGATCGAGTAAAGCCCGCGCTGCCTGCAGTTCGTTGACCGCCAGCAACGATGCGTGACCTCGATGGATGCCTACCAGCTACTCCGCGGCCCCTCACCGATCGGTGCGCTGAAAGGGCCGGGGTCGTGCTGTGCTCATCCAGATGCCGAACATCGGTGTTCACCCGACCGTTTACCGTAGGTACCTATGGACAGCGACCGGAGTGACTCCGCCTTCACCTGGCAGGGCCGGCGCGACTTGGTGAGCCGGATGCATGACCAGCTCGACGAGCTGGTCGCGGCGCGCGACCAGATGGAACAACTGGTGCGGGTCATCGTCGAGATCGGCTCCGATCTGGATCTGGACGTCACGCTGCATCGCGTCCTTAAAGCCGCGATGGAGCTGACCGGCGCCCGCTACGCCGCCCTCGGCATCCGCGCGGCCGACGGCACCCTCGTTTCTTTCGTGTACGCCGGGATCGACGCCGACATCGCGCGGCGGCTCGGCGACCTTCCGGTCGGCGACGGCCTGCGTGTCGACGATCTGAATTCCCATCCCGCAACCCGCGGGCTGAGCGGACAAGAGCCGCCCATGCATGCGCTCCTCGGCATCCCGATCACCGTGCGGGCGGCCAACTTCGGCAGCCTGTACCTGGCCGACGACCGGCCCGGCAGGGCCTTCTCCGACACGCAGGAAGGCGCCGTGCGCGCCATGGCCACGGCCGCGGCCGCCGCCATCGACAACGCACGACTCTTCGAGCGCGAGCGTGAATCGGCGAAATGGACCAAGGCCAGCCGCGAGATCACCACCGCGCTGCTCTCCGGTGACCCGCAGACGGGGCCGTTGCAGCTGATCGTGAACCGGGCGCTGGAGCTGGCAGGCGCCGAGCAGGCCATCCTGCTGGTTCCCAAGGAGGCCGAACTGCCGGTCGACCAGGTTGACACCCTGGTCGTGGCCGCGACCGCGGGCCGGTACGCCTCGGAGGTGATCGGCCGACAGGTCCCGATGGACGGCTCGACCACCGGCGGCGTAGCCCGTCGCGGCCTGCCGCTGATCACCGATTCCTTCCAATATCCGATTGAGGGCTTCACCGATGTCGGTGAACGGTCGGCGATCGTCATGCCGCTGATCGCGGACGACGCGGTGCTCGGGGTCATCGCCGTCGCGCGCGACCCGCACCAGCCCGCGTTCGGCAACGACTACCTCGACCTGGTCAGCGACTTCGCCCGGCACGCGGCGATCGCCCTGGCATTGGCGGCCGGCCGCGAACACGCGCTCAACCAGGAACTCGCCCAAGCCGACACCGTCGATGAGGCGGTGAATGCCGCCGCGGAGGAATTGCGCCGGCTCTGGCGAGCGCGCCGCGTCCTGGCCGTCACCTTCCCGACACAGACGTCGTCCACCCTGGAAACCACCTTCGGTGCACCACGGGTGGTGTCCGTCGGCGAACCCGCGCAGTGGGCCGACCTGCCGTCGGCCACCCAGCAGGCGCTCCGCTCATTGCGCGACGGCGACCTGCTGGCCCCCAATGGGACGCAACCCGGGACCGCGGGCATTGCGCTGCAGCACCCCGATGGCGTGCTCGTGGTCTGGATGGACCTGACCGCGCAGCGCCCGTTCACCCTCGAGGATCAGACCTTGCTCACCGTGCTGGCCGGCCGCCTCGGCCAGGGTTTGCAGCGGGTGCACCAGGTCGATCAACAGCGCGAGACCGCGCTGGCCCTACAGCACGCGATCTTGGGGCCCGCGGATCTGCCCAGCGGGTTCGCGGTGCGCTATCAGGCTGCGACACGGCCCCTCCAGGTCGGCGGTGACTGGTACGACATCGTCGACCTCGACGACGGGCGCATCGCGTTGATCGTCGGCGACTGCGTCGGCCATGGCCTCGCCGCCGCCACCGTGATGGGCCAGGTGCGCAGCGCCTGTCGCGCGCTCCTGTTCGAAAACCCAAGCCCTGGTGCGGCTCTCGCCGGGATGGACCGCTTCGCCGCGCGGCTGCCCGGTGCGCAGTGCACCACCGCGGTCTGCGCGGTGCTCACCCCGGAGACCGGTGAACTGGTTTACTCCAGCGCCGGTCATCCGCCGCCCATCCTGGTGCACGGTGACGGCAGCACCCAGATACTCGACGACGGTCACACCATCGCGTTGGGGATACGGGGCAACTGGATTCGACCGGAGGCCCGCGTGACCATCCCGGCGCGTTCGACGCTGCTGCTTTACACCGACGGTCTGGTCGAACGCCGCCGGGTTCCGCTGGACCACGGCATTTCCCGCGTCGCCGGTGTCGCCCAGGATTCGCGCGCGTTGAAGTTGGAGGATCTGGCGAACCAGGTCATGTCCCGCGTCGCGCCGGACGGCGGGTACCAAGACGACGTCGTGCTGTTGCTCTACCGCCACCCCGCCCCGTTGGAGCTGAATTTTCCCGCCGAAGTCAGCCAACTCGCGCCCACCCGTACTGCGCTGCGTAACTGGCTGACCCGGGCCCGGTTGGACCCCGACCAAACCCTGAACGTCCTCGTTGCTGCCGGGGAAGCCGTCTCCAACGCCATCGAGCACGGTCACCGTCAGAGACCGGAGGGCACGATTCGCCTGGGAGCGGTCGCGGTCGGCGACGAGGTCCAGTTGACCATCACCGACACGGGCTCGTGGAAGGCCCCGCAACCGGCTTCCCGCCCGCATCGGGGCCGCGGTATTCCGCTCATGCGGAGCCTGATGCAGGATGTCGACATCCGGCCCGACACCAACGGGACGACCGTTTACCTATCCACGAGGATCACCTGATGACCACCCCGCTCACGCTCGACACCGCGCGCGGCAGCGACGGGAAGTTCGTGTTGGTCGCAGAGGGGGAAATCGACCTGAGCAATATCGATGCGTTCAATCTGGCGTTGGCCAGCGCCGCGACCGAGGCCAGCGGCGGCGACGGGGCGTTGCTCGTCGACCTCAGCGCGGTGGAGTACCTGGACAGCGCCGCCATCAACTCCCTGGCCGCCCACGCCGATCGGATCGAGCTCGTCGCGCACCCGATCTTGATGCCCGTCCTCAGGGTCAGCGGCCTCACCGAACTGACCACCGTCGAAGCGGCACCGCCGACGGCGGGGCAGTGACCCACCACAAACGTCAAGTTCGCATCGAAGTGATTCTTGCTCGCCCGTTGACCGTCTTGTCAGGATGCCGCGCTTAAGGCCCGCGCTGGGGCCGTTGCGGTCTGCCGTCGGATCGGCGCGGGCGGGTTAGCGTGAAGGCCCTGAATGTGTCGCGTCGAAGGGCTGAATTTGTATGTCCGGGATCGTCTTCCGGGTCCTCGCTACCATGACGACCGCGATCCTCGTCGTGGCGTCCGGCGCGGCGCTAGGCGACCATCCGACCACAGGGGCGAGTGCAACGGCCATCGTGCTGATGGGTGGTGCCGCGACCTCGCCGCCGGGAGCGGCCGGCTCGCCGACGGGACGTTGGCCCGTGCCCCTCGACATCGCGCCTGCAAAAATCGACAAGAGCGTCTCGACGGTCACCTATGACTGCGGAAATCAATCTCCCATCAATGTCGTGAGCATCGACTCCATCGTCACGTTGAACGGCTCGTGTGGTGAGGTCGACGTCAGCGGTTCGGCCAATACGGTGAACCTGCAGACGGTCGCGATCATCAAGGCCACCGGCTCAGGCAACCACATCACCTGGCAGCAGGGGCCGGACGGCGGCCGGCCTCAAATCAGTAACCCGGGTGGCAGCAACAGCATCGTCGGGCCCGCCGGCATACAGGCGCCGTCCGCTAGAAGTTGACAATGAACGAATGCTTCTGCGGCACAGCATAATTTCGGCGGGCCTTGGCCGGGGTCCGCGCCGCATGCCACGATGGCGTTATGGCTGACGACGCGCTGAGCTCGGAGCGGGAATTCAACGAGCAGAACATCGAAGAGTTTCGCAGCAATGGCGGCAAGGTGGGCGGGCAATTCGAGGGTTTCCCACTGCTGCTTTTGACGTCGACCGGTGCGCGAAGCGGCGCCCAGCGGGTCAACCCGGTCGCGTACTTCGACATCGACGACAAACTTTATGTCGTCGGCTCCGCGGCGGGCCGGGAGAACAATCCCGCATGGGTGCACAACATTCGCGCCAACCCCCGCGTGTCGATCGAGATCGGCTCGGAGCCTGCCAAGCCCGCGACCGCGCGCGAATTACCGCGCGATGAAAGGGATTTGATCTATCCGGTGGTGGTCGAGCGTGCCCCCGGGTTCGGCGAATACCAGCAGCGCACCGATCGGCTCATCCCGGTCTTCGAATTGGTGACCGACTGAAGACACGGCCTGCCAACGTCATTCAAGCTCGCGAATTTCAGCGCGTTAGCGGGTCGATTGCCGCACAATGATGGGCGCGGGTCTGGTTGGACGCGACCGGTCATTATCACCCGCCTTGCCCGAACGACAAAGTGAGGTCGGCTATGAGACATTGCGTGCGGCGCTGCGTGCTCGGCGCGGTCGCTTTCGTGTTGGCCGGGTTGCCGGTGACGGTGACCGCCACGCCGGCGATCGGCCGCGCCGACGGTGAATGCGCTCCCGGTTGGGGCTGGAGCGTCGACCTGAATCAATGCGTGTTCTTGCTCCCGGCCGCCAATGGACCCGGCGGCCCTGGGGGACCGGGTGGGCCCGGGGGACCCGGTGGACCCGGTGGACCTGGGGGGCCGGGCGGGCCTGGTGGACCCGGGCGTCCAGGACCACGCTGAAGAATTCTCGTCTAGCTGCGGCACCGGCGACGCTCGGGCTGGCGAACTGGCTGGCAGGCGGGGCGTAGGAACTTCACCCGCCCGCCAATCGTTATACCGGCTAAGTAACCTGTGATTCCGAGGGGGACAACAGCCGCATGCCACGCACAGACAACGACACCTGGGATTTGGCCACCAGTGTGGGCGCGACCGCGACGATGGTCGCAGCCGCGCGAGCCATCGCGACCAACGCCGACAACCCGCTGATCGACGACCGCTTCGCCGAGCCGCTGGTTCGTGCCGTCGGGGTCGACTTCTTCACTCGCTGGGTCTCCGGCGACCTGGTGACCGCCGACGTCGACGACCACGAATCGGGCTGGAAGCTCGAACACATGCCCGCCGCGATGGCCGCCCGGACCCGATTCTTTGACTCATTTTTCCAAGCCGCGACGCAGGCCGGCATCCGGCAGGCCGTGATTTTGGCGTCGGGCCTGGACGCGCGCGCCTACCGGTTGGCGTGGCCGGCCGACATGACTGTGTTCGAGATCGACCAGCCGCAGGTGATCGAATTCAAGGCCGCCACGCTGGCCCAGCTGGACGCCGCCCCGCAGGCCGAGCTGCGCACGGTCGCGGTCGACCTGCGCAATGACTGGCCAAAGGCATTGGTACAAGCTGGCTTTGACAAGAGCCAGCCGACCGCATGGATCGCGGAGGGACTCTTCGGGTACCTGCCGCCGGAGGCGCAAGATCGCCTGCTGGACAACATCACCGCACTCAGCGCTGACGGCAGCCGGCTGGCGTGCGAAGCTATTCCGGACATGTCGGAGGTAGACACCGAGAAAGCCCAGGAGATGATACAACGGGCCACCGCGAAATGGCGTGAGCATGGCTTCGACCTGGAGTTCGGCGAGCTCGGCTACCAGGGCGAGCGCAATGACGTCGCCGCCTATCTGGACAACCTGGGGTGGCAGTCGGACGGCATCCGGATGACCGAGCTGTTGGCCGAGTCCGGTCTCGGTGCGATCCCGCAGACCAACGACTCGGTGTCGATGGCCGACACCATCTACTACAGCTCGGTGCTGAGCAAATGACGGCACCGCAGCGGCGAGGGCTCAACGAAGCTGTCACGCGAATGTGGAGCTTCCTCGCGCCGGTATACGATCTGCCCTTCCTACAACAGTGGGTGTACCGGCCTCCGCACAACGAGGTGATAGCCCAGCTGCGCAACCACGGCGCGCGCAAGATCGCTGATGTCGCCTGCGGCACCGGCATCTTGAGTGATCGCATTCAGCGTGAACTGCAGCCTGACGAGATCTATGGGGTCGACATGTCCGACGGCATGCTCGGTCAGGCTCGTGCCAGGTCGGATCGGGTGCAGTGGATGCGCGGCCCGGCCGAGCAGCTTCCGTTTGACGACGGCGCCCTCGATGCCGTCGTGACGACCTCGGCCTTCCACTTCTTCGACCAGCCGGCGGCATTGCGTGAATTCCATCGGGTGCTGGCGCCCGGCGGCCTGGTGGCCGTCTCCGCGCTCAGTACGCGCCAACCGCGGCTGCAGTCCTCCGCGGACTCCCGGTGGAAGCCGCAACACAACGCGTCCGCGCCCGAGATGCGGACGTTGTTCGAAAACGCCGGGTTCGTGATCACCGATCAGCACCGGATCCCGCGACCGGTGTGGACGGCGCTCGTGCCCGACCTGTTGACAGTCGGCACGAAAAGCTGAGTGCAGCGTCGGGGGCGAATACCGCTCGGCGCCAAATGCATACAACCGACAACGCCCGCTTCGCCAATCGGCGAAGCGGGCGTCTTGTCAGCTATCGATCACAGCGGGATCCACACTCCGAAGAGCCAGAAGCCCCACTGGTTGAAACCGGGATCCCAGATTGGGGTTTCCTGGTAGCCCCAGTAGTTGATCGGGCCGTAGTCCCAGCGCCCACCGGGCGGGGGAAGCGGTCGATCCCATGCCGGCCGCGGCGGCTCGCCCGCGCCCCAAGGTCCGGGTCCGTCACCCCACGGAGCGCCATGGAAGTAGCCGCGCTGGGCGTCTCCATGCCACGGGCCACCGGGGTGAGGATCCGGTCCACCGAATCCGCCGGGAGCACCGGGGTGATTGCCGGGGCCACCGGGGTGGTCGCCGGGTCCGCCCGGGCCACCGGGGTGGTCACCGGGTCCGCCGGGGCCACCGGGGTGATCGCCGGGTCCGCCGGGGCCACCGGGGTGATCGCCGGGTCCACCGGGGCCACCAGGGCCACCGGGACCGCCGGGGCCACCAGGACCACCGGGGCCACCGGGGTGATCACCGGGTCCGCCGGGGCCGCCCGGACCGCCGGGACCGCCGGGACCGCCCGGATCATTGGGACCGGTGGGCGCGTGGCCACCGCCAGGCGCCGCCGGCCCGCCATGATTACCCGGAGGCTGTGGCGCTCCCGGAGCAGCGTTGGCAAACCCGGCGCCCATTCCCAAGGCCGCAGCGCTGAGCGCTCCGGCGATGGTCACCCCTCCGACAAGTTGCTTCAACTTCATGATGCTTCACCTATCCACTAGGGATTTTGCAAGGAAGTTCCTTGGAACACCCCCCGTTACACCCCTGACGCTAAATAGCCTTCCTATGGACTAGCTGTGACTCGCCCATGCAGAACTTTTGGCTGGCGCCGCGCCCAACGGTGGTCTGCCACACATCTGCGCCGGGGCGCAGCGGCTACCGCGCCCCGGGCACCAGGCGTTTTTGCCGCGGATCGAGGCGTTTTCCAGCCGGCGCGCGGGCCGGTTTGGGAAGGCTATGTTGGCTAGTCGGCCAAGGTTTTCCTCTATATGGTTGCGCCCGTGTCGAGGGCGTCACATCATCCCCACGAACCCCACGTCGGTTCGGTGTCGTCGAAGCTGAATTGGCTGCGCGCAGGCGTCCTGGGCGCCAATGACGGAATCGTCTCCACCGCGGGCATCGTCGTGGGGGTCGCCGCGGCCACTGCCGAACGCGCGCCCATCTTGACCGCCGGCAGCGCCGGACTTGTCGCGGGAGCGGTGTCGATGGCGCTGGGCGAATACGTCTCGGTGAGCACCCAGCGCGACACCGAGAAGGCTCTGTTGAGGCAGGAGCGCCGCGAATTGCGCGAAGATCCCGTCGCCGAATTGGATGAGCTCGCCGCGTTGTACGAGGCGAAGGGTCTGACGCCGGCGACCGCACGCACCGTGGCCGAGGAACTCACCGACCACAATCCGCTGCTCGCACACGCCGAGGTCGAATTGGGAATCAACCCCGAGGAGCTGACGAACCCCTGGCAGGCGGCATCCTCGTCGGCGCTCTCGTTTGCGATTGGTGCCCTGTTGCCGCTGGTCGCGATTCTGGTTCCGCCCACCACGTGGCGGGTCCCGGTTACCGTCGCCGCGGTGCTGATCGCGTTGGTGATCACCGGTGCGGTCTCGGCCGGTTTGGGCGGGGCGCCGAAGGGCCGCGCGATGCTGCGCAACGCCATTGGCGGCAGTCTTGCGTTGGCGGTCACGTACGTGATCGGTCATCTGGTGGGCGCCGCACTAGGCTGACCGCCGGAGCTTCGGAGCTTCGGAGCTTCGGAACATCGCGGTGCGGTGCGCGTCGAGTGACTGGAAGTGCAACTGTAACATCGACAGTTGCGGTCCTCAGCAGAGCCCGCGAATCCCATCACGCGGAGGGTCATGCAGTGGCCGAGCCCAATATAGTGCCGGACGAAGCCCAATGGGCAGAATCGGTGCCGTACTTTGAGCGCGACGAAAAATACTTCGTGCCAACCAAAATCGCGCGCGGCGGATGGGGCCCATCGCTCAGCGGCCATGTCGTCGGCGGACTCTTGGCGTGGGCGGTCGAGGATGCGGCTCGGGATCCGCAACTGCAACCGGCGCGGTTGACCGTCGATCTGCCCCGGCCGACGGCGTTGGCGCCGCTCGAGGTGCACACGCAGGTGCGACAGGACCGCCGTCGGTTGCGGCTGGTCGAGACCGTGATCATCCAGGACGGCGCCCCGGTGGCACAGGCCAGCGCACTGTTTCTGCGGCGCGGCGCGCAGCCCGAGGGGCACGTCTGGTCACCACCGGTGCAGATGCCACCGATCCCGCTGGACAAGGCCTACTCGACGCTGTTCATGCGAACCTACGGCTGGGGCGCCGATGTGCAGAACCCCGATCCGGACTGGCCCCAGAGCGACGGCCCGAAATACACGTGGATACACGAGACGCGCCCGTTGATCGACGACGAACCGCTCACCGCCTTCACCCGCGTGGCGATGGCCGGTGACATCACGGCCTCGATTGCCAACTGGGGCACCAACTCCCTGCAGTTCATCAATGTCGACTACACGCTCACGCTCAGCAGACTGCCCGACGGCGACCACATCGGGCTCGCCTCGCTGACGCATCACAGCCACGACGGGGTGGCCAGCGGCTCGGCGGTCCTTGTGGACGCGAAGGGGCCGATCGGCACCGGCGTGTCCGTCGCGATCGCGCACTCGGGATTTCGTCCGCCCTCCACCGATCCGTCAGCCCGGTGAGGTCGGAAGGGTAGGCGCGTGACGTTCTGGGCATTGATTGCCGGTGCGGCGCAGCGGGGATCGAGCCGGCCACTTCTCGCCGATGAGTACGGACGCAGCCTGACCGCGCGTCAGTTGCACGATGCTGCGTGCGTGACCGCCGCCGCGCTGGCCGAACGAGGCGTTCGTCCGGGCACCGTCGTGTCCTGGCAGCTCCCCACCGCGCTGGAAACCATGGTGCTGATGGCCGCACTCGCGCGACTCGGTGCGGTGCAGAACCCGATCATCCCAATACTGCGGGAGCGCGAGGTCGGCTTCATCACCAGCCAGCTGGACACGGAATTCTTTGTGGTGCCCGAGTTTTGGCGCGGGTTCGATCACGGTGGGCTGGCTCGGGGTTTATCGGCGGACAGCGGCTTCGAGGTCATCACCCTCGACCTGACAACACCCCCGACAGCCGGCGAGCTGCGGCTGCCCGGCGCCGGCGCCGAGACCCTCCCGACGCCACCGACATCCGCCGACGACGCTCTCTGGATCTACTACTCCTCGGGAACCACTGCGGCCCCCAAGGGGATCCGTCACACCGACACGTCGATCATTGCCGGCTCGGCGGGGGTGGTGGGCATGGTGGGGGCCAACAGCAGCGACGTGGATCCGATCGCCTTCCCGATCGCGCATATCGGCGGGGCCGCGATGCTGGCCACCGCGTTGCTGACCGGCATGCGGTTGGCCCTGTTCGAGGCGTTCGATCCGGCCACCACACCGTGGGCCATCGCCGCGCACAGTCCGACGTTCCTGGGCACCGCGACGCCATTCTTTGTCGCCTTCCTCGAAGCCCAACGCGCCCAGGGTGATCGGCCGCTGTTCCCCTCGGTCCGGGGCTGCCTGGCCGGAGGCGCACCCGTCACCGCCGAACTGGGGCGCCAGGTCCGCGAAACCTTCGGCCTGGCCGGAATCGCCAACGCCTGGGGGTTGACCGAGTTTCCCTGCGCGACTTCGCCCCCGCTGACCGCCGCGCCCGAGGTGCTCGACCATACCGTCGGACCGCCGGTACCCGGGGTCCAGGTCCGCGCGGTCGATAGCCACGGCGTCGAGCTGGGCGCCGGACAAGAAGGCGAGCTGCGGCTCAAGGGACCCCAGTGCTTCCTCGGCTACGCCGACCCGACACTTGACGCCGACGCGTTCGACAGCGACGGCTGGTTGCGCACAGGCGATCTCGGCCTGATCGATGCCGACGGCAACGTCCGCGTCACCGGCCGCACCAAGGACGCGATCATCCGCAATGCCGAAAACATCTCGGCCCTCGAAATCGAGAACGCGCTCGCCACCCATCCCGCCGTGGCCGATGTCGCCGTCATCGGGATTCCCGATCCGCGCACCGGGGAACGCGTCTGCGCCGTCGTGGTACCCGCGACGACCGACGGTGTGTCGTTGGAATCCCTTGTGCGACATTGCCAATCACGGGGCCTGAGCCGATACAAGCGCCCCGAGCACCTGGTGGTCGTCGATACCTTGCCGCGCAATCAATTCGGCAAGGTGATCAAAAAGGACCTGCGCCAGGCCTTCGGGTGAGCGGTTCACGAACTCGATAGCGCATCCGCTCGCTCGTTTCACGAGGCCAGCATGGTGTCAGCGGCCCGGACGCCTACAGCCCCTTGGGGGCATCGCGGACGGCCTGCACCGCCGCGGCATCGCCGTCGAATTCGACCTGCGCCTGTCGCCCCACGGCGAACAGCAGTAGCTCCTCGGGCGCCCCGGTCACCGTCACCGCCGGGCCCCGACCGGCGGTGAGCACCGTCTTGCCCTCTGAGGTACGCAACGCCACCCGACCGGGCACCTTCGCGAGGGTGAACCGGGCCATCAACGGCAGGGTGCGCCGCAGCATGTTGCCCAGGGTGGGCTCTAAGGAACGCGGCTGCCAGCCCGGCTGCGCGCGGCGCACGTCCTCGTGGTGGATGAACATCTCGGCAACATTGGCCACCGGGTCGAGCAATTTGAGCGGCGAGTAGACCGGCGGGCCGGCGGCGAGCTTGCCGACCAGCTCGTCCCAGTCGTTCTGCTCGGCCACCTGGTTCTGCACCTTCTCCGTATGGGACGCGAGGAAAGGGATCAGGATGCCGGGCGCCGCGTCGGGGCGGTACTCGCGGATCACCAGGTGGGCGGCCAGGTCCCGCGTCTTCCATCCCTCGCACAGGGTGGGCGCGTCCGGCCCGACACCGCGCATGGTTTCCACAAGGGCGGTACGTTCGCGCTGAGCAGCAGACATGCGTTCAGCCTAGAGCCGGTCGCCCCCGAAGAGTACGGGTCCACCGGACAAGTGGTCGGCGGGCTCGGTAAATTTGAAACGTCATGCTGTCGAAGGGAATCTCATGAGCGCGCACGTCGAGCAGTTGGAGTTTCAGGCAGAGGCTCGGCAACTGCTGGATCTGATGGTCCACTCCGTCTACTCCAACAAGGACTCGTTCCTGCGGGAGCTGATCTCCAATGCTTCCGACGCCTTGGACAAGCTGCGGCTGGAGGCGTTCCGGAACAAGGATCTCGACGTCGACACCTCCGATCTGCACATCGAGATCGACGTGGACAAGGATGCGCGCATCCTGACCGTCCGGGACAACGGCATCGGGATGACCCGGGCCGAAGTGGTGGATCTGATCGGCACGCTGGCCAAGTCCGGCACCGCCGAGCTGCGCAAGCAACTGCGCGAAGCGAAGAACGCCGCGGCCTCCGAGGAACTCATCGGTCAGTTCGGTATCGGTTTCTACTCCAGCTTCATGGTCGCCGACAAAGTCGAACTGCTCACCCGCAAGGCGGGCGAGAGCGACGCCACCAGATGGGAGTCGAGCGGCGAGGGCACGTACACCATCGAATCGGTCGACGACGCCCCGCAGGGAACGTCGGTCATCCTGCACCTCAAGCCCGAGGACGCCGAGGACGAGCTGCACGACTACACCGCGGAGTTCAAGATCAGGAGCCTGGTCAAGAAGTACTCCGACTTCATCGCCTGGCCTATCCGGATGGAGGTCGAGCGACGTGAACCGCCCGCCTCCGGCGAAGAAGGAGCGGACGGCGAGGAGACCGTCACCATCGAGACCGAGACGCTCAACTCGATGCAGGCCCTGTGGGCCAGGCCCAAAGAAGAGGTCTCCGAGGAGGAGTACAAGGAGTTCTACAAGCACATCGGGCACGCCTGGGACGACCCGCTCGAGGTCATCGCGATGCGGGCCGAGGGCACCTTCGAGTACCAGGCGCTGTTGTTCATCCCGTCGCACGCCCCGTTCGACCTGTTCAACCGGGACGGCCAGACCGGGATCCAGCTGTACGTCAAGCGCGTGTTCATCATGGGCGACTGCGACGAGCTCATGCCGGAATACCTGCGCTTCGTCAAGGGCGTCGTCGACGCGCAGGACATGTCGCTCAACGTGTCGCGCGAGATCCTGCAACAGGATCGGCAGATCAAGGCCATCCGGCGCCGGTTGACCAAGAAGGTGCTCTCCACGATCAAGGATTTGCAATCCGAGCGCCCGGAGGACTACCGCACCTTCTGGACCCAATTCGGCCGCGTCGTCAAGGAGGGCCTGCTGTCGGACTTCGACAACCAGGAGACGCTGCTGCAGATCTCCTCATTCGCCTCGACGCACAGCGAGGAGGAGGCCACCACCCTCGCCCAATACGTCGAGCGCATGAAAGAGGGCCAGACGCAGATCTTCTACGCCACGGGGGAGTCGCGTCAGCAGATCCTGAAGTCGCCGCACCTCGAGGCGTTCAAGGCGAAGGGCTACGAGGTGCTGCTGCTCACCGACCCTGTCGACGAGGTCTGGGTGGGGACCGTGACGGAATTCGACGGCAAGCCGCTGCAGTCCATCGCCAAGGGCGAGGTGGACCTCAGCGCCGACGGCGACGAGAGCGAAGCCGAGCGCGAGGAGCAGCAGAAGGAATTCGCCGACCTGCTCACCTGGCTGAAGGAGACCTTGACCGACCACGTCAAGGAGGTCCGGCTGTCCACCCGCCTGACGGACTCGCCCGCCTGCCTGATCACCGACGCCTTCGGGATCACACCGGCGCTCGCGCGCATGTACCGCGCTTCCGGGCAGGATATTCCGGTGGGCAAGCGGATCCTCGAACTCAACCCGAACCACCCGCTCGTCACCGGCCTGCGCAAAGCCCACCAGGAGCGCAGCGACGATCCCTCGGTCGCGGAGACCGCGGAATTGCTCTACGGCACAGCTCTTCTTGCCGAAGGCGGCGCGCTCGACGACCCGGCCAGGTTTGCCGAGATACTCGCCGGCCGGTTGGCTCGCACGGTGTAGCCGGCGATTGCAGGCAAATGGGCGATTTTCGGGATTGAAAACCCGCTGGCAGGGATACTTACATCCCATGCCTGAGTTTCGCGTTATCGACCCACGTGGCCGGGTCGTCGCGACGAAGAATTTTGCCAACGCAGAGGCCGCGTACGCCTGGTTCGTCAACTCCGTTGGCGGCAACACCGAGCTGGGTTGGCGCATGGAGGTCAACGACGACGGGCAATGGGCATTCTTCGATGACACCGAAGGCTTCACCGCGCCGGTGAGCCGCCGGCCGAAACGGCGCTGATTCGCCGGGTTTCAGGCCTGCGGCCCGATCACAAAGCAACGGCCGGTGCCGGTGACGAACAGGACTTCTTCCACCGCGGAGCGAGCGACGGCCGGAAATTCGAACCGGTGCACCTGTTGGCCGGCCTCGAGCTTGGCGTCTAGCGAGTCGCCGGTGCCGTCCTTCTTGCGGACCAACGCCGTCACCGCGCCCGGTTGGGACGGACTCTTCGGATCCTGGAAATACACACCTCGATCCCGGCGACGGCGCATAGCCACGGACTGTCACCGAATCGCCTTACGCGCCAACCCACTTCAGTGACACACCTCGCAAGCAATGCCGTCGTTGTCACGGTCAAGTGCGGACCGATAGCCCGGCTGCCCCCGATAAATCGGCGCGACACCCGCGGCGCACGCCGCCCTGCAGTTGGGGTAGTAGGCGCTGCCACCGCTCGTCGGCGACGGCGAGGTTGTGGTCGTCGGGGGAGCGGCCTGCGCCACGGGCATCCCCGCAATTCCCACAGCGATTGCTCCAACGATGAACAATCCACGAAGCACGTTCGGAGGCCTCCTGTTAGCGAAATAGCGATGGTTGCTGACGACTACAGAGCTAACACCCTGAGGCGGCCATTGGGCAAGAGGCTCACGCGGCCCGCAGAGCGTTCTGACGTTCGACGTACGCTCCCACCATGCATGTCGACGCGATGACGATTCCCCAGCCGCTCGGCCAAATCGGTGATCTTGCGCGGCGGACCCAATCCGCTGGGTTCTCCGGTCTGTTGTTCACCGAGACGGGCCGCACCGCATACCTGAATGCCGCCGTGGCGTCGCAGGCCGCGCCGGATCTGGAATTGTCGACGGGCGTCGCGGTCGCGTTTCCGCGCAGTCCGTTCGTGACCGCCGCCGCGGCGTGGGAACTGCAGGAGGCCACCAAGGGAAAGTTCCGGCTGGGCCTGGGCACCCAGGTGCGCACCCACGTGGTGCGGCGCTACGGCACGGCTTTCGAGCGGCCCGGGCCCAGGCTGCGCGACTACTTGCTCGCCGTGAAGGCGTGCTTCGCGGCGTTTCGCTCCGGGACGCTCGACCACCACGGCGACTTCTACGATCTCGACTTCATCACCCCGCAGTGGAGTCCGGGACCCATCGACGCTCCGGACCCCAAAGTCGATATCGCAGCGGTCAATCCGTGGATGCTGCGGATGGCGGGCGAAGTGGCCGACGGTGTTCACGTCCACCCGATCGGCGAACCGGGCTACCTGGCCCGGCACGTGGTGCCGACGGTCGCCGAAGGCGCGGCCAAAGCGGGCCGTTCACCGTCGGACATCGCGATCATTGTGCCCGTCATGACGATCGCCGGCGATACCGACGAAGAGCGCGACCAGCAGCGCGAGATCGTGCGCGCCAGCATGGCCTTCTACGGCAGCACACCCAACTACGCGTTCATCTGGGACGAGGCGGGTTTCGAGGGCACGACCGCTCGGATCCGCGAGAAGCAGAAGGCCGGAGACTACGCCGGGATGGCGGCACAGGTCAGCGACGATCACATCGCGGTCTTCGCCACCGAGTCGACCTGGGACGGGCTGGCCGACGCGCTGACCGCGAAATACGCCGGAACGGCGACGCGGTTGGTGATGTACAACTCCGTCGCCGATCAGGACCGCTTCGAGCGGTACGGCGAGGTGGCCCGCCGTATACAAGCGGTCAGCGGCTGAGCTGAATGGCCTTGACCACCAACAGCAACGCCCCGGCCACCAAATAGGTGCGCAGTGCGATCATGCCCAGGCGGGTGCCAGGCGACCACACCACGGGCTCGAGCAACGTCAGCGGGGGCATGCGCCAGGTGCTGCGGTCGACGCCGCGGGCCGGCAGTGCTGGGGCCGGTCGCGGGGGTTGACGGCGGGCCATCCAGCGCAGCGCAGGTGCGGCCGCGATGACGAGTATGACCATCGCAAAGGTCAGGTAGCCGGCGACGGCCACGACATCGATCTTGGGGAACAACGTGGTGGCCATCAAGATCCCCGAGAGCAGCAGCAGCGTGCCGACGATCAGCCCGGCGACCCAGTTCAGCCAGGACCGATTCACCCACGGCCCCAACACCTCTCGGTCGTTGCAGAGCAGCAGCAGAAACACGCTGGCGCTGGGCAGCAAGAGGCCGGCGAGGGCCTGCACCGCGGTGGTGATCAACCCCAGGGGGGCGCCCGGAATCAGCACGATGACCGCGGCCAGCGCCACCATCGCGGTGTAGGACAGGTAGAACTGCTTTGCGTCGGAGAAGCCACGGTGCAGCGAATGCTTGAGGCCGAACACGTCTCCGAAGGCGTAACTGGTGGCCAGGGTCACCGCGGCCGCCCCGATGATCGAGGCGTCCATCAGCACGATGGCAAAGATCGAGCCGAGTATCGGACGGTGCGCGCCGAGTAGATGCGCCGTGGCGCCGGCGTCGGTGAAGCCGCCAATGGTGTTGGTGGAGCGCGCCGCCCACTCACCGGTCATCACCAGCGCGGCGGCACCGACCACCACCACGAAGGCGCCCAGCACGGTGTCCGCGCGTTCATACCCCATGAACCGGGGGGTGATGCGCTTGTCGACGACGTTGGACTGCTGGAAAAACAGCTGCCACGGCGCCACGGTGGTGCCGACGATGGCGATGATCAGCAGCACCGCGTCCGAGCTGATGCCGCCCGAAATGCTCGGCACCACAAACGACTTCGCTGCGTGACCCCACTGCGGCTGCGACATCAGCAGCATCGGGATCTGCAGCAGAGTGACCGCGATGAAAATGAACATGGCCCGCTCCCATCGACGGAAGCTGCCGCTGGCCATGATCGCCACCAACGCCACCGCCGAGACCGGTACCACGACGTATTTGGAGACGCCGATGTATTCGGCGGCGAGGCTGATGCCGATGAACTCGGTGACGATGGTCAAGAAATTGAGCAGGAACAGATCGCCGACCGAAAACCAGCCCCAGCCGCGGCCGAAGCGTTCGTTGATCAGCCGAGCGTGCCCGACCCCCGTGACCGCGCCGAGCCGTACCACCATTTCCTGGTTGACGATGAGCACCGGGATCAGCAGCAGCAACACCCACAGCAGCGAGTAGCCGTAATTCTGGCCGGCCTGGGCGTAGGTGGCCACCCCGCCCGCGTCGTTGTCGCCGACCATCACGATGATGCCGGGTCCGACGATGGCGAGCAGGGTCAGCAGCCGCGTCCGCCAGGTCCGGGCATGCTCGGTTTCCCCGACGCTGATGCGTCCGAACGCGCCCTCGATATCACCCAGATGGGCGCTGTCCAGCACCGCGGCGCGCCGCGTTGGTGCCGGCTCCGAGCGTGGCACGTCGACGCCCCGCGCGTCGGCCTGGGTGGTGTTCTCGCCGCCGGAACTCACTGCGGGGAACCTCCCGTTGGCGGTGTCTCACGGTCGTCGGCGGCGATTTCACGGATGGGGCGTGGCGCGGGCTCGCGGCGGCGCCAGTCTTCCGGAATGGTCGCCTCCAGCACGTCGTCGACGGTCACCACCCCGAGTAGGCGGTCCTGCTCGTCCACGACAGGGATGGAGTAGAGATTGAAATCGGCCATCAGCAGCGCGATATCGGTCAGGTCCGCGACGGCGTTCACCCGCACCGGGTCGGAATCCATTAGGGCTTCAAGCTTTTCAGCCGGATCGACCTGCAACAGGGTGATCACTGAAACGACGCCGTCAAGACGCTCGTCCTCATCGAGCACGTGCACCTTGATCAGCGCTTCCGGCTGGATGCTGCGCGAGGCGGCAATGAGCGCCAACGCCTCGCCCGCGGTGGCGGTCGCCGAACACGTCACGGAGTCGACATTCATCAGCCCGCCGGCACTTTCGGGGTTGAACCCCATCAAGGTTATGACCTTGGTGCGTTGCGGGGCGGGCATCAGCTCGAGCACACGGCGGCGCCGTGACTGGCGCAGGTCGGCGATCGCGTCGGCGGCATCGTCGGCGCGCATCCGGCCCAGCAGCGCGGCGACCTCGCTGTCCGGCATGTCGTCGAGCAGCCGGCTGGCTTTTTCCGGATCCAGCTCTTCGAAGACGTCGGCTTCCAACTCCGGGTCGCTGTGCACCCGATCGAGGATCTCGCCGCCCTCGGCCTTGTCCGCTTCCTCGAGAAGGTCGGCGATCTCGGCGGCCTTGAGGTCACCGAACCGATCCGACAGACGCCGGACGGCATCGGAGCGCGCGTGGCCGATCAGCGGCTCGAACGCCTTCCAATCGCGGGACGCGTGCCCGCCCGAATGCTTGATCAGCCCGAACAATCGTGGGGGGCGGCGGGTATCCAGGCGGGTGACCGTCCAGCCCTCGACGGTCTGTTCCAGCTCGACATCGTAGGCCCGCACCAGCTCGACGGTCGCCACGTCAATCAATCGGTGGCCCAGCACATCGGTGCGCAACAACACCTCACCCTCGCGGCGTTCGAACCCACGAAGGTCAACCTTGTTCTTGGTCAACAGAACTCGGTCCGCGGAGTATTCGTCGATGGATTTGTCGCCGATGAAAACCCGGCGTCCGCCGACCCCGGCCACGATCCCGGCCACCAGCGGATACTCCTCGGCGCCGCGCAGCCGCACGATCACGTCCTCGACGCGCCCCACGGTTTCTCCCGCGCGGGCCAACACCGGGGCGCGCAACAACTGCGAGAGATGGATGACCTGCTGTCCGGCGCGCGGCTTGGACGCCTTCTCCGATAAGGCCATTTTCCCTCCTCAAGGCGGTACGACCGAACCCGCGGCCAAAGTACCCGAATTAAGCGTCGCGGCGCCATGTACGGCATGAAGTCGATCGTTGGACCGTCTCGGGCGCCCAGAGCATACGCTTCTGCCAACGCGGATTACTACAGCCAATAGGTAAACGGCAGAAGGCTATTGGGTTCGTCGCGCCGTGGCGACCTATTGCTTGTCCACTTTTCCGGCGATCTGGTTGGCGATCGTGACGCCGAGGTCCCCGACGTCCTTGCGGCACGCGTCGATATCGATCACGACATTGTCGCGGACGGTCAGCGCCCGCTGACAGGGTACGGTCACGCTCGCGCCGTTTCCGACAATGGTCAGGGTCACCGGAACGCTCAAAACTCCGTTGGCGTTGGAAACCTGGCCCACCTTCCACTGAAGTTCCGGTTTGCCATCGGCGGCGGGCACGGTGTCCTGACGGTTGGCGCAGGCGGGCCAGCGCTGGGCCGACGTTGTGAAGAACGCGCTCGCCTGCTCGGGGGATGGGAACAGCACCGCAACCTGGTATACCTCAGGGCTTTCCAGTTGATCCGCTCCCGGGGGCGCCGGCGCCTCGTCGTGATAGCCGTAGACCGCGGTGCTGCCGCTGTCGGCGTACACGGACGCCAACGCCGCGTGCACGGTGTACCGACATTCGGCAGGGAATGTGTAGTCCTCGCGCTTGAACGGGTCTTCCAACAGCTTGGTGATCGGTGGATCGCTCGACGTTCCCGTGGCACCGAGCGCGGTGTCGATGTCGTTCGGCGAGAGCATGAGGTCGGGCAGCGCGCCCTGCGCCAAGGGGGTCTTCGACGAAGCCGTCGTGGTGGTGGCAGACGGTGAAGCGCTGCCGCCTTTGGCACCGCCGCACCCGGCGACCAGTATTGCGGCGGTAGCAATGACAACTTCCGCGATCAGCCGGCTCCTCATGCGCATGGAGCATACGACGGCACCCGACGTTCGCGAGCGAGATCGGCGTTAAAGGTTACGTACGCTGAGTGTCCGCAGTCGACTTCACCTGGGTCTCTCCGATCGTCCCGGTTCGGGATTTGGACGTTGCGCTCGGCCGGTATCGCCGGCCCGGCTTCGACGCCCGCGGATACGAAGGCCCGGACCGGTACGGATTCGTCGATCGCGGGCCCGTGTCGATCCACCTCACCGAATGGGCCGAGCACGACTCGCTGCGCGCGGCCGCCTGCGTGTACTTCTACGTCAGTGATGCCGATGCACTCTACGCGGAGTGGGCGGCGTGAAAGACCTCGATGGCCGCCTCGTCGCCCCGCACGACACCCCCTACGCTTTGCGCGAATTCGCCTACGTCGATCCCGACGGCACCACGCACCGCGTCGGTTGGCGGCGGAGTTCACGTCAGGCCTTCTCCGTTGCGGGAGAACGCTTTTCGTCAGAGGAGGGGGCATAGCTGGCCTGGCTGTGGGCCAGCGCCACCGTCGCCGTCGCCATCAGGCCCACCGACAAGCCCAAGGCCACCCAGCCGCGGTCGTTGGTCCGCAGCGTCTCACCCAACACGGTGACGCCGAGCACCGAGCCGACGATGGGCTCGGCGACGGTGACGGCCGGCAGTGACGCGGTGAGCGGGCCGGCCCGAAACGCCGACTGCTCCCAGGCGGTGGCCGCGATCGCGAGCACCACCCACACGTATAACTCGGGCGCGCGCAACACGGCCGGGATGCCGCGGTCGAGTTGGTCCACCACGCCCTTGGTCAACACCGAAAACAGTCCCCACAGCGAGCCGGACATCAGGCCCAGCAGCAGCGCGCCGACCGAACCGGGGAACATCCGCGCGCCGATCACGCACAGGATCAGCGCGGGCCCCATGACCAGCGCCACGATGGTCCATGTCTGCACCGACCCGCGCGGCGTCCCTTGCTGGGGATTGCCGACCGTCACCACCACCGCGACCGCGACGGCAAGCAAGACGGCCCAAATGCCTTGCTGGCGTGTGATTCTGCGGTGGTTCACCCTCGCGTTGATAAGTAATGCGAACAGCAACGACGTGACCAGCAGCGCCTGCACCAGCACCACCGAGCCCAGGCCCAGGGCCGCGGCCTGGAACCCGAACCCGGCGCCGGCCACCAGGCTGCCAGTCCACCATTGCCGGTCGCGCAGCAGCCGGCGGAACAGGGCGAAGGTACCGACGGGCTTATCCGTGACCTGTTGAGCGGATCGCTGCTGGACGACGTCGCCGGCGCCGACCATCAGCGCGGCCGCCAGCGCGAGCACTGCGGCGATGGCTGTGCTGCTCACGAGGACCTCCCATGCGCTTGGTGGGGAATTCCGCTTGTGGCGCAACCGGTTTGCATCATGGTCGCGCGCGCCGGACGTCTCCGCCGGCGGCGGGCCGACGTCAGCTGTTGCGCCGGATCTTGAGTGCGGTGGTAATCAGGGGAATCTGCAGCGGCAGCCGGGCCAGGGCGACGATCCGCATCGGCCACGGCTTGTCCCACCACAACCGGCACATGTTGACGTTGCCGGGGAAGACGCCGACGAACAACGCGACGGCGGCCAGCGCGGCGGCCCGCCGGGTGCGCAGCGGCACCAGCAGTGCCCCGATCGCCAGCTCGGCGACGCCCGACCCGTAGGTGTAGAGCCGCGGGCTTCCCGGCAGCTCGACCGGGATGATGGAGTCGAACGGTTTGGGCGCAACGAAGTGCAGGGTGCCGATGCCGAGCAGCATCGCCGCGACACGGTAGGCGAGTTGCTGGGTGGTGTCACGGCCAGGGACGGGTCTGATGGTCATGAAGTCATTGTGCCCATTGCGGCGACTGCTTACGCGCGGTCGGCATCGGTATAGCGGATGATGCCGCGAACGTTGCGGCCCTCGAGCATGTCGCGATAGCCGTCGTTGATCTGCTCGAGGGTGTATTCGCGCGTGACCATATCGTCGAGGTTGAGCTGCTCCAGCTTGTACAGCTCGAGAATCGCCGGGATGTCGTACTGGGGGTTTCCACCACCAAAGATGCTGCCCTGCAAGCTCTTCTGCAACAGCGAAAGTCCGGCGAGGTTGAGGGTGACCTCGTTGGCCAACACGCTGGCCATGCCGGTGAGGCAGCACACCCCGCCCTTGGCCGTCAGCCCCATCCACGACTCGACGTCGTTGCCCTCCACGTGGCCCACGGTGACGATCACCTTGTGGCACATGAACCCTCGCGTCGTCTCGGCGATGCTGGCCGCGGCGCTGCCCACGTCCGCGAAAGCCGCTGTGGCGCCGAACTTGAGCGCCTGCTCGCGCTTCCATTCGTAGGGATCGACGGCGAATATGCGCCGGGCCCCGGCGATGCGGGCACCCTGCAGGGCGGCGACGCCGACGCCGCCGATGCCGATGACCGCGACGTCTTCACCCGGCGAGACCGCCGCGCTGCGCACCGCCGAGCCGTAGCCCGTGGTCACCCCGCAGCCCACCAGGCAGGCCACATCGAACGGGATCGACGGGTCGATCTTGACCACCGAGGTGTGGTGCACCACCACGTACGGCGCGAAGGTGCCCAGCAGCGACATCGGGATGACGTCGCGGCCCCCTGCGGTGACGCGAAACGATCCGTCGGAGACGGATTGACCCGACAGCAGACCCATACCGAGGTCGCACAGGTTGCGCAGTCCCGTCTGGCATGGTGTGCATTTCCCGCAGGACGGGATGAAGGACATGACGACGTGATCGCCGACGGCCAGGTGTTCGACGCCCTCGCCGATCTCGATGATGATGCCGGCGCCCTCGTGACCGCCCAGCACCGGATAACTCGGGATGGGGAAGTCGCCCGTCATCAGATGGTGGTCGGAGTGACACAACCCGGCCGTTTCCAGTTGCACGGTCACCTCGCCGCGGCGGGGGTCGCCGATGTCGATCTCGTCGATCGACCAGGGCTCGTTCAGTTCCCAGACCAGCGCACCTTTGGTCTTCAACGGCTTGGCCTCCGTGTTTACCCGAACCGCTTAATTGTTAGCGCCGTCACACGAGCCCGGCCTTCTGAATTTAGACCATTACTATTGCCTATACAGTATTTGATACGATTCGCGGTGTCTGACCGCCCACAACAACGAGGTTGAGAACATGGGAACACCCGTCATCGTCGGAGCCGCCCGGACCGCGATCGGCCGTTCGTTCAAGGGCACGCTGGTCAACACGCCGCCCGAGACCCTGATCACCGCCGTGCTGCCGGAGGTGGTCCGCAGGTCGGGCATCGACCCCGCCGACATCGATGACATCATCTTCGCCGAATCCCATTACGGCGGTGGAGATCTCGCGCGTTACGCGGCGACCGCGACGGGCCTGGAGCACGTTCCAGGACAGTCGGTCAACCGGCACTGCGCGGGCAGCCTCACGGCCATCGGCAACGCCGCGGCGCAGATCGGCTCCGGCATGGAGCGCGTGCTCATCGCCGGTGGTGTGCAGTCGCTGTCGATGACACCACTGACCAACTGGCGGATTCCCGGCCCCGAGCTGAAGTTCGAGGAGCGCTGGATGCCGCCGACGCACGTGGAGACGCCGGACGCACCCGCCAAGGACATGTCCATCACGGTGGGCTGGAACACCGCGCAGGCGGTCGGCATCACGCGCGAGGAGATGGACGCCTGGGCGGCCCGCTCGCATCAGCGCGCCGTTGCCGCCCAGGACGCCGGCAAGTTCGTCGATGAGATCCTGGCGCTGAAGATCACCCAGTTCGACGGCTCGGTCACCGAGTTCGCCGTCGACGAGCATCCGCGTCGCGACACCACCGTCGAGAAGCTCGCCGGCCTCAAGGTGCTGCACCCCGAAATCGAGGGCTTCTCGATCACAGCGGGTAACAGCAGTGGCACCAACGACGCCGCCGCAGGCGTGGCCCTGGTCGATCGCGATTACGCCGCGGCCAACAAGCTCAACGTCATGGGCACCGTCAAGGCCTGGGCCGCAGCGGGCGTACCGGCCCGCGATTGTGGCCTCGGCGCCGTCAAGGTCATCGGGAAGGTGCTGCAGCGGGCCGGTCTGTCGCCCGGCGACGTGGCGCTGTGGGAGATCAACGAGGCGTTCGCGTCCGTCCCGATCGCGGCGTGCCGCGAATACGGCATTGACGAGGAGAAGGTGAATTTCTCCGGAAGCGGCTGCAGCCTCGGTCACCCTATCGCGGCCTCGGGTGCGCGCATGGTGACTACGTTGGTCTACGAGCTCGCCCGCCGCGGCGGCGGCATCGGCGTCGCCGCGATGTGTGCCGGCGGTGGCCAGGGCGGCGCTGTCGTCATCGAGGTGTGAGCCACCGCAACGTAGTTCGCGCCGGCTAGTTGCAGAACGTGTAGCCGATGAATTGCGTGCCACGCGTGTCGCCGCTCGAGTAATTGGCGAAGTGCACGGCCGGCGCTCCGTTGTACTGCGTGTTCATCTTCTGCACGTTCGGTGGCGGAGTGCCTTTGGGGAAGGCCAGAATCATGTCGGCAAAAATTTCCAGGCCGACCTGGCAGATGGCCTCCCGCCGCGGCTGCTGCGGATTCCACGCGTGCACGACCACCGGTTCGGTCAGCTGGGATCCCGCCGCACAATTCGGATCGCAGAGCTTGAACACCGCCGTGCCGGTCCCGTCGGCGCCTTGGGGTCCCCAGGAACTCCACGACATGTCCTGCAACGCAACGGCCACACTGGCGCAGCCCAACACGTTGAGCCGCTTCGGCCGCGCGACGGGCGGGACGGACGGGTTGTAGCAGCCCGGGATGGCGAAGCTCTCCGGCGCTGACGGCGCCGGCTGGGTGTTGGGTGCCGTCGCGCTCTGCTGACTGTGGGTCAGCTGCACGCCCACCACGGTGAGGACCCCGACCAGTACCACCGCCACGACAATGCCGGCCCCGATCAATCGCCCCCGCGAGGTGTGCCGCAGCCGCCTCAATAACGGGACGTTGGCGTTGCCGCTCACAATCACCAGATTACGGGTGAAACTCTTCCGCCGGGGTGGTGCCCGCCGACGGGGGTGACAGGGTAAAGTTGGTCATCACTACCAACATATTGAGGATTCCGTGGAGCTGCCGATGAATGACCATGATCTGGCCGCACGGTTGGCCACCGACGCCGGTCGGCTATTGCTCGGGGTGCGGGAAGAGTTCGCCGACGCGGAAGCGAGTGACCGGAAAGCCGCGGGGGACAAGCGATCCCACGACTTCTTGATGGAAGCGCTTGCCGCCGAGCGGCCCGGAGACGCGGTGCTGTCCGAAGAGGGCGCCGACGACCCGGGGCGGTTGCGCTCGGACCGCGTCTGGATCGTCGATCCACTGGACGGCACGCGGGAATTCTCCGAGCTGGGACGCGACGACTGGGCGGTGCACGTCGCACTCTGGGAGTCCGGCGAGCTGGTTGCCGGCGCCGTGGCGCTACCGGCCCAGGGCATCACGCTGGCGACTCCCGGCATGGAGTCGCCACCTGCCGCGCCCGGCAAGCCGCGCATCGTGGTGTCGCGCACCCGTCCACCGGCCGTCGCGTTGAACGTGCGGGACGCGCTGGACGGAGTCCTGGTGGAAATGGGTTCGGCCGGAGCCAAGGTCGCCTCGATCGTCCAAGGGTTGTCCGATGTGTACGTGCACGCCGGCGGCCAGTACGAATGGGACTCCGCCGCGCCGGTGGCGGTGGCACGGGCCGCGGGGCTGCACACCTCTCGCATTGACGGGTCCGCGCTGGCGTACAACCAACCCGACCCGAAGCTGCCCGATCTCGTGGTCTGCCGGCCCGAACTGGCGGAAGCCGTACTCGCGGTTACGCGCTGACGCCACCGCCCGGTCGGGCGGTGAGCAGTTTATGCGACCCAGTGAGGTCGAGTGCGATGTCGACGAGCATGTCTTCCTGGCCGCCCACCATGCCGCGCCGGCCGGCCTCTTCGAGCAGCGTTCGGGCATCGATGTTGAATCGCGCTCCGGCAGCCTCCGCGTGGCGGAGGAAGCTGGAGTAGACGCCTGCATAGCCAAGGGTCAGGGTTTCACGGTCAACTCGGACGGGCCGGTCTTGCAGAGGCCGGACGAGATCGTCGGCGGCGTCCTGCAGTCGATGGGGGTCGCAGCCGTGATCCCAGCCGAGTCGGGTGGCCGCGGCGATGAACACCTCCAGCGGCGCGTTGCCGGCACCGGCGCCCATGCCTGCACCAACGATAGGTAACTGTCCTTCTACGCCGTCACACCGTCCGGATTCGAGTGGGAGGTCGGCTGGAATCCGATCGTGGTCGACGAGGCCACCTGGCAACCCACCAACTATCGCGGCATCAGCATCTGGGGCCACACTCCAGAGGGACAAACGATCATCGACAAACTCAACCAATTCAAGATCGGCGCCGTGTCACTGGTGCACCAGGAGGACGTCGTTCCCGCGCTCGCCGGAGCGGGAATTTCAGACCGCTGATCACCCACGTGAAGAGGAGCAACGCGCACATGTCGCGAATCGACACTCACCACCACGCCATCCCGTCGTTCTATCGAGACATGCTGCAAAAAGCCAGGATTGACGAAGCGGGAGGACGGGCGCTGCCGAAGTGGAGCCCAGACGGATCGCTGCAGACCATGGCGGAATTGAACGTCGCCACCGCAATACTCTCGGTGTCGACGCCGGGCACCGCGTTCCTGCCCCGCGCGGCCGACGCGGCCTCGCTGGCCCGCGACCTCAACGACTACCTCGCCGGCCTGGTCGCCGACCAACCCAACCGGTTCGGATTCTTCGCCACCCTTCCCATGCCGCACCTGCGCGAGTCCGTCGACGAGGCCGCCAGGTCGCTCGACGAATTGCGCGCCGACGGAGTGGTGCTGCTCGCCAACAGCGCCGGGACCTACCTCGGGCAAAACGGTCAGGACGACCTGTTCGCCGCGCTGGACGCGCGCTCGGCGGTGGCGTTCATCCATCCCGGCGAGTTGCCCGGACCGGTGATCGACGGGATCGCGCCGTTTGCCGTCGACTTCCTGCTCGACACCACCCGCGCCGCGTATTTGCTTGTGCGCAATGGCATTTGCCGTCGATACCCGAACATCAAGTTCATCCTCAGCCACGCGGGTGGGTTCGTCCCCTACGCCTCGCACCGGATGGCGGTCAGCATCATGGGCGACACCGGACGCAGCCCGGGCGACAGCCTGGATGACTTCGCCGGCTTCTACTTCGACACCGCGCTGTCCTCGAGCGCCGCCGCCCTGCCGAGCCTGCTGGCGTTCGCCAAGCCCGGCCACGTGACCTTCGGCTCGGACTGGCCCTTCGCGCCGGTGGCGGCCGGGAAGCTCTTCGCCGCCGGCCTGGAGACCTACCCGGGCCTGCGCCCGGACGCCCGCGCGGCGATTGAGCGCGACAACGCGCTCCCGCTGTTTCCGCGGCTCGGCGCGGTTGCGCCGCCCAAGCCCGGCGCGGCGCTCGACAAGTTGCGCCGCGGCGCCAGCCGGGCGGTCATGCGTGGGGTCGTACGGCTGGTCAACACCCGCTGACGGGCGCTCAGAGCCAGGCCTGCTGCCACGAGTGGATGCGTTCGGCCAGTTCGGGTCCGCGGTCCTCTTGAATGAAGTGGCTGGCGTTGATGCGGGCGTGCGGCTGGCCCGCGGCGCCGGGGATGTGCTTGATCAGGGCGCTGTCCGCCTGCCCGAGGATGGGGTCGCGGGCTCCGAAGATGGCGAGGAAGGGCTTTTCCCAGCGGCCGAGGGCATCCCAGGCTTTCCTGTTGGCCGGAATCGCCGGATCGGTGGGTGAGGTGGGAACCAGCTGCGGAAACGCGCGGGCCCCGGCCTGATAGGTCTTGTCGGGGAAGGGCGCGTCATAGCCGGCCCGGACTTTCGACGGCACCCGGCGAACCGTCCCGGCGCTGACGATGCGGCCGGCGGGCAGGACGGGGGAGTAGTGCGCGAAGGCGCGCCAGGCGTAGAAGGCCGGCGGGGTCCGCCGGTGCGCCGTGGGGAGGAAACCGTTGGCCACCACCAGCCGCCCGACGCGGTCGGGCTGCTCGGCGGCGATGCGCAGCCCGATCAGCGATCCCCAGTCCTGAACGAACAGCGTGACGTCCCTGAGGTTGAGATGCTCGAACCACGAGATCACCCACTCCACGTGGCGCTGGTAGGTGTAATCCTCGACCTGGCTGGGCTTGTCCGAACGGCCGAAACCGATCAGGTCGGGGGCGAGCACGCGGTTCCCGGCGTCGGTCAGGGGCGGGATCATCGTGCGGTAGAGATAGCTCCACGTCGGCTCGCCGTGCAGCAGAACGATCGGCGGCCCTTCGATCGTGCCCTCGTCCAGATAGTGCATGCGAAGCGGCCGCGTGTCGCTCGCGGTTACGTCAAGGTAGTGCGCAACGAACGGGTAGTCCTCCAGGTTTTCGAATCGGGAGTCCGGGGTTCGCAGCACATGCATATCAGCTCCTCCGGTGAACCGGCACCTCTCTTAGCCTCTCGCGCCGGCGCGAATTCGTCTAGTAGGAGATTCATTGAGCCGGGCGCCACGGGCTATTAAACTGGCTTGCTCATGGCAATTCGGCGCGCGGTTCTGCTCATAGCCGACATCGGCGGGTACACGCATTACATGCAGTGGAACCGGACGCATCTTGCCCATGCCCAGCTGACGGTTGCGGGCCTATTGGAGTCGGTCATCAACGCGGGCAAGGGTTTGAAGCTGGCCAAACTCGAGGGTGACGCCGCGTTCTTCTGGGCGCCGGACAGCCACGCCAAAGAGGTGGTGTGCGACCGCCTGTCACGGATGCGCACGTCGTTCCTGGAGCGGCGCGAGCGGATGAAAAATGACATCGCCTGCGAGTGCGCGAGTTGCGAACAGCTGGAAAAGCTGTCGCTCAAGTTCGTCGTGCACGTGGGCGAGGTGGCGGATCAGAAGGTGAAACGCCACGTCGAGCTGGCCGGCTTCGATGTCATTCTGGTGCACCGAATGCTGAAAAACATGGTGCCGGTTGCCGAATACGTGCTGATGACTGATCCCGTCGCGGCCTGCCTCGACCAGCCGATGCGCGAGCTTTGCATGCCGTTGGTGCACGTCTTCGATGGCATCGGAGAAACGTCGACGCATTACATCGACCTTGCGGCGGTGCAGGTTCCCGTTGCGGTGCCGCGGCGCAGCTTTTTCCGCCGACTCGGCGCGACGACGAGGTTCGAACTCGACAGCCTGCCCTTCACGCTCGGCATGAAGGAGCCCGCCCAGGGGTTCCGCAACCTGGGCCGGGGTGCCGAGGAAGTCACCGCATAGCCGAAAACCACTGCGGCGCCGCGCCGGTCCGCGATCAAGCGTCGGCCAGGGCCCGTCCCATCCGCGAGACCGCCTCGGTGAGAATGGCTCGCGAGGTGGCGAAGTTCAAGCGCACGTGTCCGGCTCCGCCGGTGCCGAACACGTGGCCGGAGCTGAGCGCTACCCGCGCGTGATCGAGGAACCAGCGGGCCGGCCCGGACAGATCGGCAACCACCGCAAGGCCGTCGGCGGCTTCTTCATCGAAGCCGAGCTCCCGGCAATCCAGCCACGCCAGGTAAGTGCCTTGCGGCCATTGGTATTTCACGCCGGGAAGGTGCTCGGCGACCAACTCGCCCAGCAGTGTCCGGTTCTCGTCCAGGCCCCGCAGGGTCGCGTCGAGCCAATCGCTGCCGCTCCGAAACGCCTCGGCGTGGGCGAGGACACCGAGGTGACTGGGTCCGTGACTGACCTCCTCCGGCATCCGGTTCAGGTCGGCGGCGGCCTCGGGTCCGGCGATGGCCAGCGCGGCCTTCAGGCCGGACAGGTTCCAGGCCTTCGACGCGGAGATCAGGGCGAAGGCGTTCTCGGCGCCCGCAACGGTGAGGAAGGGAGTGAACCGCGATCCCGGCAGAATGACGGGGGCGTGAATCTCATCGGACACCACCCGCACGCCGAATTGCCGGGCGAGCTCGGCGACCGCGCGGAGTTCGTCGGCGGTGTGCACCGATCCGGTCGGGTTGTGCGGATTGCACAGCAGATAGGCGACCTTCGCGCCCTTTCCGGCGCCTGCGCGAGCCCGAACGAAGGCATTCTCCAAGGCGGTCAAGTCAATTCGCCCATCGGCGAGGGGCGCCTCGATGACGCGACGTCCGTCGTGCGCGACGAATGCGTAGAACGGCGCGTAGACCGGCGGGTTGATGACGACGGCGTCGCCGCGATCGGTGAGCAGGCGCAGCACCTCGACGACGCCGAGCATGACGTCGGGAACCAGCGCCGTGCGGCCCACTTCCAGGTCGTGCCACTGCCAGCGTCGCGCGGCGAATAGGCTGACCGCTTCCGCCAGCGCGGTTCCGCAGGGATATCCGGTGTCGCCGTTGTCGATGGCCGTCCGCAGTGCTTCGGCCACCGTCGGTGCCAGGTTGACGTCCATCTCGGCGACCCACAGCGGCAGCACGTCGGCGGGGTGCGCGCCCCATTTCATGCTGGTGCGAACCCGCAGTTGCTGCAGCGTCAATTCCTCGAGCGGATTAACCGTCACGCCCGCAGACTAACCGGCGCGACCTACCCCCCGACAAACGCTTTCTGCGGGATGGTCAACGGAAGATCTACCGAACTCAGCAATCCCGGCTGGGCGGCAACGACATACGGCACGGCGTTGACGACGCGCATCGCGGTGGCGACCATGGCGCCCGCCCCGGACGTCATCCCGCCGATGCCGGCCTTGGCGGGATCCTTCAGCGTCGCGGCCAGCGTGCAGTCGATGTCCGGATCGCCGGAAATCATGACGCGATAGGACAGATCGCCGATCCCGGTGGGCCAGTCGGGGGCGACGTCGTGCGCGAGCCGGGTGACGTGCTCGATGACGATCGCCTCCCGGCCGTCGACCACGCCGATCGCCTGCATCCGCAGCGCGCCGCAGGTTCCGGCCTCGACGGTGCCCATCGCAACCTCCAGCGTCCGGTTGGTGACGACGCGGTCGAAACCCTCGCGCACTTCCTGGACTTCGATTCCCAACGCGTCGGCGATCAACCGGATCTGCCCCTGCCATTCGCCGGCGATGGCACCCGGGTAGCTGATCCAGGGCTGGTAGTCGAGCGGACGGCCGAAGCCCAGCGCGTCGCTCATGATGTCGGGAACCCCATAGTCGTCGTACAGGCCGATCTCGAAGGAGTGGATCTTGTCGATCGACGACGACTGGGTAGACAGCACCAGCGGCAGATAGTCGGCGGCGAAGCCCGGCTCGATCCCGGAGGCGTACAGCGACACCTGGCCGTGCTTGGCCGCGGCGACCAGCTGGTCGCGCCACTGCGCGGGCTCGTAGGCGTGCGGGTTGACCAATCGGGTGGTGCTGGTGGTCACGACGTTGATCCCGGCTTCGAGCAGCTTGACGTAATCCGGGATGGCCAGCGCATCCCGCTCCGGACCGCTGGCCGCATAGATGACGCAGTCGGGCTTGAGCGCGATCAGCGCGTCGGCATCGTTGGTGGCTTTCAGGCCGATCGGCTCACCGCCGGCCAGCTCGCCCGCGTCCTTGCCGACCTTGTCGTCCGAGTGCACCCACACGCCTACCAGGTCCAGATTGGGGCGTCGCTGGATCGTGCGGATGGCGATCGAGCCGATGCCACCCGTCGCCCACACCGCCACGCGATGAGCCGTCATCGTTTTCCTCCTCGGGTGCGTGCGCGTGGCGCAACACGACGAAAGCCGGGGCGGCCGTTGCACTTACGTGGACGGCGGCGGCCGTTGTGACCCGACGTTCGACTTGGAAACTACCGCCGCGAATCCACCCGGTCAAGGATTTAGGAAAGCGGGCACTATCTTAACGAACAAATTTTAGGTTAGGGTGCAGCTGTGATGGCCGACCGGCGTTTTGCGCGCCTCCGAGCGACAATTCGGGGCGGTTGCCGCTGATGTTTACGCTCAGGTTCGACATGCGCGCCCCGCGTGGGGGTGCACCGGCCACCGATCTGCACGCCGCGGCCATCGACATGTGCGAGTGGGCCGAAACGCGGGGCGCCGTGCTGGCGGTGCTCTCCGAGCATCACGGCACCGACGACGGTCATCTGCCGGTGCCGCTCATTTTGGCGTCGGCGATAGCGGCGAGGACGCGCACGTTGGCGATCCTGCTGGCCGCGGTGCCGATTCCGTTGTGGGATCCCGTCCGGCTCGCCGAGGAGATCAGCGTGCTGGACCTGATCAGTCGCGGACGAGTGTCCTACGCGTTCGGGGTGGGACACCGGCATGAGGAATACGAGCACTTCGGTCTCGACATGAGCACGCGCGGTCGCGCGGCCGACGAGATGCTGGACATTCTGGGGCCGCTGGTCCGCGGTGAGTCCGTCGAATATCGGGGCCGCACGGTCCGCGTCACCCCACCGTGCGGCTCGCCCAACGGGCCGATGGTGCTGATCGCCGGCGGCAGCAAGGCCGCGGCGCGGCGGGCCGGCCGCTACGGACTGGGTTTCATCTCGCAGACCGCGTCGCCCGGCCTCAAGGAGTGCTACGAGGAGCAGTGCCGTGCGCACGGGCACGAACCCGGAATCATCCAGTTTCCCCAACCGGGAGCTCCGACAACGGTTTTCGTTGCCGACGACGTCGATGGGGCGTGGCATGAGCTGGGGTCACACCTGCTGCACGACGCGAAGACGGCGGCGTCCTACCGGCCGCACGACGACTCGGTCGCCAGCATCACCCGCGCCGACAGCGTCGCTGAGCTTCGAGTGGACGGCGGCCCGTACCGCATCTTCACGCCCGAGGAGGCGGTCGACTACGTGCGCGGCGGGCAGCTGCTGCCGCTGCACCCGCTCTGCGGCGGTGTCGCACCGGACGTGGCGTGGCCCTATCTCGAGCGTGCCTCGGCCGCTTTTGCGGACGGCCGGTGAGGAGAGTGCCTATGCGTGTTGTCGTGTGGTCGACCGGGGGAGTCGGCTCGAACGCGATCGATGCCATCCGGCGACGGCCGGACCTGGAACTTGTTGGCGTGTGGGTGCATTCGCCCGACAAGGTGGGCAAGGACGTCGGCGAGCTGGCCGGCAGTACGCCGCTGGGGCTGCTTGCCACCAATGATGCCGACGCGCTGATCGCGCTGCGGCCCGATTGTGTGGTCTACGCGGCCAGCGGTCCCGACCGCGATGGCGCGGCCGTGCCCGACTACGTGCGTCTGCTGGCGGCGGGCATCAACGTGGTGTCGACGTCGTCGACGAGTCTGGTGTACCCGCCGTCCTACTTCGCGCCCACCTGGCGCGACGAACTGGACGCCGCGACCACAGCCGGCCAGGTGTCGTTCTACGCATCGGGCATCTTCCCCGGCTTCGCTTCCGATCAGCTCGCGCTGCTCATGACCACCCAGTCCAAGACCATCCGCCGGATCACGGCCAGCGAGGCGGCGCTCAACGATCACTACCCGGTGGCCGACGTGATGATGGACGGGATGGGATTTGGCCGGCCGCTGGACTTCGAGCCGATGCTGAAGACGCCCGGGTTCATCGAAATGGCTTGGAAGGCACCGATTCATCTCATGGCGGAGGGACTCGGTGTCGAGGTGGACGAAATTCGCGGTTCGCTCGACCGTGAGCTCACGGACCGGGACATCAAGGTGGCCTTCGGCACCGTCAAGGCCGGCACCTGCGGCGCCGTGCGGACCCGGGCGGCGGGAGTGGTCAAGGGCCGCGAGGCCATCGTGATCGAGCACGTCATCCGGATGGCCCGCGACGTCGCACCCGATTGGCCCGCCTCGGACTGCGACGCCACGTACCGGGTCGACATCGAAGGAGATCCCGACATCCACTGCGAGATGACGCTGGGCGAGAGTGCGGGTCATGGGGCGGGGCGAGCCGCGATGGCGTCCACGGCGATGCGCGTCGTCAACGCGATCCCGTATGTCGTCGACGCGCCCCCGGGCCTGCTGAGCTCGCTGGATCTCCCGACCACGCTGCCGCTTTACGCCTTCGACTGAACGTGTAACCTACGTCGCAAGATTAGGGCAGCTAGGAGTTTGCCGTGTACACACTGCGCTTCGATATGCGCGATCCCGAATGGGCCGCGCCCCCAGCCGATCTGTACGCCGCGGCGCCGGAAATGTCCGCGTGGGCCGAGGAACACGGTGGTCTGGCCGCCGTCCTGTGCGAACACCACGGCTCCGAGGACGGCTACCTGCCGTCGCCGTTCTTGCTGGCCTCGGCGGTGGCGGCGCGGACGCAGCGGCTGGCGCTGAGCCTGATCCTGATCCTGCCGTTCTACGAAACCGTGCGTCTCGCCGAGGACATGGCGGTGCTCGACATCATCAGCAATGGGCGGGCCTCCTACATCCTGGCCCTGGGCTACCGGCCCGAGGAGTTCGAGCACTTCGGCTTGCCGATCAAGAAGCGCGGTCGCCTCTGCGACGAGAAACTCGCGCTGTTGCGGCGACTACTTGCCGGCGAAACCGTCGTCGAGGACGGACGGCGGATCAGTGTGACGCCCCGCCCGCTGACTCCCGGCGGGCCGGGACTGATGTGGGGTGGGGGAACGGTCGCCGCGGCCCGCCGGGCCGGCCGGTACGGCCTGGGCATGCTGGGCAACGCCAACGCGCCGGGCATGCAGGAGGCCTACGAGGAGGCGTGCCGCGAGCACGGGCATACGCCCGGCCCGACGATGTTTCCCGACCGCAACACGCCCTCGGTCGTGTTCGTCGCCGAGGACGTGGACCAGGCGTGGAAAGAGATCGGCGAGCACCTGCTGCACGACGTGCGCACCTACGCCGCGTGGAATCCGGGGGACGAGACGACGGCGGGATTCAGCCACGTCAACACCATCGACGAGCTGCGCGAGGCGGGGACGTCGCACGTGATTATCTCGGTGCCGGAAGCGATTTCGCGGGTGAAGGCTGGCCAGGTGCTCAACCTGTCGCCGCTGTGCGGCGGGCTGCCGCCCGAGATCGCGTGGCCGTACCTGAGGCGCGTGGGCGAAGTGGTGCTGCCCGAGGCGCTCGGCTGACGTTCTACTCCTCGCCGAACCGATCGACGAGGTGCGAGTTGACACCGTCAGCGTCGAGCCGCCGCGCCACCAGATAGCCCGTGCCCATCCAGGCCCGACGAGACCAGTTGCCGAACGACACCCGTGTTCCCGGGGCGCCGGATGCGGCCGGCATCATCTTGACGCGTTCGAGCGCCTCCTTCACCCCGCGCGGGCTCAGCGGGTGGGCGTCGGCGAGAGCGCGCAGCAGCGTGTGTGCATCATCTCTATTCACTACCGGCACAAACCATTCCGGTCGCCGGCCGTAGGCCTCGTTGTACTTGTCGAGGAATTTCTGCCCGACCGTGTTGCCCCTCGTCGTACTGGTCCGGCCAGGCAGCCCTCGAAGGGTTGCGTCAGGTCCTCGAAGTAGGTTTGCGGAAAGCCCTCGGGCAGTAGGAAGTCCATCAGGTAACCGATCTTGATCGGCTCGGCGGTGCTCTCGTAGCCCATGCGATCGCTGCCTTATTTGGGTTGGTTGGGGACGCCGGGGTACAGCTGCTCCGTCGGTCCCGCGGTGACGTAGCCGCCCAGCTTCGTAACGAGGTGCGGCGCAAAGACCGCGCCGTACACCAGGTTTCCGACGACGATGACGGCCACGATGGAGAGCACCGCGGACTGTCCCCGGCTCTTCGACCGCTTGTCCGCCCACATGTCGATGACGTTTCGCCCTTCGGCATCCGTGCGGCCGAGCAGATACGTGAACAGCATCATCTGGATGCCCATGGCCAGCGAGTCGTACAGCGGGTACTGGTGCTTGGTGCCCTCGAAGATCGCGAGGCCGGGAATCACGTAGCCGTAGTAGAAGTTGCCGAGCTGGGCCCCGGTGTAGGCGTTGAAGAACAGTGCCCAGCAGGTACCGACGGCGAGGCCGACCACGAGCAGGGTAATCGGCCTGCGCCAGTTAAACTTTGCGCTCAGCCATCGTCCGAGGGCGGCTCCGGTTACGGCAGGAATGATGAAGTAGGAGACGTAGCCGATCGGCACCGCCAACGGCAACCCGCCCCACGTCACGTTCAACGGCCACCAGGACGGCATGCGTGGCAGCGCGGGCGGAAACTGTGCGTACATCGCCCAGTCGTAGGGTGACTCGATCCACGAGAACGAGATCGCCGAGATGCCGAGAAGCAACAGCGGATGGATGCGGCGCCGCCGGTAGCTCAGATAGATCCCCGCGATCAGGAAGGCGACGCTCGCGGCGTAGGAGAAGTACTGAGCCCCGGCCATCACCGGGGTCATTTGCGTGTTCACTGGCGGCCCTCGTCGCTCGGCCGAGACTCGGGATCGAAGCGGAGTACCAGCCCGAATATCAGGACGATCAGCCCCAACAGCGTGCCGAGCATGATGACAGCGCCCATTGGTGTCACCCTTCCGATGGTTTCGCCTTTAAGGTAGTGGATACTATCCTATGGAGATAGCGGATACTATCCCCAAGGCGGTCGACCGAGGCCGTTCGGAGGAGTGGACATCGGTGCCCCAGCGAGCAATTAAGCAGCCGACGCCGACTACGGTGGCGCGTCGGCCCCGCGGCGAGCCGCGCCGGCTTCTGCTCGACGCTGCCCGGGAGCTCTTCGCCGGCCAGGACTATCGCAGCACCACGACACGTGAAATCGCCCAGGCCGCCGGGGTCACCGAACATCTGCTGTTCCGCAACTTCGGTTCGAAGGCCGCGCTGTTCCGCGAGGCGCTCGTCGTGCCCTTTGTGAGCTTCGTCGACGAATTCGGCCAGACCTGGCAGTCGGTCGTTCCCGAGGAGACCGACGAGCAGGAGCTGACTCGGCTGTTCGTCTCGAAGCTCTACGACGTGTTCGTCGAACACCAGGGCCTGCTGCTGACCCTGATGGCCGCCGAGAGTCTCAGCGACGAGGAGAAGGCCGACGCCGGCATCGCCGAGATCCGCCGGGCGGTCACGGTGTTGGGCCAAATCAGCGTTGAAGGCATGCAATTGCGCGGGTTGCGGTCCGATCACCCTGACCTGCCGGCCCACTCGACCGTGTCGATGATCGCCGGCATGGCCGCGTTGCGGTCGACCTACTTCGGCGACGAGCCACCGCCGCGGGAGGTGATCGTTGAGGAACTCGTCCAAGCACTGCTGCACGGCTTCTTGCACCGCAACGACTGAGATAGGGATCCGACAATGACAAGCCCGAGCGCCGTCGAGTTATATTACGATCCATTCGATGTCGAGATCGACTCGAATCCATACCCGGTGTGGAAGCGGATGCGCGAAGAGGCGCCGCTGTACTACAACGAGAAGTACAACTTCTACGCGCTGAGTCGATACGACGACGTGGTGCGCGAGCTGCCGAACTGGGAGACCTACCGCTCGGGCAATGGCACCACAGCCGACATCCTGTTCGCGAACATCGAAGTGCCACCCGGCATTCTGCTGTTCGAGGACCCTCCGCTGCACGACCTGCACCGCAAGCTGCTGTCCCGCGTCTTCACGCCACGGCGGATGTTGGCGGTCGAGGATTTGGTGCGCGGGTTCTGTGTCCGCGAGCTTGAACCGCTGGTCGGGGGGAGCGGCTTCGATTTCATCGCGGATCTGGGGGCGATGATGCCGATGCGGACCATCGGATACCTGTTGGGCATTCCCGAGGCCGATCAAGAAAAGATCCGGGATCGCAGCGTCGCCAACATCGAATTGTCCAAGGACAGCGACCCGGCCGCGATCGATGCGAATGTCTTCGCGAATTCCATCGACCTGTTCGCCGAGTACATCGAATGGCGAGCCAGCCATCCCTCCGACGACCTGATGACCGAGCTGTTGCGGGCCGAGATCGATGAGCCGGATGGCACGCGGCGTCCGTTGACGCGGACCGAGGTGCTGGCCTACACCGCGATGATCGCCGGTGCCGGCAACGAAACGACCGCTCGCTTAATCGGTTTCATGGGTCAACTGTTGTCGGACCACCCGGACCAGCGCCGAGAACTCGTCGAGGACCCGTCGCTGATTTCCGGCGCGATAGAGGAGACGCTGCGGTATGAGCCGCCGTCACCGGTGCAGGCCCGCTACGTCGCGCGCGATGCCGAGCATTACGGCCGTAAGGTTCCCGAAGGGTCGTTCATGCTCTTGCTGAACGCCTCGGCCAACCGCGACGAAAGCCACTTCCCGGATGCGGATCGCTACGACATCCACCGCCGCGGAAGCCATCTCAGCTTCGGGCAGGGCCTGCACTTCTGTCTCGGGTCGGCGCTGGCAAGGCTCGAAGCGCGGGTGGCCTTCGAAGAAGTGTTGAAGCGTTGGCCCGATTGGGAAGTCGACTATGCGAACGCCCAGCGGGCGCATACAGCGAGCGTGCGTGGCTGGGCGCGCCTGCCCGTCGTCACGCGATAGATCGGGGCAGGCTAGGTGCCGCTCTGGTCCACCAGGACCGCGCCGTCGGGCTGATTTCCCAACGTCTGCAACGGAATATCGTCGCCCTGGGCAGTGAGGCGGACGATCTGGGCTAGCTGCCCGGGGGCGTCGCACTGCAGATAGTGGTCGGCGCCGGGCACCACCCAGTAGCGGTTGCGGCCCGGCTTGTGCTTCAAATACGTCTGCCAGACGTGATTAGGGACTCGCAACGGTGCCACGTTGTCGTGAACGCCCCACACCAACGTCGTGTTGACGTGGCTCGTGGAAAGCGCTTCCAGCCAACCGGTTTCATCGGCCGCCCGCTCGTGCAGATATTGGATGGTGTCGGGCAGCACGCGCACACCGTCGTTGTAGGCGAAGCATTTGGCCAGCGCAGCGATCTCCGGATCCTCCAGCGTGCGTCGCGGCATGAACGTGCTCGCGCCCATGCCGGCCGCCAGCATCTCCGGAGTCGTGGCCGCGGCGGTGGCCCGCGCGGTCGCGGGGGCGAGCAGCGCCGTCTGAAAGGCGGTCAGGTTGGAAAGCGGAAGGTAGATGTTGGCGTTCGTCAAAATCAGGTCGACGGGGGCGACCGGCGGGTCTTGCGCGGCGAGCATGCCCACCGCGATCATGCCGACGCTGCTGCCACGGTCGTGGGTGAGCATGCGGTATTGGGTGAGCCCCCACACCTGAGTGATCGCGTGGACGAGCAGGCGCGCGTCGTCATAGAGCGAATACACCCAGGGCTCGGGTGGTTTGTCGGAGAGTCCGTAGCCAGGAAAGTCCAGCAGGTGAATGTCGAACTCCGCGCTCAGTTCACCCACCAAGCCGAAATAGTCGATGCTGCTGGTAGGAAAGCCATGCACCAAGACCAATGCGGGCGCACCGGGAGTGCCGCACCGACGGCTGAATACCGAGACCTCGTGGCCGTCGTTGGCGGCGGTCGTCGAGCGCCAACGAAGCTCAGTGCCGCCGTCTTGCCACTGCGCAAAGATGTCCAAGCTGTCAGCATCGCAGAGGTGGTCGCGGCAGACAATACGCGCTTATGGGCACGTCACGTGGATTCCGAAAGTCACATCCCGCAATCCACTTTGGCCGGGCGTGGTGGCCTGGCCGGTCCCGGTGACCGTGTAGCTCTTGCCGTCCTTGGTCGCTTGGACCTGATTCGGTGATCTGGTTCCCTGATAAGGCAATTGGTACAGGCCGCTGTCCAGCTTGAGCGAAATGGCGAAGCCGTCGATGCTGGGCGGCTGCTCATCGGAGACGGCCAGCGACACCGATGCGGAATCGTCGTGCACGCTGATCCGGGTGGTGAGGTCACCCGATTCCGGGGGAGAGGCGCTCGGCTGCGCCGCCGATCGGGTGCAGTCCACCGCGGCGATCATCGTGTGCTTGTTCCCATCGATCATGACGGTCGTGCTTGCCAACGGCGGGCCCGAACTCGGGGTCGCGGCGGGGTGATCTCCCTTGCTGGAGCAGGCCGGCAGGCCGGCCCCCAACGCCACCAGGCCGAGCGCGGCGGTCACGCGAGCGACCCACCGCTGGTTGCGGCGATTGCCGGGATTGGTCATGGCACCCCCTTGGGCTAGCTCGTCACGAGACTATAGGTCCCGTTCGTTTCACCTGCCTGACTAAAACCGGAGCGCGGGAAAAACGCCACCGCCGGCGCATTGATTCGATATGTGTTTATATAGATGGATGTCGAAGCAGTCGGGAACGGAGTGTTGTCCGGCGCTGGGTGCGGCCGCGTTGGCCGAGCCGCAAGCCGCTGAGCTGGCCGCGATGTTCAAGGCGCTCAGCGATCCGGTGCGGCTGCGACTGTTGAGTCTGATTGCCAGCCATCCCGGCGGCCAGGCCTGTGTCTGCGAGATCTCTGAGACATTCGACGTGTCACAGCCGACGATCTCCCACCACCTGAAAACGTTACGATCGGCCGGACTGTTGGACTGCGAACGGCGCGGCACGTGGGTGTACTACTGGGTGGTTCCCGCTGCATTGCAACAACTTTCGTCGGTGTTAAGCGTCGACGCACGCGTGACCGCGGAATGTGGGTCATGAACTCGATCGACACGGCGGTGGGCGCCCGGCTTTCGACGTTGGATCGGTTCCTGCCGGGATGGATTGCGATCGCCATGGTCGCGGGGCTGCTGCTCGGCCGCTTGGCCCCGGGCCTGGGGCGGGCGGTCAGCGCTGTTGAGGTCGACAGCATCTCGTTGCCCATCGCGATCGGCCTGCTAATGATGATGTACCCGGTGCTGGCCAAGGTGCGCTACGACCAGCTCGACAGCGTCACGGGCGACCGCAAGCTGATGGTGGCGTCGGTGGTGTTGAACTGGCTGATCGGACCGGCGGTGATGTTCGCCCTGGCCTGGTTGATGCTGCCGGATCTGCCGGAATACCGCACCGGGCTGATCATCGTGGGTTTGGCGCGCTGCATCGCCATGGTCATCATCTGGAACGACCTCGCGTGCGGGGACCGCGAAGCCGCCGCGGTTCTGGTCGCGCTGAATTCGATTTTCCAGGTTGTCATGTTCGCCGCCCTGGGCTGGTTCTATCTGTCGGTGTTGCCCGGGTGGCTGGGGTTGAGCACGACCGGCATCGACGTATCCGCCTGGCAGATCTCGAAATCCGTGCTCATCTTCCTGGGTATCCCGCTGGCGGCCGGATACCTGTCGCGGCGTCTCGGTGAGCGCACCAGAGGCCGCGGCTGGTACGAGAGTCGTTTCCTGCCCCGGATCGGGCCGTGGGCGCTGTACGGTCTGCTGTTTACCATCGTCATCCTCTTCGCGCTGCAAGGTCACCAGATCACCTCGCGGCCTTGGGACGTCGCGCGAATCGCGCTGCCGCTGCTGGTGTATTTCGCGATCATGTGGGCCGGGGGATACGGGCTGGGAGTCCTGCTGCGACTCGGATACGCCCGCACCACCACCCTGGCCTTCACCGCCGCCGGCAACAACTTTGAACTGGCGATCGCGGTGGCGATCGTCACCTATGGCGCCGCGTCCGGCCAGGCCCTGGCCGGTGTGGTCGGGCCGCTGATCGAAGTTCCCATCCTGGTCACGCTGGTCTACGTTTCATTGGCCCTGCGACCGCGGCTCTTTGGTGGTGCTGGCCCGGCCAGCGCTGAAAGACCCAGTGTTCTCTTCGTCTGCGTGCACAACGCCGGTCGCTCGCAGATGGCCGCTGCGCTGCTGAGTCATTTGGCCGGCGACCGCATCGAAGTCCACTCCGCCGGAACGGAGCCCGCCGATCAGATCAATCCGGCCGCGGCGGCGGTGATGGCCGAGTGGGGGATTGACATCACCGACGTCCCGAAAGTTCTCACCGCCGACGCGGTGCAGAGCAGTGACGTCGTGATCACGATGGGCTGCGGCGATACCTGCCCGTATTTCCCGGGCGTTTCGTTCCGAGACTGGCGCCTCCGCGACCCCGCCGGTCAGCCCGTCGAGGCGGTGCGGGCCATTCGCGAGGACATCGCCGAGCACGTCCGTGCGCTCATCGAGGAACTGCTCGGCACCACGATGACGATCGACATACCCACCGCGAAAGGAAGGTAACCATGTCGCGTGTTCAACTCGCCCTCAACGTCGACAACCTCGACGAGGCAATCGCGTTCTACACCAAGCTTTTCAATGTCGCGCCGGCCAAGGTCAAGCCCGGCTACGCCAACTTCGCCGTCGACGAGCCGCCACTGAAATTGGTGTTGCTGGAGAACCCCGGTCACGGCGGCACCCTCAACCACCTCGGCGTCGAGGTCACCTCCGGCGACACCGTGCACAACGAAAGCCGACGGCTCGCCGGGGTGGGCTTGCTGACCGACGAAGAGATCGATACGACGTGTTGCTTCGCCACCCAGGACAAAGTGTGGGTGAGCGGTCCGGCCGGTGAACGTTGGGAGATCTACACGGTGAAGGCCGATTCCGAGACGTTCGGAGCTGGCGACCAATCGGAGTCGACCTGCTGCGCTTCCTAGGCCGTGCGCAATTACGGCCAGGCTTCCCAACTGATCATGCTGCGCAGCGGGCCGGCGAATACCGGCCGCACCGCGCTTGAACGCCAACGCTCTTCGATGATGGGGGCCAGCGCCCCGACGACGGTCAGCGGATCCTCATCAAGGTAGACGACGGTGATGTACTGGTGATCGGTTCGCCAGCTGCGGGGGAGGTGGCTCCAACCGCCGCTGGAGCCGAACGTCCACGCGCCGGCCGTGCCCGGGGTTGCGAGCAGGGCCGGGTAGTGCTCGGCATGCAACCATCGCAGCCAATCGTCCGGCCGGCCGTCGGCGGGTTCTTCGACGATCAGCACGATGCCGCGGTGCGGCCGAAACGGCACCACCTCGGGCGAAACCAGGGCGCGCGGCGAGGATTGCCACTGCAGGAGGCGCAGGCCGGCCACTTGCAGCGACGGCCGCACGACCGGGAAGCGACCGTTGTCGCGCAACGCGCGGCCAAGGGTCACGAAGTCGTCGAAGGTCTTCTCGACGGGGTCGCCGACCAGGTAGTGCACCGCGTTGCCGATTTCTCCCAGGGGGCCATTGGCGGCCAGGCGGTGGTCGGGGTAATCGCCGTCGGCGATCCAGCGCAACCCGTGCACAATGCCCGGCAGCTGGTATTGCTCCGGCATGTGATCCAGCAGGTGCCAGCGCAGGTAACTACCGTCATCGTCAGCGGGCGGCGCGGCGGTGAGGCTGAAAATGCCTGCCCTGACGCGGATCACGCGGGACCGTCGGCGGGGGGATGGAGCTCGGCCAGCGCCTGCAGATTCTCCAGGTAATGCTGCAGCGAGGTGTGGCGGAAGGCGGCGCTGACGATGGTCGCGCCGTGAGCCGTCGTCTCGCCCAACAGGTCGCGGGTTCGCTCCGGCTGGGCGATCGGGTCCAAAAATGCCGGAGCGGGCAGGACGACGTCGAATCCGGGACGAAGGTCGAAGCGGCCCAGCCAATCCCGCGCCTGCTGCAGGCTCACATTGAACGGGGCCCAGCCGTCGGCCAGGGTTGCGGCGCGGCGCAGTGATCGCGGCGTCCGCCCGCCGATCCAGATGGGCACGTGCTTTTGGACCGCGCGGGGATCGACGACCAGGCCGTCGTACGAATAGAACTCGCCGTGGTAGGCCGGTTCGTCGACGGACAGTGACGCGCGCAGCGCCCGCAACGCGTCGTCCCCGCGCGGGCCGCGGTCGTCGAAGGGTGCGCCGATGAGATCGAATTCTTCCTTGAGGCTGCCGACGCCGACCCCCAGAATCAGCCGCCCGCCGCTGATCTGGTCCAGGGTGCCGTAGCGCTTGGCGATTTCGAGGGGATGGTGATAGGCGAGCACCAGCACGTTGGTGGCGAATCGAATTCGTTGGGTGCGGGCCGCCAGGTACCCGAAGGTGGCCAGCGGATCCCAATAGCGGGTGCCGCGGCGGCCCCGCTCGGCCGCCGGCAGCGCGATGTGTTCGCTGCAGGTCAGGTGGTGGTAGCCGAGCCGGTCTGCGGCCTCGGCGATCTGGGCCAGATCCTCGATGGTGGCGGTCTTCTCCCACTCACCGCTGCTTCCGGGGAACATCGTCACCACTGGCGTGGCCACCGAAAGTTTGGCGTGTCCGCTCATCCCTGCATGTACCCTCCGGCATCGACGGGAATCGATTGGCCCGTGATGGTGCGGCTTTCGTCGCTGGCGAGGAACAGCGCCAGATTGGCAATGTCTTCGGCAGAGGAGATATCTTGCAAAGCAACGCCTTTGAGTTGCTTCTTGCGAACGGTTTCGGCGTCGACGCCTTGCTCGTCCGCGGTGCGTTGCACCCATTTGCGCCACAGCTCGGTGTCGATGGCCCCGGGCACGATGCAATTGCACCGGATGCCGTGCGGGCCGACCTCGAGCGCGACGGCCTTGGTGAACGCCCGCAGTGATGCCTTCGCGGTGACGTAGTGGGTTTTGCGGACCATCCCGGTGTAGCTGACGGTGGAGGAGAAGTTCAAGATGACGCCGCGGCGGCGCCCCAGCATCGACTGGTTGAGCACTTCGCGGGTGCACAGCATCGCGGCGGTGACGTCGATGGCGATGGTGGCGTTCCAGTTGTCCAACGTCTGCTCCCAGATCCAGCGGTCCTGTCCGGGTGCGGCGGCGTTGTTACACAGGATGTCGACGTGGCCGTACTCGTCGACCGCCCGCGCCACCATGGCCGCAACGTCGTTCTCGTCGGTCACGTCGGCACGCATGGCGATGGCGCCGGGACCGGCCGCCTCGGCGGCCACGTGTACCAGCTCTTCACGTCGTGCGGCCAACAAGACCTTGGCGCCTTCGCGGACGAACAGGGATCCAAGTACCGGTCCCAGGCCGGTACTGGCCCCAGTGATGATCGCGACCTTGCCGTCGAGCCGGCCGGTCATAAAGTCGTGTTTGCGGGCACGCATGATTCCAGCCGCGCGTGGATTCGTTCGGCGACGGCCAGCCGCCCGGGGTCGAGCATCATGTCATGGCTCATCGAGGTCTCTGCTGCCGTTTCATAGGCGGCCAAGGCCGCATACTTCCTGTTGCGCGAAACAAATGTCATCTTCGGCTCCCGAGACCAGACTCCTGTGTGCGCCGCGTTCCCGGCTTCGCTGCAACGCCGCTGAGACTAGCCGCTGGCCAGACGTAGAGGGCCGGAATCAGCAAAGCTGCGTGAGCCCTTCCGGGTCATCCTCGTCGTGGCGTTTACTGTGTCGGTGGGTGATGGTGCGGATCGCGGCGAACGGCGCACGCTGGTGTTGTCCGCCTTTCCGGTCGAAGCCGACGCGGTGCTGTCCCACACTACGCTCGATCCCGATCCGGTGGTCGTCGCTGACCGTCGACGCTTTTACCTTGGCGCGATAAGTGGCAAGAAGGTGATCGTGGCGATGACCGGCATCGGCCTGACGAACGCCACCGACACCACCGAGACCGCCTTCGTCCGCTTCGCTAGTGGGTCCGCCATTACGATTGGTGCGGTGGTCTTTTCGGGCGTCGCCGGCGGGGGCGGCCGCACCAGCATCGCGGATGTGGCGGTACCGGCGCGGTGGACATTAGACGGCGGCACGAGATTTCATTCGGTCGATCCGGGGATGTTGGCCACCGCCGAGAAGCTCTCCGTCGCATTGGGAAACGTTGCGGGGCATATCAAACTGCGGCACCGGCCGCAGGTGTTCGCCGGCGGTGACGGATGCAGCTGGGACAACAACAACGGCGTGGCATTTCCGTGCATCCCGCACGGCGGCAGCGTATTTGGTTGCCAGCCCCACAGCGTGCCCAGTCGTTCACTTCTGTATTCCGGCAACTTCTTCCGGGCGACGGGCCCCTGGCTGAGAAGCGCCCTGATCAGCAACCTGAATATCGTATCGACGTCAGACCCGGCCTACGACGCGACGGATATGGAGACTGCGGCCGCGCAGGCCGTTGTCGACACGCACGGTGTCCCGTTCGTTGGCATCCGGGGCATCACGGACGGGCCCGGCGATCCGCTTCACTTGCCGGGCTTTCCGTTCCAGTTCTTCTGCTACAAACGGATCGCGGCGGAGAACGCCGCCCGGGTAACCGCGGCTTTCCTACAGAGCTGGACCGGCCGTTGACCGCTACTCGGCACCGCGTTCCACCGGATGGTCGGGATCCGAGCTCCACTCCGACCACGACCCGGGATACAACGCCGCATCCCGGCCCGTCGCGGCGAGCGCGGCGATCGTGACCGTGGCGGTGACGCCCGAGCCGCAGTAGGAGCCCACCGCGTCGTGACGCTCGATTGCGCGCTCGGACAACAGTTGTGCCAATGAGTCGTCGTCGAGGAAGGTGCCGTCGGCCGCCAGGACCGAGGTGCTCGGAAGATTCTTCGCACCGGGAATGTGGCCGGCGACGGGGTCGAGAGGTTCGACGTCGCCGCGGTAGCGTTCCGGTGCGCGCGCATCGAGCAGCGTCACGGTGTCTTCGGCGACGCGCTCGGCCGTCAGCGTACGGCGACTTCCGGCATATAAATTATGTTGCGGCACAGTCACATTCCCGGGTATTGGATCCACCGGTCCGGTCTCGAGACCATGCCCCGCCGAGCGCCACGCGGCCAGGCCGCCGTCCAGGATGCGCACGTTGTCCAGTCCGGCCGCGGTCAGCACCCACCACGCGCGTGCGGAACCGGCGCGGTTCCAGTCGTCGTACACCACCACCAACGCGTCCTGGCGGATTCCCCAGCCGCGCGCGGCAGTCTCCAGGTTGCGTCCCGACGGCAGCGGATGACGTCCCTTGCCGGAGACCGTGTGGTCGCTGAGGTCATCGTCGAGTGAGACGTAGACGGCGCCCGGAATGTGCCCGTCCAGGTAGGCGGGCCGTCCGTCGGGAGCGTCGATTCTCCACCGCACGTCCAGGATGGTGACCGGATCACCAGCGGAGATGATGTCCGCCAGCTCGCTGGCGGTGATCAGTACCTGATTGCGTGCTCCCACCAGATCCTCCTTGTCGGTATCCAGCGAGCCTAGCCAGCGCGGCGAGCAAACCGCCGCCCGCGGCGCTCAATGCTATCCGACCAATGGTCTGGCATACCGACCACTGGTCGGTTATGCTGAGCGGGCAGATGGAGGTGGTGCAATGAGCACTTCACAGCAGTCGCAGATCCGGACACGCATGTTCGCCCGCGTGATGGGCCCGTATCTCACCATCGTGCCCACGACAATCGCGATACGCGGCTCGTATATGCAGGCGCTGTTCACCGAGTTCAAGGCAAATCCGATGTGGCCGTGGCTGTATGGCGCCATCCTCTTGATGGGTGGGCTGTTCATCATTGCTTTTCACCAATACTGGCGCGGACTCGCGGCGATCATCGTGTCCGCCGTCGGCTGGTTCTTCCTCATTCGCGGGCTGTTGCTGTTGACCGTTCCCATGGCCTACGACGCCGCCGGCGACGTCATCTACAGCTCGGGCGCTGTCGCGGCGATATGGGTGTTGTTCATCGGCCTGGCCTTGGCCGGGCTGTACCTGACCTACGTGGGCTGGAAACCGGAACCCCGCGCGCCTGAGACTGTGCCGGGAACAACCCAGGACCGCCCTGGTGCCGCGGGTAGTTAAGCACCCCGATATCCGCCGGGCGGAGCTGCTGGAAAGAGCGACCGGGTTATTTCTGCGGCGTGGCTATGACAACGTCAGCCTGAACGATTTGATCGCCGATGCCGGTGTCTCCAAAGGCGCTTTCTATCACTGGTTTCCGTCGAAGGACGCGCTGATAGCCGCCCTGGCCGAACGCAGTGCGCGAGCGGCGTTCAGCGTCATCGAGGAGGCCGTCGCCGCTTGCGACGGGAATGCGCTGGCTCGCCTCAATGCGTTGCTGCAAGCCGGTTTTGACGCCAAGATGAAGATGGGCGTCCCCGAGCAGCTGGCCGCCATGGTCGCATTGCTGCGTCCCGACAATGCCCATCTGTACGCACGAATACTGGCCGCGGATGAGGCGTTGTCCTTGCCTCTGTTGACGTGCCTGATCTCCGACGGAGTCGCCGACGGCGTCTTCGTCACCTTTGACCCCGAAGGGGTCGCCGACATGATCTATGGACTCGCCGCGCGCACGAACTCGATCGTCCTCGAGGTGCTCGAGGCGAGCGACGATGCCGCGCGAGCACGGGCGATCGACGCTCTCGCAACGCGTTTCAGACTGCACGGGATAGCCGTCGACCGCATACTGGGCCTACCGGACGGAAGCGTCACCACGCTGACGCGTGCACAGGTCGAAGCGATGGTCGGGGCGTCGGGTGGATAGGAATTGGGCTATGCGCTTTCCTGGGCAGTTCCCAACGACGCGAGCATGCCCGCCGCCGCCCGTTCCCAGGTGAAGTCCTCGGCGCGGCGTCGTGCAGAGCTGCGACGGTGTTGTTCGGGCCGGTCGACGATTGTGCCGACCGCCCAAGCCATGGCGAATGGGTCGTTGTCGGCCAAGGCGCCGCTGTCCGGGGTGACGATCTCGGTAAGCGCCGACGTGCGCGACACGACGGCCGGTGTTCCGCACGCCAGCGATTCCAGCGCGGCCAGCCCGAATGTCTCGTGCGGTCCCGGGGCCAGCGTCACGTCCGCCGTGGCCAGCAATCCCGCGACGGTATGCCGGTCATTGACGAAGCCGGTGAAGTCGATCGGCAGGCGGGAGGCCTGTCTCTCCAGCTTCGCCCGCATCGGTCCCTCGCCCACCACGACCAACCGAGCGTCGACACCGGCATGACACAGTGCGCCTAGTGCGTCGATACTGCGGTCGACGCGCTTTTCGACCGACAGGCGGCCGCAGTGAACCAGCAGCATTTGTTGCGGCGCGGCCCACCGCTCGCGCACCAGAGGGGAGTGCCGGCGCGGGTGAAACGTCTGCAGGTCCACACCGAGTGGAACGGTGACGGTGTTTTGGGCACCGATCCGGTCGAATTCCTCGCGCGCGAAACCGGTCGTACACACCACGGTGTCATAGTTGGCAGCCGTGCGCCTGTTGGCGACGTCGGCGAACTTCTGCGCGGGACGGCGCGGAAGTATCTGTCCCACAAGGCGATCCAGCCGCTCATGGGATATCATCACGGTCCGAGCGCCGTATTCGCGGCCCCAAGGCCCCAGCGACCTCAGCGTCAGCCGATCAGAGACCTCCAACGCGTCGGGCTGCAGCGCTTCCAGTAGCGTTTTGACGGGTCCTGGCATCACCGCGCGGTAACCACCGGTGAAAGGAATCATTCTAGCGGGCAAGGTGATTCGCACCACCCCTGTGGGCAGCTGAGTATGTTCCGCACAGCGGCCCGGGACGATCAAGAAGACCTCGTGCCCACTGGCGCAATATTCCGCGCCCAGCCGGTCGATCGCGGTGCGAAGGCCGCCGGAGCGAGGGCCATAGAAATTGGCGACCTGTACAACGCGCATAACGTGAGGACACGCGGTGCGCGTGTGCACTCATCAATGCTGAACCGACGCGTGCCTGAACTCTCTGTGAACTTCGCTTCCGGGCGCCGCTATTCGCCGGTCGGCAGTCCGAACCAGCGCTGCAGCGCCGCGGCGGGCCGGTCGGCCATGCTCGCGCTGACGGTGTCGACACGATCGGCCCAGCCACGCGCCGCGTCCTGAGTGTGCCCTGCGGGTGTCGAGTGTGCAATCACGGCGGCGACACGCCGGGCGGGGCCGCCCAGGATGCACACTCGATGCGAAGCCGTCGCTGAGGCCAAAGCCCCTAGCGCGTGCCCCAATCCCACCGGGGCATCGTCGTCAAAGTCTGGCCGCTGATGCGTGTTTCGCCCCAGTCCTTGTACAGCTCGATCTCGATGGCCCGGCCGTCGGCGGCGTCGTGCATATCCGCCAGCGGCGTCGTGTTCAGGAATTCCAGCAGCGAGCGGGAGTGGGTGACCACCACGACCTGCGTCCGAGCGGCGGTGGTGCGGATCAGCGATGCCAGCGGGGCCACCAGGTCGGGGTTCAGCGAGGTCTCCGGTTCGTTGAGCACCATCAGCGACGGTGGTTGCGGGCTCAGCAGTGCGGCGGCCCACAGCAGGAAACGCAATGTGCCATCGGATAACTCGGCGGCGCGCAATGCGCGCAGCATGCCGCGCTGGCGCAGCTGGAGGTCGAACAGGCCGTCGTGGATGGCCACGGAAACGGTGGCGCCGTCGAACGCCTCGGCGACGGCCCGGTTCAGGTCGTCGAACCCCGACTCGAGGATCGTCTGGATCGCAGCCGCCAGGTCGCTGCCGTCGTCGGAGAGCATCGGGGTGCGGGTGCCCACCTGGGGGCGCCGCGCGGGTGCGCCGGCGTCGACCCGGAAGCCGTCGTAGAACCGCCAGCCGCGCAACCGTTCTCGCACGGCCGCCAACTCGGGAAACGCGTGCGGGTGGGCGTATTCGGCGAGCACGCTGTGGTAGGAGGGCAGGGCTCGGGACAACTCGTCGAAGCCGCTGCCGGAGTCCGCGCTGGCCTCGGCGAACACCCGCGACCGTCGCACCAGCGTCGAACTGGGCCGCAGCACGGGGCCGGCGAACAACACTTCTCGTTTGATCTCCGGGTCCCGGGCGAACACCGACTTTCCGGCTGACTGCGGGATGCCCAGATCTATCAGGTAGCCGAAATCGTCTGCGGCAAAGCCCAATTCGAGTGATACGGGGCGGGTGCGCACGGTGCCCTCGGTCTTACCGGTGCGTCGGGTGCCGGCCAGCTGCTCGGGACCGGCCCACAGCACCGATTGCAGCCCGCCCTCGCGGGCCAGTGACCCGATGACCTCGCCGCGGCCGCAGTCGGCCAGCAGGCGCAGCGCGCGATAGAGCGAGGATTTGCCGGCGCCGTTGGCGCCGGTGATCACCGACAGACGACCCAGCGGCAGGATCACCTCGCGCAGCGAGCGATACCCGCGGATCGCGACGGTGTGCAGCATGGGGCCGACTGTACGGTCGGCCACCGACGGGCCCTATTCGTCCTCGTCCTCGTCGTCGTCGGCGGCGGCGGCGAGCAGCTGCACCTCCTCGAGGTCCATCTCTTTCTGCAACTCGCGCAGCACGATGTCGTCGATGAGGTTTTGATTGCGCAGCGAAGTGATTTCCCGGCGCTTGTGGTCGAGCACGCCCAGCCGCACCCGCCGGACTTTCTCCCTGCCCTTCAGCATGCGGCTGTTCGGCGAATCGTTCTCGGTCGCCAGCACCAGCGCCGCCTTTTCCTCGTACTCCTTTTGCAGCCGCTGCCTCAAGTCGTCGCCGATGCCGACTTCGTTGGCCACAGCGGGCAGCGCGGCCAGGGCGGCCTGAGACCCGCGACAACGAGCCAGATGCAGTTCCTCGGCGTGGGTCACATCTTCTGGCATGTTCGCCCACCGCACCACGGCGGGCAGCGTGCTGCCCTGGACCAGGACGGTCACCAGGATGACGACGGTCACGATGAAGATCAGCAGGCTGCGGTCGGGGAAGGGCGCGCCGCTCAGCGTTGTCGTCGGCACGGCCACCGCCGCTGCTAGCGAGACGGCCCCGCGGAATCCCGCCCAGACGGTGACGAAGCGCTGGCGCCAACTGACCTGGCGTTCGCGTTGCACCTGGCGGCGGTCGATGAGTCGGATCAGCAGCGTGGTGATTTCGCCCCAGAAGATGCGAGACACGATCACCACGCCGGTGATCACCAGCGCCACGAACAAGGCGTGCCGAACTCCGCCGTCGACCCCCGCGATGCCGCGCAGCGCTCCCGGGATCTGCACGCCGACGAACACCCACAACGAGCCGTTCAGCAGAAATGTCGCGATGTCCCAGAAGGCGAAAGACTGCAGCCGGGAACGGGCCCGGATCACCAACGGGCTGGCGTATGCGAGGACCAGCGCCGACACCATCACCGCGACGACTCCGCTGCACCCCATCGATTGGGCCAGAAGGAAGGCCGCGAACGGCGTCACCAGGCTCAACGCCCCTTCCTCCTGGGGCGCGTCGATTCGCTTGCGCAGCAGCGTCACCGCTCCGCCGACCAGTAGCCCGGCGGCGATCCCGCCGAGGTAGGAGCCGATGAACCGGGCGGTCACCTCGGGCGGGGTGATCGCCGAGCCGCCGATCGCGACGTTGACGCTGACGGCGAACAGCACCAGGGCGGTGCCGTCATTGATGAGACTCTCGGCCTTCAGCACGGTCAGCGACCGGCGGGGCAGCTTCTTCGCGAGACCGGCCACCGCGGCCGCGTCGGTGGGCGATAGGACCGCGCCCAGGACGCCGGCGGCGTGTGGATTCATGCCCAGCGCTCGCGCCGTCCACGACACCGCCACCGCGGTGGCGATCACCAGGACGACGCTGAGGAACACGATGATGCGTGCGTTGGCCCGGATCTCGCGGAAGCTGGTGTTGAGCCCCTCCCAGTACAGGATCGCCGGAAGAAACAGCAGCAGCACGATCTCGCCGTTGACCCGGATGTGCGCGAATTGAGGGATCAGTCCGAGCAGGACGCCGAGAAAGATGAGCAACACCGGGGGACCGACGCGATAGCGCCGCCCGATGACCGTCCCGACGATGACGGTGGACACCAGGGCGACGATCAGTTCAAGGCCAAACACCAGCCCATCCTGCCGGACGCGGCGGTCGGCGGCGTCGTCGCCTATCTTCGGTCTCGATCAGACCTATTAGGCTCCGGGACGGGAATCGAAGGGGGATCTGGTGAGGGTCAGGCTGCTGGTCACAGTCGCCATGCTGATGTTGTCGACCGTGGTGGGCTGCCACTTCGCGTCCAGGAACCCGCCGTCGACCAAGACGCTCCAGGTACCCATGAACGATGTGCTGACGCAGAGTGAGATCAAGCAGAACGTTACCCTCGCCGTCGGCAACACCCTGGTGGTGGAGTTGGGCTCGAACTACACCACTCCCTACCGGTGGACCCCCGACACCAAGATCGGCGACGCGTCGATCATCAAGCAGGTCAGCCATCAGTTCGTCCAGCCGACCTCTGACGCGCTGGGCGCACCGGGCGTCGAAGAGTGGACGTTCACCGCGCTGAGGCCGGGGAGCACCACGATCAGCACGGCGTACACCAGCTTCGTGGGCAAGGACGCCAAACCGGCGTGCACCTACACGCTGGCCGTGACGGTGCAATAGGGCCGTGCGCTTTTACGACACTTCGGGGGCCGCAACGACATCGGCCCGCAGGTGCGCCGCGTAGATCTCGGCGAGGAATTGCTCGACGGCCACCGCGGTGTGTGCGGCGCGGACGGAGCCGAAGATGTCGAAAGCGTGTTGGGTGAGCGGTAATTCGGCATACACCACCGGCTGCGCGCTGACTTGCCGGAGTCGCTCGACGAACGTGCGGGCTTGCTCGACGTAGGCCAGCGAGTCGTTGGTGCCGTGCAGGAGGAAGAACGGGGGAGCGTCGGCCCGCACATGGTTGACCGGTGACGCGGCCTCGAAGGTCTGCAGGTGCGTCGCGGGCTTTTGCTTGATGATCGACTTGATCAGCAGCCCCGGCATCATCGGGTGCAGCGACTTGTCGAACCGGGTGAAGTCGTAGATGCCGTAGAACGGCACCGCCGCCTGCACCCGGGTGTCGGCGTCTTCGAATCCCGGCTGAAACTGCGGGTCATTCTGCGTCAGCGCGGCCAGCGCCGTCAGGTGGCCGCCGGCCGAACCGCCGGTGATGACGACGAAGTCGGGGTCGCCGCCGTATTCGGCGATGTGCTCTTTGACCCAGGCCAACGCGCGCTTGACGTCGACGATGTGGTCGGGCCAGGTGTTGCGCGGGCTGTGCCGGTAGTTGATCGCCACGCAGACCCAACCGAGCTCGGCGAGATGGCTCATCAGCGGATGTGCTTGTCCGCGTTTGTTTCCCGTTGTCCAGGCGCCGCCGGGGATTTGGAAGAGCACCGGCGCCTTGCCCGCCGGGTCGAGATCGGGGCGTCGCCAGATGTCCAGGTGGTTGGCGCTGCCGTATTCGCCGTAGCTGATGTCGGAGTCGTGGGCGTAGTCGCGGTAGATGCGCAGCATCCGCAGCAGCCCCGGGGTCTTGGCGGTGCCGCTGCCGGCCGGGCGGCGCCACAGGTTTGCCGACTCGGTGAGCCGGTCGGCCCCCAGTCCGTCGTCCAACGCCTCGGCCAGGGGGACATTGGCCCGATGGCCCGCGCGGCTGAGGTTGAGCAGGCCCAGCGCCGAGAGCCCGGCGACCACCCACGCGATGATCCGCACGCGCCGGGTCAGGCGACGGCCGGTCAGCGCCAGTCCAGCGAGCTGGGTCAGCAGCGTTTGCAGCGGTAATTCGGTGACGGCGAGCCCGAACATCCATGAGTACAGCGAGGGGAATCCGCCGCGCGCCAGCGGCCGGTAGGCGTTGAGGGTGGACGCCGCGGTGACGGCGGTGACCGCCAACGACCCTATTTGCCGGATGACGTGGATGATTCGAGCAGTCCGCATTGCCTCACCTTACGAAACGGGTAGATGACTATCGGATCCGCTAGCGCCCGTGCTACCAACCCGGCGTGCGGGGAGGCTAGGACGCCTCTGCCCGGCTTTCCAGCTCCTTGACGGGGGCGGGGTCGTTCTCGGTCAGCCCGACCTTCGCAGCGCCGCCGGGCGAGCCGAGTTCGGTGAAAAAATCGGCGTTGATCTGCAGGTATTGGGTGTGCTCGGCGGGCAGATCGTCCTCGTAGTAGATGGACTCGACAGGGCACACCGGCTCGCAGGCACCGCAGTCGACGCACTCGTCGGGGTGGATGTAGAGCATCCGGGCACCCTCGTAGATGCAGTCGACGGGGCATTCCTCGATGCACGCCTTGTCTTTGATGTCGACACAGGGCTCGGCGATCACGTAGGCCACGAGTGTTGTCCTTCCTTCTGGGCTAGCGGGGTCAGCCGGCTGCGGGCCGTCAAACACGGTCTGGCTGGCTAATTTAGCGCGAGGACGCCCGCGCGGGCTACCGGCCTGCACGCCTCGTGTGTCCCATCGTTCCGGCTCGGCCGGGGCGTGAGTAGAGGTTTGGCGTTGTGGTGTCACAAGCTATAGTTGTGTCACACGATTTGATTGTGAGCCGCCGCCCATGCCCCTCAGCCCCCGGTTGCCCGAACTCGCGTCGTTCGAGGCGTTTTTGGCGATCGCCGAGACCGGCAGCCTGGGCCGGGCCGCGCGAGAGCTGGGGCTGACCCAGCAGGCGATATCGCGGCGGCTTGCCACCATGGAAGCCCAGATCGGCGTCACCCTGGCCGTTCGGACGACGCGCGGCTCGCAACTGACGCCCGCGGGCCTGATCGTCGCGGACTGGGCGGCCCGCTTGCTCGAGGTCGCCGCCGAGATCGACGCGGGCCTGGGCTCGCTACGAAAGGAGGGGCGCGAACGCATCCGGGTGGCGGCCAGTCAGACGATCTCCGAACAACTCATGCCGCACTGGCTGCTGTCCCTGCAGGCCGAGGCAACGCGACGCGGCGAGACCGCACCTCAGGTGATTCTGACCGCCACCAATAGCGACCACGCCATCGCCGCGGTCCGCGATGGCAGCGCCGACCTGGGCTTCGTCGAAAACCCTGGCACACCAAAGGGTTTGGGTAGCTGTGTGGTGGGGGAGGACGAGCTGGTGATCGTGGTTGCGCCCGACCACAAGTGGGCGCGACGGGGCCGGGTGGTGACCGCGCGCGAACTCGCGCAGACTCCGCTGGTGGCCCGCGAACTCCATTCGGGCATCCGCGATTCGCTGACGGTGGCGCTGCGCAAGGTGCTCGGCGAGGACATGGAACAGGCCGCGCCCGTGCTGGAATTGACCTCCGCGGCGGCGATGCGCGCCGCGGTGCTAGCCGGGGCGGGACCGGCGACCATGAGCCGGCTGGCCGTCGCCGATGACCTGGCGTTCGGCCGGCTTCACGCGGTGGAGATTCCGAAGTTGGATCTGCGCCGCAAGTTTCGGGCCATTTGGATCGGCGGGCGCACCCCGCCGGCCGGAGCGATCCGCGACCTGCTCAGCCACATCCTGAGCACTGCTGTGTCGAAAACCTAGGCCGCGGCGTCCTCGGCGAGCGCATCGTCGTAGCGGTCGAGCGCGGTCTCGGCCACCAGCCGGTGGGCGCCCAGCGGTGCCGCCATCGGAATGCCGTTGTCGCGGGCGAATTTTGACACGCCGTCGGTGATGAGGCCCGGCGCCAAGAACCACGGCGCGATCACCAGCCGGCGCGCGCCGCGGTTACGCAACTGGTCGGCGGCCCGCGCCACCGACGCCTCGGGCCGGGTGGCGAATGCCGTTGTGGCCCCGGCCCATTGGGTGCCGGCGGCCAGCCTGGTCGCCACCTTCGCAGTGCGCGCGTTGGCGGCGAGGTTCGACGAGCCGATCGCCACCACCATCACGCCGAGATCGTCGTCGAGCGGGGAGACCCCGACTTCGACGAGTCGTTCGCGCAGCACCGTCACCAACCGCTCGTCTTCACCGAGCACATCGGCCTGCCGGATGCCGTGGGCGCCGGCGTCGGCGATCTGCTTGGGGATGTCCAGACGGGCGTGATAGGCGCTGGCCAGCAGCAACGGGGCGACCACCGCGCGGCGGGCGTCCGGCAACCCGGCCAGCACGTCGACGAAGTTTGGAGTGTTGAGCTCGAGAAACGCCAGCCGCACGTCGAGGTCGGGCCGCATCAGCGCCAGCCGGTCGGCCACGGCCTCGGCGTTGGCCCCCGACCGCGGGTCACGGCTGCCGTGCGCGGTGAGTACGAGTGTGTTCATCTCGGCCTCAGCGCAGCTCTTCCTCGTCGGCCCGCAGCGCCCAGGACGCGAACGTCTCGCCGTCCTGGCGGCCGTCGATGTAGTTGCGTGTCACCCGGTCGATGTAGTCGCCCAGTTCGGCGCTGGTGACCTTGTGCTGGCGCAACTTTCGGCCGAAGCCGCTCTGCTCGCCCAGACCGCCGCCGAGGTGCACCTGGAAACCCTCGACCGAGTTGCCGTCACCGTCGTCGATCCACTGCCCCTTGAACCCGATGTCGGCCACCTGAATTCGGGCACACGAGTTCGGGCATCCGTTGAGGTGCACGCTGATCGGCAGGTTGAGCCTGGAATCGACGTCGGCCAGGCGCTGTTCCAGCTCAGGCACCAAAGTCTGTGCCCGCACCCGGGTTTCGGCGAACGACAGCTTGCAGTACTCAATTCCCGTGCACGCCATGGTGTTCTTGCGCCACGACGACGGCCGCGACGGCAGGCCCAGGGCGTCCAGGCCCGCGACCAGTTCGTCGACCTTGTCGTCGGGAACGTCGAGAATGACCAGCTTCTGGAACGGGGTCCATCGTGCCCGGTCGGAACCGGCCTTCTCCATCAGGTCGGCCACCGCCGACAGTGTGCTACCCGACACCCGCCCGACGATCGGCGCGACGCCGACGGCGTTGAGCCCGTTCTTGATCCGCTGCACCCCGACGTGATCGATGGTGTGCTTGACCGGCGCGGGGGCCGGTCCATCGATCAGCCGCCGGTTCAGGTACTCCTGTTCGAGAATTTCACGGAACTTGTCTATACCCCAGTCCTTGACCAGGAACTTCAGCCGGGCCTTGGCGCGCAGCCGCCGGTAGCCGTAGTCGCGGAACAGCCGGGTGACGCCCTCCCAGACGTCGGCGACCTCGTCCAGCGGCACCCACACGCCCAGCCGCTGGGCCAGCATCGGGTTGGTCGACAGGCCCCCGCCCACCCACAGGTCCAGGCCGGGGCCGTGTTCGGGGTGGTTGACGCCGACGAACGCGATGTCGTGGGTTTCGTGCGAGACGTCCTGCAGGCCCGAGACCGCGGTCTTGTACTTGCGGGGCAGGTTGGCGTACTCAGGGTTGTTCAGCAAGCGCCGGACGATCTCGTCGATTGCGGGCGAAGGGTCGAGAATTTCGTCGAGCGAGTCGCCGGCCAGTGGCGAACCGTGGATGCCGCGCGGGCAGTCACCGCAGGCCTCGGTGGTCTGCAGGCCCACCGAATCGAGCCGGCGCCAGATTTCGGGCACGTCCTCGATCCGGACCCAGTGCAGTTGCAGGTTTTCCCGGTCGCTGATGTCGGCGGTGTCGCGGGCGAATTCGGTCGAAATCTGGCCCAGCGTGCGCATCGTGTGCGCGGTCATCGCCTTACCGTCGGAGCGGACCCGCATCATGAAGTACTTGGCTTCGATCTTGTCGGTGTTCTCGTCGCCGGTCCAGCTGCCGTCGTAGCCCTGCTCACGCTGGGTGTAGAGGCCCATCCAGCGGAACCGCCCACGCAGATCGTCCTTGGCGATGCTGTCGAAACCCTGCTTTGAATAGATGTTGATGATGCGGTCGCGCACGTTGAGCGGCGCGTCGTCGCTCTTGAACTGCTCGGCGTGGTTGAGCGGCTCGCGGTCGCCCAGCGCCCACTGACCGTCGTTGCGGGTCTTGCTTGGACGTGCGGTGGTCATGTGGCGTTCTCATTCCTCGTGGCGGCCCGAGTGGGCCTCAGATCGGCCGTGGTGCGGCCGCAGGGCAGGCTGCCGGGCCGCGGCATCGCGATGATGTTGGGTCTGTAGGGCACCCGCAGGTTCGTCGTTGGACCCACGGGTCGCGATTTCCATGGTGCACCCCTTACGAGGGCGTCAGTAGAGGTCATGTGTTGTGAAGGCACAACCCGCTGTTGTGTGCGCTGCTTCACGTCCTGCCTTGGCGGCCAGATGGAGTGCCCCGGCGCTTTACGGAATCGCAGTAGTGTGGCCGTTTATGAGCTCCTCCGACATCCACGACGTGATCGTTATTGGTTCGGGTCCTGCTGGGTATACCGCGGCGTTGTATGCGGCGCGGGCGCAGTTGACGCCGGT
>NZ_NCXM01000033.1 GCF_002104765.1 Mycolicibacterium vulneris
CCCCCGGACGCCGGACCCCCGCCGGCGCCCCCGGCCGCCGGACCCTCGCAGGCCGCACCGGCGCCTAAGTCCGCCGGACCGTCGGGCACGGCGCCCGGCGCGCCCAAGCCGAAGCCGGCGGGACCCGGTCCGGCCTGACCGGCCCAGCGGGTCGCCGCGAAACGGCATCGTCGCGCACGCCTACACTCGGCGGTGATGTCCCGCCATGACTCTTCTGACTCAGCAGCCGACCTGAGCGCGGCTATCCGCACCGCCCTGGGCAAGGTGATCGACCCCGAACTGCGGCGTCCGATCACCGAACTCGGGATGGTCAAGAGCATCGACACCGAACCCGACGGCGCGGTGCATGTCGCGATCTACCTGACCACCGCCAGCTGCCCGAAGAAAACCGAGATCAGCGACCGCGTCAGCCAGGCGGTCGCCGACGTCCCGGGCACCGGCGCGGTCAAGGTCACCCTGGACGTGATGAACGACGAGCAGCGCACCGAGCTGCGCAAGCAGTTGCGCGGCGACGCCCGCGAGCCCGTTATCCCGTTCGCACAACCGAGTTCGCTGACCCGGGTCTACGCCGTCGCGTCCGGCAAGGGCGGTGTCGGCAAGTCCACCGTCACGGTCAACCTGGCGGCGGCGATGGCGGCTCGCGGCCTGTCGGTCGGTGTGCTGGACGCCGATATCCACGGCCACTCCATTCCCCGGATGATGGGCACCACCGACCGGCCCACCCAGGTCGAGTCGATGATCCTGCCGCCCATCGCGCACGATGTCCGGGTCATCTCCATCGCCCAGTTCACCGAGGGCAACGCCCCGGTGGTGTGGCGCGGGCCGATGCTGCACCGCGCGCTGCAGCAGTTCCTGGCTGACGTCTACTGGGGCGATCTGGACGTGCTGCTACTCGACCTGCCCCCGGGGACCGGCGACATCGCCATCTCGGTGGCGCAGCTGATTCCGAACGCGGAAATTCTGGTGGTGACGACGCCACAGCTAGCCGCGGCCGAGGTCGCCGAGCGGGCGGGCAGCATCGCGCTGCAGACCCGCCAGCGCGTCGTCGGCGTCGTGGAGAACATGTCCGGACTCACGCTGCCCGACGGCTCCACGCTGCAGGTATTCGGCGAGGGTGGTGGCCAGCAGGTGGCCGAGCGGCTCTCCCGGGCGGTCGGCGCCGACGTGCCACTGCTGGGTCAGATCCCGCTGGATCCCGAGCTGGTGGCCGCGGGCGATTCCGGCACGCCGCTGGTGCTCAGCGCACCCGATTCGCCGGTGGGCAAGGCACTGCGCGGGGTGGCCGACAGCTTGTCGGCGCGCAAGCGCGGGCTCGCCGGCGTATCGCTGGGGCTCGATCCGACCCGGCGCTAACGCACCCGCGGCCGCTGACGGCGCTCAGGTCGCGTCGGTGTCGAACGGCGTGTGACCGCCGGCCGGCTGCTCGCTCGCCAGCGCCTGGCCGCTCGCGGCGGGCGGGGTCTGCGGCGGGGCGCCATTCGCCGGCTTGTCGAAGGCTCCGGTCAGGAAGGAGTCGTCGCCGTCCAGCAGATGCTTGGTCAGCGCCGCCCGCGGTGTCATGCCCCGCAGCTTCTGCAATTCGCTGAGCGGAACGCGCAGATCGTCAAACTCCGGTCCGAGGTCCTCGCGCAGCTGACTGGTCACACCGCTGAGGTAGTCACGCGCCTGACGCAAGGCGTTCGACGTCCACCGGATGGCACCCGGTAGCCGCTCCGGCCCAAGGACCACCAGCCCGACCACGACGAGGACGAGCATGTGCTCCCAGCTCAGGCTGCCGAACATCAGCTGCCGTCAGGGTCCGGTTTGACGGTCAGCGTGACGTGGCGACCGTCGCGGACGACCTCGATCGGGGAATCCTGGCCGATGGTCAACTGCCGCACGGCGACGACGAACTCGTCGGCGTCGGCCACCTTGCGGTTACCGACCTTGACGACGACGTCGTTCTCCAGGACTCCGCCCTTCTGCGCGGGGCTGCCCGCCTTCACGTTGGCCACCTGGGCGCCGGACGCGATCGCGTTGCTCACCGACCGGGTGCTGACACCCAAAGTCGGGTGCACGATCTTGCCGTCCTTGATCAGCGTCTGGGCGACCTGCTTGGCCTCGTTGATCGGGATCGCGAAGCCCAGCCCGCTTGCGCTGTCGGACAACGACTTACCGGCCGTGTCGATGCCGATCACTTGGGAATCCATGTCGATCAGCGGACCGCCGGAGTTTCCGTGGTTGATCGAGGCGTCGGTCTGCAGCGCGTCGATCACCGTGTCGGTGTCCGAGCCCTCCCCCGACAGCGGCACCGGCCGGTGCAGCGCGCTGATGATGCCGTGCGTCACGGTGCTGCGCAGGCCCAGCGGCGCACCCGCGGCCAGGACCTCGTCGCCGACCCGCACCTTGTCGGAGTCGCCGAGGCGCGCCACCGACAGGTTGTCGACGTTGTCGACCTTCAGCACGGCCAGGTCGGTCTTGGGGTCGCGGCCCACCAGGTTCGCCGGCACCTCTTTGCCGTCGTTGAACACCACCGTCGTCTTGAACTGGCTGGGGTTGTTCGCGGCCTCGGAGATGACGTGGTTGTTGGTGACGATGTAGCCGCGGCCGTCGATGACGACGCCGGAGCCCTGCATGCCTTCCTGGTCGCTCTTCGACTCGATGGTCACCACCGCACCCGCCGTCGCCGCCGCCACCTTGGCGAAGCGCCCGGCCGGGCCTTCGCCGTTGCCGTTGGTCGACAGCGTCACCTTCGAGGTGGTGAACGCCTCGGCGACCTCGGCCGTCTTGCGACCGATCACCCCGCCGAGCACGCCGATGACCAAGGCGATCAGCAGGAGGATCAGCAACGCGAGGTAGGACACCTTGCCGCCGAACAACACGTCGCGCACGCCGAGTTTGCCGCCGTACCCGAGCGCAGTCCCGGATCGCGACGGCGCCACCGCCGGCGTGCCCAACGCCGCCGCGGCACCCGGGTCTCGCCAAGGATCGTCTTGCCCGTCGCGCTCCACACCGTTTTTCTCGCCGGCCAGCGCGTTGGCGTCCACCGGGTGGCGCTGCAGCGAGTCGGGACTGCCGTCGGGCCGGTGGAAGGCCTCCTGCAGCACGGGGTCGGCCGGCCGGTTGCTCGGCCGGAACTCGGTTTGGTCCCGGTACTTCTGCGGACGGACCCGTTCGGCCACGAACGACCCGCGCAGCCCGTCGGGACGGCCGAACTCCCGAGTCGATGCGGGGTCGACCGGCGGCCGCGAGACGGGGCGCGGCGCCAGGCGGTTGCCGCTGTCTTTTGCTTGGTCGTAGCCTTGGTCGGAGGTCACGTTATCCCTTTTGGATCCTCTACTTGAGCGCTCGAGACAGGCCTTTACCGGGCGAAATACGCGGCACCGGCGTTGTCCGTGTCCACCCTAGTATCCACGGCGCACCGTCGGTCGGCATGAACGCGCGTACGGGGTGGACTGAAGGCTACCGGCGCTTGCGCCGCCCGCGTCCGTCACGGTCGGCGAAGCGGTCGGATGCCTGCGCGGAGGAGTCGTCCGGCGACTCGTAGGGAATGTCGGCGAGCATGCCGAGCAGCGTGCTGGGGATGCGGATGGGGCGCGAATCGCGCAGCGCAGCGCGCGCCCCGCTCTGGTCCTCGACCTCGCCCGCACACTGGGCGCACAACGACAGATGATGCGCGGCCCGCAGGTGCGCGTTCATCCGGAGCTCGCCGTCGACGAACGCGGCGATCGCTTCGGCGGACAGGTGCTCGGTGGACCCGAACTGGCGCGGTGCGCCGATGGGCGCGTCGCTCTGGAAGGCGAACTGAGCGGGGAGCCAGGAGAACGCGCGGCGGAACACATGTCCACGATCGGGCATCACCAACTCCTCGCCATTCAATTCTTAACGCCGCCTTATTCGAATGTAGCGCGAGAGAGCGCGCGATACCGAGACTAAGGCCGCAAAGCCGCTGAATAGCTGCCCGAACGTTAGGCGGGCGGTCGGTGATTACGCCGACTTGGCGCGCACGGCGTCGCGATCAGGGTGTGCGGCCAGGTAGTCCCGCAGCGCCTGGCGGCCGCGGTGAATGCGGCTGCGCACGGTGCCCAGTTTGACGCCCAGCGTGGCACCGATCTCCTCGTAGGACAGGCCCTCGATGTCACACAGCACAACGGCCGCACGAAATTCCGGCGGCAGCGAATCGAGCGCGGCCTGCAGGTCGGGCCCCAGCCGCGAATCGTGGTAGATCTGCTCGGGGTTGGGCTCGTCGGCGGGCACCCGCTCGTAATCCTCGGGCAGCGCCTCCATCCGGATGCGCGAGCGCCGGCGCACCATGTCCAGGAACAGGTTCGTAGTGATGCGGTGCAACCACCCTTCGAACGTTCCCGGCTGGTAGTTCTGCACCGACCGGAAGACCCGGATGAACGTCTCCTGGGTGAGGTCCTCGGCGTCGTGCTGATTGCCGGAAAGCCGGTAGGCCAGCCGGTACACGCGGTCGGCGTGCTGGCGCACCAACTCGTCCCAGGACGGCATGGCCGCCTTGTCGCCAGTCGCGTCGAACACCGCGGTCCCTTGCAGCGCCTCGGACCGCTCCACCCACTCGTCGGTGGGGAGCTCCTGCGCATGAGACATGCTGGAAGGGCTGAGAAGCGTGGTGATGATCAAATCCTCCGAATCCGGCGTGCCCAACAACGGCACTTCGTCACTGGCGGCAACAGGTAGTTCCCACTCGGTATTCCCGGTCCAACGCCCTCCGCGATCCATAGGGCTACCGTCGCGTACCGGAGTATGTGCGGTATATGAACAATCTGAGCTGACCCTGAGAAACCGTATCGTTACCTGCGCTGTGCAGGAGATATCCAGCGCGCAGTGACCTTAAACGCAGTAGGACCGTTGGGCGTGTCACCCCGATCTGATTCAGGCGCGCCTGTCGGACTGCGCGCCGAAGTGGAATACGCTGCGGGCATGGACGGCACCGACGCAGAAGCCCCCGGTCAGGCAGCGCCCAGCCGGGCCGAATCGCTCTTCGCGCACGCCGAAAGCTCGATATCGGAAGACGCGCTGTTGGTGGCCGCGCGCGAGCGGGCCGTGGACATCGGCGCCGGCGCGGTGACACCGGCGGTCGGCGCGCTGCTGAGCCTGCTGACCAAGCTGAGTGGCGGCAAGGCCATCGCCGAAGTGGGCACCGGCGCAGGCGTCAGCGGGCTGTGGCTGTTGTCCGGCATGAGCGACGACGGCGTCTTGACGACGATCGACATCGAGCCCGAATATCTGCGGCTGGCCAAGCAGGCGTTCACCGAGGCAGGCATCGGCCCGTCACGGACCCGGCTGATCGGTGGCCGCGCCCAGGAGGTGCTTACCCGGCTCGCGGACGAGTCCTACGACCTGGTGTTCATCGATGCCGACCCGGTCGATCAGCCGGACTACGTCGTCGAGGGCGTGCGGCTGCTGCGCCCCGGTGGCGTAATCGTGGTGCATCGCGCCGCGCTGGGCGGACGGGCCGGTGACCCGGCTGCCCGCGACGCCGAGGTGGTCGCGGTCCGGGAGGCGGCGCGCCTGATCGCCGAGGACGAGCACCTCACCCCGGCGCTGGTGCCGCTCGGCGACGGCATCCTGGCCGCCGTGCGCGACTGATTCGCCTGGCTTTCTCCCATCCCGCCGCTTCGGCGTTGAGCACGCCGTTTTCGGGGTCGGTCGCATCTTTATGGATTCTTGACGCGCGCCGTCCTTGACCGCAGTCTGAACGTGCGTTTAACGTACTGAACATGCGTTCAGTCGACTTGACCGCAGCCGCCCGGATCCGAGACGCGGCGATCGAACAATTCGGCGAGCACGGATTCGGCGTCGGGCTGCGCGCCATCGCCGAAGCGGCCGGCGTCAGCGCTGCACTGGTCATCCACCACTTCGGCTCCAAGGACGGCCTGCGCAAGGCGTGCGACGAGTACATCGCCGAGACGATCCGCGGCAACAAGTCGGCGGCCTTGCAATCCAATGACCCGGCCACGTGGTTTGCCCAGATGGCAGAGATCGAGGAGTACGCGCCGCTGATGGCGTATCTGGTGCGCAGCATGCAGGCCGGCGGTGACCTGGCAAACATGCTGTGGCGCAGGATGATCGACAACGCCGAGGAATACATGGAAGAGGGCGTGCGCGCCGGGACGATCAAGCCCAGCCGCGACCCCAAGGCCAGGGCCAGGTATCTGGCCATCACCGGTGGCGGCGGCTTCCTGCTCTACATCCAAATGCACGAAACGCCAACGGATCTGCGGGCGGTGCTGCGCGACTACTCGCGTGACATGGTGTTGCCCGCGCTCGAGGTCTACAGCGAGGGACTGCTGACCGACCGGACCATGTACGACGCATTTCTGGCCGCTGAAGATCAAGGAGAATCTGATGCCCACTGAAAACGCCTCCGGTGTCGCACCTATCGAGATCTGCGGGCTCACCAAAAACTTCGGTGCGGTGCGGGCGCTGGACGGCCTGGACCTCACGGTGCGGGAAGGCGAAGTCCACGGGTTCCTCGGGCCCAACGGCGCCGGAAAGTCGACGACCATCCGCATCCTGTTGGGCCTGGCCAAAGCCGACAGCGGCAGCGTGCGGTTGCTGGGCGGCGATCCCTGGACCGACGCTGTCGACCTGCATCGCCAAATCGCCTACGTTCCAGGCGACGTGACGCTGTGGCCGTCGCTGACCGGCGGTGAGATCATCGACCTGCTGGCCCGCATGCGCGGTGGTATCGACAAACAGCGCCGCGCCGAACTGATCGAGCGCTTCGACCTTGACCCGCACAAGAAAGCGCGCACCTATTCGAAGGGCAACCGCCAAAAGGTTTCCCTGATTTCGGCTTTCTCGTCGCACGCCAGGCTGCTGCTCTTGGATGAGCCGAGCAGCGGCCTGGACCCGTTGATGGAGAATGTGTTTCAACAGTGTGTGGCACAGGCCCGCGACCGAGGTACGACGGTGCTGTTGTCCAGCCACATCCTGGCCGAGACGGAAGCTTTGTGTGAAAGAGTGACGATCATCCGGGCCGGCAAGACCATCGAAAGTGGTTCGCTGAACGAGATGCGGCATCTGAGCGGCACCTTCATCAAGGCGGAACTGACCGGCGACCCGGGCGATCTCACTCGAATCAAAGGTGTCGAGGATGTCAGCGTGGAGGGCAACACGCTGCGCGCCCACGTCGACAGCGAAAGCCTGGGAGAACTCATCCGAGTGCTTGGCGACGCCGGAGTGCGCAGCCTGGTCAGCCAGCCGCCGACTCTCGAAGAGCTCTTCTTGCGCTACTACCACACGTCCGGAGCCGACGGTCAGCACGGCCGTAGTGCAGCGAAGGCGTCGTCATGAGCACGACAACACAGGAGCGGTCGCGCCCTCCGGCATCGCCTGCGCCGCAGCGGGGTTCAAACTTCACCGGAACGCTTGGGATGCTGCGGCTCAATCTGCGCCGCGACCGGATCTCGTTGCCGCTGTGGGTGTTGCTCCTGTCGGTGCCGTTGGCCACGGTGTACGTCGGCAGCATCGAAAAGGTCTACCCCACCGCGCCCGCCCGCGCCGCATTCGCGGCCTCCATCATGGCCAGTCCGGCCCAGCGCGCCCTCTACGGCCCGGTTTACAACGACAGCCTTGGCGCCGTGGGGATTTGGAAAGCCGGGATGTTCCACGTGCTGATCGCGGTGGCCGTCATCCTGACGGTGATCCGGCACACCCGGGCTGACGAGGAGACCGGCCGGACGGAATTAGTGGACTCGACCGCGGTCGGCCGCTATGCCAGCCTGAGCGCGGCGCTGATGCTGTCGTTCGGCGCCTCGATTGCTACCGGCGCGATCGGGGCGGCGGGGTTGCTGGCTACCAACGTCCCGGCCGCCGGGTCGCTGGCCTTCGGGGCGGCGCTGGCCTGCTCTGGCCTGGTCTTCACCGCCGTCGCCGCGGTGACCGCGCAGTTGTCGCCGAGCGCCCGGTTCGCCCGCGGTTCCGCGTTCGCCGTACTGGGAGCCGCGTTCACGCTGCGCGCCATCGGCGATGCGGGTGAGGGCACACTGTCGTGGCTCTCCCCACTGGGATGGTCGCTGCAGGTCAAGCCTTATGCCGGCGATCGGTGGTGGGTGCTGCTGCTGCATCTGGTGACGACGCTGGTGCTCACCGTCCTGGCGTATCGGCTGCTCGCCGGGCGTGATGTCGGCGCCGGGCTCGTCGCGGAACGCCCCGGCCCAGCTACCGCGGCGCCCACGCTGGGCAACGCCTTCGGCTTGAGCTGGCGGCTCAACCGCGCCGCGCTGCTGCTGTGGACCGTCGGGCTGTGCCTGTACGGCCTACTGATCGGCAGCCTGGTGCACGGCATCGGCGACGAGTTGGGCGATAGCGGCGTAGCACGCGACATCGTCGCGCGGATGGGCGGCACCACCGCCTTGGAGGAAGCCTTCATCGCCGTGGCGTTCACCATGATGGCCATGGTGGCCGCCGCATTCGCCACCTCGCTCACCTTGCGGCTGCACCAGGAGGAATCGACCCAACGAGCCGAAACGGTGCTGGCCGGCGCGGTATCGCGAACCCGCTGGCTGACAAGTCATTTGGTCACCGCGCTCGCCGGATCCGCGGCGGCGATGCTGGCCAGCGGCGTGACCGCCGGTGTCGTCTACGGCGTCGCGGCCGGCGATGTCGGCGCCAAGCTGCCGATGGTCGTTGCCAGCGCTGCCGTCCAACTGCCCGCCGTGTGGCTGCTGTCGGCCGTGACGGTCTGCGTGTTCGGCTTTGCGCCGCGCCTGACGCCCGTGGCCTGGGGTGTGCTGGTCGGCTTCGTCGCCCTGTATCTGATCGGGTCGTTGGCCGGTTTCTCGCAGTGGTTGCTCGACCTGGAACCCTTCGCACACATTCCGCGGATCGGCACAGAATTCACCGTCGTACCGCTGTTATGGCTACTGGCCATCGACGTAGGGTTGGTGGTTCTGGGTGCCATAGCTTTTCGGCGCCGCGACCTCCGCTGGTAGGACTGGGATGAAAATCGGGATCAGGATCACGGCGACATCCCTGTGGGGCATTCTCTCCTGGATTTTGATCCTCCTCCTGCCGGCCGGCACCCTGCACTACTGGCAGGCGTGGGTCTTCATCGCCGTGTTCACGGTGGCGACCCTCGTCCCCGCCGTATACCTGGCCCGCGCCGATCCCGCGGCCCTGCAGCGCCGCATGCGCGCCGGCCCGCGGGCGGAACCCCGGACGGCTCAGAAGTTCATCATCGCCGGGTCGTTTTTCGCCCTGTTCGCGACGATGGTGTTCAGCGCGCTCGATCATCGGTTCGGCTGGTCATCGGTGCCGCCGTGGCTGTCGGTGCTCGGCGACGTGCTGGTGGCGACGGGCCTCGGCCTCGCCATGCTGGTGATCGTCCAGAACAGCTATGCCGGCGCCACAGTCACGGTGGAACGCGGCCAAACGGTCGTGTCCGACGGCCTCTACAAATTTGTGCGCCATCCGATGTACGTCGGCAACGTGATCATGATGATCGGTATCCCCCTGGCTCTCGGCTCGTACTGGGGATTGCTCTTCATCATCCCGGGCACCGTCGGACTGACGCTGCGCATCCTCGATGAGGAAAAGCTGCTTCTCCGGGAATTGCCCGGATACCGCGAATACGCCGACCGCGTGCGCTACCGGCTGGTGCCTTTCGTCTGGTAGCCACCGGACCCGCTGCTTAGGTTATGGAGGTGCTGCACCATCGGCGACCGGCCCCGGACCGCCCGTGGCGGCGCCCCGGCGCACTGCGGTATGCGTTGACCAGAATTCGCGGCGTCGCCAAGCCCCCCGTCACGGTCACCGACCCACCCCCGGATTTGCAGGTCGCGCGTGACGTGGCCGTCACCATGCGGGACGGAACGGTCCTGCGGATCAACGTCTTTCGCGAAGGGGGCGGGCCCGAAGCGCCCCGGCCGGTCATCCTGAGCATTCACCCGTACGGCAAAGACAACCTGCCGACCCGGCGCGGCGACAACACGACGTTCTCGGTGCAGTACCGCGTGATACGCCAGCCGCAACCGGTGGCGTTTTCCACCCTCACCGGCTGGGAGGCACCGGATCCGGCATGGTGGACCGCCCACGGCTTCGTTGTGGTGAACGCCGACTCGCGCGGCTGCGGCCATTCGGACGGCACCGGGAACCTGTTGTCCCGCCGGGAAGCCGAGGACACCTACGACCTGGTGCAGTGGATCGCCGGACAACCGTGGAGCGACGGGAACGTGGTCATGCTCGGGGTGTCCTACCTGGCGATCAGCCAGTACGCCGTGGCCGCCCTTGCGCCGCCGGCGTTGCGGGCGATCTGCCCGTGGGAAGGCTTCACCGACGCCTACCGCGACCTGATGTTTCCCGGCGGCGTCCACGAGATCGGCTTCAGCCGGCTGTGGTCGCGCAACCTCAGTCGCGACACCCGGCAGGACTACGACCTCGCGCGGATGCAGGAGAACCACCCGCAGTGCGACGAGTTCTGGCGCTCGCTGACACCTGACCTGTCGGCGATCAAGGTCCCCATGCTGGTCTGCGGCAGCTTCTCGGACAACAACCTGCACAGCCGCGGCTCGATGCGGGCATTTGTGCACGGCGGCTCCGACCACGCCCGGCTCTACACGCACCGCGGGGGCAAGTGGACCACCTTCTACTCCGACGCGGCGCGCGCCGAGCAGCTGAAGTTCTTTCGCGATGTGCTGGACGGCGCCCCCGCCGCGCGCAGTGTGCGCCTGGAAGTGCGCGAGGACCGCGACACCATCACCGCGGTGCGCGAAGAGGCCGAATGGCCGCTGGCCCGCACGCGTTGGCGCCCACTGTATCTGGGCGATGCCGGCGCGCTGACGGCCGAACAGCCCGCGACGCCCGGCTGCATCGAGTTCGGAACACGTTCCGGTGCAGCATCTTTCGCCTGGATCGTAGCCGAGGACGTCGAGCTGACCGGTCCGATGGTGGCCCGGCTGTGGGTCGAGCTGAGCGGCTGCGACGACGCGAACCTGTTCGTCGGTGTGGAGAAGTGGCGCGGTGGGCGGTTCGTCGGTTTCGAGGGGTCCTATGGCTACGGCCGCGATCGGGTGACCAGCGGGTGGCAGCGAGTTGCGCTGCGCGCCCTGGACCCCGAGCTGTCCCGGCCGGCCGAACCCGTCATCGCGGGCGTCGATCCACGGCCGCTGGCGGCCGGCGAGTTGGCCGCGGTCGAGGTGGAGCTGGGCCCGTCGGCGACGCTGTTCCGCGCCGGCGAGCAGCTGCGGCTGGTGGTCGCCGCGCGCTGGCTGTCCCCGAGAAACCCACTCACCGGCCAGTTTCCGGCGTGGTACCAGGGCTCGCCGCGCGGCCGCGTCACGTTGCACTGGGGTCCGCAACACGAGGCCCACGTGCTGGTTCCGGAGATCCCGGGCTAGATCCAGACGCCCTTGCCCACGGCGACGACACCGCCGGCGCTGATCGCGAAGCGCTCGCGGTCCTTTTCCAGATCCACGCCCACCATCTCGCCCGGCCCGACGACGACGTTCTTGTCCAGGATTGCGTGGCGCACCACCGCGCCGCGGCCGACGCGGGCGCCGGGCATGATCACGCTGCCCTCCACGATCGCGCCGTCGTCAACCACCACGTTGGACGACAGCACCGAGTTGCGCACCGAGGCCGCCGAGATGATGCTGCCCGCGCCCACCACCGACTCCTGCGCGGAACCGCCGTTGACGAACTTGGCCGGCGCCAGGTTCTCCGACTCGCCGCGGATCGGCCAGCGCTTGTTGTACAGGTTGAAGACCGGATGCACCGACACCAGATCCATGTGCGCGTCGTAGAACGCGTCCAGCGTTCCCACGTCCCGCCAGTAGGCGCGGTCACGATCGGTGGCGCCGGGCACCTCGTTGTCGCTGAAGTCGTACACGGCGGCCATCCCGTCGTCGACCAGTCGCGGGATGATGTCGCCGCCCATGTCGTGATCGGAATGGTCGTCGTCGGCGTCCGCGCGGATCGCGTCGATGAGCACCTTGGTGGTGAAGATGTAGTTGCCCATCGACACGAACGTCTGCTCGGGGTCGTCCGGGGTGCCCGGCGGATCCAGTGGCTTCTCCACGAACTCGCGGATGCGGCTCGACTCGTCGGAGTCGATGCAGCCGAACGCGGTGGCTTCGCTGCGGGGCACCCGGATGCCGGCCACCGTCGCGCCCGCGCCGCTGTCGATGTGGAACCGGACCATCTGCTCGGGGTCCATCCGGTACACGTGGTCAGCACCGAAAACCACGATGTAGTCGGGGTCTTCGTCATAGATCAGGTTGAGCGACTGATAGATCGCGTCGGCCGAGCCGGTGTACCATCTCGGGCCGAGTCGCTGCTGGGCGGGCACCGGGGTGATGTACTCGCCGGCCAGGCCGGACAGCCGCCAGTTCTGCGAAATGTGACGGTCCAGTGAATGCGACTTGTACTGGGTGAGAACGCAGACGCGCAGATACCGGGCATTGACGAGGTTGGACAGGACGAAGTCGATCAGACGGTAGGCGCCCCCGAAGGGAACCGCGGGCTTGGCGCGGTCCGCGGTCAGCGGATACAGCCGCTTGCCCTCACCGCCGGCCAGGACGATGCCCAGCACGTGTGGCGCTTCCCTCATGTTGTCAAACCTATCGGCCGTTGCGAAGGGCTGCCAGGGGGAAGGGGTGATTGGCGGAGTTCTGTGGGGCTGTCTGTCAAGGTATTTGGCCGCGCACGCCGCGAAGATCGCGCCGGCGGTGTGGTGAACCCGACTCGCGGCGGGCCCCCTCGCCGAACTACCGTTCGGGTATGCGGGTGGCGATGATGACGCGGGAGTACCCACCAGAGGTCTACGGCGGAGCGGGCGTACACGTCACCGAGCTCGTCGCCCAGCTGCGCCGGCTGTGCGCGGTCGACGTGCATTGCATGGGCGCACCGCGCCCGGGCGCCCACGTGCACGAGCCCGACCCGCGGCTGCAGGGCGCCAACGCGGCGATGTCGACCCTGTCGGCCGACCTGATGATGGCCAACGCGGCGTCGGAGGCCGACGTGGTGCATTCGCACACCTGGTACACCGGCATGGCCGGGCATCTGGCCGCGCTGCTCTACGGCGTCCCGCACGTCTTGACCGCGCATTCGCTCGAGCCGCTGCGCCCGTGGAAGGCCGAACAACTCGGTGGGGGCTACCGGATCTCGAGCTGGGTCGAACAGACCGCTGTGCTGGCCGCGGACGCCGTCATCGCGGTCAGCTCCGCGATGCGCGAGGACGTCCTGCGTGTCTATCCCACACTGGATCCCAGCGCGGTGCACGTCATCCGCAACGGCGTCGACACCGACGTCTGGTACCCGGCGGGGCCGGTGCGAAGCGGATCGATGCTGACCGAACTCGGCGTCGATCCATCCCGGCCCATCGTGGTGTTCGTGGGCCGGATCACGCGGCAGAAGGGGCTGGCGCACCTGGTGGCCGCCGCCCACCGGTTCAGCCCGGAGACGCAGGTGGTGTTATGCGCCGGCGCCCCCGACACCCCGGAGATCGCCGAGGAGATCCGCGACGCCGTGGCCGCGCTGTCCCGCAGCCGCACCGGGGTGTTCTGGATCCGGGAGATGCTACCCATCGGGGAGTTGCGCGAAATCCTTTCGGCGGCATCCGTTTTCGTATGTCCGTCGGTGTACGAGCCGTTGGGTATCGTGAATTTGGAGGCGATGGCCTGCTCGACGGCGGTGGTGGCGTCCAATGTCGGCGGCATCCCGGAGGTGGTCGCCGACGGGATCACCGGGACGCTGGTGCATTACGACCCGGACGACGCGCAGGGCTATCAGACCGGGTTGGCCAAAGCGGTCAACGAGCTGATCGCCGACCGCGACAAAGCGCAGCGCTACGGTAAGGCGGGACGCCAGCGCTGCGTCGAAGAGTTCTCCTGGGCCCACGTCGCCGAGCAGACCCTGGAGATCTATCGGAAGGTGTGTGCGTAGCGCCGCCGACATCCGTTCGGCGGCAAGCCCTAGCTGGAGCTCGTGACGCCCTTGAGTTCGTCACCGAGGGCAGCCGCTTCGTCGGGCGTCAGCTCGACGACAAGTCGACCGCCTCCCTCAAGTGGTACCCGCATCACGATGCCGCGCCCCTCCTTTGTTGCTTCCAGAGGACCGTCTCCGGTCCGGGGCTTCATCGCCGCCATCGAGTGCTCCCTCCAGGTAGCTGGCCCGCCCGTGCGGACCTGGTCGGCGCCGAGCATGCCCTGCCAGCGAACTTCAAGCCATGCCCGGCATCGAACTGCCTTATCACCCCTCCATTGTTCCCTATCCAGGTCACCACTTGTACAAAGACCCACAACTGTGTGCTCAGCGCGCGGTGGCGGGCACCCAGCAACCGCGAATATGGTCGTCGACCATGCCGGTCGCCTGCATCAGCGCATAAGCGGTGGTCGGGCCGACGAAGCGGAAGCCGCGCCGCTTGAGTTCACGGGCCATGGCCTTCGATTCGTCAGTGGCCGAGGGGATTTGGGAGGGGTCAGCCGGCCGGGACCGCGGCGACGGCGCAAACGACCACAGCAGGTCCGCCAGGTCCGCCGGAGTTCCCAGTTCAGCCGCGGCCCGGGCATTGGCGATCGTCGACTCGATCTTGGCGCGGTTGCGCACGATTCCCTGATCCGCCATCAGCCGCTGCACGTCTGCGTCGGTGTAATCGGCGACCTCGGCGATGTCGAACCGGGCGAACGCACGCCGGAAATTCTCCCGTTTACGCAGGATAATGAGCCAGGACAGGCCACTTTGAAAGGCCTCCAGGCTCATCCGCTCGAACAACGCGACCCCGTCGCGCACCGGCTGGCCCCATTCACGGTCGTGGTAGTCGCGATAGAGCTCGAAATCGGGTCCTGGTCGCACGGTCGCCCAGCTGCAGCGAACCAGCCCGTCGTCTTCACTCACACTGAGTCCTGACGATCCTCACCGTCGTCTGGTTCCCCGGCTCCGCCCTCAACCTCCGGCCCGGCGTGCACCGCGGCCAGCTGGCCGCGCAGCGCCTCGAGCTCGCGCGCCAGCCGATCCAGCACCCAGTCCACCTCACTGGTCTTGTAACCGCGCAGGACCTGGGTGAACTTGACGGCGTCGACGTCGGAGCCGGTCACCCCGAACGCGGGCAGCACCGTGGCCGTCGTCCCCCGGGGCAGGGGCGGCAGCTGCTCGCCGCGACCGAACAACAGGCTGGCCGCGCCGAACAGGACGATCGCCACCAGCACCAGGACCACCAGGTACAGCAACACCAACGCCACGTGCTCGATACTGCCCTATGCCACCGACACCGCGACGTTCAGCGTGACCGCGTCGGGACCTACCGCGGCCTGAGCACCTGCATCGGCGGCCGGTCCGCCAGCGACACCGGCGAGGTGCGCTGGGTGTAGCCCTGAAAGTCGGAGCCGTCGGAGCCGTCGGAGCCGTCGGCGACGAACTGGGTCAGCCCGATGCCGGAGTCCGGGACGCCGCAGCGCGACAGCAGGGTCGCGATGATCTGGCGGCTCATCACGCCCAGCTCGGCCAGCGGCCGGTTGCGGTGCGCGCGCACGCCCAGGTTTACCTGGGCGATCGCGTCCAGGCCCAGCCGGTCGAAGGTGTCCACCAGCAGGCCGATCTCGACGCCGTAGCCCGGCGCGAACGGCAGCGAGGTCAGCAGCTCACGGCTGGCCGCGTACTCGCCACCCAGCGGCTGCACCACGCAGCCCAGCTCCGGACGCAGCGCCGCAAGCAAGGGCCGGGCCACCAGCTCGGTGACGCGCCCGCCGCCGGTGGCGCTGACGTCGCCGCCGACATCGCCGACGTCGCTGAGCTCGCTGCCCCGCAGGGGCCGTCGGTAGAAGCTTTTGACCAGGTGAATGCCGTCGCCGGTGAGCATCGGGCCGACCAGCCACGGCACGAACATGGGGTGCGGGTCGATCAGGTCGGAGTCCACGAACACCACGATGTCGCCGCTGGTGGCCGCCAGCGAGCGCCACAACGCCTCGCCCTTTCCGGGACGTGTCGGCACCTCGGGCAGGGCTTGCTCGCGGCTGACGACGCGGGCGCCCGCGGCGACGGCACGGATCTCGGTGTCGTCGGTGGAGCCCGAATCGAGGACGATCAGCTCGTCGACCAGCCCATCGACCAGCGGTGAGATGCTTTCGATCACCGACTCGATGGTTTCTTCCTCGTTGAGGGCCGGCAGAACCACGGAGATGGTCCGCCCGGCCTTGGCGGCTTCGAGTTCGGCCATGGTCCAGCTGGGCCGGTTCCGCCTGTCGTTGGCCAGCCACACGTCTCCGGGCCGGGCGGCGAGCGCCCTGTCCTTGGCGAGGTCACCGGCGAACAGATCCGATGCGGTCATGCCAGCCCCCTCACCGTGCGCGCCGGCGGGCGGGTTCCCTGGATCGAGGCCACCATTTCCAGCACCCGGCGGGTGGCCGCGACCTGGTGCACGCGGAACATGCGCGCACCCGCGGCGGCCGCCAGCGCGGTGGCGGCCAGCGTTCCCTCGAGCCGCTCGTTCAGTTCCACACCCAGAGTCTCCCCGACGAAGTCCTTGTTGCTCAAAGCCATGAGCACGGGCCACCCGGTATTTACAAGATCGCCCACGTGGCGTAACAGCAGCAGCCCGTGGTAGGTGTTCTTGCCGAAGTCATGGGTGGGGTCGATCAGCACGCGGTCGCGGGCCACCCCGCAGGCCACCGCCCGCTCGGCGGCCGCGGTGACCTGGGCGATGACGTCGTCGACCACACCGCGGGTGGTGGTGCCGTAGTTCACCCGGAACGGGCGCGTGCGCGGCAGCGCGTTGCCGGTGTGCGAACACACCAGGCCCGCCCCGAACTCGGCGGCCACCTCCGGTAGCGCCGGGTCGATGCCGCCCCAGGTGTCGTTGATCAGGTCCGCGCCGGCCGCGCAGGCCACCTTGGCAACCTCGGAACGCCAGGTATCGGCGCTGATCAGCTGGTCGGGGTAGGCGTCGCGCAGCCATTCGATGAAGGGCACCAGCCGGGCGATCTCGGTGTCGGCATCGACCTCTTGGCCGGGCCCGGCCTTGACGCCGCCGACGTCGATGACATCGGCGCCGTCGGCGACGGCCTGGTGCACGGCCGCCCTGGCGGCCTCGTCGCTGAAGGTCGCGCCCCTGTCATAGAACGAGTCCGGGGTGCGGTTGATGATCGCCATGATCAGCGCGCGATCGCCCGCGACCGGTCGGCCGCACAGAGTTGACTGCACACGTATATGGTGCCCGGTCGCCGCCGCGCGCGCGGCCCGGGGACCGTCGGCGGCCCCGCGCACAGTCGGCGTAAGGGGAAAGCGGAGCGTCAGCCCGGGGTTGCGCGCCTTAAGGGCGTTTGCCCTCGGCCACTTCGCCGGGGTACTCGTCGTAGTAGGGCACGTAGCCCTCATCGCGCCCGGCCAGCACGTACAACGGGTCCTTCACGTCCGAGCCGTAGCCCTGATCGCGCAGCTCCACCTTGCGGCTCTTGAAGGTCGTGGTCTGCTCGATGGACTCCACCACCCGCACGAACAGCGGCAGCGCGTAGACGGGCAGCTGGTCGTAGACGGCGCGGGCCAGCGACTTCCCGTCGAACTCGGCGCCGCCGCGCAGTTTGACCGCAGCCATCCCGGCGCGGCCGCCGGTGCGCGGCACCTCGACCCCGAAGACCGTGCAGTCCTCGACGGAGTCGTCGGCCGCCAGCGCCGCCTCGACCTGCGTGGTGGCCACGTTCTCGCCCTTCCACCGGAAGGTGTCGCCGAGCCGGTCGACGAACGCGGCGTGCCCCATGCCTTGTGGACTCATCACGTCACCGGTGTTGAACCAGCAGTCGCCCTCACGAAAGGCGTTGCGCACCAACTTCTTTTCGCTCGACTCCTTGTCGGTGTAGCCGTCGAACGGCTGCAGCCGGTTGACCGGGCTGAGCAACAAACCGGGCTCGCCGGCCGGCACCCGGCGGACCCGCCCGTTGTCGTCACGCAGCGGGGCGCCGGTGTCGGGGTCGTACTCGACGTAGGCCAGCGGCATCGGGAAGACGCCGGTGGAGCGGGGCACGTTGAAGACGTTGATGAATGCCGCGTTGCCTTCGCTGGAGGCGTAGAACTCGCAGACTCGGGCGATGCCGAATCGCTTGGTGAACTCGTCCCAGATCTCCGGGCGCAGCCCGTTTCCAGCGATCACCCGCACCTTGTGCGCACGGTCGGTCGGCTTGGCCGGCTGGTTGAGCAGGTACCGGCACACCTCGCCGATGTAGATGAACGCGGTGGCCTCGTTGGCGATCACCTCGTCCCAGAACTTCGACGCCGAGAACGACTTGCCCAGCGCCAGCGTCGCCCCCGAGTTGATCACCGACGACAGCGCTACCGTCAGCGCGTTGTTGTGGTAGAGCGGCAGGCAGCAATACAGCGTGTCGGAGCTCTTGAGCCGCAACCCGATCCCGCCGAACGCCGCGAGCGCCTTGAGCCACCGCAGATGCGTCATGACGCTGGCCTTCGGGAATCCCGTTGTGCCCGAGGTGAAGATGTAGAACGCGGTGTCCCTGGCGTGCACGGCCGACGCCGAGGCGGGGTTGGTGGCCGGCGCGCTCACCGCGAACCGCTCCAGGTCCTCGACCGTCAGCGTCTCGGTGCTGCCCGAGCCGCCGCACTCGGCCACGGCGCTGACCAGATCGGTCTCGGCGATGAGCACCTTGGCGTCCAGCAGGCCGAGGCTGTGCGCGAGCACCTCGCCGCGCTGATGGTAGTTGAGCATGCCGGCGACGGCGCCGCACTTGACCGCGGCCAGCATGGCCAGCACGGTGTTGGGCGAGTTGCGCAGCATGATGGCGACGACGTCGCCCTGGCCGACCCCGCGCGCGGCCAGCACGGCGGCGTACCGGTTGGCGGCCGCGTTGGCGTCGCGGTAGGTCAGTTGCTGATCGCCCATGCGCAGGAAGATCCGGTCGCCGTAGCGGGCGGCCCGCTCCTGAAACACCGTGCCGATCGATTTCTTGGAGCCCGGCTGGGCCAGCAGCCCGGTCATCGCGCCCCGCACGATCACCGGCAGGTCGGCCAGCACGGCCGGCGCCCGAAATGCGATATCGGTCAGTTTGACCGCCGTGCGCGCTGCCCCGTCACGATCGGACACGTGATCCCCTCGATTCGTTTCCAAAGTCAAGCTCGGCGGACAGCCTAGTAGGGGTGGCAAACCCGTCGGCGGCCTCAGCCGGGTGCGCACGCTTCCAGCGCCGCGCTCACCTTGTCGACCAGCACCAACCGGTCCATCGCCACCTGGGTGATGTAACCGCTGTCCAACAATCCGCACAACCACGTCCAGAGCCCTTCGTAGTGACCGAAGGGATCCAGCAAAACGATGGGTTTGTCGTGCAGACCGAGGAACGCCGTCGTCCATGCGTCAAGCAACTCGTCGAGGGTGCCGAGGCCACCGGGCAGCACGACGAACGCGTCGGCGCGGTCTTCCATGAGTTGCTTGCGCGCGTGCATGGTGTCGCTGACGATCAGCTCGTCGGCGTCCGCGTCGGCGATCTCGCGGCGCATCAGAACCTTGGGGATGACGCCGATTGTCCGGCCGCCGCGGGTGCGCGCCGCGCTCGCCACGGCACCCATCGCCGACACCCGGCCCCCACCCCACACCAGCGTCCAGCCGCGCTCGGCGATCGCCTCGCCGAGTTCCCCAGCGACTCCGAGCAATTCGGGATGTTCCGGGCCGGATGCGCAGTACACACACACCGACCACTCGCTGGACGAAGCGCGTTGGCCGGGCATATCCGCCAAAGGTAGACCAACCGCATACGGCCCGTCATATCTGGGGCTTTCGCCCTGCCGCCCCGCTCTCGCACCATAAAATTCGGCAGTGCCGATTCGATGGAACGTCCCCCAACACGCGACGGCCTCAGAGCGGCTGGATGCGGCGTTGGCCGAAGGGGCGCGCGGGGCGGTAGTGCTGGGACCCGACGGCGTCGGCAAATCCACACTGGCCCGGGTGGCGGCCGAGCGGTTCGCCGGCCGGCACCCGAACACGCTCGTCCGCTGGGTCACCGGAACCCCGACCGAACGTACCGTCCCGTTCGGGGCGTTCAGCCATCTGGTGGAGATCGCCGACCTCGGCAAGCCGGCCGCGCTGCTGCGGGCCGCCCGGGCGTCGCTGGGCGGCGACGACCTGTTGCTCGTCGTCGACGATGCCCAACACCTGGACGTGCTGTCGGCCACGCTGGTCTACCAGCTGGCGCGCGACGGCGCGGGGCGGCTCATCGTCACCGCAAAAGCCGACTCCGCCCCCGAGGCGATCGCGGCGCTGTGGACCGACGGCCTGCTCACCCGGATCGACATCGAGCCGCCCGGCGGGGCGAGCGCGCCGGCGGAGATCAACACGTTCCTCGCCGAGCTCCCCGTGGCGGCGCGGTCGGTGTTGGAGTATCTCGCCGTCGCGGAGCCACTCTCGGTCGCCGACCTGACCGCGCTCGCCGGCGACGGCGCGGTGGCCGAGGCCGTGACGTGGGGCGCCGCGGAGACCCGGGCGCGCGGCGGGTCGTCGGACGACCCGGTCGTCTATACGGCCCACCCGCTGTTCGCCGAGCGGACGCGGGCCGCGCTCGAACCCGAGGACGCCCGGCAACGGCGCACCGACCTGGTCACGCTGCTGTCGCAGCGGCCGTCCGAGCACCTCAGTGACCGGTTGCGGCTGGTGTCACTGGCCCTGGACAGCGACACTCCCCCGCGGGTCGCCGACGTCGTCGCCGCCGCCCAGCAGGCGCTGCGGCTGGGCGACCTGGCGCTGGGCGAACGGCTGGCCCGGTCGGCGCTGCAGCGCTCCGGCGGGTTGGCGGCGCGGCTCGCGCTGGCGCACGCCCTGGCCTGGCAGGGCCGCGGCCGGGAGGCCGATTCGGTGCTGGCCGACGTCGACTCCGCCGCGTTGACCGAGGCGGCGCTGATGGACTGGGCACTGCTGCGGGCGGCGAACCAGTTCTGGATGCTCAGCGAACCCGAGCGCGCCACCGCGTTCCTGCGGACCGTGCGCAATCGGGTCGCCGATACCGGCCCGCGGATCACCCTGGACGCGCTCAGCGCGACCTTCGCGATGAACGCGGGCAACGTAGGGCACGCCGTGAAGGTCGCCGGCGACGTTCTCGCATCCCCGGCGGCCGACGACCAGGCGGTGGCCTGGGCGGCCAGTGCCGGCGCCTTGTGCGCGGCGCGCGAAGGCCGCTTCGATGCCGTCGAGCAGCTGGCGCAGCGCGCCCTGGCCGCCGAACACCCCGGGCTGCTGCGCTTCACCATCGGGCTGGGTCAGACCACAGCGCTGTTGATGGCCGGCCACCCCGACCAAGCCCGCCGGCTCGCCCAGCAGTTCACCGACTTCGCCGAACTGCAACAGCCGGGCCGCGCCATCGGCGAGGTGCTGCTGGCCCACGTGCTGATCGCCGGCGGCGAATTCGCCTCTGCGGCAGCATTATTGGCTCCGGCGGCCGCCACCCTGGAGCGCACCGGATACTCGTGGGGGCCGCTGTCGCTGACGCTGCTGGCCACCGCGCTGGCCCAGCAGGGCGACACCGCCGCCGCGGCAAAGGCGTTGAGCAGGGCCGAATCCCGGCACGGCACCAAGTCGGCGCTGTTCGCGCCCGAGCTCGGGGTGGCGCGGGCGTGGCGGCTGGCCTTGGTGCGCGACATGCACGGCGCGGTGGCCGCCGCGCGCGACGCCGCCCGGATGGCCGAACGCGGCGGCCAGCGGGGCGTGGCGGTGCGGGTCTGGCACGAGGCCGTGCGGCTCGGCGACACCCGGGCCGCCGACCCTTTAGCCCGGCTCTGCGCCGAGATCGACTGCGTCGCAGGCAGAATCGCGCTGACCCATGCTCGCGCGCTGGCTGCCGGCGATGACGCGGGCCTGCGGGCGGTGTCGGACGAGCTGACCTCGATCGGCATGCACGCAGCCGCCGCCGATGCCGCCGCGCAGGCGCAGCGGCGCGGGGCCGGGACGGCTTAGCCGCTCAGGTAGCCGCGCAGCACATCCACCGCGGCGGTGATCTTGGCGACCGCGACCCGCTCGTCGCGCTTGTGCGCCAGATTGGGATCACCCGGCCCGAAGTTGACCGCCGGTATGCCCAGCGCGGCGAACCGTGCCACGTCGGTCCAGCCGTACTTGGCCCGCACGTTGCCGCCGGCCGCCTCGACCAGGGCCTTGGCGGCGGGTTGGGACAGCCCGGGCAGAGCGCCGGCCGCCGCGTCGCTCTGTTCGATGTGCACGTCGAGCCCGGCGAGCACGTCGTGCACGTGTTGCAGCGCCTCGGGCAGCGACCGGTCGGGGGCGAAACGGAAGTTGACCGTCACCGCGGCCGCGTCTGGAATGACGTTGCCCGCCACGCCGCCGTCGATGCGCACGGCCGACAGGCCCTCACGGTAGACGCAGCCGTCGATGTCGACGCTGCGCGCCTGGTACGCGGCCAGCCGCTCCAGTACGGCGCCGAGCTTGTGAATCGCGTTGTCGCCCAACCAGGATCGCGCCGAATGCGCACGGGTACCGGTGGCGCTGACCACCACGCGCAGGGTGCCCTGGCAGCCGGCCTCGATGTAGCCGCCGGTGGGCTCGCCCAGAATGGCCACGTCGGCGGCCAGCCAGTCCGGCAGCTCGCGTTCGATGCGGCCCAATCCGTTTGCCGCGGCGTCGATTTCCTCGCAGTCGTACATCACCAATGTAAGATCGTGCACTGGGTCGGCGACGGTGGCGGCGAGGTGCAGGAAGACCGCGTCACCGGATTTCATGTCGGCCGTGCCGCAGCCGTACAGGTCGTCGCCCTCGCGGCGGCTGGGCAGGTTTCCGGCCACCGGCACGGTGTCCAGGTGCCCGGCCAGCAGCACGCGCGACGGCCTCCCGTGGTTGGTGCGTGCCAGCACGGCGTTGCCGTTGCGAACGATCTCGAACCCTGCGGTCTGGGCGCGCAGCGCGGCCTCGACCTCGTCGGCCAGCCGCGCTTCGCCCCTCGATTCGCTGGGGATGTCGACCAGCGCGGCGGTCAGCGCGATGGGATCTCCGCGTAAGTCCAGCACGGTCTCAGGGTAGTGGCGATCGCAAGCGCGGCGGAGCCGGGCGCAGCGGGTCGCCACCACCGCTCCAGTGGCGATCGCAAGCGCGGCGGAGCCGGGCGGAATGCCTCGGGGGCTAGACGAGCAACCGCGTGGGCATCACCTTCGGTTTGACGCCGTAGCACGGCCCCATGCCATAGCCGCCGCCCCGCCCCGCCGAGGCGACCGCCGGCATGCCGGACGCCCACGTGGTGTGCGCCTCTTCGGTGGGTGCGGTCCACCCCGTACCCGCGACGGTCACGGCGGGCACCCGAGGTGTGGCCGCCGACCACATGGCGGGGGTCGACAATCCGCCGACCGGGGACGCCGAGCCCATGCTCGCCAGCACTCGTGCCGCACCGCCGCCCGCGGTGCTGACCGGTGCCGCGGCACTCACCAGGGCGCCACCGCCACCCAACCCGCTGGCCACAGTGGCAGCGGGACCCGTCGTGTCGACGACGTGTTGATACAGCACCCCGGACACGATGCTGTTGAACAGGTTGCGTGCCCGCGTTGGGGTTTGAACACCACGCGGCAGCTTGACCGATCACGCGGGTCACACTTCGCGCTCCTCCGCAGGGCGCGCGGACCCGAGCGTCGCCCAGGAAGTAACCTGACCGCCGTGACTGGAGCTGCAGGTATCGGGCTGGCAACGCTGGCCGCCGACGGATCGATCCTCGACACTTGGTTTCCCGCACCGGAACTGACCGAATCGGGCACCAGCGCGACGTCGCGGCTGGCGCTGTCCGACGTTCCCCCGGAGCTGACCGCGCTGATCGGGCGCGACGATGACCGCGGTACCGAGACCGTCGCGGTACGCACTGTCATCGGCTCTCTGGACGACGTGGCCGCCGACGCCTACGACGCCTACCTGCGATTGCATCTGCTCTCGCACCGGCTGGTCGCGCCGCATGGGCTGAACGCCGGCGGCTTATTCGGGGTATTGACCAATGTCGTCTGGACTAACCGCGGCCCGTGCGCCGTCGAAGGCTTCGAGGCCGTCCGGGCCCGGCTGCGGCGCCACGGGCCGGTGACGGTGTACGGCGTCGACAAGTTCCCCCGCATGGTCGATTACGTCCTGCCGACCGGGGTGCGCATCGCCGACGCCGACCGGGTGCGCCTGGGCGCCCACCTGGCCCCGGGCACGACGGTGATGCACGAGGGCTTCGTCAACTACAACGCCGGCACGCTCGGGGCGTCGATGGTGGAGGGGCGCATCTCCGCCGGCGTGGTGGTGGGCGACGGCTCCGACATCGGCGGGGGCGCATCGATCATGGGCACGCTGTCCGGCGGTGGCACCGAGGTGATTTCGATCGGCAAGCGCTGCCTACTCGGTGCCAACGCGGGCCTGGGCATCTCACTGGGTGACGACTGCGTCGTCGAGGCGGGCCTGTATGTCACCGCGGGCACCAAAGTCATTACGCCCGAAGGCAAGACGATGAAGGCCCTGGAACTGTCCGGCGGCAACAACCTGTTGTTCCGCCGCAATTCGGTGAGCGGGGCGGTGGAAGTGGTGGCCCGCGGCGGGCAGGGCATCGCCCTCAACGAGGACCTGCACGCCAACTGAGCGTGCGCCTATAGTTCGGCGGGGACCCGCTCGTCGACGGCGACCGTCCGCAGCGTGGTCCCCCTGGTTTCGGGCAGCAGCGAGACGGACACGAAACTGGCCACCACCAGGGTCGCCATCATGAGCCCGATCGCCCAGCTGCCGTAGGTCGCCAGCAGCGTGCCCGCCAGCAGCGGCGGCACCGCGGCGCCCAGGATGCCGGCCAGGTTCATCGCCACCGCCGCGCCGCTGTACCGGTAGCGCGTGGCGAACAGCTCGGGAACGAAGGCACCCGTGGGGCCGTTGGCCACCGCCGCGCAGGCGAACAGGCCGAGGACGGCGACCGCGTACATGACCGGGTTGCCGGTGTCCATCAGCGGGATGACGACGAATGCCCACGGCAGGCACGCCGCCAGCCCGCACAGCATCACCCGCCGACGCCCGACGCGGTCGGACAGCCACGCCCCGAACGAGACGAACGCGATGCTGGTCAGCCCGCCCAGGGCGCCGACGCCCCAGATGAAGCCGCGCGAGTAGCCCAGGTGGGTGTGGGCGTACATGACCAGGAAGGTGTTGCCCAGGTAGACGAAGCCCATGCCGCCCAAGAAGCAGCCCGCGACCAGCACGATCTCTCGCCGCTGGAAGCGCACCAGCTCCGCCAGCGGCGCTTTGGGCACCTCGTTGCGGGCCTTCTCCTCCACGAACAGCGGGGTCTCGTCGATGTTGAGCCGCACATAGAGGGCGATGGCGATCAGCCCGCTGCTGATCAGGAAGGGCACCCGCCATCCCCATTCCAGGAACGCGGGGCTGCTCTCGCCGACGGTGAGACTGACGGCGAGAAAGGTCAGGCTGGCGAGTATGCCCGCCGTGCCGCCGCCCAGCGAGGTGAACATGCCGTACCAGCCGCGTTTGCCGGGCGGCGCGTACTCGGCGCTGAGCAGGATGGAGCCGGCCCATTCGCCGCCGACGGCGAAGCCTTGCAGCAGCCGCAGGACGATGAGGATCAGCGGCGCCGCGATCCCGATCGACGCCGTGTTGGGGACCAGGCCCACGCTGACCGTCGATGCGCCCATGATCAGCAGCGTGGCGACGAGCGTCTTCTTGCGGCCCAGCCGGTCGCCGAAGTAGCCGAAGACAGCCGCCCCAACCGGGCGGGACAGGAACGCCGTCGCGAACGTCGCCATCGAGGCGATGGTGGCCACCGTCGTGCCCAGGTGCGGAAAGAAGACGGCGGGAAACACCAGCGCCGCCGCGGTCCCATAGATCAGAAAGTCGTAGAACTCGATGGCCGAGCCCACCAGGCAGGCCATCGCGATCCGCCGCATGGGGGTAGGGGCGGCGGTGCCCACGGGCCGAGCGGGGTCACCCATAGCGGCCGTTCGCTGTCCGGTTACATCGATGCACGGTTACGACGGTAGGTGAAGCTTCGCGGCCACGCTCGGCGCTGGAGCTGGCAAATTGCTGCGTGTCTCGGCGCCCGGCTGACCAGGTGCTACCCGGTTGAGCGGCGGCTCAGCCGTCGGTCAGCAGCTGCTTCTTGAGCACCTTGCCCATGGCGTTGCGCGGCAGCGCGTCCACGATGCGCACCTCGCGCGGCCGCTTGTGCACCGAAAGCTCCTGGGCAACATAGTCGATCAGCGCGTCGCCGTCGGCCGATCCGACGACGAACGCGACGATGCGCTGACCCAGGTCCGCGTCAGGTATCCCGACCACCGCAGCCTCCTGGACCCCCGGATGCCCGAGCAGCACCGTTTCGATCTCGCCCGCGCCGATGCGGTAACCGCCGGACTTGATCAGGTCGACCGACTCGCGCCCCACGATGCGGTGCATCCCGTCGCCGTCGATCACCGCGACGTCGCCGGTGCGGTACCAGCCGTCGCTGTCGAACGCCTCGGCCGTGGCGTCCGGCCGGTTCAGGTAGCCGTCGAACATCATCGGGCCGCGCACGTGCAGCTTCCCGACGGTCTCGCCGTCGTGCGGCACCAGCCCGCCGTCGTCGTCCAGCACCCGCGTCTGCACACCGGTGAGCGGCAGGCCCACCCACCCCGGGCGCCGCTCGCCGTCGGCCCGGGTGGACAGCGTGATCAGCGATTCCGACGCGCCGTAGCGTTCGATGGGCGGGTGTCCGGTGAGCCCGACCAGCCGGTCGAACACCGGAACCGGCAGCGGCGCGCTGCCGGAGACCAGGAGCCGCGCCGGGCGCAGCGCCCGGGCGGCCGCCTCGTCGTCCACCACCCGCGACCACACCGTGGGCACCCCGAAAAACAGGGTGCCCCCGTGGTCGGTTCCGGCCTGCGCATAGCCCGCCGGCGTCGGCTTGCCGGTGTGGATGAAGCGATTCCCGATCCGCAGCGAGCCGAGCAGGCCCAGCACCAGGCCGTGCACGTGAAAGAGCGGCAAGCCGTGCACTAAGACGTCGTCCGACGTCCATTGCCAGGCTTCCGCGAGGGCGTCGAGGTCGGCCGCGATCGCCCGTCGGCTCAGCACCACGCCTTTGGGCAGACCGGTGGTCCCCGAGGTGTAGATGATCATGGCGGTGGCGTCGGGCGACGGCTCGGCGTAGCGGTGCCAGGAGCGGGCGTGCAACCGCACCGGGATGTGCGGCAGGCCCTCCGGCTCGTCGGGCGCCGGCCCGAGCCAGGCTTTTACTCCGGAATCGGTGAGCATGTGCCGGCGTTCGGCCGCGCCGACGTCGGCGGGCACCGGGACGAAGGGCACCCCGGCGATCAGGCACCCGGTGACGGCCAACACCGTCGCGGCGGTCGGGGCGGCCAGGATGGCGACGCGGCCCGCCCCGCCCACCCGTTCGGCCACCGATGTCGCGGCGCCGGCCAGGTCGCTGCGGCTGAGCACGGTGCCGTCGATGCGCACCGCGTCGGCGACATCGGTGGCGGTGAGGACCGAAGGGTTAAGCGACGCCAGCAGCACGTCAGCAGGCTACCCGGCGCGGGAGAAGGTCAGCCTTTCTCGTCCCAGATCTTCATCAGGGTGGACAGGATCTCCTCGCCGCGGCCCAGCCCGGCGAGGTGGCTTTCGCCGGGCAGCACGAACAGCTCGCAGTCCGGCAGCAACGAAACCACGTGCTGGCCATGGGCGAACGGCACGATGTGGTCGCTGTCGCCGTGCCACCAGCGCACCGGGACCTTGACCTCGTCGAGCCGGAATCCCCAGTCCCGGGTGAACAGAATGATGTCGTTGAAGGGCGCCGCCAGCTGCTTGCGGCTGCCGTTGAGCAGGTCATCGAGGAACATCGCCCCGAACTCGGGTCGGGTGAGCAGGCGCCGGTCGGCCTCCGGCGACACCGCGGCGTACAGATAGAGCGCGGTGTTCGCGACGGGACGGACGGCCCGGACCATCAGGCTCGCGCCGATACGCAGCGGGTCACCGCCCAGCTGCAACAGCGGCGCCACCCGTTTGCCCAGGTTCATCAGGCCGCTGGTGATGCCTTCGTCGCCGACGAACGGCGCGACGCCGCCGAGCACGCCGGCGGCGACCACCCGATCGGACAGCACCGCGGCCGATGCGAGTGCGTACGGACCGCCGCCGGACAGGCCGATGACGGCCATCTTGTCGATGCCGAGCGTGTCCGCGATGGTCCGCAGGTCGTCGGCGAAGGCGCGGATGTTCTCGTAGCGGTGCGGCGTCGACGAGCCGATCCCGGGACGGTCCAGGCCGATCAGCCGGATCGTGTGGTTCTCGGCGTACAGGCGGGCCTCGGTGGGAATCTGGCGGCGGGCGCCGGGGGTGCCGTGCAACCAGAAGACGGCCCGGCCCTGCGGATCGCCGAACTCGGCGAAGCCGATCTGGCGGTCCTCGCCGACGGCGACGTTTCCTTCGAGTTTGGGGCGGGCGATCTCCATGACCATGTCCAGCAGCTTGACACGTCAGGCGGGGTTCACCAAAGGGTGGCCATGCGTTGCTGGCGGCTATGCGTTGAGCCCCCGCTCCCCGATCACCCGCCGGTGACGCAGGTCCGCCACCTCCGCCTCGGACAGCCCCAGCTCACGCAGGACCTCGTCGTTGTGCTGGCCGAGCGTCGGCGGGGCGCTGCGGTGGTGGTGCCGCGGTCCGGGCGTGATGCGAAAGGGCCAGCCGGGGTAGCGGTGCGGTCCGGTGATCCGGTGTTCGAGCTCCTCGTAGTAGCCGCGCGCGTCGAGCTGGGCCCCGATGAGCTCGGGGTCATACATCTGGTCTCCGGTGATCACCCGCTCGGCCGCGATCCCCTGTGCCTGAAGGGTGTCGACGATCGCCGCGGCGGTCTGCGTGCGGGTCCAGGCGGCGACGAGCTCGTCGAAGACGTCATGGTCGATCGGCTGATCGGGCACCGACAGCGCCACCCACACGTCGTCCTCGTTCGTCGGGTAGACGCCCTGCAGGCAGCCGCGCCGGCGGTTCCCCTCGCGCGGGGGCACGAGACCGTTCATCGAATATTCGATCACCGGTTCGGCGGTGACGGCGGCGGCGACCTCGATCTGGGCTATCTCGATGAGTTGGCCGGCGCCGGTGCGGTTGCGGTGCTCGAGCGCGGCCAGCAGCGCGACTCCGGCGTGCACGCCGACGATCGGATCGGCGGGGCCCTGCGGGTTGCACGGCCGCCCGTCGGGGTAGCCGGTGACCGCCGACATTCCGGAGGTTTGCTCGAAGTTCAGCGCCCAGCCGACGTAGTCGCGCCACGGGCCGTGCAGGCCGTAGCCGGGCATCCGCACCACGATCACGTCGGGGTTCAGTGCTGTCAGCGAGTCGTAGTCCAGACCGAAGTTTTCGACGACGCGCGGCGAGAAGTTCTCCACCACGACGTCGGCGCGGGCGGCCAGCCGCCGCGCCAGGTCGAGGCCCCGCGGCGATGTCAGGTCCAGCGTGAGGTCGCGCTTGTTGAGGTTGGTGCCCTGCCAGATGGGGCTGCGCTCGTACCAGTCGTCGCCCTCGTAGGCGAACGCCCCCGAGTAGCGGTGCCCGTCGGGCCGCTGGATCGATTCGACCTTGACGATGTCGGCGCCGAACGCCCCGAGGTAGCAGGTCAGGTACGCGCCGGCCCAGAACGTGGTCAAATCGAGCACCCGCAGCCCGGTGAAGGGCACCGGCCCAGGCGCTTGTTGAAGCGCTCGGCCGTCACCCGTCCACTTCGTGGTTCGCGACGTCCGAAAGCGCGGCGACGACCGTGGCTGCGCCACAGGGGTTTTGGAGAACCGGAACGGCGGTCCGGGACGCCGAAACGACCCGGCGTCAAGGAAGAAGCCCCGCTCGGCGTATTGCGGGCAATCGAGCACGGTGGCGCCGTCGTTGACCGGGGCGGCCGGAATCCGCAGCGCCTGGGCGAGTTCCACGATCTCGGCGACGGTCTGGCCGGCCAGCACCCGTTCGGCCTTGGCGAAGAAGTCGTCGCGCTCCGCGCCACCCATCATGATCGCGAGCTGATGTTCGCCGAACTCGGACAGACCGAGCATCGCGCAGACGTCGAGCCAGTGCTGGCCCGTCAGGCAGTTGATGCCCACCCAGCCGTCGGCGGCCCGCACGACGCCCAGCATGGGCGCCGACCGCAGGTTGGCGGGCAGGCCCAGCCGGCGCATCCGTTGCGCCATCAACATCGGATACGGCAGTGTCGACAGCAACGATTCCAGCTGCGAGACATCGACTTCGGTGACGCGGCCGTCGGGCCGAGACCGCAGTGCGGTCAGCGCACCCAGCGCGCCGTAGGCGCCCGCAACGTACTCGGCGATCCGGGCACCCACCTGAACCGGCGGGCGCTCGGGATCCCGGGAACTGATCCAGCCCGATGCCGCCTGTAGGGTCAGCGGTGTGGCTCGCCGGCGGTGGAACGGTCCGGACTGACCGAACCCAGAGATGCGTAGTAACACCAGGTTTGGATTGATCCGCTGCAGGTCATCGACCCCGAGACCGTACCCCTCCAGCGTCCCGGGTCCGGAATCGTCGATCAGCAGGTGCGCCTGGGCGATGAGTCCGCGCGCGGCCGCGATGTCGTCTGCCTCCGAGAGATCAAGCGTGGCACCGTGTTTGCCGGCGTTCAGGTACTCGAACAGGCCCGATCGATCCGGGTCGGCGACGCCCGAGGTGAACGGTCCCCAGTGCCGCAGCGGGTCTCCGGCGGGCGGCTCGATCTTGATGACCTCGGCACCCAGGTCGACAAGGATCTTTGCCGCGTAGGGACCCGAGATTTCACTTGCGATTTCGACGACGTGCAGCCCCGCAAGGGGTGCCGTCACGCGGGAACCCCGATGGCCATCGCTTCCATGTACTGGTGCAGCCCGCCGATTCCGCCGCCCTCGCGGCCCAGCCCGCTGAGCTTGAATCCGCCGAACGGTGCGCCGCCGGGGCTGATGCCGTTGATCGCGATCTGGCCGGTTCGGATGCGCCGCGCCACGCCGACGGCGCGGTCCACGTCGTCACCCCACACCGCACCGGAGAGTCCGTATTGCGAGTTGTTCGCGATGGCGACGGCATCGTCGTCGTCGCGGTAGCGCAGTACCGACAACACCGGGCCGAACACTTCCTCTTGCGCGATAGTCGAATTGGGCTCCACCCCGGACAGGATCGTCGGTTCGACGTAGTAGCCGACGTCCAGGCCGGCCGGCCGACCGCCGCCTGTCACCAGCTTGGCCCCGTCGCTGCGCGCTCCGGCGATGTGCGCCTCGACCCGGTCGCGTTGCGCCGCGCTGATCAGCGGACCCATCTGCACGTCGGGATCGGTGGGGTCGCCCACCTTGACCTCACGGGCCAGTGCGGCCAGCCGATCGACGACGTCGTCGTGCAGCGAATCGGGCAACAACAGCCGGCTGTGCAGGATGCAGGCCTGCCCGGCATGTAGCGAACAGGATTGGAACAGCATCTGTTCCAGCATTTCGTCGGTCACGACGGCATCGTCGAGGACGATGCTGGCCGACTTTCCGCCCAGTTCCAACAGGATTCGCTTCATCGTGTCGCCGGCGGCGGACATCACCTGGCGGCCGACGACCGAACTGCCGGTGAAGCTCACCATGTCGATGCGCGGATCGGTGGTCAGCAGCTTGGCCGCGTCGACGCCCGAGGGGGTGACCACGTTGACCACTCCCGGCGGGATGTCGGTGTGCTCGTCGATGAGCCGCGCGAGCGCCAGCCCGGCCAGCGGTGTCAGCGGAGAGGGCTTGAGCACAACCGTGTTTCCCGCGGCCAGCGCATGATTCAGCTTCATCACGTTGAGGCAGTGCGGGAAGTTCCACGGCGTCAGTATCGATACGACGCCCAGCGGTGCGTGGCGCAGCAACGTGGTGCCGGCGCTGATCCCGGTGACCTCTTGGTCGACCAGCTGGGTGGCGAGCTGGGCGGCGTGCATGGACATGAATCCGGCGCCGTCGATTTGCATGATGCGCTCGTTGGCGATGCAGCCCCACTCCGCCTGGGACAGCGCGAAGAAGTCGTCGGCGTGCTTGGTCAGCGCCTCGCCCAGCTGATTCAGGCACCCGGCGCGCTGCTCGGCGGACATCGTGCCCCACGGTCCGCTGTCGAAGGCGTGGCGCGCGGCCGCGATCGCGTCGTCGACCTGCGCGACGCTCGCGTCGGGTGCGGTGGCGATGACGGCCTCGGTGGACGGGGACAGGTCGTCGTAGCGACCGTCCTGCGGCTCGACCCACTTGCCGTCGATGTAGAGCTCGTAGGTCTGGACAAGAGCGGGCGAGTCGGCCATGTTGCTTCCTCCGGTCATCTGATCACTTGGTGTACACCCCCGCGTGTCCGCCGTCAATTATCAATCGCGTGAAATCCGAGCTACTCCAATATTTTAGTGCCGTATTGACAGCACGCGACGGAGCGGAGTAGACACAGTCGCCAGACAGATTGCATTTATCTGTCGGATCGGGTGTCCTGCGAGAGGGGCTTGCCGTGCAGACTCATCCGCCGCTGCGCTCGCCGCGCTTCCCGCTGCACTCCCCCGACTTCTACGCGGGTGACCCGTACCCCGCCTACCGGGAGCTGCGCGCGACTGCGCCGGTGTGCTGGAACGACGTCACCAACTTCTGGGCTCTGCTGAAATATGAGGACATCCGGTTCGTGTCGAGCAATCCGGCCCTGTTCACCTCGACCCAGGGCATCACAATCCCCGATCCGCAGCTGCCGAACCCGGTGCAGCTGGGCAGCCTGATCTTCACCGATCCGCCGCGGCACCGGCAGATGCGCAAGCTGATCAATTCCGGTTTCACCCGGCGGCGCGTTTCGGTGCTCGAGCCGAAGATCCGCGAGATCGTGCGCGGCATTCTCGACGGCATCGAACCCGGCTCCGTACACGAGTTCGCCGAACAGATCGCCGCTCCCCTGCCCACCCGGATGATCGCCGAACTGATCGGCGCCCCGCCCGACGACTGGGAGCAGTTCCGGGCGTGGTCGGATGCGGCCACCGGAACGGCCGACCCGGAGATCGAGCTGGACTCCATGGTGGCGGCCGGGCAGCTCTACGAGTACTTCCAGAAGCTGATTGCGGCCCGCCGCGTGCACCCGCGGCACGACTTGCTCTCGGTCCTGTCCGAGGCGGAGATCGACGAACACCGGTTGACCGACGCAGACCTGCTCAACTTCGCCTTCCTGCTACTGGTGGCGGGCAACGAAACGACCCGCAACCTCATCGCACTGGGAACGCTGGCGCTCATCGCGCACCCCGACCAATACCGCCTCCTCGTCGAGGAACCCGCCCGCATCCCCCTCGCGGTCGAGGAGATGTTGCGGTGGAACAGTCCCGTTGTGCACATGGCCCGCACCGCGACGGCTGACGTCGAGATCCGCGGTCAGCGGATCCGCGCCGGCGAGGTGATCGTGATGCTCTATGGATCGGCCAACCGGGACGAGGACGTGTTCGGCCCCGACTCTGAGGAGTTCGACGTGACCCGTCACCCGAACCCGCACATCGCGTTCGGCTGTGGCGAACACTCTTGTGTGGGCGCACAATTGGCGCGACTCGAGGCGACGGTGCTTTTCGAAGAGCTGGTACGCCGGTTTCCCCGCATGGAGCTGGTGGGCGAGGTGCACCGGATGCGGGCGACCATGGTGCCCGGGGTGAAACGCATGCCGGTGCGGATGGGAGCCTGAGCCGATGGACCTGGAATACACGCCGGAGCAAGAGAAGCTGCGCACCGAGATCCGCGCGACGCTGCAGACCGTGATGACGCCGGAGCGCGTCGCCGCGGTCAGTGAGCAGATGGAGGGGGGTCCTGCGGTGCGCGAATGCGTCCGCGCGCTGGCGGCGGCCAACCTGTTGGGCGTTGGCTGGCCTAAAGAATATGGCGGACAAGGTTTCTCGGCCATCGAGCAGTTCATTTTCTCCGAGGAGGCGCGCCGGGTGAGCGCCCCCATCCCGCTGGTGACGCTGAACACCGTCGGCCCCACGTTGATGCACTACGGGACCGACGAGCAGAAGCAGCGGTTCCTGCCGGCGATCCTGGACGGCGCCGTGGAGTTCGCCATCGGCTACTCCGAGCCTGGTGCGGGCAGTGACCTGGCCTCGGTGCGGACGACGGCCGTCCGCGTCGGTGACGAGTATGTGATCAACGGCCAGAAGCTGTTCACCAGCGGCGCGGCCTATGCCGACTACATTTGGCTGGCCGTGCGCACCGATCCGGATGCCAAGAAGCACAAGGGCATTTCCATCCTCATCGTGCCGACCTCCTCGCCCGGATTCTCCTGGCAGCCGCTGCACACCATGCCGGGCATCTCGACCTTCTACACGTTCTACGACGACGTGCGGGTGCCGGTCAGCGCGCTGGTGGGCGCGGAAAACCAGGGCTGGCAGCTGATCACCACGCAGTTGAACTTCGAGCGCGCCGCCCTGGGCAATCTCGGCGCGCTCGAGCCGCTGTTCGAGAAGACTTTGGATTGGGCGATTTCCACCGAGCTCGACGGTGGCCGCGTCATCGACCAACCCTGGGTGCAATCAGCGCTGGCCCGGGTCGAAGCCCAAGTGGCCGCGTACAAGCTCGTCAATTCGCGGGTGAACGCGGCGATGGCGAAGGGCAGGGCGATCACAGGCCTGGATATGGGACAAGCGTCGGCGGCCAAGGTGTTCGGCACCGAGCTCACGCAGCAGGTCGCCCGGGAGCTGCTCGAGGTGTTGGACGGCAACGGGGTGCGGCGCGGCGCCGAGGCTCCGCTGCGCGGCGCGCTGGAATCGGCCTACCGCCAGGCCGTCATCAATACCTTCGGGGGCGGCGCCAACGAGATTCAACGTGACATCATCGCCATGGCCGGGTTGGGCATGCCCCGGGCACCGCGCGACCTTCGGGCCGCGAAATAGCAAGGAGGACGGGATTCAGTGACCGACTCAGAAGACGTCAGCGCCAAGGTGCGGGCCCTCGTCGGCCAGCCGACCGGCGGCACCGGAAAGCCCTCGCTGGCGCCCGACCCGGTGAACCAGCCGATGATCCGGCACTGGGCGTACGCGATGGCCGACATGAACCCCGTCTACATCGATCCGGAGTTCGCCGCGTCGTCGCGGTTCGGCGGCATCGTCTCGCCGCCGGTGATGCTGCAGACCTGGACCATGCCGTCGCCGAAGCTGGAGGGGATCGGCGAGCGCGGTGGGGCGCCCATCGAGATCCACAGCACTCCAACGGCGTTCCTCGATGAGGCCGGCTACACCAGCACGGTGGCCACGAATTCGGAGTTCGAGATCGAGCGGTATCCCAGGCTGGGCGACGTGATCAGCGCGACGACGGTCTACGAGTCGGTCTCCGACGAGAAGAAGACGGCGCTGGGCACCGGATTCTTCCTGACCTGGCTCACGACCTACACCGACCAGAACGGCGAGGTGTTGGGACGCCAGCGATTCCGGGTGTTGCGCTTCAGGCCGGCCGGCTGATGGCGGCCCGTCTGGCTCCGGCGATCACCCCGGACACCGAATTCTTCTGGAATGGGTTGCGGGAGAGCAAACTCCTGATCCAGCGCTGCGGCGGTTGCGGGCAGCTGCGTCATCCTCCCCGCCCGATGTGCCCACACTGCCGGGCGCTGGACTGGGAGGCCATCGAGTCGTCGGGCCGCGGCACCGTCTACAGCTACGTGATGCCGCACGAGCCGAAGTTTCCGTTCTTCGAGTACCCCTACGTCGTCGTGCTGGTGGAACTCGAGGAGGGGCTGCGGCTGGTGTCCAACCTGACCGGCATCGACCCGGCCGACGTGCGGCCCGGAATGCCGGTCGAGGTCTACTACCAAACCTTCGACGGTTCTGGCTCTGAAGACCTGGTGCTGCACCAGTTCCGGCCGAGCGCCTAGGCCCGTCATGGACTTCTCGTTCACCGAAGAGCAGGAGACGATCGCCAAGCTCGCCCGCGATCTGTTCGAGCGCCGCGCCACCCCGGAACGGCTGACCGAGCTGGAGGCCGGCGACACCCGCCACGACGCCGCGCTCTGGGAAGAGCTGGCCGCCGCCGACCTGCTGGGCACCGCGCTGCCGGAGTCGGCCGGGGGTAATGGCGGCGGCTTCGTGGAGCTCGGGGTGCTGCTGGCCGAGGTCGGCTACAGCGTCGCGCCGGTACCGGCCTACGCCACGCTGGTGCTGGGCGCCGACCCGATCGCCCGGCACGGCTGCGAGGAACAGCAGCAGCGGTTCCTGCCGGGCGTGGTCACCGGATCGCGCATCCTGACAGCGGGATTGGCCGAACCCGGCCGTTCGGACCCGGCCCGCCCGGTCACCACCGCCCGCCGTGACGGATCGAACTGGCGCCTCGACGGCGCCAAGGAGTTGGTGCCGGCCGCCCAACTCGCCGACACGGTGCTGATCCCCGCCGCTGTCGACGGGGGCGGCGTGGGCCTGTTCCTGCTACCCGCCGACACGGCCGGCGTCGAGATCCGTCCGGTGCCCACCACGAACCGCGAACCGCACGCGGACGTATTCCTGGACGGCGCAACCGTTTCCACTGCGGACGTGATCACCGGCGCCGGGCTGGCCGAGGCGCTCTATACCCGGGCCCTGGTCGCGCTGTGCGCGATCCAGCTCGGTGTCGCCGAGCGGGCGCTGCGCATCGCCGCCGAATACACCACCGGCCGTGAACAATTCGGCCGCCCGATCGGCAGCTTCCAGGCGGTGCAGCAGCGCATGGCCGACGCCTTCATCGACGTCGAGGCGATCCGGTGGACCACCTGGCAGGCGGCCTGGCTGATCGCGCACGGGCGCCCCTTGGAAAAGGCACACCGGGCTGCACGCATCGCGAAATTCTGGGCCGCCGAGGCCGGCGCCCGCGTGGCCGCCACCGCCCAGCACGTCCACGGCGGCATCGGCATCGACGTCACCTATCCCCTGCACCGCTACTTCCTGTGGGCCAAGCACAACGAGCTGACCCTCGGCCCGGCTTCGGCGCAGCTGGCCCACCTCGGCGCAACCTATTCGGAAGGACCCGCATGACGACCACCACCGGCCGGACCATCACCCTGCGATGGCAGGACATCGCGGAGGGTGACGAGGTCACACCCCTCGAAATCCCGATCACCACGACGATGATCGTCGCCGGGGCGATCGCCACCCGCGACTTCATGCCGGTACACCACGACCGCGACTACGCCAAGCAGCAGGGCTCGCCCAACCTCTTCATGAATATCCTGACCACCAACGGCTACTGCGTGCGCTTCCTCACCGACTGGGCCGGACCCGAGGCGATGGTGAAGAAGCTGTCGATTCGCCTTGGCGTGCCGTGCTTTCCAGACGACCCGTTGCGGTTCACCGGCAGCGTCACCGGCAAGACCCGAGGATCGGACGGCGAGAACTTCGTCGAGGTGACCTTTGCCGGCGCCAACAGCCTGGGTGACCACGTGTCCGGCACCGCGATACTCAGCCTGCTCGACGGGTCCCAGGCATGAGCCGGACGCTGCCGGGCGCCGCGGCCATCGTCGGCATCGGCCAGACGGAGTTCTCGAAGGAATCCGGACGCAGCGAATTGCAATTGGCGTGTGAGGCGGTCAGCGCCGCACTCGACGACGCCGGCCTGGTACCCGGTGACGTCGACGGCATGGTCACGTTCACCATGGATTCCAGCGACGAGATCGACATCGCCCGCAACGTCGGCATCGGCGACCTGAGCTTCTTCTCCCGCGTGCACCACGGCGGCGGCGCGGCCGCCGGCACCGTCGTGCACGCGGCGATGGCCGTTGCCACCGGCGTCGCCGACGTCGTCGTGTGCTGGCGAGCGTTCAACGAACGGTCCGGCTTCCGATTCGGCGGCAGCGGCCGCAGCATGGCCGAAACACCGTTGTTCATGGCGCATTACGCGCCGTTCGGACTGCTCACTCCCGCGGCCTGGGTCGCGGTGCACGCCCAGCGCTACATGTCGACATACGGCGTCACCAACGAAGACTTCGGCCGGATCGCCGTCGTCGACCGCAAGCATGCGGCGACAAACCCCGACGCCTGGTTCTACGAGCGCCCGATCACGTTGGAAGACCACCAGAACTCGCGCTGGATCGTCGAACCCGTGCTGCGCCTGCTCGATTGCTGCCAAGAGAGCGACGGCGGCGTCGCCCTCGTCGTCACCAGTGCCGAGCGCGCCCGCGACCTGCGGCAGCCGCCGGCCATCATCACCGCGGCCGCCCAGGGCGCGGCCCACAACGGCGAGATGATGACCAGCTATTACCGCGACGAGATCACCGGGCTGCCCGAAATGGGCGTGGTCGGCCGGCAGCTGTGGCGCGATTCTGGCCTCAAGCCACAGGACATCCAAACCGCCTTCATCTACGACCATTTCACGCCGTTCGTGTTCGCCCAGCTTGAGGAGCTCGGGTTCTGCGGGCGTGGGGAGGCCAAGGATTTCGCCACCGTCGAGCGGCTGTCGCTGGGTGGGGACTTCCCCATCAACACCAACGGTGGCCTGCTCGGCGAGGCCTATATCCACGGCATGAACGGCATTACCGAGGGGGTGCGTCAGGTGCGGGGCACGTCGTACAACCAGGTCGACAACGTCGAACACGTGCTGGTCACGTCCGGAACCGGGGTGCCGACCAGCGGCCTGATTCTCGCACCCGCCGGCTGAGGGGGACCGTCATGCCGAGGCTCGCGCTCCTGACCGCCCACGGCGGGCCCATCGAGCTGGCCGAATTCCCGTTGACCACACCCGCGCCCGGCACTGCGGCGCTGCGGCTGCGGATGGCCGGCATCTGCGGATCCGACCTGCACATCTTTCGCGGCGAGCTGCCGCTGCCGTGCCCGTTCGCCATGGGCCACGAAATGGTCGGCGAGATAGCCGAACTCGGCGCGGACCTGACCACCGACGCGACCGGTAAGCCCCTGGCGGTCGGCGATCGTGTGGTGGCGCCGTACTTTTGGTTCTGCGGCAGTTGTCACGCGTGCGCACGGGGCCGCTCCTACGCCTGCCAGAACCTGATGGCCGGCGAATACCGCACGCACGAGCAGGCACCCCACTTCGTCGCCGCCTACGGTGAGTACTACTACACCAGCCGCCGGCAGCCTTTGTACAAAGTCCCCGCGGACCTGCCCGACGAGGCCGTCGCGCCGCTGAATTGCGCGCTAGCCCAAGTCCTTTTCGCGTTGCGCGATGTGCGGCTCGGGGACACCGTCGTCATTCAGGGCGCCGGCGGGCTGGGCATCAACGCCGCTGCCGTGGCGCGAACCGCGGGCGCCGCCACGGTCATCGTCATCGACAAGATCGCCGAACGACTCGACGTCGCCGCCGACTTCGGCGCCACCCACTGCATCGACGCCGGCGCAATCTCGGCCGCCGAGGTCACCGAGCGGGTGCGCGAACACACCGGCGGCATCGGCGCGGACTGGGTGCTCGAGGTGGTGGGCGTGCCGGGCGTCATCCCGGAGGGGATCGGGTTTCTCAACAACGGCGGCACGTTGCTCGAGGTCGGCAACGTCGGGATGGGACGCACCTTCGAGCTCGACCCCAGCGCTCTGGTCTACGGCAACAAGTCCGTGCGCGGCGTGATGCTCTATGACCCGGTCACCCTGGCTACCGGCCTATCGTTCCTGCAGCACACCAGTTTTCCGTTCGAACGGCTGATGCCCAAGCCATTCCATCTGGCCGACGTCAACGCCGCGTTCGCCTCGGCCGATGCCGGGTTGGTCCCTCGAGGGGCGTTGATTCCGTGACGACTCAGGCTTCTGCCTCCTATCAGGAGACCTCCACCCGCGAGCTCATCGTGGAGTCCGCGTTCGCATGTTTCGGCGAGCAGGGGTTGCAGAAGGCGACGATCGTCGACATCGCCAAGCGGGCCGGCGTATCGCGCAGCACGATCTACGAATACTTTTCCGACAAGGCGTCCATCGTCGAGGCTTGCGCCGAACACGCGTCCGAACGCTTCTACCGCGAGATGACCAAGGCGATGGATCGCGGCGGCACCCTAGAGGACAAGCTGTGTTCAGCGGCGGTCTTCGTCACTCAGGCGCGACGGGTCATCTCCTCGGAGAGGTACTTTGACGAGGACGCCATCAGCCTGCTGCTGACCAAGGACGCCGCCGTGCTGCTGCGCGAATGTGTCGAGTTCTTCGCCCCCTACCTGTCGGCCGCCCGGCTCACGGGCGAGGTGCGCAAGGACCTCGACATCGAGGCCGCCGGTGAATGGTTCGCGCGCATCCTGTTCTCGCTGTTCAGCACGCCGTCCTCGACGCTGGACATGGACGATCCGGACGTGGCGGCGGAATTCGTGCGGGCCCACGTGGTGCGCGGCTTCGCCAGCGATCGTCCGCGGCGGCGTTGAGCGTGCGTTTACGGCGTTGGTGTGCGCCCAGGGGCGGGCCTTATCGGCGTGTCGCCGCCCTGTGCGCACAATCAAAGCCCTGACGGCACAATCAATGGCCGCACATGTAGTGGCGGCCCGATGCGCCCGGCGTCGCCGCGCTTGCGACCGTCACGGCTGCGCCAGCGCCCGCAGGAAGAACGTCATATTGGCCGGTCGTTCGGCCAGCCGCCGCATGAAGTAGCCGTACCACTGGGTGCCGAACGGCACGTACACCCGCACCCGGTTGCCGGCAGCGGCGAGACGCCGCTGCTCGTCGTCGCGGATGCCGTAGAGCATCTGGTATTCGAATTCGCCTCCGCGACGGCCCGATTCGCGCGCCATCGCGGGCACCGCGCCGATGACCTCCGGGTCGTGGGAGGCCACCATCGGGTAGCCGGACCCGGCCATCAGCACCCGAAGGCAAGCCAGATACGAGCGGGTGACCTCGGTCGGCTCGCGGTAGGCCAGCGAGGCCGGTTCGTCGTAGGCGCCCTTGCACAGCCGAACCCGCGCGCCGGAGGCGGCGAATTCCTCGCAGTCATCCAGGGTGCGCCGCAGATACGCCTGCAAAACCAGGCCGAGCCAGGGGAATTCGGCGCGCAGGTCGCGCACGATGCGCAGCGTCGAATCGGTGCTGGTGTGATTCTCGGCATCCACCGTCACCCACACGCCCGCACGCTGGGCGGCATCGCAGATCGACCACGCGTTCTCCCGCGCGATCTTGTGCCCGTCGCGCTCCAGCGACTGCCCCAGCGCCGACAGCTTGACCGAGACTTCCAGCGGTCGGACGGCGTCGCCCGCGGCGCCGGGCCCGCCCAGCGCGTCGATCAGATCCAGGTAGGTCCGCACCACGGCGTCGGCGTCGTCGGCGGTGGCGACGTCCTCGCCCAGATAGTCGATGCTGACGAGTCGGCCCGAATCACGAAGCGCCGCCACGCTGCTCAGCACGGAGTCGATGGTTTCGCCGGGAACGAACCGGTGCACCACCTTTCGGGTGACCGGCAGCCGTTCGGCGGTGCGGCGCAACCCTTCGCGGCGGCTCGCGGCCAGGATAGCCGGGCGCAGGGTGGTGGCGAACAGTCCGGCCATCAGTCGGCGCCCATGTGCGGATAGGTGTGGTCGGTCGCCGGGATGAAGGTCTCCTTGATGGTGCGAGCCGACGTCCAGCGCAACATGTTCAGCATCGATCCGGCCTTGTCGTTGGTGCCCGAGCCGCGCGATCCCCCGAACGGCTGGCGCCCGACGACCGCGCCGGTCGGCTTGTCGTTGACGTAGAAGTTGCCGGCGGCGAACCGCAACCGGTCCTGCGCGCTCAGCACGGCGTCGCGGTCGTCGGCGATCACCGCGCCGGTCAGCGCGTACCGCGACCCCGTGTCAACGACGTCGAGGATGCGCTCGTAGTCGTCGTCGGGGTACACGTGCACCGACAGCAGCGGGCCGAAGTATTCCGTCGCGAACGACTCGTCGGTCGGGTCATCGGACAGCAACACCGTGGGCCGCACGAAATAGCCTTCGCTGTCGTCGTATTCGCCGCCGACGGCGATGGTGACGTGGGGCGCGCCCTTGGCCCGCTCGATGGCGTCGACGTTCTTGATGAAGGCGCGCCGGTCAATCAGCGCTCCCCCATAGTTGGTCAGATCGGTCACGTCGCCGTAGCGGAGCGCGGCCGTCTTAGCCAGGAAGTCGTCACCCATGCGGCGCCACACCGACTGCGCGACGAAGGCCCGCGACGCGGCCGAGCATTTCTGCCCCTGGTAGTCGAACGCGCCGCGAATCAGCGCCGTGCAAACCACCTCCGGGCGTGCAGAGGCGTGGGCGACGACGAAGTCTTTGCCGCCGGTCTCGCCGACCAGCCGCGGATAGCTGTGATAGCGGCCGATATTGGCGCCCACCTGCTGCCACAAATGCTGGAAGGTGGCCGTCGACCCGGTGAAGTGGATGCCCGCCAGCCGCGGATCGGCCAGTGCCACATCGGAAACGGCGAGGCCGTCCCCGGTGACCAGGTTGATCACCCCGGGTGGCAATCCCGCGGCCTCGAGCAGTTGCATGGTCAGATACGCCGACAGCGTCTGGGTGATCGACGGCTTCCACACCACGGTATTGCCCATCAGCGCCGGCGCGGTCGGCAGGTTGCCCGCGATCGAGGTGAAGTTGAACGGCGTGATCGCGTAGACGAAGCCGTCTAGCGGGCGGTATTCGCTGCGGTTCCACTCCCCGGGCCCGCTGATGGGCTGCTGCGCCAAGATCTGCCGGGCGAAAGCCACGTTGAATCGCCAGAAGTCGATCTGCTCGCACGGCGAATCGATCTCGGCCTGGTAGACCGACTTGGATTGGCCGAGCATGGTCGCGGCGGCGATCTTCTCCCGCCACGGCCCGGCCAACAGGTCGGCCGCCCGCAGGAACACCGCGGCCCGCTCGTCGAACGGCATGGCCGCCCACCCGTTTTTCGCGGCCATCGCTGCCTCGATCGCCGCCGTCGCGTCCGCGTGCCCGGCGTTGGTCAGGGTGCCCAGCTTCGCGGCGTGCCGGTGCGGCTGCACGACGTCGATGCGCTCACCGTCGCTCATCCGGTGGGTGCCGCCGATGACATGCGGCAGGTCGATCGGGCCCTCAGTCAGCGCAGCCAGTTCGGTGCGGAGCCGGGCGCGTTCGGGCGAGTGTGGCGCATAGTCGTGGACCGGCTCGTTGGCCGGCATCGGGACCTGGGTTATGGCGTCCATGTTGCAAGGATCCTCGCGGCGGCCCGACAGAGAATTAGCCGATCGAACAATACAGGTCGGTATGCATAGTAATATCGGACAACATGGCCGGCGTGGGGCTAGGGCAGCTGCTACTCGCGCTGGACGCGACCCTGGTGAGCCTGGTCGACGCGCCCCGCGGCCTGGACCTGCCGGTGGGGTCGGCGGCGCTGATCGACTCCGACGACGTGCGGCTCGGGATGGCGGCCGCGGCGGGTTCCGCCGATGTCTTCTTCCTGCTGGGGGTCGGCGACGACGAGGCGCTGCGCTGGGTGGACAAACAGGCGCGCGAGCGCGTCCCGGTGGCCGTCTTCGTCAAAGAGCCGTCGAATGCGTTGGTGGCCAAGGCCGTTGCGGCCGGCTCGGCCGTGGTGGCCGCCGATCCGCGGGCCCGCTGGGAGCGGCTCTATCAGTTGGTCAACCACGTCCTGGAACATCACGGGGACCGCGCGGACGCGGCGGACGACTCGGGCACCGACCTGTTCGGCTTGGCGCAGTCGCTGGCCGATCGCATTCACGGCATGGTCAGCATCGAAAACGCCCAATCGCACGTGCTGGCCTATTCCGCCTCCAACGACGAAGCCGACGAGCTGCGCCGCCTTTCCATCCTGGGCAGGGCGGGCCCGCCCGAGCATCTCCAGTGGATCGGCCAATGGGGCATCTTCGACGCGTTGCGGTCGGGCGGCGACGTCGTCCGCGTCGCCGAGCGACCCGAGCTGGGGCTGCGCCCGCGACTGGCCGTCGGCATCTACCGGCCCGCACCGGACGCGCGGCGGCCGCCGGTGTTCGCCGGAACCATCTGGGTACAGGAAGGCTCGCAACCGTTGGCCGACGACGCCGAGGAGATGTTGCGGGGTGCGGCCGTGCTGGCCGCCCGCATCATGTCGCGGCTGGCGGCCCGCCCGTCGACGCACGCCCGGCGGGTGCAGCAACTCCTCGGCCTCGCCGATGCCGAGACCCTTGCGCACGTCGACGTCGCCGCGGTCGCCGGTGAGCTCGGGCTGCCCGCCGACGGCGACGCGGCGCTGATCGGTTGGGACCCGGCGGACGGTTCACCACCCGGTCACGGTCGGCTCGCCGATGTTATCGCGCTGAGCGCCAGCGCTTTTCGCGCCGACGCCCAGGTCGCCTCGAACGGCGCCCGCACGTATGTGCTCCTCCCCCAGACCCGCAACCGGTCGGTAGCCTCGTGGGTCCGCGGCACCATCGGCGCCATGCGCGCCGAACTCGGGGTGCAGCTACGGGCGGCCATCGCCGCACCCGTCGCCGGCCTGGCCGGGATCGCCGCGGCGCGCATCGAGGTGGACCGCGTGCTGGACAGCGCTGAGCGCCACCCGATTTCGTTCGGGCAGGTGACGTCGCTGGCCGAAGCGCGTACCACCGTCCTGCTCGACGAGATCGTGACCCTGGTCGGCGGCCACGAGCGATTGATCGATCCGCGGATCGTGGCGCTGCGCGACGGCGATCCGGTGCTCGCACAGACGTTGCGGGTCTATCTGGACGCCTTCGGCGACATCGCGGCGGCCGCACGAGCGTTGCGCGTGCATCCGAATACGGTTCGTTACCGGGTGCGACGGATCGAGAAGTTGTTGTCGACTTCGCTGGCCGATCCCGAGGTGCGGCTGCTGTTTTCGCTGGGATTGCGGGTGCTGGAAAGTCGTTGACCCGCTTGCCTTCCCGGGCGCGGCGGCCGGCATGGGCGAAAACCCAGAAGCGGGACCCTAGCCCGCATGCAAAGTTCGTCGGTGGTCTCCGTGCTGCGGAAACGCGCCGGTCTGCAACCCGACGACGTGGCGTTCCTGGGCGCGATCCAGGCCGGGCTGATCGCGGTCCCGCTCTCGGTTCCGCAGCCGGGCTCGCACGACGAGCGCGTCGCCGCCGTCTTGGCGGACACCACACCCACCGTCGTCCTCACCACCTCCGCGGCCGCCGCGACCGTCAACGACTATCTGCACCGCCCGGAGTCGCCCGCCCCGGCGGTCATCGCCGTCGACGCACTGGAACCTGAGCCAGCCGAATAACTTTCGCGAACACATGATGCAGCCCTCCTACGGGTTGGCCGAAGCCACCGTCTATATGGTCAGCCGCGCCGAGGGCGGCTCCCCGCATGTCGTCCATTTCGAACCGGAACAGCTGTCCGAGGGCAACGCGCAGCGGTGCCCGGCACAGACCGGCTCACCGCTGCTGAGTTACGGCACGCCGACGTCGCCAACGGTGCGGATCGTCGACCCGGACACCGGCACACAGTGCCCGGCCGGGACGGTGGGTGAAATCTGGGTCAGCGGCGAGAACGTCGCCGATCTGGTGCTGGCGGCACCGGGATCGATTCCCACCACCACCAGCGGCAAGATCGGGCGGGCCGCATGCGTCGAGCAGTACCGCCGCCGGCAGTTCACCCGGCTGGACACTTAGCCCTACTGGCTGTTCGCCGTCTGGGCTTCGTCCAGGAAGTGACCCACCACGTCGGGGCCGGTGGAGTGCATCTTGATGGACAGTTCGAGCAGCCTGTCCTTGGCCTGCTTGGGCAGCAGCTCGATCGAGCGAGTGGTGGCCGAGTCATATTTCGCCCCGGGAAAGCGCTGCAGCAGAACGTCTTTCTGGTCGTCGGTGGTGTAGATCTCGAGTAGCTTCATGCCGGCGAACGCCTCGATCGCCAGGTCCGCCATTCCGGCATTCGCCAGCGCTTCCAGCCGTTCCTCGTTGATCCAGACGTTGACCTTGATCATCTTCTCGCCGTTGCTCATGAGTTCTCCAACTGGTCCAACGTAAAGACCGGCAATCTGTCTTTCAGATATTCCTCGGTGACGAAGGGCGAACCCTGGCCGTACTTGGCGGCGCAGTCCATCACGACTTCGAAGACCTCGTGCCGCATCACCTTTTGGGTCGGCTTGACCTCGTCGGTCAGGATGCTTCGAATCAGGCTGCCGCTGAAGCTTTGTGACTGGTCGTCGTGACCGCACAGGGCCGAGTTGGTGACCTCCTGGCACACCGGGCAGTACCAGTTCTCACGCAGGAACACCGGTTTGATGCCCAGCTCGCTGCGGTGTTCCTTGAGGATGTTCTGGGAATCGTAGGGGTGGTAGAAATCGCCCACGCCGGCGTGGTCTCGCCCGAACATGTGATGCGTACAGCCGAGGTTCGTCCGCAGGATCGCGTGGAAGATGGCCTCGCGCGGCCCGGCGTAGCGCATGTCCCACAGCGTGAACGACACCAGGTGGACGTCCTCGCGGAAATACCCACTGGTCCGCAACTCGTTCTGCGCCAACAGGATTGCCTCGTCGATGTAGTCACCTACGCGCTTCTGGCCGATGATGGCATTGACCAGCACGCCGGTGTTCAGGTTGTCCACGGGCTGGTCCTCATTCGCGGCCAGCCACGCCTGCTTCATCAGGGCTTCGTGGCCGGTGTGCGGAACGTTGCGGGTCTGGTGGGCTACGGCGCGCGTCCAGTTCTTTTTCGCCAGCGCATCCTTGTGCTGCCGCGGCGTGAGCCAGAAGCGCTTGAAGGGTTCGTTGAACACCGGCTCGTTGATGAGCGTGATGTCGCCGCCGATGAACCGATTTGCATACGCCAGCGTCTTTTTGACGCCCGGGTGCCGGGGATCGGTCGTGCCGTAGGTCTTTTCGGCCATCCGGTCCAGGTCGTAGTCGTAGATCTCGGAGACCTCGAAGATCGCCATCGGGGCATCGAGATATTCGAGGACGACGCGTTCGCCCTCCTTCACCCCGTACTTCTCGACGTCTTCCGCGGAGAGATCGAAGACTATCGGGATGCTCCACAGCGTGCCGTCCGGCAGCTGGAAGTTGTCCAGCGTGCCATCCACTTCGCGCAGGCCCATGAACCCGGTCAGCGGGGTGAAGAAGCCGTAGGACAGGCTGATCACCTCGTGCGCGGTGGCTTTCGGGATCGGGATTCGCGGCAACCCTTCGATCTGGGCGGCCGCATTCTCCGTGGACACCCGTTCAACGATCGGCTTCCCGTTATGGCCTTGGTAGCTCATGAAAGTGACCTCGTTTCGGTAATCAGCGGTTACCCGTGGGCGGCTCCCGACGCCGTCGCTGCCGGACCGTCCGCTAAGCGTCTGGCCGGACCGGGGCCGAGATGACGCCCGCCTGCTCGAGATGGGCGATCACTTCCTCGGCCAACGTGTCCGCGTCCTTGTTGCCGCCTTCGAGCCGCAGCTCGGGCTGCGCCGGGGCCTCGTAGGGATCGTCGATTCCGGTGAATCCTTTGATCTCGCCGGCGCGGGCTTTCTTGTAGAGCCCCTTGGGGTCGCGCTGCTCGCAGATCTCAATCGGGGTGTCGATGAAGATCTCCTGGAAATCGCCGTCGTTCAGGGTGGCCCGGATGGCGTCGCGATCACGCACGTACGGGCTGATGAACGCCGTCAGCGCGATGGTGCCGGACTCGCAGAACAGCTTCGCGACCGCGCCGATACGTCGGATGTTCTCCTCGCGATCCTGGGCGGAGAATCCCAGACCGAACCGCTTCGCGAACTCGGGCCCGTGGCGCTCCTCGAGAAGGTCCGGGCCGGCGTTGAGTCCATAGCGGACGTTGTCCCCGTCCAGCAGGTAGCTGCGGATGCCCCGCTCATAGAGTTTCTGCTCCACGACGTTGGCCACCGTGCTCTTGCCGCTGCCGCTCAGGCCGGTGAACCAGATGACGCAGCCCTTGTGGCCGTTGAGCCTTTCGCGTTCGGCGCGGCTTATCTGGTGTTCGTGCCAGGTGATGTTGCTCGACATTGCCAGCTCCTGTTCACAACGTTTCAGCCGACACCGACGAAACCCTAACGGCCACTTGCCATCCTCCGCATCGCCCGTCGCCGCACTGGTGGCCGGCAGGACGTTGCGTCCGCTCCGCAGGATTTGTTTGCCTGCCGACACCGACGCCCGGCTTCGGCGCGGCAGCCTCGCCGCATCGATCACGGTCACACACGTTCACCATATTGTTTATCAATCAATGCGGATTAGAACCAGTCCACAAGTAAAGATGGCCAACTTACGTGAGTTTGTTTCGTTCACGGCGCCCCCGCCGCGCCCTCCTGCGCCGGGCTCGGCTTTGGGTCCGCCAGCAAATGAAATCACGCCCGGTCGAGGTGGCCCGGCAGCGAGTTGAGCACCACGTCGATCCCGTATCCCTCGGTGTCACGGCGGATCTGGTCGGCGAATTCCGTGCTGCGCGAGTCGCGCCGGGCCGGTTACGTATCGCCGGCTTGGTCGGAGTCCTCGGACTCGGCGTCCTTCGCGGGGTCCTCGATGACCTGATAATCCGGATCGAGCATCGATATGTCCCGGGTGCCGGTCTGGCGAGCCTTCCCGGTGACCCGCAGTACCTGACCGGGCTGGATGTCATCGCCCCCGTGGCCCGGGCGGAAGGTCACGGTCAATTCGCCGGTGCTGTCTCCGATGACGATTCGCCGGTAGGTCCGGCCGCGGGTCGTGACATCTTCGACCTCACTGACCCGCCCTTCGACGGTGGCGCGCTGCCCGGAGATCAGGCCGGCCACCATGACCACCGATCGCGGCCCCTCCGGGTGCTCGTAGGCGTCGACCTTCTGGTCCGCGTCCTGGGACACCCACGCCTCGAGCTTGTCGATTACCTGCCCGATGCGCTGCTCGCAGGTGTCGGGGTAGGCCTCCCTGATCCGCGACGCGACGTCGTAGGGCACGATCGTCGCGGCGGCGTCGGGGATGAGGCTGACCGCTCGCGAGATCTTGTCGGCGGTGCGGTCGTGCAGCAGCCGGCCCAACAGCGGGGCGAATGTTCGGCGCGGCAGCAGCACCGTCACATTGGTGCGCGCCTTCTCGTCAAGGGCCTTGACGACCAGCAGCTGCGCTGCCCGGCTGATCCGACGGTCGGGGCAATCCACAATCCGCAACGGGGTGTCGAGTTCGAAATGGTCCCAACGCTTTCGCAGTAGCGCCGCGTGGGCCGGGTCGACCATGAAATGCACCGCGACCAGCTCGTCGGCCCGCAATCCCCTGCCGTAGCGCAACGCCTCGATCACCGCCAGATCGACCGAGTCGACGAGCACGAACACCCGGTGCCGCGCGTATTTCACCAGGTCCGGGCGGTCGGTTCGGAACATCTCGAGAATGGCCGCCTCGGCGCGATATTCGCGGTTGAGCCGGGTCAGCATTAACACCAGTAGCGGGAACACGACAACCACCAGCCACGCGCCCTCGGTGAATTTCGCCACCGCGAAGATACCCACCACGATCGTCGACAAAATCGCCGCGGACAGGTTGATCGCCAGCCGCCGTCGCCAGCCCGGTTCCCGATGAGTCAGATGGTGTTTGGTCATCCCGTAGCCGGCCATCGAGAACCCGGTGAACACGCCGATCGCGTAGAACGGCACCAGTGCGTTCACCGAACCGCCGGTGGTCACCAGCAATGCGACCGAGAGGGCCGTCAGGGTGATGATCCCGTTCGAAAACACCAGGCGGTGGCCACGTTTGGTGAGCTGCCGGGGCAGGAAGCGGTCTTCGGCGACGAAACTGGCCAGGGCGGGAAAGCCGTTGAAGCTGGTGTTCGCGCCGGTGAACAAGATCGCGGCCGTCGCCGCCTGGACCAGAACGTAGAAGACGTCGCCGACGGTACCGCCGCCGAAGACGGCGCGGCCGATCTGCGACAGCACCGAGGGATACTCCGTCAGATACGGCGTCGCGTGGGTGACGTGGGCCAGGTAGGCGACGCCGGCAAGCAGCAGGCCGAGCAAGGTGGCCATCGCGGTCAGAACACGACGCGCATTGAGGCCCTGCGGCTTTCGGAAGTAGTCGACGGTGTTGGAGATGGCCTCGACCCCGGTCAGCGACGAACCGCCGTTGGCGAACGCACGCAGCAGAACCAAGATCGTGGCGCCCAGCACCAGGCCGTTGCCCTGGTGCACCGGCACCGTGCCGGCCATGTGGGCGGGATCGTAGGTCGGCAGGTTCCCGATGGCCGCGCGGACGACGCCGATCACGATGGTCAGCCCGACCATGACGATGAAGGAATAGGTCGCCACGGCGAACGGCAATCCCGCTTCCTTCAGGCCGCGCAGGTTGGCGTAGCAGATGATCAGCACCACGGCGACGGTGAGCTCGAGGCTGTACGGGCCCAGCGCGGGAATCGCCGAGACCACGGCGACGGTCCCGGCCGCCGACTGCACGGCGACGGTGACCACATAGTCGATCAACAGCGCCGCGGCGGCGATCTGCGCAACCCGGGGCCCGAAATTGTCGCGCGCGACGATGTACGAACCGCCGGCCCGGGTGTAGGCCATGACCACCTGCCGATAGGAGGCGGCCACCAGCACCAGGATCAGCAGGATGACACCGGTGATGGGCAGCAGAAGCATGAACGCGGCCAGCCCGGCGTGGGGCAGCAGTTCGATCAGGATCTGCTCGGGACCGTACGCGACGGAGGAGATGGCGTCAGGCGAAAGTGCGCCTAGCGCAACAGGATTCGACAGCTTCTCGGATGAGATGTCCTCGGTGACCAGCGGCTTTCCGAGGAACACCCGCTTGGCGATGTCCCCTAGCGAAGGCGGGATGCGCAGCTTGCCGGTCGAACTAGTCACGAGCACCGTCCTTACCCAGAGAACGTGAAACGCCTCCGATGCATTGTGCACGCCCGGGCGCCCGCGCGGTGCGCGCCGGGCTAGGCGAGCCGCTGCACGGCGGCGGCGATCCGCTCGTCGCTGGCGGTCAGCGCAACCCGCACGTGCTGCGCACCGCGCGGTCCGTAGAAATCGCCCGGCGCCACCAGGATGCCGCGCTGCGCCAGCCAGGCGACGCTGTCATGGCACGGCTCGCCGCGGGTGGCCCACAGATAGAGACCGGCTTCGGAGTAGTCGATGGTGAAGCCGGCCGAACGCAGCGCGGGCAGCAGCGCCGCGCGGCGCCGTTCGTAGCGCTCCCGCTGCGCCAGCTCGTGGGCATCGTCGTCCAGGGCCGCCACCATGGCCGCCTGCACCGGAGTCGGCACCATCATCCCGGCGTGCTTGCGCACGGCGAGCAGCTCGGCGACCAGCTCGGGGTCCCCGGCGACGAACCCGGCCCGGTACCCGGCCAGCGAGGAGCTCTTTGACAGGGAGTGGATGGCGAGCAGGCCGGCATGGTCGCCGTCGCACACCGAGGGATGCAGGATCGATAGCGGCTGGTCGTCCCAACCCAGCCCCAGATAGCACTCGTCGGAGGCCACCAGGCAGCCCCTGTCCCGGGCCCAGCCGACCACTTTGCGCAGGTGATCGACGCCCAGGACGCGTCCGGTCGGATTGCTCGGCGAGTTCAGGTAGTACAGCGACGGCGATTGCGGGCCCAGCTGGCTCAGCGAATCCGCGCGCAGCACCCGCGCCCCGGCCAGCCGGGCCCCGACGTCATAGGTCGGATACGCCAGCTCGGGCACCACGATCAGGTCCGCGGGGCCCAGGCCCAGCAGCGTGGGCAGCCAGGCGATGAGCTCCTTGCTGCCGATGACCGGGAGCACGGCCGCCTCGGTGAGCCCGGTGATGCCGAATCGGCGGTCCAGCGCGGCGACCGCCGATTCGCGCAGCCGGGCGGTGCCCACGGTGGCGGGATAGCCCGAGGCCGAGGCTGCGGCGGCCAGCGCCTCCTGGATCACCGGGGCGACCGGGTCGACCGGGGTGCCGACGGAGAGGTCGACGATCCCGTCCCGATGGGCGCCGGCCTGCGCCTTCGCGTCGGCCAGGGTGTCCCAGGGGAACTCCGGCAGGGACGCTGACACCGCCAGCCGGCGCTTTTTGAGCTGGTGTGGCACCGGGCCGCTCAGTCGCCTTCGCCCTGCGGTGGCAGATCCTTGACCACTTGCGGGTCGTTTTCGGTCATGCCGACCTTGGCCGCGCCGCCGGGCGATCCCAGCTCGGCGAAGAAGTCGGCGTTGATCTGCGTGTACTGGCTCCACTGGTCTGGCACATCGTCTTCGTAGTAGATCGCTTCGACGGGGCAGACCGGCTCGCACGCCCCGCAGTCGACGCATTCGTCGGGGTGGATGTAGAGCATCCGAGCGCCTTCATAGATGCAGTCGACCGGGCACTCCTCGATACAGGCTTTGTCCTTGATGTCGACACAGGGTTCGGCGATCGTGTACGTCACAGACGTCTCCTCCATGTACTAGGCCATCTCGTGGGCTGAAATGTGGGCTGCTGTTCAGCTCGCACCGGCGCGTCCGACCGCTTCCGATGAAGCTTTCGGTTACTGATACTAGACGTTGCAGATACAGGTCAACCATTTGGCGCGCCTGTCCGTATACAGATTTAAGACCGACAGTCTCGGAGGTCGCGACCGGGCCCCGTTTCGCCGAGGGCGAACAGCGCTGACGGCCCGCTGACCTGCGAAGAGTAACGCTCCGGCGGTGGCGGTCGATAGCTCTTGCGTTGCGAGCACGCTCACGGGGCCTGGTAATCTCAACCGAAGGACGGCAACCGCTGGGCAGACGTTCTCGCCGTAATAGCGGTGCATTAACTGGGGAAGGTGTCCACACATGAGGCTGTCGTTGAGCAAATTGGGCGTTGCGGTTGGCAGCGCGGCGGTGGCGTTGACGGCCGCGGCCGGGGTCGCATCGGCTGATCCGTCGGACGCGATCATCAACACCACCTGCAACTACGGGCAGGTCATCGCGGCGCTGAACGCGACCGACCCGGCGGCTGCCCAGCAGCTGAACTCCTCGCCGGTCGCGCAGTCCTACATCCGCAACTTCTTGGCGGCCCCGCCGCCGAAGCGCCAGCAGATGGCCCAGCAGATCCAGGCTATGCCGTCTGCGCAGAAGTACTACGACGACATCAACCAGGTCGCGGTCACCTGTAACAACTACTGAGCCGATCGCTTCGCACGAAGCGGTTCAGTAACCGCCGAGCAGGCGGCGTACCCGGCCCAGGGCCTCCTGCCCGACGCGGCTGCGAATGCGTGACGGATCGGCGGGCCTACGGGCCCACAGCAGCAACACGCGCGCGGCCGCGTCGGTTTCCAGGGTGGGCCATCCGGTCCAGCAGCGCGTCCCACAGATCCGCGTCGTTCAGGGCGCGCAGCGGACCCTCGCGTTCCTCGAAGCCGCGGGTGGCGACGGGCTCACCCGCCAGATGAGCAACGCGGGCGAACTCATCGGCGTTTGCCGCCTGATGGACGACGACGTCGCGCACCGCCCAGGCTTCACACCACTACGCGGCCCGGGTCGTGTAGTCGGTGGTACGTTGCCGCGCCGGGCGGCCGATGCCCTCGGCGATCGCGATCAGCTCGGCCACCGTCTTGGCCGAGCCGAATTCCGAGCCGGCCATCCGCGAGATGGTCTCCTCCATCAAGGTGCCGCCCAGGTCATTGGCGCCGCCGTTCAGCATCACCTGCGTGCGCTCGACACCGAGCTTGACCCAGCTGGTCTGAATCTGAGATATGCGCCCGTGCAACATGATTCGAGCCAGCGCGTGCACCGCCCGGTTGTCGCGATGGGTGGGCCCGGGACGCGACGCGCCGGCCAGATACAGCGGCGAGCTCTGGTGCACGAACGGCAACGGCACGAATTCGGTGAAACCGCCGGTGTGGTCCTGGATGTCGCGCAGCACATTGAGGTGGCCGACCCAATGTCGCGGGCTGTCGACGTGGCCGTACATCATGGTCGACGACGACCGCAGCCCCACCTCGTGTGCGGTGCTGACGATTTCGATCCACAGCGACGTCGGCAACTTGCCCTTGGTCAGCACCCAGCGCACTTCGTCGTCCAGGATCTCGGCGGCGGTGCCGGGGATGGTGTCCAGGCCCGCCTCGCGCAGGCTGATCAGCCACTCACGAATGCTCAGCCCGCTCTTGGTCACCCCGTTGGCGATCTCCATCGGCGAAAACGCGTGCACGTGCATCGACGGCACCCGCGCTTTGACCGCCCGGACCAGGTCGGCGTAGCCGGTGACCGGCAACTCGGGGTCGATGCCGCCCTGCATGCACACCTCGGTGGCGCCTTCGACGTGCGCCTCCCAGGCGCGGTCGGCGACCTCGTCGGTGGACAGCGAGTACGCATCGGCGTCGCCCTTGCGCTGCGCGAACGCGCAGAACCGGCACCCGGTGTAGCAGATGTTGGTGAAGTTGATGTTGCGGTTCACCACAAAGGTCACGTCATCGCCGACGGTCTCGCGGCGCAGCGTATCCGCAAGGGCGGTAACGGCTTCCAGCGCCGGACCGTCTGCGGTCGCCAGCGACAGGTATTCGCTGTCGGAGCAGCCGGCGGGGTCGCGTTCGGCGGAGCGCAGCGCGGCGAGCACGTCGGTGTCTAGGCGTTCTGGCGCTTTGGCGCCTTGCGCGGCCAGTTCGTGGACGTGGGCGCGGATCGATTCCCAGTCGCCGAAGGCGCTGTCGATATCGCTGCGGGTTTCGGTGTTGCGGCCCTCGCTGTCGATCGCCGCGTTGAGGTCGACCCGGCCCGAGGAACCGACGTCGTCGGGCTCCTGCCAGGGCATCCCCACCGGGGTGATGTCGCGAGCCAGACCGGTCGCCGGATCGGCCAGCGCCGTCACGTGTCCCTGCACGCGCGGGTCGATCCAGGCCGAGCCCGCCTGCACGTATTTGGGTTGCGCGGTCAGCCGCTGAACCAGCTCATAGCCGGCCTCGGCGGTGACGGCGGCCAGTTCGTCCAGGGCCGGCCACGGCCGCTCCGGGTTGACGTGGTCGGGCGTCAGCGGTGAAACACCGCCCCAGTCGTCGACTCCGGCGCCGACCAGCGCCAGGCACTCGTCGCGCGACACCAGGTTGGGCGGCGCCTGAATGCGCATCCCGGGGCCGAGCACCAACCGCGCCACCGCCACCGTCGCGAGGTAGTCCTCGATGCCGGCGTCGGGGACGGCGGCCATCGCGGTGTGTTCCTTGGCCCGGAAGTTCTGCACGATCACTTCCTGCACGTGACCGAACTCCTTGTGCGACTTGCGAATCGCGTGCAAGGTGTCGGCACGTTCGGTGAGGGTCTCGCCGATGCCGACCAGCAGGCCGGTGGTGAACGGAATCGACAACCGGCCCGCGTCGGTCAGCGCGCGCAGGCGGACGGCCGGGTCCTTGTCCGGGCTGCCATAGTGCGCGAGCCCTTTCGTTTCAAACAGCCGCCGCGACGTCGTCTCGAGCATCATGCCCATCGACGGCGCCACCGGCTTGAGCCGCGCCATCTCCGACCAGCTCATCACGCCGGGGTTCAGGTGCGGCAGCAGGCCGGTCTCCTCGAGCACCCGGATCGCCATCGCACGTACGTAGGACAGCGTCGAGTCATAGCCACGCGCCTCCAGCCACTCGTGCGCCTCCGGCCACCGATCCTCGGGCCGATCACCAAGCGTGAATAGCGCTTCCTTGCAACCGAGTTCGGCGCCGCGGCCGGCGATGTCGAGAATCTCGTTGGGCTCCAGATACATGCCGGCGCCCTGGGCGCGCAGCTTGCCGGGGACGGTGACGAAGGTGCAGTAATGGCAGCTGTCCCGGCACAGGTGGGTGACCGGGATAAAAACCTTGCGTGAGTAAGTGATCGGCAGCCCGCCGCCCGGGCCGCGGCGTCCGGCCGACTCCAGACCCGCGTCGCGCACCCGCGCCGCGCTGGCGCACAGATCCGCGAGATCCGCGCCGCGCGCGGTCATCGCGACCGCCGCCTCGTCGATGTTCAGCGCCACACCATCTCGAGCCCGTCGCAATACCCGCCGCAGCGCGGAGGCACTGACCTCAGTGGAGGCCTTGGCCGGAACCACAGGGTTAGGCAGAGCGGTAGGCTCCTCGCCCGGAGTCAACAGCACCTTCGTGTAACTTCCCGACGATCGAATTTCATCCGTGCGTCCCAACATGTGCAAATCGTGGCACCCGTTGGCGGGTCCCGTCTGGGCAACAGTCAACAGTAGCGGCACACCCGCGCGGGCGAGCGGGCGACATCCCGGCCGAACGTCAGGCTCGCCGGCCGTGCTGCCACACCACCCACACGGGCGGTACGACCCCCAGGACAAGCAGCAATAAGGCCCCATAGGCCATCACGCCGCGACCCCCGAGGATGACGTCGTCGGCCGGGCCGCCCATGCTGATCACCGCCACCGTCAGCAGCCAGGTCCACAACGGCAGGGCCGCGAGCCGCGGCGAGCGCGTCCAGCGACCGGCGGCCCACACCAGCGCCGCGTTGACCAGTCCAGAAATCAGGCCACTGATGGGAAACGGGACCGTCCCGATGTAGAGAGGCAGCAGCAGAGCTCCGGCAAGTGCGGAGAGCACCCCGTCGACCGCCAAGAGCGCCAACACAACGAAACGGATCGCGGGGTCGGTTGCGCCGCTGTCGTCCACGGACGCGACGCGTGGCTTGGTTTCGGTCAGGTCGGGACGCTGTCGATGTTGGACATGATGGAGCCGATAACCCACTGCAGGCTGTCCAGCCGGTCCTGCCAGTGCTGCTGATTAGGGTCCAGGTCGGGGTCCATGCGAATTCCTTCCTTGGCTGCCTGAATGGCAGCCTACCGCGTCGCGGCAGCGGCGAAACCAAGCCCTGCGAGCAGGTCCGTTTCCCAGCCGCGCCCGTCGCGCTCCCCCGCGGCGCCGGCCGCCAGCACGTAGTGCTCGTCCCCCGAGATCGGTATCGCCGCGTTGTTGGACAGCGCGCAGGCCCGACCGGTCGGTCCTACCACCACCTGGGTGGCGTGCGCGGCGAGCGCCGCCCGCTTGGCGTCCTGGGCCGCCGGGGCGGTCTCGACGACGGCGTCGATGTCGGCGTCGGCGTAGCCGAAGGTGAACTCTTCCTTGGGCGGGATCGACCACTCGGGCCGCAGATCCTCGGGTGTGAGGGCCTCCATGGCGGCCTCGAATGTGCGCGTCGCGAAGACCGACCAGTACAACTTCGGTACGGCCCAGGGCTCGCCGGGGAAGCCGGCGCCGGCTCCCGGTCCGGCCGCCGCCACGGCGGCCACCGTCACCCGGTGCGCGTGCACGTGGTCGGGATGGCCGTAGCCCCCGCCCGGGTCATAGGTCACGACGACGTGCGGGCGCTGCTCGCGAATAACGGCCACCAGCGCGCCGACGGTCTCGCGCTCGTCCGCGTCGACGAATCGTCGCCGGCGCCGCCGGGGAGTGCCGCGCATGCCCGAATCGCGCCAGCGCCCGGCGCCCCCGAGATAGTGGGGTTCGCCGATGCCCAGCGCCCGCAGCGCGGCGGTCAGTTCGCCGATCCGGTAGCCGCCGAGCTGGTCCGCGCGATCGACAGCGAGTTCGGCCCAGCGGTCGCCGATCACCTCGCCCTCCTCGCCCAGCGTGCAGGTGACCACGCGTACGTCCGCCCCGCGGGCGGCGTAGTGGGCGATGGTGGCGCCGGTGCCGAGGCTTTCGTCGTCGGGATGCGCGTGGATGAACAGCAGCCGCGGCGTCTCAGGCATGGACGGCACCCTACCGTCAGCGACGCCGATATCGGCAGCCCGGCGGCTACCCACTGGTAAGCGGCAGATAGGAACGCGCACGGCTACTATCAAGAAGTGCCTCAGCTAACGGACGCAGATCACACCGGCAGCCGAAGCCGTCGGCGAGGTGAGGTCCTCGAACGCGCCCTCTACGAGGCGACCCTGGCCGAGCTGACCGAAGTCGGTTACGGCGGCCTGACCATGGAGGGAATCGCGGCGCGGGCCCACACCGGCAAAGCCGCGCTCTACCGGCGCTGGGACACCAAGTGCGAGCTGGTGCACGCCGCTTTGGTTTTCGCGCTGCCGCCGCTGCCCGAGCTGCGTCCCGGCCGTTCGGCCAGAGAGAACCTGCTGGCGATGTTCACCACACAGCGTGACCTGCTGGCCGGAAAGACCGGCTTCCCCGGCCTGGACGTCGTCCATCAGCTGTTGCACGAACCCGAGATGCGGGCCATCTTCGCCGATGCGGTGGTGCGGCCGCGGCTGCAGATCGTGGAATCGATCCTGCAGACCGCCATCGAGGACGGCGATCTCGACCCGCAAATCGTTACGCCACTCACCGCCCGCATCGGGTCGGCCCTGATCAACCAGCACTTCCTGCTGAACGGGTCGCCGCCGAACCGGCGCGAGCTGGCGTTGATCGTCGACACCGTGATCCCTCCGCGGGCGCCGCGGGCCGCCGACTGACGACGCCGGTTACGGCCCGGTCTTGATCCACTGGCCGGCGTCGCCGACGATGCCGACCGGAACCGCACCGGACAAACTGACGTTCTGCACGCTCGGGCCGGCCCCGACGATCGTGGTGTCCTGCAGGATCGGCAGCACGGTGGACATGTTCCACAACCGCGGTTCCACCGCGGTAATCACGTCGTTGATGTTCTTGGTGCCGTTGAGGGCCGCGTCGATGTTCGACTGGATGCTGCGATCGCAGATCCCGGTCAGGTTCGACGGCGCCTGCACCAGGGCGTTGGGATCGGGGGGCCGGCTGGGCGGCGGCGTCGTGGTCGGAGTCGTCGCCGTGGCGGCTGGGCCGGTGGACGGCATCGGACCGGCGGAGGTGGCGGGCGGGGGCGCCGGCCCGTTGGAAATCGGCACCTGGGTCGATTCCAGTGCGCGACAGCCGTATCGGGAGGCGAGCCGCGTCGCCAGGTTTCCGCCCGCCTGATGCCAGCCGACGATCGCGTCCACCCGGTTGTCGTTCAGCGCGTCGTGGTACAGGGTGACCGGGTCCAGCGCCAGCACGGTCGCGGCGATGCCGACGTTGCGCAACCGGTCGGCGGCGGTATTGGCCACCGCGACCGCGGTCGGGTCGTTCGCTGCCACCCCGATGACCAGTGAAAGCTGTTGGCCGTCCTTGCTGATCCGGCCGCGGATGACCTCGGGCGGCCCGGTGTTCGGCGGGGTCGGCGCGGGTGATGCCGAGGAGTTCGGGTCGACCTTGTATCCGGCGCCCTCCAGCAACGCCAGCGCGGCCGGCGTCGTCATCGCCGGTGGCGCGGTCGGCTCGTATCCCGGGTCGCTCGGCGCGCGGATCTGGGCCTGGTCCAGGGTGACGGTGTTGTCGCTGCCCGCGCCCACGGCGGCGAGCAGGTCGACGTCGAGCAGCCCCAGGATCGCCTTACGCACTTGCGTGTCAGCCAGTTTGGCCTCGGTGGCCCGCAGCGTGAGCTGCATGACCCGCGGCGTCACGATCCGGGCGGTCCGGACGTCGGGAATGGCGGACAGCTGCGCGAAGGCCGCCGAGCCGCCATGCACCTGCGCCACCTGAGTGTCGCCGTTGCGCACGGAATCGGCCAGCGCCGCCGGCGCGCCGGCGCGCCGGAAGAGAATGAGCGCGGGTTTGGCCGGCGGCCCCCAGTAACGGTCGTTGCGCGCCACCAGGATCTCGTCGCGCTGCGGGTCGATGCTCTCCACGCGGAATTGCCCGCCGGTGACCGGAAGCGCCCGGGCCAGGCCGGCCGCGAAGCCGCCGGGCACGTCCTTGACGATGTGTGCCGGAAGGATGTTGCTGAACAACTCTTTCCACGACGGATACGGTTCGGCGAAAGTGACCACCGCCTGCTTGCCCCCCTCCAGGGACTGCACGCCGGTGATGAGGTCATACCCGGCCGGGTCGACGACCCCGGGCTGGCTGACCATCTGGTGCCACAGGTACCAGAAGTCGTCGGCGGCGATCGGCGCGTTGTCGGTCCACTGCGCCTCGGGCCGGAGCTTGTAGGTCACCGTGAACGGGTTCTGGCTGGTCACCTCGGCCGACACCAGCAGGGTGGGGTCCATCTCCCAGCGGGAGCCGGTCGGCGTGTTCGGGTCGGGGACCGGCCGGAAGGCGCTGGGCAACACCAGCGCGCTGATCGCGGCGTTCACCGGGGACAGGTCGGACAACAAGTGCGGGTTGAAGCCCGCGCCGATCGAGTCGATGCCCATGATGATCTCGCTGACCCGGGGCGGCGGCGGCACCGAATTGTGCGGCGTATCGGTGCTCTGCGGCGCCGGTGGCGGGTTGACGGTGCAGGCCGACAGGACGAGTCCGACCAGCGAGACGAGGCCGGCGAGCACCATGAACAAGCGGCGGACGCGTCTCGGCACGCTGATCAGGGTATCGAGCAGCTGCCCAGCAGCCCGTCCGACCACCCGGTGTTAACCCCTGGCCTTGGCGCGCGATCGGCTGCGGGCCCGGGCGGTGGCGTCGAGCTCGACCTTGCGCACTCGCACGATCTCCGGGGTCACCTCGACGCATTCGTCTTGCGCGCAGAACTCCATGGCCTGCTCGAGATCGAGCTCGAGCGGCCTGGCCAACGTTTCGATGACATCGGCGGTCGAGGACCGCATGTTGGTCAGCTTCTTCTCGCGGGTGACGTTGATGTCGAGATCCTCAGCGCGCGGGTTGATTCCGACGACCTGGCCCTCGTAGGTGTCCTGGCCGGGCTCGACGAAGAACTGGCCGCGGTCGGCGAGCTGGATCATGGCGAACGGCGTGATGGTGCCCGCTCGGTCGGACACCAGCGAGCCGGTGTGGCGCGCCCGGATCTCCCCCGCCCACGGCCGGTAGCCGTCGAACACGGCGTTGGCGATGCCGGTGCCGCGGGTCAGGGTGAGGAAGTCGGTACGGAAGCCGATCAGGCCGCGGCTGGGCACGATGAAGTCCATCCGGACCCAGCCCGCCGCGTGGTTGGTCATCTCTTCCATCCGGCCCTTGCGGGCGGCCATCAGCTGGGTGATCGCGCCGACGAACTCGTCGGGGCAGTCGATGGTCATCGCCTCGAAGGGCTCGTGCAGCTTGCCGTCGATCGTCTGCGTGACGACCTGCGGTTTGCCGACCGTCAGCTCGAAACCCTCGCGGCGCATCTGCTCGACCAGCACCGCCAGCGCGAGCTCGCCGCGGCCCTGCACCTCCCAGGCGTCGGGCCGGTCGATGTCGACGACCTTGATGGAGACGTTGCCGACGAGTTCGGCGTCGAGCCGCGACTTCACCATGCGAGCGGTCAACTTGTGACCCTTCACCTTGCCCGCCAGCGGCGAGGTGTTGGTCCCGATGGTCACCGAGATGGCGGGCTCGTCGACGGTGATGCGCGGCAGCGCGTGCGCGTGATCCGGATCGGCCAGCGTGTCGCCGATCATGATCTCCGGGATGCCCGCGACGGCGACGATGTCGCCGGCGATGGCTTCGTCGGTGGGCGTGCGTTCCACGCCCTCGGTCACCAGCAGTTCGGTGATCTTCGCGTTCGTGATGACGGGGTGCCCGTCCACCTCGCGCATCCAGGCAACCTGCTGGCCCTTGCGGATCCGGCCCTTGTAGATGCGGATCAGCGCGAGCCGCCCGAGGAAGGCCGACGCGTCGAGGTTGGTGACCAGCGCCTGCAATGGCGCCTCGGGATCGCCCTGCGGCGGCGGAATGTGCTCGAGCAGCACGTCGAACAGCGGGTCGAGGTTGTCGCCCTGAGGGTTCTCGCCATTGGCCGGCTCCGTCGTGCTGGCGATGCCTGCCCGCCCCGAGGCGTACAGCGTCGGCAGGTCGAGGGCGTGCTCGGCGGCCTTCTGCGCTTCCTCGTCGAGGTCGGATGCGACGTCGAGCAGCAGGTCGTGGCTCTCCGACACGACCTCGGAGATCCGGGCGTCCGGCCGGTCCGTCTTATTGACGACCAGGATCACCGGAAGATGGGCGGCCAGCGCCTTGCGCAGCACGAAACGGGTCTGCGGCAGCGGGCCCTCGGAGGCGTCGACCAGCAGCAACACCCCGTCGACCATGGACAGTCCGCGCTCCACCTCACCACCGAAGTCGGCGTGGCCCGGGGTGTCGATGACGTTGATGACGGTCGTCGTTCCGTCGGCATTCTTACGATGCACGGCCGTGTTCTTGGCCAGGATCGTGATGCCCTTTTCCTTCTCCAGGTCCCCTGAGTCCATGAGGCGCTCGACCGCGTCATCACCCCGGTGGTGCAGCGCGCCCGACTGCCGCAGCATCGCGTCAACCAGGGTGGTCTTTCCGTGGTCGACGTGGGCGACGATGGCGACGTTGCGAAATAGCACGTCGGTGATTGTGGCAGCGGGGGCCCCGGATAGCGAACCGGCTGGTAATCCGGGCGCCACCCGCCGGTCCGCTACCAGCCCCGACGGCGCGGTGCCGTACCGACCAGCCGGAAGTCTGTGGACTTGTTATGAGGCACCCGTCAAAGAGCCCGGGTCAGGTCCCCTAACCAGCCACGATCGGCCGGTACCCAGTCGACATCGTGCAGCTCAGCCGCCGTGATCCAGCGCAACGCGCGGTGATCGCGGGCGTCGGGCTCGCCGCGGATCAGGCGCACGCGGTAGGCCCGCAGCGTGAACCGGCCGTCCACCGCGACGTCGACGCCCAGCCGATCGCCCACCACGACGTCGCCGACCGCCAGGCCCAGCTCCTCGGCCAGCTCGCGGGCCAGCGCGTCGCGCTCGGTTTCACCGGGCGCGACCTTGCCGCCGGGCAGCTCCCACAGGCCGGCCAGCTCCGGCGGACGGACGCGTTGTGCCACCAAGACCTTGGAGTCGCAGATCACGGCGCCCGCGACGACGATCTGGGTCGACATGGCCAGTGACGGTATACCGCCGGGGCCCTCAACCGGCACGACGCCCTGAGCCGGCGAAAATCAAATTCATCGAAAATGACATCGGACCCCCGCGATTAGGATCGAATTACCCTGTGGCACAACGGTTCTCTTCCGGTTTGAGCGCCAGCGTGGGATACTCGGCTCTAGCCGGTCACTATCTCTAATAGGCACTTCCAGGAATGGGGGTTGGCAATGACCACCGAACCCGCCAAGATGTTCTCCCGCACGTTCAGGGGCTATGACACGGCTGCGGTCGACGCCTACATCGAGGTGTTGCTCGCCAAGCAGAAGTTCCTGATCGACGAAGTCCAGAACCTCAGGGCCCAGCGAAACGAATCCGGCGATGAAGCGGTCGCGCTGCGGATCGAAGTCGCCTGCCTCAAGGATGAGGTCGCCGTCCTCTCGGACACCTCGCCGTCGCCCTACGCGATGCAACATCGGATGGCGAAGTTGCTGCGGCGTGCCCTCGATGAGATTTCCCAGATGCAGGGCGAATCGCGCGCCGAGGTAGAAGCGCTGATCGCCGAGGCTGAGGCCGAGACCGAGGCCGCCCAACGAGAGCACCGGGAGTTGCTGGCGGACATCGCCGAGCAGCGGAAAGCGCTGGAGACGGAGTGTGCGGCGACCAGGAAAGAGTTCGACGCCGAACTCGCCAGGATGCGCGCTGAAGCCCAATCGTCGATCGATGAGGCGTGGCAGGAAGCCCAGCGTGAGCGTGACCAACTGCTCGCCGACGCGAAACAGAGAGCTCGTTATTCCGATGAGCAGGCCCGGCGGGCACTGGGTGAGACGAATCAGCGACGAATCATGATCCTGGAAGAACTGATGGGCGTAGCCCGCGACCTTCAGAGGGTTCCGGCGATCCTCGAGACGGCATACCAGGAACGAAACAACCCGCCGGAGGAAAGCGTGGTGGTGCAACTGGATCAGAAAAGTCAGGCACCGGGTCCCGCTGTTGCCTCGTAAACAGCCACCACGTCGGGAAGGGCCGCGTATTCCTCTACCGCGGCATGGCCGGTGACGGTATACCGTCGGGGCATGGCTGTGTTAACGGATGAGCAAGTAGACGCCGCACTGCCCGATCTCAACGGATGGGAGCGCGCCGACGGCGCCCTGCGCCGCTCGATCAAATTTCCGAGTTTTCTCGCCGGCATCGATGCCGTACGCCGGGTGGGCGAGCACGCGGAGAGCAAGGACCATCACCCGGACATCGATATTCGTTGGCGGACAGTGACTTTCGCCCTCGTCACGCACTCCGAGGGCGGCATCACCAAAAACGACATCGACATGGCCCGCGATATCAACGGCATCGTCGACAACTAGACGGCGGCGGGGCCCTTATCCGGGGTCTCCCGGCTGCCGCTCGCGGCGATCCAGATCAACGTCGCCACCGCCGCCACGATGTAGATCAGCCCGGCCCACGCCAGGTACCAAGGCCGGCTTATCTGCCAGATGGTCGGTTGGGCGAAGCTGAGCAACCACGGCACGCCGATCACGGTGAGGGCCAGCCAGCCCCAGCCCACGATGCGCGCTCCGCGCAGCGCGCGCACCGGGCCGTGGATCGCCCAGATCATCAGCGGCACCAGCCACACCCAGTGGTGGGTCCACGAAATCGGTGAGAGCAGCAGCCCGAACAGCTCCACCACCAGGAGCCTGCCCAGCCGATCGGCGGAGTCCAGGGCGCGCCAGGCCAGCACGGCCAGCACCGCGGTGACGGCGACGGCGGCCACCAGCAGCGGGCCGAATCCCACGTCGTGGCCCAGGATCCGCGAAATGCCGCCGCGCCAGGACTGATTGAACGAGGTGGCGATGGGGCCCACCCGATGGGCATCGCCCAGCAGGTCGGTGAAGTAGTAGCGGGTCTGATCGCCGACGACCAAAACCGAAATCCCAATGGTGGCAAGGAAAACGACCGCCGATAACACCGCGGCGCCCCACCGGCGGGCGCCGACCAGGTAGACACCGGAGATCGCGGGGGTCAACTTGATCCCGGCCGCCACGCCCACCAGCAGCCCCGACAGCCACCACCGGGTGGTGTAGACCGCCCACAGCACCGCGGTCATCAGCAACACGTTGACCTGTCCGTAGTCGAATGTGCTGCGCAGCGGCTCGATCCAGATGGCGACCGCCGTCCACAACATCGCGACACGCCGGCCAGCTGCGCCGGCGGCCACGCCCATCAGGCGCTGGCTGAGCCGGACCGCGCCGTACAGCGCGGCCATGGTGGCGATCTGCCAGAGGAAGGCGACGAGGCCGAACGGCAACAGGTGCAGTGGATAGAACACGACCGCCGCGAACGGCGGGTAGGTGAACGGCAGCGGGAAGTCCGGCGTCTGGTCGGCGTAGACGTAGCGGTACAAGGTGCCGGGGTGGTCGATCGCGGCCGACCCGCCGAGGTACACGTGCAGGTCGACGAAGTTCGCGCCGTGGGGAGCCAGATACGTCCACGCGAGCCGCGCGGCGATGCTCGCGATGAGCAGCATCGGCGCGGCCGCCTGAAGCAGACTCGCCAACCGCTGGGGCTTGGGTGCCGCCGGAGCGGCCGAGGTGGTGTCTATCCGCCCGACTTTAGCGAGCGGGGTACGCGCCGCGGCGCCGTCGGTCCGCACTCAGCTTCGGACAGGGCCCTTTTCGCCCGTTCGGTCACCCTTCTCACTCGTATCAGTAACGAGTTCATAAATGCCACACGTGTCACTTGAGTCCCATCTGCATCAAAGTAACTTCAGCGCCGGACCTGTAATCGATCAATCAGGGAGAGTCATGCCAACCATCTGGACTTACATGCGTGCAGCCGCCGTCGTGGCCGGTTCGTCCGCAGCACTATTGACGGGCGGTATCGCCCACGCCGACCCCATACCGGCCCCGGCCATGCCGAACATTCCGCAGCAGCTGATCAGTTCGGCGGCCAACGCACCGCAAATCCTGCAGAACCTCGCGACCGCACTCGGCGCCACGCCGCCGGCGGCTCCGGCCACTCCGGGCATCAGCTTCCCGGGTGTTCCGGCGGCCACCGCTCCGGCGACCGCGGCGGCTCCGGCGGCGGGTCTTCCGTCGATTCCCGGACTGACCGCGCCGACAAGCCCCGCCGCGCAGGTGCCTTCTCCGGCGGCCAACCCCTTCCTTCCGGGGCTGGCGCAGTCGGCGACCCCCGCCGCGCCGTCGACGGCGACCGGCGGTATTCCTGCGATGATCCAGGGCTTGACGGGTGCGCAGCCGGCGGCTGCCGGTCCCGCCGCTCCGTCCGCTCCGTCGATCCCGGGCCTGCCCGCGATCCCGGGGCTGTCTTCTCCGGCGGCGCCGGCCACTCCGCCGGCTCCGCAGCTTCCGCAGGCGCAGGTCAACATGCCGGCGATGCCGGCCGGCCTGCCGGTCAGCGTGCCTCCGAAAGTGACGCTCCCGCAGGATCTGCCGGCGCTCGCTTCGGGTCAGGCTCCGGCCGCACCCGCGGCACCGGGGGCCCCCGCACCCGCGGCCAGCCCCGCCGGACCGGTAGCGCCGCTGCTGGCCGCCCTGCCCTGACCAATTTCCTAAACGGCTAGACCACTACCGAGAACCGGAGGACACACACCGTGGCAACCACTTGGAATCTGTCCAAAGGTTTGGCCGCTGTCGTCACGGCATCGGCTGTCGCGTTCGGGCTTTGCCCGAGCGCGACAGCCGACCCGGCGGCGCCGCAGCCGGCACCGCAACCGAATGCGGCCCAAGGACTGCCGGGTCTGCCTGCCCTGTCGCAGCTGAGCCCGCTCATCCAACAAGCGGCCACCGACCCGCAGCAAGCGACACAGCTGCTGATGGCCGCAGCGCAAGCCTTCGCTCACAACCCGAGCACGCCCAACGAGTCGAAAAACGTTGCGGCCGCAGTCAATCAGTTCGTCGCCGAGCCCGGCGCGCCGGGCTCGGCGACGAACTGATTGACTGCGGCCGCA
>NZ_NCXM01000034.1 GCF_002104765.1 Mycolicibacterium vulneris
GCTGGGGTGCGGGTTCGGGGAGTTCGACCTCCGAGATGGTCCGGCGCGGCGCGTCTCGCGGAATCGCCGCGTCGTCGCCTACCGCGGGCAGGCCGGTGGTGTCGAGCCGGTCGGCCGTCGTGGTCTGGCTGAAGGTGATGCCGGAGGACGCGGTGTAGCCGCCGGACCGGTCGATCACCCCGGGCTCGGTCCGGGTCGAGAAGCTGATGCGGCGCCGCCGATACCGCAGCAGGCCCAGGACCAGCGCGGTAATGACGATCAGGGCAGCGACGACCGCGATGGCGATCCAAAGACCTTGGGACACGCTGACATTGTTCCAGGGGCGGCGTGGCCGCCGGGCAGCCACCACCTTCGGGCGCTAGGCACCGGCCCGCCTCGCCCGGCTACGCCGCGCTCGCGATCGGCGCTAGTCGGATGGCACCGGCCCGCCTCGCCCGGCTACGCCGCGCTCACGACCGGCGCTAGTCGGATGGCACCGGCCCGCCTCGCCCGGCTACGCCGCGCTCACGACCGGCGCTAGTCGGATGGCACCGGCCCGCCTCGCCCGGCTACGCCGCGCTCACGACCGGCGCTAGTCGGATGGCACCGGCCCGCCTCGCCCGGCTACGCCGCGCTCACGACCGGCGCTAGTCGGATGGCACCGGCCCGCCTCGCCCGGCTACGCCGCGCTCACGACCGGCGCTAGTCGGATGGCACCGGCCCGCCTCGCCCGGCTACGCCGCGCTCACGACCGGCGCTACGACGAACTGGTGACCAGCTGGTCCACCTGCTGGCCACGCATCCGCTGGGAGATGACGGCGGTGATGCCGTCGCCCTGCATGGTCACGCCGTAGAGCGCGTCGGCGACCTCCATCGTGGGCTTCTGGTGCGTGATGATGATGAGCTGCGACCGCGCCCGCAACAGCTCGAACAGCGAGATCAGCCGCCGCAGGTTGGTGTCGTCGAGGGCGGCCTCCACCTCGTCCATGATGTAGAACGGCGACGGGCGGGCGCGGAAGATCGCGACCAGCATCGCCACCGCCGTCAGCGCCTTCTCGCCACCGGACAGCAGCGACAACCGGGTGACCTTCTTGCCCGGCGGGCGGGCCTCGACCTCGATGCCGGTGGTGAGCATGTCGTCGGGGTTGGTCAGCCGCAGCCGGCCCTCACCGCCGGGGAACAGCACGGTGAAGACCTCGGTGAACTCGCGTTCGACGTCGGTGTAGGCCTCGCTGAACACCTGCAGGATGCGGGCGTCGACCTCGTCGACCACCCCGAGCAGGTCCTTGCGGGCGGCCTTGACGTCCTCGAGCTGGGTGGACAGGAAGTTGTAGCGCTCCTCGAGCGCGGCGAACTCCTCCAGCGCCAGCGGGTTGACCCGGCCCAGTTCGGCTAGCTCACGCTCGGCCCGCTTGGCCCGCCGCTCCTGGGTGGGCCGGTCGTAGGGAATCGGGGCGGGCGCGAATACCTGTTCGCCGCGCTCCTTAGCCTGCTCGTATTCGGCCATCTCCAGGTCGGAGGGCGGCAGCTGATTCTCCGGCCCGTACTCGGCGATCAGGTCGGCCGGTGCCATGCCGAACTGCTCGAGCACCATCTGTTCGAGCTGCTCGATCCGCATGGCCGCCTGGGCGTTGGCCACCTCATCGCGGTGCAGCGAGTCGGTCAGGGCGGCCACCCGGGCGCCCAACGCGTTCACCTCGTCGCGCACCGCGGCCATCGCGGTCGCCCGCTGCTGGCGTTCGGCGGCCAGGGCGTCGCGGATCTTGGCGGCGGCGTCGACGACCCCGTTCAGCCGCTGCGCCAGCAGCCGCCCGGAGTCGGCCACCGCCGCTGCCACCGCGGCGGCGCGCAGCCGCGCCTCCCTCGCCTGCTGGGCCCGCAAGCGGGCTTCGCGTTCGGCCGCGGCCGCGCGGCGCAACGAATCCGCCCGCCCGCGAACCGCATTCGCACGCTCCTCGGCGGTCCGCACCGCCAGCCGGGCCTCCACCTCGACGCTGCGGGCGGTTTCGGTCGCCGCGGCGATCTGCTGACGGTTCACGGGTTCTTCGGTCGGCGCGTGTTGGGTCTCCTGGGCGTTGCGCAGCCGAGTTTCCAGTTCGGTGACTTCGGCGACGGTCTGGGTCCGGCCCGCCTCGAGCTCTTCCCGCTGCCGCAGCAGCCTGCTCCACTCGTCCTCGGACGTCCGGGCCTCCTGGCCGAGCCGGCCCAGCTGCTCGTACATCCCGGAGATCTCGCTGTCGGACTCGTTGAGCGCGGCCAGCGCCTGCTCGGCCGAGTCCTGGCGGGCGGCCTGCTCCGTCAGCGCCCCGGACAACGCCGCGGTCAGCTGGGCGACCCGGGCCTCCGCGGCGGTCAGCTCGTCGCCGGCCTTGTCGATCTCCGAGGTCACCTCAAGCGTGGACAGCTTGCGGTCCGAGCCGCCGCTCACCCGGCCGGCGCCCACCAGGTCACCGTCGAGCGTGACCGCGCGCAGCTGGGGGTGCGCCGCCACCAGGGTCAGCGCCTGGTCCAGGTCGTCGACCACCGCGACGCCGGAGAGCATGGCCGTGATCGCGCCGCGCAGCCGCGCCGGCGCGTCGATCAGGTCGAGCGCCCACCGCGCGCCCGCCGGGGCGGGCTGCGGCGGGGGCTGATCGGCGGGCCAGTCGCCCAGCACCAGCGCGGCGCGGCCGCCGTCCGCCTCCTTGAGGGCGGCGACGGCCGAACGGGCCGCGCCGAAGCTTTCGGCGGCCAGCGCGTCGGCCGCCGTTCCCAGCACCGCGGCCAGCGCCGCCTCGTAGCCGGAGCGAACCTTGACCAGCTTGGCCATCGGCCCTAAAAGACCTGTGCCGCCGTGGTTTTGGGTGAGCCACGCCGCGCCGTCCTTGCGGTCGAGCCCGATCGCGAGGGCGTCGATGCGGGCCCGCAACGACGCCACCTGGCGTTCGGCGTCCCGCTCGGCGGACTGCAGCTCGGCCACCCGCTCGTCGGCCAGCCGCAGCGCGGCGACGGTGCGCTCGTGGTGTTCGTCCAGACCCACCTCGCCCTGATCGAGTTCACCGACCCGGCCCTGCACGGTCTCGAATTCCACCTTGGCCTGCTGCGCGCGGGCGGCGGCCTGTTCGATGCGTTCGGACAGGCGCGCCACGCTGTCGTCGATCGATTCGACGCGCGCCCGCATCGTCTCCACCTGACCGGCCAAGCGCGCCAAGCCTTCTCGGCGATCCGCCTCCGCACGCACCGCCGCCATATGGGCCCGGTCGGCCTCGGCGGCTTCGCGCTCGCGCTCGGCCAATTCGGCGCGGGCGCCGTCCAGGCGGGTGCGCGCGCCGGCCAGTTCGGCGAGCAGCTGCCGCTCGGCGACCGCGACCTGCTCGGCCTCGGCTTCCAGGGCGTCGGGGTCGGTGTCGCTGGGGGCAACCGGCTCCACATCCAGGTGGTGGGCCCGCTCGCTGGCGATGCGTACCGTCGCGGCGACCCGTTCGGCCAGGGCGGACAGGGCGAACCAGGTGTGCTGCACCGACTCGGCCCGGCTCGACAACTCGCCGACCGCGGCCTCGTGGGTGGTCAGCTCCTCGGACGCCACGGCCAACCGCGACGCGGCCTGATCGTGGTCGCGGCGCATGGCGGCCTCGGCCTCGAAGATCGCCTCGCGCTCGCCCTGCCGGTTGACCAGGTCGTCGGCGGCCAGCCGCAGCCGAGCGTCACGCAGGTCGGCCTGAATGGTCTGGGCGCGACGGGCCACCTCGGCCTGGCGGCCCAGCGGCTTGAGCTGCCGGCGCAGTTCGGTGGTCAGGTCGGTGAGCCGGGCCAGGTTCGCCGACATCGCGTCGAGTTTGCGGAGGGCCTTTTCCTTGCGCTTGCGGTGCTTGAGCACACCGGCAGCTTCTTCGATGAACGCGCGACGGTCCTCGGGCCGCGATTGCAGGATCTCGTCGAGCTTGCCCTGCCCGACGATGACGTGCATCTCCCGGCCGATCCCGGAGTCGCTCAGCAGCTCCTGAACATCCATCAAACGGCAACTGCTGCCGTTGATTTCGTACTCGCTGGCGCCGTCGCGGAACATCCGCCGCGTGATGGACACCTCGGAGTATTCGATGGGCAGCGCGTTGTCGGAGTTGTCGATGGTGACGGTGACCTCGGCGCGTCCCAGCGGGGCCCGCGACGAGGTCCCGGCGAAGATGACGTCTTCCATCTTGCCGCCGCGCAGTGTCTTTGCTCCCTGCTCCCCCATCACCCAGGCCAGCGCGTCGACGACGTTGGATTTGCCGGAGCCGTTGGGCCCGACGACGGCGGTGATGCCCGGCTCGAAGCGCAGAGTCGTCGGCGAGGCGAAGGACTTGAAGCCCTTCAGCGTCAGACTCTTGAGGTACACGGCGAGCCAGACTACCGCTCAAATCAGCCCGGACGGCTTCACCGAGGGGTGTCGGCAGGCCCGAAATAGCGCCGCGCTCCGAGCGGTCGGCGCAGTGGTCACAGTGGTCACATCCGCCACGGAGAGAAGGGGATTGTGGCCTTCCACCCGTGGCCGGTGTGACAGATGTGACGCACCCAGGGGGCGGTTGTCGCCAACTGCCCGTCAGCGCTCGACGAATCCCTCGAACCGCCCCTGCGGCTGCGACCAGTCGGCGACCACGTTGTCGACGTGACCGGGCCGCGCCGGCCAGGCCGTGCCGCCTTCGAGCAGGTGCAGCAGCTCCTCGCCGGCCGCCCGCGGCCCCTGGGCGACCACCAGGACGCGGCCGTCGGCCTGGTTGGCCGCGTAACCGGTGAGGCCCAGCTCCAGCGCGCGGCACCGCGTCCACCAGCGGAAACCCACCCCCTGGACCCGGCCGTGCACCCAGGCGGTGAGCCGGGTGTCAGGCTCCGACATTTTTCGCCTCGGAGCTGACCTCGAAGTTGACCGTGGTACCGGACTTGAGCGTGCGCCCGACGGTGCAGACCTGATCGATGGCCCGGCTGACCACGACCAGCAGGCGCTCCTTCTCGTCGTCGGCCAGGCTCGACAGGTCCAGTTCCAGGGTCTCTTCCAGTAGCGGATAGCGCTCCTGCTCGCGGTCGGCGGCGCCGGAGACCCTGATGACCGCCTTGTAGTCGTCGCCCAGCCGGCGGGCCAGGGGCAGGTCGCTGGACATCCCGCTGCACGCCGCGAGCGCGATCTTGAGCAGCTCGCCGGGCGTGAATACGCCGTCGACGTCCTCGGAACCGATCGGCACCTGCGCGCCGCGCGAGCTGTACCCCGTGTAGCGGCGAGTTCCGGTGCGTTCCACCCATAGTTCGGCCATGGCTTATTTCTACCGGGCGAGGCGAACTCGGAGGCGCGGGCATACTGCTTGGCATGGCCACCGTGGTCGCTTTCCACGCCCACCCGGACGACGAGGTCGTGCTCACCGGCGGCACCCTGGCGCGGGCGGCCACGGCCGGGCACCGGGTGGTCGTGGTCACGGCCACCGACGGGCGCATCCACAACGAGGACGGCAACTACCGGCTCGACGAATTACGCCGAAGCGCAAGCATTCTCGGGGCGCACCGGGTGGAGTGCCTCGGGTATGCGGACAGCGGCTACGGCCCGCTGTTCTATCCGGACCCCCCCGGGCGCACCCGGTTCGGGCGGGCCGATCTCGACGAGGCCGCCGGGCGGCTGGCCCGCATCCTGCGCGACGAACACGCCGACCTGCTGCTCAGCTACCAGCCCAACGGCGGCTACGGCCATCGGGACCACGTCCAGGTGCACCACGTCGGCAAGCGGGCCGCCGAACTCGCCGCCACCCCGCGGGTGCTGGAGGTGACGATGCCGCGCGAAATGCTGCTCCGCGTCAGCGATGTCGCGCACCTGTTGCGGCTGCCCGGCCCGTACGAGCGCGACATCGTTCGCGGTGCCTACGCGCCGCGCGCCACAATCACCCACCGCATCAATGTCTTTCGCTTCGCGCGCCAGAAGCGCGACGCATTCGCCGCGCACCGCTCTCAGATCGGCGCTTCCGGCCTGGCCGCAAAGGTGTTCGGGCTGCTGCTCCGGTTGCCGCCTCAGGTGTTCGGTACGCTGTTCAGCCACGAGTGGTTCGTCGACCCGGCGTTGCCCACCGGGGCGCTGCACCACGACATCTTCGATTGAGTCGGCCGAAGATACTCAAACACGCGGTCGCGGTTGGCATTTCGGGCAGTAGAACGAGGAGCGGTTCATGAACTTCTCCCGGCGCATCACCGCCCCGCACCGGCGGCAGGCTTCGCCCTCGCGGCCGTAGGCGTCCAGCGATCGGTCGAAGTATCCGGATTCGCCGTTGACGTTGACGTACAGCGAATCGAACGAGGTCCCGCCCTGGGCCAGCGCATCGCGCATCACCTCGGCCGCCGCGTCCAGCACGGCGATCAACTGCTTGCGGCTCAGCGTGTCGGCGATCCGGGCGCCGTTCAGCTTGGCGCGCCACAGCGCCTCGTCGGCGTAGATGTTGCCGATGCCGGACACCACCTGCTGATCGAGAAGCTGCCGCTTGATCTCGGAATGCTTGCGCCGCAACACTTTTACTACGGCATCCGCATCGAAGCGGGGGTCCAGCGGGTCACGCGCCAGATGCGCGACGGGCTCCGGCAGCACGCTGCCGTCCACCTCGACCAGATCGGCGAGCATCCACCCACCGAAGGTGCGCTGATCGGCGAAGCTCAGCACGGTCCCGTCGTCGAGCAGCGCGGAGATCCGGACGTGGTCGGCGCGCGGCACCTCACCCAGCAGCATCTGCCCGCTCATGCCGAGGTGCACCACCAGCGCCGTATCCGATTCCCGCCCAGCGGGTTCCGTGTCGAGCAGCAGCCACAGGTACTTGCCGCGCCGATCGGTTCCGGTGATTCGCGCGTTCAGCAGCCGGGCGGTGAGGTCCGCGGGCCCGGCTTCGTGACGACGCACCGCGCGCGGGTGATGCACCCGGACGGCAGTCATCGTCTTGCCGACGACGTGGGCGTGCAGGCCGCGGCGCACCACCTCGACTTCGGGCAGTTCGGGCATCTAGACGCTGGTTTTTCCCGCGGGGTCCAGCAAGTCGAGCGTCTTCCAGGTGGCCGCCGCGGCCTTCTGCTCGGCCTCCTTCTTGGAGCGGCCCACACCCGTGCCGTATTCGGTCTCGGCCAGCACGACGACCGCAGTGAATTCCTTGTCGTGGTCGGGTCCTGTGGAGGTGACGACGTAGGAGGGCGCACCCATGCCGCGGGCCGCGGTCAGTTCCTGCAGGCTGGTCTTCCAGTCCAGCCCGGCGCCCAGCGTCGGCGCGGCGTCCAACAGCGGGCCGAACAACCGCAGAATCACCTCGCGCGCGACGTCGATGCCGTGATCAAGGTAGATCGCGCCCAGCAGCGATTCCATGCCGTCGGCCAGGATGCTCGATTTGTCGGCGCCCCCGGTGTTGGCCTCCCCGCGCCCCAGCATCAGGTGGACGCCGAGGCCCCCGTCGCACAGCTTGCGCGCGACGTCGGCCAGCGCCTGGGTGTTGACCACGCTGGCCCGCAATTTGGCCAGATCACCCTCGGTGCGGTCGGGATGCCGGTGGTACAGCTCGTCGGTGATGGTCAGGCCCAGCACGGCGTCGCCCAGGAATTCCAGGCGTTCGTTGGTCGGCAGGCCGCCGTGTTCGTACGCATAGCTGCGATGCGTGAGCGCCAGGGACAGCAGTTCCTCGGACAGCTCAACCCCCAGGGCGTCGAGCAGCGGTTGGCGTGAACTCACCGCTCACCCCGTGGCTCGTCCGACTCAGCGGTGAACATGCCCGCCAGCTTGGCCCAGCGCGGATCGATGCGATCGTGCTGATGATCCGGCTCGGCGGCCAGCGAAACACCGCATTCGGGGCACAGCCCCGGGCAGTCCGGCGAGCACACGGGCGAGAACGGAAGTTCCAGTCCCACGGCGTCGACGATGGACTGCTCGAGGTTGATGGTGTCGTCGACGATGTGGCCCACCTCGTCTTCCTCGGTGGTCGCCTCGGTGGTGCTGTCCGGGTAGGCGAACAGCTCGGTGAGCCGCACCTGCACCTGTCCCTCGAGCTTGGTCAGGCAACGCGAACACTCGCCGGCGGTGGGCGCGGTGACCGTCCCGGTCACCAGGACGCCCTCGGACACCGATTGGATCTGTAAATCCAGCTCGAGTGGGGCGTCCGCCTCGATCGCGATCATGTCCAGCCCGATGCGCGACGGACTGGGCACGGTCTGCCGCAGGGTCACCATCGCCCCGGGGCGGCGCCCGAGCCGGGTGATGTCGAACGCCATCGGTGCGGCCAGGCGTGACCGAGTCGATGGTGTGCTGTGCTGCCGCGTCATATCGGAAATCCTACGGCGCTGACCGCATAATTCCAGGGCGCGCCCGCCCGGCAAACAGCCGCGAAGGGCTACCGCACCGCGTAGTCGTGGGTACCGGCCGCTGTCCGCAGCTGGTGACGTCCGCGTCCCACCGACCGCAGGGTGCCGTTGAGGAATTCCTCGAACTCGGCGAGCTTGTTGTCGACATAGATGTCGCATTCGCCGCGCAGTCGGTCGGCCTCGGCGTGCGCCGAGTCGATGAGCCGGGTGGCCTCGGCGTTGGCCGCCTCCACCACGCTGTTCTGCGACACCAGGCGCTGCTGCTCCTTGATGCCCTCTTGCACGGCCTTCTCGTAGGAGATGTTGCCGTTTTCGAGCAGCCGGTCGGCTTCGGCCTGGGCGCGCCCGACGCTGGCCTCGTACTCGCGCTTGGCGGCCGTGGCGATGCGCACCGACTCTTCGCGGGCCTCGCCGACCATCCGCTCGCTGTGCTGGCGCGCTTCGCTCACCATCCGGTCGGCTTGCGCCTTGGCGTCGGACAGCAGCCGGTCGGCCTCCGAGCGCGCGTGGTTGAGCATCGATTCGGACTCGGTGGTCGCCGAGGACACCATGGACTCGGAGTGCGCCTTGGCGTCCTGCAGCATGGAGTCGCGCGCATCCAGGACGTCCTGGGCGTCGTCCAGTTCGCCCGGGATCGCATCCTTGATGTCGTCGATCAACTCCAGCACGTCGCCACGAGGCACTACGCAGCCGGCCGTCATCGGAACGCCACGGGCTTCTTCCACGATGGCGCTGAGTTCGTCCAGCGCCTCAAAGACTCGATACACGGCCATACCCTCCTGGCGTCTGCAAAGATCCGGTTGTTACTAGTGTGCCTGGTGATGTCCCTGTGACTGCGGTGGCGACACCGGTGTGTCGGGTATTGGCCCGTTCGGTGCGCCGCAAACGCCCTGGTCCGGTGTTTCCGGCCCGGCGGTTGGAAGTCAGTGTCATCGCAGAAGCGCCCATTCACGCTGTTACCGCGGCCACGGCGGCCGCGCGGGGTGGTTCATCCATATTCGTTGCCGGGACCCCGCCGATGCGGGTGGGGCTGCGGCCCGGCATTCGCGTCGACGCGCCGGGGACCCGGCTATGTGCCAGCGATTCTAGGTCGCGGACGGCCCGGGGCACTATCCGAGGCCGTCACCGCCGCGGCGGGCACGACGCGTCTGGCTGTGCCGGGGGCGGGGGCACCGGCGACATTACGCCCGTCTGCTATACCCCCAAGGGGTATAATCCGCGGGTGGGCGCGGCGTCCCCGGAAGCGACGCGTTTCCCGCAGGAGGATTCTCAATGACGGTGCTATCGGCGGTCGGGCACGCCTTGACGCTCGCGGGCTCGATGACGTGGGAAATCCTCTGGGCGCTGATCCTGGGCTTCGCCCTCTCGGCGGTGGTGCAGGCCGTCGTGCGCCGCTCCACGATCGTGGCGTTGATGGGTGACGACCGGCCGCGCACCCTGGCGGTCTCGGCGGGACTGGGGGCGGCGTCATCGTCGTGCTCGTACGCCGCCGTGGCGTTGGCGCGATCGCTGTTCCGCAAGGGCGCGGACTTCACCGCCGCGATGGCGTTCGAAATCGGGTCCACCAACCTGGTGGTGGAGTTGGGCATCATCCTGGCGCTGTTGATGGGCTGGCAGTTCACCGCCGCCGAGCTCGTCGGCGGCCCACTGATGATCGTGGCGCTGGCCGTGTTGTTCCGGCTGTTCGTGCGGTCGCGGCTCGTCGACGCCGCCCGCGAGCAGGCCGAGCGGGGAATCGCCGGCGTGATGGAAGGCCATGCCGCCATGGACATGTCCATCCAGGGGGAAGGCTCGTTCTGGCGACGGCTGTTCTCCCCCGTGGGCCTGACCTCGGTCTCGCACGTGTTCGTGATGGAGTGGCTGGCGATCCTGCGCGACCTCGTCCTGGGCCTGCTGATCGCGGGCGCCGTCGGGGCCTGGGTGCCCGAAAAGTTCTGGCAGGTCTTCTTTTTGGCCGATCACCCGGGCCTCTCGGCGATATGGGGGCCGATCGTGGGGCCCATCGTGGCGATCGTGTCCTTCGTATGCTCCATCGGCAATGTCCCGCTGGCCGCGGTGCTGTGGAACGGCGGCATCAGCTTCGGCGGCGTCATCGCGTTCATCTACGCCGACCTGCTGATCCTTCCGATCCTCAATATCTACCGCAAGTACTACGGCACCACGATGATGCTGACGCTACTGGGCACCTTCTACGCCGCGATGGTCGCCGCCGGGTATCTGGTCGAATTGATCTTCGGCACAACAAATCTCATTCCCGCGCAGCGCAACGCGACGGTGATCGAGGCGTCGATCTCATGGAACTACACGACCTGGCTCAACATCGCGTTCCTGGCGCTCGCGGCCATCCTGGTCGCCCGGTTCGTCACGTCCGGGGGCCTGCCGATGGTGCGCATGATGGGCGGCTCCCCCGGCGCCGGCGAAACCGAACATCACCACTGACCGGCGTCAGGGTTGTGGCAACCGCACGTCCAGCACCACGCAACGCCCTTGGTCGGCCTCGCCGAGCGCCCATCCGATGGCCTCGCTCATCTCCGCCGGCGTGTGCACGCTGCGTCCGCTGCCGCCGCAGGCCCTGGCGAGTGCGGCATAGTCGGTGTCCGGGGTGAGCCAGGTTTCGCTGAAGTCGTTCTCCCGCACCGACACTCCGTCCGGGTACAACCCCATTACCGGCAGCTTGGAGGCCAGGTAAGACCTGTTGTTCAAGACGACGGTCACGAACGGCGCACCGTGGCGATGCGCCGACCACAGCGCGGCGGTGGGCACGCCGAAGTTGAACGAACCGTCACCGCAGATGGCGACGACGGGCGCCTCCGGCCGGGCGAGCTTGACCCCGAAGGCGCCGCCGAGCGCCCAGCCCAAAGCCGGTGCGCCCGTGTCGAATAGGTGCCCGGGAGCTCGGCGCACCTGCCGGGCCACGGCGGCCCGGTTGGTCACGGCCTCCTGGACCACGATCGCGTCGTCGGGCAGGGCGCGGCCCAGCGCGGCCAGCATCGCATCGGGCACATCCGCCGGCTGGTCGGAGGCGGCCCGGCGGATCGCTTCGCGGTCGCGTTCGGCGGTCTCGGCCTCCGCCGCCTGCCGGCGCGCGGCCCACTTCTCCCGCAGCTCGTCGGTGGCCAGCCGCAACAGGGTCTGCTCGAGCAGCAGCAGCGCCACGCGGGTGTCGGCGGTCAAGGCGACCTCGACCGGATACGACCACAGCGGCATGCTCGGTTTGACCGGATCCCCGTCGATCTGAACCACACGGGCGTCCGCGGGCGGGGACAGCTGCGACGGCACCCAGGGCACCTCGGAGTCCAGCAGCAGCACGGTGTCGGCGCTTTCCAGCGGGGCGGCGTCGCCCACCACGTGCAGCGGATGCCCAGGCGGCAGGTTGGCGCGGTCGCCCTGATCGATGACCGGCGCGCCGAGCAGCTCGGCGATGCGCCCCAGCACGGTCGCGGTCCCCGGGTCGGCCGCGGTCCTGGACGTGACGATGACAACACGCTTGCCCGCCACCAGGATTCCCGCCAACCGTCCGAGCGCGCCCGGGTCGGGGCCGGGCGGTACGGCCGGCGGCAACCGGCGCGGCAACGCACCGACGCCCGGCTCCATCAACGCTTCTCGCGGCAGCATGACGTAGGCGGGACCGGACGGGCAGGATTGGGCGACCTGAAAAGCCCGCCGCACGATCGGGGCCAGCTCGCGGCCGCGGGGCACCTCCATGTGCCACTTGGCGTAGTTGCGCACCACGGCCGGCTGGTCGAGTTGCTCCTGCTGCCAATGGATATAGGTATCGCGGTGACCGCGCACCTGCGGCGCCGAACTGTAGGGAGTGCGCCCCGCGAACATCACCACCGGAGTTCCGTTGCGCTGCGCGTTGTGCAGCTGGCAGCCCAGGTTCAGCGTCCCGGCGTCGACGTGCACCATGACCGCCTGCGGGCGGCCGCTGGCCATGTGATGGCCGATGGCCGCCGCCAGCGCGATGCTCTCGTGCACGCACAACACCGCCTGCGGGCTCGGCGTGCCTGCGGCGCGCGCCGCCGCCAGCGCCTCCTGGATCGGCGCGGAATCTGTTCCGGGGTTGATGAAGAAGTGCGCGACTCCCTCGTCGGCGAGCAGCGCGATCAGATCGGCCGCAGCCTCGGGTACGTCGAATGGATTGTCTACCGTCATGAATGCCGTTCCCCTATCGACGTCGGCGACCCCGCGTACTCCCTCCTTCGGATCAGATCTTCAACATACGTTCTGCGTGGGCGTCTGCGATCTATTCCGGTGGACTTGGTTGCCGGTGGCGCGCTCGAACCCGTCGACTGCCCCTTGCGAGGGACTCATGGGTAATCGACGGAGAACCCGAAACCTTCGGGTACCCGCTGCGCGCCCGGGAACTCCAGGGCGCCGCCGGCCCCGTCAATCCGATTGCCGCGAAGGGCTTTCGGCGCCGGGCAACCGGGTCAGGAGATATCCGAAATCCTTTGACGCAGGCGACGATTGACCGGTTCGGGCAGCAATTCCGACACGTCACCGCCGAGCATCGCGACCTCTTTGGCCAGCGAGGACGACACGAACGAATAGCGCGGGGCGGTGGCGACGAAAAAGGTGTCCACGCCGGCGACGTGCTTGTTCATCTGCGCCATCTGCAGCTCGTATTCGAAGTCGGTGCCGGTGCGCAACCCCTTGACGATGGCGGTCATGCCGCGCGACCGGACGAAATCCACCACCAGCCCCTGCCCAGCTTCCACCCGCAGGTTGGGCAGGTGCGTCGTCGATTCGTTGATCATCGCGATCCGCTCGTCCAGATCGAACATGCCCTTTTTGGCGGGGTTGGTCAGGATCGCCACCACCACCTCGTCGAACTGAGCCGACGCGCGCTCGAAGACGTCGATGTGGCCCAAGGTCACCGGGTCGAACGAGCCCGGGCACACCGCGCCGGTCATGCGGGCGCTCCGACGTGAAGGGGTCGTCTCGCCATGACGCGCGCCGAGATGTTGCAGAGCGAAGCGATGCTGAGGAGCGGCGCCATGACGAATGACGGTACACGCCCACCTCACTGGCGCTCGGCCAGCTCCAGACGGGTGTCGCCGTAAACCCGTTGCGGCCACACCGACCACCCGGCCGGCCAATTCAGTGGCGCGCCGCCGGCCGCGCGCTCCACCACCGCGACGCTGCCCCCGCGCACCCAGCCGTGCGCGGCCAACGCGGCCAGCACGGCCTCGACTTCCGCGGCGTCGACGTCGTAGGGCGGGTCGGCCAGCACCAGATCGAATGCGGCCGCGGTCCCGGCCGCCAGCACGGTCGCCACCGCTCCCCGGCGCAGCGTCGCGCCGGGCAGGCCCAAGGTGTCGATGTTGCGCGCGATGACGGATCCGGTGCGCGGGTCGGACTCCACGAAGAGCGCGGCGGCGGCGCCGCGGGAAAGCGCCTCCAATCCCAGCGCGCCCGAGCCGGCGTAGAGATCCAGCACGCTGAGCCCGGTCAGCTCCAGACGCGCGTTAAGGATGTTGAAGAGCGACTCGCGGACCCGGTCGGTGGTGGGCCTGGTGCCGCGCGGCGGAACCGCGATGCGACGTCCCCCGGCCGCGCCGCCAATGATCCGGGTCACCTGCAACTACCTACAGCAGCGTCGACCAGTAGTCCCAAAACCGCGCCATGATCAGCAGGAACACCGCGGTGAACCAGAGCGCGGCGATCGACCACCGCCACTGGAAGAGCACCCACGCGGGGCCGGCCTGGCGCTCTTGCAGGGCCGGACGATAGGCGATCGAGGCGACCACCACCAGCAGCGACATGGTGACCGCCCAGACCACCATGCAGTACGGGCACAACGCGTTGATGCGGTACAGGCTCTGGAAGATCAGCCAGTGCACGAACACCGCACCGACCAGCACCCCGACCGTCAGCCCCACCCAATACCATTGCGGTAGCGCCACTTTCGTCAGCGCCAGCACCCCGGTGACGACCACCACGGTGAAGGCCACCAGGCCCAGCAGCGGGTTGGGGAAGCCCAGCAGCGACGCCTGCGGCGTGATCATCACCGAGCCGCAGGACAGGATCGGGTTGATGTTGCAGGACGGCACGTACGACGGGTTGAGCAGGATGTCGATCTTCTCGATCGTCAGCGTCATCGACGCCACCAAGCCGATCAGACCGGCGATCAGCACCCACCAGGCGCTGAGCGCCGGCACTCGCGGCGCCGGCGACGTATCCGGGGTGAGCCCGCCCGTCGGGTCAGCAGCTGCTGTGGACACCGCACCGGTCACATGGATGCCGGCGCGACCGCGCCGTCGATGCCCGGAATGTTGCCCACGATCTCTTTGATCTTGTTGACCAGCGCATCGGGTGTCGACGGGTCGTAGTCGTCACCGTTGATCTTGATGGTCGGCGTCGCGTTGATGTGCGCGGTCGCCGCTTCGCCGGTGACCTTGGACAGGTACTTGCCGCTGTTGATGCAGTCCGGCACCTTGCCCGCCGCCCCGGCCTCGCGGGCGAGTTCGATCAGCCGCGCGTTGTCGGGGAAGGTCTTGGCGGTTTCGCTCGGCTGGATGTCGGTGCTGAACAGTGCGGAGTGGAAGCGCCGGAACGCGTCCTGGGACTCGTCGGCGACGCACAGGGCCGCGGCCCCCGCGCGCGACGAATAGTTCTGGTTCCGTGGACTGTCCAGGATCGACACCATGGAGTAGTCGGCGGCGATGGCGCCGAGATCGATGAGCCTGGACACCGTGGGGCCAAAGGTGCGCTCGAAGTTGCCGCACGCCGGGCACAGGAAGTCCTCGTAGAACGTCACCACGGCCTTGGGGTTGCTGGTGCCCGGCTGGGTGACCAGCTTGCTCGACGTCACTCGGACGGTGTCGCCGGCGCCGGTGGGGCCGGTCTTCTTGTGGTGCGACGTCACGATGTAGAAGACGAGGGCGACCGCGAAGATCACCACGAATGCGGTGCCGCCGATTTGGACGAGTCGGCTCGACTTACCGCCGGAGGCCGACTTCATGTCGAATCGCGGGGGACGTTTGGGTTTGTCGGCCACAGGTTCCCTGATCTTTCGGTACGAGTTGTCGGTCTGCCCGGTTGCGGACAAAGCGATCGGACAAAGCGCCTCTAGATTACCGGCGCCGGTCGCCCAAGGAATCAGACCCGGCTCAGGTGTGCGCGCAGGGCCGAAATCAGCTCGCTGGTCGCGACCATGCTGTCGCCGCCCAGCTGGAACAGATTGGCGAAGCCGTGGGTCAGCGAACCCAGGTACCGCAGGTCCACCGCGACCCCGGCGGCCCGCAGCGCCTCGGCGTAGCTCTCGCCCTCATCGCGCAGCGGGTCGAAGCCGGCGACCGCGATCAGCGCGGGCGCCAGGCCGGTCAGCGATTCGGCCAGCGCCGGGGATACCCGCGGATCGGTGCGGTCGAGCTCCGAGCGCCGCAGATACTGCGATTCGAACCAGTCGATGTCCCGCTTGGTCAGCAGGAAGCCGCGCGAGAACAGGGTCAGCGACCGGTTCTGCGCGGTGAAGTCGGTGCGCGGATAGATCAGCCATTGCAGCGCCGGCGCCGGGGCGCCTTCGTCGCGCGCCATCTGGCTGACGACGGCGGCCAGGTTGCCGCCAGCGCTGTCGCCGCCGACCGCGACCCGCCCCGGCGTCGCGCCCAGCTCGCCGGCGTGCCGGTAGGCCCAGGTGAAGGCCGCGTAGGCGTCCTCGATGGCGGCCGGCGCCGGGTGCTCGGGGGCCAGCCGGTAGTCAATCGACAACACGTGGATGCCGGCGTCGCGGCAGGTCAGCCGGCACAAGGCGTCGTGGGTGTCCAGGTCGCCGATCGACCAGCCCCCGCCGTGATAGAAGACCAGCAGCGGCGCCGCCTCGCCGCTCGCCGGGCGGTAGTGGCGGGCCGGGGTGTCGCCGGCCGGGCCGGGCAGCGACAGCTCGTCCACGTCGACGTGGATCTGCGGCCCGGGGAACCCGACGGTCGACTCGCGCATCTGCGCGCGCGACGCCCGCGGGTCGTCGTCCACGACCAGCCCGTCGACGCCCACGGCGCGCAGGCCCGAAAGCATCAGCTGCAACGTCGGATCCAGCGTGTTGCCATCGATGATGACCGAACGGCCGCGGACCAGCCCTCGCCTGATCGCGGTCGGGATCCACGGGATGACCTTGGCCCCGACGCTGGTGACGGCGCCTTGGATGCGACTGGCCAGCGGCACCGAGGCGCGGGCGGCTCCGTACTCGAGCTCCGGTGCGCCTGACAGAGGCCTGGTCATGGGCAACCCCCTTAAACAACACGTGCTAACGCTCGACGACGAACGGTTATTCGGTTACCGCTACCCGTCGTCTCGAGGCTTGCCGGCCCCGGCGGCCACCAAACGGGCGGTCAGCGCCGCCGTCGTCGGTGACCGGCAAATCGACATCACCGCCGCCCCCGCGTCATACGCAAGACCGGCCGATCGGCTGCCGATTCCGGTGTGCCGCGCGACCAACTGTACGGGGTGGCGTACACGATGCAGAAGGCGCGGATAGACACCTGCCCAGGTGTTGATTGGGTTGCATTTACTGACTCGGTAATATCGTGATCCACAAGTCGGTGAGCTGTCATCGGATTGCGAGCAACTTCGACGCGATCGAACCGAGCGCCTCGAACTCGGCGCCGAACGGCGTTGATCTCTCGCTCGATGACGGAACCCGGCTCGGTGCACAATCTCGAACCTTCAATTTCACAGGCAGGTGAATGAATTGGCCGGCGAGTCGGGCTCCGCCTTACCCTCAATTGCTCTCAACGACGAAAACACGATTCCGGCCCTGGGCCTGGGCGTCGCGGAATTGTCGGACGACGAGACCGAACGCGCGGTGTCGGCGGCGCTGGAGATCGGCTGCCGGCTGATCGACACCGCGGCGGTCTACGGGAATGAAGCCGCCGTCGGCCGCGCGATCGCCGCCTCCGGCATTCCCCGTGCCGAGTTGTTCGTCACCACCAAGCTCGCGACCCCCGACCAGGGTTTCAAGGGGGCGATGGACGCGTGCAGCGCGAGCCTCGAGCGCCTCGGCCTGGACTACGTGGACCTCTACCTGATCCACTGGCCCGCCCCGTCGCTGGGGACGTACGTCAACTCCTTCGGCGGGCTGATCCAGTCGCGGGGGGATGGTCTCGCCCGCTCAATCGGCGTCTCCAACTTCACCGACGAGCACCTGACGACGGTCATCGACCTCACCTTCGTCACCCCGGCGGTCAACCAGATCGAGCTGCATCCGCTGCTCAACCAGGAAGCGCTGCGCAAGACCAACGCCGAGCACAACGTGCTCACGCAGTCCTACACGCCGCTGGCGCTGGGCAAGCTGAACGACAACGCGACGGTGAATTCGGTCGCCGGCGAATACGGCAAGACCGCCTCGCAGGTGCTGCTGCGGTGGAACCTGCAGCTGGGCAACGCGGTCGTCTTCCGGTCGGCCAACCCCGAGCACATCGCCTCCAACTTGGACGTGTTCGACTTCGAGCTGGCCCACGAGCACATGGACGCGATCAACGGCCTCAACGACGGCACCCGGCTGCGCCCGGACCCGGAGACCTACACAGGCTCGTAGCCCGCTATCCCGTCGGGCAGGTCGTCGCGGCCTCCCGCAGCACGCCGGTGGACGCCTGGTCCACCGGCAGCGCGTAGCCGCGCAGCACCGCGATGAACTGCATGGCGTACTGGCAAGCGAACGCCGCGTTCGGCGGCATCCATTGCGCCGGCGGCGAATCGCCCTTGTCCTGATTGGCCTGCCCGTCGACGGCCAGCAGGTTGGCGGGGTCGTTGGCGAAACGCAGCCGCTCGGGAGCGGGCCAGCCGCTGGCGCCCATGTCCCAGGCGTAGGCGAGCGGGACGATGTGATCGATCTGAACGGATTCGCCGACCTTGGGCCCGCGGTGGAAGGCGATGGTCTTGTTGGTGTAGGGGTCGTGCAGCGTGCCGGTGGCCACCGCGTCCGGACACCGCTTGATTGACACGTATGTCTTGTCGACGAGATCGCGGTTGAGGATGTCGTCGCGGGTGTCACATCCGTTGTGCCCCATCGGCGCATCGTTGTCGTCGTCCCATGCCTCGCCGAACGCCGACCGCAGGTAGTCGTAGCGGTGCTGGCGCAGCGGCACGACGGCGACGCCGGCGAGCACGTCGGTGCCGGGCTGCACCGTCGGAACGTCGGCGCGCGCGGCGTATTCGGCCGAATGCCGGGCCGTCGAGGAGCCCGCGGTCTGGTAGGCCACCAGCAACGCGAGCGCCGCCGCCGCGGCCAGCCACAGCAGCACTTTGCGGTTCACCTGCGCCGCTCCTCTTCATCGCTAGGCTCTGCATCGTCGCCGGCGGTCACGATTTGTCCAGATATTCGATGCGGTCGGTGTCGGTGAATCGCGCTGCCAACACGGCCAAGCCGGGGTTGGCGCGGTCGTCGGTGTAGGCCTGGACGCAGAAGTCCCGCGCCGCCTCGATGAATTCCTGATGGTCGGCCAAGGACAGCAGCCGCAGCGTGATCGCCTTGCCGGACTGGTTGCGGCCCAACACATCTCCCTCCCGGCGTTCCTTGAGGTCGAGGTCGGCCAGGGCGAAGCCGTCCAGCGTCCCGGCCACCGCGCTCAGCCGCCGGCCGGCCGACGAACCCGGCGCGGACCAGCTGGCGAACAGGCACAGGCTCGGATGCCGGCCGCGGCCGATCCGCCCGCGCAGCTGATGCAATTGACTGATCCCGAACCGGTCGGCGTCCATCACCAGCATGACGGTGGCATTGGGCACGTCGACGCCCACCTCGATGACGGTGGTGCACACCAACACATCGACCTCGCCCGACCGGAAGGCCGCCATCGCGGCGTCCTTCTCGTCGGCCGACAGCCGCCCGTGCATCAGGCCGAGCCGCAGGTTCGCCAGCTCGCCCGAGCGCAGCCGGGCGTACAGGCCCTCGGCGGTCTCCGGCGCCTTGGCGTTCTGCTCCTGGTCGCCCGGGTCGTCGCTCTCGTCGATGCGCGCCGCCACCACGTAGGCCTGGCGGCCTGCCGCGACCTCCTCGGTGATGCGCTGCCAGGCCCGGTCCAGCCACGCGGGCTTGTCCTTGACGAAGATGACGTTGCTGGTGATGGGCTGGCGGCCGCGCGGAAGTTCGCGCAGCGTCGAGGTTTCCAGGTCGCCGTACACGGTGAGCGCGACGGTGCGCGGGATCGGCGTCGCCGTCATCACCAGCAGGTGCGGTGTCACGCCGGGACGGGCCTTGGAGCGCAACTGGTCTCGCTGTTCGACACCGAAGCGGTGCTGTTCGTCGACCACCACCATGCCCAGGTTGTCGAATTCCACCGCGTCCTGCAGCAGCGCGTGGGTGCCGACGACGATGCCGACCTCGCCGCCCGCGATCTCGGCGCGGATCTGCTTCTTTTGTGCGGCGGTCATCGAACCGGTCAGCAGCGCCAGCCGGGTCCCGTTGTCGGCGCCACCCAGCTGTCCCGCCATCGCCAACGGACCGAGCACGTCGCGAATCGACCGGAGATGTTGCGCGGCAAGCACTTCCGTCGGCGCCAGCAGCGCGCACTGATAGCCGGCGTCGACCAACTGCAGCATCGCCAGCACCGAGACGATCGTCTTACCGGAACCCACCTCGCCCTGCAGCAGGCGGTTCAGCGGGCGGCTCGCCGCGAGCCCGTCGGACAGCACACCGAGCACTTCGCGCTGCCCCGCGGTCAGCTCGAAGGGTAAGCGCCCCAACAGTTCTGCGGCCAATCCGTCCGGACGCGGCGGGGCCGGCGGGCCCGACTCGGACAGCTCGCCGTGGCGGCGGGCCACCAGCGCCCACTGCAGGCCGACGGCTTCGTCAAAGGTGAGGCGCTCCCGGGCCCGCTGCCGCCGCGGCTCGCTCTCAGCCAGATGGATGTCGCGCAACGCCTCGTCCTCGGAGACCAGGCCGAGCTTCGCGCGCAGTTCGTCGGGCAGTGGATCCGGCACCGGCTCGAGCACATCGAGCACCTGGCGGACGCACGAAAAGATGTCCCAGCTCTGCAGTTTCGTGCTGGCCGGATAGATCGGGAAGAAGTGGCGTTCGTAGGCGTCCAGCAGTTCTTCGCCGCTGGTCGCACCCGAGGCATCGGCGATGTTCTTCAACGATCGGGTCCCGCGGTTGCGTCCGTCGAGGATGAGGAACGCCGGGTGCGTCAACTGCATCACGTTGTTGAAGAATCCGACCTCGCCGGAAAGCATCACCTTGGCGCCCTTGACCAGGTCCTTCTTCAGGTAATTCGCGTTGAAGAACGTCGCGGTCACCTTGCTGCGCCCGGCGCCCAGCGTGATGCGGTGGCACATCTTCTTCGGGGTCTTCTTCATCGGGAACGTCTTGGTTTCGGCGATCGTGTCGATGATGGTGATGTGCTCGCCCGTTTCGGGTCGCTCGCCGTCGGCCTCCCAGCGACTGGCGCCCTCGGTGTAGCTGCGCGGGTAGTGGCGCAGCAGGTCGTCGACGGTCCGGATGCCGAACACCTCGTCGAGGGAGTCGGCGGCCTTGGCGCCCACAACGAAGTCCAGCCGGTCGCTCAGCGACACCATCGCTACTCGACCCCGATCAGCAGCGCGTCACCGTGGTGGCCGGTGCGGTAGGTGACCAGTTCGGTTCCGGGGTGGTGGTCGTGCATGTGTTCTTCCAAGATGTCGCCGACGGCGCCGGCGTCACCGTCGGTGTCGATGCCGGCGCCCAGCAGCACCGTCACCAGGTCGCCGCCGGAGGCCAGCAGGAGATCGAGCAGGCCGATCGCCGCCCCGACCACGTCGGCGGCCACGATCAGCACCTCGTCGCCCGCGATGCCCAGGCCGTCGCCGGGGCGGCAGCGCCCCGCCCAGGTCAACGCGCTTTCGGTGGCGATGCGAACCGAGCCGTGCCGTGCCGCGCCGGCGGCACGGGCCATGGTGTAGCCGTCGTCCACCGCCTGCCGATCGCTTTCGTGCACGGCCAGCGCGGCCAGCCCCTGCACCATCGACCCGCTCGGGATCGGCACCACGTCGATCCCCCAGCCGATGGCCGCGGTGCAGCCGGCCACCAGCTCCTCGGCCGCGACATAGCCGTTGGGCAGCACCATCACCTGGGCGGCGCCGGTGTCGACGACCGCCCGCATCAGCTGGTGCGCGCTGATGTTGGTGACGGGATCGTGCCCGGCCGGGTCGCGCTGCAGCACGCAGGCGCCCTCGCCGGCGAACAGGTCGGCCGCGCCGTCGCCGTCGACCACGGCGAGCACGGCGCGCTCCCGCGTCCAGCCACCGGTGGGCAGGCCGGGGATGCCGGAGCTCAGCGCCGAGATGACGATCCGGCTGAGCCGCCCGGCCGCCAGCCCCGCCTCCACCGCGGCGCCGGCGTCGTCGGTGTGCACGTGGACCGAATAGGTCCGCTGCGCCGACGACGGCGCCGAGGCGATGCCCACCGAATCACCCAGCTCACCCAGCCGGTCGCGCAGCGTGTCCGCCGCCGGGGGCTCGCAGCCGTCCAGCCGGTACATCACCTCGAACTGGGGCGCCGGGCGCTGCGCGGCCGCCTCCGGCTTCGGCGCTCGCGGCGACAGCTCGTACACCGTGCGGGCCGGCGCTTGCCCGGTGATGGTGGACCGCAACGCGTCCAGCAGGACCAGCAGACCGCGCCCGCCGGCGTCCACGGCGCCCGCGTCGGCCAGCACGTCGAGCTGTTCGGGGGTCTTTTCCAGCGCCACCACCGCCGCGTCACCGGCGGCGATGACCGCCGGCACCAGCCCGTCCCCGGCCTTGCCGCACTGCGCAACCGCACCGGCGGCCGCCCGCAGCACCGACACGATGGTCCCGGGGACCTCCTCACCGCCCATCGAGCTGATCACCAGCTCCACGCCGCGTTGCAGCGCCGCAGCGAGGACGACGACGTCGATGTGGGCCAGTTCGCCCCCGGCGACGGCCGCGGCCGTCGCGGTGGCGTCGGCGATGCCGCGCAGTATCTGCGACAGGATCACCCCGGAGTTGCCGCGCGCGCCGTTCAGCGCGCCGGTCGACAGCGCCGCCGCGGCCCGCGCCACGCAGGTCGAGCCGCCCTCGGCGCCGGCGCCCACCTTGGCCTCGGCCAGGGCCGAACGCATGGTGAACAGCATGTTGGCGCCGGTGTCGGAGTCGGCGACGGGGAAGACATTCAGCCGGTTGATCTCGTCGATGTGCGTGATCAGGTCGCTGACGGCGGTGTGCGCCCAGTCGCGCAGGGTGACCGCGTCCAGGAGACGATCGTGCGACTCGTCAGCAGTGCCCAGGGTGACCCACCTCCTCAGCACCAAATCCGGGGTGGGCGCCAGCGTAGCCGTGCGATGGAGCCGCTGCGTTCAGTTGCTCGGCGACGTTGCGAAAGCCTGAGCAGCGAGCATCGGATCCATCTGATCGAGGTGGTCCTCGACGCCATTCACCTTCGCAAGGATAAACCGTGGGCGGGCTTAATAGCCCTGTCTGATACCGGGATTGGCCTGCCCCACGAGCATGCGCTGATTGCTGCCGTCGCGGCTCACCCCGTAACGCCTCATCTGATAGTTGATCGACGCGCACGCGGCGGCCACCGGATCCCATGCCGAGTTCGATGTCCCCGCCTGGTGAAAAGCCGCGAAGGTATCGGGCATCAGCTGCCACGGGCCCCGGGTCGCGTGCAGCGGGCCTCCGTCCAGCTGGGAAGGCCCGTAGGCGTTGCTGTCCGACAGGTTGATGGCACCCGAGTGGAACTGAGCCTCGTGATCGGCGATGGTCATCATCCCCTCGATCCAATGGCCGCGGGCCGGCGCGTCGGTAATGCCTATCCGCGTCAGCGCCTCTTCCAGGTAGCCCCGGATCGCATCCGGTCCCTCCGGCCACGCTCCCCGACCGTCGAAACCCACCTGCGACAGCTGAATCGGGCTTTGCACGGCGGCATCCTCGTGCACCGCGGCAGGAAGGCTGACGGGCTGCCACCACAACGCAGTGGCACCGGCTTGGCCGGCCCATGACGCCTTCGGGCCCGGCCCGGCCATACCGGTCGCGCTGATACCCGAGGTGCTACCGATGGCGACGCTGCCCAGCGCCGCCACCACCAGATAAGCCGCCGCGACCCGTCGCAACCGCGATAACAACCGTCGTACGCCCGCCGGACAGCCGCGTCGGTTTTCGACACGGGCGGAACCAGCGGTGTTTTCGGCGCGCGCAACCACTCCGCGCACTCCCCTCAAAGCCTGCCGATATTGCTTCCCAGCCTCATCCGCAGCTCCGCGCGGGCCGGCACCACCGGGAAGAAAACTTCAGCCACGGCCGGCGCGCCGTCCACGCCTGACGCGGGACAACACCGACCATCGGCGGCGACGCCATCCTAGCGGCGGTTTGCCCGAGCAACCCCGATGCGACCGGCAACTGTGATCGACTCCATGTCGACGGCAAGAGGGGTGCCAGCACACAGTCGACCCGCTGACGCCCCGTAATCGCAGGGTCAGCCGGTGGTGACCGTTTTGGTGGTTGCCACCACAGTCGGTATTCTGGTCGAGCCCGGGCGAACCTGGGCTGTCCCGGCCAGATTGCCGGACCCCCGAGATTTGAGGAGCTTGAACAATGGCCGCTGTGTGCGACATCTGCGGGAAAGGCCCCGGCTTCGGTAAGTCGGTGTCGCACTCCCACCGCCGCACCAGCCGCCGGTGGGACCCCAACGTCCAGACCGTGCACGTCGTCACCCGTCCGGGCGGCAACAAGCAGCGCTTGAACGTCTGCACGTCCTGCATCAAGGCCGGCAAGGTCGTCCGCGGCTAGGGGCGATCGCAAGCGCGGCGTAGCCGGGCGCAGCGGGTCGCCGCCATCGGGCTAGGGGCGATCGCAAGCGCGGCGTAGCCGGGCGCAGCGGGTCGCCGCAGCTACATCACGATGTGCCCGGCGTCGACGGGCACCGACACGCCCGTCACATAACGTGCTTTCGGGCCGGCCAGCCACAGCACCGCCTCGGTCACGTCCTGCGGTTCGACCAGCGGCACGTCCGGCAGCAGCATCTGGGAGACGGCAGGATTCGGGTTCTCCAGCATCCGGTTCACGACGAAGTCGTTGAGGATCATCGGCGTCATGACACCGGCCGGGTGGATAGAGTTGACCCGGATCTTGTGCGGCGCATACGCATTGGCGGCCGAACGCATCAAACCCACGACGCCGTGCTTGGAAGCGGCGTAGGCGAACATCGCGGAACTGCCGTCGCCGCCCCGCCCGGTCAGACCCTGCGACGAGCTGATCATCACGATCGAGCCGCCCCGGCCCTTGCGGATGATCGACGGCACCGTCGCGAGCAGCGTGTGCCAGACCCCCTTGAGATTCGTGTCCACGATCGAGTTGAACACCGGCTCGGAATGGGCGTCGGTGTCACCGATCGCGACCACCCCCGCGTTGGCGATGACGATGTCCACCTCTCCGATGGCGTCGATCGCGCCCTGCACCCCGGCCTCCAGCTGTGCCAGGTCGCGGACGTCGGCGACGACGGGCACGGCCTTGCGCCCGGCGGCTTCGACCAGCCGTACGGTCTCCTCGAGATCGGCCTTGGTTCCCAACGAGTACGGGATCGCCTCGAGATCGGCGCAGATGTCGACGGCGATGATGTCGGCGCCCTGCTCGGCCAACGCCACGGCGTGGCTGCGGCCCTGGCCACGCGCGGCGCCGGTGATCACGGCAACCGTGTTGTCGAATTCACCCATGACTACACCTCCAGTGTCGTGCCGGTCTCGCGCTCGGCGAAGGCCACCAAGCGCCCGGCGGTGTCGTAATCGCACGCCAGCGCCGTGCGGCCGATGAGCACCGGCCCGCCGCGCAGCCCGAACCTGCCGCTGACCCCGACGTAGCTGCCCGGCGGAATCGGCTCGCTGATGCAGTAGAGCGTGGGCGCCGCACCTTCGTCGATGTCGTTGGCCAACCGGTCGGCCACCGCCTTGACCCCCTTGTGGGCCAGCGACATCAGCGGCGAGTCGCCCAGGTTCGACAAGTTGGAGGCAACCCAGCCCGGGTGGGTGAGCTGCGTGACGATCGGCGATCCGGCCGCGCGCAGCCTGCGATCCAGCTCCAGCCCCCACAGCATGACCGCGAGCTTCGACTGCGCGTACGCGCCCAGCCGCGTCCACTTGTGCTGACGCAGGTGCAAGTCGTCGAGCCGCAGCGTCGCCGACCGGTGCGCGTCGGAGCCGACGTTGATGATCTGCGAGCGCACCCTTCCCAGTAGCAGATTGGTCAGGGCGAAGGGCCCGAGCAGGTTGGTGCCCAGCGTCATCTCGAAGCCGTCGACGGTCTCGGTGCGCCGGTCGGTCAGGGCCCCCGCGTTGTTGATCAGGATGTCCACCGGCTCGTCGATCAGGCCCGCGAACGCGCGCACCGACGACAGGTCGGCGAGGTCGAGCTTGACCACGGCGGTCGAACCGCCGATTTCCGTCGCGCGTTGCTCGCCGAGTTGGGTGTTGCGGACGGCCAGGATCACGTGCGCACCGGCTTTGGCGAGCGCACGCGCGGTGCCGAGCCCGACGCCGTTGGTCGCTCCGGTCACGATCACGCGTTTGCCGGTGAGGTTGCCCAGCCGGCTCGGCGTCCACGGTAAGGTCACGGCGATCAAGAGTAATGGTCGGTTCTATGTAAGTTGGACCGGTTCTGCCAACATTGTTGCGGAACAGAGCGGAAGACTCCCGAGGCGGTTGGACAATGAGTGACAGCGCCACCGAGATCACCAACCTCATCTACACCTATGCGCAGCTTCTCGACGGCGGCGACCTGGACGGCGTGGCCCGGCTCTTCGAGCACGGCCGCATCTGTGGGGTGGAGGACGGCCCACCAGAGACGGTGTTCGCGGGTTCCACCCGGGTGCGGGAGATGTATGACATGGCCACCCGGATCTACGAAGACGGCACCCCGAAGACCAAACACAACACGACCAACGTGCAGCTCTACATCGACGAGGGGGCCGGGACCGCGCGGAGCACCTCGTATTACTGCGTCACGCAGGCCACCCCGGAGCTGCCGCTGCAGGTCATCGTGACCGGGCATTACAAGGACACGTTTCACCGCGTGGACGGAGCCTGGCGCTTCGACAGCCGCACCATGTTCGTCGACCAGGTCGGCGACGTCAGCCAGCATCTGAAGTTCTGACCCGTGGCATGCGCGAGCGCGTCCGACGGCCCGTTCGACCCGGCCGCCGTGCTGGCCGATGCGCAACGCAAGGAAGGCCTCACCGATTGGGGCCCCGGCGAATTCGAGGGCCCGCTGGCCGTGTTGCTGGCCGACTATGCCCGCGCCGACCTCAACGCCATCGGCGTGCACATCCTGCGCTCGGGCCTCGTGCACAGCCTGAGGATGCGGCTGCGCACGCAGGAGTGGATCCGCCGGCATCCGGAGATCCTCGACGAGCGGGTGGCCGCGCCGGTCGTCGTCGTCGGGATGATGCGCAGCGGCACCACGCTGCTGCAGCGGCTGCTGGCCGCCGATCCGCGCTTCGTCTGCGCGTACGGCTGGGAAGTCGTCGAGGCCGCGCCGCGGCTGGACCATCGGTTCACCGAGGCCGCCGATCCACGGATCGCGATCAGCGAAGCGCGCGAAGCGAAGTCACGCGAACTGGCGCCCGAATTGTTCTCCATCCACCCGATGTACGCGCGGGAGGCCGAGGAGGAAATCGTCTTTCTGGCCGATGCGTTCCTGTCGCACGTCCCGGAATCGGGCGCGCACCTGCCCAATTACCGGTCCTGGCTCGACGAGCAGGACTTCTCCCCCGCCTACGACTATCTGCACCGCATGCTGCAGTTCCTGCAGTGGCAGAAACGTCAGCGCGGTGTGCAGGGCCGGCGCTGGGTGCTCAAATCGCCTGCACACCTTGGGTACCTGGATCTCCTGCGGGCGCAGTTTCCCGACCTGCACATCGTGCACATGCATCGTGACCCGCGTACCACGATCGCCTCGGGGGCCAGCCTCAACGCGACCCTGCACGCGATGCACGCCGATATCGTCGACGCGGACCGGGTCGGTGCGCAATGGCTGCAGCGGATGGGCTGGACCAATGATCGGGCGATGACGACCCGCGCCGGCTGGACCGATGAGGGTGCCGTGGTCACCGACGTCGGATTCGACGAGGCGGTGGCCGACCCGATCGGTCAGGTGGCCCGCGTCTACGACGCCATCAAGCTGGCGCTGACGGCAGACGCCGAGGAGGCGATGCGGCGCTGGCTGGCGCACCGCCCCCGGGAGCTGCCGCGCCCGCCCTACGGGCTGGAGAACTACGGACTACGTCCCGAGCAGGTCGCCGAGCGGTTCACGTTGTACAGCAAGCGTTTTGGACAGCACATCGGAGGAACAGCGCATGCGTGATGACCCGGTCGCGACGGCTTCCCAGCACGAACAGGAGCTGGCGGCCCTCGACCTGATCGAGCACCCCACCGTCAAGGCCGCCTACCGAAGCGTCGCCGAGACCTGGCTGGGCCGGGCCAAGGCGTCGGACGCGATGCGCGAACGGTTCGACGACGCGTTCGCCGAGGTGATGTTCTCGGCGGCGATGTGGTCGTCCAATCAGGACAAGCTGCGGCCGAAGGTCAGCTGCATCACCCGGCTCGCGCACCCGGTGGACGGGCGCCGCATCCCCGGATCACGTTGGGGCATCGACAATCCCGACAGCGTGTACCGGGTGATCCCGATCTCGGGCGACGAGCGCTATGAGATCCACGGCAGGGTCGGCGAACACCGGATGACCGAGAACTACTTTACGCTGTGGGACGCGCACATGGGCACCGTCGCCGTGCTCAACGGCCGCACGATGCTCGTCGACTCCGACGGCGGCTACACCATCACGGTCGACGCCAACCCTGCCAACGGCCGGCCCAACCACGTGCAGACCACGGCGGAAGCCCACGAGTTCTACATCCGCGACGTGCTGCTGGACTGGGGCCGCGACGACCCCAATCATATTGAGGTGCAACGGCTTGGCGGCCCGCCGGCAACTCCGGCGCGCACACTCGATGAGCAGGCCGAGGCCACCGCGGCGATGATGGACTACTTCGCGAACTTCACCGGCAAGCTCAGCCACGGCGTCTACAAAATGCCGGCCAACCACTTCAACCTGGCCTGGTCGGCCGACAAGGTCGGCGCGATGCGCAACCAGGTCTACGTCATGGGCCGGTTCGACCTCGCCCCCGACGAGGCGTTCGTCGTCGACCTGAACGACGGTGGCGCCGAGTACTTCACGGTGCCGCTGAGCAACATCTGGGGCACCACGCTCGATCTCGTCGACCGCTCCGGCAGCCTCAACAAGGCGCAGTCGGTGCCCAACGAGGACGGCTCGTACACCTATGTGATCTCACCCGTCGATCCCGGCGTGGCGAACTGGATCGACTCCGACGGACTGCGGGAGGCCATTTTGACGCTCCGCATGGCGGAGTTCGGCGAGGGCGGTCCGCTGGAAAACCTTGGGGCGCGCGGGCGGGTGATCAAGCTGGACCGGCTCGACGCCGAGGTGCCGCACCTGCCTCGGGTCGACCAGCAACAGCGGGCAACGGAACTGGCCGAGCGTCGCGAAGCCTATCTGCGCCGCCTGCCGGAAGGGACGATCTGACGATGGCGCGCTGGCTGATCACGGGATGCTCCACCGGCTTCGGTCGCGAGATCGCGCGCGCCGCGCTGCAAGCCGGCCACAGCGTGGTGGTGACCGCGCGGCGGGCCGAGGCGGTGCAGGACATCGCCGACGAGTTCGGGGATCGGGCCGTGGCGGTGGCCCTCGACGTGACCGACGCCGCCCAGATCACCGCGGCCGTGTCGGTGGCCGACGAGGCGTTCGGCGGAATCGACATCCTGGTCAACAACGCCGGCCACGGCTACCTGTCCTCGGTCGAAGAGGGCGAGGACGCCGAGGTCCGAAAGCTGTTCGACGTCAACTACTTCGGTGCCGTCGATATGATCAAGGCGGTGCTGCCGGCGATGCGCGCCCGCGGGTCGGGGCACATCATCAACATCTCCTCGATGACCGGTCTGGTGGCCAACCCGCCCAACGCCTACTACTCGTCGACCAAGTTCGCGCTGGAGGCGGTGACCGAGGCGCTGGCCGCCGAGGTGCGCCCGCTGGGCATCAAGGTGACCGCGATCGAGCCGGGCGCGTTCCGCACCGACTGGGCGACGCGGTCGATGAAGGAATCCGGGCGCCCGATCTCCGACTACGCCGACGTCGCCGCGCGCAAGGACCTGATCAAGCAGTTCGCCGATCACCTGCCCGGCGACCCGAAGAAGGTGGCCGACGCGGTGCTCATGGTGACCACGCTCGACGAGCCGCCACTGCGGCTGCTGCTGGGCCGTGACGTGCTGAAGGCCATGCGGGACAAGATCACTGCGATGTCGGCGTCGATCGAGGAGTGGAAGGCCGTCACGAAGGACGTCAATTTCGCGGACTCATGACGCCACTTGCCGCCCGACTATGGGGCGGCTGTCAGTCCCGCACGATGAGGACCGTCTTGCCGGCGCGCGTGCCGATGTCGCGGCTTTCATACGCTTCCCGGCCGTCGTCGAGGCCGAACGTCTGGGCGATCGCGACGTGCAGCCGGTCGCTGTCCACCAGCGCGGCGAGTTCGTCGAGCTGATCGCGATTCGGCGTGACGATGAAGAAGGTTGCGGTGAAGCCGAACTCGTCGGCCCTGCCGGCCGGAGGCGGCGCCGGCAAGGTGACCAACCGCCCGCCGCGGCGCAGCACGCCGAACAACCGCTCCAGCGTCTGGCCGCCGACCGTGTCGATGACGGCGTCGTAACCGGCGCCGGGTTCGTCGAATGCCTCGGTGCGCACGTCGATCACGCGCTGCGCGCCGCACCCGCGCAGGAGATTGGCGGTGTCGCTGCGCACGGTCGCGGTGACCCGGGCGCCCAGCATCGCGGCCAACTGAACCGTCAACAGCCCCACTCCCCCGGCGCCTCCGGTCACCAGGACGGTCTCTCCCGGTTGCACCGCGGCGTGGTCGACCAACGCCTGCAGGGCGGTCAGGCCGGCCAGCGGCAGCGCGGCGGCGACGGCGTGCGACACCGTCGACGGCTTGGTGGCCAGGTCGGCCGCGGGTACCGCGACGAAATCGGCCGCGGCACCGTCGCGGTCGAATCCGATCAACCCGTACACCTCGGCGCCGGGCTCGAAATCCGTGACGTCGGCGGCAACCGCCTTGACGACGCCCGACACCTCGTGTGACGGGATCACCGGGATGCGGCTGGCCCCGTCGCGGATCCAGGTCTCGTCCCACGTCAGCTCGTCGAAGGTGATCCCGGCCGCGTGCACGGCCACCAAGACCTCGCCCGCTGCCGGCACCGGGATCGGCGCCCGTTCGAGCACCAGCTGCTCCGGGCCACCCCGCCGGTGCGCCCGCAGCGCGGTCATCTCGCTCACGGCAGAAGCCAATCGATCGGGTCGGCGCCCATCCCGGCCAGCAGGTCGTTGGCGCGGCTGAACGGGCGCGAACCGAAGAACCCGCGCGACGCCGACAGCGGTGACGGATGCGGCGACTCGATGGCTACGCAATTTCCTTGGGCGAGAATCGGTTTGAGTGTCGATGCGTCGCGACCCCACAGGATCGCCACCAGCGGACGCGACCGCTCCGTCAGCGCCCGGATGGCGCATTCGGTCACCGCCTCCCACCCCTTGCCGCGGTGCGAGGCGGGATTACTGGGGCGCACCGTCAGCACCCTGTTCAGCAGCAGCACGCCGCGCTGCGCCCAGGGTGTCAGGTCACCGCACGAGGGTGGCGGATGGCCCAGGTCCGCGGTGTACTCCTGAAAGATGTTGGCCAGACTGCGCGGCAGCGGCCGCACCTCGGGCGCCACCGAAAAGCTCAGCCCCACAGCGTGTCCGGGCGTCGGATACGGGTCCTGCCCGACAATCAACACCCTCACATCGTCGAAGGGATAGGTGAAGGCGCGCAACACATTCGGCCCCGCCGGCAGATACCTGCGCCCGGCCGCGATCTCGGCCCGCAGGAATTGCCCCATCTCGGCCACCTGGTCGGACACCGGCTTCAGCGCACTCGCCCAGCCAGGCTCGACCAGTTCACCCAACGGACGCGCGGTCATCATCGGCTCTTCGCGATCGCGTAAACGGTCACCGCGTCACCCTAATACGACTGCCAGCCGGCGTAGCCGCTCCACTCCTGATCGTCGACCAGCACCCGGGCCGGCCCGTGGAGCACCCGCCCGATGATGCGCCATCCGGCCGGCGCCGGACCGGCGAAACACGCCACCAGCGCGTGGTCCTCCCCACCGCCCAGCACCCAATGCCAGGGATCGGCGCCGACAGCGGCCGCGGCGGCGGAAAGCGCGTCGCGGTCCCCTGCCAGCGCCGCCGTGGACAGATCCATGCCCACCCCCGACGCCTCGGCGACATGACGCAGGTCGGCGATCAGGCCGTCGGAGATGTCGATCATCGCCTGCGCGCCGCCGGCCGCGGCCACCGCTCCCTGACCGTAGGGCGGCCGCGGCACCGCATGCCGGCGCCGCAGCTCATCGAAGCCGTCAATGCCGTTGCCCCACAGGTCGAATCCCGCGGCCGAGCGGCCCAGCTCCCCGGCAACGGCGATCAGCCCACCCGGCTTCGCGCCCGAGCGCCGCACCGGCGCACGCCCCTCCGGGTCGCCCAGCACCGTGACCGAGATGACCCACTGCGGGCAGTGGACCAGGTCACCGCCGGCGATCCCGGCACCGATCCGCCGCGCCTCGTCCCACATCCCGTCGACCAGGGCGTCCACCTTCGCCGCGGGCGTGTCCCCGGGCGCGCCGAACGCGACCACGAAGGCCGTCGGCCGCCCGCCCATCGCCTCGATATCCGCGGCGTTCTGCGCGATCGCCTTGCGCCCGATGTCGTGCGGCGTCGACCAGTCCAGCCGGAAGTGCCGATCCTGCACCAGCATGTCGGTCGACACCAGGACGCGGCCGTCACGCGACGACACCACCGCTGCATCGTCCCCCGGCCCGAGCTCGACCGCGGCGGGCTGCTCGCGACCCCGCACCAGGCGATCGATCACGGCGAACTCACCGAGTTGCTGCAGCGACTCGCCCGATTCGTCTTGCACGCCACCCACGATAGGGCTCGAACCCGGGGGCTACGCGGACCCGTTTCGGCCCGAGAATAAATTGGCACCCGGGTAAACGAAGGCGATAGTGGTTAGCGGGACAAGGAGGTACGGGCGGTGGCAGCCGAATCGGACGCCGATGCCGGGCCGCCGCGCGCGCTGATCATCGCCGCGATCGCGCTGGCCGTCGCGACGATCGGCGTGATCCTGGGCATCGCGGCCACCCGCGAGGCACCCCCGCGTTCGGTGGCCGTTCCCGCGGTCCCGGCGCCGCAGGCCGACGGCTCCGCGTGCCGGGCGCTGATGGGCGCGCTGCCGCAGCGGCTCGGGGATTACCAGCGCGCACCCCTCGAGCAGCCGGCCCCCCGGGGCGCCGCCGCCTGGCGCAGCGGACCGGACAGTGACCCGGTGGTGCTGCGCTGCGGGCTGGACCGCCCGGCCGAGTTCGTCCTCGGCTCCCCGATCCAGGTCGTCGACCGGGTGCAGTGGTTCCAGGTGCGTGCCGAACAGCAGTCCGCCGGGGACGCGGGCAGATCCACCTGGTACGCGGTGGACCGCGGAACCTATGTGGCGCTCACGCTGCCGACCGGGTCGGGCCCGACGCCGATCCAGCGGCTATCCGAGGTGATCGACCACAGCATCCCGGCGGCACCCATCGACCCGGGCCAGCCGCGTTAGCAGCGCTGGGTACAGGTGGCGACCCGCCGCGCCCGGCTACGCCGCGCTTGCGATCGCCACTAGCTCCAATGGTGGCGACCCGCCGCGCCCGGCTACGCCGCGCTTGCGATCGCCACTAGCTCCAATGGTGGCGACCCGCCGCGCCCGGCTGCGCCGCGCTTGCGATCGCCACTAGCTCCAATGGTGGCGACCCGCCGCGCCCGGCTACGCCGCGCTTGCGATCGCCACTAGCTCCAATGGTGGCGACCCGCCGCGCCCGGCTGCGCCGCGCTTGCGATCGCCACTAGCGCAGGCCGACGCCGCGGGCCCGCGCGGTCTCGACCATCGTCGCCAGCAGGGTCGCGTAATCCACGCCGCTGGCCGCCCACATCCGCGGGTACATCGAGATCGTGGTGAATCCCGGCATGGTGTTGATCTCGTTGAGCACCGGGCCGTCTTCGGTGAGGAAGAAGTCCACCCGGGCCAGCCCCTGGCAGTCGATGGCCCGGAACGCCCGGACCGCCAATCGGCGTACGGTGTCGGCGATTTCGTCGTCCACCTTGGCGGGCACATCCAATTCGGCCGCGTCGTCGAGGTATTTGGTGGAGAAGTCGTAGAACGAATCCTCGCGACCGCGCACCCCGGCCACCCGGATCTCGCCCAGCGTGCTGGCTTCGACTGTGCCGTCTGGCATTTCGAGCACACCGCATTCCAGCTCACGGCCGACGATCGCCGCCTCGACAATAACTTTGGGGTCGTGGCGGCGGGCTGCGGCGACCGCGCCGTCGAGCTGATCCCAGCTCGATACCCGGCTCACACCGATCGAGGAGCCGCCCCGCGCGGGTTTGACGAACACCGGCAGACCCAGCCGCTCGCACTCCTCGGGGCGCAGCCTGGAACGCGACGGGCGCAGCACCGCGTAGTCGCCGACCGGCAATCCTTCGGCGGTGAAAAGCTTCTTGGTGAACTCCTTGTCCATGCCGGCGGCGCTGGCCAGCACGCCGGCCCCCACATACGGCACACCGGCGAGTTCCAGCAGACCCTGAATGGTGCCGTCCTCGCCGTAGGGACCGTGCAGCACCGGAAAGACCACGTCGACCGACGCCAGCACCTCACTGGCGCCCTGTACCAGCGACACCAGCTGGCCGCTGCGCCGGGGATCGGCCGGCAGCGCCAATTCGGTGCCTGATTCGGCGGTCACCTCGGGCAGTTGGCGGTTGGTGATCGCCAGCGCGGCGGGGTCGCCGTCGGTGAGCACCCACGAACCTTGCGGGGTGATGCCGATCGCGACCACGTCGAACCGCTCCGGGTCCAGGTTGCGCAGAATGCTGCCCGCCGAGACGCACGAGATGGCGTGTTCGTTGCTGCGCCCGCCGAAAACGACGGCGACGCGTACCCGATCGCCACCCCGAGCGCTGGGGTGCGGCGTCGACCGCTCGCTGGCATTCACAATCTCAAGAGGCTACCGGGTGGCAGCCGAACCGGTCGGGTGGCGGGCGTTTGCCTGGCCTTTCCAACTTCGGCGTCGGTTATTCGGGCTTGGTGCTGCGGCCCAGGAGCAGGGCCATCGCCTCGTCGACCGACAGCCCTTTGTGGCACACGCGGTGCACGGCGTCGGTGAGGGGCATCTCGACGTCGTAACTGGCGGCCAGCGCCAGCACCGACTCGCACGAGGTCACGCCCTCGACGACGTGCCCGTCACCGCCGTCGGGAGTGCCCCCCAGCAGCGACTGGATGGTCGCTCCCCGGCCGAGCCGTTCGCCCAGGGAGCGGTTGCGCGAACGCGGTGAGCTGCAGGTCGCCACCAGGTCGCCCACGCCGGCCAGCCCGGCCAGCGTCGCGCCCTTGGCGCCGAGCGCAATGCCCAGCCGCATGATCTCGGCCAGGCCGCGGGTGATGATCGCCGCCGTGGTGTTCTCGCCTAGCCCGACGCCGACGGCCATCCCGCACGCGAGGGCGATGACGTTCTTGCAGGCCCCGCCGATCTCGGTGCCGACCACGTCGCTGTTGGTGTACGGGCGGAAGTATCCGCTGTTCAGCATGCGCTGCAGGGCGACCGCCCGGCCCGAGTCGCTGCACGCGATGACGGTAGCGGCGGGCTGGGATGCGGCGATCTCGCTGGCCAGGTTCGGCCCCGAGATCACCGCGACCTGGGACGGGTCGACGCCGGTGACCGAGACGATGACCTGGCTCATCCGCATCAGCGTGCCCAGCTCAATGCCCTTGGCCAGGCTGACCAGGGTCGCGCCCTGGCGAATCAGCGGCGCCCAGCGCTCGAGGTTGCCGCGCATCGTCTGCGCCGGCACGCCCAGCAACACCGTCGAGGCGTCGCGCAGCGCTTCGGCGGCGTCGGCGGTGGCGCGGATGCCCGGCGGCAACTCCGTGCCGGGCAGGTAGTCGGGGTTGCACCGGGTGGAATTGATCTGCTCGGCGAGCTCGGGCCTGCGGGTCCACAGCATGACCCTGGCCTCCGGTCCCCCGGCTTCGACCAGCACCTTGGCCAACGCCGTTCCCCACGCCCCGGCACCCATGACCGCGACGGCACCCGATGATGCGTTGGTCATGTACCACCCCCTGTCCGTGGTCGGTGTTGCTCACGCGGCACGCGCAGCCGCTACACCCTAGATCAGCGACGGACCGGGCGTCACGCGAGTCAGCGTGTCCCGCGCGATCCCGCTGGCTCGCGAGCGATCCGCGGCGCGGCGCTGGCAGGATGACATCTCATGAGCGGCATACCGGCCAACGGCGCTGGCGACGTGGCGTTGATCATCGCCGTCAAGAGGTTGGCCGCGGCCAAGACCAGGCTGGCGCCGGTCTTCTCGGCGCGCACCCGGGAAAGCGTGGTGCTCGCCATGTTGATCGACACGCTGACCGCCGCAGGACGGGTCCGATCGCTGGGCTCGATCACCGTGATCACGCCCGACGACGCCGCGGCGGCCGCGGCCACCGAGCTGGGCGCTGACGTGCTCGCCGACCCGACGCCCGAGGGTCACCCCGATCCGCTGAACAACGCCATCACCACCGCGGAGCGCGCGGTGGGCAGATCATTCGCCAATGTCGTTGCGCTGCAAGGGGATTTACCGGCGCTGCAGACTCAGGAACTGAACGAGGCGATCGCCGCCGCGCGCCAGCACCGGCGTAGCTTCGTCGCCGACCGGCTGGCGACGGGCACCGCCGCCCTGTTTGCGTTCGGCAGTCCGCTCGACCCCCGGTTCGGGTCCGATTCCTCGGCGCGGCACCGCAGTTCGGGCGCGATCGAGCTCACCGGCGCCTGGCCCGGCCTGCGGTGCGACGTCGACACTCCCACCGACCTCGCCGCCGCCCGCCGCCTCGGGGTGGGGGCTGCGACCGCCCGGGCCATCGCACCGCACTGATTTCGCTCACCCTGGACAAATCTGTCCGATGGGTTAACGTCGTCCCAACGGCGAATGGATGTCCCTCGAGCGCTAGCAGCATCCGCGCGTGATGAGCAATGATCGCAGGGTGACTGAAATCGAAGCTGAGGCGCGACCCGACGAGAATTTGTGGCGTTCAGGCGACTCGGCCGTGGCGGCACCACCGGCTGCGACCCAGGCCGCGCTGACCGATCTGCCGGACGATCGTTACCTCAACCGCGAACTGAGCTGGCTGGACTTCAACGCTCGCGTGCTGGCGCTGGCCGACGACAACTCGTTGCCGCTGCTGGAACGCGCCAAGTTCCTGGCAATCTTCGCCTCCAATCTCGACGAGTTCTATATGGTGCGCGTCGCCGGCCTCAAGCGCCGGGACGAGATGGGGCTGTCGGTTCGCTCCGCCGACGGTTTGACGCCGCGCAAGCAGCTCGCCCTCATCGGGGAACAGACTCAGCGGATCGCGACCCGGCATGCGCGGGTGTTCCTCGATTCGGTGCGGCCGGCGCTCGCCGAGGAAGGTATCCACATCGTGACGTGGGCCGACCTCGATCAGGCCGAGCGCGACGAATTGTCGTCCTATTTCACCGAACAGGTCTTCCCCGTCCTGACACCGCTGGCCGTCGATCCCGCGCACCCGTTCCCGTTCGTCAGCGGGCTGAGCCTGAACCTGGCGGTCATGGTGCGCCAGCCTGAGGACGGCGGGCAGCACTTCGCGCGAGTCAAGGTGCCCAACAACGTCGATCGCTTCGTCGAACTCCCCGCCATCAACAGCGCTGACGGCTCGGGGCGGACCGTCGTCCGGTACTTGCCCATGGAAGAGCTGATCGCCGCCTTCCTTCCTCTTCTGTTCCCGGGCATGGAAATCGTGGAGCATCACGCTTTCCGCATCACCCGCAACGCCGACATGGAGGTCGAAGAAGACCGCGACGAGGATCTGTTGCAGGCGCTGGAACGGGAATTGGCGCGCCGGCGGTTCGGCCCGCCGGTGCGACTCGAGATCGCCGACGACATGACCGAAGGCATGCTGGAATTGCTGCTGCGCGAACTCGACGTGCATCCCGGTGACGTCATCGAAGTGCCGGGCCTGCTCGACCTTTCGTCGCTGTGGCAGATCTACGGCCTGGACCGGCCGGCGCTCAAGGACCCGGCGTTCGTGCCGGACACCCACCCCGCCTTCGCCGACCGCGAATCTCCCAAGAGCATCTTCGCGACGCTGCGCGAGGGCGACGTCTTGGTGCACCACCCGTACGACTCCTTCTCCACCAGCGTGCAGCGCTTCATCCAGCAGGCCGCCGCGGACCCCAACGTGCTCGCGATCAAACAAACGCTGTACCGCACCTCCGGTGATTCGCCGATCGTGCGGGCGCTGATCGAAGCGGCCGAGGCCGGAAAGCAGGCCGTGGCACTCGTCGAGATCAAGGCGCGATTCGACGAGCAGGCCAACATCCGTTGGGCGCGCGCACTCGAGCAGGCGGGCGTGCATGTGGTCTACGGGCTCGTCGGTCTCAAGACGCACTGCAAGACCTGCTTGGTGGTGCGCCGCGAGGGTTCAGCGATCCGGCGCTACTGCCACATCGGAACCGGCAACTACAACAGCAAGACCGCACGCCTGTATGAGGATGTCGGCCTGCTGACGGCGAACCCCGACATCGGCGCGGACCTCACCGATTTGTTCAATTCGCTTACCGGCTATTCGCGTAAGGTCTCCTACCGCAATCTGCTGGTGGCGCCGCACGGAATTCGCGCCGGCATCATCGAACGCGTCGAACGCGAGATCGAAGCGCACCGCGAACGCGGCAACGGGCGCATCCGCCTGAAGATGAATGCGCTTGTCGACGAGCAGGTGATCGACGCGCTGTATCGGGCGTCGCAGGCGGGCGTCCGGGTCGAGGTCGTGGTGCGCGGCATCTGCGCGCTGCGCCCGGGCGCCGAGGGTTTCTCCGAAAACATTTTCGTCCGCTCCATTCTCGGCCGCTTCCTGGAGCACTCGCGGATCATCCATTTCCGCAACATCAACGAGTTCTGGATCGGCAGCGCGGACATGATGCACCGCAATCTCGATCGGCGCGTGGAGGTGCTGGCTCAGGTCAAGGACCCCAGGCTCACCGCGCAGCTCGATGAATTGTTCGAATCCGCACTGGATCCGTCGACCCGGTGCTGGGAACTGGGGCCCGACGGGCAGTGGACCCCATCGCCACAAGAGGGCCATACCGTGCGTGACCACCAAGTATCCTTGATGGAGCGGCATCGCAGTCCTTAGCTCTGTGCGGTGACTTCCGGTTGTTTCTGCGGGCCGACCGTGGTCAAGCGTGCGGCTCTGAGGTGAATTGATCTGCAGGAGTTGAGGTGCCGACCCAGAACTCGTCCACCGCTCGGCGCTCCGGAAGCCGAATCGTCCATGCCGCCGGCGCGGTGCTGTGGCGACCGGGCAATGCTGCCGCGGACGACCACCACGTCGAGATCGCCGTCATTCACCGTCCCCGGTATGACGACTGGTCACTGCCCAAAGGCAAGGTGGACCCCGGCGAGACGGCCCCGGTGGCCGCCGTGCGCGAGGTGCGCGAGGAGACGGGGCAGCACGCAGTCCTCGGCAGGCGGCTCGACTTGGTGAGCTATCCAATCGACCAGGGCGTCAAAAAGGTTTACTACTGGGCGGCCCGCGCCATCGGCGGCGAATTCGTGCCGAACCACGAGGTGGACCGGTTGCTCTGGCTCCCGCTCGCCGAGGCAATGCAGAGGCTCGATTACTCGCAAGACCGAAAAGTGTTGCGCCACTTCAATAGAAAACCCGCCGCCACGAAAACCTTGTTGGTGGTGCGGCACGCCACGGCTGGACGCAAATCGCGTTTCTCCGGCAATGATGCCATGCGGCCGCTGGACAAGCGCGGCCGCGCACAGGCCGAGGCGCTGGTGCCGCAGCTCCTCGCCTTCGGTGCGTCACAGGTGTACGCGGCCGACCGCGTCCGCTGTCACCAGACCGTGGAACCGCTTGCCGCCGAATTGGGCGTACCCATACACAACGAGCCCGCCCTCACCGAAGAGGCCTATCTCAAGAATGCGAAACGCGGGCGCCACCGAATGCTGGAAATCGCCGAGCAACAAGGCACACCGGTTGTCTGCACCCAGGGCAAGGTGATTCCGGACTTGATCGCGTGGTGGTGTGAACGCGATGGCGTGCGGCCCGACAAGTCGCGCAACCACAAGGGCAGCACCTGGGTGCTGTCTCTGTTCGACGGTCGATTGGTGGCCGCCGACCACATCGGTGGTGCACTGGCCGCCAACGTCCGGGCCTAGCGTGATGGCGGCGGCCCGCTGCACCCGGCTCCGCCGCGCTTGCGACCGCCGCTAACACGATGGCGGCGGCCCGCTGCACCCGGCTCCGCCGCGCTTGCGACCGCCGCTAAGCGCACGAATACCCTTCGGGGGCACCGTTGCCGCCCGAAGGGTATTCGTGTCTAGAACTTGACTCCGCTTACTTGCGACCGCGACGCGCGGTCGTCTTCTTGGCGGGAGCCTTGCGGGCCGGAGCCTTGCTCGCAGCCTTCTTGGCCGGAGCCTTGGTCACGGCCTTCTTGGCCGGAGCCTTCTTGACCGCAGCCTTCTTGGCCGGAGCCTTGGTCGCCGCCTTGCGCACCGGAGCCTTGGTCGCGGCCTTCTTGGCCGGGGCCTTGGTCGCGGCCTTGCGAGCCGGAGCCTTCTTGGCCGCCGCCTTCTTGGCGGGAGCCTTCTTGGCCGCAGCCTTCTTGGCGGGAGCCTTCTTCGCGGCTGTCTTCTTAGCCGCACCACCCGCTACCACACCGCGCTTGACGGCTGGGCCTTCCGACGGGAGGCGCTGTGCGCCAGACACAACCGCTTTGAACTGAGCACCGGGGCGGAACGCCGGGACGGACGTCGGCTTCACCTTCACGGTCTCACCGGTCCGCGGGTTGCGGGCCACCCGCGCTGCGCGACGCCGCTGTTCGAACACACCGAAGCCGGTGATAGTGACGCTGTCGCCCTTGTGTACCGCACGCACAATGGTGTCGACAACATTCTCGACCGCAGCGGTCGCCTGTCGACGGTCCGTGTTCAATTTAGTTGTGAGCACATCAATGAGCTCTGCCTTATTCATCAATCCCTCCGACGCTAGTGGTCCTCGATTTGAACCGACTAGTGGACACGGTAAACCCTCACCCAGCAAATTTCCAAGAGCCACGCGCAATTTCAGGGCAAGGCGCCCGCCGATTTCGCAATCTGGTTGCCGCCCTTGACCGGTGGGGGCGGTGAAAATCGGCTCGGTTTAGTTAGCCGATCAAGCAGAAAATCGGCGTCGACCGACTACTCAAGAGGTGGGCAGAGTACGCGGTTTCCACTCCGGATACGCCGCTTCGAATGACTCGATTTTATCGAGTTTCCGCAGCGTAAGGGCTATATCGTCAAGGCCTTCGAGTAGTCGCCATGCGGTGTGGTCGTCAATCGTGAACGGCAGCACCGTCGTTCCCGCGGTGATATTTCGATCTTGAAGATTGACAGTGATTTCCAAGCCCGGGCTCTGCTCGATGAGCTTCCAGAGCAGCTCCACACCGTCCTGAGAAACTTCGGCCGCCAGCAGCCCCGCCTTGCCGGCGTTGCCACGGAAAATGTCACCGAATCGAGACGAGATGACCGCCCGGAACCCGTAGTCCATCAGTGCCCACACCGCATGCTCACGCGACGACCCCGTCCCGAAATCGGGACCGGCGACTAGCACTGACCCCCGGTCAAAGGGGCTGAGGTTGAGCACGAATGACGGATCCGACCGCCAGCTGGCGAACAAGCCGTCCTCGAAACCGGTTCGGGTGACACGCTTCAAATACACCGCCGGAATGATCTGATCCGTGTCGACATTGGAGCGCCGCAGCGGCACACCGATACCGGTGTGGGTGTGAAATGCTTCCATGCTCATCCCTTCAACAGTCGAAATACGTCAGCTCAAATCGGCTGGAGCAGACAATGTGCCGCGAACGGCTGTCGCCGCGGCAACGGCCGGAGACACCAAATGCGTGCGGCCGCCTTTACCCTGGCGTCCTTCGAAGTTGCGGTTGGACGTCGCGGCGCACCGCTGCCCCGGCGCGAGCTGGTCGGGATTCATCCCCAGACACATTGAGCAGCCCGCTTGGCGCCATTCGGCGCCGGCGGACGTGAAAACCTCACCCAGCCCTTCGGCTTCGGCCTGCGCGCGCACCCGCATCGAGCCCGGCACCACCAGCATCCGCACCCCGGGCGCGACCTTGCGGCCACGCAGCACGTCGGCGACCACGCGCAGATCTTCGATACGACCGTTGGTACAAGAGCCCACGAACACCGTGTCAACGGCGACGTCACGCATCGGCGTGCCCGGTCGAAGGTCCATATATGCCAACGCTTTCTCAGCCGCCTGGCGCTGCGCGTCGTCCGTCATCAGCTCGGGATCCGGCACCGCATCGGCCAGCGGAACGCCCTGGCCGGGGTTGGTGCCCCACGTCACAAACGGGCTCAGCGACGCGGCGTCGAGGTAGACCTCGGTGTCGAATTCGGCCCCTGGGTCGGTGTGCAGCTGCTGCCAATAGCTCATCGCCGCATCCCATTGCGTCCCCTGCGGGGCGTGCGGGCGGCCGCGCAGGAACTCGAACGTGGTTTCGTCCGGAGCCACCATTCCCGCCCGGGCACCGGCCTCGATGCTCATATTGCAGACCGTCATCCGGCCTTCCATCGACAGCGATTGGATGGCGCTGCCGCGATATTCGATGACGTGGCCCTGCCCGCCGCCCGTACCGATCTTGGCGATCAGCGCGAGAATGATGTCCTTGGCCGTCACGCCGGCGGGCAGCTGCCCATCGACATTGACCGCCATCGTCTTGAACGGCCGCAGCGGCAACGTCTGGGTGGCCAACACGTGCTCGACCTCCGAGGTGCCAATTCCCATGGCCAGCGCGCCGAATGCGCCGTGCGTCGACGTGTGACTATCCCCACAGACGACCGTCATTCCGGGCTGAGTGAGGCCTAGCTGCGGGCCGACGACGTGCACGATGCCCTGCTCGACGTCGCCCATTGGATATAGCCCCACACCGAATTCGGCACAATTTCGCCGCAATGTCTCGACCTGGGTTCGCGACACCGGGTCGGCAATCGGCTTGTCGATATCGGTGGTCGGAACGTTGTGATCCTCAGTGGCCAGCGTCAAATCGGGGCGGCGCACCGGCCGGCCGGCCAGGCGCAGGCCGTCGAAAGCCTGCGGGCTGGTGACCTCGTGCACCAGATGCAGATCGATGTAGATCAGGTCCGGCTCGCTGGCACCACCGGATACCACAACGTGGTCATCCCAAACTTTTTCGGCCAGAGTGCGCGGTTTGGTGGCGGCCCCCGCCACCCCTTGGTCGATTCCCATATCGAACTCGCCTCAATTCGCCTCGTTAGCGGCTCGCCGACCATTCGGGCTGTGATCTCAGAATACGAGACGCTAGTATCTTCTTGTGAGACAGCATAGCGGTATCGGCGTCCTGGACAAAGCCGTGGGTATCCTCCACACGATCTCCCAATCACCCTGTGGGTTAGCCGAACTGTGTGAGCGGACCTCCTTGCCCCGCGCGACGGCCTACCGGCTGGCCGCCGCCCTCGAAGTGCATCGCCTAATGGCGCGCGACGACGAAGGACGCTGGCTACTGGGCCCGGCCGTCACCGAACTCGCGGCCCACGTCAACGATCCGCTGCTGGCCGCCAGCAGCGCGGTGCTGCCGCTGTTGCGCGAAACCACCGGTGAGAGCGTGCAGCTGTACCGCCGCGAGGGCACCGACCGCGTCTGCGTGGCCGCCCTGGAACCCGCTGCGGGCCTTCGCGATACGGTCCCGATCGGGGCCCGATTGCCGATGACGGCCGGGTCGGGCGCCAAAGTGCTACTGGCCCATAGCGACGCGGCCACCCAGAAAACCGTCCTCGCGACGGCGAAATTCACCGAACGAACCCTGGCCGAAGTGCGGCGGCGGGGCTGGGCCCAAAGCGTGGCCGAACGCGAGCCGGGCGTGGCGAGTGTGTCGGCGCCGGTGCGCGATGGCCGTGGTGCCGTCGTCGCGGCCATCTCGGTGTCGGGTCCCATCGACCGGATCGGCCGGCGCCCCGGGGCGCGCTGGGCCGCCGACCTCCTGTCCGCCGCCGAGGCACTCACCCGCCGCCTCTGAGCCACCGGCCCACACCGGATCGCAGCTGGCCTGACAGACTGACCGGCATGGGAACCAATCAGCGCGCGAGCATCGTCATGTCCGAAGACGAGATCGCCGATTTCGTCGTGAAAAGCCGCACCGGCACGCTGGCCACCATCGGCACCGACGGCCAGCCACACCTGACCGCCATGTGGTACGCCGTCGTCGACGGCGAGATCTGGCTGGAGACCAAGGCCAAGTCGCAGAAGGCAATCAACCTCAAGCGCGATCCGCGGGTGAGCTTTCTGATCGAGGACGGCAACACGTACGACACACTGCGCGGGGTGTCCTTCGAGGGCGTGGCCGAGATCGTCGACGATCCCGACGTCTCACACCGCGTGGGCGTCAGCGTGTGGGAGCGCTACACCGGTCCCTACAGCGACGACATGAAGCCGTTCGTCGAGCAGATGATGAACAAGCGGGTCTGCGTTCGCATCGTGGCCCGTCGGGCTCGTTCGTGGGATCACCGCAAACTCGGCCTACCGGCCATGCCGGTGGGTGGATCGACAGCACCGGCGGTCCTGGGGACCGGCCAGTAGCTGCGATATTTGTAGCCCCGATGGGATTCGAACCCACGCTACCGCCGTGAGAGGGCGGCGTCCTAGGCCGCTAGACGACGGGGCCAGAAACGATCCGAGCAGTCAGCATAGCTCACCCCGCTAAGCCCACCTAATCGCTTGAGGGTCGGAGGGTTTAGCGAGAGTTTTGCTGGGGTACCAGGACTCGAACCTAGAATGGCTGAACCAGAATCAGCTGTGTTGCCAATTACACCATACCCCATTGGCTGCCTAAAACCGCTGGTCAGCGTCGATTGCGGGCTTTCATAAGCACTTTGGAGTCCGCCGCCGCCAGCCGTTGTCGGCCTTTCCTAAACCGCAGTGCAGACTACCAAAGTCTCGGCGGACACTTCGCACGCGTGGTCCCGGTCGCTCAAGCGGGGTCCCGCCCGGCCATCTCGCGCGCGGCCCGCAGTCTCCCCATGCTTCGGTCGCGGCCCAACAGCTCCAGCGACTCGAACAGCGGCGGGCTGATCGTCGTCCCGGTGGCCCCCACCCTGATCGGGCCGAACGCCTTGCGCGGTTTGAGGCCCAGGCCGTCGATGAGCGCGGCTTTGAGCGCGGCCTCGATCTGCGGCGCCGTCCACTCCGTCACGGCATCCAGCGCGGGCAGCGCCGCATCCAGCACTGCGGCGCCGTCGACTCCCAGCTCCTTGGCGGCGGCCCTGGGGTCGAGCGCGTATTCGTCGTCGTTGAGGAACTTCAGCAGGTCCCACGCGTCGCCGAGCACCACGATCCGGGTCTGCACCAGGTCGGCGGCAGTGGCGAAGCCGGCGTCGTCCAAGTCGAGGCGATGGCCGTGGACGTTGAGATAGTCGCGCAGCCTGGCGGTGAAGTCGTCGAGCGCCAGCATCCGGATGTGCTCGGCGTTGAGCGCATCGGCCTTCTTCTGGTCGAAGCGGGCGGGATTGGAGTTGACGTTGACCACATCGAACGCGGCCACCATCTCGTCGAGACTGAACACGTCGTGGTCGTCGGCGATGGCCCAGCCGAGCAACGCGAGATAGTTGAGCAGACCTTCGGGGATGAAGCCGCGGTCGCGATGGGCGAACAGGTTCGACTGCGGGTCGCGCTTGGAGAGTTTTTTGGTTCCCTCCCCCAATACCGTTGGCAGGTGCGCGAACTGCGGGGTCCGCTCGGCCACGCCGATGCGGATCAGCGCCTGATACAGCGCCAGCTGACGCGGGGTCGACGGCAGCAGGTCCTCGCCGCGCAGCACGTGGGTGATCTTCATCAGCGCGTCGTCACACGGGTTCACTAAGGTGTACAACGGATCTCCGTTGGCGCGGGTCAGGGCGAAATCCGGCACCGACCCTGCGGCGAAGCTGGTGGTGCCGCGAACCAGGTCGTCCCACGCGAGGTCTTCGTCGGGCATGCGCAGCCGCACCACGGGTTTGCGGCCCTCGGCCAGGAACGCGGCGCGCTGGGAATCGGTCAGCTGACGGTCGAAATTGTCGTAGCCCAGCTTGGGATTACGGCCCGCGGCAACATGGCGCGCCTCGACCTCCTCCGGCGTCGAGAAGGCGTAGTACGCCTCGCCCGCTTCGAGCAGCCGGTTCACCACGTCGTGATAGATCTCACTGCGCTGCGACTGGCGGTACGGGCCATAGGGTCCGCCCACCTCGGGCCCCTCGTCCCAATCCAGGCCGAGCCAGCGCAGCGCGTCCAGCAGCGCCAGATAGCTTTCCTCGCTGTCGCGCTGCGCATCGGTGTCCTCGATGCGAAACACGAAGGTGCCCTCGGTGTGTCGGGCGTACGCCCAATTGAACAGCGCCGTGCGGACCATTCCGACGTGCGGGGTTCCGGTGGGCGAGGGACAGAATCGGACCCGGACCATGGGTGCTTGTGCTGGTGCAGTCACGATTTTCCTTTACGGACCACGGGATTGGTGAGGGTGCCGATGCCCTCGATGGTGATGGAGACGGTGTCGCCGTCCTCGATGGGCCCGACGCCCGCCGGCGTGCCGGTGAGGATGATGTCGCCGGGCAGCAGGGTCATCACGGCCGAAATCCACTCGACGATCGAACCGATGTCGTGGATCAGCAGCGAGGTACGGCTGTGCTGCTTCACGTCGCCGTTGACCTCGGTGCGCAATTCCAGATCGCCGGGGTCCAGCGGTTTGAGGTCGGTGACGATCCACGGCCCCACCGGGCAGAAGGTGTCATGCCCCTTGGCCCTGGTCCACTGTCCATCGGATTTTTGTTGATCGCGCGCCGAGACGTCGTTGCCGATGGTGTAGCCGAGGATGTTCTCCGCCGCCTGGGCTGCCGAGACGTCCTTGCAGGGCCGGCCGATGACCACCCCCAGCTCGCCCTCGAAGTGCACCGGTGATGCGTTGGCCGGCAACCGAATCGGCACATTCGGCCCGATGATCGCGGTGTTGGGCTTGAGGAAGATCACCGGATCCACCGGGGCGGGGCCGGTCATGTCCTTCATCTCGGCGATGTGATCGGCGTAGTTCTTCCCGACACACACCACCTTGCTGGCCAGTATCGGGGCGAGCAGCCGTACGTCGGCCAGCGGCCATGAACGGCCGGTGAAGTTCGGCGTGCCGAATGGATGTTCGGCGATCTCGCGCGCGATCATCTCGGCTGGGTCGTTGAGGTCACCTTCGATACTGACGAAGGCGACACCGTCCGGGCTGGCGATTCGACCAAGGCGCATTTGGTTGAGCCTAGTCTGGCGACGATTCGGGCCGTGACGGCCTGAGGAGCGCTGACCATTCGAACCAGTGACGGTCGCGAGCGCGGCGTAGCCGGGCGTGGCGGGCCGGCACCATCCGAGCAAGTGACGGTCGCGAGCGCGGCGTAGCCGGGCGTGGCGGGCCGGCACCATCCGAGCCAGTGACGGTCGCGAGCGCGGCGTAGCCGGGCGTGGCGGGCCGGCACCATCCGGCGCGAAATTGGGGGTGCCAATGACGGGCGACGGCACAGGTCCTGCCCGTAAATTTCCCGCCGGTATGCAAGCATGGGGAATGCAGTCCGACCAGGCCGCGACGCCCGAAATCGGCGCGGGCGCCCGCTGGTCGATCATGATCGTTTCGCTGCTGGCAACGGCAAGTTCGTTCCTCTTCATCAACGGCGTCGCGTTCCTCATCCCGTCGCTGCAAGGCGCGCGCGGAATCCGGCTCGACGAGGCCGGTCTGCTCGCCTCGATGCCCAGCTGGGGCATGGTGGTGACGCTGGTGCTCTGGGGATACGTGCTCGACCGGGTCGGCGAGCGGGTGGTGATGGCGACGGGCTCGGCGCTCACCGCCATAGCCGCGTACGCGGCGGCGTCGGCGCATTCGATGGTGATGATCGCCGTATACCTCTTCCTCGGCGGTATGGCCGCCGCCAGCTGCAACACGGCCGGCGGGCGGCTGGTGTCCGCCTGGTTCCCACCACACCAGCGCGGGCTGGCCATGGGCATCCGCCAAACCGCGCAGCCGCTGGGAATCGCCTTGGGCGCGATGATAATTCCCGAGCTCGCCGAACACGGGCCGCAGGCCGGGCTCCGGTTCACCGCGCTGGCGTGCGTGTTCGGAGCGGTAGTGAGCGTCGTCGGAATCGTCGACCCGCCGCGCAAACCCCGCGCCAGTGCCAGCGATCAGGAACTTGCCAGCCCGTATCGAGGGTCGTTGACGCTATGGCGAATTCACGCGGTGGCAGGCCTGATGATGATGCCGCAAACGGTCACGGTGACGTTCATGCTGGTGTGGCTGATCAAGAACCTGCACTGGTCGGTCGCGGCCGCCGGCGGATTGGTCACCCTGTCGCAGCTGCTCGGTGCGCTCGGACGCGTGGCCGTGGGCCGCTGGTCCGATCGGCTCGGCTCGCGCATGCGGCCGGTGCGCTACATCGCGGCCGCCGCCGTGCTGATCCTGCTGCTGCTGGCGTGGGCCGACTACGTGAACTCGCGGTGGCAGGCGGGGCTGATGGTCGCCATCTCGGTGATCGCGGTCCTCGACAACGGGTTAGAGGCCACGGCCATCACCGAATTCGCCGGCCCCTACTGGAGCGGACGCGCCCTGGGCATCCAGAACACCACCCAGCGGATCATGGCCGCCGCCGGCCCCCCGCTGTTCGGTGCGTTGATCTCGGCCGCGAAATACCCCCCCGCGTGGATGTTGTGCGCGTTGTTCCCGCTGGCGGCGGTGCCGCTGGTGCCGACGCGGTTGGTGCCGCCCGGCCTGGAAACTAGAGCCCGGCAGCAATCCGTTCGCCGACTTCGGTGGTGGCGCGCCGTTCGTCCCCACGCGTTGCGAGATACTGCTCGACGGCCCGGTCCACCCGCGTAGCGGCGGCGTCCTCACCGAGATGGGCGAGCAGCAGTGCCACCGACATGATGGCGGCCGTCGGATCGGCGATGCCCTGGCCCGCGATGTCCGGCGCACTGCCGTGCACGGGCTCGAACATCGAGGGATTGGTCCGGGTGCCGTCGATATTTCCACTGGCCGCCAAGCCAATTCCGCCGCACACCGCCGCCGACAGGTCGGTGATGATGTCGCCGAACAAGTTGTCGGTGACGATCACGTCGAAGCGGCCCGGGTCGGTGACCATGAAGATGGTCGCGGCGTCGATGTGTTGATACGCCACCTCGACGTCGGGATAGTCGCGTCCGACCTCGGCCACGATGCGCGACCACAGCCTGCCGGCGAAGGTCAGCACGTTGGTTTTGTGCACCAGCGTCAAGTGCTTTCGGCGCCGCTGGGCCCGCTCGAACGCGTCGGCCACCACCCGGCGCACACCGAAAGCCGTATTCTGGCTTACCTCGGTGGCGACTTCGTTGGGCGTTCCGACGCGGATGGCGCCGCCGGTGCCGGTGTAGGGCCCTTCGGTTCCCTCGCGCACCACCACGAAGTCGATGTCGGGGTTGCCGGCCAGCGGGCTGTTCACTCCCGGATACAGCCGGCCCGGCCGCAGGTTGATGTGATGGTCCAGCTCGAAACGCAGGCGCAGCAACAACCCTCGCTCCAGCACGCCGCTGGGCACCGACGGGTCACCGATCGCCCCGAGCAGAATGGCGTCATGCGCGCGCAGCTCGTCGACGACCGAGTCCGGCAGTAGCTCACCGGTGGCGTGGTAGCGCCGCGCACCCAGGTCGTAGCTCGTCTTGTCCACCCCGGGCAGCACCACGTCCAAAACTTTGATGGCCTCGGATATGACTTCGGGCCCGATGCCGTCGCCTTCGATCACCGCGAGCTTCACGACAGATCAACCACCTCAAGCTTATTGGCGCCGACGGCTGCGCCGATTTCGGCCCGCACATCACCCGGCACGTCGCGGTCCAGGCGCAGCAGGATCGTCGCACCCGGGCCCTCGGCGTCCTCGGAGAGTTGTGCGGCTTCGATGTTCACTCCGGCCGAACCCAGCAGGGTGCCGATCTTGCCCAGCGCGCCGGGCGCATCGACATAGTTGATCACCAGGTTGGTGCCCCGGGCGCGCAGATCGAAGTTGCGCCCGTTGATCTGCACGATCTTCTCCACCAGCTGCGGCCCCGACAGCGTGCCGGCGACGTTGACGGCGGTGCCGTCGTGCGCAACCGCGCGTACATCGACCACGCTGCGGTGGTTCGGGCTTTCCGACGCGGTGCCGATTTCGGCGGTGATGCCGCGTTCTTCGGCCAGCGCCGGGGCGTTGACGAACGTCACCGGCCCCTCGACGACAGCCGAGAACAACCCGCGCAGCGCCGAAAGTTTAAGCACCTCAACATCTTCGGAGGCAAGTTCGCCGCGCACCTGCACCGACAAGGACACCGGCGGGCCGTCGGACAGCGTGGCGGCCAGCACCCCGAGCTTGCGCACCAGGTCCAGCCAGGGCGCTACCTCCTCGTTGACCACCCCGCCGCCGACGTTGACCGCGTCGGGAACGAATTCCCCGGCCAGAGCGAGCTTCACGCTTGCCGCGACGTCGGTGCCGGCCCGGTCCTGCGCCTCTTCGGTCGATGCGCCCAGATGGGGTGTGACCACCACCTGCGGCAGCTCGAACAGCGGGCTGTCGGTGCACGGCTCCTTGGAGAAGACGTCCAGGCCGGCCGCGCGCACGTGGCCGCTGCGCACCGCGTCGGCCAGCGCGGCCTCGTCCACCAGGCCACCGCGGGCGGCGTTCACGATGATGACGCCCGGCTTGGTCTTGGCCAGCGCGTCCTTGTCGATCAGGCCCGCGGTTTCGGGCGTCTTCGGTAGGTGCACGGAGATGAAGTCGGCGCGGCTCAACAGTTCGTCCAGCGTCAGCAGTTCGATGCCCAGCTGCGCGGCGCGCGCCGGCGACACGTAGGGGTCGTAGGCGATCAGGTGGGTGCCGAAGGCGCTGAGCCGCTGGGCAACCAGCTGCCCGATCCGGCCCAGGCCCACCACGCCGGCCGTCTTGCCGAAGATCTCGGTGCCCGAGAAGGACGACCGCTTCCAGGCGTGCTCGCGCAGCGTGGCATCGGCGGCCGGAACCTGGCGGGCCGCGGACAGCAGCAGCGCCAGCGCGTGTTCGGCGGCGCTGTGGATGTTCGACGTCGGCGCGTTGACCACCAGCACACCGCGCTCGGTGGCCGCGTTTACGTCGACGTTGTCCAGGCCTACCCCGGCGCGGGCGACGATCTTCAGCTTGGGCGCAGCCGCCAGCACCTCGGCGTCGACCGTGGTGGCCGAACGCACCAGCAGCGCATCGGCCTCCGGTACGGCCGCCAGCAGCTTCTCCCGATCGGGGCCGTCTACCCAGCGCACCTCGACCTGGTCGCCCAGGGCGGCGACGGTGGATTCGGCGAGCTTGTCGGCAATGAGTACAACAGGCAGATTCACCCGGCCAGCCTATCGGCTGTAATTGACGCGTGGACGTCACCATCGTCGGCAGCGGACCCAACGGGTTGACGGCTGCCGCAATCTGCGCCCGGGCCGGCCTGAAAGTGCAGGTCGTCGAAGCTCAGCCGACCTTTGGCGGGGGTGCGCGGACCGCACCCGACCCAGATTCTGCGGGAGTCTTGCACGACATCTGCTCGGCCGTGCACCCGTTGGCGCTGGCGTCGCCGTTCTTCAAAGAATTCGACCTGCCCGCCCGCGGCGTCCAGCTGGCGGTGCCCGCGATCTCGTACGCCAACCCGCTGCCGGGGCGCCCCGCGGTCATCGCCTACCGCGACCTGGACCGCACCTGCGCCGAACTCGAGCACGGCGCGTCCTTCAAACGCCTGCTCGGCCCGCTGGTCGAGCGTTCCGACGACGTGGTGGCCCTGCTGCTGGGCGACAAAAGGTCGGTGCCGAACTCGCTGCCGTCGGCGCTGCGGCTGGGTCTGCGGATGCTGACCCAAGGCACCCCGGCGTGGGGGACGCTGGCCGGCGAGGACGCCCGCGCGCTATTCACCGGCGTTGCCGCGCATATCATTTCGCGAATGCCGTCGCTGACCGCGGCCGGTGCCGGGATGATGCTGGCCACCCTCGCGCACTCGGTCGGATGGCCGATTCCGGTGGGCGGCAGCCAGGCGATCACCGACGCCCTCATCGCCGACCTGCGCGCGCATGGGGGCGAGCTCACGGCGGGCACCGAGGTGACGTCGCCGCCGGGCGGGGTCGCCGCCTTCGACACCGCGCCGACCGCGCTGCTGCGCATCTACGGCGAAGCCCTGCCCGCTCGCTACGCTAAGGCGTTGCGGCGCTATGCCTTTGGTCCCGGGGTTGCCAAGGTCGACTTCGTGCTCAACGACGAGATTCCGTGGTCGGACCCCCGGCTGCGGCAGGCCCCGACCCTGCATCTCGGCGGCACCCGGGCGCAGATGGCTCGCGCCGAGGCCGACATCGCCGCGGGCCGTCACGCGCAGTGGCCCATGGTGCTGGCCGCGTCGCCGCACGTGGTCGACCCCGGCCGCATCGATGCCGCCGGTCGCCGGCCCTTCTGGACCTACGCCCACGTGCCGGCGGGGTCCACCGTCGACGCGACCGAAGCGGTGACCGCGGTAGTCCAGCGGTTCGCCCCCGGCTTCCGCGACGTCGTGGTGGCGGCGCGCGCGGTGCCGGCCGCCCGGTTGTGCGACCACAACGCCAACTACGTCGGCGGCGACATCGGGATGGGTGGCAACTCCGCCTGGCGGGCGATCGCCGGCCCGACGCCGCGGTTAAACCCTTGGCGCACACCCATTCCCAAGGTGTACCTGTGCTCCGCGGCCACGCCGCCGGGCGGCGGTGTGCACGGCATGGCCGGCTACTACGCGGCACGCACGTTATTGCGCCGGGAATTCGGGATCGACACGATCCCGGATCTGCGGCCTACGATGACGCCGTGACGAAGCTTGCGATCATCTACTACTCGGCCACCGGCCATGGCACTACGATGGCGCAGCGCGTGGCCGCCGCGGCCGAGTCGGCGGGGGCCGAAGTCCGCCTGAGGCACGTCGCCGAAACACAGGATCCCGAATCATTCGCCCACAACCCGGCCTGGACGGCGAACTATGAGGCCACCAAAGACCTTCCGACGGCCAGCGGCGACGACATCGTCTGGGCCGATGCGGTGATCTTCGGTTCGCCGACCCGGTTCGGTTCTCCGGCAGCGCAATTGCGCGCGTTCCTCGACTCGCTGGGCGGGCTGTGGGCGCAGGGCAAGCTCGCGGACAAGGTGTACGCGGGCTTCACGTCGTCCAACACCGTGCACGGCGGCCAGGAGACCACCCTGCTCTCGCTCTACATCACGCTGATGCACTTCGGCGGCATCATCGTGCCGCCGGGATACACGGACCCGTGCAAGTTCGTCGACGGCAATCCCTATGGGGCGAGCCTGGTCACCACCCACGACAACATCAAGGAATTCGACGAACCGACCGGCACCGCGCTCGAGCATCTGGCCCGCCGGGTGGTCGCCGTCGCCGACCGGCTGGGTTCTGCGCCGCGACACTGAAACTACGCACACGACACGCCGCAACGGGTGTGCGTAGTTTCAGTGTCGACGAAGCTCGGCGCGAAAACGCTAGGCCGTTTCGGTGATCGGCCGGTCGACCCAGCTCATCAGGTCGCGCAGCTTCTTGCCGGTGACCTCGATGGGGTGTTCGGCGTTCTCCTTGCGCAGCTGCTCGAGTTGCTTGTTGCCGCCCTCGACGTTGGCGACCAGCTTCTTGGTGAACTCGCCGCTCTGGATGTCGCGCAGGATCTCTCGCATCCGCTCCTTGGTGCCGGCGTCGATGACGCGCGGACCCGAGAGGTAGCCGCCGAATTCCGCGGTGTCGGACACCGAGTAGTTCATCCGCGCGATCCCGCCCTCGTACATCAGGTCGACGATCAGCTTGAGCTCGTGCAGCACCTCGAAGTAGGCCATCTCCGGCGGGTAGCCCGCCTCGACCATCACGTCGAAACCGGTCTTCACCAATTCCTCTGTGCCACCGCACAACACGGCCTGCTCACCGAACAGGTCGGTCTCGGTCTCGTCCTTGAAGGTGGTCTTGATGACACCGGCGCGGGTGCCGCCGATGGCCTTGGCATAGGACAGGGCCAGCGCCTCGCCGTCGCCGTTCGGGTCCTGGTCGACGGCGATCAGCGCGGGCACTCCCTTGCCGTCGACGAACTGCCGGCGCACCAGGTGCCCCGGGCCCTTCGGTGCCACCATGGCGATGGTGACGTTGGCCGGCGGCTTGATCAGGTCGAAGTGGATGTTGAGGCCGTGGCCGAAGAACAACGCGTCCCCATCCTTGAGGTTGGGTTCGATGTCGTTCTTGAAGATGTCGGCCTGCGCGGTGTCGGGCGCCAGCAGCATGATGACGTCGGCCCACTTGGCGACCTCGGCGGGGGTGTCGACGTCAAGGCCCTGCTCTTGCACCTTGGCCCGCGACTTCGAACCCTCCTTGAGGCCCACCTTCACCTGCACGCCCGAGTCGCGCAGGCTCAGCGAGTGCGCGTGTCCCTGGCTGCCGTATCCGATGACACCGACCTTTCGACCCTGGATGATCGTCAGGTCCGCATCGTCGTCGTAGAACATCGGCAATGTCTCCCCAGACGGGTTAGCCACTTCACTATCTCCTTCTTGTTTCAGCTGAAAACTTATTTGGCCGTGCCGATTCCGCGCGAACCGCGAGCCAGCGACACCACTCCGGATTGGACGATTTCGCGGATCCCGAAGGGCTCCAGGACCCGCAGCAGCGCCTCGATCTTGCCGCGGTCACCCGTCGCCTCGATCGTCAGCGCCTCCGGCGACACGTCGATCACCTTGGCGCGGAACAGGTTCACCGCTTCGATCACCTGACTGCGGATGCCGGCGTCGGCGCGCACCTTGATCAACGCCAATTCCCGGGACACCGAGTTGTCGTCGTCGAGCTCGACGATCTTGATGACGTTGATCAGCTTGTTGAGCTGCTTGGTGATCTGCTCGAGCGGGGTCTCCTCGGCGGACACCACGATGGTCATCCGCGACATGTCCTTCTGCTCGGTGGCACCGACGGCCAGCGATTCGATGTTGAACCCGCGCCGCGAGAACAGCGCCGCCACCCGGGCGAGCACGCCGGGTTTGTCCTCGACCAACACCGACAGGGTATGCATGTGCATCAGGCGTGCCCTTCGCTCTCATCGTCGAACAGCGGGCGGATTCCGCGGGCCGCCTGAATCTCGTCATTGCTGGTGCCGGCGGCCACCATCGGCCACACCTGCGCGTCGGCCCCGACGATGAAGTCGATCACCACCGGGCGATCGTTGATCGCCCGCGCCTGGTTGATCACGTCTTCGACGTCTTCCTCACGCTCGCAACGCAATCCGACGCAACCCAATGCCTCCGCCAGCTTCACGAAGTCCGGGATGCGGTGCGAGTGAGTGGCCAGATCGGTCTGCGAGTACCGCTCTTGGTAGAACAGCGTCTGCCATTGGCGCACCATGCCCAGGTTGCCGTTGTTGATCAGCGCCACCTTGATCGGCACGCCCTCGATCGCGCAGGTGGCCAGCTCCTGGTTGGTCATCTGGAAGCAGCCGTCGCCGTCGATCGCCCACACCTCGGCGTCCGGGCGCGCCATCTTGGCGCCCATGGCCGCCGGGATGGCGAACCCCATGGTGCCCAGCCCGCCGGAGTTGAGCCAGGTGCGCGGCTTCTCGTACGAGATGAATTGGGCCGCCCACATCTGGTGCTGGCCGACGCCGGCGACGTACAGGGCGTCCGGACCGGCGATCTGGCCCAGCTTCTCGATGACGTACTCCGGGCCGAGGCTGCCGTCGCTCTGCGGGTCGTAGCTCAGCGGGTAAGTGGACTGAACCTGGTTCAGGTAGGCCCACCACTCGGTCATGTTGAGCTTCCCGGGAATCCCGTCCTGGCGCAGCAGCTCGAGCAGCTCGATGATGACGGCTTTCACGTCGCCGACGATCGGCACGTCCGCATGCCGGTTCTTGCCGATCTCGGCCGGGTCGATGTCGGCGTGGATGACCTTGGCCTCGGGGGCGAAGGTGTCCAGCTGCCCGGTCACCCGGTCATCGAAGCGGGTTCCCAGGGCGATCAGCAGGTCGCTGCGTTGCAGGGCCGCCACCGCGGCGACGGTGCCGTGCATGCCGGGCATGCCCATGTGCTGCTTATGGCTGTCCGGGAACGCGCCGCGCGCCATCAGCGTGGTCACCACGGGGATGCCGGTGAGCTCGGCCAGCTCGTACAGCTGCTCGGTCGCTTCACCGCGAATGACCCCGCCACCCACGTAGAGCACCGGCTTGCGGGCGGCCGCGATCAGCTTGGCGGCCTCACGGATCTGCCGGCTGTGCGGCTTGGTGTTCGGCTTGTAGCCGGGCAGATCAATCCGCGGCGGCCAGCTGAACGTGCACTGGCCCTGCAGCACGTCCTTGGGGATGTCGACGAGCACCGCCCCGGGGCGGCCCGAGGAGGCGATGTGGAACGCCTCGGCGAGCACCTGCGGGATCTCGTTGCCCGAGCGGACCAGGAAGTTGTGCTTGGTGATCGGCATCGTGATGCCCGAGATGTCGGCTTCCTGGAACGCATCGGTGCCGATCAGCGAGCGCCCGACCTGGCCGGTGACGGCGACGACCGGTATCGAGTCCATCTGGGCGTCGGCCAGCGGGGTCACCAGGTTGGTGGCGCCGGGCCCCGACGTCGCCATGCAGACGCCGACCTTGCCGGTGGCGTGCGCGTAGCCGCTGGCGGCGTGGCCGGCGCCTTGCTCGTGGCGGACCAGTACGTGGCGCAGCTTCTTCGAGTCGAACAGCGGGTCATAGACGGGCAGCACCGCGCCGCCGGGGATGCCGAAGATGACCTCTACGCCGAGTTCCTCCAGCGAGCGGATCACCGACTGTGCGCCGGTAAGTTGCTCGGGCCCAATACGTTTCGGTTTGCCGGCCGCAGACTTCGCGGCGGGCTTGGCCGCGTCCGTGGCGATGTCGGCAGCGTCCGGTGCCGCGGAGGCGTGCTGCCTGATGGGAGCGCTCACTGTCGTTCAGTCCTTATTCATTCCGGGAGTCTCGCTGGGGGCAACAAAAAACCCCCGACAGCTCATCTGCTGCACGAGGGTTGCGCGTTGGTGCTGGATTGCTTCACATGCACAAGAGCAAGTCAGCCACCAACGCGCTGACTAATTACTACGAGCATCCCGGGCTTTCCGGCGGTATCCATAGCGTCCGACGGTAGCCTTCGCACAGCTCAGCAGTCAAATCCGTGATCTTCGGCGCCCCGGTCACCAGCGCGGTTGGCGACGGCGTCGCCGGGCGGGCGCTCGCCGGACCGAGCCCGGGTGCCGGGTGAAATGATGGTGGGGTGGCTACCGGTTCGTCCCCCCAAACACCCTCCGCAGCGCCAGTCGTGATCAAGGTGTCGCCGATAGCGCATCTTGCCGTCGGGTTCCTGATCTTGGGGTTGCTGATTCCGGTGATGCTGTGGCCGCCGTCGTTCCCGCTGCTGATCCTTCCGGTGCTGCTGTCGGCGATGATCGTCCGGCTCCGCACCGTCGCCGACGACCAGGGCGTGACCGTTCGGACGCTTTTCGGCAGCCGGCGGGTGCGCTGGGACGACATCGACGGGCTGCGTTTCCACCGCGGTTCGTGGGGACGCGCACACCTCAAGAGCGGTGGCGACCTGCGGTTACCTGCGGTCACGTTCTCCACGCTGCCCGAGCTGACCGAGGCCAGCGCGGGGCGGGTTCCCAACCCCTACCAGTGAGAAGGCCGGTCAGCCGATCGGGTTCACGCCGTTGAGGACAACCCACACCCCGACACCGGCCGCGATGCCCGCCAGCAGTGCGACGAACGACCCGATGAAGGGCCGATGCGCCCAACGGCGGCGCGCGTCCAGGCCGTAGCGGCCGGGCCCGCACAGCACGACCGCGGCGGCCATGACGATCAGGGTGATTTGGTATTCGTGGCCCTCGGGCAGGAAGAACGAGAAGATGCGGGTGTGGGGCCGCGCCGAGACGCTGGCCAACAGGCCGTTGATCAGAAACGCCAGCGCACCGGCCGCGGCCACCGGCGTGAACAGGCCCAGGATCAGCAGCACGCCCGCGACGGCCTCGCCGCCGGCGCTCACGTAGGCGAGGATGTCGGCGTGCTGGTAGCCGACGTCGGACAGTGAGTTCTTGAACCCCGTCACGCCCGAGCCGCCCCACCAGCCGAACAATTTCTGCAGCCCGTGGGCGCCGAGCACGACGCCCAGCCCGACGCGGAGCAGCAGCAAACCGAGATGCTGCGTTCCGCGCCGGCCGACGTCGTGCAACCGGTCGTGGTGTTCATCGTCGTCGTCGATGTCGGTGGACTCGACGGCGCTGTGCCGGGCCGCCGAATGCGGCTGGGCGTAAGGCAAGGGCTCCTGCTGTTCCAGCAGGTTGTAGCCACCGGCCCCGGAGCCGACGACCGCGCGGGCGCCGCCGTAGGGGATGACGGTGGTGGTTCCGGTCGACGGGTTGAAGTCGCCGGGGTAGCCGACTGGCGTCAGATCATCTTCGGGATCGACCAGCCGCGCCGAGGCGGGGCGTCCCGGGGTCGGCTCCGGCGATTCGCCAGGCCGTTGCCAATGTGCGTCATTCGGTTGACTGGTCACGGGTGTCAGGGTAAGGGCATTCGGTCCTGAATTGGGGATTTGAGCGGCGCTTTCGCCTGGCAATCGGTGGTTTGCCCGTCAAATCGGCCCGGATTGGCCCCAAATCGCCTCCCGAACCCGTCTGGGGCCCGGCCCGCGCGAGACCTCCCGTTCGCCGGACGTCGTGCCGGGCACGGGCGAAAAAGGGGTCGTGGTCGGGTTTTCGGCGGCGGCCAAGGGACGTGTGTGGCGGTGCCGCTCGCAGTGTCCGTAGCCTGACGGTCATGCGACTAGGGCGATCGGGGCGGTCGGTTCGGCGCGGCTTCGCCGTGCTGTGCGCCCTCGTGCTGGTAACGAGCGGGTGCGCGCGCTTCAACGACGCCCAATCGCAACCGTTCACCACCGCCCCCGAACTGAAGCCGCAGCCCAGTTCGACGCCTCCCCCGCCGCCGCCGCTGCCGCCCACGCCGTTTCCCAAGGCCTGCCCCGCTCCCGGGGTGATGCAGGGCTGCCTGGAGAGCACCAGTGGCCTGATCATGGGCCCCGACAGCAAAACCGCGCTCGTCGCCGAACGCACCACCGGCGCGGTCAAGGAGATCTCCGTCAGCGCCGAGCCCAAGGTGAAGACGGTGATCCCGGTGGACCCGTCCGGGGATGGCGGCCTGATGGACATCGTCATGTCGCCCACCTACACGCAGGACCGCCTGATGTACGCCTACATCAGCACGCCGACCGACAACCGGGTCATCCGCGTGGCCGACGGCGATATCCCCAAGGACATCTTGACCGGAATCCCCAAGGGCGCCACCGGGAACACCGGAGCGTTGATCTTCACCAGCCCCACCACGCTGGTCGTGATGACCGGCGACGCGGGCAATCCGGCGCTGGCCGCCGACCCCAAATCGCTGGCCGGCAAGGTGCTGCGGATCGAGCAGCCGACCACCGTGGGTCAGGCGCCGCCGACGACGGCGCTGTCCGGGGTGGGTGCCGGCGGCGGCCTGTGCACCGACCCGGTGGACGGCTCACTGTATGTCGCCGACCGCACCCCGACGGCAGATCGGTTGCAGCGCATCACCAAAACGTCGGATGTGTCCACGGTGTGGACCTGGCCGGACAAGCCGGGCGTGGCCGGATGCGCGGCGATGGACGGGACCGTGCTGGTCAACCTGATCAACACCAAGCTGACGGTGGCGGTCCGGCTGGCGCCGGCCACCGGCGCGGTCACCGGTGAGCCCGACGTCGTCCGCAAGGACACCCACGCGCACGCGTGGGCGTTGCGCATGTCGCCGGATGGAAACGTCTGGGGCGCAACGGTTAACAAGACGGCCGGGGATGCCGAGAAGCTGGACGACGTGGTGTTTCCGCTGTTCCCGCAGGGTGGCGGATTCCCGCGTAACAGCGACGACAAGAGCTGACGGGTTCGCCGTCGTGATGACGGTCGATTAACCCGGGGCTAGCCCTGGCCGCAGGCGGCCAACACCAGTTCGCGCACCCGGGCAGCGTCGGCCTGGCCTCGGGTGGCCTTCATCACCGCGCCGACGATCGCGCCGGCCGCGGCCACCTTGCCGCTGCGAATCTTTTCTGCCACATCGGGGTTGGCGGCCAGCGCCTCGTCGACGGCGGCCTGCGTCACCGAGTCGTCGCGCACCAGCGCCAAATTGCGGGCGGTCATTACCTGTTCGGGCTCGCCCTCGCCGGCCAGCACACCCTCGACGACCTGGCGGGCCAGCTTGGTGGATAGCTTGCCCTCGTCGACCAGCGCCACCACCGCGGCGACCTGGGCGGGCGTGATGGCCAGCTCGTCCAGCGTCACGTTGGCCTCGTTGGCCTTCTGCATCAGGAAGTTTCCCCACCAGGCCCGAGCCTGCTCGCTGGACGCGCCGTGCTCGATGGTCGCGGTGACCAGTTCGATCGCGCCGGCGTTGACCAGGTCACGCATCACCTCATCCGAGATGCCCCACTCGTCCTGAATGCGCTTGCGGCTCAACCACGGCAGCTCGGGGATGGTCTGACGCAGGCGCTCGACCAGCTCGCGACTGGGCGCGACCGGCTCCAGGTCCGGCTCGGGGAAATACCGGTAGTCCTCGGCCGTCTCTTTGGTGCGGCCCGGACTCGTGTAGCCGCCGGCCTCGTGAAAGTGCCTAGTCTCCTGGACGATTCGACCGCCTGACACCAAGACCGCGGCCTGGCGTTGCATTTCGTAACGCACCGCGATCTCAACGCTTTTCAGCGAGTTGACGTTCTTGGTCTCGGTCCGGGTGCCGAACTCGGTCGTACCGGTCGGCTTGAGCGACACGTTGGAATCACACCGCATCGAGCCCTGGTCCATCCGGACGTCGGATACGTCCAGCGCGCGCAACAGGTCTCGTAACGCCGTCACGTAGGCGCGGGCGATCTGCGGCGCCCGGGCCCCGGCGCCCTCGATGGGCTTGGTGACGATTTCGATCAATGGCACGCCGGCACGGTTGTAGTCGATCAACGATGTGGTCGCGCCGTGGATGCGGCCGGTATCGCTGCCGATGTGGGTGAGCTTGCCGGTGTCCTCCTCCATGTGCGCACGCTCGATCTCGACCCGCCAGGTGGTGCCGTCCTCCAGCGGTGCCTCGAGGTAGCCGTTGATGGCGATCGGCTCGTCGTACTGCGAAATCTGGTAGTTCTTCGGCTGGTCCGGGTAGAAGTAGTTCTTTCGGGCGAAGCGGCACCAGGGCACGATCTCGCAGTTCAGTGCCAAACCGATGCGAATGGCCGACTCGACCGCGTTCTGGTTGAGAACCGGCAGCGAGCCGGGCAGGCCGAGGCACACCGGGCAGACCTGGGTGTTGGGTTCGGCGCCGAATGCAGTGGTGCAGCCGCAGAACATCTTGGTGACGGTGGACAGTTCGACGTGCACCTCGAGGCCGAGTACCGGATCGAATCGCGCGATGACGTCGTCGTAGTCCATTAGATCGGCGCTGGCGGCAACACTCATGCGCTCGATCCTAGTGGTGATCGCGAGCGCGGCGGAGCCGGGCGAAGCGAGTCACCACCGATCAAACCTAGTGGTGATCGCGAGCGCGGCGGAGCCGGGCGAAGCGAGTCACCACCGATCAAACCTAGTGGTGATCGCGAGCGCGGCGGAGCCGGGCGAAGCGAGTCACCACCGATCAAACCTAGTGGTGATCGCGAGCGCGGCGGAGCCGGGCGAAGCGAGTCACCACCGATCAAACCTAGTGGTGATCGCGAGCGCGGCGGAGCCGGTGTATATCAGCCGGTGCGCGGTGATCGCGCCACCGGGAATTGGTCGCGCTGCCCTCCCCGGCCCGGGAACATGTCGGCCAGCACGGCCGCCATCTCCAGATAACTGCGCCTGCTCTCCTTGCTCAGCCGGTCCAGCGCGATTTTTCGCCCATCGTGCACGTGCCGGTCGAACGGCAGCACCACCGTGGCGCCGACGCGGGCGGACAACCGGTCGAGTTCGGTGACGGCCACGCCGTCGACCTTGGCCGGCTCGACGTGGTTGACAGCCAGCACGGTCCACTGCATCAAGGATTGATACCCGTTGTGGCACAACCACTCCAGCGTCGTCCGCGTTTTGCGTACGGCGTCGATGGCGGGGCTGGTGACCACCACCAGGGCGCGCGATTCCGGTAGAACGGCGTCCATCACACCGGAATTGAGCGTTTTGACGCAGTCGACCAACACCAACGAGTACTGGTTTCGCAGCATCGAGAAGGCCCGCAGCATGTCGTGGCGCTCCAGACGCCAGTCCGAGTCCGGCAACCCGAGCACTTCCAGCCCGAAGCCGTTCATATACGTCAGCGCGCGGATGTCCTCATACTGCGCCGCCGGGTTGCCGTGCAGCAGGTCGGCCATACTGTGCGGGTTGCGCCGGCCGTGGCGCTCCGCCAAGTCTCCGGCGTCGATATCGAGAGCAAGCACCCGGTCGCGGCGCACGGCGGCGAACGTCGACCCCAGTGCCTCCACCACCGTCGTCTTGCCGACCCCACCCTTGAGGTTGAGCACGGCGATCGGAAAGGCACCACCAACGACCGCGCGGATGCGCTGCCGCAGCTCGTTCTCGTAGGCCGTGTTTTTGCCCGGGCCGATCTCGATCCCGGTGACGCGATGGAGCAACTGTCGCCAGTTAAACCCCGCGGGGTCCGTGTTCTGCGCGTCGAAGCGGTCCAGCGCCGTCGCGCCCAGCATCGGCTCGGGTCGAGGAGGGGGTGGCACCCGCGGGGGTGGCGGCGGCGCGGCCGGCGGAGGTTGCGGCGGGCCGGCCACCGGCTGATTCGGACCGTGCGACCGCGGCACGGTGGTGGCTGCCGGGTCGCCGCTCGCGCGCCGCGCACGCGGCCCCGGCATCTGATTCGGCGGGCCCGGTGGTCTCGCCGCTACAGCGGATTGCTGAACGAATCCGCGAATCGCACCGCGGTTGCTCATACTCCCGGTATAACCCCGAAGGACCGGTCCGGAAACCACCAAAGTGTCGCAATTGCGAACCACCTGGATCATTAGCGGCCGAATTCAAGCCGCGGTTCACTCAGATCCACCTGTTGTTTGCCCGGCGACGCGGCCTAACCGAAGAATGCGGCGGCGTCGTCGTAGCGGCTTTCCGGCACCAGCTTGAGCTGACGCACCGCGTCCGCCAGCGGCACCCGGCCGATATCCTGCCCGCGCAGCGACACCATCTGGCCGTATTCGCCGGCATGCGCGGCGTCGGCCGCGTTCACGCCGAACCGGGTGGCCAGCACCCGGTCGTAGGCCGTCGGGGTGCCGCCTCGCTGGACGTGGCCCAGCACGGTCACCCGGACGTCCTTATTGATCCGCTTCTCCACCTCGGCGCCAAGCTGGGCCGCGACCCCGGTGAACTTCTCGTGGCCGAACTCGTCAATCCCGCCTTCTCGCAACGCAATCGATCCGGGAATAGGCTTGGCGCCCTCGGCGACCACGCAGATGAAGTGCGAATCTCCGCGCTGGAAGCGCCTTTTGACGAGCCGACAGACCTCTTCGACGTCGAAGGGCTGCTCGGGGATCAGGGTCATGTGCGCGCCGGAAGCCAGGCCCGCGTTCAACGCGATCCAGCCGGCGTGGCGGCCCATCACCTCGACCAGCATCACCCGCTGGTGCGATTCGGCGGTGCTGTGCAGCCGGTCGATGGCGTCGGTGGCGACGGTCAATGCGGTGTCGTGGCCGAAAGTCACGTCGGTGCAATCGATGTCGTTGTCGATGGTCTTCGGCACACCGACCACGGGGACGTTCTCCTCCGAGAGCCAGTGCGCGGCCGTCAGTGTGCCTTCCCCGCCGATGGGGATCAGCACGTCGATCCCGTTGTCGTCCAGGGTCTGCTTGATCTGGTTCAGGCCGGCGCGCAGCTTTTCGGGGTGCACGCGGGCGGTGCCCAGCATGGTTCCGCCCTTGGCCAGCAGACGGTCGTTGCGGTCGTCGTTCTGCAGCTGGACGCGCCGGTTCTCCAGCAGTCCGCGCCAACCGTCCTGGAATCCGACCACCGACGAGCCGTACCGGGAGTCGCATGTTCGCACCACTGCCCGGATGACCGCGTTGAGCCCGGGGCAGTCGCCGCCTCCGGTAAGCACTCCGATCCGCATCCCCTCATCTTGCCTGGGGCGGCGGCTCCATGGCGCGAGCAAGCGCAAAATCGCCCGGGAACCCGGGCGTGGGCTGTCCTAGATGTACTGCCCAGGCAGGTTGGTTGAGTAAGTGTGACGACACGCTGTAGCGGTCGTTGATGGGTGAAGGTCTCCTGTC
>NZ_NCXM01000035.1 GCF_002104765.1 Mycolicibacterium vulneris
CGCCCCCCGTGGACCTGCCGCCGGCACCGCCGGCCGATGTCCCGCCTCCGGCCGACGCGATGCCGCCCGCGCCCCCCGTGGACCTGCCGCCGGCACCGCCGGCCGATGTCCCGCCTCCGGCCGACGCGATGCCGCCCGCGCCCCCGGCGGACGCACCGCCCGTCGTGGACACGGACTTCCACGGTTTCGTACCGGCCGGCATGCCGCAGCATGTTTCCGAGGCCGGCTACACCCAGCAACTGTGGGACGCCATCCGGGCCCAGGACGTTCAGGGCAACGACGCGCTGGACGCTCTCGCTCAGCCGTCGCCCAGCGCCTGACCCCGCCACACTCCCCGCACGCCCCGAAAACCCTCCTGTTCGGGGCGTGTCGGCAGGGCGAACCGTTGTGGCCAGCTGTAGGGCGGATGCAAGGCCGGCGTGTGACTACGGCGTCAGGCCGAGCCCACCCACTCCTCGGTGCCGTCTGCGAAGAATTGGTGCTTCCACACCGGTAGCCGCGCCTTGATGGTGTCCACCAGGTGCGCACAGGTGGCGAACGCCGCCTGCCGGTGGTCGGCGGCGACGGCCGCCACCAGCGCCGCCTCTCCGATGCGCAGCGCGCCAATCCGGTGGCTGGCGGCGACGGCACGCACGCCACTGGACTGCTCGGCCACCTCGGCCACCACGTCGGCGATGACCTGCTCGGCCGACGGGTGCGCCGAATACTCCAGTCGCACCACCCGCCGTCCGCCGTCGTGGTCGCGGATCATGCCGACGAACCCGACGATGGCCCCGGCCGACTGGTGGCCCACCAATTCTTCGTGCTCGGCCAGCGAAATCGAGTGCTCGGTCATGGCTGCGCGCACGACGAGTGTCATCGCTCGTGATCTTTACCGGCGAGCTGGTCGAGCGCGTGGTCGAGCACACCGGCGAGCACGCCGAGCCCATCGCGCACCCCTCCGGGCGAACCCGGCAGGTTGACGATCAGGGTCTGGCCGGCCACACCGCACACCCCGCGCGACAGCACCGATGTCGGCACCTTGGGCAGGCCCGACTGGCGGATAGCTTCCGCCAGCCCCGGAACCATGTAGTCGACGACGGCCACGGTCTGGTCCGGTGTGCTGTCGCTGGGCGAGATGCCGGTGCCACCGGAGGTGATGATGACGTCGACCTCGGCGTCGATCGCGGTGCGCAGCGCGTCGCCGACCGGCCGCCCGTCGGCGACCACCTCCGGCTGCACGTCCGAAAAGCCCCGCTCCATCAGCCATTCGGCGATGATCGGGCCGCAGCGGTCGTCGTACACGCCCGACGACGCGCGGGTCGAGGCGATGATGACGCGGGCTGAACGGGAACTCATGGGCGCGCCCACCTTCCGGTTTTGCCGCCTTCCTTGCGCAGCACTCGAATGTCGTCGATTAGTGCGGCCGGGTCTACCGCCTTGATCATGTCGTAGAGCGTCAGGCCCGCGACGCTGACGGCGGTCAGCGCTTCCATCTCCACCCCCGTGCGGTCGGTGCTTCGCACCGTTGCGATGATCTCGATCTCAGACTCGCCCACGGTGAAGTCGATGTCGACCCCAGTGAGCGCAAGTTGATGACAAAGCGGGATGAGGTCGCTGGTGCGCTTCGCGGCCTGGATGCCGGCTATCCGCGCGGTGGCCAGCGCATCGCCCTTGGGCAGGCCGCCGGTCGAGATTAGCCCCACCACTTGCGCCGACGTGCGCAGCACGCCGGCGGCGACCGCGGTCCGCTTGGTGGCCGCCTTCTCGCTGACGTCGACCATGCGCGCCGCCCCGTGATCGTCCAGGTGTGACAGGGTGCCCGAGCCGGAGTCTGCCGACTCCCAGCTCGCCGAGGCTTCGGAGGCCTCAGAGGCCCTAGCCATCTGGCGGCCTACCGATTGACGACGGTGACCGGGTGCAGGTAGGGCAGATCGGTGGAGGGCAGCGGGAACACCAGCTCGCCGAAGGGTGACAGCGCACCCGTGCGATCGGTCACAAGCTCACTGACCGCATGGTCGTCGGGGTCCGTCGTCGGCCAGCCGTTGTCGACATACTTGGTCTTGCGGGCTTTGCCCTCAGCAGTGTCAGCCACGAGGTCCATTCTTACAGGTGGCCCCGCAGCGTGTGGCGCAAGACCGGGGTTGGCAGGCGCACAACGCTCGCCGCCGAGGGCACCGCCCTGGTGAGGCGATCACTGATCGAGCTCTGCTCGGTACCCGCGGCCTGCTTTACGCTGGTCAGCAATGACCGACAACACCCCGGATATCCCGCTGGGGTCTTGGCTGGCCGAGTTATCCGATGAGCGGCTGATCCGACTATTGGAATTGCGGCCGGACCTCGCCCAGCCGCCCCCCGGCAGCATCGCCGCACTGGCCGCGCGCGCCCAGGCCCGCCAGTCGATCAAGGCCGGCACCGACGACCTCGACTTCCTGCGCCTGGCCGTTCTCGACGCGTTGCTGGTGCTGCAGGCCGACGCGGAGCCGGTGCCGACCGCGAAGCTGCTGGCCCTGATCGATGACCGCGCCCCCGAATCCGACGTCCTCGACGCGGTCGACGACCTCCGGCTACGCGCCCTGGTCTGGGGCGAGGCCGCGCTGCGGGTGGCCGCCGACGCCGCGACGGGAATGCCGTGGCATCCGGGGCAGGTCATCCTCGAGGACACCTCGCGCGGCGCCGAGGAGATCGCCGGCCTGATCGACGACCTCAACCAGGCGCAGCTCGACGTGTTGGAGAAGCTTCTCGAGGGCTCCCCGATGGGCCGCACCCGCGACGCCGCGCCCGGCGCACCCGCCGACCGGCCGGTGCCCCAGCTTTTGGCCATGGGGCTGCTGCGGCGCATCGACGCCGAGACGGTGATCCTGCCCCGCCACGTCGGGCAGGTGCTGCGCGGCGAGCAGCCCGGCCCCATGCAGCTGACCGCGCCCGACCCGGTGGTGTCGACGACCACGGCCGACGACGCCGACGCGGCGGCCGCCGGGGCCGTCATCGACTTGCTGCACGAAGTCGACGTCCTGCTTGAAACGCTGTCCACCGCACCGGTTTCCGAGCTGCGCAGCGGTGGGCTGGGTATTCGTGACGTCAAGCGGCTGAGCAAGGTGACGGGCATCGAGGAGCCGCGGCTGGGGTTGATCCTCGAAGTCGCGGCCGCGGCCGGATTGATCGCCAGCGGCATGCCCGACCCCGAGCCGGTGACCGGCGAGGCGCCGTACTGGGCGCCGACCGTCGCCACCGACCGGTACACCGCCATGTCGGCGGCCGAACGCTGGCAACTGTTGGCGAGCAGTTGGCTCGACCTTCCCGGTCGCCCGGCGCTGATCGGCAGCCGCGGGCCCGACGCCAAGCCCTACGGCGCCCTCACCGACGGGCTGTACTCCACGGCCGCACCGCTGGATCGCCGGCTGTTGCTCGGCATGCTGTCCGAGCTGTCCCCCGGCGCCGGCGTCAACGCGGCGGCAGCCTCCGCGGCGCTGATCTGGCGGCGTCCGCGCTGGGCGAAGCGGTTGCAGCCCGGACCGGTCGGCGACCTGCTCGCCGAGAGCAATGCCCTGGGCCTGGTGGGCCGCGGGGCGATCAGCACGCCCGGGCGGGCGCTGCTGGACGACGACGGGGATCCGCAGGTCGCGATCGAGGCGATGAACCGGGCCCTGCCCAAGCCGGTCGACCACTTCCTGGTGCAGGCGGATCTGACCGTGGTCGTGCCCGGGCCGTTGGAGCGCGGCCTGGCCGAGCAACTCGCCGTCGTCGCCACCGTCGAATCGGCCGGCACCGCGATGGTGTACCGCGTCAGCGAGCAGTCGATCCGGCACGCACTCGACGTCGGCAAGACCCGCGACTGGATGCATTCCCTGTTCGCCAACCATTCCAAAACGCCGGTGCCCCAAGGGCTTACGTATCTCATCGACGATGTGGCGCGCCGGCATGGGCAGCTGCGGATCGGCATGGCCGCGTCGTTCGTGCGTTGCGAGGACCCCGCGCTGCTGGCGCAGGCCGTGGCCGCGCCGGCGACCGAAGAGGTGCAGTTGCGGGCGCTGGCGCCGACGGTCGCGGTGTCGCCGGCGCCCATCGGCGAGGTGCTCGTCGCGTTGCGCGCCGCGGGCTTTGCTCCGGCGGCCGAGGATTCCTCCGGCGCCATCGTCGACGTGCGTCCGCGCGGCGCCCGGGTGGCCACCCCCCAGCAGCGCCGACCGTATCGCCCGGTCCGGCGCCCCAACAGCGAAAGCCTCAACGCGGTGGTGGCGGTGCTGCGCAAGGTGACCGCCGCACCGTTCGGCAACATCCGCGTCGATCCCGCCGTCACCATGACCCAGCTGCAGCGCGCGGCCAAGGAACAAGACACCCTGATGATCGGTTATCTGGATGCGGCGGGCGTGGCCACCCAGCGGGTCGTGTCGCCCATCACGATCAAGGGCGGTCAGCTGGTCGCCTTTGATTCCGCGTCCGGGCGGCTGCGTGACTTCGCCATCCACCGCATCACGTCGGTCGTGTCGGCCACCGCCGGATAATGGTTGGCATGCCCTTGAAGGCACAGATGAGGAGGAGTGCCGCTGACTATGTCTGACGGACCGTTGATCGTGCAGTCGGATAAGACGGTGCTGCTCGAGGTGGACCACGAGCAGGCCGGCGCGGCGCGCGCCGCCATCGCGCCGTTCGCCGAGCTGGAGCGCGCGCCCGAGCACGTGCACACGTACCGCATCACGCCGCTGGCGCTGTGGAACGCCCGCGCCGCCGGTCATGACGCCGAGCAGGTGGTCGACGCGCTGGTGAGCTTCTCGCGCTACGCGGTGCCCCAGCCGCTGCTGGTTGACATCGTCGACACCATGGCCCGCTACGGGCGCCTGCAACTGATGAAGAACCCCGCGCACGGCCTGACGCTGGTGAGCCTGGATCGCGCGGTGCTCGAAGAGGTGCTGCGCAACAAGAAGATCGCCCCGATGCTCGGCGCCCGCATCGACGACGACACCGTCATCGTCCATCCCAGCGAACGTGGCCGCGTTAAGCAGATGCTGCTCAAAATCGGTTGGCCCGCAGAGGATCTCGCGGGCTACGTCGACGGCGAAGCCCATCCTATCAGCCTGGCCCAGGACGGTTGGCACCTGCGCGACTATCAGCAGATGGCCACCGATTCGTTCTGGTCCGGCGGCTCCGGGGTGGTGGTGCTTCCGTGCGGCGCCGGTAAGACGCTGGTGGGCGCGGCCGCCATGGCGAAAGCCGGTGCGACGACGCTGATTCTGGTCACCAATATCGTCGCGGCGCGGCAATGGAAGCGCGAGCTGATCGCGCGCACGTCGCTCACCGAGGACGAGATCGGCGAATACTCCGGCGAACGTAAGGAGATCCGGCCGGTCACCATTTCGACGTATCAGATGATCACCCGGCGCACCAAGGGCGAATATCGGCACCTGGAGCTGTTCGACAGCCGGGACTGGGGGCTGATCATCTACGACGAGGTCCATCTGTTGCCGGCACCTGTCTTTCGGATGACCGCCGATCTGCAGTCCAAGCGGCGACTGGGCCTGACCGCCACGCTGGTCCGCGAGGACGGCCGCGAGGGCGACGTGTTCTCGCTGATCGGCCCGAAACGCTATGACGCGCCCTGGAAGGACATCGAGGCGCAGGGGTGGATCGCGCCGGCCGAATGCGTCGAGGTGCGGGTCACCATGACGGACAACGAGCGGATGCTGTATGCCACCTCCGAGCCCGAAGAGCGGTACAAGCTGTGCTCGACAGTGCACACCAAAATCGCTGTGGTCAAATCGATCCTGGCGAAGCATCCGGGTGAGCAGACGCTGGTGATCGGCGCATACCTCGATCAGCTCGACGAACTCGGTGCCGAGCTGAACGCCCCAGTGATCCAGGGGTCGACCCGGACCAAGGAACGCGAAGAGCTGTTCGACGCGTTCCGGCGCGGCGAGTTGTCCACCCTGGTGGTGTCCAAGGTGGCGAACTTCTCCATCGATCTGCCGGAAGCCTCTGTGGCAGTGCAGGTTTCGGGAACCTTCGGCTCACGCCAGGAGGAGGCGCAACGCCTGGGCCGGCTGTTGCGGCCCAAGTCCGACGGTGGGGGTGCCATCTTCTATTCCGTGGTGGCGCGCGACAGCCTGGACGCCGAGTACGCCGCGCACCGGCAGCGCTTTTTGGCCGAGCAGGGCTACGGCTACATCATCCGCGACGCGGACGACCTGCTGGGGCCGGCGATTTAGCTTGGGGCTCAGGCGGTTCAGCGCGACAGGATGGTTGCCGATGCGGTGCCGGGTGCGCCGTACACCTGCGCTAGCCCGACGCGCGGGTTGCCGGGCACCTGACGCTCCCCCGCCTCGCCGCGCAACTGCCGCACCAATTCGTGCATCTGCCGCAGCCCCGACGCGCCAATCGGCTCGCCGTTCGCGATCAGCCCGCCGTCGGTGTTGACCGGCATCGAGCCGTGGATCTCGGTGGCGCCGTCGGCCAGCAGCTTCTCCTGTTCGCCGTCCGCGCACAGGCCGGTCTCGGCCATGTGGATCACCTCGGCGCCGGCGTCGGTGTCCTGCAGCTGCGCGACGTCTACGTCCTCCGGGCCGATGCCGGCCGCCTCGTAGGCGGCCTTGGCGGCATACACCGTCGGTGACGCGTCCTCATCCAGCGGCGCCGACGTGGCGTGCACCTCGTAGGCACCGAAGCGCCGGGTCCGAATCTCGCAGGCGCGCACGTAAACCGGCTTGTCGGTGAACTTCTCGGCCAAATCCGCGCGACACATGATGACCGCGGCGGCCCCCTCATCGGGCGCGCAGAACATGTACTGCGTCAACGGGTAGTTCAGCGCGGGCGAGTTGAGGATCTCCTCGACGGAGATCTCCTTGCGCCGGAAGGCATTCGGGTTCAGGGCGCCGTTGCGGAAGTTCTTATTGGCCACCCGCGCCAGTGTTTCCTGCGAGATGTTGTGGTCGTGGATGTACTTGTTGGCCTTCATCCCGAAGAATTTGGTGGTGACGAACTGGCCGTTGTTGGCGTACCACTGGGGCAGCGCCAGCTTGGCGGGGTCGTCGGTGAAGGCGCCGCGCGGGTGCTTGTCGAGCCCGATCGCGATCCCGATGTCGTACTTGCCCAACCGGATGGTGTCGGCGGTCTGTTGAATCGCGCTGGCCGACGTGGCGCAGGCGTTGAACACGTTGGTGAACGTGATGCCGGTCAGCCCGACCAGCCGCGTCACCGCGTCGGGATTGGAGACCTCGTAGCTGCCACCGAAACCGAACTGGATGTCCTTCCACTCCACGCCGGCGTCTTTGAGCGCGAGCTGGACGGCCTCGGCGCCCATCTGCATCGCGGTCTTCTCGAACCGGCCGAACGGGTGCAGGCCCACGCCGATGATGGCGACGTCGTTGGTCATCTCAAATCCTCCTGGCTAAATGGTGGCGACCCGCTTCGCCCGGCTCCGCCGCCCTCGCGATCGCCACGGGTCCGTCAGACCGGCTAGATCGGCCGGAAGGCGAAGGTGATGATTTCGGCGCCCTCGTCGTCGGTCGCGAAAGGCACCATGGTGAGTTCGACTTCCTGGCCGAACTGCAGCTTGGCCGGATCGTTCTCGGTCAACCGGCCTTCGACGCGGATGACGTCACCGAGCTGGACCAACCCCACGCCGAACGGCACGAAGTCCTTTCCGGTCGGGCCGGCATAGGGAGCTCCGGGCGGGAAGCCCTGGGTGGTCCACGCCACCAGCGTCCCGCGCCGGGGCAACAGCACGTCGGACATCTCGGCGGCGCTGCATCGCGGGCACCACTGCTGCACCGGGAAGGTGGTAGCGCCACAGCTGCCGCATCGGCTGCCGATGAGCTGTGGGCTCTCATCGGGCCAGGTAGAGATCTCGGGGGCCAGGGCCTTCTGCATCGAGGGATCCTCCTGGATCGTCCACAATCCGCCAACAGAATATTGCTCACTGAACCGTATAACAGCTTTCCGAAAAGTGGAAACCGCATTCTCATCTGCGGGAGGAAGGCCAGGCCATCGGCCGCCCGGGGCGCGGGGATAAGTTGGGCCCATGACGGTCACGGTGATACTCGAGCTCAGATTCAAACCCGACGAAGTTGCGGCGGGGCGCGAGCTGATGGGCCGGGCGCTGCAGGACACCCGGGCGTTCGACGGCAATGTCCGCACCGACGTCCTTGTCGATGAGGACGACGAGGCGCACTGGCTCATCTATGAGTTGTGGGAGACGGTCCAACACGACGAGGCGTACCGCGCATTTCGCGCCGGCGAGGGCAAGCTGACACAGCTTCCTCCGCTGCTGGCCGCGCCCCCGGCCAAGACCAGGTACGTCACCAGCGACATCTAGCCCAGCGCGGGAATCACTTCGCGTTCGAACAGCTCGATGCCGGAGCGGTCGTAGGCGGCCTCGGGGAAATAGCAGATCGCGTACTCGCACCCCAGGTCGCGGACCTTGGTGATCCGCTCGATGACTTGTTCCGTTGTGCCCGTTGCCCCCTCGGAACCGCCGGAGAGCATGGCATCCGCCGCCGCCTCGGGGACGTAGCGGGACATCCGGTCGCGTATCCGCTGCTGCCGGTCCTTGACGTCGGCCTCGGAGGTGCCGATGATCGCGCTGAAGTTGGCCGAGCGCACGATGGCGTCGAAGTCGGTGCCCACCTCACGACAGTGCTCCGCCAGCACATCAGATTTGTGTTTGAAGGCCTCGAGCTCCGGCGTGAAGTTGGTGTATTGCGCGTACTGCGCGGCGATGCGCAACGTCACCTTCTCGCCGCCGCCGGCAATCCATAGCGGAATCCCGTTGTCCTGCAATGGTTTCGGTTCAACGATCGCCCCGTCGACCTGATAATGCTTGCCGTCTAAGCTGACCTTGCCGTCGCGCCACGCATCGCGCATGATCTGCACGCCCTCGTCCAGCCGGCCCAATCGAACACCTGCCGAGGGGAACCCGTAACCGTAAGCGCGCCATTCATGTTCGTACCAGCCGCCGCCGATGCCCATCTGGATGCGGCCGCCGGAGATGATGTCGGCCGTCGCGGCCACCTTGGCGAGGTACACGGGATTGCGGTAGCTCATCGCCGTGCACATCTGGCCGAGTTTGATGCGCGACGTGGTTGCCGCGTAGGCCGCCATGAGCGACCACGCTTCATGCGTGGCCTCGCCGGTGGGCATCGGCACGGTGTGGAAGTGGTCGTAGACCCACAGCGAGTCCCACGCACCGTTGTCGGCGTAGGTGGCCAGGTCGCGCATCACCGCCCAGTGTTTTTCGGGTTCGATGTCAACCAGATCCATCCGCCAGCCCTGCGGAATGAAGAGTCCAAAGCGCATAACTAGGGACTGTATCTCGCACGAGCTCACAGCGGATCGTTAAGTCGCGCCCAGCCGGCGCCGACACCCGGGCCGTACGCCTGACGCATGACACCCATCGGGCATCCCGCCAATCCCGCCCGCGCTCGCCGTCGGCACATCCATGCCGCGCCGGCACTCTTCGCCGGCGCTACGGCCATCGCGACGCTAGCCCTCTCCGGTGCCGCACCGCGCGGTGACGCTGCGCTCGCCGGGCCGCAACACGTTCAGGCCGGGGCGAGGGGGCGGATCATCGCGGTCAACGACGACGACAACGACAACCCGAGCTCCGGCGACATCTTCACCCAGAACGCCCAGGATCAGAGCACCGCGAGCGGTGCGGGTACGTCCTGACGGACCCCCTGCCTCTCATACACCCAGCGCGTCGAGCGCGGCCGCCACCGACTTCTCGCGCAGCTCCCCGTGGGGTGCATCGGGAAACTGCACGCAGCAGTCCTGCAAGCCGCCGAACGCGACCACCGCCCGAGTGGACTGCGCGAGCGTCGGCTTCTTGCCGAAGACCAGCCTGGCCAACCGCTCCCGCCACGCCAGCACGGTGTCGATCAGGTCGAGGTCGATCAGCGTAGACAGCTCGGTCAACAGCAGCACCAGATCCCGTCGGTGCCGGTAGTGGAAGTCGAAATAGCCCTCCAGCAGCTCACGCACATCGTTGTGGCGGCGGCCCTCGTGGTCGGCGACGAACCGTTCGCCCTCGTCGATCAGCGGCACCAGGATGCTGCGCACCAGGTCTTCGCGCGACGAAAAGTGGTAGTACAGTGCGGGTTTGGTGATGCCCAGCTCATTTGCAATGTCCTGCAGGCTGGTGCGCTGCACGCCCCGCTGCAAGAACAGCTCGCGGGCGACCTCCTGGATGCGCTCGCGGGTGTCCGACCGGGGCCTGCTCACCCCACGAGTTTATCTGACTTACCGATAGGTAAGTGGATGTTATGCTTACCGAACGTTAAGTAAGTGTGGAGGTGATCATGCGGATACTCATCTCTGGGGCCAGCATCGCCGGCCCGGTCCTGGCGTACTGGCTGACCCGGTACGGCTTCGACGTCACCGTCGTGGAGCGTGCGCCGACGCTGCGCAAAACCGGCGGCCATGCCGTCGACTTGTTCCGTCCCGCAATGGAAATCTCGGCGAAGATGGGCGTCCTCCCACGCATCGAGGCACTGGCTACTGGAACGGCCCGGCTGACGATGTACCGGGAAGGCCGGACGAAGCCCATCCGGATCGACCTCACCAAGATCTACGCGGCCACCTCCGACCGGCATGTGGAGATCATGCGTGACGACCTCAGCGAGATCTACTACGACGCCGCCCGCGACGACGTCGAGTACCTGTTCGGTGACTCGATCACCGCGATCGAGCACGACGGCACCGTGACATTCGAGCACGCGCCGGCACACGCGTTCGATGTCATCGTCGGTGCCGACGGGCTGCACTCCAATGTCCGGCGCCTGACGTTCGGTGACGAAGCCGACCTGACCCGGTTCCTCGGCGGTTATCTGGCGGTGGTGTCGGCGCCCAAAAGCCTGGCCGCCACCAACGAGATGATCGGCCACCTAGGTCTCGGTCGACTGGCGGCTATCTACACCGCGGAGCATTTGGACGACGCGAGGGCGGTCTTCATGTTTCGCAGCAAAGAGGAGCTCGACTATGACCACCGAGATTCGTTGCGGCAGAAGGAACTACTGCGCGATGCGTTCGCGGGCATGCACCCCGAGGTCGATGGCTGGCTGGAGGAAATTGACCGGACGCCCGCCTTCTACTTCGATGCGATCAGTCAACTGCGCCTGGACCGATGGTCGCGCCGCCGGGTCACCCTGGTCGGCGACGCCGGATACTGCCCGGGACCCGCGGTCGGTGGCAGCACCAGCCTCGCCGTGCTCGGCGCCTACGTGCTGGCCGGCGAACTCGCCGAGGCCGACGGCGACCACCTGCGCGCCTTCGCCGCCTACGAACTACAGATGAGCGAATCGGTGCATCGCAGCCGGACTTTCGCGCGTGGCGCCGCCAAGGGACTCATTCCCGGCTCCCGAGCCGGAGTCTGGGCGCTGAGCCGGGGGGTTCAACTGGTCTCACTGATACCAGGATCCCTGTCGCGGGCGGTGGCGAAGCTCAACACCAAGGGCATCCGGATGCACGATTCGATGCCGGTGCCCGACTACACCGGAATCGACGTCTGACAGCATGTGATGCAGAGCCGCGGCAGCCGCGGGCCACGAAGGGAAGGCCGCACATGGAACTGACCGGTGTTGGAATCTGGAGCAGTCAACTGCGCTACGGCGACCCGGCCGAATCTGCCGAGGCCGCAGCCGAACTCGACGAACTGGGCTTCCCGGCGCTGTGGATACCCGACGTCGGCGGCCCGGTGTTCGACGCGGTGGCCCATCTGCTCGGCGCGACCAGGCGGACCGTGATCGCCACGGGAATCCTGAACCTGTGGATGCATTCGCCCGCCGATGTCGCCGAATCCTATGCGACGCTGACTGCCGAGCACGGCGACCGCTTCCTGCTCGGAATCGGTGTCAGCCACGCCCCGCTGATCGATGCCGGCCAACCCGGGCGATACCGCAAACCGCTGGCGGCGACGGCGACCTTCCTGGACGGCTTGGATGCCGCACCGCGTGCGGTTCCCATCGAGCGCCGGGTGCTGGCCGCGCTCGGCCCCAAGATGCTGGCGCTGTCGGCGACCCGCGCCGGCGGCGCCCATCCGTACCTCGTCACCCCCGAGCACACCGCTTCCGCGCGTGCGACTTTGGGCCGGGGCCCGCTGCTGCTTCCCGAACAGACGGTGATCCTGACCGACAGCGCCGACGAGGCCCGCCAGATCGGAACCGATTGGCTGCGCGCGTATTTGGCCCTGCCCAACTACGCCAACAACCTGCTGCGCAGCGGCTTCTCCCAAGACGACCTGTCGCAGGTCAGCGATCGGCTCTTCAACGCGATCATCGCGTGGGGTGATGAGGCGGCCGTCATGCGCCGCGTCGCCGAGCACCGGTCCGCGGGCGCCGACCACGTCTGCGTCCAGGTGCTGCGGGCCGATCCCCGGGCCTTCCCGCGGGAGGAATGGCGCCGCATCGCCGCCGCCGCCGCCAGCTGACACCGGCCCGACGGGCCTAGGGTGAGCTATGGCTTCCAAACAAACGCTGTTCCGGGTCTTCTACCACATCGGCTTCACCCCGTGGGATGGTCACCCGCTCGCGCAGAGCGTGCGGGATCTGGTCGAAGGGACGCGTGACGCCGCGGCGCTGCCCGCCGGATCGGCGCTGGAAGTCGGCTGCGGTACCGGTGACTGCTCCATCTATCTCGCCCAACACGGCTGGAACGTCACCGCGGTCGATTTCGTGGCCAAGCCCCTCGAGCGCGCGCGTGCCAAGGCCGCCGCGGCCGGCGCCGCGATCGAGTTCGTCCAGGCCGACGTCACGCAGCTGAGCCGGAAGGGCATCGGCGCGAACTTCGAGCTGATCGTCGACAACGGGTGCCTGCACAACATGAGCGATGCGGATCGCGACGCCTACGTCCGGGAGATCACCGCCCTCGCGGCGCCCGACGCGCGGCTGCTGATCGTCGCGTTCGTCCCGGGCGGCCGGGTCGGGGTGCGCGGCGTCGACCGCGCCGAGATGGAACGACAATTCACCCAGAGCTGGACGCTGTTGTCGGCCGGCGCGGAACGCGAGCTGGACCGCGCCGAGAAGACCCCGGCGTGGTACTACCTGTTCCAGCGGAACCCATGAGCGCCCGCCGCTACGCGTTGCGTAGAGACACGCTGTTGACGGCGCGCGGATTTACTACGCAAACCGTGCCGCGCGTTTGGCGAGGAATGCTTCGATGCCCTCACGGCCATCGGCGCCGGCCGCGCACGCCGCGATCAGCCTGCCCTCGATCTCCATCTGCTCTTCGAGGCCGTTACCGAACGTGGTCAACAGCAGCTTCTTCACGGCCGACCCGGAGTCCTTTGCCCCAGCGGCCATTTCGGTAGCTAGCGCGTCTGTGCGGGCGACGAGGTCGGCGTCCGGGACAACCTCGGTGATCAGACCCCAGTCCAAGGCCTCACGAGCCGACAACCGTCGGTTGGTCAACATCAGCTCCTGGGTACGGCGAACTCCCACCAGCCGGGGCAGAAAGTACGACGAGCTCCCGTCGGGGCTCAGCCCCGCCTTGGTATAGGCCATGGTGAACGATGCAGATTCGGCGGCCAGTACGAGATCGCCTGTGATCGCAAGGCTGAATCCAGCGCCTGCGGCCACTCCGTTGACGGCGGTGATCAGCACCGCATCCATGCGCGCGAAGGTTGAGATCGCGCGGTGCAGGTCGTCGGCGATCCCCTTGACGTAGGGACCGCGACCCAGCGGCGACGACGCCATTGCCTTGAGATCCCCACCGGCGCAGAAGAATCGGCCGGTGGCGGTCAACACCACTACCTTGGTGCCGGCGGCATCGCATCGTCGTGCTACGTCGGCCAATTCGCGGGTCATGGCATCGTTCATGCCGTTGGCGTCGGCCGGACGGTTCAACACGATGCGCGCAATCGAGCCAGCTTGGTCGAAGTCCAACGTCGCATATTCGGTCATGCCGGTCAGACTATCCGGCCGTCAGTGCGGCGTCCGACGCGCTATGGCCTTTCCAGTGCGCGCCATACGTAAAAGCCCCCGAAACTCGTTGTCTCGGGGGCTTTTACGCTTGGATCTTAGCTCAGCGACGCCGGCGGCAGGAAGCGGTCGCCGTACTTGGCGGCCAGTTCCTTGGCCCGGGCCACGAACGCTTCCTTGCCGATACCGCCCGCGCCCTGGTAACCGACGATGAATTGGGCGCTACCACCGGTGTACGGCGGGAAGCCGATGCCCATGATCGACCCGATGTTGGCGTCGGCGGTCGACGTCAGCACTCCCTCGTCCAGGCACTTCTGCGTCTCGAGCGCCTCGGCGAACAGCATGCGATCGATCATGTCCTGCAACGGAATTTCCGCGCTGCCCGACTTGAACGTCTCGCGCAGGCCCGGCCACAGTCGGGTCCGCTTGCCGTCGACGTACTCGTAGAAGCCCGCGCCCTTCAACCGCGACGGGCGTTCGAGCTCGATCATCTTCTCGACGACGGCCTCGGCCGGGTGCGGCTCGTAAGTGCCGCCCGCGTCCTCGACGCCCCTGCGGGTGGCCGTAGCGATCTTGTGCATCAGCTCCAGGTTGAGCTCGTCGGACAGCTGCAGCGGCGGGGCCGGGTAGCCGGCCTGCGACCCGGCGTGCTCGACGCTCGCCGGCTCCACGCCCTCGCCCAGCATCGCCAGCGCCTCGTTGACGAACGTGCCGATGACGCGGCTGGTAAAGAAGCCGCGGCTGTCGTTGACCACGATCGGGGTCTTGCCGATGGCCAGCGTGTAGTCAAACACGCGGGCCAGCGCCTCGTCAGAGGTCTTCTCGCCCTTGATGATTTCCACGAGCGGCATCTTGTCGACCGGCGAGAAGAAGTGGATCCCGATGAAGTCCTCCTGGCGCTTCACGCCGGTCGCCAGACCGGTGATCGGCAGCGTCGAGGTGTTGGACCCGAGCAGCGCGTTGGGCTCGACGATGTCCTCGATCTCCTGGAACACCTTGTGCTTCAGTTCCTGGTTCTCGAACACGGCCTCGATCACGAAGTCGACGCCCTTGAGGGCCTCGGGGTCGGCGGCCGGCGTGATCCGGTCCAGCAGCGCCTTGCTCTTCTCCTCGGTGGTCTTGCCACGCTGAAGTGCTTTGGCCTCAAGCTTTTCCGAGTAGCCCTTGCCCTTCTGGGCGGCCTCCAGGCTGACGTCCTTGAGCACCACCTCGAACCCGGCCTTGGCCGAGACGTAGGCGATACCGGCGCCCATCATGCCCGCGCCCAGCACACCGATCTTGTTGATCTTGACTGGCTCGATGCCGTCCGGACGGGAACCACCGCCGTTGATGTGCTGCAGGTCCAGGAAGAACGCCTGGATCATGTTCTTGGCGACCTGGCCGGTGACCAGCTGGGTGAAGTAGCGGCTCTCGATGCGGCTGGCGGTGTCGAAGTCCACCTGCGCGCCCTCGACGGCCGCGTCTAGGATGGCCCGCGGCGCCGGCATCGGTGCGCCCTTGAGCTGCTTCTTGAGCAGCGCCGGGAACGACGGCAGGATGCCGGCCAGGGCGGGGCTGGACGGGGTACCGCCGGGCATCTTGTAACCCTTTTTGTCCCAAGGCTGTTCGTGCGAATCGGGGTTGGCCTTGATCCACGCCTTGGCGGCGGGCACCAGTTCCTCGACCGAGCCGACGAGCTCGTCGACCAGGCCGATCTCCTTGGCCTTGTCCGGCTTGAAGCGGGTGCCCTGCGACAGGATGTTCATGAACGCGTTCTGGATGCCGAACATCCGCACGGTGCGGGTCACGCCGCCACCGCCGGGCAGCAGGCCCAGCGTCACCTCGGGCAGGCCGACGACCAGACCCTTGACGTCCGCGGCGATACGGTGATGACAGGCCAGCGCGATCTCGAGTCCACCGCCCAGCGCGGCGCCGTTGATGGCCGCGACCACCGGCTTGCCGAGGGTCTCCAGCGCGCGCAGGTCACGCTTGACCGATTCGACGGTGTCGAACGCCTCACCGGCGTTCTCCGGGCCGAGGTTGATCATGCCCTTCAAGTCACCGCCGGCGAAGAAGGTCTTCTTCGCGCTGGTGATGACCACGCCGGTGATCGAATCCTTCTCAGCGGCAAGGCGCTCCACAGCGTTGTGCATCGACTCGCTGTAGTGCTCGTTCATCACGTTGGCCGACCCGGTGGGGTCGTCCAGAGTCAGCGTGACGATGCCGTCGGCGTCCTTGTCCCACTGAATAGTGTTCTCTGCCATGGCCTTAAACCCTCTCGATGATGGTGGCGACACCCATGCCGCCGCCGATGCACAGCGTGATCAGGGCGCGACGCGCGTTGCGGCGCTCGAGCTCGTCGACCATGGTGCCGGTGATCATGGCGCCGGTGGCGCCCAGCGGGTGGCCCATCGCGATGGCGCCACCGTTGACGTTGAGCTTCTCGTCCGGGATGTTGAGGTCCTTCTGGAACTTCAGCACCACCGATGCGAACGCCTCGTTGAGCTCGAACAGATCGATGTCGTCGATCGTCATGCCCGCGCGGTCGAGCACCTTGCGAGTGGCCGGGGTCGGGCCGGTGAGCATGATGACCGGGTCGGAGCCGCTGGTGGCGGTGGCCACGATGCGCGCCCGTGGGGTCAGCCCCTGCGACTTGCCCGCGGCTTCCGAACCGACCAGCACCAGCGCGGCGCCGTCGACGATGCCGGAGCTGTTGCCGCCGGTGTGCACGTGGTTGATCTTCTCGACGTAGTGGTACTTGGTCAGCGCCACGTCGTCGAAGCCGCCCATCTCGCCGATGCCGTCGAACGCGGTCTTGAGCTTGCCCAGGCCCTCCAGGGTGGTGTCGGGCCGCATGTGCTCGTCGTGGTCGAGGATGACCAGGCCGTTCTGGTCGCGCACCGGCACGACGGACTTGGCGAAGTAGCCGCCCGACCACGCCGCGGCCGCCTTCTCCTGCGAGCGCAGCGCGTAGCGGTCGACGTCCTCGCGGGAGAAGCCCTCGATGGTGGCGATCAGGTCGGCGCCGATGCCCTGGGGGACGAAGCCGATCCGGTAGTTGGTCTCGGGGTCGGTCGCCCAGGCGCCGCCGTCGGAACCCATCGGGACGCGGCTCATCGACTCGACACCGCCGGCCAGCACCAGGTCGTCCCAGCCGGAGCGCACCTTCTGCGCGGCGGTGTTGACGGCCTCCAGGCCGGACGCGCAGAACCGGTTGAGCTGCACGCCGCCGGTGGTCTCGGGCAGGCCCGCGGCCAGCACCGCGGTGCGGGCGATGTCGCCGCCTTGGTCACCGACCGGGGACACGACGCCCAGGATCATGTCGCTGATCAGGTTCTCGTCCAGGTCGGGGAAACGCCGACGGAGCTCGTCAACCAGGCCAACGACCAGGTTGAGCGGCTTCACCTCGTTCAGCGAACCGTTGCGCTGCTTGCCCCGCGGGGTGCGGATGGCCTCATAGATAAAAGCTTCTTCGGACATACGACTTCCTGTTCTCCGAAATTGGGTTCGAATCCGTCTTCAAGACTAGATCCCGCGCCAGCGTAACAGGGGCCCCGGCCAACCTGTTGGTTGGGCAAGACCGCGCAGCTCAGAGGGGCCTTGTGACGGACACCACGCTCGCTCGGCGGATGGGCGCCCGCCACGGGCGAGCGTGAAATTACTTTCACGCTCCGCGCCGAGTGTGCACCTGACTTCACATTCGGCGAGGCGAGACGCCGGGCGTTCGCCGTGGCACGCCCCGCCTAAGCTCGACCACCATGACAGTGTCGCGACTGCGCCCCTACGCGACGACGGTGTTCGCCGAGATGTCGGCGCTGGCCGCGCGGATCGGAGCGGTGAACCTCGGCCAGGGGTTTCCCGACGAGGACGGGCCCCCGGCGATGCTCAAGGCCGCCCAGGAGGCCATCGCCGACGGCGTCAACCAATACCCGCCGGGCATCGGCATCGCACCGCTGCGCCACGCCATCGCCGCCCAGCGGCAGCGCCGCTACGGCATCGAATTCGACCCCGACACCGAGGTGCTGGTGACGGTCGGGGCGACCGAGGCCATCGCGTCGGCGGTGATCGGCCTCATCGAACCCGGCTCCGAGGTCCTGCTCATCGAGCCGTTCTACGACTCCTACTCGCCGGTGGTGGCAATGGCCTCCGCGCAGCGGGTGGCCGTGCCGCTCGTCCCCCATGGCCGCGGCTTCGCCCTGGACGCCGATGCGCTGCGCCGGGCGGTGACGCCACGGACCCGCGCGCTGATCGTCAACTCCCCGCACAACCCGACCGGCACGGTGCTGAGCGCCGAGGAACTCGCGGCCATCGCCGAGGTCGCGATCGCGGCCGACCTGTTGGTGATCACCGATGAGGTCTACGAGCACCTGGTGTTCGACGGGCGGCGGCATGTGCCGCTGGCCGGCTTCGACGGCATGGCCGAGCGGACGATCACCATCTCCAGCGCGGCCAAGATGTTCAACTGCACCGGCTGGAAGATCGGATGGGCTTGCGGCCCAGCACAACTCATCGCCGGGATGCGCGCGGCCAAGCAGTATCTGAGCTACGTCGGTGGTGCACCGTTCCAGCCGGCGGTGGCCCTGGCGCTGGAGACCGAGGACGCGTGGGTGGCCGGCCTGCGCGCCACCTTGCAGGCCAGACGTGACCGGCTGGCCGCCGGGCTGATCGACGTCGGGTTCGAGGTGCACGACAGCGCCGGCACGTACTTCCTGTGCGCCGATCCGCGTCCGCTGGGCTACGACGACAGCAGTGCGTTCTGCGCGGCGCTACCGGAAAAGGTTGGGGTGGCCGCGATCCCGATGTCGGCCTTCTGCGATCCGGACACCACGAAAGGCCCGGCCGACGTGTGGAATCACTTGGTGCGCTTCACCTTCTGCAAGCGTGACGACACCCTCGACGAGGCGATCAAGCGATTGGCCGCGCTCCGCTAGCGTTACCTAGCCGGGCCGGAACCCTCGCGCCCCATCACCCGCTTGCGCAAGCCCTCCAGCGCCGAGTAGAGAATTTTCTTGCGGGCCCGGGCAGCCCAGAACTCCGGCAGCGGCGCCCACGGTTCAACGGTGATGGTGAATCGCACCCTGGTCTTTTCGTCACCCAGCCGGCTCAAGTTGTACTCCCCGTGCTGACCGTGTTGTTGGGCGGTCCGATCGGCATCCCACACCATCCAGTCCGGCCCCCAGTTGTACTCAAGCAGTTCCGTGTCATGGATGCCGGTCACCGAGATCGTGACCTTCACATGGTGCGGCAGACCGTCGGGATGCTTGTCGACGACCTCGACGCGCTTGTGCACCGACGACCACGACGGCACCGCGTCCATGTCGGCGAGCGCCTCCATGATCAGATCCGGAGGCGCGTCAATGACGATTTCCGACGATGCTTGTATGGCCACCGCTTACCAGTAAACAACAGCACCACCGCTGACGAAGGCCAAAACTGCAGACGCCCACTATTCGGGCTCAGCCGAACTGTTGCCGCGGTTTACCAGGTCGCACAATCCCTTTACCGCCGCGTCGAGAACGCTTTCGCTTGCCCGACGCACGATGAACGCGGGCATGGGCCGGCCGGGTTCGACGGTGACGTCGAAACGCACCCGGGTCTGGTCGATCCCTTCGGGTTTGAGGGTGTACTCGACGTGCTGCCCATGCTGCTGGGAGGTTCCCTTGGCGTCGTAGACAACCCAATCGGGGCCCCAGTGGTATTCCAGGACTTCCTTGTCGACCAGCCCGAGAATCTTGATGGTGGTTTTGACGTGGTGCGGCCGGCCGTCGGGATACCGGTCGAGCACTTCGATGTGTTTGTGCAGCGGCGACCACGATGACAGGACGCCGACATCTGTCAGCGCTTCCATGACCACTTCTGGCGGCGCGTTGACGACAAATTCCCGTGATGCTTTTACGGCCACTGAGGATTAACTTAGCAACGCTGACCCCGGCGCGGACCGATTCGCCGTAAACAGTTTCCTACCAGTTGATTTCGCTGAGCGGCGTGGTTGCCGCCGGGGGCGGTCCGACCGGTCCGGCCGGGGTCCGCGAAAACCGTGGGGCGGGTGCGGCCTGGTCGGCACCGTGGGCGGTGATCACCGTGGACCGCGCCCGCAGATGCTCATCGGCGGCGGCCTCGCTCCACGTCAGCACCGGGGTGACGCACGCGTCGGTGCCGGCGAAGGTCTGTACCCATTCGTTGCGGGTCCGGCTGGCGAATCGTTGGGTGAAGACCTCGCGCATCCGCGGGTAGGAGGCTCTGTCGTGTTGGGCGGGCACGTCGTCGGGTGACAGGCCAAGCCCCGCGAGCAACGCCGCGAAGAACTGTGGCTCGATGGCGCCGACGGCAACGTATCGTCCGTCGGCGGTCTCGTAGCAGCCGTAGAACGGGGCGCCGCCGTCGAGCAGAAACGATTCGCGCCGGTCCCGCAGTGCGCCGGTGGACTTCATGGTCCACATCATCTGGGCGAGCAGGCTCACCCCATCGACCATCGCCGCGTCGATCACCTGCCCCGTGCCCGAACGTTCCCGTTCGTACAGGGCGGCCGCGATGCCGAGCACCACCAGCATCGAACCACCGCCGAAGTCCGCGACCAGGTTCAGCGGCGGCATCGGTGGCCGGTCGGCGTAGCCCAGCGCCGACAGCGCACCGGTCTGGGACAGGTAGTTGATGTCGTGACCGGCGGTCGGCGCCAGGGGCCCGTCCTGTCCCCAACCGGTCATCCGCGCGTAGATCAGCCGCGGGTTGACCGTCGCGCAGTCGTCCGGCCCGATGCCGAGCCGCTCGCAGGTGCCGGGCCGGAAGCAGTCCAGCAGCACGTCGGCCTTGCCTGCCAGCTCCAGCAGCGTGTGCGGCTGAGTCTTGACGTCGAGGTCGACGATTCGCTTGCCGCGGTGCAGCAGATCGCGGTCTTCGGCCGGCATGCTCACGCCTGTTTGGTGGCGACCCGCTTCGCCCGGCTTCGCCGCGCTTGCGATCGCCACGAGCCCGCCTGTTGGACGGCGCACCCGCACCACGTCGGCACCCAGATCGGCGAGCAGCATTCCCGCGTGCGGCCCCGGTCCGATGCCGCCGAGTTCGATGACTCGCACCCCCGCCAGCGGCCCGAGGCCGCTCACGCCGGCTACTTGCCCTTCTTGACCTGGAGCACCCGCTCGCGCAGCGCCTTGGTCGCCGAATCGATCGTCCCCTTCACGGCGCGCTTGAGCACGAAGCCGGGCAGCGGCACGTTCGGATCGGCGAGAAGCTCGAACTTGACCAGGGTCGCGTTGTCTTGCGGCACCAGGGTGTACTTCCCGTCCTGCGCCTTCTGCTGCGAGGAGCTGACCAGCTTCCAGCTCACCACGTTGTCGCCCCACGCGTAGGCGACCACCTGTTCGTCGGTGATCCCGGCGACCTTGACCTTCATCTTCACTTGGCGGGGGCGCCCGTCGTCGCCGGTGTCGAGGATCTCCGCGCTCTGATGCGGCTCCGACCATTCGGGCATCGCTTCGAAGTCGGCGATGACGTCCAGAATCTCGTCCGGACTGGCTTCGATGACGATCTCCCGGGATTCTTTGAGTGCCATGGCCCGCACGATACTGGCCTGGCGTCTCACCCGGAACGTATTGGACCGAGCGTACCGTCGTGCCTGTGAATGATGCCGCGACCGATTCCGCATACACCGTCGGTGACTACCTGTTGGACCGTCTCGCCGAGCTCGGCGTCTCGGAGATCTTCGGCGTTCCCGGCGATTACAACCTGGAATTCCTCGACCACATCATCGCCCACCCCCGCATTCGCTGGGTCGGCAACGCCAACGAACTGAACGCCGGCTACGCTGCCGACGGGTATGGGCGGTTGCGCGGAATGTCAGCTTTGGTAACAACTTTCGGTGTCGGCGAGCTCTCCGCTGCCAACGCGGTCGCGGGCAGCTACGCCGAGCAGGTGCCCGTCGTGCACATCGTCGGCGGTCCGTCCAAGGACGCCCAGGGCACCCGCCGGGCCCTGCACCATTCGCTGGGCGATGGCGACTTCGAGCACTTCTTCCGGGTCAGCCGCGAAATCACCTGTGCCCAAGCCAATCTCATGCCCGCCACGGCCCGCCGTGAGATCGACCGGGTGCTGTCCGAGGTGCGTGAGCAGAAGCGCCCCGGCTACATCCTGCTGTCCACCGACGTGGCCCGCTTCCCCACCGAGCCGCCCGAGACGCCGCTGCCCCGCTACACCGGCGGCACCAGTCCCCGCGCCCTGGCGATGTTCGTCGAGGCCGCGACCGAACTCATCGGCGACCACCAGATCACCGTGCTCGCCGACCTGCTGGTGCACCGGCTGCAGGCGATCAAAGAACTCGAGGCGCTGCTGGCCGCCGACGTGGTACCGCATGCCACGCTGATGTGGGGAAAGAGTCTGCTCGACGAGAGTTCACCCAACTTCCTGGGCATCTACGCCGGGTCCGCCAGCGCGCCGGCGGTGCGCACCGCGATCGAAGAGGCACCCGTGTTGGTCACCGCCGGTGTGGTGTTCACCGACATGGTCAGCGGCTTCTTCAGCCAGCGCATCGACCCCTCCCGGACCGTGGACGTCGGCCAGTATCAGAGCAGTGTGGCCGGAGAGGTCTTCGCGCCGTTGGAGATGGGCGCCGCGCTCGAGGCGCTGGCCACCATCCTGGTCCGGCGCGGGATCTCGTCGCCGCCGGTGGTGTCGCCGCCGGCCGAACCACTGCCGCCGCCCCCAGCGCGCGACGAACCGCTCACCCAGAAGTTGTTGTGGGACCGCCTGTGCGTGGCCCTCACACCGGGCAACGTGGTGCTCGCGGACCAGGGCACCTCCTACTACGGCATGGCCGACCATCGGCTGCCGCAGGGCGTGACCTTCATCGGTCAACCACTATGGGGCTCAATCGGTTACACATTGCCCGCCGCGCTCGGGGCGGCGGTGGCGCATCCGGACCGCAGAATAGTGTTGATCATCGGGGACGGCGCCGCGCAGCTGACCGTCCAAGAGCTGGGCGCGTTCTCACGCGAGGGCCTGTCCCCCGTCATCGTGGTGGTGAACAACGACGGCTACACCATCGAACGGGCGATCCACGGCGAGACCGCGCCGTACAACGACATCGTCAATTGGAAGTGGACGGACGTGCCCCGCGCGCTGGGCGTCACCGACCATCTGGCGTTCCGGGTCCAGACCTACGGCGAGCTCGACGAGGCCCTGACCGCCGCCGCGGAGAATCAGGACCGCATGGTGTTCGTCGAGGTGGTGTTGCCGCGGCTCGAAATCCCCAACCTGCTGGTCGAACTCGTCCAGCCGACGTCACCGGACGGTAGTCCGCGACGTTGACGCACTAGCGCGAGTTCTGCGTCCGATCCGCACCGGACCGCAGGATGGCCTGCACCGTCCGACGGCAGCGACCGCAATCGGCGCCCGCTCCGCACGCCTGGGCGACCTCCTTCGTGGTCGATGCCCCGCACGACACGACCTCGGTCACGGTTTGACTGGTGACTCCATTGCACAGGCACACGAACAACGGCGAATCCTCAGTCCGCCTCGATGCGCATCATGTCGAAGAATCGGCCGACGAACAACGGCGGGTAGGCACCGATGCCCGCCCCCGACATCCACTGCGCCGCGGCGTCGGGGTGGTCGATCCACTCTCGGGCGCTTTCTTCGTCGGGGAACTCCTGCAAGATCAGCACTTCGTGGTCGTCGTCGAAAGCCTGGAATACCCACGTCTTTCGGATGCCGGCCGTGGTGAATCGGTCGATCGCCGTGCTGACTTCGTAGGTCAGCAGGGATACGTCGTTCACGGACGCGATGGCGGCGACCACGACGCCCGGTGCCGCCGGGCTTTTCGGTGGCTGCGCGATGAACCTGTCGACGATCTCGCCGGCGAAGACGGCCGGGATGTCCTCGACGCCGGCCTCGTCGAACCAATCGAAGAAGACGCGGGAGCGCAGCAGCTCCACGATCGGCTCACGGCTGTGGACGCCGATCATCACCAGTACCCGACCGTGGTCGCGGGTTGAGGTGTAGACCAGCACGTGGTGCGCGCCGATATCGGCCAGCGCGGCCTTGTTGCGTTCCAGCAGCGGCCATACCCGGGTGGGATCGGGGACGCGGTAGTCCGACGCGATCACCATCGAGTGGATATCGCCGTTATTCATCGGAGTTGGTCCTTCATCACTTTCCCCGTCGCGTTGAGTGGGAGTGAATTGAGGAACTCTACCGTGCGGGGCACCTTGAAACCGGCCATCCGGTCGCGACACCAGCCGATCAATTCGTCGGCGCTGACGTCGCCTTTGCGGACCACGAACGCTTTGCCGACCTGGCCCATCCGTTCGTCGGGGACGCCGATGACGGCCGCCTGCGCGACGGCCGGGTGGTTGAGCAGGAAGCCCTCGATCTCGGCCGGGTAGGCATTGAAGCCACCGACGATGAACATGTCCTTTTTCCGGCCGACGATGCGCAGCCGCCCGGCCTCGGTGAAGTCGCCGAGGTCTCCGGTGTGCAGCCAGCCATCGTCGTCGATCGCCTGGGCGGTGGCCTCCGGTTCGTCTAGGTAGCCCTTCATGACCCCGTAGCCGCGGACCAGCACCTCGCCGTCGTCGGCGATCCGCACCTCGACCCCGTCGCACGGCACGCCCGCGGTGGTCGCGACGTCCTCGAAGGAATCGCCGGGCAGCGAAAGGGTGACGTTGCCGGCCTCGGTGAGCCCGTAACCCGTCATCAGCGTCTGGAACGGCAGTTCGTCGTGGATGCGGCGGACCAGCTCGACGGGGATGTCGGCGGCGCCGGTCACTCCCGCGCGCAATGACGACAGCCCGGACTTGTCCTGCACCGTAAGCAACGAGTGATACAGCGTCGGCGGTCCGGGAAGCATCGTGATGCGTTCGCGTTCAATGAGTTCCACGACCGTGTCGACGTCGAACACCGCGACGGGCAGCATCGTGGCACCGCGCAGGAAAGACGTGACGAGACCCGCCTTCAGCCCAAAGGTGTGGAAGTAAGGGTTGATCTGCAGGTAGCGGTCGCCCTCGCGCAGGTCCGCAAGGGTCGCCCACTCCTCATACATGCGCAGCGTTTGACCGTGACTCAGCATCGCCCCCTTGGGGCGCCCGGTCGTGCCCGACGTGAAGATGATGTCCGAGGTATCGATGCCGCTCACCGTTCGCTCGAATGGTGAACCGCTGGACAGGAAATCGGACTTCAGGTCGATGACCGGCACGCCGGCGGGCGCGGTGTAATCCTGGTCCAGGAAGCCCTTCTGGACCAGGACGGCCTTCACCTTGCTGCGGACGATGATGTCGCCGGCTTCTTCGGTCTTGAACCGGGTGTTGACCGGGACGAGCACGCCACCCGCGGTGAGCAACCCGAACGCAGCAATGATCCACTCGGCCGAATTGGGCGCCCAGATCGCGACCCGGTCACCTTTGTCGACGCCGAGGTCCGCGAAGGCGCCTGCGGCGCAACGGATTCGCTCGACTACCTGCCTGAAAGTCAAGCGCAGTGGACCGTCGACGACTGCTTCCGCATCGCCGAAACGATCCGCCGCGCTCAAGACCATCTCGGGGATGGTCTGCCATGCCTGATTTGGCCGGCTCCTCCTCATCGCGCTGCGCGCTCTGCATCGTCGCCGCCCGTTGGCGGGGCTGTCACACCGTGACGAGCCGACCGAGGTTGCCGCCCATGATCTTTGCCTGGTCCTCAACGGACAGGTGGGAAAGCGCCTCGATGTAATAGGTCGGCTCCGCCAGCCCCTCCGGGTGCGGCCAGTCCGAGCCGTAGAGCACCTGATCGACACCGACGAGGTTGACCAGATCGTCGATGCCATCCTCGAAGAACGGGCTGACGTGGATCCGGTTCTTGACCATCTCGACCGGGTCGCTCGGGAACGCCTCCGGGGCCTTGCGGAAGACCTCGGCCAGGCCGTCCAGCAGCGGGGTCATCCACTTCGAACCGGCCTCGACGATCGCGACCTTCAGCTTCGGGTGGCGGTAGAGCGCGCCGTGAATGACCCACGACCCCACCGAGTCCTGGATCGGCCGCCACTCGTTGAGGATGCCCATCGCGTTGGTCTGGAACGGCAGCATCTCCTGGTCGGCGCCGTCCCACTCCGAGGTGTACCGGGAGTAGCCGCTGTCGCTGGAGTGCATGCCGACCAGCACGTCGTGCTCGACGACCCGCTCCCAGAACGGGTCGAACTCGGGCACCGCGAACGACCGCGGACCTCGGAAACCGGGGACGGGCGCCGGGCGAACCAGGATGGCGCGGGCGCCACGCTTGACCGCCCACTCCAGTTCCTCGATCGCCTTCTCGACGATCGGCAGGGTGATGACGGGTGTGGTGAAGATGCGGTTCTGGTAGTTGAAGCCCCAGACCTCGTCCAGCCACTCGTTCAGCGCGTGGACCAGAACGTGGATGGCGAGCGGGTCGTCACGCAGACGCTCCTCCAGGAGGCTGGCCAAGGTCGGGAACATCAGCGTCTTGTCCAGGCCCAGCTCGTTCATCGTCTCCAAGCGTGGGCCGGGCTCGAAGAACGCCGGGATCGCGCGCATCGGCTCACCGAACAGCTCGCGCTTGCTCTTACCCTCCGGGTTGCCGTACTTGAAGTACTCCTCCCAGGCGCCCGGCCGGGCGACGACCTCGAAGGTCGGGTTGGGAATGTAGTTGCTGATCTGGCCGCGGATAGCGATCTTGGTGCGACCGTTGATCTGCACGTACTGGACGTAGTCCTTGTACTCCTTGGGCAGGAACTTGGTCAGCGCCTCCGGCGGCTCGTAGAGATGGTTATCCGCGTCAAAGATCGGAAATGGAACGTCCACCTTGTGCGACAACTGGCCCATGGAATCCTCCTTCTTGATTTGTGAGAATACTATTCTCTACAGGCGCCTAACCGCAACGTGGCCCCGCCGAACCCGGTTAGACGTGGTCAGCACGACACGAAAATCTTGAAGGTGGCGTCTGCCGGCTCACCGGGTTTGTCGGTTCTGTAACCGTTGGCGGTGCCGGAGACGGTGAATTTGTCGCCCGTCATGCTCATGTCCGCGCTGCCGCCATCGCCCCGCGAGTACATGCCGCTGAAGCCGCCCAGGTTTTGGATGTGTACAGACTCGACCGTCGCCGGTTGCGCGCTCTCGTCGACGATGAGTTTGGCACCGGCAAAATTGCCGCCGATTTCGATCGTCCGACTCCACTCCCGCTGGCTGCACTTCACGATGTGGAAGTTTCGGTCGTTACCGTTCACGGTGACGGACGCCGTGCCGGCGAGCTGGGTTGCTGGCCGCGACGTGCACGCGCCAACCAATGCGACGGCCAGGACCCCCGCAGCGGCGGCCACGATTCGGTTCCGCATCACGTCACCTCCATCCTCGCTGACGAAAGTTCGTAGCCTGCAGCGATGATGTTATTCTCGCGAAAAGAGAATGCCAATATCGGGTTCCTGTCGAGGAGCGATTACACACATGGTGGACCTGGAGATCGACGACGGGTTGGCGGTGGTCACCATCGACCGCCCACACGCGCGCAACGCCATCGGTCTGGACACCATGGACCAGCTGGAGAAGGCGCTCGATGCGTCGGCCGGCGCGCAGGCGCTGGTGATCAAGGGTGCCGGGGACAAAGCTTTCGTCTCCGGTGGCGACCTCAAGGAATTGAGCGCGTTGCGGACCGAGGAGGACGCCGCGGCCATGGCCCGGCGGATGCGGTCCATCTGTGATCAGCTGGCGGATTTCCCCGCTCCCGTCATCGCCGCGCTCAACGGCCACGCGTTCGGCGGCGGGGCCGAAGTCGCCGTCGCCGCCGACATCCGCGTGGCCGCCGACGACATCAAGATCGCGTTCAACCAGGTGCAGCTCGAGATCATGCCGGCCTGGGGCGGAGCGGAGCGGCTGGCCGCGCTGGTCGGCAAGAGCAGGGCGCTGCTGTTGGCCGGCTCAGGAACGGCCCTCACCGCGGTCGATGCCGAACGCATCGGGTTGGTGGATCAGGTCGTGGCCCGCGGCGTGTTCGACTCGCCCGACCGGGGGTGGCGAGCCGTCGCACGCTCGCTGGCGCGCAGGCCGGCGACCGAGATAAAGCGGGTAATCCGCGGAGTTTCTCCTGAGGAGGCGATAGCATCCTTCGCACGGTTATGGGTTGCCGACCCGCACTGGCAGGCCGCAGAACGGGTGATGAACCGCAACGCCAAGCCGCGCCCGGCAGCCGGAGGAGCGTCATGACCACAATGAAGACAGTGATGGGCGTCGGCTCCATCGTGTCGTTGGCTTCTCTATTGGCAGCAGCAGGTCTGCTGGCGGAAAGCGGACAGGCCCGTGCCGACGATCCGGTCATGCATCACGTCAGATACACCGTGAGCGCGCAGAATCCGATCTATACCAGCATCTATTACCTGGACCATCAGCCGGACAAATTCTCCGACTACAGCCACAACCCCTACTCGTTCACACCGCACGTCGACATCGACCTGGCCCCGGGCAAGCCGTGGGGCTTCGATCTGGACATGTCGAACCCCGACGCTTACGCGATGGTCGTGGCGAGCACGGGCACGGAGCCCGGCACGCCGGGACTTCACTGTGACCTGGCGGTAGACGGCGCCGTCGTCATATCCAAGGACGGCCCCAAAGGCGTGCTCTGCTCGCTGCGGAACTGGTGAACCAGCCAGGTCTCCGGTACACCCTCGATCGGCTGCGGTTCGCCTTCCAGGCGGCGCAAGTAGTTCTCGACCAACTCCACCGTCTCCGCATGGCCGGCGGACATACCGATCGCCTGCTCGAGCACCAGGAAGCGCGACAGGCTGCTCATCAGCACCGTCCACACCACCGGAGGGATGTCGATGTCCTGGCCCCCGTCCTGAATTCTGGAGCCGTAGCGCTCCAGCGCGGTCGCTACCGCTTGGCGCTGCTCTTCGCGGAAACGCTCGGCATAATAAGCGATTTCGGCCCGCATGTCCTTGCGGTGATTGGCCAGTGCCATGAATTCCATGGAAATTCGCGTGAACGCGGGATCGGTGCCGAATCGCCACAGTGCCCACAGCGGCTGTGGCAACTTCAGCATTTGCGCGTGCGCCTCGAGCGCCTCTTCGGCCCGGCGCCGAAAGACTTCCAGGAACAGCTCTTCCATGGTGCGGAAGTAGTAGTGCACCAGTTGAGGCTTCAGCCCGGCCTTGTTCGCCAGGCGCCGCGACGTCACCGCGGCGTAGCCCTCTTCGAGCATCAGCTGTTCGGCGGCATCGAGCAACAAGACGCGGTTTTTCGCGTCCGGCGCCCCGATTCTGCGGGCCGATGTCATGTCCCTGCTCCGTACTGTGTGCCATCCCGTGCCAACCCCACGGATCGTATCGTGGCGCGGCGTTGCGACCTTGACCCTGACATTACCGCCATGCTAAGCAGGTGCTCAGCACATTTTCGATCTCGAAATCGGGCGGCGGAAGCGATGTGCCGCCGAATACCACCGGTAAACCCAGCCCAGGGAGACGCAATCCGATGAGCACCTTCGACTCGATCGACTTCTTCACCGATCCGTCACTGGTCCCAGATCCGCACCCATACTTCGACTACCTGCGCAGTCAGAACCCGGTGCTGCGCCTTCCGCACTACGGCGTCGTCGCGGTCACCGGTTACGAAGAAGCCACCGAGATCTACAAGGACCCGGAGACGTTCTCCAACATCGTCGCGCTCGGCGGGCCGTTCCCGCCGCTCCCCTTCACGCCCGAAGGCGATGACATCACCCCGCAGATCAACCAGCACCGCAGCTCTTTCCCCATGTTCGAGCACATGGTCACCATGGATCCGCCGCACCACACCAAGGCCCGATCGGTGCTCGCCAAGCTGCTGACCCCGAGCCGGCTGAAGCAGAACGAGGAGTTCATGTGGCGCCTCGCCGATCGTCAGCTCGATGAGTTCCTGCACAACGGCGAGTGCGAGTTCATCGCGGAATACTCAAAGCCGTTCGCCACCTTGGTGATTGCCGACTTGCTTGGCGTCCCGGAGGACGACCACAAGGAGTTCCGCGTCGTCCTGGGTGCCGACCGCCCCGAGGCACGCGTGGGCGCCCTGGACCACGAGTCGGTGGGCATCAACCCACTCGAGTGGCTCGACGACAAGTTCTGTAACTACATCGAGGATCGCCGTCGGGAACCGCGCGGCGACGTGCTGACGTACCTGGCGGAAGCGAAGTACCCGGACGGCTCGACGCCCCCGGTGATCGAGGTCGTCCGTTCGGCGACGTTCCTTTTCGCAGCCGGCCAGGAGACCACGGCCAAGCTGCTCAGCGCCGCCCTGCAGGTTCTGGGCGACCGGCCCGACATCCAGCAGCAGGTGCGCGAGGACCGCAGCCTGATTCCGGCGTTCATTGAGGAATCGCTGCGGATGGAAAGCCCGGTGAAGAGCGATTCGCGGCTGGCCGTCAAGGCGACCACCATCGGCGGCGTCGACATCCCCGCCGGCACCGTGGTGATGATCCTGCCGGGCGCGGCCAACCGCGACCCCCGCCGGTTCGAGAACCCGCACGAGTTCGACCTGCGCCGCAAGAACGTCCGCGAACACATGGCGTTCGCCCGTGGTGTGCACTCCTGCCCCGGCGGCCCGCTCGCCCGCGTCGAAGGCCGTGTCTCGATCGAGCGGATCCTGGACCGGATGCCGCACATCGAGATCAACGAAACCCATCACGGACCGGCCTACGAGCGTCGCTACACCTACGAGCCGACGTACATCCTGCGCGGCCTGAGCGAACTGCACCTGTCGTTCACCACCGCGGACGCGATCGCTCCGGTGGCTTAGGACTACTCGCTCGCGGGCGCTACCGGACCTGCATTCCGACGAAGTAACAGCCGAGCAAGACGAAGGCGATCAACACCACCCACGCGTCGGTGAGTCGGCACAGCAGGACTGGGGCGTCCCGCACCTCCATGAACTCGCGAAAGATGATGCGCACCTTGACCAGTGCGATGACGATGACGCTCGACGTGACCACAGCGCTGGATTTCAGCGCCCCGTCCACGGAGCGGTCTATCCACAGATAAGCCAGCGTCAACGCGGCCAAGATCGTCCAGACAAACAGCAATCTCTTGTTGAATCTGATTCCGATCACCTCACCACGTAGAGCAGCGCAAAGATCAGCACCCACAGGAAATCGACGGTGTGCCAATAGGTTGCGCCGGTTTCGATGATTTCCTGGGAGCGTCGCACCGGACTCCGGAGTTGGTACACGATGACGCCGAGGACGACGAAGCCGATCAGCAGGTGGACGAAGTGGATCCCGGTGAGGAAGAAATAGAACATGAAGAAGTCGTTACGCTCTATGCCGTTTCCGGCCTGAACCAACCGGGCCCACTCGAACACCTTGAAAAACAAGAACGCCACGGCGAACGTTGCCGTGATGAAAACATCCCTGAGAGCCGCCCCATAGACGCCGGCGCGGGCAGACTGAACACACCGCGCCACCGACCATGAGCTGAGTAGCAGGACCAAGGTGTTGAAGACCCCGACGCGCAGGTCGAGGTGAGCCTGCGACTGGAGGAAAAGCTCGGGATTGCGGCCCCGTGAGAACAGGTAGAAGCCGAAATAGCCGGTGAATACCAGTGTCTCGAACAATACGAAGGCCCACATGTCGGGCTGGCCCGGCACGGCCCTGACGCGTTCGCGCTTGTCGGCTAGGTCGGTCACGGCGCGACCGCCTTCTTCCGCGGCAGGTCCGGCAGCTCTCCGGTCCCGAAGTCTTCGCGGCGGATCATCTGGAACAGCATGACGATGAACGTGACTTGGTAGATGCCGAACACGACCATGTCCAGCCACCACGCGATCTCGCCGTCCCACGCGAACACGCCACGCCGGAAGATCCAGCAGGGCGCCACGACGACCTCGGTCAGCGCGTTGCACAGGTTGAGATAGCCGAACCACTTGGGGAATACGCGATTCTTGTCGAGCAGGATCGCCACCATCCAGATCAGCGAACCGATCAGGAACACTCCCATGGTTCCGTCGAACGACAAGAAGGCGAAGTCATAGAGCCAACCGATCACTCGGGGGTCGCGGTCGGGTCGCAGCGTGCCGACGATCAGCGCGACGTTGAGCAACAGCATGCCGGGAACTGCGCTGAGCGAGTAGATGAGCAGATACGAGTAGGCGAACGCGCGGCTGACGGACATGCGCCGCATCGAATACGCGATGAGGGCGTTGTTGACCGTGATCATGCCGCTGATGGCGAAGATGACCCCGAAGCCGACGGGTATGCCGAGGCGACGCTCGGCGAACCAGTGGACCTGCGTGGCGAGGTCCCAGGTGGGCTCCGGCGGCGGCTGGACCTGCGCCACGATGAAGAACATCGGGAAGAACAGACCGTAGAACACTATGAGGATCCCCCACGCCAGCCACAGTTCTCGCTTGGGGTCGCGCCGCAGGTGCCAGCCGATTCGTTGATGCAGCGGCCCGGAAGGGGGCGTGGCCGGGGCCGTCGGCGGTGTGATCACAGCGCTCATGCGATCGCCAGTTCATTTGGGTGGTCGCGGTTTTCGGCACGCTCGCGATAAACGGCTCGCCCCAGCACGACGCCCATCACGATGATCCAGACGGCAATGGCAACGTTTTTCACCCAGAACGACAGCAAGCCGTCCCAGGCCAGCGGGCCGGTCAACGACACGCCGACGAATGACGCCGGCACCAGCGCAGCGCCCACCAGAAGGTTGAAGTGTGCGACCCAACGGCTGAATACCGGGCACGCCTGATCATCGAAAAAGATTGCCAGGGCCAGTATTACGCACTGCCCGATGAAAAATGGAACGAGGATGGTAAAGGTGATCCAGCCGAGATCGTTGAGCAGCTGAGTCAGCTCGGGACTGCGCTCCGGACGAAAGGCGGCCAGCAGCCAGCAGACGTTGGCGATGAGGAACAGCGTCGGGCCGCCGGCCGCGCACCCAAGCACGGCGTAGGCAAAGATCGGCGTCCGATGCGCCATGCGACGGATTTGCAGCACGATCAGGGCCAGGATCGGCACCAGGCACACCCCGAACCAGTTGAACAAGATCATGCTGGAACGGATCTGCGGAATATGCCCCGGATCGCGGTAGAACGCGGCCACCTGCTCCGCCGGCATGGTGGGCGACATCGGCGGGTTGAATCCCGGGAACAGGAAGAAAGAGGCGATCCACAGGATCAGCGCCGCCGGCAATGTCCAGAGCAGGATCAGCTCGCCATCGGTCCGCCGCGACGCGGTCCGCGCGGATTGCCTACCGCCTGCATCGTTTGCGCTGGCGTCGGACATCGGTACTCCTCCCAAGCACGAAATCGCAGCCGAAACTCGGCTAGTGAGCGAAGCTAGCCGATCGGCTAGCCAGGGTCAATAGCGTCGTCTAGTCTCGGTGCGTGGGAACAGCACGGGAGCCGGTCACCGATGAGCAATTCTGGCTGATCGCGCACAGCCCGGCACGGACACGGGTACTCGATGCCGCGCTGGATCTGATCGCCACACACGGTGTCAGCGGTACGTCGCTGCAGATGATCGCCGACGCCGTCGGGATCACGAAAGCTGCTGTCTATCACCAATTCCGGACTAAAGAGCAGATCGTCATCGCCGTGACCGAGCGCGAACTCGGTCGGCTCGAGCCGGCGCTCGAGGAGGCCGAGGCATACGACGACGGTCCTCAGGCAAGGGATGCGTTGCTGGTGCGTGTGGTTGAGATGGCCGTGCGCGATCGCCGGTTGGTGCGCACGCTGCAATTCGATCCCGTCGTCGTCCGGTTGCTGGCCGAGCACAAGCCATTTCAACTTTTCATGGACCGCCTGTACCGGGTGCTACTGAGCGATGCGGGGCTGGACGGGCGGATCGAGGCCGCCATGTTCTCGGGCGCCCTCAGCACCGCGGTCATGCATCCGCTGGTTGCCGATATCGACGACGACACACTGCTCGATCGGGTCACCGACTTGAGCCGACGCCTGCTCGGTCTGCCTCGGGAAACCCCCGAGTGACTGCTACGTGTCGGCGCGGACCCAGCTCGATATGCCGTCGTGCGCAATGCAGATGAGGAACAGACCGTCGGGCGCCTGCGCGACGTAGTTCAGATAGTTCTGGCAGTCGGCGTTTTCGTCCTTGACTCCCGCCATCGGCGGTGAGCGGAACCATCGAGGCTGGTATCGCCTCGGCGAGCCGCAGAACATCAGCCGTCCGGGCTCCGAGGCGAAGGAGACGTATCCGTCGGCGACTCCGAAGGCGTAGTAGGTGGTGTTGTCACACGGCGCACCTAGAACCTGATGGGGCATGATGCCCGGCGTGCAGGCGGGGTAGTCGCAGACAGACGGCCCGGCCGAGGCGGGCGGCGGCGCCGCCACCACCCCGGCGCCGAGCAATGCGGCAACCAGAGCCACGATTGATCGCACCCGATTACTCTGCCACACCTGAAAAGAAAATTCTCCTGGTTGGAGAAGATCACCTGGGCCGAACAGTGGTCGGCGGCGGGCGATTCCGAAGCCACTGCGACCTGTACCGGGCGCGCGAGTATTTCCGCATGTGAGGGCCAGGAAAGCGGCCACTCGACGCCGGCGTTGAGCCCCGGCCGGAGTGATAAGCTGCTTCTCCGTGCACGATCCGGAGGGGCCCGACGCCGACGATTGTGGCGACCCCGGGGATGTGACCGATCCCGACGAACCACAGTCAAGCGCAGGCGCCGATGGCGGCGACGTAGCGACCGCGTCCGAAGTGGACGCAGACGACGAAGTTGCCAAGGCCGAAGCGCGCGCCGAGGCGGCTCTGGCGCGCCTTTTACGGCTGCGCGACGCAGCCCGAATCGGGAGCGCGGACGACGACGCCCAAGATGTCGAGCAGCGCCCCACGAAGTGGACCGGGAGACGGCTGCGGCTCCGGCGTCCGGTACGGCCACGATGGCTGCGGCGTCCAAAGCGGAAAACAGTAGCGACCGGCGTCGGCTCCGTGCTTTTCACGGCCTCGGTCGCCGCGACCGCTTACATGCTGTGGCAGCACCACATCGCGGCGCACAATCGCCAACTCGCCGCGGAATTCAGCGCCGCCGCCCGGCAAGGGATCACGGCTTTCATGTCGATTGACCCCGATCATGCCAAGGAGGATGTCCAGCGCACCATCGATGCCTCCACGGGCGACCAGAAGGACCAGCTGTCTGTGCTGTCGACCCTGATGGTCAAGAAGGCCGAGGAGACCAAGGTCGGGACCAAGGTCACCATCGAAGCCGTCGCCGTCCAGTCGTTGAGCGACAATTCGGGAGTCGTGCTTGTGGCGGCGAAAACCGATCCCATTGGGCCGGATAACGCCAAACCGCCACCGGCCTTATTTCGGCTGAGCGTCAATATGAACCGCGACGGCGGCCGGCTCAAGATGTCGAAAGTTGACTTCCTGCGATGACTGTCGAACATGGCTCGTCGCCGGACGGCGCGGAAAAGGCGATTGACGACATGGAGACTTCACCCGCCGGCGAAGACGGGAGGCCACCCAGTACGGAGCGACCGGCACGCTTGCGCCGGTTGGCGGCGATTCGGCGCCGGGCCGTCCGGTATTCGGCAAAGTGGCGCTCGATCGTCGCGACAACGTTGGTTATTGCCGCCGTGGGAGTCGCCGCCAGCGTGTACTTCATCCTGTACCGGCCGGATCAGCAGGTCGGCGATGCGGCGGCGCACCGGGCAATCCAGGCGGCGTCAGATGGTGCCGTGGCCGTGTTGTCGTATTCCTATGACCATTTGAACCGCGATTTCGACAACGCGAAATCGCATCTCACCGGCGGCTTTCTGACCTATTACAGCAAATTTACCGACGAGATCGTCGCGCCGGTGGCGCAGAAGGGCCGACTGACGGCGACGGCCAAGGTGATTCGAGCCGCAGTCTCGGAATTGCATCCCGATTCCGCCGTCGTGCTGGTCTTCGTCGACCAGACCACGAAAAGCGTGCAAAAGAAAGATTCCGAGAACACGCAGAGCAGCGTCTTGGTCACGCTGACAAAAGTCAACGGTTCCTGGCTGATCGCGAAATTCGACCCGTCCGGATGAGCGCGGCAGATCTTGTCCTAACCATTACCAGGCGACCCGGAGCGGTGTAACGTCATCGCTCGAGAACGCCGCAACCGACGGCGAAAAGGTGCCATAGGCACTCTCGGATTTCGCGCTTCGAGGAGCACGTGATGCGTTCAGTCAAAACACTCACCACCGCAACGCTGGTGGCTGCCACCGTATTCGGCGGTTTGAGCACTGCATCGACAGCCCAGGCAATAACCAAGGAAGACGTCGCCATCAACGGGACTTTCCGCGCCACGTCCATTGGCGATTGGGCCCAGAGAAATGACCAGTACTTCGGCGAACCGACGGTTTACCAAACGTGGACCATCAGTTCGACTTGCGACTCGACCCAGGTCTGCCATGGCTCAGTGACGAGCGACCAGGGATGGAGCGCGCCCCTATATATGAATGACGGGGAGATGTGGAAGGTGAGGCGCGAAGTGCCGAATTGGGAGCGGTGCGAGGACGGCACCGCGTTCCCCGGACAGCAGCAATTCTTTTTCTACCCGGTGAACGACAATGGTGGATTCCAGATCGGGTCGCGGGTCTTCTCGGGCAAGGACAAGACAGTCGGCCCGAGCGGTGCCTGCGGGCAAAACAATTGGCTCGATATCACGATGCCGTTACGCCTGGACCAGCTCTCCTGACCGGGCGGCCGTAGCTTCTCATGCCTCGCACCTCGGGCAGCTTCGGCACAGGACGAATTCAGGTGGGAAGCATGTCCTTCCACGTCCTGGGCGCTTTCGGAGCGACGAGATCCGACTGCTGATACAACTTCCCGTCCGGACCGACATAACGACCGGTGTGCGGATCGTACTTCGCCACCACGACCGAGGGCGCGGGCTTAGATGCGTTGGCTCCGAACGAGCTTGGCGCAGCCTGGGGCCCCCCACCGTCGGCCGGTGCGGGGTCGGCAGGAATGGGCGGGGCGGGATCGGGAGGAACGAGCGGGGCTAAAGGCAGCGCTGGCTGCGCGGCGGGGGGCGGGGGAAGTTCCCCCGCCACAGGGACGTCGAGTGGTGCGATGGGGGGAAGGTCAGCCGACATTCTCGACATCGGCGCCAGCGCTGCTCCCGACGACGGCAACGGCGGAGCTGCGGCTCCGACCGTGCCCGGTGGCGGATTTTCTCCGCGCGGCCCCGCAGGGGCGCCACGCGGCACCGCCCCCGGCGGCAGCGGCGTTCCCTCGACCGGGCCAAAGATCCTGTCGTTGGTGGTGATCCGGTCATCAGGCGGGACACCCTGGGCTAGCAGATTCGGATCCAGCGGATAGGGACCGAGGGTGTGCTGGCGCATCGCCAGCGGCATGTATGGCTTGTCGCTGTTGCAGATTTCGACGGTCGGCGCGCGCTTACCCGGGTGCCCCATGCAAGGATAGTTGCGGGCACCGCGAACCGCGATCGGGGAATCCTGCGGGAGTTTGCAATACAACCCGTCCGGTGTGTCGATGTCGGTGAGGTCGTCGGGGGATCGCCAGGTGTTGGGCGGCATGAAGCCGACCGTGCAAATGGGCGGATCGTCGACCGTGGCTGCGAAGTCGCCGTAAGCCCTACCGTCGGGATGGTTTTCACCCTGAGCGGCCTGCTCGACCGCAACCCCCGACGGCAGCAACACCAGTAGCTGCTCGATCGACGGATGGTAGGTGACGCCGATCTGCCCGATGGTGGTCAGGTTGGCAAGCAACACCGGCAGCGTCGGTTTGATTTGTTCCAGAAGCCGGGATGCTTCGTTCGCGGCGTCAGGACCTTTCTCCAGGATCGTGCGGAAGTGAGAATCGTTGTTCACCAACGTATCCGAGATGCCGGCGAAGCTGCGCGCCCATGTTCTGATCGAATCGGTGGTGCGCGCCTGGGTGTCCAGCAGCGGTCCGGTGTCTTCGGTGAGGGCTCGGGTGCGATCGACGACGGCGTTGGCGTCGCGGGACAGCGTCTTCGAGGAATCGAGCAGTGACCCCAGGTCGTAACCGGAACCGTTGAAGCCCTGGAAGGACTCGTCGAGCAATTGGCCGAGTTTGGTCTTCGGGATGCTTTGGACCAAGGCATTGACCTGCTCGAGCATTGGGCCGACCGGCTGCGGAATCGTCGTGTCGCGCACGGCGATAACCGAGCCGTCGTGCAGATAGGGCGGCGAGTCGGTTTTGGGCCGCAGGTCCACGTATTGTTCACCCACCGCGGAGACACTGAGCACCTCGGCTATCAGGTCCGCGGGGACCTTTGGTGAAGTGCTAAGCGACAGCGTCGCTTTCGCGCCGGTCGGCGTCAAACCCACGGCGGTGACCTTGCCGAGCTGAACCCCGCGATAGGTCACGTTGGAAAACCGGTACAGGCCGCCGGTGGCCGGCAGCTCCAGTGTCACCGTCATCCGGCCGATGCCCAGCAGCGTCGGCGCTTGGATGTAGAACAGGACCATCGAGATCACCCCGATGGTTCCGGCGATTGCGAAGATCGCCAGCTGGATACGAACGAAGCGGGTCAGCATTTATCCCCCGGCTCCCGTTTCAGGCGCTTCTGCGGGCGCCGGCGTTTGACCAAGACCCGCGTCGGGCACCGCGGCCGCACCAGGCGCAGGCCCGGGCAGCGGGGCCGCGTTCGGCGGCGGCCCGGGCAGCGGTCCATAATTCCCCGGCCCCGGTGCCGGCACCGCACCCGGCGGTGGTGGGGGCAGCGGCAACGCGTTGGGGTCGACCCACGGTGGCCGCAGGGGGTTATGCAGCGGATCGAGTGTGTAATTCATCCGATACGGATCCCCCGGCACCGGTGGCGCGGGCATGTCCAGCTGCCCCCAGTGGGTTCCTAAGAACAAGCCCTTCTTGAGCCGTGGAATCGTTATGTCGAAATCGAAATGCAGGTTGAAGAAGTCGCCTCGGACCGCTCGGTCGACGAAGTTCTGGGTGAACGGGAACACGAACGACGCCGCGATGGCCGCGCCGAAGTCGGGTCCGACGTCGGCGAGCGCTTTGATGGTCGGCTCCAGGTTTTTGAGGTTCTTGACCAGGTCGGCCTGGGAGTCGTTGACCAGCCGGGTGGCGGTGTTGCTGAACACGCGAAGGTGATCCAGGGCGGCCGTCAGACGCGGCCGCTCCTTGATCAGCACCTCGAGCGCGGGCGGAATCTTGTTGATCGCTTGGGTGATTACGTCGCGTTGGTCGGCGAAGGTGGCCGACAGCCGATTCAGCGCCTGGATGGAGGCGACGATGTTGTCCCGCTGGTCGTCCAGAGTTCCCACGAACGTGTCCAGCCGGGTGATCAGATCGCGCACCGCTCCCTCGTGCCCGGACAGGGCGGCCGAGAAATTGTGGATGACCTCCCCGATCTGTCCTAGCCCACCGCCGTTGACCACCGCGCCCAGCGACGACAGCGTCTGCTCTGTCGACGGGTAGGCCGATGACCGGCTGAGCGGGATGGTGGCGCCCGGCTGCAGCCGCCCGCTTCCCTGCTGGCCCAGCGGCGTATTGAGCTCCACATGCATCGAGCCCAGCAGGCTGGTCTGACCTACGGTGGCTACCACGTTGGCCGGGACCACCACATCACGCTTGACCGAGATCTCGACGTCGGCGTGCCAGCCCTGCACCCGCATCGTGCCGACACTGCCGACGACGACGTCGTCGATCATCACCGGCGAATTCGACTCCATCGTTCCGACATTCGGGAGTTCGACGTGGTAGATGTTGGCCCCCGGCCCGCGCCCGACCGCACCGGGCAGCGGTAGTGAATTCAGGCCGTGGAAGGCGCATCCCGTCGCCGTCACCACCACACAACAGCCGATGGCGAACACCCGCTTAGCGGCAACCCGGGCGATCATTGTTGTGGCCCTTCGTCTGGCAGCAGCATGCCCGACACAGTCGGCGCCGGTGGTGCTGGCGCCGGTGTCGACGGTGGCGGCGGCAGCGGCATCGCCGCGCCCGGTATCCGCTCCGGCGGCACCGCCCCCGGCGGTCCCACCGGATCACCCGGCAAGCCGGTGTAGGCCGACACGGCGGGCGGGATCTCGGGCGGGCCGGGTTTCGGGCCCTCGCCGCCGGGTGCCAGGCGCGGTTCGGTGTAGAGAACCTTGGACGGGTCAATCGACTTGGATATGAACGGGTTGATGGGAATTGGCGAGTTATTCCAGCTGGTCTGCCGCAGTCCGGGTCCGAGGAACAGGGAACACAGCTTGCCCGTTTCGACCGCGGTGATGTTCTCGATGGCGCCGATCTGAGTGCAGCCCGGTACGGACAGCAGAATTTGACCGCCCCACGTGGGATTCGCCATATTCATCAGCCCGAACCCCCCCACGATGGTTCCGGTGTCGGCGTTGTAGTCGTTGAAGAAGTTGCCGAACGCGTTCGGCGAGGTGTGCAGAATGTTTTCCAGTGCCATGTGGTGGTCGACCAGGTTCTGCGTGACATCGGCCAACCGGGCGATCTGCTCGCTGGTCTGGTTGCGAGTCCCGGCGATGAACCGCCGCACCTCGCCGACTGCCGTCGACAGATCGGTCAGCGCCGCGTCCAGGTCGGATTTGCTGTCGTTGACCACGCTGGTGAGCGTGGCCAGGCGACCGTTGAATTGCTCGATCTGCACGTTGCTGTCGCGCAGCGCGCCGACGAACGTCTGCAGGTTTTTGATGATGTCGACGATGTTGCCGCTGCCGTTGGCGAGGATGCGGCCCACCCCGGACAATTGACCGAGTGTTTGGCGAAGCTTGTCGCCATTGCCGTCGAGGGCGTTGGCGGCGCTGTCGATGAACCGGCCCACCGATGTGCCCGATACCCCACTCTTGGGTCCCAAATCCGTTGCCAGCCGCATCAACTGGGTTTTGACCTCGTCCCACTCGACCGGCACTGCGGTCCGTTCGACTGGTATGACCGCCCCATCCTGCATGACCGGCCCGGTGTCGCGATAGGCCGGTGTGAGTTGGACGTAGCGGGAAGCCACCAGATTCGGGGCGACGATAACCGCCTTCGCGTCCGCCGGAATAGGCACGCCGTGGTCGACCGAGAGGATTATCTTGGCCCGTGTGCCCTGCGGCTGAATGGATTTGATGTTGCCGACCTTGACACCCGAAACCCGCACCTCGTCATGGGGATAGATCGCGGTCGCGGTGGTGAAATAGGCGGTAATCGTTCGTGGGCCGAAGAACGTGTTACGGACGACCACGGCGGCGCCGGCCACGATCAGCCCGACCAGGGCAACCGCCGTCACGGCCGCCAGCCGCTTGCGCGGCATCCGGGAGATCCGGGAGGTCATTGTGATCCTCCGATCCGTCCGCCCAATGTGCAGCCAGGGCATTGTGGAATGGAGTTGTACGGCCAGGGGGTCAGCGCCCGGGGTACCGGCGACGGGAAGCCCGGGCCCTTAGACGTGTCGAATGTGCGGAATCCCCAGAGGTAGTCGATCAACTCCTGGAAGAGTTGCGGGACAAGGAAGTTCGGGACGAACGCCTGATAGGCGTACATGCCGGAGATGGCCTCACCGACCGTGATCTCGAATTTGGCGAGACCCGGCAGCGCTTTGCCGATGTTGTCGCGGTTTTTCTCCAAGACCCCGAGGACCCTGTTCAGCCGCTCCAGCGTTGGCGCCAAAGTGCTTTCGTTGTCGTGCACCAACGCCGTCAGCTGCTTGGCCACCACGGACGTGTTGGCCAGTAGGTCCACGATCTCTTGCCGGCGTGCGACCAGCACTTGCAGCAGAGAATCGGAGTTGAGGATGAGCTTGTTGACCTGCATGCTCCGTTCGGAAAGTATGCCGGTGACGTCGCCGGCACTCTTGAACAACTCGCCCAGGTTCTTGTTACGGCTGTTGAGGGTGCGCGATAGGCGGGTGAGCGCGTCGAAGGCCGGCCCCATTTGGGGTGCGATCTGGTCGAGCGTTGCCGCCAGCGTGTCCAACGACTGATTCAGCGCCGTGGTGTTGGTGCCGGCGGTGTCCGACGTCAGATCACTGACCGCTTCGGTGAGCGAGTACGGCGAGGAGGTTCGCGAGACGGGAATAAGAGCCATCGGGTGCATCGTGCCGCTGCCCGCGGATTCCACCGTCAGCATCCGCTCGCCCAGCAGGGTGCCGGTGCGGATGTGCGCAGAGGTCTCCGACCCGAGCAGGATGTTGCCCTTCATCGCGAACGTCACCAGCGCGTCGCCGTGGCGCAGCTTCACATCCGACACCGTGCCGACCTTCATCCCGGACACAATCACGGGGTTGCCCGTCGCAAGACCGCCGGCTTCCGTGAACAGCGCCTGGTAGCGGACCATCGTCGCCCATTGGATGAATCGGTCGGGCGACAGGCCGACCAGGATGACCATCACCGCCAGAACGACGCCGATGAGTCCGGGCTTGACGAGCTGAGCTCCGCGGTACTTGAGCATCAGGGTTCCGTGCACCTTCCCGCATCTGACCTATAGATATTGGCGCGCACGGTCTTACCCGAAAGGTCTGTGCCGCGGATCCCGAATTGGCAGAGATAGTACGGGATGGTGGCGCCGTTCACGCCGAGCCGGACCAGCTTGCGGTAGTTCCGCGGCGCCTTTTGGAGCGCGGCGTCGAGGCGGTCCTTATCGCCATCGAGTATCGGCGCCAGCCGATTCAACTGAGCTATGGTGCCGGACAGCGGCGGGCGGGCCTCGGCCAGCAGATCCGCCAACGAGGCGGTTCCCTTGTCCAGGGCGTCAATGGCGGATCCGATTGTGTCGCGGTCACCCGACAGGCCGCTGACAAGCTGCTCGAGGCGATCGATCGCGCCGGAGAACTGTTTACCGTCCTTGGCAACCGTGCCGATAACGATGTTGAGGTTGTCGATCAGCTGCTGCACGGTTTGATCGTTGTCGGCCAAGGCATTTGAAAACGACGTCGTCTTGGAGAACAGCGACTCGAGCGTCCCGCCCTGCCCCTGGAAGACCTGCAATAAACCGGACGTCAGGGCGTTGACGTCGCGCGCGTTCAGGCCCTGGGTGACGGGCTTGAGTCCGCCGAGTAGCAGATCGAGGTCAAGCGCCGGCGCGGTGCGGCTGACCGGAATCTGACCGCCGGCCGGCAGCCGCTTGGGCGAGCCCGGTCCATCGACGAGTTCGAGGTAACGATCGCCCACCAGGTTGAGGTAACGGACCGCCGCCCTGCTGCCCTCGGTGAGGACGACGTTGCGGTCGGCGTCGAATTTCACCACAACTTTCTTGTCCGGCTGCAGCGAAACACTGTTGACCGTGCCCACCCGGATGCCGGCGACCCGCACCGACTGGCCCGGCTTGAGGCGCGACACGTCGGTGAACACCGCCGAATACTCGGTCGTCGCACCCGTCCGGTACTGGCCGAAGATGAAGAACAGGAATGCGGTGAGTATCGCCATCACGACCGCGAAGATGCCGAACTTGATCAGCGTGGCGCGCGTCCTCATCCGGGTTGTCCGATCTGCGCGGAGTTGCGTGGCGGTCCGGCGATCGGCCCGTACAGCAGCTGTTTGAGTAGATCGGAGTTGATCAGCAGCTGTGGGTTTCCGTATCCCACCGGGTCGGCGCCGATATCGGTGATCAATTGCGGTGGGGCCGTATTGAACGGCAGTTTCGGCAGACCCACGCACTGCGGGCCGCCCGTCGCCGCAACCTTGGGCAGGTTCGTCGGGTACCGATAACGCTCAGCGCCCCACGTGAGGCTCGCCGAGATGTTGATGCTCGGTTCCGACAACGGCGCCGCGTGCGATAGCTGTACGAGCCCGGCGAAAGCGCAGTTGAGCGCCGGGGCGTACTCATTGGTCAGATCGGTGGTCGGCACCAGCAGATGCAACACATCCGTCAGCGGTTGGCGGTTCGTCGACAAGACGTCGTTGCCAATGTCGGCCAAGCCGATCGCGCTGATCAGCAACGCATCCAGGTTGTGCTGCTCATCGACAAGTGTCTTGCTGATCCGGGTCGTGTTGGCGGCGGTCTTGATCAGGTCCGGAGCCGCGTCGGCATAGGCGTTGGACACCGCCGGCAAGACCGTCAGGTCATGGCGGAATGCGGGAAGGCTCGGCTCCAGCTTGGCCAGGAACGAATCCAGGTCGCTCAGCGACTGGCCGAGTTGCGGGCCCCGCCCACTGAATGCCTGTGCCAGTGCGCCCAGCGACTCGTTGAGCTTGGGCGGATCGATGTGTGACAGCACCGACACGAGTTGCTGGAATACCGTGTTGATTTCGACCATGACGTGCTGGCCCTGCAGCGTCTGGCCGCTGTGCAGCCGTTGGGCCGAGGGCTGATCAGGTGGCACCAGCTCGACGGACTTCGCGCCGAAGACCGTCGATGACGCGATGTTGACGAGCACGTTGCCGGGGATGAAGTGCAGCTGCGATGGGTCCATCGCCAAGTGAATGGCCGCCTGGCCGTTGGGCAGCGACTCGATCGAGGAGACCTTGCCCACCTGCACGCCGCGCATCTTGACCTTGGCGTCCGGGTTCATGACCAGCCCGGCGCGTTGCGAGATCACCGTCACCGGCACCGTTGTGGTGAAAGAACCCTGAAACAGCCCCACCGCGACGGCGAAGATCAGACCAATGATGAGGACGGTGGCTAATCCGAGCAGGGGCGGCAGGTAATTCCGTTCGGCCGGCGCCCGGCCATGGCCGGCGCGCGCCGGTCGGCCTGCGGCAGCGCCGCGACCCGCCGGAACATTCTGCGTCATTGCTGTTTCACCTCCTCTGCTAACCGGACAGGTTGAAGTTGCCGTTTGTGCCGTAAATAGAAAGCGAGACCAACAGCGTCACGGACACCACGACGATGAGCGAGGTGCGCACCGCGTTGCCGGTGGCGTTGCCGACGCCGGCCGGCCCGCCGGAGGCGAAATAGCCGTAGTAGGTATGGATCAGCAGGATGGTCAGCGCCATCAGGATGGCCTGCAGGAACGACCACAACAGGTCGATCGGGTTCAGGAACGTGTTGAAGTAGTGCTGGTACAAACCCTGGGACTGCCCGAGCAGGAACGTCGTGGTGAACTGGCTGGCCACGAACGACAGGATTACGGCGATGCTGTACAGCGGCGTGATCGCCATCATTCCCGCGAGAATCCTGGTGCTCACCAAATAGGCAACCGGCCGGATAGCCATGCTCTCCAACGCATCGACTTCTTCGTTGATCCGCATGGCACCCAGCTGAGCGGTCACGCCGGCGCCGAAAGTGGCCGCCAGACCGATCCCGGCGACCACCGGTGCCGCGATACGCACGTTGATGAACGCGGACAGAAAGCCCGTCAGCGCCTCGATGCCGATGTTGCCCAGTGAGGTGTAACCCTGAATGGCCAGCGTGCCGCCCGCCGCCAGTGTCAAAAAGCCGACGATGACCACGGTCCCGCCGATCATCGCCAAAGTGCCCGCGCCCATGCTGATCTCGGCGATCAGTCGAACGACTTCGCGCGTGTAATGGGTGGCCGCGAAGGGCACCCCGGCGAGCGCTTTACCGTAAAACTGGGTGTGGTCGCCGATCCGCCCCATCAGGGCGACCGGCCTCTCGAGTTGGCGGGTTAATCGCGGATATGTAGCCCTCAGCGCCATTGCTGTCCTACTTCGCCGTCATCTTGATGCCGATCGCGGTGACGACCACGTTGACGACGAACAGGGACATGAAGGCATAAACCACGGTTTCGTTCACCGCGTTGCCGACGGCCTTGGCGCCCCCGCCGGTGATCGACAGGCCCCGATAGCAGGCAACCAAGCCCGCGATCAGACCGAAGAGGGCTGCCTTGATGCAGGAAATGACCACCTCGGGCACGCCGGTGAGCAAGGTGATGCCCGCGGCGAAGGCTCCGGGATTGACGTCTTGCACAAACACCGAAAAGACGTAGCCGCCAAGGACCCCGATGATGACAACGAGGCTGTTGAGCAGGAAGGCGACCAATCCGGAAGCCAGCATGCGCGGTGTGACCAGCCGCTGGATCGGGTTGATGCCCAGCACCTCCATCGCGTCGATCTCTTCGCGAATCGTTCGCGACCCCAGGTCCGCACACATTGCCGTTGCGCCCGCGCCCGCCACGATCAGAACCGTGACCAGCGGACCGAGCTGGGTTACCGCGCCGAACGCGGCACCCGCGCCGGATAAGTCGGCGGCGCCCAGTTCACGCAACAGGATGTTGAGCGTGAAGCTGACCAGGACGGTAAACGGGATCGCCACCAGCAAGGTTGGAGCCAGCGACACCCGCGCGACAAACCAGGACTGCTCCAGGAACTCCCGCCACTGGAACGGCCGGCGGAACAAGAACCTGACCGCATCGGCCGACATCGCGAACAAGGCTCCGACGGCCTGCATGGGCCCCGAGAGGTCGAACTTGAGCCTGAGCGCGGGCAACCCCGTCGACCAGTGGTCAGCTCCCTTGGTTGCCATCGGTGGCAGCCCCTTCCCGAGCTACGAGACCGACAGTCTTGTTGTGGCGCAACGAGTGCGGTACATTCGACAGAATTGACAGCTGTAAAGGCGCGCTGACGAGGGCGAAATGCTCAGCGGGCAGCCATGTTCCGGCGTCCGTCTGCGCTGCGACAGCTGCGAGTCCGCTCACCACAGACCTCCGTTCCGTCGCGTGACATGGCACCGCAAAAGGAGGGGCTCCACGTCTTGAAGCGTCCGGCGATTATGACTCATACCGAGTCCAGGCGGAGCGAAAAATGCATAACCGTTATCGCGCATCTCGCGGCCAGTGCTGTGAGGCAGGTAACTGCGTCCCAACGGAAGCGACGGTCGGCTCAAGCATGTCAGTGCTGCTCCAGTCCTAGGTGACGGCGCCGGCCGTCTTGAGTTCGATGATCCGGTCCCAGTCGAGGCCGAGCTCCATCAAGATCTCGTCGGTCTGCTCTGCGAATCCGGGGGCCGGCCCGGTCTGTGGCGCTGCGACGTCGAACTGCACCGGGTTGGCCACCAGCTCGAGTTCGCCCGCCTTGACCATGTACTCGTTGGAGCGGATCTGCGCGTCGTCGGCCGCCTGGAGGGTGTCCTGTACGGGTGCCCACGGCCCGGAGAGCGTGGCGAAGCGCTCGCTCCACTCCGCCAGCGTGCGGGTGGCGATGGCCTTGGTCAGCAACTCCACCGCGTCGGCGGTGCTGGCGGCGATGTTCTCCACCGTGTCGAAACGCGGGTCATCGGCCAGCTCCGGCAGGTCGACGTGGCGGCACACGTCGGCCCAGAACTTGGTGGGCTGCATCATCACAAAGGAGATATAGCGGCCGTCGGACGTCGTGTACAGCCCCACCAACGGATTGTTGGGGGCGCCGTGCACGCCCGGCGGCGGCGCCTCCAGCCGCTGGTTCAAATGCTTTGTCAGCGCGACGGTGTGCCCCATGGACCACAGCCCGCTGCCGAGCAGCGACACGTCGACTACTGACGGTTCGCCGGTGCGCTCACGCTTGAGCAGGGCCGCCGCTATGCCACCGGCGAGGTTGGTACCCGAGATGGTGTCGCCGTACGCAGGTCCCGGCGGCGCGATCATGCCCGGCATGCCGGCGGGGGTAATGGTGGCGGCGGTTCCGGCGCGGCACCAGAACGCGGTCATGTCGTAGCCGCCCTTGGTGGACTCCTCGCCGCGCGGGCCGAGCGCGCTCCCGCGCGCGTAGACGATCTTGGGGTTGATCGCCCGGATGTCGTCGACGTCGATGCCGAACTTCTGCCGGTGGTCGGGCAGGAAACTGGTCAGGAAGACATCGGCGCGACGGGCCAGCTCGTAGAGCACTTCCTTGCCCTCGGGCACCGACATATCCAGCCCGATGCTGCGCTTGCCGCGGTTGGCGTGCTCGATGTTGGGGTTGGGATCGCCTTCAACGCGCAGCATCCCGGTCTGCCGCAGCCCGCGCTGGGGGTCACCGGTCACCGCGTGCTCCACCTTGACCACGTCGGCGCCCCATTCGGCGAGCACGGCACCCGCCGAGGGGACGAAGCCGTACATGGCGACTTCGAGGACGCGGATGCCTTCTAGCGGCCTCATGCGCCGGCTCCTTTCGCTGAGACGGCGGCTACTGCGACGGTCGCTGCGGTCCCAGTGGCGGGCTCTGCCGTGTCCTGGGCAGGCATTCCGTACCCCCCTAGTGTGGTGGCGATCACGATAATTTCATTCTCTTCCCCGGCGAATCTTACATTCGACTTTCGATAATTCAAGAAAGTCTCAGGAATGGGATCGACGTGCCGACCAGGGCCTCAACTGGCCGTACGCTGTCGGACTGGGCCTCTCCGCGCAGGCCGGACACGGTGTTGCGCGCGTGTTGCATGGCGCTCCGCGCGGAGAGTAAGGTTCTCATAATTGTAAGGGAGATTCTTTGTGACTGAAATTGCCCCCTTCGGAGCAGAGGCCTCAACATGAAGACTGCGGTAGTCACCGGTGGCGGATCCGGCATCGGTCTCGCCGTCGTGCGGCGCTTGCGCGCCGACGGTTTGAACGTCGCCTCTATCGACCTGCGTCCGTCGGAGGATGACTTCGCGTTCACCGCCGACGTGACCGACCGGTCGCAACTGGACGCGGCGCTGTCGGCCATCCGCGCCCAGCTCGGTCCGGTGACGGTTCTGGTCAACGCCGCCGGGCTCGACGGTTTCAAGAAGTTCAACAACATCACCTTCGAAGACTGGCACCGGGTGATCGACGTCAATCTCAACGGCGTCTTCCATACCGTCCAGGCGGTGCTGCCCGACATGGTCGAGGCGGGGTGGGGCCGCATTGTCAACATCTCGTCGTCGAGCACGCATTCGGGTGCTCCCTATATGAGTCACTACGTGGCGGCCAAGTCGGCGGTCAACGGCCTGACGAAGTCCCTCGCGCTCGAGTACGGGCCCAAAGGCATCACGGTCAACGCGGTGCCGCCGGGCTTCATCGACACGCCGATGCTGCGCGCGGCCGAGAAGAACGGATTCCTCGGCGACATCGACGAGACCATCGCGCGAACCCCAGTACGCCGGATGGGCACCCCCGAGGACATCGCGGCGGCGTGCGCGTTTCTGGTGTCCGAGGAAGCCGGCTACATCACCGGTCAGATCTTGGGCGTCAACGGCGGTCGAAACACCTGAGCGGTGGCGATTCGTCAGCGGTGCCCGGCAACCAGCGTGAGAGGAGAAAGCCCGTGAAGGTCTCGGTGGATTCAGAACGGTGCCAGGGCCACACCCTGTGCGCGATGATCGCTCCGGATTCGTTCCAGCTCAGCGACATTGACGGCAGTTCGTCGGCAATCGACGAGGTGGTGCCCGCCGATCGCGAGGACCAGGTGCGTGAAGCCGCGCAGTCCTGTCCGGAGCAGGCCATCATGATCACCGACGACGCCTGAGCCGGCACGGGCCTTAGCCAGCGAAACACATAGGGAGACAGAGCGTTGAGTGTCGACGACGTCGTCAATGACAGCGACCGCAAGAAGAATCGGTACCACTTCGACCGGCATTCCTCGGAGTACCGGTCCAAGTTCAAGGCGATCACCGAAGAGATGCACGCCAAGTGCCCGATGGCCTGGACGGACACCTATGGCGGGCACTGGGTCGCGGCAGGCAGCCACGAGGTCTTCGAGCTGGCCCGCTGCCCCGCCGTCTCCAACGATCACGACATCCACGGGGAACGCCGCGGCTACAAAGGCATTTCGATCCCCACCGCCAGCCGGGTCAGCGCGGTGCGCGGCGGCATCCTGGAGATGGACGACCCCGAGCACCGCATGTACCGAACGGTGCTCAATCCGTACCTGTCACCGGCGGCGATCAAGCGCTGGGAACCGTTCATCGACGACGTGACGCGTGCCTGCCTCGACGAGAAGATCGAGAGCGGCCGCATCGACTTCGTCGACGACCTGGCCAACATCGTGCCCGCCGTCTTCACGCTGGCAATGCTGGGCATCCCGCTGAAGAAGTGGAACATGTACAGCGAGCCGGTGCACGCCGCGGTGTACACGCCCGAGCACTCCCCCGACATCGAGCGCGTCACCGCGATGCACCGCGAGATGGGGCTCGACATGGTCAACAACATGCTCGAGATACGCGCGAACCCGCGGCCCGGCATCGTGAATGCGCTGCTGCAGATGCGGATCGACGGCGAGCCCGCCCCCGATCTGGAGATCCTCGGCAACCTGGGCCTGGTCATCGGCGGCGGCTTCGACACCACGACCGCCCTGACCGCCCATTCACTGGAATGGCTTTCGGAAAACCCGGAGCAACGACAGCTGCTCAGCAACGAGCGCAAGACCCTGCTCGACCCCGCGACCGAGGAGTTCCTGCGCTACTTCACTCCGGCGCCCGGCGACGGCCGGACCTTCGCCGACGACACCGAGCTCGACGGCACGCAGTTCAAAGAGGGTGAGCGGCTCTGGATTTCGTGGGCGATGGCCAACCGCGACCCCTCGGTGTTCCACGACCCGGACCAGATCATCCTCGACCGTAAGGGCAACCGGCACTTCAGCTTCGGGCTGGGTGTTCACCGCTGCATCGGGTCGAACGTGGCACGCACCGTGTTCAAATCCATGCTGACCGCGGTGCTCGACCGGATGCCCGACTATCAGTGCGATCCAGAGGGCACCGTCCACTACGAGACCATCGGTGTCATTCAGGGCATGCGTAAGCTGCCGGCCACCTTCACGCCCGGCCGCAAGGTGGGAGCGGGCCTGGACGAGACGCTGGAGAAGCTGCAACGCATCTGCGACGAGCAAGAACTCGCCCGGCCGATCACCGAGCGTAAGGAAGCTGCGGTCATCGACTGAGCTGCTCACAATTTCTACGAGTGGGCCTGTTCAGCGTGACCACCCCCTATATTTGGGGCAATTGCGCGTGCAGAGATGGGAGACGCAACGGTGAAGACTTTCGCAGTGAGCCTTGCGCTTGCCATTGCCGCGCTGACTGTCACGCCGACCGCCCACGCGGACATGCTGTTTGGCAACTACCATGTGGACACGAACCGGGATCCCGGCCACTTCTGGATTTGGTCGATTAGCCCGTGCGTCCAGCCGGCGCCAGGATGCGCGCAGGTGTACGCGACTCCGCAGCCCAACGGGCAAGCGACGGTCTACAGAGGCGTAGCTCAGCTGGCCAATGGCCGTTACACCATGGCCGTCGATGTGCCCGACGGTGTTCGCTGCGTGGTCCAGTTCTTTCCCTCGCATGACGTCTATTCGTGGGATGCGGTGACGCTGGCGGGTCAGGTCGACTCGACGTTCGACACGGGCTGCGGTGGTGGACCCGGGGGCAGCAACAGTTACCCGTTCTCGCTCGTGCGATTCTAGCCGCGTGAGACGTACAGGAGTCAGTAAGCACGATGGCTGAGGCCAAGGAACCGCCGCAAGATTCGGCCACCTCGAAAGCCGAGGCGAGGGCATTGCTCGAGGAAGCCGAGGCCGAGGCAGCCGAAGCCGAAGCGCTGGCCGCCGCGGCGCGCGCCCGCGCCCGTGCCGCCCGGCTGCGGCGCGAAGCGCTGGCCCAAGCTGAGGCTGAGGCCAAGTCCGAGACTGAGATCGCCGAAGAAGCCTCGGACGCCGCCGAGGACGCAACCGACACCGCCGAGCCGGAGACCGACGAGGCGACGACCGCCGAGCCGAAGACTGACGACGTCAGCGACACCGCCGAGGCAACCGACGAAGCGGAGACCGAGGAAGAAGTCTCCGACGAAACCCCCGAAGACGCGGAATCGGAATCCAAGCAGGCGCGCTCTCGGCGACGCCTGCGGCTGCCCTCGTGGTCCGTGGCATGGAAAGCTGCCGTCATCATCCTCATCTGCGCCTTCGTCGCGGCCAGCGGATACATGATGTGGCAGCGTCATGAAACCGTCGAGCGCAACCAGCGCGCCGCGAACTTCATCGCGGGAGCCAGACAAGGTGTCGTCAACCTGACTTCCATGGACTTCAACAAAGCCAAGGAGGACGTCCAGCGGGTGATCGACAGCTCGACCGGCCAGTTCCGGGACGACTTCCAGGCGCGTGCAAAAGATTTCACGACCGTCGTCGAGCAGTCCAAAGTGGTCACCGAAGGAACCGTGAATGCGGCCGCCGTGCAATCCATCAACGGGGATTTCGCGTTGGTTCTCGTCGCGGCGACATCGCACGTCACCAACGCCGCCGGCGCCAAAGACGCACCACGCAATTGGCGGCTCAAGGTGACCGTCAAAAACGACGGCGGGCAATACAAGATGTCCAACGTGGAGTTCATTCCGTGAGCGAGGAAAAGCCCAGCATCGACACCGCCGGCGACTCTGCCGAAACAGCCAATCAAATTCGGACTCCACGCGCGCGGCGCAAGGTGAAAGTCGTTCCCGTGATTCTGATTGTGCTGCTGCTGCTTTCCGGTGGCGCGGCGACGTGGCTGTACTTCAAGCAGTACCGGCCGGACAAACAGACCGACGTCGGCGTCGCGAGCGTGGTCGCCAACGCGGCGTCCGACGGAACGGTCGCGTTGCTGTCGTACTCGCCCGACACCCTCGACAAAGACTTCGCCGCCGCCAAGTCTCACCTGTCCGGCGACTTCTTGTCGTACTACAACCAGTTCACCGAACAGATCGTGGCTCCGGCAGCCAAACAGAAGTCACTGAAAACCAACGCCCGGGTGCTGGGGGCCGCGGTACAGGAACTACATCCGAATTCGGCCGTGGTGCTGGTGCTGGTCGACCAGAGCACCACGAGCAAGGACAATCCCGACCCCGCGATGGCCTCCAGCAGCGTGCTGGTGAGTCTGACCCGGGTCAACGGCGCCTGGCTGATTACCAAATTCGAACCGGTCTGAGCCGTTTCAGCTGTTCTCGAGTGTGAGCCCGCGGTTTTGATTGTGCGCTGAGGGCGACGACACGCCGACGGCAGCCGCCGTGGCTTCACACCCGATGTAGCGCACCCACGGGCGCCGGCTCCGGCCACCCCGACCGTGCCCAAGAATCCACCAAGGATTCGCCGAGGTCGGCATTCGATCCTTTTCTCACGCAGCTGGATCGCTGGCAGCTGAGAGGAGGAATCGCCATGTCGCTTCTGGGCAACCACATATCTCTGATCCACGGTTGGGTGCCGATCACGGCCCAGATCGTCACGCCGATCATGCTGGGACTCGCCGCCGGATGGCGCTCACGTCGTTGGCGTTTGCTGTGGCTGCCCGCCGCGGCCGTCGCCGGAGTCATGACGGCCCTCGGGGCGCATTCCTACATCGCCGACGGGGCCAGCAAGTCGGCACCGGCCGCGCTGTACGTGTGGATCGCGCTGGTCGGCATGGCCATGGCGGTGCTGATCCTGGGTTGGCGCGGTGCGGGGTGGTGGCGGCGTGCGCTGTCGATCCTGGCGGTGCCACTGTGCCTGCTCTGCTCGCTGCTCGTGCTCAACCAGTGGGTCGGCTACTTCCAGACCGTGCAGAGCGCGTGGGAGCAGATCACCTCCGCTCGGCTGCCCAACCAGACCGACAAAGCCGCCGTGATCGCGTTGGCGGCGAAGGGAGCCAAGCCGCCGCACGGCAGCCTGGTGTCGGTGCAGACTCCCGACGACGCGTCGCATTTCAAGCACCGCGAGGAACTCGTCTACCTGCCGCCGGCGTGGTTTGCGAGTTCCCCGCCGCCGCAGCTGCCGACTGTGATGATGATCGGCGGCATGGTCAACACGCCCGCCGATTGGGTGCGCGCCGGCAACGCCGTAGAGACTGTCGACGCCTTTGCGGCCGCGCATGACGGCAATGCACCGGTGCTGGTGTTCGTGGACCCGAGCGGCGCGTTCGACAACGACACCGAAGGCGTCAACGGAATCCGCGGCAATGCCGCGGATCATCTGACCAAAGACGTTGTGCCCTATATGGTCTCGAACTTCGGGGTCAGCCCTGACCCGTCCCACTGGGGCGTTGTCGGCTGGTCGATGGGCGGGACGACCGCAGTGGATCTCACCGTCATGCATCCCAACATGTTCAGCTCGTTCGTCGACATCGAGGGCGACCTGACCCCCAACACCGGAACCAAGGAACAAACCATCGCCAACCTTTTCGACGGCGACGCCGACGCGTGGGCGAGATTCGACCCGACCACGGTGATCAACCGCCACGGCCGCTACACCGGGGTATCCGGCTGGTTCGCCATCACTTCTGGGGGTACGCCGACGCCGCATCGCAATATCACGATCGTCGATGGCGCCGCGCTGTCTGTCGCAAGCCGAGGTGCGGCCTCTGACCCGGGCAACCAGGCCGCCGCCGCCGCTTCCCTGTGCCAGGTCGGCCGGGCGAACGGCATCGACTGCGCGGTGGTCGCCCAGCCCGGAAAGCACGACTGGCCGACTGCAGGCACGGTGTTCGCCACGGCGTTGCCGTGGCTGGCAGGCCAGCTGGACACTCCGGGCGTGGCCCGGATGCCGTTGGCCGGCAATGTCTCTCAGCAAGCCCTCTGAGCGCGCTAGCCGCGCGGCAGGCTGAGCACCCGCTGGGCGATGATGTTGCGCTGGATCTCGGAGGTACCGCCGGCGATGGTCCCCGAGAAGCTGCGGGCATAGCGCTCGAACCAGCTGGCGAAGTAGTGGTCGAGGTTCATGTGCGCGTACGGGCCCGTGAGCCCGGGGTGCACGAGCCCCTCGGATCCCGCGGACGTCAACGCCAGTTCCATGCCACGCAACTCCGCTTCGGAACCCAGCAGCTTGAGCACCGAGATCGCGGCCACGTCATCTTCGCCGCGCGCGGCGCGGGCAAGGGCCGCCGAACCCAACAGGCGCAGCGCCTGCCTGTCCATGATCGTGCTCGCGTACTGGTCGCGCTCGACGTCGGTGTTGGGATGGAAGTCGTCGATCATGTTCTCGAGGCGATCGGCGAAACCCAGCCACATCATGGTGCGTTCGTGCCCCAGCGATCCGTTGGCCACCCGCCAGCCCTGGTCGAGCTCGCCGACCAGGTTCTCGGCCGGCACCCGCACGTCGGTGAAGAAGACCTCGTTGAAATCCAGATCGTCGACACCGCAGATCGACGGGAACGGCCGGCGCACCAGACCCGGGGTGTCGGTGGGGATGACGAGCGCGCTGATTCCCTTGTGCTTCGGCGCATCTGGATTGGTACGGACGAACGTCAACAAGACGTCGGCGTCGTGGGCACCCGAGGTCCACACCTTCTGCCCGTTGACCACGAAGTGGTCGCCGTCGAGCACCGCGCGGGTCCGCAGCGACGCCAGGTCGGAGCCCGCGCTAGGTTCGCTCATCCCGAGTGACGCGGTGATCTCGGCCCGCAGAATCGGCACCGCCCAGCGCCGCTTCTGTTCGTCGGTGCCGAACGACAACAGCGACGCCCCAACGATGTTCACGCCCTGCGGGTTGAAGGTGTGGTAGATCCGGCGGCGGCTGAGTTCCTCGAGGTAGACGAACTGCTGAATGACCGTCGCGTTGCGGCCCCCGAATTCCGGTGGCTGGCTGGGCAGCAGCCAGCCGTTGTCGAACAACAGCCGCTGCCAGTCGCGCGCCCACTGCGGCATGTGCGAGACCGACCGGGGCCGCTCGAGCGTTTCGCTTGCGGGGGGCAGGTTTTCATCGAGGAATGCCGAGAACTCAGCCCGGAACTCTTCGACGTCGGAATCAAAAGTCAGCTGCACGGTATTCCTCCGCGATCCGCGCCCGGTGCTCCGCCGCGCCGCCAAGCATCAGCTCACCCGCTTTGGCTCGTTTCAGCGCGAACTGCAGGTCGTTCTCCCACGTGAATCCCATTGCGCCATGCAGCTGTAGGCCGTGCCGGAACACCAGCGACTGGCACTCCCCCGCCGACGCCTTGGCCATTGCGGCGGCCAGCCGGCGGCGGGGATCGTCGGCCGCGATCGTCAGCGCGGCGAAGTAGGCAAGGGCGCGGGCGCGTTCCACCGCGACGTGCATGTCGGCGGCCTTGTGCTGGACGGCCTGGAAGGAGCCAATCGCCACGCCGAATTGATGACGGCTTTTGACGTGCTCGAGCACCAGGTCGAGGATGCGTTGGCAGGCGCCGACCATCGTGATGGCCATGCCGGTCAGCGCAACGTGGTGGGCGCGCTCGGCGTTGACAGTCAGCCGCTCGCTGTCGGTTACCCGAACCTCCGCGAACGACAGGTCGGCGACGTGCAGCACCGGGTCGAACACCGCCGAGCGCCGGGCCGACACCTGGCTGGACTCGACGAGGAACACCCCCGCGTCGGTGGCCACGGCCAGCCGATCCGCGCGATCGCCGTCGAGCACATGGCGGGCTGTGCCGTCCAGCACCCAGCCCTCGGCGTCGCGGTGCGCCGCGACCCCGCCATAGACCGCAGTGCCCGATTGGTGTGGGTCGAATCGGTCCCCGGCGAGCGGTGCGAACTGGCTCATCGTCGCCAGGAATGGGGTCGGGTCGGTGGCGCGGCCGAGCTCCTCGAGCACGATGGCCAGCTCGACGGCGCTGTCCGCATCGCTGAGCTCGGTCCAGCCCTGGTCTACATACGATTTCCACAGCGGGCTCGGGTCGACGCCCTCTTCGGCCACGCTGCGCACCAGCGACGGCGGGCACTGCTTCGCGACGGCGTCGCGCACTGTGTCCTGCCACAGTCGCTGATCAGCATCGAACTCCAACAGCATCCGCGCCGCCTCTCGTCGTGACTGTCAGGCGAGAATAACATTCTCGGTTGCGGAAGTAATAATCTCGGATTCCGGGCATGGGGTCACCGAAGCCCCGTGACGAGCGGAATTCCTCCGGCGAGCTAACTGCTGGTCACGAGGCCGTCGGCGGCGTTGTCCCAGCGGTCGAGGTTCACGAACTCGGCAAGCGGGCGGCGGCGCAGCGGCCCGTGATTGCCCTTCGGCCACCCGACCACGATGTGGCCGGCGACCATCCAGCCCTCCGGTATGCCGACGGCGTCCCTGAGCAGCTGTTCACCGCCGTACGAGGCCCAGCTGGTCAGGCAGGCGCCGAGCCCCTGGGCGCGGGCGGCCAGCAGAAAGTTCTGCATGGCGGGAAAGATCGAACCGCCGAGCAGCAGTTCCGACGCCGTCGGGTAGTGCGCCTGGGCGAACAGCACCGAGGTGAATTCACCGGCGCGGTCGTGCAATTCGTACGTCGCACGGTAAGTGCGCGCGCGGCGGCTGTTGTCGTCGGCGGCAGGCCGGCTCATGCCGTAGACCGGCTCGATCACCTCCAGCGCGTGGGCCGCGGCCTTGGCCACCACGGCCCGCTGCTCGGGCGAGCGCAACACCACGAAACGCCAGCCCTGCGCGTTGGCGCCCGAGGGGGCCCACCTGGCCGCTTCGAGGCAGCGCGCCAGAGTCGCATCATCCACCTGTTGGTCGGTAAAGCGCCGGATCGTTCGGGCCGTCGACATCACTTCCCAGATGTCCGCGCTTGCTCCGGTCACTGCTTCTCCTCAACGCCGAAAGTCGCGCCAGGTCCTCCTGCTTCGAGCGCTTGTATTCTCAACCGCCGCAGAGCAATTGAGCGCGCTCCATGTTCCCGCTGCCGCCCGGCGGGCTCGAGGACACGAGCGGGCAGGTCCATGTGAACCTCGACTGTAGACCCCGCGGGGCGGCGGCGGTGCAAGACTGCCTCAGGCAACCGGAATTTCGGCGGCGCTAAGACAGCAACGCGGACCACTCCGCGAATCGAAGGAGGAAGCATTGGATCGCGAAACCTACCAGCGGGGGCTGCAAATCCGCTCCGAGGTGCTGGGCGAGGAGTACGTCAAACGCGCTTTGGCCGGCGCCGACGACTTCACCGGGCCCCTGCAAGATCTCGTCACCGAATATTGCTGGGGTGCCGTGTGGGGCCGCGAGGAGCTGCCGCGAAAGACCCGCAGCCTGCTCAACCTGGCGATGATCTCGGTGCTCAATCGCCCCAACGAATTGCGCACGCACGTCAAGGCCGCCCTGACCAACGGGGTCTCCCGTGCGGAAATCCGCGAGGTCTTCCTGCAGGTGGCCATCTACGCCGGTGTGCCAGCGGCCGTCGACAGCTTCCGCATCGCCAATGAGGCGTTCGCCGAACTGGACCGGGACAGTGGCGATCGCTAGCGCGGCGGAGCCGGGCGCAGCGGGTCACCACCATCGGGACAGTGGCGATCGCTAGC